>DATGYZ010000016.1:0-388275 GCA_035297425.1 Bacteroidales bacterium | reverse complement strand
TGTTGGTGCAACACCTATTAATTCAGCTGGAGCCGTATGGTAACATATGGTCTGGCTCGATGATATGCTCCCCACAACAAATTCATCCTTGACTGTTATAGTAACAGTATTTGTTGTAACTGTACCACAGATGGCTGAGGTCTGATTCAGCCTGTAACTCGTCGTTACATCAAGTACCGGCGGCTGGTAATTCAGAAGCGTTGCTGAAGGTATATTTGCCCATGAACCACTGGCATCTGTCTGCCACTGGTATGAATTTGATCCATCACCTCCCACCGGGGCAACTCCTGCCAGTTCTACTGGTGCTGTATGGTAGCAGATAGTCTGATCTGATGTGATAGTACCGGGTGTAAGCGCTGTATAAGCATTAAGTGAACCGCTTTCTGTAAGATCTGTACCTGCAATAGGAACCTTAACTGTGTATGTGACAGCTAACGGAGATGATGATGGTGCGCCGGAAATAGTAACTGTTCCACTTGCGGCATTGGCTGCAGGATCAAAAGTTACAGTATAACCATTG
Organism: Bacteroidales bacterium; assembly: GCA_035297425.1. Taxonomy (GTDB): domain Bacteria; phylum Bacteroidota; class Bacteroidia; order Bacteroidales; family VadinHA17; genus LD21. Next base: position 387,755 of record DATGYZ010000016.1, on the reverse strand, counting down.
GTGGTAAGTGCATGTCCTGCCTGGTCTTTTACCGTTACTGTTCCATTACATCCTGAAAAAGTATAAATTATATCTGTGATTGAGGAAGATCCGCAAATATTCTGTGAAGCTGGTCCTGAACCTGCTTGTAAGGCAAGCGTCTGAGAAAACATTCTTCCTGAGAGAATGGTCAGTATCAGGGTCAATATAAATATTTTTGTTTTCATACAATTCCTGTTAATTTCAGGCAATATCTCAGAACCTGAACCTGTAAAAGCTTATTAATGAATTTGTCTCAAAACTGTTCTTTCCAACAGCAATGATGCGGTTGTTGTCATCAGTCACAACATCGTAAGCAACCTGGCTGCCATCGGCGGCCGATATAACACTCTTATCCTGTACCGGCCAGCCAAAGTAATCTGCAACAAAGACAAGCATTCTTGCCGATGAACCTGATCCTGCAAAACCCGCAACAACATAGGAGTTGCTTTTGTACTTGCTTATGGCTTTAACAGAAAAGGAGTTAACTGCTGCATTTCCGGAATTTATCTTATACTTTCTCTGAAATAATGGCTCAGCATAGATGTTCACCGGAAGCTTGCTCATATAGACTGACTGATCTGCTCCACTTGCCCCGGAAGTCCCTGCAATAAAATAGCCATCGTCCTCTACCTCTAAATCAGAAGCATATTCATCTTCTTCATTCCCAATGATTCTCATTCTTACAGCGCTCCCTGCCGCATTGGTACTTATTATAAGAATGTTGTTCAGGGCCATGCCTGCTTCCGACCTGTCGGTTGTTGCGGCGATGATGTATCCGCCTTCCCGGTTCTGCTTAATGGCAGCAGGCTGGTCATTACCGGGAAACCCCATTATCACAGGATCACCGGTTACCTGAAGTTCATAATCAAGTTTAAGAAGGAAAATATCAGTCTTGCCTTCAGCATTTCCTGTTGATCCTTGTAACCTTCCGGCATCCGTACTGGCAAGCAGCAGGAATCCGTTTTCAGAAGGACAGATATCTACGGCAAACTGGTTGCCATCATTATCAGCTGAGGTTTTTACTGTTCCGTTACCATTAAGAATTATTTCCCGTGTATTTTCTCCATCAGGTGAAACCTTTACAATATATATGTTCTTCTGTGCCGTTGCCTCATCAACAATATAGCCTGCACAGACAGCAGACCCATCAGTTAAAGAAATTATTTTCGAACCAAGGGCACCGGCACCATTCCCGAAATATTTTTTCCAGATAAGATTTCCTTCTGTATCTGTTTTCAGAACAGCCATCTTTTTCACTGATGACTCCTTCTCTATATAGTTATTGTGGTCACCGCTTCGCACAACTTCTGTAAACTGGCCGCCTATAAAATATCCATTCTGTCCTTTACTGATACTTAAACCTATATCTTCAAGGGCATCTCCATATAACTTCAGGACCGGGGTTTCCGGATCATTATCTATCCTTTCACAAGAAGTAACAAGGAGCATTATTATAAGTGAAAACAATAAAATTATTCTCATTACCGCTTTATCTTATTTTTGATGGTTTGTAGAAGATGTAGGTATAGCCAACATTAAAGTTGAGTGAGTTGAGATTAAAATCATCATCAGTGTAGTAGAAATTCCGCGCCAGCTTATCCGATGCAAAATCCTGGTTATTACCTCTCGTCTGATCCAGAAGGCCTAAGTTTGATCTGACCTCTGCAACAAAAAAACCATTCCTGGTTTTGTACTTTATTCCTCCACCAAGCTGAGCAAAGATGTCAACAGGTATTCTCGACGAACTTCTGTCCAGACCTGAAACATTAAGAGGAATACCATTCACGTCCGATGGCCTGAAGTCTGCAGATGCTTTTACAGATAAGGTAAAAGCAGGCCCTGCCCCGGCTCGGCCAAAAAAAGTCATTTTCCGGTAATTGGCTAAATTCATTGTTGCCGTCACAGGTATTTCCAGCCTGTTCTGCTGTTCAGTATAGGTTGTCACACCCATATTGTAAGCGCTGACACCGATGCTGTAAAAGGTACGGGTGTTTGTAAGTGTCAGACCCGAATATGCAACCTCTGCATTAAGCTCGATCCTGCGGGTCAGTTCATATTTAGCTTCAAGAAATGACAAGTAGATATTTAATCCTGAACTATATGAACCATAAGACTGATCTCCGGTAATTGATTTATTATCGACTGCTGTCACAAAAGGCATGTTCAACCCAAGGTGAACAGCAAGCTTTATTACAGGTTTAACCCTGAAATTGTTGTACAGGTAGATAAACCTTGAATGATCCGTTGGACTCAATTCATATTCAGGATTTTTCCTGAGGAATTCATACATTGTTGAATCATATTCCTCCTGCTTTTCCTCAAACAGGTATGACTGAATTATCAATTTATAGGCTATCAGAGATTCTTCCCTCGAAAATCCTTTTTTGAGACATTCATTCAGCAGTTCCGGTACCTGGTTTACCTGCCCCCTTTCGAATAGTGACTGCGCCGTGCGAAGTTTTTCAGCACATGAACCTTCCTGCGCAAATGCATCCTGGGGAAACACCAGGAATAAACCCATGCAGTAGAACAAACTTGCCAGAAATGAAAAAGCTTTTTTCATTTTTAATTTATTTGATCGCACTGATTGAAATTTTAGAATTTTTTTCAAGGAAAACTTTTTCAAGAGGTATATCAGCTCCTACATACGTATTCCATTCATTCTGAGTCATATTCCGCGAGATAAGGGCAGTGATGTCGTCAATGAAATAGTCAACATGCGAAGGCCTTACCATAAGATTATCAGTGCCTTCATAACCTCCTGAGACAATAAGCTGGCCGTCGTAGCTGAATTTCATTACCAGCACAAAAGCCTCGTTGTCAGTAAATGTAATAGGAGGCTCAGTGAGATTCTGCAGGTTAAAGATCTTAAGCTTTTTATCATTGCCGGCAGTTGCCATCTGGTTAAGGATGCTATTAAACTGGATATCATTTATTTGTGCATCATGAGCTTTGATCAGAGATACTCTCTTGAACTGGTTTATGTCCCACAGTTCTATGTTCCCGTTTATATCTCCAAGGGCAAGAAGGTTATTTTCAGGATTGAATTTTATTGTTTTGATGCTTTTGCCTGCTGTTTCAATCCTGAATTTATCATTAAGGTTTTCGGGGTTCCAGACCATAACACTGCCATCAGTGCTTATACCCGCAAAGTAGTGACCATTTGCCGAAATATCGATTGATGTAATATGCATGGAATTATCGGTAACATTGGTGCTTGTCCGGAGTGTAAGATCCCACTTCAGCACCTTACCGTCCAGCCCAGCTGAATACAGGTATTTACTGTCAAAAGAGAAGATGACGGATTTGATCTTATCCGTATGGCCCTTAAGTACAAATGCATCTTTCCCTGTTTGAAGGGGAATCATTCTTATAGTCTGGTTGCTCATTCCGCATGCCAGCCATTCTGCATCAGGACTAACTGCCAGAACTTCTGTTATCTCTATTGTCTTAGTACTCTCATTCTTACCGGAATAAATTACCTGCAACGAATTTTGGGTTCCATTCAATGACCACCTTATAACCTTGCCATCAGAACCTGATGTAAATATTTCCTTTTTACCCGGGATGAAAGCAATGCTCTTGATGTCGGTATTCTGATCGTGACCTTTAAGCGATACGACACTTGGGGCGCCAAGCTGCCGCGATACATTATACAACCCTGCATAGATATCCGCATCATTCTGCAAGCCATTATTCCTCTTATTAAACAGGTAAGCCTGGTAAGCAAGAAGTGTCTGAAGATCTGGCTGACCCTGTGCCTGCAGTGATTTTACTGACATTGCCTTGCCTATTGAAAGCATCCTCAGCTGCAGGGCAGTATCACGCTGTCGGGTAGCAATAACGGCGTTAAGGTCCGCCCTTATTCTTGCCCTTTGTGCTGAATCAGATTGTGCTATAGCAATTTTCTCCTGCTCACGAGCGAGCTGCTCATTCTGTATTGCCCTTCTCTGCTCTATAATGGCAAGAGATTTCTGACGCTCAGCCTCTTCCGCATTGTTAAGAGCAATAACAGCTGTTGAGTCCGCCAGCTTACGCTGCAAATCTGCAAGCACCCGGTTTGAGTCGGCAAGTGCTCTTTGCCTCTCCTCCTGAGTTTTTGCTTCAACAGCAAGCTTTGTCTGCCGGTCAGCAGCAATCTTCTGTACGAATGCGAATAACATAAATCCCAATGAAATGACGGCTGCTGTTCCAAGGATCCCTGCAACTATTTTTGTCCGCCGCATCTGTCTCTTCTGAAGCCTTATCTTGTTCTCCTCCTCCTCAACATATTCCTTCTCGCTCGATCGAAGATAAACCATCGCCCTTTCAAATGCAGGATCGTAACGTTTAGCCCATTCGAGAGTAGGTTTATGCTGGTTTCTCCAGTTTATTGCAAGCTGAAGATCCGGTGGTCTCCAAAGGCTGGTTTTACCCTGCTGGAACATTGCAGAAGCCTCAGAGAGCCTCAGGTACATCTGTACTGATGAAGCTTCATCCTCCACCCATTCACGTAACCTGTCCCACAAACGCATCAGGCTTTCATGAGAGATATCAATGATTGAATCTTCAGTAAGCTCTACATTATGACGGGGAGTGATGAATGACCGTGAAGGCACCCTGAATTTTTCAATAACTTCATACAGCTCCGAAGCCTGGCATCCGGCAATTGACATTATTGTCCGGACAGATGTGGGACGCCTCAACCCTTTATTGTCCGATCCCTTATCAGTGATAGTCTTGAATAGCTTTTCACATATTACTTTTCCTGAAGGACTCAGCTCCTCAAATGCTTCATTGGCATGCATTGACATGGCATTGCTCAGGGTTCCAATAGAATCGTAATCTGATTTTGCAATTGGCCTGTCCGGTTCATCAAGCTGTTGCCAGTAAGTCCATGTTCTCATCATTGCATGCTGGAGGACAGGCAGCTGGTCAGTTCTTTCACCAATATCATTCAGGAGTATCTCAACAAGTCCTTGCTCAATCTTAGCACCTGCATATTTCACAGGCCCTTCAATAGCCTCCCGGTAATTTTCTCTTCCCATATGAGGCACCAGGTAGTTACTTTCATTTATTAGTTGGGTAAGACCCTGGAAATGGGCACACTCTCCGATAAAATCGGAGCGCATTGTAAGTATTGTGAAAATATTAACACTGTGCTGATTGACAGCCTTGACGAGCGAATCGACGAATCTTGCGGGTGCTGACAGATCTGCGTTCCCAAGAGAACCATACCTGAAGAGCTCCTCAAACTGGTCAATCACAAGGAGTACATTTTCATTGCCTTTTATGACACTGTTGACCATTCCAGCTATCCCATCAGGATTGTCCTGAGATATATCTGTTTTATCCTTTGATGAGTCCGCAAGAGCCTTTGCAAGATTGCCGAAAGGATCATTTCCGGGCCTTAATGAAACTATTATCCAGCCTGATCCATCTGACTTAAGTTCTCTGACCCCCGGAAGAACACCGCAATAGATGAGGGAAGACTTCCCGGTGCCCGATGCACCCATAACTGTAACGAACCTGTTCTTTAGAAGCTTAGAAAGCACTTCCGCGCTTTCCCCTTTCCGCCCAAAGAAAAGATCACTTTCCCCGGGGGTGAAAGGCCGCAGACCAGGAAACGGATTGAAGCCCTTTTTAGCTGTTTCTGATGACATATTTCTATTTTAAGTGCAAGGAATATTTCCTTACATCAAATTCTAATTCCTATGACCAGAATATCATCAACCTGCTCGTTGCTTCCCATCCAATCGCTCAACCTCTGAATAAGCACTTTCTTCTGTTCTACAGTTGGCAAAGTACTTATCTCAAGGAGAAGCTCCTCAAATCTTCTTGCCATAAATTTTTTGTTGTCCGGACCCCCGAACTGATCTTCATAACCGTCAGAAAACAGGTAAAAGCAATCACCTTTTTCGAGACTGATCTCGTTGTTCCTGAAATTCTGGGGTTTATTCCCCTCAAAAGCACCAATTGGGAACCTGTCGCCCTTATATTTGGTTATCTGATTATTTCGAACCACCACAAGAGGATTGTTGGCTCCGGCAAACTCGGCCATTCCGGCTTTAAGATCAAAGATGCATAAAGCCATATCCATACCGTCTTTGATTGAACTGTCGCTCTTATTCTCATTGAGCGTTGTTATTACACCCTCGTTAAGGGTATCGAGTATATCGGCTGCTCTGCGGGCTTTTTTAACGTTAACAGCATGGTTAAGCTGGTTAAAGCCCACTATTGACATGAACGCGCCGGGAACGCCATGACCTGTACAATCAACTGCAGCGATCATGAATTTTCCATCAGCCTCATTCATCCAGTAGAAGTCTCCGCTTACTATATCCTTTGGCATATACAGGATAAAATACTCATTAAGTGATTTCTCTATAAGCTGGAATGACGGTAGTATCGCGTTCTGGATCCTTCGTGCATAGAAGATACTGTCTGTTATATGCTTTTTCTGCTCCTCGATTTTTTCTTTCTGCCGTTCAATCCTTACAGTGCGTTCTTTTACTTTCTCTTCAAGCTCGTATGTATAACTCTCAAGCTGCGCAACCATCATATTGAATTTCTCCGAAAGCTTTGTTATCTCATTGTTACCGGTTACCTCAGCACGTTCACGTAAATCACCATTTGTGATCCTGTCGACATTTTCAACCAGCTTCTTGATTGGCAACGTTATAACTTTTGTCTGCCTGTAAATAAGATATGCCAGGATAAGCATTGTAATGCCGAAAATAAGCCCGAACCTTCTGGCTTCATTCCTGAATAAAGCCTGCTGATCGGATACATCGGAGATGATCCTTATAACTGAACCTTTATAGAGCGGCGATTCACGCCTGTCCATATAAATGTACTGGTACTGCAGCCATGAATTACCTACCTTATTCACATATGTAGTGGTATCCTTATTCCTGAAAGCAGCCAGCAAAAGATCTTTCTGTTCAGGAACCTCCATCACATTCATATTCATGCTGAAAGGCTGATCAGCCATAAGGAACAGCTCAACATCAATGATACCTCTTGATTCAGTCTTGATCTCGGCTTTTATCTCCTCCATTGTGGTTATCACCTCATCGGCTTTCCTGGAATAAGCGCCAAGTTCTATAATGTATTTCCTGTCGTTTGTTGGAATGTAAGTGTACTTTTTTGCTCTGCGGGTAGAGGACTCCGTAGTAAAAAGGTCCACAACAAGATTCCCTGAGTTGAAGATATTCTGAAGGTACGTTTTAAACTGCTCCCCGAAGCTGTAAAGGTTTTTACCGTAGTCGGCCTTAAAAGTAGTATTTACCACAAGCCCGTTCCTGTCAATTACATAAATATCCTCGTTGGCAGGGTCCATTCCAAGCTTTTTTGCTATCTCATGAAGGTTCAGTTTCTCAAGATCTGATGTGTTCCTGAAGTAATTATTCACAAGCTCATAAGAAAGCTTTGTAAGCCTCGTATTCAGCTCTTCCTCGATGAGTTCGAAAGCAATATCCTGGAATCTGAGTATCTTTGTTACTTCATTCGAAAGAAGCTTGTTCTTTTCCTCAGCCGATGTTACAAGGAGTGTCCTCGTCCTCTGGAAATTAAGGACTGCAATTACAAGAAAGGCTATAAGGGTGGGAATTGATATGTTGAATATCAATTGCCGGAATATTGTAGTCTTTCTTGAGGGCATAATAAAACTATGATTCGTTCATTTCAATATATTTCAATATCTCGACTGATCTTTCAGGGAAATGGTTGCTGAATTCTTCAACTGAATTAAGCGAAAGATAGTAGAATGACTCTGCGGAAGGTAAATTCTTCAATTGAGTAGCGGACCTGGAGTAGAAAATATAGGGCTTGTCCTCAGATTTGCCAAGTGGCCATAATATGCAATCATCTGCAGGAACACTGCCACTGCCAAAATCTTTTGTAAATACCATTTTTTCTGATATTACGAGCAATTCCTCTTCCGGGATCCCGGGAAAACATTTTAAGAGAAAGTCTATCTTTTCATACAATAACTCTTCTCGCCTGGTATTTCCTTCGACAATATAATCAAGACGAGTTCTGACAGATCCTGATATCCTTTGACTTACAGCTTTGTACAGGCTAAGATCGTAACCGGAGATCAACCTTGCAGCTTCTTCCTGCAATATTATCTCAGGGCTGAAGAGCAGGGCAGCAACTGATTCAGCAAGGTTACCGTCGTCAATATTTTTCATATTCCTCAGAGTGCATACCTTTGTCCATATGCTCAGAAGATTATAGTCTCGGTTTATTATCCCTTCAATAAGGTGCTTATATGAAGGTACTTCACCGGGGTAAAAATGCCACAGATTTTTAAGTTTTTCCTCATCAGGCACTGTATCAAGTAATGCGGTTATCTTGGCTTTGATAGTTTCGTCGATTACAAGGTCGATCATTTCAAGGGCAAAGTTTACACTCTCCACAGTATCTTTTTCAAGATTCGAACGGATCTTTGCAATCGAACCCCTGTCGTAAGCCACTGAGAGCATATCGAACAGAAATCCCCTCCAGCGGTTCAGGTCTTTATTTATTACCGGAAGCAAACATGTATCCTTTTCACGTTCAAGGCATACTTTTGCCGAAAGGTTCCAGGTAAGTAAACCTATTGTGTCACTGATAAGCTGATGAAGTCTGTCACGCTCTTCTTCTGAAGGCCTGTAATCAGTTTTAATCAATCCCCTGACGGCGGTTTCCTTTACTATTCTTGAAATTGACCAGAGCCTTGAGAAAAGAAACGATGATGTCTCTGCTGTTTTTATGTCGCTCAGCAATCGGAGAACAATGTTGCAGGTATCTGAATTACCAGTTGAAGACATAAAATATCTCATCATTTCGGGAGCAGCATCCGCACCAAATGATCTGAGCACGGCCGTGGCATCTGTTTCAAGTGAAGGATTTCCCAGGCATTCGCAAACTTCTGTCAACATATCGGTAAGCCTGAATTTGCCGATCATGTATATTGCAAACCTTCTTGATTCCGTGGAATTATCCCTCAACAACCTTAGAATTTCCGATGTCTGAGGTGTCCTGTTTCCCGAGAGCAATACAGAAGCATGTTCTCTCCTTCCCTGCGATTGTGATATCTTCTGCTGCATCTGCTCCGCAACTGTTCCCGTGATGCTTCTTAAATCCTTATCCAGATCCTGGTTTTGTGAAAGTTTTTTAAGAACAGGTACCAGGTTAAGATCTGATCCGGATTCAGCTTTTTCAAGGAGACCTTCAATATAATTTCTTTCTGATTTTATTGATATGGAATCTTTCTGTTGAAGTATGAGACTTGTATAATCATCTTTGATTGCCAGCCTTGCATAAAACCTGCTCCTGAACAGGTCAGTTCCCTGTGTACCTTCAGTTTGCTGAGGTACTGCAGCCGGCTCCAATGCTTTCCTGATTGATTTCCTGTATTCATTATAAAGCATAAATGCCACCAAAATCCAGGAGAATATTATTATGATCAGCACAGCTGAAAAATGAATAAGCTTTATGAAGCTCAGCAAACCAAGCGCTGAAAGAAGCAACCCGGAAGTAAGAGCTGAAATCTCATTCACAGTTCCATCCATTCCCGACTGGACATTATACCTGATCTTTTCATCGAGAGTCTGGTAAATAACCTTGAAAGATGGCGACTCGATAGAATCCTTGAGTGATTTTGAAAAGAGCCTGCTCAATGCCAGTACAAGGAAGAAGATAAGGAAGCCAGAAGTTGCTTCAGGAGTATATCCCATTGCCATGCCAAGCCCGATTGCAAGAAGAGTGAAAACCGCAAGTAGCAGGGGCCCAAGGGCAAGGCAGATCTTTAAGCCGTAATTCCTGATAAGGTAAGAAAAAGCAAGTAGCTTAACAAGGAGAGTAAAGATCATCATGCTTCCTGTAAAGATCCCGAGAAATCTTGCCATATCTTCTTCAGACGGGTATTGTTCGCGGGTGACTGCCATAAAAGAGTACTGGACAAAAAAAGCCGTCATTACAGATAATGCCACAAATACGGCCATAATTGCAGTGTACCTGTCCTTCAGTAATAATGAGAATACCTGCTTTTTGGGCTCTTCATCTTCCGTTTTTTCAACTTTGTCTGACTCAATCCTGTAGCGAGAACCAATAACAATCTGAATTATAGTGGCAATAAAAACCGAGGCTGCACTTATCAGCAGTATATTTTTTGAGGCAAAATTCAGTGATAGGACAACAGGAACCGTATAGCAGCTGATTATTATCCCAACTATGAGACCTGAATCAACAAGACCAAAGAGTCGCTTTCCCTGCCTGAGGGTAAATAGACGACCTGCTGTTCCCCAGAAACCGAGCGCAGCAAGGATATTAAGAGGACCAAGCATTATAAAAACAAGAAAGACAACCCATTTTGCCGATGAAAAAAGAAGGGCAGTCCATAGGAGGATCGTTAAAGCTGTAACTGCAATCAGGTTTCCGACTGAGAATATCCTGAATTTAAGCTTAGACTGGAGCAGTGTGTAAGTTGAAGTCAGGATGATACCTGCGACACCTGATACAACGTATCCCCTGGCCATCATTTTCTCATCGAATATTGAGAGGAAGAGCGAGTGGGCGCTTATGTCAAAAGATCCGAAAAATACACCTATGAAGACAGATTGCATAAGCAGCCATGAAACCATGGATTCTTCTCCTGATTCCACGCCGAGGAGGGCAAAAAGCCTTTCTCTCATATAGTCTTGTTTAACAAAATAATAGAAAACTAAATTAGTAATTTAATTATAATAGGAAAGAAATGTTAATTTTTTTTGGACAGAACCAGCGCAAATACGTGAAATACTAATGCGGGACCGAGGTTATCAACTCGTAAAGTTTACGGATATCAGGATCGAATCCGTCGAATACAATTTCTGCCATATTATAGAATCGTTCCCTTTCGGCAAGCTTCTTTTCTATGAAGCTAAGCAGATCTTCCCTTCCAAGGCCTGCAATCAGCGGCCTTTCTGTTTTTGAATTAAGAATCCGTTCCCTGAGCTGGGCAGGTGTCATTTTCAGGTAAACTGTAATGCCGTCTGAACACATAAAATCCATATTGTCCCTGAAACAGGGAGCACCTCCTCCTGTAGAGATAATTCCATCCTTTATAACTGAAAGTTCCCGAAGGATTTCCGCTTCAAGAGTTCGGAAATAATCTTCGCCATGATGAGCGAAGATTCCGGGGATATCCATCCCGGATTTTTGTTCAATAACCTTGTCGAGATCATAAAACCCGGAACCCATAATATTCGCTAGCTTTTTTCCTGCGGTGGTCTTGCCGCTACCCATGAAACCGACGATATATACCTTCCGGGCTGAACGCATTACAGTTCAAGCTTCATTTGAGCAGGATCATCAGGCAGGGGCTTATGAAGAGATCCGTCATCATCAGGTTCTTCCTCCTCCTCTTCTTCCTGAGGCAAAGGATGAACCTCATTTTTTACAATAGGCTCTATCTCCTGGATATTGTTCACAGTGTAGCTTGTAAGTCTCTTGCCCTTGGCTTTATAGCTTTTTACTCCTATGAACTCAGCCACCTCGATAATTTCATTATCCCTGTCCTTGTACTTGCCGCCAAACTGGATCTCAAACCTGGGATATTCAACTTCAGTTAAGCTTACAAGTTTGCTTTCAGGATGCTCGTTTATGAAACATACCGGTTTCTCTGATTCTTCGATTGTGAATCTTTTCACATAATAGAATCCCTGTTCTGAATCCCAGTAGACAGCAGAATAAACTTTCTCAGGCCTGAATTTTTCGATTACGAGTATGTTTTCCTCGAAGTGACCGGAAAGGTCAAATCCTGAAAGCCTGAAAAATCCTGATTTTGTAATGATCAGTATTTTGTCATCAGCACTGAACTCTCCCAGGAATATTCCTCTTCCGTCTACATTCAGCCTGAAAACCGCATCATCGAACCAGATTTTCCTGCCTCCGAGTGTCGACAGTCCTTTTTCCTTAAGGCTTACCTTGTGTACCGGGTACCGGGTAAGTATGTTTCCCATTGACGATTTCCCCTTTATTGCAAGTGTCCCGAAGTCAAATTCAAACATAGGCTTTTTTAATCTTGCCTTCGGCTTATGGTGTACCCTTATTACTTCGGCTTCGCCATTCGGATTCACGCTCAGGTAAACAATCCTGGATCCTGCCGTTCCCCGTGTCAGGTTATATTCCTTGTCTCTTGTAAGGCCGGTAATTGCGCATCTTTTTATCATCAGGTTGCCATCCTTGCCATCCTGGTATACAATGTTATAGATGGTCCTTTCGTCATTCTTAAGGAATACCCTTACCTGGAGAATATCATTCCCGACAAACACTTTATCAGCAACCTTTGTAATCAGGAAATTGCCATCCCTCCTGATTACAAGTATGTCGTCAATGTCCGAGCAGTCGCATATAAACTCATCTTTCTTAAGGCCAGTGCCAATAAAACCTTCATTGAAATTGGCATAAAGTTTTGCATTGTTGGCAACAACCTTAGTTGCTTCAATCGTATCAAAACTTCTTATTTCTGTTTTCCTTTCCTTTCCCTTGCCATATTTCTTCTTCATCTGTGTGAAGTAATTTATGGCATATGGAATAATATTTTTAATGTGATTCTTTACTTCTTCAAGCTCGGCCTCTAGCGCCTTAATATGCTCATCGGCTTTCTTGATGTCGTATTTTGATATTCGCTTGATCTTTATCTCTGTAAGCTGTGTTATGTCTTCCCTCGTGATCTCACGCATGAAAAGCTTTTTGTATGGATCAAGGCCTTCATCGATAGTAGTTATCACATCTTCCCACGATTCACAAGACTCAATATCGTGATAGATCCTTTTTTCAATAAAGATCTTTTCCAGTGAAGACATATGCCATTCTTCCTCGATCTCGCTTTTCCTTATCAGAAGCTCTGAACGGAGAAGTTCAACCGACCTATTTGCAGAATGCTTCAGGATTTCGCTTACACCCATGAATGAAGGCTTATCGTCGACTATCACACAGGTGTTCGGAGATATGGAATATTCGCAATCGGTAAATGCATAAAGCGCATCGATGGTCTTATCGGGTGATGTTCCTGGTATAAGCTGTATAACTATCTCAACACTGGCGGAAGTATTGTCATCGATCTTCTTGATCTTTATCTTACCCTTCTCGTTGGCTTTAATTATAGATTCAATGAGGGATGTAGTTGTTTTGCCAAAAGGTATCTCGGTTATAACCAGCTCTTTTTTATCAACCTTTTCTATTTTTGCCCTTACCTTAACTACACCGCCGCGCTGGCCATCGTTGTATTTTGAAACATCGACCATTCCGCCTGTCGGGAAATCGGGGTATAGAACAAATTCCTTTCCTTTAAGAAAATCGATTGTTGCATCAATAAGTTCGACGAAATTATGAGGAAGTATTTTTGAAGCAAGCCCCACTGCAATTCCTTCGCCTCCCAGCGCAAGAAGAAGAGGAAATTTAACCGGAAGTGTGACAGGCTCCTTGTTGCGTCCGTCGTAAGAAAGCTTCCATTCAGTTGTCTTCGGGTTGAAAACAACATCGAGGGCAAATTTTGAGAGTCGTGCTTCTATATACCTTGGAGCAGCAGCTCCGTCGCCTGTGAGAATGTTTCCCCAGTTACCCTGGGCGTCAACAAGCAGCTCTTTCTGCCCCAGCTGAACAAGGGCATCACCAATCGAGGCATCACCATGAGGATGAAACTGCATTGTATGGCCGATGATGTTTGCTACTTTGTTATACCTGCCGTCATCCATCCTCCTCATAGAATGAAGGATGCGGCGCTGCACCGGCTTCAGGCCATCGTGAAGATGAGGTACAGCCCTCTCGAGTATAACATATGATGCATAATCGAGGAACCAGTCCTTATACATACCCGAAAGGGCTGTAACTGAATGAAGAGCAACAGGCCCAATGGGCTCAGCACTATTCTCAACTCTGCCGGATATTTCCTGTTCGTCTTCCATCAAAGCTCCTTGCTATATACTTACTTCCTCTTCAATTTTATCCTCGCTGATCTTATCTTCTTCAATCCTGAGATTATCTATAATAAAATCCTGTCTTTCAGGTGTATTCTTACCCATATAAAATTCAAGATATCCGTTGATCGAATCTGTCTTTTTCATCCTAACAGGCTCAAGCCTGATATCTTTTCCGATGAAGTTGCGGAACTCATCAGGTGATATTTCGCCAAGGCCCTTAAACCTTGTTATTTCAGGATTCGGACCAAGGCTCGACATTGCTTTTGCCTTTTCGTCAGGAGAATAGCAGTATCTTGTCTCCTTCTTATTTCTTACCCTGAAAAGCGGTGTCTGCAGTATGTACACATGCCCCTTTCGTACCAGATCAGGGAAGAACTGCAAAAAGAATGTAAGCAGCAAAAGCCTGATATGCATACCATCAACATCGGCATCGGTGGCAATCACAACATTGTTATACCTGAGGTTCTCTATACCATCTTCAATATTAAGTGCAGCCTGCAGCAGGTTGAACTCTTCGTTCTCGTAAACAATCTTCTTTGTAAGGCCATAAGAATTAAGAGGTTTTCCACGCAGACTGAAAACAGCCTGTGTCTCAACATTCCTCGATTTTGTTATCGAGCCGCTTGCTGAGTCACCTTCTGTGATGAATATTGTTGAATCGAGCTTGTTCGGATCATTTGTATTAAAATGAACCCTGCAGTCACGCAGCTTTTTGTTGTGCAGACTGACCTTTTTGGCACGGTCGCGGGCAAGCTTCTGAATTGAGGATATTGCTTTCCTCTCCTTCTCAGATTCCTGTATCTTTTTAAGTATTATGCCTGCAGTTTCGGAGTTTTTATGCAGGTAATCATCAAGATGTTTCTTTACAAAATCTACAATGAAGTTCCTTACTGATGGACCTTCGGGGCCCATATCCTTCGATCCCAGCTTTGTCTTTGTCTGTGATTCAAAAACAGGTTCTTCAACCTTTATGCTAACTGCTGCAATTATCGACGATCTTATGTCGGAAGGATCGAAATCCTTTTTGTAAAATTCCCTTATTGTCTTTACAATGGCTTCCCTGAAGGCAAGGAGATGTGTGCCTCCCTGGGTGGTATTCTGGCCATTGACAAAGCTGTAATAATCTTCACCGTATTGCAATCCGTGGGTGAAAGCAACTTCAATGTCTTCACCTTTCAGGTGTACAATGGGATAAAGACCTTCCCTGCTCATGTTGTCGTTGAGGAGATCAGCTAGACCATTCCTTGAAAGGAATTTATTCCCGTTAAAATTGATGATCAGCCCGGCATTCAGGTAAACGTAATTCTTCAGCAGGGTATCAACATACTCTGATATATAGAAGAAGTTACCGAACATTCCTTCATCGGGTTTGAATATTACCTCTACCCCATTATCTTCGCTTGTTGCTTCCAAAGGATGGTCCTTAACTGCAACTCCATGCTCAAACTCGGCAGCCTTGACCTGTCCTTCGCGTATTGAGCGGATGACGAATTTTTCAGAAAGGGCATTTACAGCCTTTACACCGACGCCGTTCAGTCCAACAGATTTCTTAAACGCCTTCGAGTCGTACTTGGCACCGGTATTCATTTTTGAAACAGCATCGATAACCTTTCCAAGCGGAATACCCCTGCCGTAATCCCGGACCCTCACCTCTTTGCCATTAATCGACACATCGATCTTCTTTCCGTTTCCCATCATGTACTCGTCGATGGCATTGTCCATCACTTCCTTAAGAAGAACGTAAACCCCATCGTCCTGAGACGAACCGTCACCAAGCTTGCCGATGTACATACCAGGCCTCAGCCTGATGTGCTCACGCCATTCAAGTGTCTTAATATGTTCTTCTGAATATCCTACTGGAGATGTCGACATTAATTTCAGAATTTAGGCCCAAAGATAATTAATAAACTGTCGGGCGGAATTGCAATTTTTCAACAATAAACGTTGAATTTATCACCTTATTGATTGCAAATAAAAGATGTTGAATTATTTGACACGGATCAGTCAACAATTCCCATCTGGCGCATAAGGAGGGCAGCATTCATTTTCTGGGTGACCCCATCAAGCAGCTTATAATCGAAACTTATCGCATCGCCATTGATATCAATTTCAAAACATTTGTTGAAAACATTCCCGGGAAACACCTTTTCGAGCTCACCAAGCGATGTGTCGTGTGTTGCAATCATGCCAGTAGCTTCTTTACTTATGAGCTTTTTAATGAAGAGCCATGAACCTTGTGTCTTATCTGCTGAGTTGGTGCCTTTTAATATTTCATCAAGAATAAAGAAGACAGGGTCACCTGCATCTATCCTGCTCTTTAATATCCTGAGACGTTTCAGCTCTGCATAAAAATAGGATTCATTTACAGATAATGAATCGGTGGTCCTCATGCTTGTGAAAAGCCTTACAGGAGTAAATTCCATTCCTGAAGCGCAAACAGGGCTTCCTGTCATTGCCAGAATAAAATTTACTGCCACTGTCCTGAGGAATGTGCTTTTCCCGGCCATATTTGCACCTGTAATGATGCATATTTTACCCCTGCTCTCAATGCTGAAATCATTGCATACCCTTTTTTCCTTGTTTATCAATGGATGACCAAGTCCATTTGCTGTGATGATCTTTCCCGTTGTCGATATTTCAGGATAAACAAACCCATTGTTGTTAAAGGCATAATTTGCAAGGCTTGAATAACCATCGAGTGAAGCTATGGTATTCAACCATGAGGGGAAAAAGTCTTTGTATGTCTTTCTCCATTTGTCAATCCTCGCAACACACTGGTAATCCCACAACAATAATGCATTAAGGGTGAATCCGGCAAGGATATTCAGCCTGCTGTCGAATGCCTGAATCAGCTTCCCCAGCTTTTTAGCAGCCATTGATGCTGATATTCCGGCGCCGGCTATATCGTTTTTTATAACAATAAGATGTTGTGAGTTGAAATCATTGCTGCTGATAACTTCAAGAAGCCTGTTCATGGAAGAGAGATAAGAATAGCTCCCTGTAACTGCATTATGCACTGAATTATTCTTCTTCAGACCCATTGAAACGTATCCAAGGTTGATAGTCAATACCAGGATCAGCAGGGAATAATGAAGAAAACCTGCCAGTACAAGCACCAGTGCTGATAAGGCAAGCAGTGGCAGAAGGTACATCAATATTTTCCTTGTTACGGTAATCCTGTAAGCAGGTGTTTCGTTGATCCAGCCGAGCAGCCTGTTTACAGATTCCTTGTCGAGCGGCACCCTCATCCCTTCAGCCATGAACCTGTGCCTCCATTCAACCTTTTCAGCCAGTTCCCTGATGATCTCCTGGCGCGACAAAAGATCTTTCGATATTTCATAAGGATCTGAAATCCATTTCGCAAGGATTTCACTTCCTGACCCTGTCACGGTGCGGTTCAGAAAGCAAAAAAGAGAGCCGCTGCCGAAAATGTCAATGTCGAACGAATAATCATGGGAATGATCAACATATCCTTCCCCATTGTCGAAAGCTGATAGATCACCTTCAAGAGCCGATGCTTCGTTAATATTGATTGTATACCTGTTAAGGGCATAGTCTCTCTGACCTGAATGGTCGGAATAAAGTTTTACAAGGTAGATGAACAGGAATAATACAACAAAAGTTACAGACAATGCAACAGCCTGGTTTTGTTCAAGAAAGAGGTAAATAATAAGGATCATGCCGCCTGCAAAACAGGCCAGCCTGAGAAGCGAAAGGATCAAAAGTTTCTTCTCCTCTTTATCGCGTATATTTTTAAAGTGGGAAGCTGAATCCCTGTAATATTTCAGCAGTTCTTCTGTGGTCATGGCTCAAATGTTTCTGCAATAACTCTCATCACACTGCTGCTTGTATAGTTATCTGTACCTTTAAGATCAAAGTCCCAGGTCCATTCCTCATGATATTTCCCGGGAATTACTTCAGGAAGAAGTGTAGGAATGACACTTATAGATCCGTCATTTGCTTTAATAATTTCTTCCTTGTCGGTTATCAGCACCGAGTTGAATTTTTTCAGGAAATTGATATGCTTCAGCTGTAATTCTCTCCTGAAGCTTTTTATAGACTCAACAGGTATTCTTGCTTTCCTTTCAAGGAGCCGTACCGGTAGTATCTCAAGCTGGGTAACCAGGTTAAGTGAAACTACAAGCCCCGGCTCAAACCCCAGAACAGGTTCAGACACATGTATGTTATCAAGGTCCTTCATCCTTTTGAACAATGGTGCATTGTTTATCTCCTTCCATACCGCTGTTATAATGCCTCCTGAAATATCTGCTTCGATGATCTTAACATTGTCAAACTGTGCAACCTGCTTTATAACTTCCGGGGGATGAACGATGTCAACTAGGTTGATCCTGATATTTTTTTCAAGAATCTCGACAAGCGGAAACTCAAGCAGCCAACCGCTCCCAAGAACAGTCACAATGCCGGGCGAAAGGCGCTCCACAGCTTTCAGCACATATTCACGGGCTCTGCTGTTATGATCATCCCACCGGCCATCCTGGTTACAATGCCTCGAAAGAAGACCTTCCTGGTAATTATAGTAATCCATCCTGGCAAGTATGCGCCTGTATTCAGGATTCATTGCCATGGGATATATTTTTAGTTCTGAGTTTCATCAGCTCTGAAGACATTATGTTCCTGAACCGGGCGGCAAGCTTCTCAGGATCATCGGTTCCAAAGGATGAGTGTTCTACCGGATCCAGCACTCTAATAAGAATGTTGTTCCGGCCTTTTACAATAATTCCATGCTTTGGCAGGATATTGCCAGTTCCGTCAAGTATTACCGGCAGGATGGGCACTTTTGCTTCAATAGCAAGCTGGAAAGCGCCTCTTTTGAAATAACCCGGCTGCTCCCCGTTGATCCTTGTGCCCTCGGGAAAGATCATTACTGATGTTCCGTTTCTCAGGGAGTTATATGCTTTTGCCAGCATTATGGCTTTGCTCTCATCATTGTTACGGTCTACTGTTATGTATCCTGCCATCTTCAGGTACCATCCCAGAAACGGAACTGCAGAGTTCTCAATTTTCGAGATCCACCTGAAATTGTAGCCCAGGCAGTTAATGACAAGAATATCAAGCAACGACTGATGATTTGAGATAATGACATAAGTGCTGCCCTTTGTTGCTTTTTCCCTGCCTTCAATCTTCAGCTTTGCCACAGGCATGAGTGTCATTATCAACCTGGTTTGAAGTATTATCAGGCGGTGCACTGTTTTTCTTCCGGGATCGAAAGGTAGTGCAACAAGCCATGCAACCAGTGTCACCGGGAAAAACAGCACAAGGAATATAATTCCTGTTAACCACGCTGATATCGATCTTATAAGATTCAACTTTCCTTTCTTTCTAAAAAAATCCGTAAGCATCAATCTCAAATAAACCTGAGTCATTCAGCCTGTTCTGAATCTCTCCCGGCATGTGCCTGCATCCTTCAAGAATTCGCAATTTTCTTTCAAGGCCAGGATTATCCTTCACAACAATGCTCAATATTATACCATCCTTCACTGACAAAATCATTTTAGACTTTTTTTCAAAAATATTCGAATTTTTTTGAACTTCATATTCCGGTCCGTATGCATAATTCCATTCCCATGTTGAATATTTTGAAATTGCGAGAGATTGCGCCTCTCTGATGAGTTGTTCCGGCATTTCATTGCATGAAGAATCGTTATGGTAGTTCATCAGGAAACCCGCAAGGTCGTACTGCAACTCTTGAATGGAACTGTATCTTGAAGTCAGGTCTTTGAGGTTGATTACATTTGCAGGGTTTGACACAACTGCTCTCGTAACATATGATGAAGTATCTTTTCTCAGGCAATTCCTTAGTGTTTCCAGGCAGGCATCGAACAGGATTGTACCGTGGTGCAGCACCCTGTTGTGAAAAACATGTTCGGCATTTCCTGATATTTTTAAGCCGTTAACACGTATATCGCTGCCCTCCTGAACCGCATTTATACCGGCGGCAGAAAGAAAGCTTAATACAGGTTTAAGATACCTTGCAAAATCCACCTGCTTTCCAGCTTCACTGTTATGAATAAAAGTTAAGTTAAGATTCCCCTGATCATGGTATACTGTGCCCCCTCCGGAGATCCTCCTGATGACTGGTATCTTATTGCCGGTAACATAACTTGTTTCGGTTTCCCGGTGAGCGCATTGATGCTTACCGGTTATTACCGATTCTTTATTGATGCTGATAATTATGTAATCAGCATCATAGTTTTTAATCAGCAGCTCTTCAAGGGCAAGATTAAAAAAGGGATCGGATGAAGGGGAAACATAAAAAATCATTATCCGTATGCTGATTAGAACCTAAAGATAATTCATTTTATGAAGCAGGGAAGAGCTATGCTGCAGCCTTTCCAAATTGGGTACGCCTGATAACCTGCTCATTCAAAGAGTAGCAGAACCAGCCTGTAAAAGTACCATATAATGAGCCGCACACAACATCTCCCGGGTAATGCACTCCGAGGTAAATCCGCGTATATCCCACAATCAGGGCCCAGATTATGATCGCAATGGTATACCATCTTTTCCGTATGGCAAGAAGGCTTATCAGGGCTACGTTGAATGCATTTGCTGCATGAGAGGATACGAAACCATACTGTCCTCCGCACTGTCCGTTAACAGTATAAACAAGCCCTTCAAGGACAGGCTCGTGGCATGGCCTTAAGCGATGTACAAGATTTTTTATTATACCCGATCCCTGGTCAGCGAGAAGCACTGACAGAATTATAAACAGCAAAAAAATCCAGAATTTTTTTCCGTCGCGTATTCCCAGGTAGATGAGTATCGCAAGATAGAGCGGAACCCATATTAGCTTACCGCTTAATGCATACATCATATGATCAAGATATGAGTAATGCAACGAATTCAGGTAGAGAAAAAGCTGCTGATCGATGTGTTCGATATGCTCAAGCATCAGATGGTATCAATAATTAAGTTCTTTCCAGATCATATCTTTAAGGGTGGTTATACCTTTTCCCGTAAGCGAAGATATAAATACCCTTGGAATGTCCGGAAGATCTTTCCTGATTTCCTTTGTGAGCTCTTCATCGAGCATGTCGGATTTTGAGATTGCCAGGACCCGTTTTTTATCGAGAAGCTCCGGATTATACATTTTAAGCTCATTCACAAGGATCTCATATTCATGCCTGATATCCTTTGAATCAGCCGGGATAAGAAAGAGAAGCATCGAGTTTCTTTCAATATGCCGCAGGAACCTTATCCCAAGGCCTTTTCCTTCATGAGCTCCTTCGATTATGCCCGGGATATCAGCCATTACAAATGACTTGCCGTCCCTGTAGCTTACGATGCCGAGGTTAGGAACGAGTGTTGTAAATGCATAGTCTGCTATTTTGGGTTTTGCAGCAGATACAACAGACAGCAGTGTTGATTTGCCTGCATTTGGAAACCCGACAAGTCCAACATCAGCAAGGATTTTTAGCTCAAGGATGAATTCTTCCTCAATGCCTTCTTCACCAGGCTGGGCAAAACGGGGGGTCTGGTGGGTTGCAGATTTAAAATGGACGTTCCCCTGTCCGCCCCTGCCTCCTTTGGCCAGGATTCTCTCCTCTCCATGGTTTGTTATTTCGAAAAGGATTTCCTGTGAATCTGTTTTCCGTGCAATTGTGCCAAGCGGAACTTCAACTGTAATGTCTTTGCCATCAGCACCGGTTGACTGCTGTCTACCTCCTGCGCCGCCGTTTTCAGCAAATATGTGCCTCTGGTACTTAAGGTGGAGCAATGTCCACATCTGGTCATTGCCCCTTAATATGATATGGCCTCCTCTTCCGCCGTCGCCGCCGTCGGGACCGCCCTTGGGTTCAAATTTTTCCCTGCGGAAATGCGCAGATCCCGGGCCACCGTTACCTGAGCGGCAGTAAATTTTTACGTAATCGACAAAGTTGGATGAAGGCATCAGTATTGTTTATTTATTCAGAAAACAAAGTTCTTCAGACATGCTTCCTGATCTTTTCTGAAAGCCTGCTGAAAATATCATCGATTGTGCCGACTCCGTTCACCGGTTCATAAATACCCTTATTGCGGCAATAATCAATAATGGGTTCTGTCTTTTCCCTGTAAACATCAATCCTGTTCTCTATAACTTTCGGGTCCTTGTCATCGGGGCGACCAGATACTTCAGCGCGAAGAATAAGACGGTTTACCAGCTCATCATGATCAACATCGAGAACAAGCATGCTGTCGATTTTCATTCCTCTTTCCTTGAGCATCTTCTCAAGTGAAACAGTCTGGGCGACAGTTCTCGGGAATCCATCGAAAAGGAAACCCTTGTTCCCCTTGCTTTTATCGATCTTGTTTGCGATCATCTCGATAACCACCTCGTCAGGTACAAGCTCACCTTTTGACATAATGCTGCTCATTCTCTTACCCAGCTCAGTCCCGGCGGCTATTTCAGCCCTGAGCATATCGCCTGTTGACAGATGTACAAGATTGAATTTCTCAGCAAGTCTGACTGACTGTGTGCCTTTACCAGACCCCGGGGGGCCGAAAATCAAAAAATTAACCATGATTGTTGATTTAATAACTATTTAATTAACGAATAAACTGATGGAAGGTTGCGGCCATAACCGTCATAATCAAGACCATAGCCAACTACAAAATTATCAGGTATTTCCATGCCCACATAATGAATCTGTATGTTCTTCTTGTAAACATCCGGTTTCAGGAACATGGTTGCAATCCGTATCTCGGCTGCTTTTCTTATTGTGAGCTCTCCCACTATCCTTTCCAGTGTACTGCCTGTATCAACGATATCTTCAATTACAATGACAGTTTTGTTACTGATATCCTCATTCCAGCCGATGAGCTCCTTGATGCTTCCGGTAGATTTTGTTCCCTGGTATGATGCGAGCTTTACGAATGAGATCCTGGCGTCTATTTCAATCCTGCGGAAAAGGTCGGCGGCAAACAGGAAGGCACCGTTTAGTATCCCAAGAAAAACTACATCCCTGCCTTTCATATCACTGTTTATCCTGGCAGCCATTGCCTCCACACTGGACAGGATTTTTTCCTGGGGAATGAACTCCCGGAATGTCTTGTCAAGTATCCTGATCTCTTTCATTCTTTGTTTAATAAGCGAGTGCGAAAATATGAAAATAATAGCTTATTTTTGTACTTACCAGTATGTTAATATAAAAATTGTTGAATGGAACCCAAAGTCAGTATAATAATGGGCAGTACTTCCGACCTGCCAGTCATGGAGAAAGCTGCTGAAATACTTAACAGTTTCAGTATTCCTTTTGAAATGAATGCACTCTCAGCCCACCGTACCCCTGAAGAAGTGGAAGTTTTTGCAAAAAATGCCGAATCGAGAGGTATCAGGGTCATTATTGCAGCAGCAGGTATGGCCGCACATCTTCCCGGGGTTATTGCCTCAATGACTCCACTTCCTGTAATTGGAGTTCCAATTAAAGCTTCACTTGAAGGCCTTGATTCGATATTCTCAATACTCCAGATGCCTCCCGGAATACCGGTAGCCACTGTCGGTGTTAATGCCGCTCAGAATGCCGGGATTCTTGCAGCACAGATAATCGCAGCCGGTGACAAGGAGGTTATGAAAGAGGTTGTCAAGTACAAGGAATCGCTGAAAAAGAAGATCGTTCAGGCAAATGAGGAGCTGAAGGCTGTTAAATACCAGTATAAGACAAACTAGAATGCATCTGTTGCCGGTGGGTTTAACCTTTTGCCATTTGTATTAGCCAATTGAAGTTGCTTTGCTCAATTGCGGTGACTTTGATAAATTGCCGTTGGTTTTAGCCAACGGATCTGAAATGACCAAACTTCCCGGGATTTTAGTCCCGGATCTTATCTTCACCTTTAGTCAGGGGAATATTCTTATCATTAAAAGTTCTTCTGAGGTCATCAAGATGATCCTCCCCGAACCTTAGTGTGTCATTCAAATCCAGCATTACTCTTCTCCTGCGTCCAGAGTTCAGGTATATGTCAGCATATAGATAGCTGAACCTGCCGGTGAGTATGACCACCCTCCTCACTTCATGGATGCTGATCTTTTGCCTTATCGTGGTCCTTAACTGGTTGACAAATACCAGCAGCCCTGAAAGGCTTAAGCCTATGGAGAGAACCGGAAGCATAAAACTGCTTTTATCTGTTCCGGAAATATACATCAGCATATAGAAAACTCCCATTATCAGCATAAGCAATGCAACCGCAATAACAATCATTCTTGTTTGGAGCCTTTTGCCGTCATTAATCCGGATCTCTCCATCTTCAATTGACAGGGTGCCGTTATATATAATAAACCTGGTTACCATGGTCACAAGGTAGGTATTTCTTTGATACCATGCACTCATCAGGCTGGTCAGCAGGCGATTGTATCTAACCTGCATAACTCTGGTTATCTCCTATAATACAATTTTTACCTGCAGCCTGAATTCATTCTGATTATTGATTTTCAGACCGTCTGCTGCAGATGTTAAACTATATTTGAACCTTATTTCCCCGAGATTACCCATCCTGCATTTCAGCATTACATAGCTTCGGCAACCTTCGCCATACATTGCTGGAATGCTGAAACTGTAAAGCAGGTCATTCTCATAAGCATAGATCCTTGTATTCCAGCTGTCGGTCGAGAAAATGCAGTAGCGGCACCAGATGCTTATCGGCGTTCTGCCTATTGATGCCATAAGATCCTGAAGAATGGCATAGCCTCTTTCATGCCGGTTGGGTCCTTTGGCATCGACTCTTGTAGCCAATGTTACCTCTGGAGAAGGCGAGAACCTGAAAGTTACGCGAAAATAACCGGCGTTTTTATCAGTAAGCTGCGGAACCCTGTTCTGTTCATCAGAATTAATTCCGGCAAGGTTGCGGTTGTATAATGCTTCTAATGAAATACTTTCTGAAGGCAGGTATTTGATCCTGACCTCCTTTTTTACAGATATTGAAGGTGATGAACAACCCTGCCTTATCCAGGGATAATTTGTATAAAGACATCCGCCGCTGAGAAACAGGTTTCTGGATGCTTCAAAAGTTAAATTGGCCATTATACTATTTCCGCTCCTGTTTGATGAACCTGTTACAGGCGATTTGCCATTGAAGCTGGTATACCCCTGGGAGGTTATTCCACCAATTAAATTTACAGTGAGCCGCCCCGCCGGACTTATTGAAACTCCCTGGAAAATTGAATAATTCAAGCTATTATCAGATGAGAACTCTCCATACAAAAGGTTTTTTTTCAATACAGTGCTGTAATAGACCGACATTACCTCGTTGTGACTGCCATTAAAACTGAAAACATTTTCGGGTTCATCATTTTTTTCAACGGGAAGAGACAGCCTGGTTCCGGTATATGTCATACCAATACGTAAATTGCTTAAATCAGCACATATATTTATTCCTGAAGCAGAAGCGGTTATTACATCTTTTTTTAACCTGAGCGACGCTGAATTATGTATGCCTCCGGTATAGAAAGAGGTAACATTGCCTGATGATGGATCAAGAGTGGCATCAAGCCTGTTTGATGAATAAAACAGTGATAAGCTGAACCTTCCGTAAGAAAAAGTTCCTGCAACACCCCTGAAGAAATTATTTTCGTCGGCAGATGTATAACCCCTGAATCCGCTGGCTGCTGTTGAAAAGCCTTTTGATGCCAGTGAATTAAATGAAGCTGTACCCGTACTTACTGCTGCTCCCTGTCCGAACCTCGAGGAGAAATCACCAATTATTATATTCCTCACGAAGGCTTTACCTTTATACCCTATGTAACCGGAGAAAAAATCCGGGCAGGGAGGGCTTCCGTAAAAAAGCTTTTCACCCTTGTCTTTTTCAGCAACAACTCCGAGTGTAATCCTGCCGGTGGTAAGCTTATATTTTCCAAGATATTTAAGATCAGACCCTTCCGATATTGTATCTCCGCTATCATTCCTGTAAAAGAGATTGGTAAGTGCCTGGAAGGAAGTTGTTGTCGCTGCCCCGGGGTGAACAATTTCCTCAAGAGTTATGAAAGGCAACATCATTTCTGCTACCTCACTGTTGAAACCCGGTATGTTTGCAATCTCAAAAAATGAAACAATTTTGCCATATGCGCGCACATAATCAATAATTGCCTTAACCTGGAATGTGGTAAGAAAGAACAACCTCGATATCTCATCTTCATCAGCAGAATTGAGGCTGACAGGTTCGTCAGATAGTTCAGAAAGCTTTTCAGTGTATACCTGTACCAACCCCGGATCAGCCTCATCTGCAGCAAGCTCCTCTGCCAGGGAAGATGTAACTTCATTGTTCCCTTCATTCTGACCATAAGCCAGGGCAGATGAAAGTATAAAGAGAAGTGCCAGTGTTTTAAAATACATTGTTTTACCTGATTCTGAACAATAGAGATACCGAAGAGGAAATGCCGAGTTTTTCATGTGTGGTAAAAGCAAGATCGAGCTGTACGAAGCTCATCTCATAACCCATTCCAAAGCTGAATGAAGTGTTTTCTGAGCAGAAGCCGCCTCTTAAAAGAAACTTACGGAATGCAGCATATTCAAATCCTGTTCTGACAAGCATCCTATTTCGTGTGCTCAGTTCTGTCTCAGCCCCTGCAAATACGCCTTCGGAAAGTACAATCCCCGCCCCTGCAGTAATCACTGATGGAAGCTCCGAACCGTTCAGCTTTTGAGGGAGAGGATTAAAAATGCGGATACCGATACTTACATTCTCTGATGGATATAATAACACTCCGGCTTCAAATGTGATACTATGCAGATTCTCATACTCTCCGCTGGTATGTTCCGAAAAGTAGTCAACCTGCAAGCCTGCGCTTATCTTGCCTGACAAAGACATACCACATCCGATACCGGCCATGTGCCTCATAAAATCCTTGTATCCGAAATTGCTGTATATTGCCCCGATACCTGTTTTACCGGAAGGAATCACAACTGCAGCCGATCGTGTTCCCAACTCGTCAATCCTGAACCTGTCAAGATAGTTTACTGCTGCAGAAAAATTTTCAGCTTCTGCAAGGTTAGCAGGGTTATGAAAAGAGGACCAGAAGGTGCTTCGCATTGAGCACACGTATCCCATTCCTGCTTCCCTGGCGCCAGCAACCTGGTCATAAGGATTGCTGCAGAATACAGGCAGGCAGAATAATGAAAACAAAACTGAAACAGATATACGGCGCAGCGAGTCCAAAACTGTTCCACATTAAAACAGAAAGTTAAAACAAAAAATAATGTCGTGCAAAAAAGGGAAGGACGATTTTTAATTGAGCAATACAGGTGTTTTTATATCCCTGATGTTGAGCTGAAGGTTCCGGGTTCCCCTGAATTCGTTCATTTCAATCGAATAGCAGATGTCGAATGGTCTGCCATTGTGTATGTGTTCAAAATGGTTTGCCTGGCAGAATGCGATAGCCGGAAGTATCTTTTCATTCTGGTTCTGAAAGAGATTAAGCTTAAGGTGTTCACCGCTGGAACCGACCATCCTGCCGGCACCAGAATCATAAACATTCCTTGAAACAAATATTGGCGACATGTTCTCAGGCCCGAATGGCTGAAACCTGCTCACCATATTGAAGAACTCCTCATTTATCTCTGAAAAAGGCAGTTCTGCATCGACAAAGATGCGTGGAACCATCTGCTCCTCGGTAATTGTACTGTAGACGTACTTTTCAAATTTTTCCATGAAGGGAGTAATGTTCTCCTTCTTAAGAGTGAGACCGGCAGCAAACATATGCCCTCCGAAACTCTCTAGCAGGTCGCTGCAAGCTTCAATTGCCTGGTACAGGTCATAACCCTGTACCGACCTGGCCGAGCCGGTAGCAAAACCATTCGATTCTGTAAGAATAATTGTTGGCCTGTAATATGTCTCAATGAGTCGCGAGGCTACTATACCGATCACACCCTTCTTCCAGGTGGGATTATATAAAACCGTTGTCCTGGAATTTGACTTTCTCTGATCCTCGGAGATCATTCGCATTGCTTCCGTAGTTATGGTACGGTCTACATTGCGTCGTTCATTATTAAAATTATTAATCTCCCTGCTTATACCACTTGCAAGCTGGGCATCGTTCGATATCAGCAATTCTACTGCCTTGCTGCCTGTTTCCATCCTCCCGGCTGCGTTGATTCGCGGACCAAGCTTAAAAACAACATCTTCGATAGTAAGCGCCCTTGTTACTTCCGATTCCTTGATAAGTTCCCGAAGACCTGTCCTTGGGGATTCGTTCAGCTTTTTCAGGCCGTAGTAAGCCAGAACCCTGTTCTCTCCCGTTATCGGGACAATATCGGAGGCAATGCTTACAGCAACAAGGTCGAGGTACTGGGCTATTTTTTCAAATGGTATTCCATGAATCCTGGAGAAGGCGTGTACAAGCTTGAAACCTACTCCGCAACCTGAAAGCTCCTTGTAAGGGTAGTTACATCCGGGTTGTTTAGGATCAAGCACGGCAAGGGCTTTGGGAATTTCCTCACCCGGGTAATGATGATCACAGATGATAACATCAAGGCCTTTCGATCTTGCATATCTAACTTTTTCGACCGCTTTGATGCCGCAATCGAGTGTTATAACCAGACGGCAGTTCTTCTGGCAGGCAAAATCGAGACCTTCGTACGAAACTCCATAACCTTCCTTATACCTGTCGGGTATGTAATATTCAACATTCGAGTATTGCTCTTTCAGGAACGAGTACATGAGTGCAACAGCGGTAGTTCCGTCAACATCATAATCGCCGTACACAAGGATTTTTTCATTTTTCTTTACGGCAGTGGAAAGCCTGTCAACTGCAATGTTCATATCCTTCATCAGGAAGGGATCATGCAGGTATTCGAGTGACGGTGAGAAAAAAGCATTTGCCTCTGATGGTGTTTTTATGTTTCTCTGTACCATGAGATTGGCAAGGGAATCTGAAATATTCAATGCTGATGCAAGCTGTTTTACCACAGCCACCTCCCCTTTTTCCTTAACAACCCACTTTTTCTCCATCTCTATAGGTTAGTCCAGTCGAGATCAAATACTTCCTTCAGATTCTCCCGAACACTGGTTTTTATTGATTCAAAATCCTGCTTCTTTCCAAGCTCTTTTTCCAGGGAAGTCACACCTTTATCAATAAAACCACAGGGATTTATACTGTTAAAGTAACTCAAATCCGTATTGACATTAAAAGCAAAACCATGCATCGTTACAAACCTGCTTGCCCGAACCCCGATGGCGCATATCTTGCGTGCCCTTGAAGGCACATCAGGATCGAGCCACACACCGGTACCTCCGGCCAGCCTTGAAGCATTGATTCCGCATCCTGCGACAGTTCTGATTATTGCTTCTTCCAGCCTGTAAATATATTCTTTTAATGCAATATTAATCATTTCAAGGTCAAAAATCGGATAACCTACTATTTGCCCGGGACCATGGTAAGTAATGTCTCCGCCCCTGTCGATCCTGTAATACGTGGCATTTCTTTTCTTAAGCTGTTCAGTATCAAGGAGGAGATTATTTTCAGAGCCGCTTTTCCCGAGTGTATAAACATGTGGATGCTCGGTAAAGATCAGCATGCCGGGAGAGAAAGGATTTTGTCTATCCCTTTTATTTTCTATGATACGGTTAAATACAGTTGTCTGGAAGTCCCAGACTTCTTTGTAGTCTTTCAAACCAAGGTCGTTATATTCAACCTTATAGCTCAAGTTGCAGGATTTTTGACAAGAGCTAAGATAGTTAAATTTTTTCTCGGTTTACATGTTTCTCCGCATGAAAAGAAGATCGGACTAACGGACTGCTTTCAACAAAGCTGAAACCCTCATCCAGGGCAAGCATCCTGTATTCATTGAAAATTTCAGGATTCAAATACTCGACAGGCTCCATGTGATCAGGTCCTGGCCTAAGATACTGTCCAATGGTAAGTACACTGCATCCTGTTTTGCGCAGATCAGATATTGTCTGAACCACTTCATCCCTTGTCTCTCCAAGTCCCAGCATGAAGCCGGATTTGGCTGTTATTCCTTTTTCGTTTATATGTTTAAGAACCGCAAGGCTTGTTTCGTACTTTGCCCTGGTCCTTATTAGCGGGGTCAGACGGCGTACTGTTTCAACATTATGAGATATGACATCGGGCCCTGCAGAGATGACAATATCAAGAAGTTCAGGTTTCCCGTCCAAATCGGGGATAAGTGTTTCCATTGTGATTTCCGGGTTTACATCCTTCACTATTCTTATTACCTGTGCCCAGAAAGATGCACCTTTGTCAGCCAGGTCATCGCGGTCAACAGATGTTATAACACAATGCCTCAGTTTCATTTTCCTGATCGATTCTGCCAGCCTCAAGGGTTCACAGGGATCGGGAGGTAAAGGTTTTCCTGTCTTTGTCCCGCAGAACTTGCAGGCCCTTGTGCAGATATCACCGAGTATCATGAATGTTGCAGTACCTGCATTCCAGCATTCGCCGATATTCGGACAATTGCCACTTGTGCATATCGTGTGAAGATTATTGTCATTCACAACATGCTTCACGTGCGAATAAGTCTCGCCACTGGCTCTCTGCATCTTAAGCCAGGGTGGTAGTCTCCTCCCGGTCTGCATTGTTATTGATTTTATTGCAAATTTAACACTTTTATGCTTACGCAATGGCATAAGGGCGTAAAGGCGCAGAGGCGTAAAGCATAGGATTAACTCACTTTTCTTCCAAACTCTGGTCAGTCGTAACTCCGGCTCACTCTAGTCACTTTTTTGTTATATTTGTTTAATCTCAACCTTGTTAACCTGAAATTTTACCCATGAATACTGAAATGAAAATCAACCTGGAGTACCGGGGTGTCATTGGTGCATTCCCGAAAGTAGGCATACGCCCTGCCATAGACGGAAGGATGAGAGGCGTCAGGGAATCTCTCGAGGATCAGACAATGAAAATGGCGAAAGCTGCCGCTGACCTGATATCTGAAAACCTCAGTTATCCCGATGGCAGCAAGGTCGAATGTGTAATAGCCGATACCTGTATAGGCGGTGTTGCTGAAGCTGCCCTCTGCGCAGAAAAATTCAGGAAGAATGATGTCGGGGTGAGCCTGACGGTCACTCCGTGCTGGTGCTATGGCAGCGAGACTATCGACATGGATTCTTCGATCCCAAAAGCGATATGGGGCTTCAATGGCACGGAGCGCCCTGGTGCCGTGTACCTGGCAGCTGCTCTTGCAGGCCATGCAATGAAGGGTCTTCCCGCTTTCGGAATATACGGAAGGGATGTACAGGATTCAAATGATTCAAGCATTCCGGACGATGTTGCTGAAAAGATCATAAGGTTCGTAAAGTCAGGTCTTGCAGTGTCATACATGAAAGGTAAGTCATACCTCTCCATGGGATCTGTTTCAATGGGAATTGCCGGCTCAATTGTCAGGGAGGATTTCTTCCAGGAATACCTGGGGATGAGAAATGAATATGTCGACATGAGCGAGTTCTCAAGGAGGCTCAATGAAGAGATCTATGACAAAGAGGAGTATGAAAAAGCTCTTGCCTGGACAAAAACATACTGCAGGGAAGGTAAGGATGACAATGCAAAACCTCATACCAGGGAACAGAAGGATAAAGAGTGGAAAGTTGTGGTTAAGATGGCAATCATTGCCCGGGACCTTATGGTTGGCAATCCCAGGCTGAAGGAGCTGGGTTTTGAGGAAGAAGCCAACGGGCATAATGCAATACTTTCAGGTTTCCAGGGCCAAAGACAGTGGACCGACCACATGCCCAACGGTGACTTCCTCGAGGCAATCCTGTGTTCGTCATTCGACTGGAACGGTATAAGACCTCCATACCTTGTTGCAACTGAAAATGATGCTATGAATGGTGTCCCTATGCTTTTCGGCTACCTGCTCACAAACACTGCACAGATGTTTTCCGATATCCGTACATTCTGGAGCCCCGATGCAATCAAAAGGGTGACAGGTATAACACCCGAAGGACTTGCTGCCGGGGGTGTCATACATCTTATTAACTCCGGAGCATCTGCATTAGACTTCTCAGGAAGGCAGAAAAGAAACGGCGAACCATGTATCAAACCTTTCCGGGAAATAACCTCCGACGATGCCCTGGCATGCCTCGAAGCAACTGAATGGCGGCCCGCAAGTACAGGTTATTTCAGGGGTGGAGGTTTTTCTTCACAATTTGATACTAAGGGTGTGATGCCAATAACAATATCAAGAACCAACCTTGTGAAAGGTATCGGGCCCGTTCTGCAGATAGCAGAAGGTTGGACAGTTGACCTTCCTGAAAAGATGCACAGGATACTATGCGACAGGACAGATCCCTCCTGGCCCACGACCTGGTTTGCACCCAGGCTTACAGGAAAAGGACCGTTCACAGATGTATATTCCGTTATGGCAAACTGGGGAGCAAATCACTCCTCATCCAGCTACGGGCATATAGGAGCAGATCTTATAACACTCGCCTCATTGCTGAGAATACCTGTCTGCATGCACAATGTTCCTGAGGATAAGATCTTCAGGCCGGCCTCCTGGAATGCTTTCGGCATGGACAAGGAAGGTGCAGACTACCGGGCATGTAAGGCGTATGGGGCGCTTTATGCTTAAAGGCTGTAAAGGCTGTAAAGGCTGGTTTTCGGCCTCATCCTCCGGCTCTTTCTCCTGAAGTGAGAAGGAGAGAACTTTTTCATTAACAAGAATAATCCGGACCCAGAAGTTTGTGCTCAATTCTCAATTGTCTCCCTCTCACACCGGGAGAGGGAGATTCAGTGGGTGAGGTCTAAACACCACCAATCTTATTTTCTATATTTACATTTCAATAATGGAAAATGGAAATTATCTATCTCAACGGGGAATACATCCCTAAAGACGAAGCCCGTATAAGCCCTGATGACCGGGGTTTTCTACTTGCCGACGGTATTTACGAAGTTGTAAGATGGTACGGACGGGATTTTTTCGATATGGATGGTCATATCTCAAGGCTTAAAAGAAGCCTTTCTGAAATCGCCATCAAATGGGATGAGTACCCCTCTTTTCCTGCCATTGCCCGAAAGCTCCTTGAACTGAACGATCTTGAGAATAAAGAGGCAACTATTTACCTGCAGGTTACAAGGGGCGCTGCAAAACGTTCCCATACTTATCCCTACCCTCCAGTTTCCCCGACTGTTTATGCTTTCGCTTCGGAACTGGTAACTGATGAGAAGATAGCTGTTGATGGTATAAGGGTGATGCTGAAAGAGGATATACGGTGGAGTCGGTGTGACATCAAGTCGATTGCTCTCCTGGGTAATACAATGAGCTTCCAGGAAGCCTGGTCAAATGGATACGGTGAGTGTGCCTTTCACAGGGACAGGTTGATAACCGAGTGCTCACATTCAAATATCTTTTTTATCAGGGATGGAGTGCTGTTAACCCATCCTGAATCGAACTTCATTCTTTCAGGCATAACAAGGAACAATACCATCCGGATTGCAAAATCAAACGGGATAACTGTTAAAGAGGAAGCAGTCAATACAGGGGAACTTGAAAAAGTTGATGAATCTTTTGTTACAAACACCCGCGGTGAAATTACCCCGGTAACCAGTATCGGAGATTTCGTCATTGGAAATGGGAAACCCGGTCCGGTTACAATCTTATTACAGGAGAAATTCAGAAACGAGACAGCTGCTTTGAAGCATTGAGGAGCAATTCACGAACTGAATTTTTCTATATTTGCAAAAATTTTAAAAATCAATGAGTAACATCAACCTGAGCGAACAGGAACAGATCCGCCGAAATTCCCTTGAAGAGCTGAAAAAGCTTGGCATAAACCCCTACCCGGCTGCCGAATACAAGACCAATGCATTTGCAAAAGACATTCTTGAGAAATTCACACCTGAAAGCCAGGAATATAAAGATGTTTGCCTTGCAGGAAGGATAATGAGCAGGCGAATCATGGGAAACGCTTCATTTGCCGAGATCATGGACTCGACAGGCAGGATCCAGATCTATATTCGCCGCGATGATGTTTGTCCTGGTGAAGACAAGACTCTCTATAATACTGTTTTCAAGCATCTTCTAGATATTGGCGACATAATCGGTATAAAAGGTTTTGTTTTCGTTACCCAGATGGGCGAAACTACCGTTCATGTTAAGGAATTCACAGTACTCAGCAAGTCTGTAAGGCCTCTTCCTGTAGTTAAGGAAAAAGACGGTGTTCTCTTTGACGCTGTTACTGATCCCGAGCTCCGGTACAGGCAGAGATATGTTGACCTAATAATCAATCCGCAGGTAAAGGATGTGTTCAGGAAAAGAACGCAGATAATCCAGACTATGCGCCAGATGTTCAATTCACATGGCTACCTTGAGGTGGAGACTCCCATTCTCCAGCCAATCCCTGGAGGCGCCACAGCCAGGCCTTTCATCACTCATCATAATGCCCTGGATATTCCTCTTTACCTTAGGATTGCCAACGAGCTTTACCTCAAAAGGCTCATAGTCGGAGGATACGAGGGAGTATATGAATTTGCAAAGGATTTCCGTAATGAGGGTATGGACAGGACCCACAATCCCGAGTTCACTGTAATGGAGATCTATATTGCCTATAAGGATTACAACTGGATGATGACCTTCACCGAGGAGATTATCAAGAATGTTGCCCTTGCACTTCATGGCAAGACAGAAATAGTGTACGGAGACAAGGTCATCAGCCTTCAGACACCTTTCAGGAGGATATCAATGCTCGACTCTATAAAAGAGAATACAGGCATCGACATCATGGGAATGGATGAGGAAGAGCTTATAAAAGTTTGCGACAGGCTTGCTGTCCCGCATGATAAGACAATGGGAAAAGGAAAGCTTATCGACGCGATATTCAGCGAGAAGTGCGAGCACAGCCTTGTTCAGCCTACATTCATTATCGACTACCCGACAGAGACAAGCCCGCTGACGAAAATGCACCGCAGCAAGCCGGGAGTGACTGAACGTTTCGAGCTGTTCATCAATTCAAAAGAAATAGCCAACGCATATTCGGAGCTCAACGATCCGATTGACCAGTTTGAGAGATTTCAGGACCAGCTGAGACTTTCCGAGAAAGGCGATGACGAAGCGATGTTCATCGACATGGATTTTGTAAGAGCCCTCGAGTACGGCATGCCGCCCACTTCAGGAATGGGTATGGGAATCGACAGGCTTACAATGCTTATGACAAATCAGCCTTCTATACAGGATGTTCTGTTCTTCCCCCAGATGAAGCCCGAGCTCCAGAAAGCAAAAGCAGAAAGCCCTGATGAAGATTATCTTACAATTGGTATTCCGCAGGAATGGATAGAGCCCCTGAAGAAACTTGGCTTCATAACTATAGAAAAGCTGAAGGAAGTCGAAAAGCCGGGCAAGCTTGCAAATGATCTTAACGGTTATAACAAGAAGAACAAGCTCGGGCTTGCCGGCCTAAGCCCTGAGGCAGTTGCGGGCTGGCTGAAGTAATTTGAAATATATGACTGCTCCTGCAATTAATCCTTGCAGTTGAAGATTAATTTGCGGTCTGTTACCTCATTGTTGAAGTCAGTTCCCAGCGATGGTTCATATACTTTTAATGTATCTCCCTTGCAGTCACGAATAACAACAGGGTAATAACTATTGCATAAAGGATCGGTCAATGCTGCATAAAATACTGTTTTTTTGTTATAGGTAGCCTGGAAAATTGAAATCTGGCAGGTACAATTGGTGAAAGATGACTTAAGATCTTTCAGCCAGGGAAGATCTTCCAACGGGTTATCGCAGTTGCATGTATTGTCATATTTTTCACAACTCATTATCAGAATTAATGCTGAGAATATTATTATACAATTTTTCATAGGGTAAGTTGTTTACCTGTTGGACAACAAAAACCAATCCAAACCATGTTGTGGCTTAACTTAATATTAATTCATTAAAGTCAACTATGTTTTACTAAATTTACCCATATTTTTCAGGAATCATTATTTTTTCGAAAATGCTCCACCTTTTCAAACACCCGCTCCTGACCCATAAACTGGCCATACTCAGGAACAAGGAAACCAAAACCAAAGATTTCAGGAATACGCTCGTCGAAATTGCAGGTCTGATGGCTTATGAGATAACCAGGGATCTTCCTGTTAAAAATTTAACAGTAGAAACACCTCTTGCTACCTGCAATACCCATGAGCTGGCTGTCGATATTGTAATTGTTCCAGTGCTAAGGGCAGGCCTCAGCATGGCCGACGGGATATCGAATATGATACCTACCGCAAGGATAGGTCATATTGGCATGTACCGTGATCATGTGACCCTGAAGCCAATGACTTACTATGCCAAGTTTCCGCCAAACCTGCCGGATGCTGTTGTGATGTTGCTTGATCCAATGCTTGCCACCGGGGGAAGCTCTTCTGATGCGATTACAATACTGAAGAAAAACGGCGCTACATCAATTAAGCTTGTCTGTGTTGTTGGGGCTCCTGAGGGTATACAGAGAATTGAGCATGATCATCCCGATGTGCAGATATACCTTGCAGCCCTCGATGAGAAGCTGAATGAGAACGGGTATATTGTTCCCGGCCTTGGTGATGCAGGCGACAGGCTTTTCGGTACAAAATGAACCCCGGTGTTCAATCCAACAATCATTGAACTTGCCTGTTTAGATTAGTATTCAACCTGCGATGTCTAACAATAAGGTCATAGAAGTAAAAGACGTCTGGAAGTCGTTCAAGACAGTCCAGGCAGTGAAGGGCATTAATCTAAATATACCAAAGGGTATGTTCGTTGCCCTCCTCGGTCCCAACGGCGCAGGGAAGACTACCCTTGTCGAGATGATAGAAGGAATCCAGAAGCCTGACAGAGGGGAGATAACGATAATGGGAAAACACTGGAAAGGAAATGAAGATGAGCTTCACAGGATAATAGGTCTTTCCCTCCAGGAAACAAGGTTTATCGATAAGCTGAGGGTTACAGAAACTCTCAGCATGTTCGCTTCATTCTTTAACCTTGGCAAAAAACGAGTCGATGAGATCATTTCTATTGTTGGTCTTGAGGAGAAGAGAAAAGCCAATGTTGTTAATCTTTCCGGGGGACAAAGGCAAAGACTGGCAATTGGAATCGCCCTTATAAACGATCCTGCAATTCTCCTTCTCGATGAACCGACAACTGGTCTGGATCCCAATGCAAGGCGGGAGATATGGGATATCCTTCGTGATCTGAAATCAAAATCAGAGACGTCGATGATCCTCACAACTCATTATATGGAGGAAGCAGAGAACCTTTGCGACTTCATTGTAATAATCGATAAAGGAGTTATACTTCGCGAAGGAACCCTGCAGCAGCTCCTTGAGGATGATTCGATGGAGAAGGTTGTCGAGTTCACCGCCAACCGTAATATTGAACACAAGCTTAATACACCCGGGATTCCTTTCAGGATTCACCCCGGTGAATCACCAGAGAAGGGATTTGTAACTCTTAAGGATTTCGAGAATGAGCTTCCGGCTTTCATGGCCTATATGAAATCTGAGAGCATCTCGCTTAAACACATGGAATGCCGCCGTAAGACACTGGATGACTTATTCGTTTCATTAACAGGACACAAGATAGATGAACAGGGTAATCAGGTTTAACCAGCTATATCATCTCATCCTTGCATTGTTCAGGGAGATAATCCGCGAACCTGGAGTGCTGTTCTGGGGCATAGTATTTCCAATATTGATGTCGCTGGGTCTCGGGTTGGCGTTTACACAAAAAGGAGATATCAAAAGAAAAGTGGCCCTGATAACAGACTCAGGGATCTATGAGAATGTAACTCTTTCGTCATTTCTTACTGAAAAATGTGAGAAAAACACTGAAGATGAATCGTGGAAGTACCAGTTTACAATAGAGGATGAGAAACTTGGCAATTCAGTCTTCCAGTTCTATGAAATGAAATGGGAAGAAGCGATGAAGCTTCTCAAGAGGGGAACAATGAATGTGCTGATCACGGCAACCGGTGATTCGATTGGTTATCACTTCGATCCGATGAATTCAGATGCGGAACTCACCTGGCTTAAGATCAGCAGCGCTCTTGGAAATTCAGCGCTGCCTGCTGCAGAACATGGCATTGCTTCGGAAATAAAACCCCTGACAGTTACTGGTACAAGATATATAGACTTTCTCGTGCCCGGCCTGATAACAATGGGCATTATGATGTCGTGCATGTGGGGAATAAGCTACGGACTTATCGAAAAAAGATCAAAGAAGCTGTTAAGGCGTCTTGTTGCAACACCGATGAAGAAATCACATTTCCTTATTGCGCTGATAACAGTAAGGATAATAATGAACATCCTTGAATCACTTGCCCTGCTGATCTTCGCACTGCTTGTTTTCAAAATGCACATCCAGGGGGATATTACAGCTCTGATACTGGTATATCTTGCAGGGAACATTGCTTTTGCCGGGATAGCTGTTTTTGTTTCTTCCCATACATCAAACACCGAGGTCGGAAATGGTATTATCAATTTTGTTGTGATGCCTATGATGGTTCTCTCAGGAATATTTTTCAGCTACCAGAACTTCCCGGAGTGGAGCCATGGTTTCATAAAAAGCCTGCCTCTCACAACAATGACCGACAGCTTCAGGAGCATTTTCAATGAAGGGTCCGGATTATTTGATGTGATGTTTCCAATCCTGGTTCTCACAACTACCGGAATCGTTTTTTTTGCTGCAGGATTAAGGATCTTCAAGTGGCATTGAATTCATAAGCAACAACTCATTTCGCAGTTTATTAATGCTGTTCGCCGTTCCCTTATTGCCATTTACCGGAAAATAATTTTATGAGGGGTGCATCAATTTTATTTTTGGTACGTCTTTAAGAAAAATAATAAAATTCTGAGAAATGAAAAGCCCGAAATTAATTACAGCTGCAATTGCACTAATGGCATTATGCATATCAGTCAATGCTCAAATATGGGAATCTGTGAGAGGAAATCACAAAGTTGTAACTGAAAAGAGAGATGTTGAAGCTTTCACAGGCATTAAGGTGAGCTCGGGGATTGATGTTTACCTGAAGCAGGGAAACAGCACAACAGTATCAGTGGAAGCTGATGAGAATCTCCAGGAATACATCATCACCGAGGTAAGGAACGGTGTGCTTAACGTATACTCGAAAGTCAGCATCAGGGATGCAGAAATGAAGAGAGCTTATGTTACAATAAAAGATGTAAATTCAATCAGCACCTCCAGTGCCGGGGACATCATTGGCGAGTCGCTTATCACAGCAGATGAGCTCAGGTTATCAGCCAGCAGTGCAGGAGGCATTAACCTGAATGTAAAAGCAAATGAGATCAGGATTGATATCAGCAGCTCTGGAGATATTACTCTGAACGGCCAGGCAACAACTCTTGATGCCAACCTTAGCAGCGCAGGTGATCTTAATGCATATGATCTTAAAGTAAAGGAAGCCGACATATCTGCATCCAGTGCAGGCGATGCTGAGATAAGTGTCTCGGACAAACTGGTTGCAAGGGCATCAAGTGCGGGCGACATCAATTATATGGGCAACCCTAAATATGTCGATGCACACTCATCGAGCGCAGGCGGAGTGCACAGGAGGTAAGGGTTTAATCAATTATATATTCTCCAGCCGGTGGCATAAGCTGCCGGCTTTTTTTACATTACTTAACCTATCACTACTCTTTCCCTTAAGTCTGATTTTATTTCTACCTACTTAACCCTACCCCGGGGAAGGGTTAAAAACCAGGGTTGCTCTTCTCATCTTTTTTGTGTAAATTTGATAGAATAACCCCTGTTAATATGGAAAATATCGGAATTAACCTCAAAAACTGCTCCGGCTTTATTTCCTTAGAAGAAATCATAGCTGCAGCCGGTCTCTCGATGAGACATCTTGATGCACTTAATGCCGGTACAGGCCAGGGCAACGATTTCCTTGGCTGGCTCACATTGCCTGAAGAGATGCTGAAGCTGGCAGGAAGGATAGAAAAGATCGCTAAACACCTTCGGTCATTATCCGATACCACAGTTGTAATAGGCATCGGGGGATCATACCTTGGTTCGAAAGCTGTTATTGAGGCTCTCTCACATAACTTTCAATATCAGAAACATAAAAAAGAACACGAGATAATTTTTGCCGGACAGAATATCGATGAAGATTACCTGTCTGACCTTCTCGAAGTACTCGAGCATCGTAACTATTCAATTGTAGTAATATCCAAATCGGGCACAACTACCGAGCCTGCAATAGCATTCCGGGTACTTAAAAACCACCTGGAGGCAAAGGTTGGTAAGGCTGTTGCTGCCGAACGTATTGTTGCTGTTACGGATGAGAAGAAAGGAGCATTGAGGCAAATGGCCGAGACAAACGGCTATGAAACTTTTGTCATCCCCGATAATGTAGGCGGCCGTTTTTCAGTGCTGACAGCTGTTGGATTGCTTCCTGTAGCAATAAGCGGACTAGATATAAACCAGCTTTTAAAAGGAGCTGCAGTTATAGAAGAGCATACCCGGAGGAATAAAAAACCTGAAACCAATATTGCATTATTGTATGCTGCAGCCAGGAACATGATGCTGGGCAGCGGCAAACCTGTAGAGATTCTTGTGAACTTCACACCACGGCTTCACTTCTTCTCCGAATGGTGGAAACAGCTTTATGGTGAAAGTGAAGGCAAGGAAGGAAAGGGAATTTTCCCGGCATCTGTCGATATGACTACTGACCTTCATTCAATGGGACAGTATATCCAGGATGGACAAAGGATCCTTTTTGAAACTGTCCTGTCAGTTAAGAATCCGGGTAAGAAGATCACAATTCCGCCTGAGAAGGATGATCTTGACCAGCTGAACTATATTGCCGGAAAGAGATTATCAGAGGTTAACAGGAATGCTGAAGAAGGAACCATCTTAGCTCATAATGATGGAGGTGTTCCGGTAATCAGAATTGAAATACCTCAACTGAACGAGTTTTATATAGGGCAGCTCATTTATTTCTTTGAGCTGGCTTGCGGAATAAGCGGCTACATACTGGATGTCAACCCTTTCGACCAGCCCGGGGTTGAAGCTTATAAGAAAAACATGTTCGCCCTCCTCAACAAACCTGGTTTCGAGGAAGAAGGAAAGACACTTCGCAGGAGATTGTGAATTTTACTGAAGTGAATCCAGAACAGGACGGAGGAAGGGGATTACATATCTTGTAAATCCTAATTCATCTTCAATCCTCAAGTGTCTCCCTCTCACACCGGGAAAGGGAGATTCAGCGGGTGAGGTCAGGATTAAGTGGTGATTGAGAAATTTACTGATACACAGATAAATTGAATCGTATCGAACCCACCCCAAACCCCTCCAGAGGAGGGGATTATATTGTTAAGAATGATCATTCAATATCATTAGCAAAATACCGGAAGACAAGGAATGATTCCCCTCCCTGGAGGGGAATTACATATCTTGTAAATCCTAATTTATCTTCAATCCTCAATTGTCTCCCTCTCACACCGGGAGAGGGAGATTCAGCGGGTGAGGTCAGGATTAAGTGGTGATTGAGAAATTTGCTGATACACAGGTAAATTGAATCGTATCAAACCCACCCCAAACCCCTCCAGAGGAGGGAATTATATTGTTAAGAATGATCATTCAATATCATTAGCAAAATACCTGAAGACCAGGAATGATTCCCCTCCATGGAGGGGTTGAGGGGTTGGTTTTACTCAGAAGAAACATCCTGAATTATGAAAAATTAAATCCCTCTCCTGCCATTAGAAGAGGGATCAATTTGATCAAGTGATTAAACTACTTTAATCCTTTTTCCTTCAGGAAGTCATCGAGAATCTGGGTCAGGTTTGGCTCTCCTATCTCCTGCAGGTCATAATAAACCCTCGTTGAAGGTTTTTTGATTTTAATAATCCTGTTAAGATCAATAGGGGTGGCAATCACCACACTGTCACAATCCGAGTTATTGATTGTCGTCTCGAGATCCCTGAGCTGCTCATCACCATAACCCATTGCAGGAAGGAGTGTGCCGATGTTGGGATAGATCCTGAAAGTTTCTGACAGTTTTCCGACCGTATATGGTCTTGGATCTACAAGTTTAGAAGCTCCGTACTTCTTCGCTGCCACTATCCCGGCTCCTATTTTCATTTCACCATGAGTAAGGGTGGGACCATCCTCAACAACAAGCACTCTTTTTCCCCTGATAAGCTCGGGATTATCTACCCTTATCGGTGATGCACCGTCAACAACTATCGCCGAGGGATTAACTTTTTCAATATTCTCCCTTACCAGCTCAATATCAGCAGGAGCAGCACTGTCCATCTTGTTAATAA
The DNA here is from genome assembly GCA_035297425.1 of Bacteroidales bacterium. GTDB lineage: Bacteria > Bacteroidota > Bacteroidia > Bacteroidales > VadinHA17 > LD21. The sequence continues at coordinate 345,608 of DATGYZ010000016.1, read as the reverse complement.
TCACAACATCTGCTATCCTCAAAGTTACCTCCCCCGGGTAATATCTAAGCTCATGACCGGCACGGTGAGGATCTGTGACAGTTACCATTAAATCTGATTTGTAGAAAGGAAAATCATTATTGCCTCCATCCCATAATATAATATCACATCCATCCGGATCATTTTCTGCTTCACGGAGAATAGCCTCATAATCCACCCCGGCATAAATTACATTACCCCTTACAACATGAGGTTCATATTCCTCCATCTCTTCAACAGTGCATTTATGCTTTTCCAGATCTTCAACTGTTGCAAACCTCTGCACCTTCTGGGCATTGAGGTCGCCATAAGGCATCGGGTGCCTGACAGCAACAACCTTCAGTCCTTTCTGCATAAGAATTTCAATAATGCGTCTCGATGTCTGGCTCTTGCCGCAACCTGTCCTGATAGCTCCCACACTGATAACCGGTTTGGTGCTTTTTATCATTGTGTCACGCGGACCAAGAAGAGTGAAGTTAGCTCCGGCGGAGTTAACGATGGCACTCACTGACATTACCTTCTGATAGGTGACATCGCTATAGGAGAATATGCATTCTTCAACATCATACTTTTCTATAAGGCCGGGAAGATCCTCTTCACTGAATATGGGAATACCTTCGGGGTACAATTTGCCGGCAAGCTCCTTCGGGTATTTACGTCCGTCAATATCCGGTATCTGCGCTGCAGTAAAGGCTACCACGTTGTAGTTATCTTTATCCCTGAAGTAAGTGTTGAAGTTGTGAAAGTCGCGACCTGCAGCACCGATTATTATAATATTTTTCCTGGCCATAAAACCTCCTGTTTAGATTTATTGTTAATGCTTTTATCCTATGAAATAAACACCAAAATTAAGATTTGGATAACTACGTTTATATGATTTTAAGCAGGTTTTTGAATACCTGTTATCATTTGTAAACAAAAGATAAATAACGCTTTAAACAAGCATTTACCTTGTTTTATAATTTAAGCAGAAAATGTTAATGGCATTCAAAGCTATGTGGTAAATTCTTTGTACTATTATGATTGATTATGAATGTACTCGCCCATATATATCTCTCTGGTGATTCGGATAAGATTATCATTGGTAATTACATAGGCGATTATGTGAAGGGCAGGGATTATCTGAAATATCCTGAGCCCATCAGGAAAGGGATTATACTTCACAGGCATATAGATGCATTTACCGACAGGCACCCTGTGGTTCACAGGAGTAAACTCTTCTTTTCAAGCAGGTATCACAAATATTCCGGAGTAATTACCGACATCCTATACGATCATTTTCTTACAAAAGAATGGGATTTTTTTTCACGCAGGCCTTTAGAAAGTGTAACCTATAATTTTTACCGTGCACTTGTAAACAATTACGAGATCATGCCCGAAAATGTGAAGGAGATGATGCCTTTCTTCATAATCAACAACTGGATTGAATCGTACCAGACGATAAACGGCATCAGGCATGTACTCAGAACGCTCAGTAAACGCTCATCCCTGCCCAACGAAACTCGCTTCGCCATTAAGGCATTAAAAAAGAACTACTATTCCCTCCAAGACGACTTTATGGAGTTTTTTCCGCAGCTTATTGACTATGTGGAGAAGGATTTCGGAATCGAGATTTCTCACAGGATAACCATTCCTTTCTAGTGCACTATTCCGTTTGAGTACCCGGAGTTCGTAAAGTACTTGTTATAAAAGGCCTGAGGGCACTTTAGGAACTTCAGATAAGATATTCCGATCTGCTGGCGTCAAGTCTCAGGAATATGAACAGCAGAACTGTAAAACCCCAGAGAGAGCTTCCTCCATAACTAAGAAATGGCAAAGGAATTCCGATTGTCGGTACAAGGCCTATCGTCATTCCTATATTGATAAAGAAATGTATGAACATTATTGACACAACCCCATAGCCATAGATCCTCGAGAATGCCGAACGTTGCCGCTCTGCAAGAAATATGAGCCTGATGAAGAGTGTTATATATAGCATTATTACAATAAACGATCCTATAAAACCCCACTCCTCTCCAACTGTGCAGAAGATAAAGTCGGAACTCTGCTTCGGGACAAACTTGAACTTTGTCTGTGTACCCTGCAGGAACCCTTTTCCCGAAAACCCTCCTGAACCAATTGAAATGAGAGACTGGTTAAGGTTGTATCCTGTTCCGTGCAGGTCCGTATTCTTCCCGATAAGTATCTCAACCCTCTCCTTCTGATGTGGCTGTAGAAGGTGATTAAACCCGTAGTCAACCGTGTTGATGAAGAACATACTTCCTGTCAGAAAGAGATAGACAACCAGGAGTGCCATTGATTTCTTTTTGAAGAAATAAAAGCTGTACACAACACCTGCAAGGAGAACTCCGGCAAGGACAACTAAATCAATTTCAATAATGTTAAGAACATACCTGTTAAGCACATATACAAGAGCAACAGACAGTGTCATCACAAGCGTTCCCTGCATAAAAATTTTCCATTTCCTTGAGATAAACCCGAGCAGGAGCAATGCAAAAATTACAAGGGCAAAAGAAAGTGTTGTAGCTCCCAGAAGCAGGGTTAGGAGAAACAGGAAAATTGCAAGCAATCCTGATACAAATATGTAAGGGCTCATGCCTTCCCTGAAGAGAACAAGCACGAATGAGAAGAATACAAGCGCCGATCCCATATCGGGTTGCAGCATGATGAGAACAGTTGGAAGCAGGAAAATCCCAAGTGCCGGTAAAAGGATCCTTATCTTTGTTAATTCCTGCCTTTTAGAATTAAGGTATGAAGCAAGAGCCAGCGCTGTGGCAAACTTCGCAAACTCTGAAGGCTGAATGCCCAGGCCGGCAATTTCAAACCATGAGCGTGCGCCATAGATCACCTTGCCCATTATAAGGACCATCAGCAACATAATAATTGTAAGCCCATAGATAAACCAGGAGAAAAAGAAATAGAAACGTATATCTATAAGCAGAACAAACACAGCAATGAGCATTGAAGCCATTATCCATATGAACTGTTTTCCGTATCTCTGTGAGAAATCGAAAATATCGCTGGCTTCTTCATTGTATACTGCTGCATATATGTTCAGCCACCCGATGAAAACCAGGAGCAGGAAGAGCAGTATTGAAAACTTATCTACCCCGAACCAGATATTAATTGTTCTTTTCACTCGATGCTAAAATCTTATTTTCAATTACTGGTGCAGGCTTGTTTTCAAGGTTTAGTTCCAGCATCCTCTTTTCCTGTGCCTTGTTTGTTATTTCACCTTTAATATATTTCTCCATCATGAGGCTTGCAATAGGTGCAGCATAGGTTGCCCCATAACCGGCATTTTCAACAAGCACGGCAATGGCAATCTTCGGATTGTCCTTCGGGGCAAATGCAATAAAAACACTATGCTCCTTGCCATGAGGGTTCTGTGCAGTACCTGTTTTCCCGCAGACAATTATATCCTTTATAGCTGCAGATGATGCAGTTCCTCTTATCACAACACCTTCAAGACCCTGGATTATTGTTTCAAAATCCTCTGCAGGAATATTTATGTTATGCTTAACCCTGTATTTCTCATCGATCGGTTTCCCGTTACTGAATCCTTTTACGATGTGAGGAGTATAAAAATAACCCCTGTTTGCAATGGCAGATGTGTAATTTGCCAGCTGCAACGGTGTTATACCTATTTCTCCCTGACCGATAGCCAAGGAAATTATGTTCAGAGCTCTCAGCCTGTTCTCTCCGAAGTAGCGGTTATAATATGAAATTTCGGGAATAAACCCCGGCAGTTCATTGACAAAGTCTGTTCCCAGCTTGCTGCCAAACCCAAACTCGGAAATGTACTGGCGCCATCTTATGTACGCTTCAGAAGGATTCTTGTATTTGGGATTTTCGAGTATCCTCCTGAATGTGTTGCAGAAGTATGAATTACATGATGTTTCAATTGCACCGATAAGATTGAGTGGCGAAGAATGCTCATGGCAGCCCACAGACAATCCCTTGACATGATAACCCCTGTTGCAGCTGAATTCTGTTTCCGGGATAATGACATCTTCTGCAAGGCCGATAAGCCCGTTCACGGGCTTGAATGTTGAACCCGGAGGGTATGAAGCCATCAATGCCCTGTTAAACAATGGATTAACGGTGTCTGCAAGCAGTTTTGAATAGTTTTCCGAACGTATCCTGCCAACAAGCAGCCCCGGATCATAATTAGGAGCCGAAACCAATGAGAGTACCTCGCCTGTCGAAGGTTCTATCGCCACAATGCTTCCTCTCTTGTTCCTCATCAGAAGCTCACCATATGCCTGCAGGTCGAGATCGATGGATGACGTAATATCTGCACCCTGGATGGCCAGAGTATCAAAAGCGCCTTCGGCATAAGATCCCTTGATCCTGCTGAACACATCAACAAGGAAAATTTTCACACCCTTCCTGCCTCTTAACTCCTCCTCATATTTTTCTTCAATTCCCAGTTTTCCTATATAGTCACCGGGTTTATAGTAAGAATCCTTTTTAACGATATTATCATCAACCTCGCTTACATAACCCAGAAGGTGAGAACCGACGGGCCTGGTGTAACTCCTGAGTGTCCTGGGCTGAACGAAAAAGCCGGGATAAAGGAACATCTTCTCCTGGAACCTTGCATAGGTCTCATCTGATATCTGCTTTAGAAAAACTGACTGGGCCCTGGGCTGGTAATTACGGGCAGCGATCATCCTTTCGTTATAGATTTGCTTGTCAATCCCCAGGAGGCTGCAAAAAGCCGTCGTATCTATATCTTTGGGAACCTGTGAGGGAATTACCATAAGATCATAAGCCGCCATGTTCGAAACAACGATCTTACCGTTGCGGTCGAGTATAAGTCCCCTTGCCGGGTATTGAGTCACATACCGGAGCACATTGTTCTCAGCTGACAACCTGTATGAGTCTTCCACCACCTGGAGGAAGAACAACCTCACAAGTATCCCCAGTGTGGCAATTATTACCAGGGCAATCAGCACATTCTTCCTGCCGGTATAAAGATCTTTCATGCTTTCTGGCCTCCTCTCCTGTTATACTCGATGAGGAGAATGAATACTATTGAAAAAAATGAACTGAAAATAACCCTCAGGAGAGTTCTGAAGAAGTCAGCCAGCCTGAAAACCTCAAGGTAAAATAAAGCTGTATGGTGAACAAGCACCATCACTGATGTATAGATCAGGAACCACCTGAAGCCATAGACCGCCATCGATGGTGCAACGCTGGCTTCATTTCCTTCTCTTACGGAGATGCCTCTCAGTACAACAGGTCTCACGAATGCGGCAAGCACCGTTGCTGAAGCATGCATGCCGGGAGATCCTGAAAAAATATCTATTACACTGCCTGTAATGAATCCCAGTACCAGCAACAACCACGAAGGTATCTCAGTAGGAAGTAAAAGTATAAATAACAGGTAAATATATGGATTTACATACCCGCTGAACTGAATATTATTGAATAGTATAACCTGCAGGAAAGCAAGCAGTATGAAAATCAGGCCATATCTTATTACTGAATTGATCATTGATACGGATTTTGCAGATCCATTAATTCATTTTTTTTCAGGTTGCCTATTATGTCGACATAATGCAGTTTCCTGAAGTCAGTCGAAAGCTTTACAGTTATGTTGTAAAAATCACCTCCCTGCTTTTCAAATTCGCTTACGGTACCTACCATCACTCCTTCCGGAAAGATTGCCGAGTACCCGGTGGTCTCAACAGTGTCTCCAACACTGATGGTGACATGCTGGGGTATCTCCTTCAGCATTGCATATTCAGAATGTCTTCCGTCCCAGTTCAGCGATCCGAAATAACCGTTGGTCTTCAGCCTTGCACTCACCTTGAAATCAAGATTGAGGACCGACATAGCTATTGAATAATTCGCCGAGGTTCCTACTATGACCCCTGCAATACCGTCAACCGTAATCACCGCCATGTCAGTCCTCAGCCCGTCTCTCAACCCCTTGTTCAGGGTAAAAAAGTTCTTCTGCCTGTTGACACTGTTATCGATCACTTCTGCGGAAATATGCTGATACTCCTGTGAATAAAGTGTATCAAGTACACTTATAAAATCAGCAGTATCGGAACGAGACATCTTCTGAATGCTGTTCTTCAGCGCAATATTCTCTTCGGCAAGCCGCCTGTTGATATCGCTCAGATTAAGGTAAGTACGGGCATTGATCATCCTCGATTCAATTCCCTGTGTCATTCCCCTTATGGCGAACATCACACGACTGTTATGATAATTATTCCTTGTTACAAGGTAATAAAACGACAGCCCTTCGAGAAACAGAAATATGATCAGGTTATTATATCTTGCCAGAAAATTCAGCAGATTCCTCATTCAATTCCTTATCTCATTAGGAATGGAAACTTGTCAACATTTTTAAGTGCAACACCAGTTCCGCGGGCAACTGCATGAAGAGGATCCTCAACAACATTGAAATGAATGTTGATCTTGTCGGAAAGCCTCTTGTCAAGTCCTCTCAGCAATGCTCCACCACCTGCCAGGTAAACGCCTTTGTTCACTATGTCAGCATAAAGTTCGGGTGGTGTTTGTTCAAGGACACTCAGCAGCGCTGCCTCAACTTTCGAAAGTGATTTATCGAGGCAATATGCAATTTCCTGGTAAGAGATCGGTATCTCGATAGGAAGGGCAGTCATGATATTCGGACCCCTCACAATGAAATCAGGGGGAGGGTTATCAATATCAGGAAGAGCTGCACCTACTGCTATCTTTATATCTTCAGCTGTCCTTTCACCGATCTTAATATTATGCTGATGTCTCATGTAAGCCTGTATATCGGCCGTAAAACCATCACCGGCAATACGTATTGACTTATTGCATACAATACCGCCAAGCGCAATAACTGCAATCTCGGTTGTTCCACCGCCGATATCAATAACCATGCATCCTTCAGGACCCTGGACATCGAGGCCAATGCCTATTGCAGCGGCCATTGGTTCATAGATCATGTAAACATCACGGCCTCCGGCATGTTCCGAAGAGTCGCGTACTGCACGTATTTCCACTTCAGTGCTTCCTGAAGGAATACATACAACCATCTTAAGAGAAGGTGAAAATAACTTCGGTCCCTTGTTGATCATCTTGATCATTCCTCTGATCATCAGCTCTGCAGCGTTGAAGTCAGCAATCACTCCATCCCTCAAAGGCCGTATTGTTTTGATGTTCTCATGGGTTTTCCCATGCATCTGCCTGGCCTGCTCCCCTATTGCAATAAGTTTTCCGGTGTTTTTGTCAATAGCCACAATCGATGGTTCATCCACAACTATCTTATCGTTATGGATTATAATGGTATTGGCTGTTCCGAGATCAATTGCAATCTCCTGTGTTAAGAAAGAAAATAACCCCATTATTTTGAATAAATTAAATTTTAATGTTTAAAATGTCTTACCCCAGTGAAAACCATTGCCATGCCGTTGGCAGTGCAATAATTCACCGATTCGGCATCCCTTACCGAACCTCCAGGCTGAACAACTGCAGTAATGCCGGCTTTATGAGCTATCTCGACACTGTCTGCAAAAGGGAAATATGCATCTGATGCCATAACAGCTCCATTCAGGTCAAACCCGAAGCTGCGGGCTTTTTCAATAGCCTGCTTAAGTGCATCCACCCTTGATGTCTGGCCTATCCCGCTTGCACAAAGCTGCCTGTTCTTAGCCAGGACAATTGCATTCGACTTGCTGTGCTTAACTATCTTGTTTGCAAATACCAGGTCTGAGATCTCATCTGCAGACGGTACCCGTTCTGTAACACTCCTCAAATTCTCTTCAGTCTCTGTGCTAAGATCTTTCTCCTGCCAGAGCACACCACCAAGCAACGATCTGAACGAATAACAATCCCTGGCGTTCTCTTTACGCCTAAGTATAATCCTGTTTTTCTTTTGCCTTAAAATCGCGAGAGCTTCCTCACTGTATGATGGTGCAATCATTATCTCCACAAATATCTTATCAATCTCAGTTGCAGCCGCTTCATCAATGTCAAAATTAACTGCAACAACCCCTCCGAATGCAGAAACAGGATCACATGCAAGTGCATCCTTCCAGGCATCAACAGGATCTTTCCTGCTTGCGAGTCCACATGCATTGTTGTGCTTTATAATTGCACATGTATTCTCATTGAAATCATCGATCAAAGATGTTGCAGCCTCAAGGTCAAGCAGGTTGTTATATGATATCTCCTTGCCATGAAGCTTGTCGAACAACTTATCAGGATCGCCGAAAAATATACCTTTCTGGTGAGGGTTTTCCCCGTACCTGAGAGGGTAAGAATCATTCACACTCTCCCTGAATACAGGTAATCCTTCTTTTGCATTGAAATATTTAAAAATTGCCGTATCGTAATGCGATGAAGTTTTAAATGCATGAGCAGCAAAATACCTCCTGTCATCCAAAGAGGTATTGCCGTTTTTTTCCTCCAGCAATTTCCTTAGCTCCGCATACTGTTCCCTTCCTGAAACGATCAGAACATCCTTGTAATTCTTTGCACCGGCCCTTATAAGCGATATGCCGCCTATATCAATTTTCTCGATTATCTCCTCTTCCTTAACTGAGGAACGGACAGTCTCCTCGAAAGGATAGAGATCAACTATCACAAGATCGATTTCCGGAATTTTATATTCGCCAAGCTGGGCCAGGTCGCCCGGATTATCCCTTCGTGCAAGTATCCCCCCGAAAACAGAAGGATGCAGGGTTTTTACCCTTCCTCCAAGGATCGAAGGATATGTTGTCAGATCTTCGACTTTTATTGCTTCAAAGCCAAGTTCTTTTATAAATGTGTAAGTGCCTCCTGTGGAGTAAAGTTTAATATCAAGTGCGTGTAATAAACGTACAATCTCATCCAGTCCTTCCTTGTAAAAAACTGAAATCAGAGCACTTTGAATTCTTTTGTTACTCATTATATGATAATTATGATCAAAATGGGAACCCATTTTCAGGGCCTAAAAGTAGATAATTTTTTATTAACCTCAATAGATTTAAAAATATATGATATTAAGAGACAAAAAATTATCGTATGCCATTTGTTAATAACTTTTCATCATCATAATATCCTAAACGGATAATCATGATTTTATTATTCAAAGTCTTAATTTTCCGGCTACCGGAACCATATTTTCATGGCTTATTAACTGAAGAACACATAAAGTTATATTTTGCTATATTTGAATCCTATTTGTGAAGCATGTTCATCAGACAATTAAAAGAAAGTTTCTTTTTTGCGATCAAATCCGTCATTGTTAACAAGTTAAGGACATTCCTTTCGCTGTTCGGCATCAGTATCGGTATTTTTTCGATAATCTCTGTTTTCACTGTACTTGACTGGATGGAGAAGTCGATAAGGGAAAGTATATCGAGCATGGGCGACAATGTGGTTTATATACAAAGGATGCCATGGACCTTTTCTGCTGACATAAAATGGTGGGATATTGTACGCTGGCCTTCACCTTCAGAAGCTGACTACCAGGCAATCCTTAAGAAATCGGAGAGATCTGATGCTGCCTGCCTGCTGGCCTACCAGCAAACGCGCCTGAAGTACAAAAACAACTCTGCAGAAGATATACTTGTTGCTGCTGTTACCCAGGATTTTGAAAAGATCAGGTCTTTTGAAGTTAAGGATGGAAGGTACTTTTCAGCTTTTGAGATCTCTTCGGGAAAGAATGTTGTCATTCTTGGTTCAGAAATTGCCGAAAGATTATTTGAGGACATTGACCCTGTTGGCCAGACCCTGACAGTTTCAGGTTTCCGTGCGAATGTTATCGGTGTGCTGAAGAAGGAAGGCCAGGGAGGAATAAGCGACAGCGGCCTCGACGAGGTTGCAATTATCCCATACAATTATGCCCGGACCTTTGTGAACATGAAGAACAGGTTCATTGAAACCCAGATGATGATAAAAGCGAAAGATGGCGTGCAGGTGCAGGAACTAAGCGATGAGGCCACGATGATATTGCGTGCATCAAGAAGGCTTTCTCCCGGTGAGGAAAATAATTTCTCTGTTAACCGTGCCAGCATGCTTTCCCAGGGGTTCGATGCGGTATTTGCAGGAATAAACCTTGGAGGCTGGGTCATCGGTGGTTTTGCCATCCTCGTCGGCGGCTTCGGCATTGCTAACATAATGTTTGTTTCTGTCAGGGAGAGGACCAATATAATTGGCATTCAGAAAGCCCTTGGAGCTAAACGGTTCTTTATACTGAGCCAGTTCCTGTTTGAATCAATAATTCTTTCTGTTGCCGGTGGACTTATCGGATTGTCACTGATCTTTCTTGGCACAATAGGCATTAATTACTTCTTTGAGCTTAATATGCACCTCACTCCCGGCAATTTTGCCCTTGCCATTTTTATCTCGGGAGTTATCGGGGTTGTCGCCGGTTATGCACCGGCATATGCTGCTGCAAAGATGGACCCCGTAGAAGCCATCGGATTCTCATTCTGACCTGTCGAGATTCTCTTCAATCCAGTTTGTAAGATCAACAAACTGGCTTACCCCTAACTGCTCAGGCCGCAAACCAAAATCATGGTAATCATCCTTTATAAGCCTGAATGCAGACTTGATTGAATTCCGAAGGGTTTTCCTGCGCTGGTTAAAAGCTGCTTTCACTACCCTGAAAAACAGTTTTTCGTCGCAGCCAAGTTCCTCAACATCATTCCTTATAAGCCTTATGACACCTGATTTAACTTTCGGCGGAGGATTGAATACATGTTCCGGAACAGTAAAAAGGTATTCTGTTTTATAGAATGCCTGCAACAGGACACTTAGAATGCCATAAACTTTTGATCCCGGTGGTGCACATATCCTTTCGGCAACCTCTTTCTGCAGCATGCCTGCAGCCTCCCTCACAATATTCCTGTTTTCAAGCACCCTGAACATTATCTGGCTCGATATATTATAAGGGAAATTGCCAATTACAGCCATTTCTCCTTTAAAATGAGACCGCAAGTCCATGGTGAGGAAATCACCCTGGATGATCTCCAGTCCCGGGAAATGCTCATTAAGGTAATGTACCGACTCATTATCTATCTCTATAACTTTGAAATCCCTGAAATTCCTTTCAATAAGGAATTTTGTAAGAATTCCCATGCCCGCTCCAATTTCCAGTACTGAGTCGTAACCTTCTCCGGAAAGCACTGATGCAATTCTCGATGCAATACCGGCATCTTTAAGGAAATGCTGGCCAAGATTCTTTTTTGGCTGAACTGATCTCATCAGGCTTAATTATATCAGAACGGAAGGAACTCCCTTCCGAATTTTTTCAAAAAGGGCAGCTTAAGAGATTCAAGGAACTTAATGAACAGCTTAAGCAGGTTATAGTACAATGCAACGAACAGCACTGCAGTCATTATCCAGATTGCAAGGATATTGAATATCAATGTATCAATATGCAAATTTCCTATCATCTTGTATGGGGCGAAGAAATGCGCTCTTCCATACTTTGAATCAGGTTTCATGAAGACAGGGTCAGCCTTCTGGATGAGTCTGTCGCCTGCATCAAAAATTTTGTTTGTATTATACCAGTTCAGAACAACATTGGCAAGATTCTCATTGTAATTCTTTGCTTTCAGCGCAATGAACTTCTCCTCTCCCAGCTTTCCGGAAATTTCTTTGTATAAGGCATTCTTCTTATCATTGGCCTCGCGGCTCCGTAAGCGGAATACAGTTCTGACACTATCAAGGTAATTCTTTACAGCCGAGGCAGCATAATCATTATAATCCTCATCATTCAGCCTTTTTATCCACTGGCCTGGAATAACACCTGTAGAACCTGCCAGCTCGCCAAGATGATAGTTCATCTTCTCGAAATTATTTTCAAAATATTCCTTCTGGTCAGGGTATTTTCCAGCTGAAAGAGTTTCATCAGCAATAGCTTTAAGAGTGGGTATCAGGAACGTTGCATTAAAGTCGTTCTGGCTTATTTCCATATCATACCTGAAGAATGGCTTTTCGAACCTGTTCCTTTTAAACTGTTCAACAGACAATGCTTCGTAAGCCCACCTTGTAACCATGATGTCTCCAATAACAGGGACATATATCTTCCGTGTTATTGACCTGTGCAGGTCATCAAACCTGATCATGGCTCCGCCAAGCAGAAGCTGCGGCACAAGGATAAGAGGTATCAGTATGTAAATGCTGACTGCTGTCCGCATGCCTGCTGACACATTCAATCCAAGCATATTACCGAAACATGCTGTTGAGAACAGTATTATCCATTGCTGAAGAAGCATTCCTTTGACTTCAAGGATAAGGTTGGCAACAAGCACAAAAGAAAATGTCTGAATAGCCGACAGGATGAACAGAAAATTGATTTTTGAAACAAGATAACTCAGGCGGCTTATATTGAGGAACTTTTCACGTTCGAGCAGCTTCCTGTCACGGAAAATCTCTTCAGCACTTACTGTTAGTCCCATGAAGAGTGCAACAACTATCGACATGAACATGAAAACCGTGTAATTCTTGTTCATGCCGAAGGAGTAAACACCGTTCTCAGTGTATTTTGATATGTAGCCCAGGATAAAAGCAAGCAAAGGAGCTTCAAGGATATTTATAAGCATGTACTGCTTGTCCGCAAATTTCCTGGTTATATTCCTGTCAATGAATATTTTTATCTGCTCAGTTCTTTTCGGTACCCTGAAGTTACTCTGCGGGACAGATGCCAAAGCCACAGGTTCGGTAAATACAGGCATCATCTTCTTCCTGTATTTTTCATACCACTCCCTTGGGCTTACCTGCCTCTCTTTGCCGGGGAATCCTGAGTTATCAATTACTTTGAGCTCGATAATATGAAGTATGTCTTCTGTCTCGACATTTCCGCAGTTGGGGCATTCACTTTCGGCAGCATTTGCCTGTGATGTTTCAGTTTTGAAATAAACAAGGGCTTCGACCGGATCACCGTCGTAGATCATATAACCCCCTTTGTCGAGGAGCCATAAGCTGTCGAACATCTTGATAATATCTGAAGAGGGCTGATGTATATTTGCAAACACAAGCTTTCCGCTTAACGCCTGGTCTCTCAAAAGTGTCATAATCTTCTGTGAATCTGACGATGACAACCCTGATGTTGGTTCGTCAACAAAGAGAACAACGGGCTCACGCATAAGCTCCAGTCCTATATTAAGCCTTTTTCTCTGCCCGCCGCTTACTTTTTTATTCATCACATCTCCAACCTGGAGATCCCTTATTTCATAAAGATCAAGCTTGATAAGCACATCGTCTACAGTGCTTTTTATCTGCTCTTCCGTATAATCACCAAAGCAAAGTTTTGCATTGAAATACATGTTCTGGTAAACTGTAAGCTCCTCGATAAGCATGTCGTCCTGCGGCACAAAACCTATCAATCCATTCAGCTCTTCAGATTCCGAGTTTATGTCAATACCATTGATATAGAGATTGCCTGATGTCGGTGATATCTTTCCATGGAGCAGGTTGATCATCGTTGTCTTTCCAACACCGCTTCCTCCCATGATCCCTATCAGGTTTCCGGACTCTACCCGGAAATTCATCTTTTGAACCCCGTTATCGCTGTTCTTGAAGAGGTACTCTACATTGTGACCTTCAAAAATTATTTTCTGTGGGAACCGTGATGAAATAAACTTCTTATATATCCTGGAGTAATAAATAGGGTCGATGCCCTGGCCTTTGATATTTACTCCCCTGTCGAGAAGGTATGGCCTGAAAGAAATAATATCCCTTCCCTTGAAATAAAGAACCATTGGTCCCTCGTAGATAAACAGGAGAGTACCTGTAGACTCAATATGCAGAACTGCTAGCTGTCCCTTGAACCCTTTGACTTTCATATGAAGCCACTTATCATAGTTCTTATAGGTTGAAGCAAGCGGGTTTTGCTCGTCATCGCCTTCAATCATCATAATACAATCGGGAGAGACCTCATCGAATGAGCGGCCTATCATGAAGGCAGTTGCATTGTCGTACTCCTTCCTGGAGATATTGAAAGTTCTCGATACGATGTCGATTATTGTTTTTTCCTGTGGTGACATCATACCGTCTTCAAATGCAAATTCGATGAGCTGGAGGAACACTATCATCCTCTCATCGAGGAACAGTCCCTTTTTGATCTGGCGGCAAATGTTTGTTATCTGGAAGGAGATAAGCGAGTCTTCATCCGAAAGTTCTGTCTTATCAACACTTTTCAGCTCATTTGAATAAAATTCAAGGTTGTTTTCGAAAAGTGAGAAATATTCCTCTTCAAGTTCACGGTTAAGATACCTGCGAAGATAGCTTCTGAGTATCTTCCTGCCACGTGAGGATATACCGGCAGGGTTAACAGTCGAAACTATGGCAAAAATGTGAATTAAGGCAAGCAGTACCGATTCCCTCATATATCAAAAAAAAGACCGCAAAGGAATGACTCTTTGCGGCCGGTGAGTCATTTATAAATTATTGTACAATTTGTTCTCTTATACCTGTAATAGCCGTGGTAATATCTTTAATGTTCTGTTCTGTAAGACTGCTTCCCAGGCCTGCATAAACCTGTTTGATGGGATCCAGTTTTTTTACAAAATCACCAACCATAGGGTCTGAGATATATTGTTCTGTTATTTCAATGTACAGATCAAATGAATTCTTCTGCTCGAGCAATACTTTTGAGATACCGGCAACCTGGTAAGCAGCTTCCGATACCTGTGTTGTAAGGTACATACCTTCAACCCAGGCGCCGCCAACTACAAGTAATGCAAGATTCTGCTGTTCGTTCTCGCTCAGGTATGCATATGTATTGTTGAAAGCGTCAGTAAGTACGTTTACAAGCCGGTCGCGGTTGTCAAAATTTGCTTTGATGCTGTCGTAAAGCTCTTCATTATAGATTGAAGACATATTGAGCTCGTTGGCAAGCGACCTTATTGCACCAAGATAATCAATGACCTGCTGGTTCATATTGTATAATGTTGCATAACTGAGATCTGCTCCATATACACCAAGGTTTATTGCTTTTCTCTGGCTTTCGAAATATTTTTTAACGTTTGCAACAGGGTTGCCGGCACCAAGGTTATAGCCAACTTCCAGGTCGGTCAGAAGCTTGATAACTTCAGCAGAAGTAGGAAGAGGATATACGTTCTTTTCAATCTCACCTTCTATCTTTTGAACCTCATCCATTTCGAATTCTTTCTTTTCCTGCTGAGCTGCCCTGTTTTTGCACGAAGTAAGGCCGGCAAGGCTTATGATCAGGAATGTTACTATAAGACCTGCAAAAATCTTTTTCATTTTCAGTCAGTTTAAGTTTTTTTTATCTATTAAATCAGCTCATAAAAATAAACATTATTAATTAATAATAAACGGATGAACAGTTTAAGTTCTTTGATTCACTGTTCTTTTCTTTAAACATTATCCCAACAGTACAGTAAATCATAATCTTCAGTGTCATACTTTTTTGATTATCTTTACACCCCGGTATGCAGGAATTTATGTCGTGGAATTTTGATGAGACTGTAAACAGGGAAGGAACCTGGTGTGTCAAATATGATCTCCGTAAAGAAATATTTGGTGAAGCTGACATAATCCCGATGTGGGTTGCTGACATGGATTTCAATACTCCCCCTTTCATAGTGTCAGCAATAAAGGAAAGAGCCGGCCATGAAGTTTACGGTTATTCTTTCAGACCACAGGTATACTACTCATCGATCGCTGACTGGCTTTCAAAACAATACAAATGGCAGATCTCAACCGACTGGATATGTTTCAGCCCGGGTATCGTTCCGGCTCTTAACTTCTGCACACTTGCATTTACTGAGCCCGGGGACGGAATTATCGTTCAACCCCCTGTCTATTTCCCATTCTTTTCTGCAATTGAATCTCATGGAAGAAAGTTGTTGTACAACAGGCTTGTCAACACCGGAAAAAGATGGGAGATGGATGTACGATCGCTCCACCAGCCACAATTTGAAAATGCAAAAGCAATATTTATTTCAAACCCTCATAATCCTGTAGGCAGATCATGGTCGAAGGAGGAGCTTACAGAACTTTGTGAATTTTGCCTTAAAAGAAATATCCTGATCATATCTGATGAGATCCACAGTGATCTTACTCTGCCTGGTTACATGCATACTCCTGTAGCCACCCTTGGAGAAGAAATTGCAGAAATAACTATTACGCTTACTGCACCAAGCAAGACTTTTAACATTGCCGGTCTTGCCACATCATCAGTGATAATCTCAAATCCTTTACTTATAAAAAGATTTTTGACTCTCACTGAAAGCCTGCATGTGGGAAACGGCAATATCTTTGGCATAACTGCTTCCATTGCAGCATATACATCCGGGTACGAATGGCTGCAGGACCTTATCAGGTATATCGATAAAAATGTTTCATTTGCAATTGATTTCATCAATAAAAATATCCCCGGTATCTCGGCTGTGAAGCCTGAAGCCACCTATATGTTATGGCTTGACTGCACAGGTCTGCAGATGGGGGTAAAAGAGCTTCAAAGCCTGTTTATAAAAAATGCCCGTGTAGGCCTAAATGAAGGATCTACATTCGGCCCCGGGGGAGAAGGTTTTATGAGGATGAATGTTGCCACATCAATGACTAATGTTGAACAAGCCCTGGAGCAGATTGCAAAAGCTGTTTCAGATCTGAAAAAGTAATAAATGAAAGAAAGCATCAGAGTTAAGCTCACCCTTGAAGACGGTACAGTTTTTTATGGCAAATCCTTTGGCTCAGCCAAAGCTGTTGCCGGTGAAGTTGTTTTCAATACTGCAATGACTGGTTATCCCGAGAGCCTCACCGATCCTTCGTACAGGGGACAGATCCTCTGCCTTACATATCCGCTTGTAGGTAATTATGGAGCGCCGGGCAAATCGGAAGAAAATGACCTTTTCAGGTTTTACGAATCATCATCGATACATATTTCCGGACTGATTGTCTCTGATTACAGTTTTGAGTACAGTCACTGGAATGCAACTGAAAGTCTCCACGACTGGCTTAACAGGAACAATGTACCTGGGGTTTACGGAATAGATACAAGAGCCCTTACAAAGATGATCCGTGAAAAAGGATCAATGCTTGGCAAGCTCGAACCCGACGGCACATCAACAGATTTTTATGATCCCAACAAGGTTAACCTTGTCGAGCAGGTTTCCACAAGCGAAAAGAAGGTCTATGGCAATGGCAAATACCGGATATTGCTTGTTGATTGCGGCGTGAAGTATAATATCATAAGGAACCTTCTGAAAAGAGATACAACAATTATCAGGGTCCCTTGGGATTTTGACTATCACAATGAGGATTATGACGGTCTTTTCCTTACCAATGGTCCGGGTGATCCGAAAATGTGCCAAAAAACAATCAGCAATATTTCGAGATCGTTCAATGAGGATAAGCCTATTTTCGGCATCTGTCTCGGCAACCAGCTCATGGCACTTGCTTCTGGAGCTGATACATATAAGCTGAAATATGGCCACAGGAGCCATAACCAGCCTGTATTAAAGGTAGGCACTGACAAGGCATATATCACCTCTCAGAATCATGGGTTTGCTGTCGACAATAATACCCTTAAAGATGAATGGAAGCCCATGTTCATCAATATCAATGATCAGACAAATGAAGGGATGACTCACAAGTCGAAACCATTTTTTTCAACACAGTTTCACCCTGAAGCATCGGGCGGTCCGACTGACACAGACTTCCTTTTTGATGTATTTATTGAGAATATAGAAAAATCAAGGAAATAAACGGAAACTGCTACTCCGAATATTTCATCATCTTATCGGCAAGCTCGGAAGCAGGAGTGTTTTTGAAACACTTCATCCTCCTGTTGAATATTTCAGCTATCTCGGCATTGCAGAGATTTCCTATGCTTCCTTCATGAACATAATCATTCAGCGTTGTCTTCGAAAAAGATGAATTCTTGACCATGGCAGAAACTGCCTTGTACGCATCCCTGAAAGGAATACCCTGCTTCACAAGACGGTTAACCTCCTCGGTGCTGAATATATTATTATACAGTGGATTTTCGGTTATATTCTTCCTTACCTTGATGTTGTTGAGCATCATTATCATTATCTCAATACATTCGCGCACCTCTGCAAATGCATCGAACATCAGTTGCTTCAGCTGCTGGAGATCCCTGTTATAACCTGAAGGCAAATTGCTTGTGAGCATGGCTATCTGCCCGGGCAGCATCTGGACGACGTTTGATCTCGCCCTTATAAGCTCGAAAACATCAGGATTTCTTTTCTGAGGCATAATGCTTGAGCCTGTAACATATTCATCAGGAAAATCTATGAACCTGAATTCAGCGCTCATATAAAGACAGATATCCATTGAAAACCTTGAGAGAGTCTGGGCAATTGAAGCAAGGGCAGATGCTACTGCCATCTCAATTTTGCCCCTGCTGAGGCTTGCATAGGCAGAGTTATAAAGAAGATCATCAAACTCGAGAAGATCGGATGTAAGCTTCCTGTTTATAGGAAGTGTTGTTCCATATCCGGCTGCAGTCCCAAGTGGATTCTGGTTATTAAGCTCCCTTGAGCCCGCCAGCAGAAGAAGGTCGTCTGCAAGGCATTCAGCATAAGCCCCGAACCATAATCCAAAGGAAGATACCATGCCTGGCTGCATATGGGTGTAACCTGGAAGAAGAATTTCTTTATGCTGCTCGCTCAGGCACTGAAGCTTCTCGAAAAGCCTTTTAATCTGCAATCCAAGCTTATCAATTTCTTCCCTCGTATAAAGCCTGATATCAACAAGCACCTGGTCATTCCTTGAACGGCCAGTATGTATCTTCTTTCCCGTGGTGCCAAGAATGGATGACATTTCCTTCTCTATCTGGGAATGAATGTCTTCCATATCTTCCTCAATCTTAAGATTGCCAGCTTCATCAATAACGAATAATGAATGAAGCCCTTTAAGAAGATCGTTACGCTCGCCCTTTGAGATCAATCCTACATCCTGGAGCATTATAACATGGGCCATCGACCCGATTATATCCCATTTGGTGAGAGCTATATCTGTTTTCCTGTCCTTTCCTGCTGTAAATTCTATTATTGCAGGTTCCGGATTAATCCCTTTTTCCCAAAGTTTCATAGCCTGAAATTAAGTGCCCAAATTTATGTTTTCTTTTAATAATAATGCAGCGGAATCTGAAGTTCAAAAATGATTCAACCACCCCTGCATTTAATATCCAGGGGTGGTTCATATACTCCTGGAAATTACTTGTTGGCCTCAAGAATAGCCCTGTGAGCCATCAGCCTGATTGCATTAATCCGAATAAAGCCTTTACTGTCGGTCTGGTCAAACCCGCCTTCAATATCCATGCTTGAAAGCTTGCTGTTGTAGAGCGAAGAAGGAGACTCACGGCCTTCAATAATAACATTACCTTTATAGAGGCAAAGGTGAACAGTTCCGTCAATAAGCTCCTGGCTCTTTTCGATCGCTGCCATCAGGAAATCCATTTCAGGACTGAACCAAAAACCATTGTAAATAAGCTCGGCAAATTTAGGAGTGAGCATACTTACGAGCCTCTTAACCTCCCTGTCCATTGCTATACCTTCAATGTCTTTATGTGCAATGTGAAGAACTGTTGCGGCAGGTGTTTCGTAAACGCCTCTTGACTTTATACCAACGAACCTGTTTTCAACCATGTCCAGAAGACCGATCCCGTTTTTCCCGGCAAGATCATTGAGGTAAATATACATCTCATAAGAATCATCTTTCATTGTACCGTCATCCTTGTTGATGACCTTGACGGGAATGCCGTTTTTAAAATGAACAACGATCCTTGTTTCTTTGTCAGGAGCATCCTGCGGCATCACCATCTTTTCAAGCATGTTCTTTGTCGGAGTGTACATTGGATCTTCAAGGACACCAGCTTCATGGCTTATATGCATAAGGTTGTCATCTTCGCTGTATGGCTTGTCGATGCTGGCTTTTACAGGGATCTTTTTTTCTGCAGCATATTTAAGAAGATCTGTTCTTCCCTTGAATGTTGCAAGAAACTCCTTGTCCTTCCAGGGAGCGATAACCTTAACACCTGGCATCAATGCATAATAACAGAGCTCGAAACGGACCTGGTCATTGCCCTTTCCGGTTGCTCCATGGGCAACTGCAGTGGCACCTTCTGCCTTCGCCACTTCAATCTGTTTCTTTGCAATGAGAGGCCTAGCAAGCGCAGTTCCGAGAAGGTACCTGTCTTCATAAATTGCATTCGCCATGATAGCCTTCAGAACATAACCTTCGACAAATTCCCTCTTAAGGTCGGCTATGACAACCTTTGTTGCGCCAAGGAGTAATGCTTTCTTTCTGCACTCCTCAAAATCCTCGGCCTGACCAACATCTGCAATGTAAGCAATAACATCATAACCTTTGTCAATTAACCATTTCAGGATCACTGAAGTATCAAGGCCGCCACTATAGGCAAGTACAATTTTTTCTTTCATTTTAATTTATTTTATTGAATTGAGTTTTATTGATTTCCAGGTGATTATTATTTAATGTTTTTAATTTGATCATGAAGGCCGGGGATCATGATCTCGAGACAGGTATGCACCTGCTTGACAGTGATTCCGTCGCGAGGGATAATAAGTATTGTATCATCACCGGCAATTGTTCCTGCAATCTCATACCTGCCGGCAGTATCGATGAATGAAGCTGTGTTGCTTGCATTACCGGGAAGTGTTTTGATTACAAGCAGCTGTTTTGCGTCGACAATGTCTCGGATAACGGGCAATATTGTTATCTGAAGCCCCGCTGAACGGTTGTTTGTCTGAACTTCAGGCATGGAATACCTGTAGCCGCCTGCACCATCAGGAATTCTTCCCACGCCCAGCTGCCTCAGGTCCCTCGACAGGGTGGCCTGTGTACAACTTATACCTTTAGCTTTCAGCCTTCTCAGAAGATCATCCTGCGATGAGATACTCTCCTGCACGATGATCTTCTCTATTTCGGGAAGCCTTCTTGCTTTTTGCATATTTATACATTTTTGATGCAAATATATTCATTTTTTGATCAATCCAAATCCTTCTTAAAAAAATGTGTTATTTTCGCATCCAAATATTTAAGATGGACATCACTGTAAAAAAGGTAATTCTGCTTGGATCAGGAGCCCTCAAAATAGGCGAGGCAGGAGAATTTGATTATTCAGGCTCGCAGGCATTGAAAGCACTCAAGGAAGAGAATGTGGAGACTATTCTCATTAACCCGAATATTGCCACTGTCCAGACTTCCGAAAAGCTTGCTGATAAGATCTATTTCCTTCCTGTTACCCCTTATTTTGTTGAAAAGATCATTGCAAGGGAAAAACCTGACGGCATTTTGCTCTCTTTCGGAGGACAGACTGCATTAAACTGTGGTACAGAACTTTTCAAGGCTGGCATCTTCGAAAAATATAATGTGAAGGTTCTTGGCACCCCGGTAGAAGCAATAATGAATACCGAAGACCGGGAACTGTTCGTGAAGAAGCTCGATGAGATAGATGTTAAAACACCAAGCAGCATCGCAGTCAATACAACCGAGGATGCAATTAAAGCTGCTGACAAGCTCGGATTCCCTGTAATTATACGGGCTGCTTATACACTTGGAGGCCAGGGAAGCGGTTTTGCTTCCAATACAGAGGAGCTGAAAGTCCTTGCTTCAAAAGCTTTCTCGTATACCAACCAGATACTTGTTGAAGAATCTTTAAAAGGATGGAAAGAGGTTGAGTATGAAGTAGTAAGGGATCGTTTCGACAACTGCATCACGGTATGTAACATGGAGAACTTCGATCCATTAGGTATACATACCGGCGAAAGTATAGTGGTTGCCCCTTCACAAACCCTGACAAACTCCGAATATCACAAACTTCGTGAACTTGCAATAAGAATAATAAGGCACATTGGCATTGTAGGCGAATGTAATGTCCAGTACGCGCTTGCACCCGACTCTGAAGATTACAGGGTAATTGAGGTCAACGCCAGGCTCTCAAGATCAAGTGCGCTTGCATCTAAGGCAACAGGTTATCCATTAGCTTTTGTCGCTGCCAAGCTTGGCCTGGGCTACGGACTTCACCAGCTTAAAAACTCTGTGACAAAAGATACTACGGCATGCTTTGAGCCTGCACTCGACTATATAGTATGCAAGATCCCCAGATGGGATCTCAATAAATTTGAGGGTGTTTCACACCTCATCGGAAGCAGTATGAAGAGTGTCGGGGAAGTGATGGCAATTGGCCGCACATTTGAAGAGGCCATCCAGAAAGGTCTCAGGATGATCGGCCAGGGAATGCACGGTTTCACAGGTAACAGGGATCTCAGCTTCGAGGATATTGAACAGGAGCTTTCGGAACCTACTGATATGCGCATATTTTCGATAGCTGAAGCCCTCGAAAAAGGCATGTCAGTAGACAGGATCTATGAACTTACAAAAATTGACAAGTGGTTCCTTTATAAATTAAGGAATATAATGTCCATCAAGGATCAGCTGCTGCAATATAATTCTCTTGAAGAGGTTCCTGCAGGACTCATTTCCCATTCAAAGATCAATGGCTTCAGCGATTTCCAGATAGCCCGCCATGTACTAAAATCAAGTTCTTCATCAATGAATGATGACTTGATGAAAGTGAGGCAGCACAGGAAATCACTTGGCATCATTCCGTGGATAAAACAGATTGATACTCTGGCGGCAGAATATCCCGCACGGACTAACTACCTGTACCTTACTTACAGCGGTTCAGAGCATGATATAAAATGCGAGAAGGATAATAATTCTGTGATTGTTCTTGGTTCAGGAGCATACAGGATCGGATCGAGTGTTGAGTTTGACTGGTGCTCCGTAAATGCAATCCAGACTATAAGAAATGAAGGATTGAGGTCTGTTATGATCAATTATAACCCCGAGACAGTAAGCACCGATTACGATATCTGCGACAGGCTCTACTTTGACGAGCTTACCTTTGAAAGAGTGTTGGATATTATCGAGCTTGAAGATCCCAGGGGTGTCATCGTTTCTGTCGGAGGACAGATCCCAAATAACCTGGCAATGAGGCTTCATAGCCAGAAGATAAACATACTGGGAACATCTCCGGTATCAATAGACCGGGCAGAGGACAGGCATAAATTTTCTTCAATGCTCGACTTGCTGGGAGTCGATCAGCCACGGTGGAAGGAGCTCTCTTCTGTTTCAGAAATTAATGAGTTCATAGACAGGATTGGCTTCCCGGTACTGATAAGACCTTCATATGTTCTTTCGGGCGCTGCAATGAACGTCGTTTCAAACAGGGATGAGCTTGTACATTATCTGGAAATTGCTGCTAAAGTATCAAAACAGCATCCAGTCGTTGTTTCCGAGTTCATAGAAAATGCCAAGGAAATAGAGATAGATGCAGTTGCAAGAAACGGTGAGCTGATGGCTTATGCAATCAGCGAACATGTTGAATTTGCAGGTGTACATTCGGGCGATGCAACAATGGTGTTCCCGGCACAGAAAATATATTTCGAAACAGCAAGAAGGATAAAAAGGATCACAAGGAAGATTGCAATGGAACTTAATATCTCGGGACCATTCAATATCCAGTTCCTTGCAAAAGATAATGATATCAAGGTTATTGAATGTAACCTGAGGGCAAGCCGCAGCATGCCTTTTGTTTCAAAGGTTCTTAAATCAAACCTTATAGAGCTTGCAACAAAAGTGATGCTTGGACTTCCAGCTGACAAGCCTGAAAAGCACCTGTTCGAGCTCGATTATGTTGGCGTAAAGGCCCCCCAGTTCAGTTTCTCACGACTGGCCAAAGCAGACCCTGTTCTGGGAGTTGATATGGCTTCGACCGGCGAAGTTGGTTGTATAGGCGAAGGGTTCTATGAAGCTATTCTTAAAGCTATGTTCTCAGTTGGCTACAGGGTTCCGAAAGGAAGCATCCTGCTTTCTACAGGTCCTGCAAGATCGAAGGTTGAATTGCTTAACAGCGCCCGGGCCTTGAGGGAAAAAGGCCATAAACTATATGCCACAAGAGGAACACAACAATTCCTCCAGAATGCCGGTGTGGAAGCACATGTCGCTTACTGGCCTGATGAAAATAAGTCACCTAATACAATAGATCTCATCCGAAACAGGGAAGTAGACCTTGTGGTGAACATTCCCAAGGATCTCAGCCAGGATGAGCTGAACAATGATTACACAATAAGGAGGAGCGCAGTCGATTATAATGTGCCACTTATAACAAATGCCCGTCTTGCAAGCGCCTTTATTCTTGCATTCTGCAGGCTCGGCATTGAAGATCTTGAAATAAAGAGCTGGGATGAATATAAATAGTATGCTATTGACAATCTACCGGAAACGAACATTTTTTTATTTAACAGGTTAAAAATTCTGGCATCAGGACCTACAGGAATGATAACAATAAGAAAAGCAACACAGAATGATGCTGAAATCATAATCGATTTTCAGCTGCAAATGGCATGGGAAACCGAAAAGCTTGAGCTTAATCCTGAAATTGTTGCTCTTGGTGTAAATGCAGTATTCAGCCAGTTTCAGTGCGGTCAGTACTGGGTGGCAGAGGATGATGGAATTGTGATTGCTTCCCTGCTTATTACATATGAATGGAGCGACTGGCGAAATTCCAATGTCTGGTGGTTTCAGTCTGTCTACGTCCTGCCTGCCTTCAGGCGGAGAGGCATTTTCAGGGCAATGTACCTCAGGATCAAAGCTGAAGCTGAAAAACGGGGCGTTGCCGGGCTTCGTCTATATGTCGAATCAACAAATTACACGGCCCAGCATACCTATGAAGCAATGGGCATGGAATCAAAGCATTACAAGATGTTCGAGTGGCTTAAACAATAGCTATGCATTTATATGCACTGATATTAATAATTCCATATTTTCTTTCAGTGCTTTTTATCTTCAATAAGCTCCGCAAGATAAAGCCCTTCCAGAAAGGAGAAATTTCACATGTATCAATTTCCATAATAGTTGCCTGTCGCAATGAGGCAAAGCGTATCACACACCTTCTCGAAACCTTTGCCAGACAGGATTATCCAACTGATCTTTACGAAATCATTGTGATTGATGATAATTCTGCAGACAATACCATTGATGTTGTCAGTTCATTTCCCGGGATAAAAAACATCAGGGTTATTCAAAATTCAGGGTCAGGCAAAAAAATGGCGATAATGACCGGCATCAGCAATGCCTCAGGCGAACTCATAATAACTACAGATGCCGACTGCCTTGCAGGAATAAAATGGATAAGTACGATTGCCTCGTTTTACCAGGAACATAAGCCCGATATGATGATTTGTCCTGTGAAACTTAATCAGACCAACGGTTTCTTCGGACGTTTCCAGGAGCTGGAGTTCATGAGCCTCCAGGCAATAACAGCCGGAACAGCCGCTGCAGGTCATCCAACAATCTGCAATGGTGCTAACCTTGCCTTCACAAAAAGGGCTTACCTCGGGAATTCAGCTAATCTAAGGTTCGACATACCTACAGGTGATGATGTTTTCCTGCTTCACAGTATGAAAAAAGAGGGCGCAGCCATAGAATGGTTAGAATCAAATGATGCAATAGTTTATACTGAAGCAGCTGATGGCATTAAGGCATTCTTCAGGCAAAGGAAAAGATGGGCTTCAAAAGGGACAGCATACAAAGACATCGATTCAATCTTCCTTGGAATTGTAACATTTGTTACAATTTGCTGCCAGGTGTTATTTTTTGCCGCTGCATTATACGATATCAGGTACATACTGCTTTTTATACCTGGCTTTATAATAAAATCAATACCTGATTTCCTGATACTTCGAAAAACGCTAACAAGGTATAACAGCCAAGGGTTGCTGAAATGGTTTATCCCTTCCCAGCTTATCTATCCATTTTATGTACTTGTTATTTCACTATCAGCATTCATTCCATCCAGGAAATAGATTATGGTGCATGCTCTGGTGTCTCTAAGAAACAGCGATGATTAATTCAGGAGAGAGATCGTTTTGACTTTTTAGATGGATATTATTGCGCCCCTATGGGGCTTATAATAGTAGTCTGCTGTAATGCAGGGCGATGCCCTGCATTACAGCATTTCGCCTCTACGAGGCTCCTAAATAGACCACTCTTGCCCTGATAGACGAACCTGCAACGAGGCTTAAAGGCCGTAGGCCTGTAATATCCTTTAGCAGGGCAAAGCCCTGATAGATGAACCTTCAAAAAGGCTTGAAGGCCGTAGGCCTGTAATATCCTTTAGCAGGGCAAAGCCCTGATAGACGAACCTGCAACAAGACTTGAAGGCCGTAGGCCTGTGATATCCTTTAGCAGGACAAAGCCCTGTTAGATGAACCTGCAAAAATGCTTGAAGGCCGTAGGCCTGTAATATCCTTTAGCAGGGCAAAGCCCTTATAGATGAACCTTCAAAAAGGCGTGAAGGCCGTAGGCCTGTAATATCCTTTAGCAGGGCAAAGCTCTGATAGACGAACCTGCAAAAAGACTTGAAGGCCGTAGGCCTGTAATATCCTTTAGCAGGGCAAAGCCCTAATAGACGAACCTGCAACGAGGCTTAAAGGCCGTAGGCCTGTGATATCCTTTAGCAGGACAAAGCCCTGTTAGATGAACCTGCAAAAATGCTTGAAGGCCGTAGGCCTGTAATATCCTTTAGCAGGGCAAAGTCCTGATAGATGAACCTGCAACAAGGCTTAAAGGCCGTAGGCCTGTAATATCCTTTAGCAGGGCAAAGCCCTGATAGACGAACCTGCAACAAGGCTTGAAGGCCGTAGGCCTGTAATATCCTTTAGCCCTGATAGACGAACCTGCAACAAGGCTTAAGGCCGTAGGCCTGTAATATCCAGGCCCTGAGACGAATTTAACAAACAACCTCAAATCCCTCAGGGGTGGAATAAAATTTTAGAGATACATCTCCTTGTACTCAATTCCGTTCTCAGTTAAAAGCCTCATATATTCGTCAAGAAAAGACTCTTTGCCATGATGCATTTTCTGATTGGAGATATAATGCTTTACTGTCTCAACCTGCGACCATCCAACAGAGAACCCACCATAACCATTCTGCCAGTAAAAATTACTGTAGGATGGACCCTTTGTCTTGATCCACTTTGAAGAGCTTTTCTTTATTTCTTCTGTGAGATCCGCAAGACTCATCGTTTTAGGCAATGTGCACAGAATATGAATATGATCCGATGTTCCTCCGATCTTTAGTGGTATTGACTTGCAATTCTTCAGAATACCACCAAGATATGAATACAATTCACTTTCTGTATCCTCCAGGATAAACTTCATATTGCATTTGGTATGGAATACAATATGGGCATAGAATTTAACAAAAGACTGAGACATATTATTCCATTTAAGTTTCCTTAAAGTTACTAATTCTTCTGAGAGCCTTCTTCCATCCGGAAGAGTAATGACATCCCTCAAAGGCCATAGCCTTTATTATCCTAGTTCAACGTGATTAAGGAAGACAAAGTCCCTTTTAGACGAACCTGCAAAAAGTTTGAAGGCCGTAGGCCTGTAATATCCTTTAGCAGGGCAAAGCCCTGATAGAGATGAACTCGCAAGAAGGCTTAAAGGCCGTAGGCCTGTAATAGTTCTGAGACGATCTTTAACAAACAATCTCAAGCCCAGCAGGGGCGCAATTGAACAATACTTAACATAGACGAATTTTCGAAAGCCAGGAGTTTATGAAAAGCTTCTAAGAGCGTGGGCTTTTATATAGACGACTATCAACATTGCTGTTAAGGCCCCTGGCCCTTATAGTTCCTAACAGTGAGGCCCTGTTGAAGGTCAGCCTTTATCAGTTGCCAAGCTCCGAGAGGAACTTCACCCTTATTAACCTTATCTCTTCCTCTTCAAACTCATTGCCAAGCTCTCTTATTGCTTCTTCCAGTGAATCGGATTCGGCTTCTTCCCTGAAATACTGAAAGACGTCATGCTGTCTTTCTTCATCCATGACACTGTCGATATAATAATCAATATTCAGTCTGGTCCCTGAATTAACGATAGCTTCGATCTCCGAGATAAGTTCACTCATTTCAAGTCCCTTGGCCTCCGCAATATCTTCGAAGGATCTTTTCATATCGATACTTTGTATGATGTAGACCTTCAGCCCTGATTTGTTAACAACCGATTTAACAACCATGTCGAGAGGCCTGATGATCTCCTTCTCCTCGACATATTTCTTGATAACTTCCACAAACTCCTTACCGTATCTCTGCGCTTTTCCTGCCCCGACACCTGAAATATTCTGAAGCTCATCAAGAGTAACCGGATATTGTATGGCCATATCCTCCAGCGAAGGATCCTGGAATATTACAAAAGGCGGAACATTCTTTATTTTAGAGATTTTCTTCCGGAGATCTTTTAGAATACTGAAAAGCTCCTCATCTACAGCAGCTGTCTTTGCACCAAAAGCATTTTCCTCATCATCGGGCTCGGCATAGTCGTGGTCTTCAGCAAGCATGAATGAAACAGGGTTCTCCAGGAATTCAAGTCCTTTTGCGGTAACCTTCAGCAAGCCATAGTTCTCAATATCTTTTGTAAGCAACCTGGCTATGAGGGCCTGCCTGATCACCATGTTCCAGTATTTTTCATCCTTCTCCTCTCCCACACCAAAGTATTCAAGCTTGTGATGCTTATAAGACTTTATTGCAGAGGTTACCTTCCCTGAAATAATATTTGCAACATGATCAGCCTTGAACTTTTCCTTTACAGCAAGAATTGTCTCTAAAACTGTTACAACAGCTTCGCTTCCTTCGAACTGTGCCTTAGGATGAAGGCAGTTATCGCAAGCCTCGCAGTTCTCTTTTGGATATTCTTCACCGAAATAATGCAGCAGCAGTTTCCTCCTGCATACAGAAGATTCGGCATAGGAAACTGTCTCAAGCAACAGCTGCTTGCCAATTTCCTGTTCGGCAATAGGCTTGCCCTGCATGAATTTCTCAAGTTTGATTATATCATTGTAGCTATAGTATGCAATACAATTGCCCTCACCTCCATCGCGGCCTGCTCTTCCTGTCTCCTGGTAATACCCTTCGAGACTCTTTGGAATATCATAATGAATTACAAACCTCACATCAGGTTTGTCAATTCCCATTCCGAAAGCTATTGTTGCTACAATTATGTCAACTTCTTCCATCAGGAACTTATCCTGGTTTGCAGTCCTTGTTGCTGAATCCATGCCGGCATGGTAAGGCAGGGCTTTTATGCCGTTTACTTTCAGGAGCTCTGCTATCTCTTCAACTTTCTTGCGGCTGAGGCAATAGATGATCCCCGATTTTGAAGGATTGTTCTTTATATACCTGATGATCTCCTTGGATACATCCTGCTTGGATTTTACCTCATAATAGAGGTTAGGCCTGTTGAAAGATGACTTGAACTCATCGGCATTGAGTATACCAAGGTTTTTTTGTATATCATTCTGCACCTTGGGGGTGGCCGTAGCTGTGAGTGCAATAATGGGAGATCTTCCTATTGTATCTATTATGGGCCTTATACGCCTGTATTCCGGCCTGAAGTCATGCCCCCATTCAGAGATGCAATGTGCCTCATCAATCGCATAGAAAGAGATTGAAATATTTTTAAGGAATTCAATATTCTCCTCTTTTGTGAGTGATTCCGGTGCTACGTACAAAAGCTTTGTCCGGCCCGAAAGAACGTCACTTTTAACTTTCGCAATTTCTGATTTTGTAAGTGATGAGTTTAGGAAATGTGCAACTTCATCGGTTGTACTGAAGTTACGCATAGCATCAACCTGGTTCTTCATCAGTGCAATCAAGGGGGAAATAACAATGGCAGTCCCGCTTTTCATAACTGCAGGCAGCTGATAGCAAAGAGATTTACCACCTCCGGTTGGCATAAGAACAAAAGTATCCCTTCCGGCTATTATATTTTTAATTATCGGTTCCTGGTTACCCTTAAAATTATCAAAACCAAAATACTTTTTAAGGTAATCATGTATAGTAGAGTCGTTAAGCATCACATTATCCTTCAACGAAGATTTCATTACTGTTTACATAAAGTTAATAAAACATACTTAATATAACGGCAAATTTTTATTTAATAATATTGATTCCGTAAAGAAATAACAGAAGGCGCCTTAATTCTGAGGATCCGGTAAACATTAAATGTTAATTACCTGTGAATCTGCCTTTTATTACTTTTCTGACGTCAAACAGCTTAAACCTGCATGCCCGGAGAGGATACCGCCTGCCATGCGGATCGCTGAATTCTAACGGATTAATAATAATATTGTTTTGCAAAAGAAGATTTATCATCTTTACAGCCTCAAAATAAATCATTTTTTATTTAACAGCATGGCAAAGTTTTGGAACAAGGGAAATAAGAACGGCGATAAGGAGATGTCATTCCTGGAGCACCTCGAGGAATTGAGATGGCATATTATTCGTTCCATACTGGCTATTGTCATATTAATGATACTGGCTTTTATTTTCAAGAATTTCATATTCGGGACTATCATACTTGGTCCAAAGAAACCTGAATTCATAACAAACCGCCTTCTGTGTCAGCTTGGAGAGATGCTCAATGTTTCTGCATTATGCATCAATACCAAGCCATTGCAGCTTATCAATATCAAGATGTCGGGACAGCTTACCACACATATTACTGCTTCTATGGTTTCAGGTTTAATCCTGGCATTTCCCGTGGTATTATGGGAATTCTGGCAGTTTTTTAAACCTGCTTTGAAACCTAATGAATCAAGGTATGCACGTGGTGCTGTATTTGCTGCATCAATGTTGTTTTTCATAGGCGTTCTTTTCGGCTACTTCATGCTGGCTCCGCTATCGATACATTTCCTGAGCACGTATGAGATCGATCCTTCTGTTGCGAACCAGATAAATGTACGGTCATATATAGGAACACTTACGTCAATCTGCCTGGCAACAGGGCTGGTTTTTGAATTGCCGATCGTTGCATTCTTCCTTACCAAGATTGGAGTACTCACGCCTTCCTTCATGAGGAAATACAGGAAGCATTCAATTGTTGTAATATTTATTGTTGCAGCAATCATTACCCCTCCGGATGTCTTTTCACAGACACTGGTTGCCATCCCGTTGCTTTTACTGTATGAAATAAGCATCATTATTTCTGCCAGGGTGATTAAACAAAAGGAAAAGAATTATTCGGAATTCATGAATGAAACAAATTAAGGTATTCAACTGTCTGAATCTGCGATGAAACTATACACTGAGAATCTGGTCAAGAAATATAAGAACCGAACGGTTGTGAACCAGGTTTCGATTGAGGTTCATCAGGGGGAAATTGTAGGATTACTTGGACCTAACGGTGCGGGTAAAACAACATCATTCTACATGATCGTTGGCCTTATAAGACCCAAGGAGGGACGTATTTTCCTTGAAGATGAAGATATTACAAGTCTTCCTGTTTATAAAAGAGCAAGAAAAGGAATAGGTTACCTTGCTCAGGAAGCATCAGTTTTCAGAAACCTCTCAGTTGAAGACAATATAAGATCGGTGCTCGAGATGTCAGACCTTCCAAAAGCTGAACAGAAGGAACGTCTCGAAAGCCTGCTCAATGAATTCGGACTCCAGAAGATCAGGAAAAGTAAGGGAATCCAGCTCTCAGGAGGTGAGAGAAGGAGGACTGAGATAGCCAGGGCACTGGCATTGAAGCCAAAATTTATCCTCCTCGACGAACCCTTTGCCGGGGTTGATCCAATTGCTGTCGAAGATATCCAGGATATTGTGTCAAAACTAAGAGATAAAAATATCGGTATCCTTATCACCGATCACAATGTTCATGAAACCCTTTCCATCACCGACAGGGCATACCTCCTGTTCGAAGGAAAAATACTTAAATCCGGAACCTCTTCTCAACTTGCAGAAGACGAACATGTTAGAAAAGTCTACCTTGGCAAGAATTTTGAACTCCGGAAGTAAATTCAACTTTTTGCTTTCATCATATTTTAATATTACCTTTGCGGGAATTTTTTACGCGGATGTGTCGTAATTGGTAGCCGAGCAAGACTTAGGATCTTGTGCCTTATGGCGTGGGGGTTCGAGTCCCTTCATCCGCACTTTAACTTAAATTGAACATGAATATTACAAGAGAAAACATCGACGATCTTAATGCAATCCTGACCATAAAAGTGGAAAAACCTGATTATGAGGAGAAGGTGGAAACAGTGCTGAAAGATTACAGGAAGAAAGCCAACATCAAAGGATTCCGCCCGGGGATGGTTCCAATCGGTCTTGTTAAAAAAATGTACGGCAAGGCTGTCAGGGTTGATGAGATAAATAAGGTTGTCTCTGAAAGTATTCAGAAATATCTCTCTGATGAGAAAATAGAGATACTGGGCGATCCGCTTCCAAGATCCGAGGATTTTGAGAACATGGACTTCGAAACCCAGGAAGAATATTCCTTCTCTTTCGAACTTGGCCTTACGCCTGCCCTCGACATTGATCTTTCCAAAAAAGATGTCGTCAGCAAATATATCATCTCCATCGATGACAAGATGAGGAACGATTACATTGAGAACTATACCAGGCGTTTTGGGGAATTGAGACAAGTTGATTCAATAGAAGACAAAGATGTTGTTAAAGGTTCTGTTGCTGCAATTGACGAAGCAGGAAATGTCAAACCTGAAGGTCCGGCTGCAGATGAAACTTCCATTGGCATCGATGTTATAAAGGAAGAAAGCATAAAAACACTTTTTATTGGTAAGAAACCGGGTGAAACTGTCGACTTCGATCTGAGAACAGCATACCCGAATGATTATGAGATAGCGGGTATACTTAAAATGAAATCGGAAGAAGTAAAAGATATCAATGGTAGCTTTCGTTTCACTGTAAATGAAATAAGCCGCTTCTTCCCTTCAGAGATAAATAAGGAGCTCTTTGATAAAATTTATGGCGAAGATGTTGTAAAAACAGAAGAAGAATTCAAAAATAAAGTAGAGGAAGAGATTGCTTCGAACCTTCTAAGGGAAACAGAATATAAGCTTATGCTGGATCTCAAGCAACTGGCAATCAGCAGGAATGATGTAAAGTTTCCTGAAGAATTCCTGAAGAAATGGCTTCTGAAAGTCAATGAAAAAGTAACTGCCGAGCAGATTGAACAGGAATTTGACAGCTTTAAAAAAGATCTCCGTTGGCAGCTTTTCAAGAACAAAGTTGCAAGGGAAAATGAAGTTAAGATAACCGAGGAAGAACTTGTTGCAGAAGCAAGCAAAATTACAAGATACCAGTTCCAGCAGTATGGTCTTTATTATGCCACTGACGAGCAGATCGAAAAATATGCAAAGGAGACCCTGAAGAGAGAAGAAGATGCCAAGCGTATTGCAGATAAGATCGTAGAGGATAAAGTGATAGCCATCTTAAGGGAAAAGGTCACTCTCGAAGATAAATCAATAAGCTCTGAAGACTTCAACAAACTTTTCGAACAGGAAAAAGCTTAAACAATTCCCGGATTCTTTGTCCGTTAAGGATGAAACTTTACTGTATTATGCCGTAAAATGGCATAATCTTTAATTTATTATCTTTGTGTTCTAAATAATAAAAAAATTATAAAATGGGTATACTAGATGATTTCGGAAAATTCGCCAGGAGCGAACGTGGCATTAGCAGCCTGAACCTGCAGAGGTATACTACTATGGCCAATAGCTATATTTCACCAACAATTATTGAAGAAAGGCAGCTCAATATTGCTTCAATGGATGTGTTCTCGCGCCTTATGATGGACAGGATCATATTCCTTGGCCTTCCTATTGATGACTATGTTGCAAACATAATCCAGGCCCAGCTGCTGTATCTCGACTCAGCTGACCCTACAAGAGATATCCAGATCTATTTTAATACTCCGGGAGGTTCTGTACACGCCGGTCTTGGTATTTATGATACTATGCAGTACATATCAGCAAGCATAGCAACGATCTGCACAGGTATGGCCGCTTCGATGGGAGCTGTTCTTCTTACAGCAGGAACAACAGGGAAAAGGTCAGCATTAAGGCATTCAAGAATAATGATACATCAGCCCGTGGGCGGCGCTGAAGGTCAGGCTTCCGATATTGAAATTACAGTAAGGGAAATACTCAAGCTGAAAAAGGAATTATACGAAATCATTGCTTTCCATTCCGGCAATCCTGTGGAAAAGGTTGAAAAAGATGCCGACAGGGACTACTGGATGACTTCAAAAGAAGCAAAGGAATATGGAATGATAGATGAAATTCTTGAAAAAACACAAAAACCGGCTTAATGGATAAATGCTCTTTTTGCGGCAGAACCAAGAAGGAGGTCAATATGCTCATTGCAGGGCTTGAAGGTCACATTTGTGATCACTGTATAGAACAGGCCAATGCAATAATGAATGAAGAACTCGGAAGTAAAAAGAATCCGGCGTTCGACAAGATCAACCTCCTCAAACCAGCCGAGATAAAGAATTTTCTCGATCAGTATGTTATTGGCCAGGATACCGCAAAAAAAATACTTTCTGTTGCAGTTTACAACCACTATAAGAGGCTGATGCAAAAACCCGACAGCGAGGATGTGGAGATTGAGAAATCGAATATCATCCTTGTCGGGGAGACAGGAACAGGCAAAACACTCCTTGCAAAGACAGTGGCAAGGATGCTTCATGTTCCCTTCACTATAGTCGATGCGACGGTTCTTACCGAAGCAGGTTATGTTGGTGAGGACATCGAGAGCCTGCTCACCAGACTTCTGCAAAATGCTGATTATGATGTAAAGGCTGCTGAAAAAGGAATTGTCTTTATCGATGAGATAGATAAAATTGCCAGGAAAGGCGATAACCCTTCAATTACACGGGATGTCTCAGGTGAAGGAGTTCAGCAGGGACTTCTTAAGCTTCTTGAAGGATCTATTGTGAACGTGCCGCCCCAGGGAGGTCGTAAGCATCCTGAACAGAAGATGATCCCTGTCGATACAAAAAACATACTTTTCATCTGTGGCGGAGCTTTCGAGGGTATACAGAAAAGAATAGCGCAACGACTCAATACCCAGATTGTAGGTTATGGCAGTACCAAACACAGGGAGAAAATAGACAAGGATAACCTTTTGCAGTATATTGCACCACAGGATCTCAGGGCATATGGCATGATACCTGAGATCATTGGCAGGCTGCCGGTACTTACCCACCTTCATGCATTAAACAGGGAGACACTCAGGTCGATTCTGACCGAACCTAAAAATGCACTTGTCAAGCAGTATGTAAAGCTGTTTAGCATGGATGGCATCGAGCTCAGTTTCACGGAAGGTGTACTCGATTATATCGTAGATAAAGCTATTGAATATAAGCTTGGTGCAAGAGGACTCAGGTCGATCTGTGAAACTATAATGCTCGATGCGATGTTTGAGATGCCTTCGGTAAGGAAAAAAGAGCTTGAGATAACAGTTGAATACGCATCAAGAAAACTGGAGAATGTAGATCTCCAGGTTCTCAGAGCATCCTGACGGGGGATTTCACAGTACAAACTTTTTTGATAATAAAAAAAGGGTGTCAATTTCTGACACCCTTTGTCTTTTTATCTTGGCCTGAACTTTAACAATATCTCCTTCGACTGATCGCCTTTTGTCACGATCGCCTTAGCATCACAATCACCATTGCCGTAATCGATTGTAACAGGCGTTTCTGTGCCTCTCTCAATTTTAACAATGCCTTTTGTGATGAATCTGCACGCTCTCTTCAAGTAAAGAGGTTCAAGTATAGTATTTGTGTAACTTACATCAGCCCTCGTTTTTCCTGTTGCTACTCCGGTAATTTTGCATTCATCATCCGAAATATTAGGAGTTAGCAGACCTGCTATCCATTCCCTTTCGTGTGCAACAGCTCTCTCAACGGTTCTTCCGTCAGGAAGTATGAGCTTACCGCCTGTGAGTGTTACGGAAATAACAAGATTCTGCCTGTCATTATACCCTTTGTTAAGGAATTCTTTTGTGCCTTCGATCTTCATTCCGTTGAAGTAATAATTATCGAAGGTCACAGTACGTTTGGATCCTGCCTGCAGACGTGGACCAGTTACAACCATAATGATCCTGCCTGACCGTACGTTTTCATTTAACCCGGTGCATCCCGTGCCAAAATCCATTGTAACTGTCTTAGGCCAGAGGGCCCCCTCAGGCTTGGTGACAGTTATCACAGGGCAATCGGTCGTCAGATCCTCTTCACCTTTGGCTTCAATCCTTAATGAAGCATCATCTGCCAGGCTGAAGACATCCTCGAAGACAGCATCCGAAACTACTTCAAGATCCGCATCGTCGAGTGACGACTGGTCTATCACATCGCTGTCCTTGTTACAGGAAAAAAGAACAAGCATAATTGCTGCTATTGTCAAAAACAATTTGGTTTTCATAAGCTCTGTTTTAATTATTAACACCCTTTAGATATTAAATAGTTGCACGGGTTTAAAAGGAAGCATAAAAAAAATAACTTTTGATACATTCTTTACAGTAGGGAAAAGCAGTATGAACCCATGAATTCAGCTTTTCCGCTTTTCATAAATTATGTATGAATAGGATGGAAAATTTTTATCTGCCGGAAAATCCTGCCTTTCAGTTTCTTCCCAGTCTGTCACGCTGATAACAGGGAAATAGACATCAGCAGGCGAGGTGCTGTGCACGCGTGTTATGTATAACCTGTCGGCAAGAGGCATGAACTGCCTGTAAATGCTTCCTCCTCCTATTATAAAGTTTTCTTCTTCCCCGCACAGATTGCATGCTTCATCAATAGAATAGGCCATTACGGCACCTTCTATTTTCTCTTCCGGAACATCAGTGATCACAATGTTCCTCCTGTTTGGCAAGGGTTTACGTGGAAGCGACTCCCATGTCTTCTTGCCCATTATAACCGTTTTTCCGGTTGTAAGACGCTTGAATCGTTTAAGATCTTCAGGTATGTTCCAGAGCAGCTCATTATTCTTTCCAATACCGTAATCGTCTGCTATTGCAACTATAATTGAAATCATGGATTTTTTTATAAAAATTAAACAGCAATCTCCCCTTTAATATGAGGATGTGATACATAACCCTCAAGGCTGAAATCTTCAAACCTGAAATCCGTAATATTTTTTACTTCAGGATTTATCTTCATAACAGGAAGTTTATAAGGCTGCCTCGTGAGCTGCAGTTTGACCTGCTCGATATGATTGAGGTAAATATGTGCATCCCCCAGCGTGTGGATAAACTCCCCGGGCTCCAGTCCTGTTACCTGGGCAACCATCATTGTAAGAAGAGCGTAAGAGGCAATATTGAATGGCACACCGATGAATATGTCGGCGCTTCTCTGGTAAAGGTGGCATGAAAGTTTCCCTTTAGCTACATAAAACTGGAAGAGTATGTGACAGGGAGGAAGTGCCATCCTGTCAATCTCCCCCACATTCCAGGCATTAACAATATGTCGCCTTGAATCGGGAGAATTCTTAATCGAACTGATTACCTGCGAAAGCTGGTCTATCTTCCTTCCGTCAGCTGCAGGCCATGAACGCCACTGGTAACCATAAACCGGGCCCAGGTTGCCATTTTCATCAGCCCATTCATCCCAAATGCTTACCCCTTTCTCCTTAAGATAGCGTATGTTTGTTTCCCCGGAAATGAACCAGAGCAATTCATGGATTATTGATTTAAGGTGAAGCTTTTTAGTTGTCAGTACAGGGAAACCTTCCCCCAGGTCGAACCTCATCTGGTAACCAAAAACACTAATAGTACCTGTACCTGTCCTGTCTGACTTTTCACAACCGTTTTTTAATACATGATCAAGTAAATCAAGATATTGCTTCATAAGTAATTTTTATTGTAATGGTGTTAACCTTGCCGCCCAGCCCCCTCCGGGCGCCATATGTATCCTTGTTCTTCCTCCCGATCTCATCTCTGACTCTGTTATCCTGTAATCAGAAGCGTTCCTGTCAGCATTTATCCCATCCTCAAAGATCTCCATTTTATAATTTCCTTCGGGAAGGAAAGTGAAATCGAGATCAAGGGTACGCTCCTCCCAGTCTGTCATTGCACCAATAAACCAATCCTTTCCCGACCTGCGCGCCAGGATAATATAATCACCAACTTTGCCGTCGAGGCATTTTATATCATCCCATACAACAGGTATCTTTGTAATGTAATCCGTTGTTTCCTGTTCTCTCATATAATTTGTAGGGCTGTCAGCGAGCATCTGCAAAGGGCTTTCATACACAACATACATTGCAACCTGATGTGCCCTGGTGCCCTGGCTTTCAGGCTGTGTAAACTTAGGGGAAAAGTTTTCTTTGGTCATGTTGACCATTGCCCCCGGGGTAAAATCCATAGCCCCGGCCACCATCCTTATGAAGGGGATTGTCACTGCATGTTCGGGGTTAACTTCATCGCTCCATTTGCATACTTCCATACCTTTAACGCCTTCCCTTGTGAGTACATTGGGCCATGTCCTGCTGATACCATCAGGCTTATAAGCGCCATGAAAATCGACAAGCAGATGATGGTTTGCAGCCACTCTGGATGCCTCATGGTAAAAATTCACCATCTTCTGGTCATCTCTTTGCATGAAATCAATCTTAACACCCTTCACACCCCATTTCTCATAGAGCGCTGATGCTTCTTCCATCTTATCCTCGTACGACTTCCAGATAACCCAGAGTATGACCCCGACATTCTTGCTGCGTCCATACTCACAGAGGTCATAAACGTTAATACTGTCTGCCTCATCTGTGACATCATTGTTCTCATACCAACCCTCATCAAGAATTATATATTCTAAGCCGTTTGCTGAAGCAAAATCGATGTAATATTTGTAAGTGTTGTTATTTATACCTGCCCTGAAGTCAACACCTTTTAAATTATTTGCGTTCCACCAGTCCCATGCTACCTGCCCTGGTTTGATCCATTCAGTTTCCTTAAGCTGGCTTGGTTTCGCAAGCCTGAATACAAGGTCGCTCTCTGTGAGCCCTGCATCAGTTGCAGAGATTATGAAAACCCTCCAGGGGAAAGTACGTTTGCCTTCAGTTTTTGCGATATAGTTCTTAGTTGATTTCACAACGAGATCTCTATCGGTTTTCAGTTCTTCATTATCAGGGTACCTGGGCCATATGCCTGATATCTTGCCTGAGCCCTGGCTGATAAGCCACATGCCCGGATAATCGTCAATATCCGATTCTGTTATAAGAACATTCACACCTTCCGGACTGAACAGGACTGGCAGGCTCGCCATTGACTCTTTGTCTATTGTATCGGCAGATGAATAAATATATGTTCTTTCATTATGTGAAAAAAAACTGCTCTCAAAAGGGTACCAGCAGGTTGTTTTTCTCGGGAAATCAAAATTGACGGTTTCATTCCTGACAGTCAGCTCATCTTTCATCTGGGTCTCAAACCGGTAAGCAATACCATCATCATATGCCCTGAACTCAACAAGGAATCCGGATCTGAAGGTGATCTCAAGTATATTACACCTGTCTTTTATTTCTGACCTTCTGTTGGAAATGACGGGCCTGATAATTTCATCAAGCTTCAGCACATCTGTCTTCCTTACTCTTTCATTTTCGCCAAGTATCTTGCCCGATTTAAGTTCAAGGCCTATATTGGAAGCTTTGATCAGCTCTTTTCCGTCATAGGTTACCGAAAATTTCAGACTGGCACCGGCAGAAACACTCAGTTCAATTCTGCCATCCGGTGATTTGAGTTCATAGTCCTTAGCTGATAAGGTTGAACATGCCAGGACAAGCAGAGTTAATAATAAAGTTTTCTTCATCTATATCAGGTTACAACAAACTCATTGACATATTGATCCCTGCTCAACGTCCAACAGATAATTGATCCTGACTAAAATAATAAAAGAAGGGTGGAAATGAGAAATTTGTCTGAAGAAATTTTGAACCTTGTTAGAACAGGTTATCAGCCTTTTTTCTTTTTCTTTCTTTTATCAAGCTCATCCCTTACGGCTGCCGCCCGTTCATAATCTTCCGATTTTACAGATTCATCGATGATCCTGAAAAGCTCATCGTCAGTGTAAGTGTCGAATTTGTTGCCTGTAAGCGGGACATCCTCTTCGTTCTGTGACATATCGCTGTCTGGCTGATTTATTGTTATACCTGCTTTTTCAAGAATTTCTTCTGTTATGAATATGGGGCATCCGAACCTGAGTGCGAGAGCAACAGCATCGGATGTACGGCTATCGATAGAAGACTCCTTCTCCCCGTTATTGCAGATAAGCTTAGAGAAAAACACACCTTCCTCAAGCTTATATATCATTACTTCAGTGACGTAAATCTTGAACTCATCCGCAAATTTTTTGAAAAGATCATGAGTAAGCGGGCGGGGTGGATCAAGGTTTTCGAGTTTGATAACTATAGCCTGGGCTTCAAAACCTCCGATTATTATTGGTATCCTCCTGTCGCCATTCTCTTCAAGAAGTATTAAGGCATATGCACCCGACTGAGTCTGACTATATGAGATACCCATTACCTTAAGCTTTACTCTCTTCATATCAACTATTTACGTTCAGGTTTTTATCACGGGGCCGCTTCTAACACAAAGATAGGGATAATATCAGGTAACAGCCTGACACGCCATATTGTTTTTTTATCAACAAACAAAAAATATATTTCAAAAATATACTATTAACTACGACAAAAACATAACAGTTGTCATATAAAACATGTTGAAACACCGGCTTTATTTTTATTCTATAAGTTTGTAAATAACCTAATTTTTATATCTTTGCAGTCCAAAATTGACAAATTCGCAGGGGCCAGATAAAAGAGGCATATATTATGCCCGCCTCACGGAGAAACTTAAAAAGTAAAATAATGTACGCAATCGTAGAAATTGCAGGTCAGCAATTCAAAGTAGAGGAAGGAAAAAAGATTTTTGTTCACCGTCTTGAAGCTGAAGAAGGCAAAGAGCTTGTTTTCGACAAAGTGCTTCTCACAGATGATGGCACCAATGTAACAGTCGGTGCCCCGGTAATCAGCGATATTGTAGTATCTGCAAAAGTTGTTGATCATGTCCGTGGTGAAAAAGTTATTGTTTTCAAGAAAAAAAGGAAAAAAGGCTACAGGGTTAAGAATGGCCACCGTCAGAACTTCACCCAGATTGAGATCCTGAGCATCAACGGCAAAACTTCAAAGAAAAAAGCAGCAAAAGCTGAAGCAGCAGATGCAGCTGAACATACAGCCGAGAAAAAAGAAAGAAAAACAGCAGCCAAAAAAGCTGTAAAAGAAACTGAAGAATAATCGAATACAGAAAATAATAAAGTATAAGCCATGGCACACAAGAAAGGAGCTGGCAGCTCAAGAAACGGACGCGATTCCCACAGTAAGAGACTTGGCATTAAACTCTATGGAGGCCAGGCAGCTAAAGCTGGTAACATTATAGTTCGCCAGAGGGGAACAAAACATAACCCCGGACTCAACGTAGGTATGGGCAAGGATCATACTCTGTTTGCTCTCGTTGACGGTGATATCGAATTCAAAAGAAAGAAGGATAACAAAACTTATGTTTCTGTAATTCCTTCAGAACAGGCTGAATAAACTGCAGTACTTTCTCCAGTGAATACCAGGAGAAATCGGTAGTTTTTTAATAATTTTACAGCAGGCTCCGGCCTGCTTTTTTTATTTAACAGGAAAGAAATGCTTACAATCA
The DNA here is from genome assembly GCA_035297425.1 of Bacteroidales bacterium. GTDB lineage: Bacteria > Bacteroidota > Bacteroidia > Bacteroidales > VadinHA17 > LD21. The sequence goes on along the minus strand of DATGYZ010000016.1, from coordinate 304,071 downwards.
ACCTAATCCGCGAAAAGAAAGATTTCGTGATATCGCGGCTAAAGCTTAAAAATTTTGATGGAACAGCCATCATTGACAGGATACTTGAAATAGATACCTCCAGGAGGGAGATACAGTCAAAGGCAAATAATCTTGAAGCTGAGATGAACAGGATCTCAAAAGAGATAGGAAACCTGATGAAAACCGGGCGGAAGGAAGAAGCTGAACAGGCCAAGACAAAGACCTATTCTCTGAAGGAAGAGATAAAAGCTCTTCTCGAAAAGCTTGAGCCCCTCGAAAATGAGCTGAAGAACGAAATAGTAAGGCTGCCCAACCTGCCGCACGAATCTGTTCCCCCTGGACATGGAGCTGATGATAATGTTGTTGTAAGAGAAGGAGGAACAATACCTGAACTTGAAGGAAGTGCCCTGCCCCACTGGGATCTTATTAAAAAATTTAACATTATCGATTTTGAACTTGGCATCAAGCTTACAGGAGCGGGATTCCCGGTCTATATAGGCAAAGGTGCAAAACTCGAACGCTCTCTTATAAGCTTCTTCCTCGATGAAGGTGCAAAAGCCGGATATACGGAGGTTATGCCACCCATTATGGTAAACGAAGATTCAGGTTTTGGCACGGGGCAGCTTCCCGACAAGGAAGGCCAGATGTACCATGCGGGACTCGATAACTTTTACCTGATACCCACAGCTGAAGTACCTGTGACAAACATCTACCGCGATGTCATCCTTAATGCTGATGACCTTCCTTACAAAAATGTTGCATATACACCTTGTTTCAGGAGAGAAGCAGGATCATGGGGGGCTCATGTAAGAGGTCTGAACAGGCTGCACCAGTTCGATAAGGTTGAGATAGTACAGATCGTTCATCCTGATCATTCATACAACTCTCTCGAAGAGATGGTGGCTCATGTTGAAAGTCTTGTTTCAAAGCTTTCCCTCCCCTACAGGATTATCCGTTTATGCGGTGGCGACATGTCGTTCACTTCTGCACTGACATATGATTTTGAAGTGTGGTCGGCAGCCCAGAAAAGATGGCTTGAAGTGAGCTCGGTATCCAACTTCGAATCCTTCCAGGCAAACAGGCTGAAATGCAGGTTCAGGGAGAAAGGTGAAAAACAGACCAAGCTTGTACATACTCTCAACGGGAGTGCTCTTGCATTACCAAGGATAGTAGCCGCATTGCTCGAAAATAACCAGACTGATAAGGGCATAGTCATACCTGAGGTGCTCAGGCCTTATACAGGGTTTGATCTCATAAATTAAGATCATCATTAAATATTTTATGTGAAATGATGCACCGGGGAAATGACCAGCAGAGATCATATGTTTTCGCATTGCTTGCCATTCTCTTCTGGTCAACTGTCCCGACAGCATTCAAGATAAGTTTACGTGAGCTTGATATTCTTACAATGCTCACAATTGCGTCAGTCACCTCTGCATTTGCATTATTCATTGCGGTGGTGGTTACAGGAAAGGCTGGAACGATATTAAAAAGTTCATTTAAGGATCTCTTAAGCTCTGCATTGCTGGGATTCATCAATCCTTTTGCCTATTACCTGATCCTTCTCAAGGCATACTCCCTCCTGCCAGCGCAGGTTGCACAGCCATTGAATATGATATGGCCCATCATCCTGGTTTTCCTGTCAGTGCCGATCCTTAAACAGAGAATCCCTGGCAAAAGCTTCGTGGCATTATTTATTAGTTTTGCCGGGGTCTACATAATATCATCACAGGGAAATCTCTTCAGTCCGGGACAGTCCAATCTCCCTGGGGTAATGCTTGCAACAGGAAGCTCCATATTCTGGTCTTTTTATTTTATTCTCAATGTCCGTGATAAAAGAGATGAATCAGTAAAGCTTTTTCTTAACTTTTTTTTCGGATCAGTATATCTCATCGTCGCAATACTTGTTACCGGTAATCCCTTGAGAATTACCGGCTCGGGATTATTGTCATCTGTTTATGTCGGACTTTTCGAGATGGGTATTACATTTCTGCTCTGGCTTAAAGCGTTGCAGTTGTCGAAATCTACGGATAAAGTCAGCAATCTTGTGTATCTTGCTCCTTTCATCTCTTTGATTTTCGTGCATTTCATACTGAATGAACGGATTTATATAACTACTCCGGCAGGATTATTGCTAATAATAGTTGGAATAATTGTCCAGAGTAAACAAACAAACCGGTAATCCGTTTATTCATTGTCAACTGTTTGAATCACATAAAATGAAAAAGATATTAGTGTTTTTAGCTATGCTCCTTGTTTTTATATCTTCATGTAAGAAAGATAATCAACAGGAAGACAAGCCATCCGCATTCACTCCCCAGATGGGAAGAGATACACTTTATTACCTCATGCAGGATATTTATTACTGGTATAAGCAGATGCCACAGGTGAATAAAGATGATTATAATGATCCATACAAATTACTCGAAGCAATGCGGTATAAACCTGCCGACCGTTTCAGCTTCGTGGCAGATTACGATGAATATCATGCCGAAATGAACGGCACTTTTGTTGGTCACGGGATACGTATTGGTGTTGATGCCAACAAAAAGGCCAGGATAGCAATGATCTATGATAAATCTCCTCTTTATGCCGCAGGGGTAAGAAGAGGATGGATCATAAATTCTGTAAACGGTTCAGATATAGGTGCCTTGCTGGCTTCAGGAAACAGGGAGCAATATAATGTTGTTCTGGGTGCTTCAAAAGAAGGTGTCACGAACCAGTTTGTCTTTACAAAACCTGACGGCTCCACATTGTCGCTTTCTTCAACAAAAACAACATTTCAGACAAACACTGTCCTGCTTGCCGACACCCTTCATCTCAATACAGGTGTCACTGGCCATCTGGTATACGAATCTTTCATACAACCTTCAACAACTGAACTTTCAAAAGCATTTTCATACTTCAAGGAAAACAATGTGAAAGACCTGATACTGGACCTCAGGTATAATCCGGGTGGTCTTGTAAACATTGCACAAACTCTCGCAAGCTATATTGGCGGGAACAGGCTCTCAGGGACAAATATGGCAAAGCTTGAACATAATGATAAACTCACCCAGTATAACAGGTCATTCCCGTTTGTTACAACATCCTATTCACTTGATCTTCCCCGGGTTGTGGTGATAACCACCAGAGGTACAGCTTCAGCAAGCGAATTCATTATAAATGGTCTGAGACCACATGTTACAGTAGTAACGGTCGGTGATACAACTTATGGAAAACCTGTTGGCTTTTATGAATGGGATGCAGGCGAAAAGTATGTGTTTGCTCCTACTGCATTTAAAATTGTAAACTCACTCGGACAAGGTGAATACTATTTCGGCATTGCGCCCAACAAGCTTGCACCGGATGATATCACGCATGATTTCAATGACAGGAAGGAATCTTCACTGAAGGAAGCAATCTATTACCTTGAGCATGGCAACGTATCAACAAAAGGTTTTGTACAGCCTTTCAGGAATGGTATTCAGATATCTGAAAGACCTGACTGGATGAAAAACCTGCTCATCGAGGAAAACAAACCATTCTGAGTTTCATATTCCTGTTTGCTCAGCCTTGTAGCAAATATTTAATATATTTATAAGCCTGAAAAAACAACCACAGGCTGCATACAAGGAATTGAAACAGACAGCAAAACCTGCCGAAAGGATCATTCTCGGGATTGACCCTGGTACGAACATAACGGGTTATGGCGTTATCCGATGCTGCGGCAACAGGGCAGAACTTATAACGATCGGATCAGTCGACCTGTCAAAATACGACGATCATTATCTTAAGCTAAAGCATATCTTCGAACGCACAATAGGCATCATTGAGGAATATCATCCCGATGAACTTGCAATCGAAGCCCCTTTCTATGGGAAGAATGTTCAATCAATGCTCAAGCTTGGGAGGGCTCAGGGAGCAGCAATATCCGCAGCCCTGTCACGATCGCTCCCTATTTTTGAATATGCCCCGAGGAAAATCAAAATGTCGATCACAGGCCAGGGTGCTGCATCGAAAGAGCAGGTTGCAAAAATGTTAATGAGCATACTCAGGTTCAGCCTCGATGAGTTCAGGCTTGATGCTACGGATGGTCTCGCTGCCGCAATGTGCCACTTTTACCAGTCGAATAAGCCTGAATCCGAGAAGCAATACAAAAGCTGGAAGGATTTCCTGAACAAGAATCCGAAAAAGATCAGGCAGAACTGATTACATCACCGCATAGGCAAGCGAAACGACACTCACTTTAACGCCATCGGTCTTCCTCAGCTCATTGACACACGCCTCAATCGTAGATCCGGTAGTAATTACGTCATCAACAAGCAGGATGTGTTTCCCGGCAATTGCCGCAGCACCAGATACGGCAAAAATACCATCGACATTTGTCCACCTTTCAAACCGTGATTTCCTTGTCTGCGTATTCGACTTCATGGAACGGAAGAGAATATCCTGCCTCAGGGGAATGCCTGTTGCTTCAGAGATCCCTTGTGCAATAAGCAAGCTCTGGTTATATCCTCTCTTCCTTTGCTTTAATCTGTGCAGAGGGACGGCTATTACAATGTCAATGCCTTCTGTGAATCCGGAACTCTTCAGAGTATAGCCGTACATTCTCCCCATTTCCGGCCCAACTTCGGTTATTCCCCTGTACTTGAGGTTATGTATCATTGAACGTACCCTGCTGTTCCTCGTGAATTCGGAATAAGATGCTGCTTTTTCAACAACACATCGTCCCCAGAAAAGCCTTGCTACCGGGTTGTCAGTTTCTGTATGAAAATTGTTTACAGGAATACTGAAAAGACATTCCGTGCAGATAATATTCTCATTCCTAACAAGGGTTGTCCCGCAACCCGGACAGGTACGTGGAAAGAGGAGACCAATGAAGTCATCCAGAAGATTGTACAGCCATTTCATGCAGCGGGATAAATGGTGTACGAAATATAAACAAAAAGCCTAAGAAGTGCAACGAGATTTTCGTCACAGGTTTACCCTGGAGCTTATTGCGTCAGCAATTTCCCTGAACTCTCCTGGAGTTAACCTGAGCTTGGGGTTCTTGAAATTGACATCATTCATATCATCCATTGGCACAAGATGAATGTGAGCATGCGGCACCTCGAGACCAAGTACTGCAATAGCTATCCTGTTACATGGATATGCCTCCCTGATGGCAGCCGCAACTTTTTTTGAAAAAAGCATCATGCCTGAGAGCTGCTCGTCGTCGAGATCAAATATATAATCGATCTCCTTTTTAGGGACAACAAGAGTGTGACCCTTTTTTAAAGGATTTATGTCGAGGAAAGCAAAGTAGTCATCATCTTCAGCCACCTTGTAGCATGGAATTTCACCGGCAATAATCCTGCTGAAAATTGAAGCCATAAATTCTGAATTTAATTAAAGGGAAATCGAAACGATCTCGAATAGAATAACACCTGATGGAACTTTAATGCTAACTGTTTCACCAACTTTTTTCCCGATAAGGCCCTGGGCTATGGGAGAGTTCACAGCGATTTTACCAAGCTTAAGATTTGCTTCACTTTCGGGAACAAGCTGGTAATCCATAACAGCATTGTTGGACTTGTTCCTGATCTTGACCTTGCTGAGTATCCTGACAGTAAGAGTGTCAATTTTAGATTCATCAATGATCCTTGAACGGGAAACAATATCCTCGAGCTTGTTAATCTTCATCTCAAGCATACCCTGTGCCTCTTTAGCAGCTGCGTACTCAGCATTTTCAGATAAGTCACCCTTATCCCGGGCATCAGCTATCTGCCTGGATATCAAAGGTCTTTCAACATTCCTAAGCTGATCGAGCTCATCTTTCAGCTTATGAAGACCTTCCTCTGTGACATATATAACGTCAGCCATTTTTTTTAATGTATTGTAAAAAAACAAGAAGAATCCCGGGATGTCCGGAACTCTTCAGTATGGACGAAATTAGATAATATCTTCCAAATTTACAAAATTTTAGCAAAATTTCAGGAATTTTTTTGAAGCAATAAAATATTGATCTAACGGTATTTCCTGCCTGCATTCCTGTTTGAAGATTTCTTCATCCTGTCTTTCTTCTTCTCTCTTTTAGCGATCTGCGCCTCATTGTTTTTCATCCTTGCTTTAACGTTATCTGTCTGAATATCATACGTTCGTTGCCTGGATGCTTTGACCGATTTGTTGTAATCATTTTTAAGCCTGCTTTGATTCTTTTCCTGCTTTGCCTTTGCAACCTTCACCTTCTTTGATTCCCTTACTTTGCCGGATTTCCTGGAAGGTCCTGACATCCTTCTCTCCACTTTTCTAACAGAACCTTTGGCTGAGAACAAACTGCACGACTGCACAGTTAGTACTGACAGAAGCATAAACAATACCGATATGAACTTTAACTTTTTCATTTCCAGGTGTTAACAATTTTAAGGTGAGTGGATCGTTTTATCGAGAGGTTGTATTAATTTTGAATCTTAAATTTCAATGTTGTGGCTATCAGATCAAAAATAAAATTTTTTTTAATAACCATACTGCTTGCATCAGTTTCATTTTCATGCAACAAGAAGAATGATATAATACCTGATGTTGTTGTTGATTTCTATATCGATATAAATGATGCACGCTTCTCAACACAGCTCAACTCCATTGGAGGGTCTGTTGCAATTGATGCAGGTTCATTGAATGAGCCTTATGCGGCAGGCTTCAATGCAAGCGGAATAATAATTACACGAGGTGTTGATGAGTATTATGCTTACGACCGTACCTGTCCGCACGAGTATTCACTTGACAAATCAGTTGTCAGGATCAATATTGACCAGACAGGCTTTGCAAAAGCTATATGCCCTGTATGCAAAACCCCTTTTGAGCTTCTTTCATTCGGAACTCCCACTCCGGGAGGAGTAAGCCGCTACCCTCTCAAGAATTACCGAACCAGCTTTGATGGGAGGTTCATCAGGGTATGGAATAATTAGCGTCCTGGTGTCCAGGCGTCATGAGTCCTGGTGTCATTTCAACCTTTACAACCTCTTACAACTGCATACAGGTATAAAGCGTCTCAGCTTTTTAGTATCTGTAGTGCTCTGGTTTGTATGGTCCTGATTCTGAAACGCCAATATATTCAGCCTGGTCTTTTGTCAGCCTGGTAAGTCTAACTCCAAGTTGCTCAAGGTGAAGCCTTGCAACCTCTTCGTCGAGATACTTTGGCAGCCTGTACACGCCAATTTCATGTTTTTTTGTCCAGAGGTCGATCTGTGCAAGTGTCTGGTTGCTGAATGAATTACTCATAACGAATGAAGGATGACCTGTTGCGCATCCAAGATTCACAAGCCTGCCCTCGGCAAGGATAAAGATTGCATGGCCATCAGGGAATTGATATTTATCAACCTGGGGTTTGATATTTATCAATTTAATATCTTTCATTGAATTAAGCCTGTCCATCTGGATCTCGTTATCGAAATGTCCGATGTTACAAACGATGGACTGGTCTTTCATCTTTTTCATGTGTTCGAGGGTAATGATATCCTTATTACCAGTGGCAGTGACAAAAATATTGCCTTCATCAAGAGTATCCTCAATAGTCTTAACCTCGAAGCCTTCCATGGCAGCCTGCAGCGCACAGATTGGATCTATCTCAGTAACGATGACCCTTGCTCCGTACGACTTCATTGATCTTGCACAACCTTTTCCAACATCACCATAACCGCAGACAACAACAACTTTACCGGCAATCATAACATCAGTGGCACGCTTTATACCGTCAGCAAGCGATTCACGGCAGCCATAAAGGTTATCGAACTTAGATTTTGTCACCGAATCATTCACATTTATTGCAGGAACAAGAAGCTCGCCATTCTCCATCATCTGGTATAGCCTGTGCACTCCGGTTGTTGTTTCTTCAGATATGCCTTTAAGGTCTGCCACTGCGCGAGTCCATTTGCCCGGCTCATCAATAAGAAGTTTTTTAAGGGTGTCGAGTATTATTGCTTCTTCCCTATTATCACTCTTTTTATTGAGTACTTCAGGATTCTTTTCAGCTTTGAAACCAAGATGGACCAGCAAAGAAGCATCACCACCATCATCAACAATGAGGTTTGCGCCTTTTCCGCCGGGGAATGAGAGTGCCTGCGCGGTACACCACCAGTACTCTTCAAGTGTTTCACCTTTCCAGGCAAAAACGGGTATTCCGGCAGCGGCAATTGCTGCAGCAGCATGATCCTGGGTAGAGAAGATATTGCAGCTTGCCCAGCGAACATCAGCGCCAAGTTCGGCAAGTGTTTCGATCAGCACGGCAGTCTGGATTGTCATGTGAAGAGAACCTGTTATTCTTGCGCCTTTAAGCGGCTTCGATGCAGAATATTTTTTCCTTATTGAAAGCAATCCAGGCATCTCTTTCTCAGCAATATCAATCTCTTTCCTGCCAAAATCAGCAAGTGCTATATCTCTCACTTTGTACTGTAAAACTTCTGTCTGAATACTCATGGTTTATTAAATTAGATCGCAAAGATATAAAATTACTTTAAGAGCCGGATAGTTTCCTGCCTGTCAACTTCCATCTGCATGGAGAGCTGCTGAAGGGATGCAAATTTCCTTTCATTCCTCAGTTTTCTGACGAACTTCAATGTAATATTGCTTCCATAAATATCACCTTCAAAATCAAGGATATGTACTTCAATGCTCCGGGTCCTGCTGTCCTTGTTAACAGTCGGATTGGACCCTATGCTGAGCATTCCCATATAATTTGTGTCTCCTGCCTTAACCCAGACAGCGTAAACTCCTTCAGATGGTACGAGCTTATTGTTCTGCGGCTTGATGTTGGCAGTCGGAAAACCAAAAGAACGTCCTATTTTTTTTCCTTCGATGACGATTCCTGAGAGAGAATATTCATAACCCAGGAGTTCTGCAGCTATTTCCGGCTTGCCATCAAGAAGGTATGATCTTATAAGTGTTGAGCTGACAGGCTCACCATTGTATAACACAGGTTCAGCCTGTTCGATAGTTAGTCCGCTTGTGCCCTGGCATCGCCTGATCTTTTCAATATCGCCCTCTCCCCGCCTGCCGAACCGGTGATCATACCCCATTATGAGATGTTTGGTCCCTATCCTGTTCATCAGTATTTCGCTTACAAAGTCGCACGCCTCCATATTGCTGAATTCCCTGCTGAAGTCCAGTATGACAAGATGATCAATGCCTGATGCGTCCAGGTGTTCCACTTTCTCTTCCATTGTAGTAAGGAGCGACATATCAAGGGCACCTGTTTTAAGCACCTGGCGGGGATGAGGATCGAAGGTTACAACCACACTCTGTCCCATGTTTTCAGCAGCCCTTTGCCTTACAAGCGACAACAATGCCCTGTGTCCTGTATGAACACCATCGAAGATTCCAAGAGTAACAACAGGATGAACTATTGAAAGGCCCTCATATCCCTTATGAACTTTCATGAAAAAAGTTTAAGCTGTAAAATTAGCAAAGGCAATGAAAATGAACCTAATTGTGGTTTAGATTTTGTATTTTTATATTATCAAATATTCATCTTCCGGTGAGTTCATCAGCCTTCTATAAATACGATCCCTACCTGGACCCTTTCAGGAACACAATAGACAGACGGATAGCGATGTGCCTGGCCCGCGAAAAGCATCTTGCCGGTGAACAGAGCCTTGTGGAATTTGCCATGGGTCATTATTACTACGGCCTTCACAGGGATAATGATAACTGGATTTTCAGGGAATGGGCTCCTAATGCTTCAGCAATCTACATAACTGGAATATTCACCGACTGGCATGACCGGGAGGAGTACAGGCTTACCAGGATAAACACTTTTGGCGACTGGGAAATAAATTTGCGTGGTGATCTTCTGAAACATGGCGATCTTTACAAGCTTTCTGTTCACTGGAACGGAGGCCGGGGAGAAAGGCTGCCATCGTATGTGAACCGTGTTGTCCAGGATGAATTCACAAAAATATTCAGCGCACAGGTCTGGAATCCTCAGAATACTTACAAATGGAAAGTCAATGACTTTCATCCTGCCGGCATTGCTCCTGTTGTTTACGAGGCTCATGTAGGAATGTCGACTGAGGAATGGCGGACAGGCACATACAAAGAATTCACTGAGAAAGTATTGCCAAGGATCGAAAAAGGAGGCTACAATACTATCCAGCTGATGGCCGTGCAGGAACATCCTTTTTATGGTTCTTTTGGCTATCATGTAGCAAATTTCTTTGCTGCCTCATCACGATTCGGAACTCCTGAAGAGCTTAAGGAGCTTGTCGATACTGCCCATGAGAAGGGAATCCGTGTAATAATGGACCTTGTTCATTCACATTCAGTTAAAAATATAAATGAAGGCCTTGGCCTATTTGACGGTTCTCCGGGCCAGTATTTCCATACTAATGAAAGGCGTTATCACAAGGCCTGGGATTCATTATGCTTTGACTATGGGAAAGATAACGTAATTCATTTCCTTTTGTCAAACTGCCGGTTCTGGCTTGAAGAGTACAGGTTCGACGGATTCAGGTTTGACGGCATTACAAGCATGATCTATTTCGATCATGGGCTTGAAAGAAACTTCACCACCTATTCTGAATATTTTGATGGTAATCAGGATACCGATGCGCTCGTCTATCTCTTCCTGGCAAATAAGATGATCCATGAGTACCGGCCTGAAGCTCTTACAATTGCCGAGGAGATGAGCGGCATGCCGGGGATAGCTGCAGGTACGGCTGAAAAAGGTTACGGATTTGATTACAGGTTGTCAATGGGTGTACCTGACCTCTGGATAAAGCTGATCAAGGAAAGTCCTGATGAACACTGGGATATGGGAAAGCTGATGTACGAGCTTACGCAACATCGTGCAGAAGAGAAGATCATTTCGTACTGTGAATCGCACGACCAGGCGCTTGTTGGAGATAAGACACTCATTTTCCGAATGATGGATGCCGAGATGTATACTGGAATGGCCAGGAATGCACACTCCATAAACATCGATCGCGGTATTGCACTGCACAAGATGATCAGGCTTATCACCTTCGGAACTGCCGGTGGCGGTTACCTGAATTTCATGGGAAATGAATTCGGTCACCCGGAGTGGATCGATTTTCCTAGGCCGGGAAACAATTGGAGCTATCACTATGCAAGGCGGCAATGGTCCCTTGCCGATGATACTGAATTAAAATATACATGCCTGGCTGAGTTCGACAGGAGAATGGTCAACCTGCAAAATGAATACAGGATTATCGATATCCCATGGATAAACAGGATTTACGAAAACAACAACGATAAGATCATTACATTTACAAGAGGAGAGCTTTTATTCGTATTTAACTTCAATCCCACAGCTTCTTTTACAGATTACGGTATACCTGTCGAAGGTAAGTTCAGCATCATACTGGATACAGATGATCCGGCCTTCGGGGGATTCAACAGGATTGACAGGTCGAGAAGCTACCTTTCGATAAGGAAAGGTGACAAGAACATTGTGAGCGCTCCATTATACCTCTACCTCTACCTTCCTGCCAGGACAGCTTTTGTCTTTAAGCGCATCCCTGTAAGAAGGGCAACTGATATCTGATCAGTCAATCCAGCGAAGGAGATAAAAATCCTGTTTATGTGGAAGATCCTTATGCTTGGGATAGATCCTGATGCCATAAAAGAATGATCCTGCTTTTTCAGGTACAAGCCTTGCCCTGTACAGGCATTTGCCGTTTTTACAGTTTAACATCCTGAATTCCTCGCTGTCGACGAACTCATACTCACCACGCTTATTCATCTTCGTGACGAGAAACTCGACTCCTACGTTCTCCCTGGGAATATTATTTATGTTAAGTGCAATTTCTGCCTTATAATCATGTCCTGACCGATAAACATTATTTTCTGTCCTTTCGAAGCTATAATTGATAACCTCTATGTTATCCCAGTTTTCTCTCATTGTCTGCTTCCATGCAGCAAGCTCCTTTGCCATGGCAAAATCATCGGCCACCATGTATTTATGGCGGGCCTGAAGCTTTGTATAATATTTTTCAAAATAATCATCAATCATCCGCTTCATTGTGAATTCCGGAGCTACTTTCACCATTGTATTTTTGATATAGCTGATCCATTCAACAGGGATACCGTTTTCATCTGGAGAATAGTATGCAGGAATTATCTCATATTCAAGCATATTATAGATCGTCTCGGCGTCTATATCATCCTGCAGATCCTGGTTTTCGAAAGTTCTTTTCTTTGGAAGTGCCCAGCCGGCGTAAGCCCTGTAGCCTTCAACCCACCAGCCATCAAGAACACTGAAATGAAGAGTACCGTTCATCACAGCCTTTTCACCACTTGTACCTGAAGCTTCCAGGGGCCTTGTTGGCGTGTTGAGCCAGATATCAACACCACGCGTTAGATGCTTCCCAAGCTCAATATCATAATTCTCCAGGAAGAGAATCTTGCCTGCGAACTGTGGCATCCGTGATATATCATAAATCTTCCTGATAAGATCCTTTCCTCCACCGTCATTCGGGTGGGCTTTACCGGCATAAATAAACTGGACAGGTTTATTGGGGTTATTGACAATCTTTTCAAGCCTGTCAAGATCCCTGAAGAGAAGATAAGCTCTTTTATAAGTTGCAAAACGCCTTGCAAAACCTATCGTGAGCGCCTTTTCATCAAGGTGGGTACTTATGTTCATCAGGGTCCTTGGGCTGACATGCTTATCGATCATTTCGGCCTGAAGACGTTTCCTTATATTTGCAAAAAGATTCTTTTTGAGTGTTTTCTTTACCTCGTAGACCTGCTTATCTTCAAGGGTATAAAGTTTCTCCCACAGCGACCTGTTTGTCTGGTCGAAACTGGCTTCACCGGTAAGTTTTTGATATATTTTACGCCATTCCGGGGCCGTCCATGTCGGATGATGCACCCCGTTTGTGACATATCCGATAAAAAGCTCCTCTGGCAGGTATCCCGGCCAGAGTTTATTAAACATTACCTGGCTCACCTTGCCGTGAAGCTTGCTCACACCGTTAATCTCCTGAGACATTCTTGCAGCAAGGTAACTCATGTTGAATTTCTTGTCATAATCACCTTCGCACTGACCGAGGGCCATCAGCTCATTCCATGAAATTGAAAGCCGGCTGTGATAGTGCGAAATATATTTCCTGAGAAGATCTTCATCAAATGCATCGTGCCCTGCAGGGACCGGGGTATGTGTTGTGAACAGTGTTGAAGATCTTATAGCCTCCTGTGCCTGGCTGAAGGTAAGATGGTTATCATTTATAAGAATCCTGAGTCGTTCAAGGCTGATAAAAGCTGAGTGCCCTTCATTGCTGTGATATACATCGGGTTTTATTCCCATTGCTTCAAGCACCCTTATTCCTCCGATACCCAGTACAAGTTCCTGCCTCAGCCTGTTCTCATTATCGCCACCATATAGGTAGTGTGTAACAGTCCTGTCTTCAGGATGGTTCTCTTCCGTATCCGTATCAAGCAGGATCAGTCTTACCTTTCCGATTTTTGCTTCCCAGACTCTTACCTTAACAGTTCTGCCCGGCCATATAAGACTCACTAACAGGTTATTGCCATCGGCATCCTTCACAGGCATTATGGGCAGCCTTGAAAAATCTTCAGGCTCATACACTGGCAGCTGTTCACCCTTCGGACCTATCTTCTGTGTAAAATATCCAAACCTGTAGAGAAGTCCGATACCTGTTATATTAAGGTTCGAGTCACTCGCCTCCTTAAGGTAATCACCTGCAAGAATTCCCAGGCCTCCTGAATAGATTTTAAGGCAAGGGTGTATTCCAAACTCCATGCTGAAGTATGCAACGGATGGCAGCGTTGTGTTTATCGGCCTTTCCATATAGGCGCTGTAAAGATCATGTACTTTCTGAAGCTCAGAAATAAAGTCTTCGTCATCTTCAAGAACAAGGAGGCGCTTATAATCTATTTTCTCGAGCAGTATTTTTGGATTATGTTTTACTTCATCCCACAAAGAGGGATCCATGCTTCTGAATAAATCCTCCGCCTCAGAGTTCCACGACCACCACAGGTTATTTGCAAGCTCGTTCAGGAATGACAGCTTTGCAGGAACATCGCTTTGAATATAAATGTCTTTCCAAACCGGCACCTGGTGTGGTTTGCGGAAGCTGACGCCGGGTGTATCTATGAAAGTGACAAATTCACGCGGTTCAGACCTCCTGTCATCCGAATGTTCAAGCGCAATCTGGTAAGCTTTAAAATAGTGGTCGACAAGATTTTCCCATAGAGCAATTCTCGATATCTCGTGGGCTTTTGACCGTGCTTCATTTACATCTTCATCCTTCAGACTTATAAATGATGTTATGACGTCACGGATTTCTGAAACCACATTTTGCTCATTATCATCAGTTCTTTCGATGACTGCGATTCCCCTTCCTGGATTCTCAACATAATTTTTCACCCATAAGCCAAATCCTGAAAGCGATGTTGTTATCGTCGGAATTGAAAACATCAGGCTTTCAAGTGGGGTATATCCCCAGGGCTCATAATAAGAAGGAAATACAGAAAGATCAAAGCCTATGAGAACATCAAAATAGGGTATATTGAAAATCCCGTCATTACCATTAAGATATGATGGGACAAATATCACTTTAACCTTGGAATCTTTGGTGTTATGAAGATTGTTTGCGGCCAGCCTTTGCAGGACTGGGTCAGTCTGGGGATAATGCAGGTTATGAGTGAGGTACCGGTCGCCCTTGTTATCACAATCTTTGTGATTAAGTATTTCAACAATATCGTTCCGTGGCCCTTTATGATAAGCAGGGACAAGGATGAATGCGATACACTCTTTATCAACTTTATTATCTCTTTGAAGCTGACCAAGGGAATCAATGAAAATATCAATTCCTTTGTTTCTGAATTCATAACGGCCGCTTGTAACAAGGTATACACTGTCTGAAGCCACTTCATACCCCAGAACAGCCTCTGCCACTCTTTTAAGCTTTGACCTGGATTCAAGCCTGGTAGTTTCAAATTTGCCTTCTGAAGGCACAAAGGAGTCTTCAAAACCATTTGGAGTTACAACATCAACATCCTTGCCGAGGAAGTGGCTGCATTCCCGTGATGTTATTTCGCTAACAGTGGTGAATACGTCGGCTTCCTGGGCTGAGGTCTTTTCAAGTGATTGTTTTGCAACCACATTGAACTCACGGGATATCTGCACAGGGTTATAACTATCCATCTTTTCATAGAGAGGCCTGTTATTGCCGGCTATGCACCTGCCAAGCACAGTGGCATGTGAAGTGAAGGATGTTGCAACCCAGGGAGCATATTTTTTCAGGTAAAGGATACCTGTTCCGGTCATCCATTCATGAAACTGAGCTATTATGTTATGATGCTCATGATAAAAAGTCGTATAGCTTTCTATCACTTTGCCTGCAGCATAACCAAAAAGTGCAGGCTCTATATAATCCCACTGTCCTGAGATGCTGTCAAGCTTGTAGGTTTCCCAGAAACGAGCGAATACTTCATTCTGCTGACCAAAGTATGGTGTAAAATCAATCAGAAAGACAATGGGTTTGCCGGCGATGTTCCATCTTCCTGTTTTTACCCTTAACCCGTCTGAGGCAGCCTTTACTGTCCATTCGGCAAAAAGAGTCTCATCAGGTATGAATTCAGGATTGACAACATCCTCTCTCCACACATCAGGTCCGATGAGGATAAAATTGTCTCTCAGTTCATTTTTTATGCTTAAAGCTTTTGTTGAGATAACAGTATGGATACCACCAACCTTGTTACATACTTCCCAGCTGGTTTCAAAAAGAAATTCGACCTTCATTTAGCAATTATTAAACTATTATTTTTTACCCTTCCTTCCCTTTGCTGCTGAAGCGCTTTCTGCCTGTCCCTGTACTGTCTGTTCATGTTCGTACCCTACCTCTGATAACTCAAGAATGTCATCATCAACTATTGATTTTGATTTGTCCTCTTTTCCTGACTTTCCGGGTAAGGATTCTTCCTTTTTCCTGACTTTAGCTGCAGCAGCTGATTTTGATTTTTTTGAATTTTTCTTCGGTGCAAGTTTAGCAATTTTTTTGGTCAACTTCTCAATTTCATCAGCCTGCCTTGTTATAATCATATCTTTCTCAATAAGTTCAGCTCCGAGCTTGTATATCTGGTCCTGTTCATGGGTATCAGGGAAGAACTTCTTAAGCCTAATTTCAAAATCGCTGAGGACATTCATGTAATTCATGAAAGCATCGTATGGAGTTTCGTATGGATTGAAATATGCATGCACCGTACCATCAGA
Organism: Bacteroidales bacterium; assembly: GCA_035297425.1. GTDB lineage: Bacteria > Bacteroidota > Bacteroidia > Bacteroidales > VadinHA17 > LD21. The sequence continues at coordinate 287,855 of DATGYZ010000016.1, read as the reverse complement.
GAAGAATTTGGTGGCCATATAGTAGAAATGGTCACTTGCCTGAAGGTATTCCCAGTCTTTCCTGATCTGTTCATCATCGCACTTATCTACCTTGGCAGCAAGACTGTAAAGCTTATCGAGTGCTGAGAGCTGGAGCTCGTTCCCCTGCCATGCTGTTATATCGCGTTCCTCATCAGCCCATGAAATCGGAGATTGTATACCGATTGCCGATACAGGCTGCAATGCTTCAGAAATCTCTGATGGAGTCATAAAACGGAACGGCGTCTTTTTAATTATTGCACCGGGCATATGCTGCAAAAAGTCAAAAATTCCTGATTCCCTCCAGTTATGTTCACCAAACGTTTCATAATCAAGGAAGATATTCAGGAGCTCACTTTTGGAAGCCATCTTGTTTATCCACGCGGCATATTTATCTGCAGTAAGCGGCCATTCATTCCAGCTCCTGTTTGAGAACCTGAAGGCAATATCGTCACTAAGCACAAAGTTTCTAAGGAGTACCTTCAAACGCGGATTCAGTGCATTGCAATACAGGTAATTAGGGCTCTTCCATCCAAGCACATGTTTTGCTCCTTCGGTAAGAATAGACTTAAATCCCATTTCAGCAACCCATTTTCCTATTTCATCGGAATATATAAGCTCTGTATTCCTGAATGAAGTTGCTTCAACACCAAGGTATTCCCTGATTAACTCCTTATGTTTAAGAACCTGTCGTTCAAAATCGGGCCTTGATTTAAGTGATGCCAGCGAATGGGAATGAGTTTCTGCAAGAAACTCAACCATCCCTGTTTCTGCCAGTTTCCTGAATGAGTCAAGGACTTCAGGAGCATACAACCTGAATTGGTTTATCACGAGCCCCGTTAGTGAAAACGTAACCTTAAATTTGCCTTTATGCTTATTAATAAGGTCAAGGATGATCTTATTTGCAGGCAGGTAACATCTGTCAGCAACTTTCCTCAGGATAGCTTCATTGGAGTAATCATCATAATAATAATGATCATTCCCCAGGTTAAAAAACCTGTATCTCTTCAACCTGAAAGGCTGATGAACCTGGAAATACAGGCATATAGCTTTTTTACCGGAGACACTCATATTTTAACCTAAATTTAAGTTCAATTTATACCCAATACCCTGTAATAAATATCCCGCACATGCCGTGCTGAATTATCCCACTTAAGCCTAATGACCTCTTCCCTCCCATTTATTATGAACATGTTTGCCAGGGCGGGATAGTTGAGAATGCCGTAAATTGCATCAGCCATTGCATCAATGTCCCAGAAATCGACTTTCACTGCGTGGGTCAGTATTTCAGCGACACCCGATTGTTTGCTAATTATAACAGGAACATTCGATTGCATGGCTTCCAGAGGAGATATGCCGAAAGGCTCTGACACAGATGGCATTATATAAACATCGCTCATGTAAAGCATGGAGAAAACATCGTTACCTCTAAGGAAACCGGTGAAATGAAATCTGTCGGTGATTTTAAGCGCTGCAGCTCTCCTCATCATTCTTTCCATCATATCGCCTGAACCTGCCATCACGAATCTTACATTTTTCATCTTCTTTAACACCTTGTTGGCTGCTTCAATGAAGTATTCAGGCCCTTTCTGCATTGTGATCCTGCCCAGGAATGTTACAACCTTTTCATCAAAGCCCTTTTTAACCATCATGCTTTCAGAAATCTCCACAGGGTCAACTGCATTATAAACAGTTTCGACCTTTGACGGATCGATATTATATTTATTGATCACAATATCGCGGGTGAGATTACTCACAGTTATGATTTTTGAAGCAGCGTCCATGCCGCTTTTCTCGATGTTATATACATCAGGATTCACGTTCCCTCCGCTCCTGTCAAAATCTGTGGCATGTACATGTATTACAAGGGGCTTGCCGGAGACCTCCATTGCAGCAATACCAGCAGGATATGCCAGCCAGTCGTGTGCATGAATGATATCAAACTCATTTTCCTCAGCAATGACCGAAGCAACTATGGCGTACTTGTTTATCTCGCTCATGAGATTATTGTCATACCTGCCGGAAAAATCGACGGTCCCTTTATTGTTGGTCTCAATAAAGACATTACTGCCCGATTCAACCTGCCTTGTTACTTTCCAGAAATCTTCAGGGTCGGTATAAGGAACAATTTTGGAAGTAACTTCGATCTTTTCAAAACTCCTCCTGTAACCCTTATAGAAGATCTTCTTATATGAAACAGGCACCTGGTTGGCACCGATTAGCCTCACCATTGATTGCTCTTCATCACCCCATGCTTTCGGGACAACAAAAATTACGTCAAGGTCGTCAAGTGTAGCCATACCCTTTGTCAGCCCGTAACTGGCTGTACCCAGTCCACCCGATATATGAGGAGGAAACTCCCATCCGAACATTAAGACACGCATAACCCGCAGCTACTGATTAGAATAATGGTTTTCAAGAATATCAATTATCCTGAGGACTTCACCGACACTCCATGCCTGGGAAATCGCACCCCGGGCCGTGTGTGGCGGATCGCCGTCATAGATCTCTGAGATCGTCGTTATTCCATGCTCATTCATAACCTCTTCCATTCCGTAGATGAGATTTTTAACATGCTGAACACCCTGCTTGCCGTAAACTCTCAGCCATCCTTCACAGAATGGGCCGTAGAGCCATGGCCAGACTGTTCCCTGGTGATAGGCATTATCCCTTTCCTCCTGTGTCCCGACGCAAATACCCTTATAATACCTGTTCCTGGGAGATAGTGTCCTCAGTCCTCTTGAGGTTACAAGATCCTTGTCTGCAATATCGAGCACTTTTTTCATCTGCTCTTTTTCAAGCATTGAATACGGCAACGATACTGCAATGACCATGTTTGGTCTTATATAAAAATTCTTCCCTTCTTCATCATTTACATAATCTGCAAGGAAACCTTTCTCGTCATTCCAGAAAAGCTCCATAAATGATTTTTTAATCTGCTCAGGCAGCCCTTCAGTTTCCTTGACAAATTTCCTGTCTTTTACTTTCCCGGCCATCTCAATTGCAAAACAAACTGCATTGTACCATAATGCATTTATCTCCACGGCATAACCACGGCGTTGTGTTACAGGCGCACCATTAATAACAGCATCCATCCAGGTCAGCGACTTGCCTGGCGCATCAGCATATATGAGACCATTCTGACGCATATGGATATTATACATGGTCCCGCTTCTGAATGAGGATATGACAGATTTTGCTGCTTCACCGTACAATTCCCAGCAATCAGTTCCCCCCTGAAGAATATACTGCTGAAGAGTCCAGAAGAACCATAATGGTGCATCAATCGAATTAAAGGCAGGGTTTGCATCATCGCCCATATTCGGGAACATGCCGTCTCTCATCCTTGAAACCTGTGTATTTAGCACCTTGCGGTAAAGCTGAAGCTTATGCCTTGCGAGGGCTATTCCGGGAAGAGCAATGAAAGTATCGCGTCCCCATGCACCGAACCAGGGATAACCTGCAATAATCAGAGTTTTACCTTTCCTTTGTTCAACAAATTGCTGCGCGGCATTCCGGAGACAGTTTTTAAAACTATCTCTCGGGACTTTTCCGGAAACGCTCTTTGTGAATTTGGGCTTGAAGCCTGCTGTCTTTTCTTCACGCGTCGAAGCAGAGAAAACAACAACATCCCCTTTTTTTGCCCTGAATTCAAAAAATCCCGGAGTAAAGAGATCTTCCCTGTAATCATAACCCCTTCTTTGCTCCTCAATGTATTCTACACCGAGGTACCAGTCGGGTACGGGAATGAATTCATTCTTGCAGGACAGCTGAAGGTTCAGGTAAGGAAATCCTTCATACATCTTTGTCCTGATGCCATTCTCAACAGGTTCAACCCTTGTATTGGCTGTAAGGTTTGCATGCGTCAGGTGATGAATGTTCCTGAATGCCAGGAATGGCCTTACCTGAATTTTCATTGGCTCTGTTGCCTCCAGTATGGTGAACCGTAAAAGGAATTGCTCCTCGTAATGAACCAGAAGACGCTCCTGTTTAAGAATCACATTACCAACACGGTAAACCCTTGATGTGTCTGACAGGAAATCTTCAATGTACTTGTGTCCCTTTGGAACAAAATGATCACCCCCGTATTTTCTTATACCAATATTAAAGCTTTTGTCTTTATTCTGAATGGTGACATCCATTGATGAAAGCAGAACGTGCCTTTCACCGCCAAGCTGGTCTACAGGACATATCAGCAGTCCATGATATTTTCTTGTATTACAATCGACAATAGTTGTACAGGAATATGAACCTGCCCTGTTGGTCCTTAAAACCTCGCGCGAGAGCGAATATTCAAGATTCACTATCTGACTCTTGTCGAACTTGATGTATGTCATAAGTTTTTAGTTAACCTTAGAGATCAAGATTCTAAGATACTACAATATTTTTACCCGGACAATAACCAGACTTAACATAATGAAACTAATTAAGTTTATGGATTGCGGGTCACAAAAAAAAATAAATAACTTTGCATTTCGAATTTTGATTTTTTTTACCTCTAACATATTTTACCTATGATGAGATGGTGCGTGATGTTTTTGTTTTTTACAATCTTTGCTTTCTCCGGATGTCAGAATAATACAGTCAACATATCAGGTTCCATTACTAATCCTGTTAGTGGTGAATACATATACCTGGATGAACTTAGCTCAGATAAGCTTGAGCCTGTTGATTCATTCATGATCACAGATGGAACATTCAAACTTAAAGCTGAAACCAGGAATCCATCCTTTTATCTTTTAAGATTCAACAGTAACAACTTTCTTACCATGGTTGTTGAACCGGGTCAGAAAATAAATGTTGAAGTTCATCACGATTCACTTAATTACCCTTCACTTGTTGAAGGTTCTGAAGGCACAATGTTACTATCAGAGTATAATGATAAACTCAGGGGAACGATTGATAAGATGAAATCTCTTAACAGGATTTACGAGGAGAATGAAAATAACCCGGGCTTACCTGAGCTAATGAACTCCCTTGACAGCATGGCCCAGGAAAACCTTAACGAAATTAACAGCTACACAAAGGATTATATTGACAAAAATATCAACTCGCTTGCCAGCCTTGTCGCCTTGTACCAACAGGTGGCACCTGGGGTCTATGTCCTCGACCAGGTAAGAGACTGGAAATATTTTGCGAAAGTCGATTCATCATTATATCTGAAGTATCCTGAATATGCACCGGTAGCAACCCTTCATGAACAGGTAAAAGAGCTAAAGTCGAGCCTTGGTTTAACGACGGGATCCCTAACTGATCAGAATGCAATTGCTCCTGATATTATATTGCCGACACCTGAAGGCGATACCGTAAAGCTTTCCTCCACACGTGGTTCATACGTGCTTGTTGATTTCTGGGCTTCATGGTGCCCTCCATGCAGGGTTGAAAGCCCCAATCTTGTTAAGGCATATGATCAATTCCACAGAAAAGGATTCCAGATCTACCAGGTATCTCTCGATAAAACAAAGGAAGCATGGATAAAAGGTATTGAGGATGACAAGCTTGGAAGATGGATACATGTCAGTGACATTCAATACTGGAATTCCGTTGTCGTCCCATTATATAAAATAGAATCAATTCCTGCTAACTTCCTGCTCGATCGCGAAGGCAGGATAATTGCCACTAACCTGAGAGGCGAAAGGTTGCAGGAAAAGCTTGCAGAAGTATTCAGTAAACGATAAAATCTTTGTCCGATTCATGAAACGATTATTTTTTGTATTTTCAATAATTACCCTGGCCTTTTTGGGATGTAAAAACAAGGATGGCTTTAGTGTTAGTGGTACTATAAAAGAAAAGAAAAAGGAATACATCAGGATCAGCAGGCTCGATGTTGATACTCCAGTTTTTATTGACTCCGCTAAGATCAGTAAGAAAGGAAAATTCAGGTTCAGGATCGAATCTGAGTATCCTGATTTCTACCAGCTCGGCTATTCATCCTCTGATTTTATAACTCTCCTTGCAGAACCCGGAGAGAAAATACATGTAACGTTTAACAACGCATTTCTTTCAAAAGATTATAAAGTTGAAGGATCCGAAGGAACTGAAAAACTGATGGTCCTCGATGCCGATCTTGAAATTACAAAGAAGAAGCTTGATTCGCTTGGTGCTCTGTACAATAAAGCATCATCCCAGCCAGGATTTGATACAGTAGGTCCTGAACTCGAAAAACAATTTGTAAGTGTAATAAAAGAGCAGAGGAATAAGAACATTTTTTTCATAATTAATAATATCACCTCGCTGGCTTCAATTAAAGCCTTGTACCAGAAGATAGACAACCAGACATATGTTCTAAACGATATAAAGGATTTACAATATCTCAAAATTGTAAATGATTCACTTACAAAGTATTACCCCGATTCCAAGCATGTTCAGGCATTATCGCGTGATTTCACAAATGAGATGAATCAGCTGTATGCTAACAGGCTCCAGGCAATGGCCAAGAACCTTCCTGAAGTAAAGCTCGACCCTGAACTCCTATCAATTGATGGTAAACGAATTGCTCTTTCATCTTTAAGAGGCAAATATGTTCTTCTTTCTTTCTGGTCTGTCAGGTCGCAGGAATGCCTGAGTGAAAACAATCAATTCAAGGATTATTACAAAAAATACAGGAAACAGGGATTCGAGATTTACCAGATTAATCTTGATGCCGATGAATCAGCATGGCGCTCAACTGTGAAATTTGAAGAGCTTCCTTGGATAAGTGTCAGGGAAGATGATACGGTTGAGCTGCCCAATGCAAGGATCTTTAATGTTAAATCTGTTCCTGCCAATTACCTGTTCGATAAAGAAGGTAAAATCATTGCGACAAACCTTCATGGCAGGGCACTGCAGATCAAGCTTGAACAATTATTCAATTAGCTCTCATTTTGACCGGAAACAGGAAAATATATTTCGCATCTGACTTCCACCTTGGACTAAATTCAGGATCTTTACCTATTGAAAGGGAAAAAAAGGTTGTAGCATGGCTTGATTTGGCCAGGACTGATGCTTCTGAAATTTTCCTTCTTGGCGACATATTTGATTTCTGGTGGGAATATAAAAAGGTGGTCCCCAGGGGTTTTACACGATTCCTTGGAAAAATATCAGAAATAACCGATTCAGGGATTCCTGTACATTTTTTTACAGGGAATCATGATATGTGGGTTTCCGATTATCTTTCAACTGAATGTGGGATGATACTCCATACAAATCCTCTCACACAGGAATTTAACGGCAAAAAGTTTCACCTCGCACACGGAGAAGGCCTGGGATCTTCTGATAAAGGTTATGCAATACTTCTCGGGATATTCAGGAACAAAACCCTCAGGAAATTATACTCGGCGCTGCATCCGTCAATTGGTGTAGGTATCGGGCATAGCTGGTCGCTGAATTCAAGGCTTGCAAAAGGAGTCCGCAAAGAATTTCTGGGCGAAGAAAATGAAGATCTCATTAAATATGCCAGGAAAGTTCTTGAGAGTGAAAAGATCGATTATTTTATCTTCGGTCACAGGCATCTTGGAAAAACATTGATGCTTGGTGAAGGAAGTGAAGTAGTTTTCCTTGGTGACTGGATTAAAGAAGGCAGCTATGCCTTATGGGATGGCAATAAATTGTCTTATCACTGCCTCTGATCAGGTTTATCGTCAACCTTTACATTTAGGGTGTAATAAGAATAAACTTCATTTATCTTCTCAAATTCGTAAACAAGCTTGCTGCCTGATTTTCGTGCCATATCGATAAGACCCATGTTACCTGTGCTCTCAGCATCAATGGACTGACCGGAAAGAGACTTTCTGAAAAGTTCCTTTAACCCGACCTTATCGTACTTATTGATAATGTCCAACTTCTCTTTAAGCTGATCAACGTCTGAATTGAGGATCAGGTTTCCTGTAATGAGCGAATATACTTTGCCTTCCATCCTGATCATTGCAACAGGCATTCCATATTGCTCTTCCTGGATCTTGCCTGGGCTGTATTTTGATACATTTTCGAGTATCTCAACAAGTATGCTGAACACCCTTTTTTTCAGGCTTGAAGCAATTTCATCTTCCGACAGCTTTGTTTCGTTGAATGACAACACCTCTTTTCCAACATCAGGCGTTATATGCCCCGACCACAGGAGATAGAGATTATTGTCTGACATTATCTTTTCAAGTTGTGAATAAACGTTCCCGTCAAATATATTGTTGGTGTTTACAACGCTTGTCCCTCCCGCATCAACTGTCTTGCTCAGCACAAAATAGGAGTAATCATCATCGATCTTTACAAAATCATAATCAAGCTTGTTCCCTGTCTTTTTTGCCATTTCAATCAGACCAAGCCCTGCACCTCCTTTTGTACTGAATTCAGCAGAGCTCAGCATTCTCCTGTAAACATCCCTGATATCTTTGTTTTCAAGCTTATTCACATCTTCAAGTTTTCTCCTGAGATCATTAATGCCTGAATTATGAAGTACATTCCCTGTTGTAACGGTATATCCTGAACCGGTCTTTGAATAAACAACGAGCGACATGTTGGCATGCATGCTTCCAACACTGTGTCGTGAGACATTCTGCAGGCTTTCAAGCACGAACATGAACAAACGTTTACGTCCAACGAATCCGAATTCAGAATTCTCCATTTCCTTCTCAAGTAGCATAAGAAGGGGAACCGAATTTTCATTGGTTACAATCCCGCGATAAACAAACATGAGACTCTCCTTCATCATTTTATCGCGTATAAGACGGGTTAACTCCATGTAGGAAGGATAGGTTTTTGGTTCATCATAAAATTAAAATAATTTGATTAATCACGTGTAAAAATGAAAAAAAATCATAATAAGCTTATATGTTTGAAAAAAAAGTTAAAAAAAGTTTATTTCATATTGGCTGATTTTGAGAATTATTGCTACGTTTAGTCTGCATAAGAAACCGGTAGCTAGCCGGATGTATACTGTCTCTTGATGAAAAAAAATAAAGAAGATTTTGACTTCCTTGATTATCTTATCAGGAAAGGGGGGCCGGAACCTGATGATTATGTGCGGTTCACCTCTATTGTTGACAATGTTGAACCCTCTAACCTGAATAAGTTCAGGGAAGGAATAGCACCTATCCTCAATGAAAACACATTGATAGGCCATGCATATGTCAAACCTTTCGGATACCCCGGCGATTTTTTGCTGATAGATTATATATATAACAGGAAGATAAATGAAGACACCAAGTACAGGAACTGGGATGTTTTTTTCCAGGATCAGCACGGTGCAAATGCTGTCAGGAACAGGAAAGATTATTTTGTAAATTATTGCAGGAACATTTCAGAATCTAAGAAAAACCCAAAGGTTCTGATTCTGGGATCAGGTCCCGGGTCAGACGTTCATGAATTCATCAACCAGTACCCGGATACTCACATAAGTTTTGACCTTCTGGATTTTGATCAGGCTGCAATCGACTATTCAAAAGAAAAGAACAGGCAACATTCCGGCAAGATCAACTATCTTAGGATCAATGCATTACGTTATAATTCACTGAAATTATATGATCTTGTATGGAGTGCAGGGCTGTTTGATTATTTCAAGGATAAGCATTTCAATTTCCTGGTTAGAAAATACTATCATTGTCTCACTGAGGATGGTGAGATGGTAATAAGTAATTTCAGTACACGCAACCCTACAAAGAAATTAATGGAACACCTCTCCGACTGGTACCTTAATCTTCGTACGGAATCAGATCTTTACAGGATTGCCTCAGAAGCAGGAATAGATAATGAACTGGTGCATGTTGATAAAGAACCACTTGCGGTAAACCTATTTCTTAAGATCAGAAAGAACAGGTAATAAACAATAAACAGATGGTAAATACCCTTAAAAAGCTTATCAATCCGTTCTATGGTGAAGGGTCAGTCAGTATAAATGAAATGACTGTAAACTACCTTACGCTCTCCTTCAAGGGTGATCTTGCTTCTTTTGAGAAGGATTTCCAGGATGATTATTTCAATAAGTCATTGAATCATTTCAGGTTTTCTTTGATCCTCTCGATAATCTTCTATGCATCCTTTGCATTCCTCGATGCAAATGTTGTACCTACATTGAAAGAGAAGTTCTGGTTTATACGATTTGCAATAGTATTTCCTTCCCTTACAATAGTTTATGCCTTATCCTTCGCCCCTTTCTTCAAAAGGTTCATGCAGCTCATAATTGCTGCAATAATGTTCATTACCGGATTCGGAATTATTATCATGAACGTGTATGCATCGCGTGTGGAGGTTCATACATATTATGCCGGACTTATACTTATATTCATATTTGGTTACACTTTTATCAGGGCGAGGTTCATGTATGCGTCCCTGGCGGGCTGGACAATTGTTGTATGTTATGAAATATCAGCAACTGTATTCTCCAATACACCTGTAAACATCCTGGTGAATAACAATTACTTCTTCATCAGCTCCAACCTGATAGGAATGTTTATTGCATATTTTCTTGAACTGTCTGCAAGATCTGAATTCTATGTAAGAATGCTCCTTGAGAAAGAAAAGGAGAATGTCAAGATTGCAAATAATGCTCTTGAAAAAAGGGTAATGGAAAGAACCGAGCAACTTTATAACGCAAACCTCGACCTCAAGAAGGAAATTGAAATACGTAAAAAATTCGAGACAGAAAGGGCTGAGCTCGAAAAACAGCTGTTTCAGCTTCAGAAGATGGAAACTATCGGGACTCTCGCAGGGGGAATAGCCCATGATTTTAATAACATTCTCACACCTATACTCGGTTATACCGACATGGCTCTCGAGGAGCTTCCTGAAGAAAGCAACCTGAGGTTCGACATAGAGCAGATAAACAATGCTGCTGTAAGGGGAAGAGATCTTGTTCAGCAGATACTTACATTCAGCCGCGAGGTCGATTTCAATAAAAAACCAATACGCCTTCAGCCGATAATATCGGAAGCCCTGAACCTGCTTAAAGCGTCGATGCCTCAAGGTGTTACAATAAGACAAACTCTGGATCCGTTGATAGGAACAGTGCTTGCTGATCCTACTCATATACACCAGATCGTAATGAACCTGTGCACCAATGCAAATCATGCTATGCTAGCCAAGGGAGGCATTCTGGAGGTTAAGCTTATTGGCGTCACGATAAACCAGAGGCAGGCTGACAGAATAAGAAACCTTAAGAAGGGTGATTATGTCCTTCTTACCATCTCAGACACGGGGCATGGAATGGACATAAAAACAAAAGAACGGATCTTTGAACCATTTTTTACGCGTAAGGAAGTTGGTTCAGGTTCAGGACTGGGGCTCTCTGTTGTACATGGCATTGTCAATAATTATGGTGGTGCAATAGAAGTTGAATCCAACCCAGGCAAAGGAACGATCTTTAAAATTTATTTGCCGAAAGCAGGTTCAGATACAACCAATTCTGACAAGCTCAGCAAAAAACTTTTGAAGGGAGTTGAACATATTCTTTTTGTTGACGATGAGCCTGAAATAGTTTTTCTTGGCAAAAAGATGCTTGAGAACCTTGGTTACAAGGTTACAATAAAAAGTGACAGCCTCTCGGCACTTGAAGAATTTAAGTCAAAACCTGACGAGTATGCCTTGCTTGTAACCGATCAGAACATGCCGGGATTATCGGGAACCGATCTTTCGAAAAAAATCAGAGAGATAAGGCCCAATTTTAAGGTAATAATAATAACCGGCTTTGCTGACAACCTATCTGATGATCTGCTTGCCCAGCATGGCATTTCCGAAGTAATCCTTAAACCTATGATACTTGATGATTTCAGTAAAGTAATCAGAAGGGTGCTTGATAAAGAAACTTTGAAAAACTGAAACTGACAAATGTCCAAAATTCTTGTATTTGACGATGAACCTGCAATCCTGCTTATGATAAAGAAGCTGCTGGAAAAAGCGGGATATGAAGTTGAAGTAGCTTTGAATGGGAAAGAGGGAATGGCACTCTTTGAAAAGAATAAGCCGGATCTGCTTATAACAGACATTATCATGCCTGAGAAAGAAGGGTTGGAAACAATATTTGAACTGAGGCGCCAGCATCCCAGTCTGAAGATAATTGCAATTTCAGGAGGAGGGAGAATTGGTCCCGATGGATATCTTCCAGGAGCTAAGCTGCTTGGAGCAAATGCTGTTTTTGCCAAACCACTTATTCCAAAAGAGTTCCTGAAAACAGTATCCGACCTTCTGGGGGAGAATAGCACTGCAAACAGACCTTATATTCTATAATCCTGTTTGCTTTCTGCATGAGGGGCAGAGAGCATGCATCTTCTGATCTATTTCTTCAATATAAGTTACAGATCTCATCACACAGGTTTGGATATGACAATGTTTGAGGCCCAGTGTATGCCCGAGCTCATGAATCACCTCCTTAATGAAGCGGTCGGCAAGGATCTCATCATCTCTTTCAAGTCCGTAAGGTTCATTGCCAAGCCTGTAAATTGAAGCAATTGCTGTTCTTCCGTTAAGATATGCCTGCCCAAAGATAAATGTCAGGATCGGTATAAAAAGGTCGACATTGAGAAGGGCAATTGTCTTCGACTTGTCTGAACCGAACAGTTTGTCAATCTCCTGGAGAATAGTATTGCCATTATACTGCCTTCTTCCGGCATCATAAAACTCTATCAGATCAAGATTTGCTTCCCTTATAATAACCGGTAATTTAAGCTGTCCGGAAACTGCATCAGAAATTTTTCTGAGAAATTCATTCTCAAAATATCCTAATGAGATCAATGTGATATTCTGCAAATCCATCTGGTCCGGGAAAAGGAGACATCTGGCAAATTTCAGTCCCTTTTTTTCAGACCGTATTTTGCTATTTTATTATAAAGAGTAACCCTGTCAACTTTCAGGGCTTTGGCAGCGCGTGATATGTTCCAGCTATACCTGTCGAGAATAAAGGCAATATGGTTTTTCTCAAGATCATCAAGACTTTCTGCCTCGTTCCTGGAAATTGCCTTGTCAAGAGGCAGATCTGCTGATGTAATTTTCCTTCCATTTCCGATCACGATTGCACGCTCGATCATATTTTCAAGCTCTCTCACATTACCGGGAAATGAATATTCCTCAAGTCTCGACAATGCAGATTTGTCGATTGTAACAGGAGGTCTGTTCATGGAAGCACAGTTTTTCTTTATGAAGTATTCGGCAAGTACCGGAATATCTTCTTTTCTCTCCCTTAATGGAGGCATTTTGATATTGACTACATTCAGCCTGTAATAAAGATCTTCCCTGAATGTACCTTCGTCGACCATTGCTTTAAGGTCCCTGTTCGTCGCACAGATAACCCTGAAGTCTGATGCTATTTCCTTATTGCCTCCTACCCTTGTGAACTTCCTGGTCTCAAGAACACGAAGAAGATCAATCTGCATCTTTGTTGAGATTGTTGATATTTCATCAAGGAAGATAGTGCCGTTATCAGCCATCTCGAACCGACCTTTTCTGTTATACATTGCGCCGGTGAATGCTCCTTTCTCATGGCCAAAAAGCTCACTTTCAAGCAGGCTTTCTGTAAGAGCACCACAATGCACACTCACAAGGGGGAAATACCGCCTCGGTGAATTCGAATGTATAGCCTTTGCAACAAGCTCTTTGCCTGTGCCGCTCTCACCTGTAATAACAACTGAAGAATTTGACTGTGAAACGCTTCTTACAGCCTGAAGAACTTTTTGCATCGGTTCGCTTGTGCCCACAAGATCTTCAATATTTTCCAGCGAGACCACTTTCTCTTTCAGCGCTTCATTCTCATCTGCAAGCACAATCTGCTTTGATGCATTTCTTATAAGATGGGTAAGATCATCCGGATCAAACGGTTTTGTCACATAATCAAATGCCCCTTCTTTCAGTGCTCTGACAGCCGTGTCGACAGTAGCAAAAGCTGTCATGACGATGATAATCGCATCATGCCTGATAAGCCGAATGCGCCTCATCATTTCAAGACCATCCATTCCGGGCATTTTTATGTCTGCCAGGATTATGTCGAAATTCTCTGATTCGATGAAACCTAATGCTTTTGCAGCATTCTCTGCACATTTGACACGGTACCCGTCCTCTTCAAACCAGTTATAAAGCGAATCTCTAACAGATTCCTCATCATCAACAACAAGTATCGATATCTCTTTTGTCATTGTAAGTAATTATGAGATTATAATTGGTAATGTTATAGACAGTGTTGTTCCCCTGCCAGGTTCAGATTTAACATCCACACGGCCGTTATGGTTTTTAACTATCCCGTGTACGATGGCAAGCCCCAGTCCAATGCCTGAAGTTTCATGCTTTGTCGAGAAGAAAGGTTCAAAAATATGTGGTATGTCATCTTCAGGTATACCTATTCCATTGTCAGAAATATCTATTCTTATTGTTTCAGCATCCGGATTTGAAGTATGAATTACAATCTCACCATCAGCCACTACAGCTTCTGTTGAATTAACTATTATTGCAACGCAGGCCTGCTTGATCTGGTTCGGGCTGCATAATACAGTGTCTCGTTTCGCCTGAAGGTCAGTGAGGAATTTTATGTTGGAGATAGTCACAGGATGCATCATCAATTCATATGTTTCCCTGATAATACTGTTGACACTGCAGGGTTCGAAATTCTCCTGCTCTTTGCGTGAGAAATCAAGTAATCCTTTTACAATGTCACCGCATCTTTTAGTCTCTGTCTCAATAAGCTTCAGATGCTTCAGCACTGAATCCTTTTTTGAAGCATAAAGCTCCGGATTGGCCAGTTGCTTTTGTATAAGCTTAGTATATATCAGGATTCCTGAAAGAGGATTATTAAGCTCATGGGCAACCGATGACGAAAGCTTACCAAGCGAAGCAATTCTTTCTATCTGTATCAGTTCATTCCTGGCCGACCCAAGCTCTTCTGATTTTTTCCTGACTTTGTACTCAAGCTGCTGAGACCAGTTTTTTAATTCCTCATTTGCTGACTGAAGTTTGTCGAGCATATTATTGAAGGCCTCAGATACAACCCTCATGTCGTCAAGCTGATCAGGCTTTACATCAAGACGGGTGGTCTTGTTTCCTCCTGCCACAGCCATGCTCGCCCTGACAATATCATTCAGAGGCTCTTTAATATGCCTTCTTGTAAAAAGAACCAGTGTAGTAAGCAGGAATAATGTTATTACAGTGGCTATAATTAAAAACCTTGTCGAGGACTGTTCGATAGAGTTATCAACCTCATCAAGAGGCAGCTTGATAATAAGAGATCCCAGGATTTTTTCATCAGCAGAATGCGCATGGCAAGCAGCTGTATAGCATGAACTCTCATTCACTATCGGTGATCTTATGAACAGATGCCGGTGTTCATTATCATTTTCGTTCATTATGCAGTCGCTTCCTGCAGGAGCAATCCTGTAAGATTTTTCCATTACAGGGAACATTGAAGCAAGATTAGCATGGCATGATCTGCAGTCAGGGTTGCTGTGGGAGGAAGCATCAGGGCTGAATGATGAATATACAAGACTGTCATTCTCATTATACATATTCACATCATCAATACCTGACATTGTATTTATGAGGTCAAGTGTATTCTGAAGAGTCCGCTTGTCATTCTCCAGCATGGAATAGTAAAGCGACCCTTCAACTACTGATCCGATATTGTTACCGTTCTGTCGGATTACATTATTCAGGGTCTGCTCGTGTACAGACTTGAAAATAATTGCGAAAGACAGGAAAAGGATGACCGCAGAAACAATTATGATAACTATTACCCGGCTATATATTGTTGATCTCAACCTAAGATATTTTCTGATATTTATCTTATTGTCATTCCCTTTAATGCTACTTTCCTTCAAATTCATTTTTAACACCGGATTATATATTATTCCGGCTTTCGAAGTTAAAAAAGATTCTTCAGAAATTCAGCATCCAAAATCATTGGTGCTGCACGGATTTATCTGAGTTTCAGCGATCCCTCAGAACCTGAAGCTCTTTCAGATGTATTTCAGAAAATCTCATAAAACCATACCTGCCTTGAAGGATCAATAATCTTCTGCTGGAATTCTTCCCATACTTCAGGACCGAGTTGTGCTAGCACGCCATCATGGAGCATTCCCCCATCCTGTAGAACCATAGCATACTGGGGTTGGCCAGCATTAACAATTGAAGCGATCATATCTTTTATCCTGGCGATTTCAGCTGCAATAAACTTCTTCTGCTTCTCTGCCATAAAGAGCAACTGGTTCTCTCTTTGCCAGTTTTCCGGTTCAATTTTGTACACCCAGCCATAATTATACGGCGAGTTGCTTACAAGGGAAGCATCATTCTCAAGTTCTGAATTTTTCTCTCTGATTGTACCGGAAACCGGTGAATAAAGAGTAAGTTTTTTGCCATTCTGAACAAGAGACAAAATTTCTTCACCTCTCCTGACCCTGTCGCCTTCCTTCTTCAGATTAATACGGCTTAGAGGACCGGTCATGTGCAATATGAAATCATCAATTCCTACTTTTACTGATCCTGCCTGTTCCATAAAAGCCCATGTATGGGTTTTGTCAAAGTACATTCCTGCAGGCAAGTTATAGACCAGATCCTTTAAAGGAGTACCCGGCTCAGCGTTAATTAAAGCATTAACAGGTTTCCTGCGTAGTGATCTGAAAAGATAGTCAATAAGGAAGAATGCAATGATAAGCCCAACAAGGGCTAATAACATGCGGCCTAATATGGACTTCTCACCTGGAACACTGCTTTCAGTAGCTTTAAGTGCACTAAGCTTTCCGGCATATGACATTTTCTCAGATTGAATAAGGGCTGTCATGCCTGCGCCACTTACAAATTTCTGGCCATCACCAAGCAACCAGTTAAGAAAAGCAGTGGCATCCTCATCGCCGGGCAATGAATTCGAAACGCAATAAATGTTTAAACATAGCTCCTTAGGATACTTGCCAATCCATACACCTCTCGTAAAAGATGTCATGTCAGTGTATATATTTTCATTAAAGTCAAGTGCCCCATTATTGTTTCGGTCAATTGGCATAAGCTTTATTCCGTTCATTATTGTTCCGTCATCTTTCTGTATATCAGCCAGCTTTACAAAAGCTATTGAGTTCCTGTCCCTGTTTATCTCTGACATCAGATCCTGAACCGTAAGGTCACCAGTTATCCTGTTTCCATCAGTACCAGCGAAAAGTGCCACTCTTGATTTAACAATCCCGTCATCTTTGAACAGCAGGTTCGCCCTTATTTCATCTTTACTCCCGATAAGATACTCCCAATTGGCTTTTTCACTGTTCTTTATTGCTTCTGCCAGCTTTCCAGCAGGAATTCCCCTTGAAAGAATTTCTCCAGCATAAGGATTTTCAGAGTTTACTACCGGTACAATGATATCACGGCCGACAACAAAGCGTACTGAGCCCTCAGGTGAAATTTTTTCAATTTCATCTCCATCAGTGAAGACAATAACACCTTTCTGCATTTCTGCTGCAATAGCATTCACTTCCATCACTGATACTCTTATTGTAGCACCTGACAGAGAAGCATATTCCCTGGCCCAGTTGTCTGCAATACCTCCCAGTCCTGCTGTACATAAGACTTGAAGTGAATCAGTTGATGGCGCCTCGCCTTTCAGACCGATAGTGATTATCATGAGGCATCCCAGGATTGTTGTTAGTTTTTTCATTTTCGCGAAAATTAGTCAATGCTTATATGCATAATATTAACCAACAATGATGCCATGATTATATCTGCCTTATTATCTGAGCATTACAGTCAATGCTGACGGACCACAGGAATTTGATTTGTAGATTTTATATACAGTGTGCTATATAATACCACACCTAACGAGGACGTAATGAGACAATTAAAAAATATGTTTAAATATTCAACATGTGTTGTTTTTTGCAACACTTTTACTGCATTTCTCTTGCAGGCGTGCACTTTGAATAAAATAATTATTTTAAATAAGACTATCCAGCCCAGCCATCCCTGTCGAGGTTCCTGTAATTAATGGCTTCAGATAAATGTTCTGCAAGGATATTCTCAGATCCGGCAAGATCAGCAATAGTCCGTGCAACCTTAAGTATCCTGTCGTATGCTCTTGCAGAGAGACCGCGCACCTCCATTGCTGTTTTGAGCAGCTTCCCGCTCATTTCATCAAGCCTGCAAAATTTGCGTTGCATTGAGGCTGTCATCTGTGAATTTGTATAAATACCCTTTACGGATGAGAACCTTGAACCCTGTATTTCTCGGGCTTTTACAACCCTTTCCCTGACTGCTGATGATGGCTCTGTTTTGGCGGTTGCTGCCAGCTTTTCATAATTTACCGGAGTTACTTCAATCTGAATGTCAATCCTGTCAAGTAATGGTCCTGATATCCTGTTCAGGTATTTCTGAACCATTCCGGGGGAGCACACACATTCTTTTTCAGGATGATTGTGAAAGCCGCATGGGCATGGGTTCATACTTGCGATGAGCATAAAGCTTGCAGGATAATCGACAGTAGATTTTGCTCTTGAGATTGTGATAACCCTATCCTCCAGTGGTTGTCGCATCACTTCCAGAACAGTCCTCTTAAACTCAGGCAGCTCATCGAGGAAAAGAACCCCATTATGTCCCAATGAAATTTCCCCTGGTTGAGGATAAGTTCCGCCTCCCACAAGCGCCACATCGCTTATTGTATGATGAGGCGATCTGAATGGCCTTTTGGTCATAAGGGCAGTATGGTCATCGATCTTTCCGGCAACTGAATGGATCTTGGTTGTTTCCAGAGCCTCTTCCAGTGTCAGTGCGGGTATAATTGTGCAAAGCCTTTTAGCAAGCATCGTCTTTCCGGCTCCGGGAGGTCCTATCATAAGTACATT
Source organism: Bacteroidales bacterium (assembly GCA_035297425.1). Taxonomy (GTDB): domain Bacteria; phylum Bacteroidota; class Bacteroidia; order Bacteroidales; family VadinHA17; genus LD21. Next base: position 269,076 of record DATGYZ010000016.1, on the reverse strand, counting down.
ATGTCCTCCTGCTGCTGCTACTTCGAGTGCCCGCTTAACATTCTCCTGTCCCCTGACATCAGAAAAATCAACATCGTAACGGTTTGCCTCGGATGCAAAGATCTGGTTAATATCAACTTTTACAGGCGAGAAGTTCCTGGTTCCGTTAAAAAAGTCAACCACATCAGTAATACAACTCATTCCATAAACTTCGATGCCTTCAACTACAGCAGCTTCCATCTCGTTTTTAGAAGGAACAATCATACCTTTGAAACCTTCTTCGCGAGCTTTGATAGCAATTGAAAGAACTCCCTTTACAGGCTGCAATGTACCATCAAGTGAAAGCTCTCCTACCATTACGAAAGATGAAAGCCTTGAATATGATAGTTTTTCATCAGCAGCAAGTATGCCGATTGCAAGAGGCAGATCGTATGATGACCCCTCTTTCCTGATATCTGCCGGCGCCATATTAATAAGTACCTGCTTCCCGGGCCAGTGAAAACCAAGGACTCTTAATGCTGATTCGATACGCTGCTGGCTTTCCTTTACTGCAACATCCGGAAGACCTACAAGAAGGAAACGTACACCACGTGAAACATTGACTTCAATTGTAATTGTAACGGCATCAATGCCGGAAACAGCACTTGTAAATGTTCTTACTAACATAATCTTAGCACAATAAGGAAATGCATCCCTAATTTAAAACAAAAAGATAAAACAAACATGTTTTTCAGTTATTGTTTTAACTGGGATAAACATTTATAATAAATTAGCTGTTTCACAGATGCTTTTCAATAATCGCAGGGAAATACTTGATTGTTAATGTCAGGAAACAGTAAATCAAAAATTATGAAATACATGCATCATCCATGGCATGGATTATCAGCCGGCAAACAAGCTCCTGAATATGTGAATTGTGTTATTGAGATACCTAAAAATTCAAAGGGTAAATATGAGATAGACAAAAAATCGGGATTACTCCAGCTCGACAGGGTCCTGTTTTCTTCAGTGCACTACCCGGCCAATTACGGATTTATCCCACAGACTTTTGCTGATGATAATGATCCCCTTGATGTTCTTGTATTCTGCTCCATCGATGTTTTCCCGATGTGCCTGATAGAATCAAAAGTTATCGGAGTAATGGAAATGGCAGATGGTGATGAAAAAGATGATAAGATCATTACAGTGGCACATAATGACATGTCAGTTAATTATATAAATGAGCTGACAGAACTTCCTCCCCATACTCTTGTTGAACTGAGGAGGTTTTTTGAAGATTATAAAAAGCTTGAGCATAAAAGCGTTACTGTTGAAAAGTTTCTTAATAAAGAAACTGCCTACAGGATCATAGAAGAAAGCATGAAAAGATATAATGAGAATAAAGAATCTCTTATGAATGCAAACTGGGATCAACCAGGAACTAATATATAAAATATGTCAAGAAACTGGATGAAGTTAATTACAATAATAATTTCTCTCGCGGTTGTATTTGCCCTTGCTTATGCAATATACTACCTGATTGCTGCAGATCCTGCTGTTTCCAGGTGATAGGCGCAAGGCTGATATTCCTCTGCATCATAAAGATGAGTGAATACCAGCCTTCCAGTGCCTGCACTCAGATTGCATTGCTGCCGCGCTCACCTGTCCTGATCCGGATACATTCCTCCAGCGGAACTATAAATATTTTTCCATCTCCAAGTTTTCCACCATTGGTACGGGCAGAGCTCAATATTGTATCAACTGTGATATCCACAAATGAATCGTTAACTGCAATATCTATCCTGATTTTCGGAGCAAGATCCGGGGTAATCACCTGGCCCCTGTACATCTCTTCAATCCTGTGCCTGCCATGTCCCGATACCTGGGATACAGTTATTCGTGTTATACCTGCTTCAATTAGTGCCTCGCGCACTTTGTCAAGCTGGGCTTCCCTTATAATTGCTGTAATAAGTTTCATATTTGTAAGAATTTAGCTTGGGTTAATCATGCCGTAACCTCTTTCACCGTGGTATGAGCGGTCGAGGCCTGCCATTTCATCTGATTCACTAGATTTGAACCTTATGAATTTATTTAATACATAAATAATAAGTAATGTCATCAATGCTGCATAAGTTGCAGCGATTGCAACTGCCAGTACCTGGATTCCGAGCTGGTTTAAAATACCCCAATTACTGCCGGCTGCAGCAGCAGCTTCTTCCCACCATACAGGACGAATGAAAAAGGTCAGAAGGATTGCTCCTGTAATACCACCTATACCATGTATTCCGAAAGCATCAAGACTATCGTCATAACCAAGTTTATTTTTCATCTGGATTGCCATATAACATACAATTGATGCTGAGATTCCAAGTATCATTGCACCAACGGGCTGAACAACCCCTGCGGCAGGTGTTATTGCAACAAGCCCGGCAAGAATACCGCTGGCAAAACCAAGTGATGTGCTCTTCCCCTGGTGAAATCCTTCAATTAATATCCAGGCCAGCGCACCAGAAGCTGCAGCAACCTGGGTGGCTGTAAGTGCCTGTGCGGTGCTGAGACCTGATGAAACACTGCTTCCTGCATTAAATCCAAACCATCCCACCCATAACAATCCAGCGCCTAACATGGTGATTACAAGATTGTTCGGCCTTATTACCTGATAAGGGAAACCGCGTCGTGCGCCAAGGTACAATGCAGCAACAAGACCACTTACACCGGCAGAGATGTGAACAACTGTCCCGCCTGCAAAATCGATTGCACCTTTCGGACCAAGATTAAAAAGAAATCCATCTGATGCCCATACCCAATGGCATAAAGGGTTATAAACCAGCAGACTCCAAGCAGCAATAAAGAAACAATATGCCCTGAAGTTCACCCTTTCAGCAAATGCTCCCGCGATAATTGCAGGGGTAATTATTGCAAACTTTCCCTGGAACATTGAGTAAACATATTCCGGGATTCCGGCTGACATAATAGCTGAATCTATTCCTTTCAGAAAGAAATAATTATTATCCCATCCAAACAATCCAAAGAAAACATTTTTCCCAAAGGACATGCTGTAGCCAACGGCTACCCAGATAACGCTTATAATGCCCATTGATACAAAACTGTGCATTATTGTGCCAAGTACGTTTTTTGATCTTACCAACCCTCCATAGAACATAGCCAAACCGGGGATCATCAATAATACGAGGGCTGTGGATGTAAGCATCCACGATGTTGCTCCCGAGTCAATTTCAGTAACTGACTGTGCTGATAATACATTACCTGCCAGTAGTATTACCACCGTTGTAACCATTGCTTTCATTAATACCTTTTTCATAATAATATAGATTATGGAGACAAATATAATACATTTAGGGGCTACATGTAACTTTTTAATATATTTTTTTGTTTTATGGGGTCTTTTTGAGGGGGTCATAAACTTTTTAATATGTTTTTTATGTTTTATACCCATTTCCAATAGGGGGTCATTATGATATTTGTAAGTTTTTGAATAATAAAATAAAGTAATACATTTGCCTTTTTGGTTAAACTATTTGGTTAATCCAAGATACAAATGGCAAGTGATAAGACTGAAGAAAAGATATTCGAGGCTGCCACAGAAGTCTTTGAAGAAAAAGGCCTTACTGGGGCAAGAATGCAGCATATAGCTGATAGAGCTGGAATAAACAAAGCGTTGTTACATTATTATTTCCGTACAAAAGATCAGCTTTTTGAGGCAGTATTTACAAAACTGGCTGAAAAGATGATCTCCAAGTTCAGTCCGGTAATGGATAATAAAATGTCACTGGAAGAAAAAATAAGGTTCTTTTACATTGAGCATATAACATTTCTGCAAAAAAATCCAAGGTTGCCTGCATTTGTCATTAACGAGATAAACAGCAACCCGCAGAGAATTAAAAAGATTTTAAATACAATCGATATACCGGGACTCTGGAAAAAAATTATTGAACAACATGGCCCCGAACTTCATAAATACAACATTACTGAAAAAGATCTGCCTCAGCTAATGACAACAATAGTTTCCATTAGTGTATTCCCATTTGCAGCAAAAGGAATTTTCGAAACTATCCTGAGTCAGCATGGAATAACCTTCAATGAATATCTTGAGAACCGGAAGGATTATGCTGCCGATTTTGTAATAAGGTCTATAAAGAAAAAATCTTAACAAAGATATTTATGCGTATAAGGAAAAGTATCTGCCAGTTATCTTCCATTACATTTTTGCTATGGATTATTCTTTTCTCATCAGGGATAGATGCAATTCATGCGCAAAAAGCAGTTACGCTGGAAGAATGTTATAATTCAGCTGTTTCTGCAAACATCCTGAATTCTGAAAAGAATCTCTTCACAGAAATATCATCGATCAAAGACAGGAACATATCTTCCGGATGGCTTCCTTCTGTTGATTTCAATGGCAGCTTTATCTATAACTCCGATGTTCCTGATCTGAGTTCTGTTCTCGGATCTCTGCCTGTTCCAGGATTAGGTAATGCATTTCAGCCTCTTCCGAATGACCAGTATAAATTAACTATTGAAATTAACCAGGTAATATATGACGGAGGAGCGATAAAAAGCTCGAGAGAGCTTGAAAGGGCCGGGTTAAAGGTGAATGTTAAACAGACCGAAGCGGAACTCTATAAGCTTAAAGGACAGGTGAATTCAGTATTCTTTAACATTATTCTTCTTGAACGTCAGAAAGAATTGCTTGAGAATTACCTTAATGTAATTGAGAAAAGATTGATGTCGGTAAGATCTGCTGTTGAAAACGGTGTTCTCACAAAAGCTGATGCGGATATGCTTCTTTCAGAGCAGATAAGTTTATCCCAGCAGATCTCAGAAAATGAGACCAGGAAAAAGTCTTTCACTAAAGTGCTGGCATCACTTACCGGAATAGAATTAACAGAATCTGACAGTCTGGTCCTCCCAGAATACCAGACAATAGCAAGGACTGATATAATCAGGCCGGAATTACAACTGATGGATCTTAAAAAAGATCAGTTATCAGTAGGCGAGCAGCTGATCAGGAGTAAACAAATGCCTAAAGCCTTCGGATTTGCCACCCTTGGTTATGGGAACCCTCCGGGCACCAATTTCTTTGCCAACAGTTTCGATACATATTATATAATAGGTGCAGGAATAAAATGGAAAATTTTTGATTGGAATAATGCAAAAAATGAAAGACAGATTATTTCAATTCAAAAAAATATAATTGACAGCAGAAAACAAGATATGACTGAAACACTTGAAAGGCAGCTTGAGCTTAAGCATTCTGAAATAATAAATCTTGAAAAGCTGCTGGAGACAGACAAGCAGCTTGTAGATCTCAAAAAAAGCATTACAAGATCTGCCGAATCACAATACCAGAATGGGGTAATTACATCTTCGGAATACCTTTACATACTCAATTCAGAAAAGCAGGTTGCTGTTAATTCAGAAATCCATAAAATTAATCTTGCTCTCGCCAGAGCTGAATATTATAATATCTCAGGAACAGATATCAAATAAATATGAGAAAGACAATACTTTTCACGATCCTGGCTGCAGCCGCATTTACAGCATGCAATAACAAAAATTCTGAAGCCGATGCATATGGAAATTTTGAAGCCAGGGAAGTTACAGTGTCCTCCGAAGCTACCGGGAGGGTTGTACAGTTTTCTCCTTCTGAGGGATCACTGCTCAAAAAAAATGATGTAGTTGCGGTTATTGACACAACACTCCTGATATTACAAAGAAATGAGCTTAATGCAGCAATGAAGGGAGTCAGGACAAAACTTTTATCTACTGATGCCCAGAATGCTATACTGCTTCAGCAGATAGAGAACCTCAACATTAACATTGACAGGACCACCAGGATGCTTGCCGAAGAGGCTGCACCCGAGAAGCAGATGGACGATCTCAGGGGACAGAAAGCAGTCATTGAAAAGCAGATAGCTGCAAATTCAACACAGAAAAATTCAATCTCTGCTGAGCTCCAGGCTTATGAATCGAAAATGGCAACCCTTAATGAGCAGATTGCACGCGCAACGATCAAGAGCCCTATCGACGGCACTCTTATCCAGAAATATGCTGAAGAAGGTGAATTGACAGCTTCAGGCAGACCGTTGGCAAAAATTGCTGATCTGAATGAGATGAAGCTAAAGGTGTATGTAAGCGGTGCTGAAATAGGAAGCATAAAAACAGGACAGGAATGTGAAGTAAGGATAGATGAGGGAGAAGATTCATTCAGAAATTTCAAGGGAATTGTTTCGTATATCTCACCTAATGCTGAATTTACCCCGAAAATAATTCAGACAAAGGAGGAAAGGGTTACGCTTGTATACGCTGTAACAATAAATGTGCAAAATGATGGTTCGATAAAATCCGGAATGCCTGGTGAAGCTATATTTTAAAAATGAATAACGTAATTGAAGCATCCGGCTTATTTAAAAGTTTTGGGCAAACTACGGCCCTTAGCGATGTCAGCTTCACTGTTGGTAAATCTGAAATTTTTGGATTCATTGGCCCTGACGGTTCAGGTAAAACAACTTTGTTCCGCATTCTTACAACTCTGATGCTTCCTGATAAGGGTTCTGTCCTTGTGCTCGGGCATGACTGTGTTAAGGATTTCAGGCAATTACGAAAAAAAATAGGTTACATGCCAGGCAGGTTCAGTCTCTACCAGGACCTTTCCGTGGAGGAAAACCTCAATTTTTACGCAACGGTATTCGGTACAACAGTAAGTGAAAACTATGATCTGATCAGGGATATTTATTCTCAGATTGAGCCCTTCAGAAAAAGACTTGCAGGAAAACTATCAGGCGGGATGAAGCAAAAACTGGCACTCTCCTGTGCCCTTATCCACAAGCCTGCCCTGTTGGTACTTGATGAGCCTACAACTGGAGTCGATGCTGTGTCGAGAGCTGAATTCTGGACAATGCTCTCAAGGCTGAAAAAGCATAACATAACGGTTGTTGTCTCCACGCCATATATGGATGAAGCAATGAAATGTGACAGGATTGCCCTGATTCAGAAAGGAAGGATTCTTGCTGTGGATACTCCACAATATGTATGCAAGGGCTTTTCAAGAAAGATGTTTGTTGTAAAGGCTGATGCAAGATATAAGCTTATTAAAGCCCTGAGGAGCTATCATGAAACGCTCACCGCCTTTCCCTTTGGAGATTCTGTTCACCTTACAACTAATTCAGATACTATAGATGATACACTGAGATCCCATCTGAGGAATGAAGGTATAGAGAATTATACAATCGAAGAATCAGTTGCAGGGATAGAGGACAGATTCCTTGAATTAATGGATAAGATTTGATTATTATGAGACGGGATCCGGTAATTTCAGTACATCATCTTTATAAAAAATTCGGCAGTTTCGTGGCAAACGATGATCTGAATTTTGAGGTCTATGAGGGTGAAATATTTGGATTTCTCGGTGCAAATGGTGCAGGAAAAACAACGGCAATAAGGATTCTTTCAGGATTATCTGCACCTACTTCGGGGAGTGTTATAGTTGCCGGACACGATGCTGGCAAGGAGCCCGAGAATATCAAAAGGAACATAGGCTATATGAGCCAGAAATTTTCACTTTACGAAGACCTTACAGTTAAGGAAAATATAGTGTTGTATGGAGGAATATACGGTCTAAAAAAGCAACAGATACGGGAAAGATCATCTGAATTGCTTAACAGGCTTAATTTCAATAATTATGAGAACAGCATAATATCGGACCTCCCATTGGGCCTGAAGCAAAAGCTTGCTTTTTCAGTTGCTCTCATCCATAAGCCCAAAATCGTGTTTCTTGATGAGCCTACAGGAGGCGTAGATCCAATAACACGAAGGCAATTCTGGGAAATGATCTATGAGACTGCGGCTGGTGGAATTACAATCTTTGTCACTACGCATTATATGGATGAAGCCGAATATTGCGACAGGATTTCAATAATGAACGAAGGAAGGATTGTAGCTCTCGATACACCGGCAAACCTGAAGAAACAATATAATGCAAATTCAGTTGAGGAAGTTTTTATCAGAATTGCAAGACCATCAGTAACCACTGCATAACTATCATATGTAAAAATGAAACGCTTTCTGGGATTCATAAAAAAAGAATTTCTTCACATTTTCAGGGATTATCGTACCCTTATAATTCTGTTTGGTATTCCGGCAGCGCAAATATTGATATTCGGATATGCCATTTCGATGGATCTGAAAAATGCAGGCATAGGAATCCTTGATCTTTCAAAAGATGAGCTCTCCCAGGAACTTTCAGCAAAGCTGGTATCCTCAGATTTCTTCAGGGAAACAGGACAACTTGAGAGTTACAATGAAATAGATGGCCTTTTCAAAGCTGGAAAGACCAAGGCGGTATTTATAATTGGTGAGAATTTCGGCGACAGAATCATATCTGAAGGCAAGGCACCCCTAATGATAATAGCTGATGGCTCTGAGCCTAATACTGCAACCCTCGTCACCAACTATGCCATGGCTATAATAAATGATTTCTCCCGAGAATTAAATAATCAGGATATCAGCATGGCAATCCAGCCTGAGATAAGAATGTTCTACAACCCGGAGCTCAGGAGTCATTTCATGTTCGTCCCGGGGGTTATAACATTGATACTTATACTAATATGTGCCCTGATGACATCTGTAACAATTACACGTGAGAAGGAGTTCGGTACCATGGAAGTATTGCTTGTATCACCATTACGGCCTGTCCAGATAATATTGGGGAAAGTTGTGCCCTATTTTCTTCTTTCACTTGTCAATGTTATACTTATATTATTACTATCGTGGCTTGTTTTTGATCTCCCGGTAAAGGGAAGCATTATTCTCCTGTTAGGGGAAAGCATGCTCTACATACTTATGAGCCTCACGCTGGGAATTCTTATTTCAACTGTCTCTTCAAGCATGCAGCAGGCAATCTTCATATCGTTAATAGGATTAATGCTACCGACAATTCTTCTCTCAGGATTCATCTTTCCGATAGAAAATATGCCTGGGATATATAATTATGTCAGCATGGTGCTTCCTCCACGGTACTTTATTGTTATAATCAAAAATATCATGATAAAAGGCCAGGGCTTAGGCTATGTCTGGAAAGAGACCCTGATCATTATTCTTATGACTCTGGTGTTTATCTTTCTGAGTATGAAAAAATTTAAAACAAGACTGGAGTAATGTCCGGTTTATTATGAGAACAATATTATACCTTATAAGAAAAGAGTTCATACAGATCTTCAGGAATAAGTTCATCTCGAAGGCAATATTTGCTGTGCCTATAATTCAGATGCTCATCCTTGTTCCGGCTGTTACCTTTGAAATAAGGAATGTGGCTCTGACTGTCCTGGATTATGATCTGACCCCGGAATCAAGGGAGCTGATCAGCAGGCTGGATGGGTCAGAGTTCTTCAGTATTGCTAACATGTCTTATTCCAGAAAAGATGCCGAGGAACAGCTTAAAAAAAATAAAAGCTCAATTATTTTGGAGATTCCTGAAGGCTTTGGTAAGGACATTGTAACAGGCACTACAGCCAGAGTTATGATCAATGCCGATGCAATCAACGCTTCATCTGCACAGCTGTCATGGTCATACCTCAATGGTGTAATAAGAGATTACAACATGGACCTCTCAGGCAGGAGGGTGATTAATAATGGCATTTCAATGCCTGGGATTATTGAGGTGACAAACAGGTACTGGTACAATGAGGACCTTAATTATAAATATTACATGCTTCCCGGGATCCTTGTTGTTCTTGTAACTGCCATCGGATTCCTGCTCGCAGGTCTCAACATGGTGAGGGAAAAAGAAATAGGAACTATTGAGCAGATAAATGTCACCCCTGTCAGAAAGTACCAGTTCATGACGGCAAAAATGGTCCCTTTTTTACTAATAGGGCTGGCAGATCTGTCGCTTGGACTGATCCTGGGAAAGATAGCATTTAACATACCTGTAATTGGCAGCATCCTGTTAATGTTTCTGGGAGCTTCTATATTTCTTATTGCCGTACTTTCCCTTGCACTGTTTATCTCAACCTTCTCCGGAACTCAGCAGCAATTCATGTTCATCTCTTTCTTTTTCATGATAATATTTATCCTGATGAGCGGTATTTTTACGCCATTGGAAAGCATGCCTGTTTGGGCCCGTAGATTTGACCTCATTAACCCGGTATCTTACCTGATAAAGATCAACAGGATGGTAATGCTTAAAGGATCAGGGATTACTGATATCCTCTACGATATTCTTTCTTTAACCGGAATTGCTGTATTTTTCAGCATCCTGGCTGTGAGAAGGTACAGGAAGACAACCTGAATCAGCGTCTTACTCTTGCATTTCCTTTCCAGATGCTCCATACCTGCTCCTCGTCTACAGGCAGGGCATAATCTGTAAGAACAGTTGTTGCAAGGGCACCTGTAGACCATCCAAAGCGGATCCATTTTTCAGGTTCCCATCTTTTCAGAATTCCATATAGAAGGCCGCCTACAAAACCATCACCTCCGCCTATTCTGTCGAGAATATGAATAGACCTCGGTTCAACAACATGCCAGCTGTCATTTTCGAGCATGATTGCACCCCAAAGATGTTCATTCACGCTTATAACCTGTCTAAGTGTTGTCGCAAATACTGAAGCGTAAGGGTATGCTCTTCTTACCCTTGTTATCATTTCCCTGAAACTGTCAATTTTGCCTGCAAGATCCTTACCGCCTTCTTCCGGCCCTTCAACACCAAGACAAAGCTGGAAATCTTCTTCATTGCCTACAAGAATATCTGCTATTGAAGCTATCTCGCCAAAACTCTCGGAAAGTTCATTCTCCCGTCCCTTCCAGAATGATGCCCTGTAATTAAGATCAAATGATATAAGTGTATTATGCTTTTTTGCCGAACGTGCCAGCTCAAGGCAGAACCTTGTAGTTTCGGGTGACAGTGCAGCAATGAGGCCGGAAAGATGAAGTATTCCAACCCCTTCTTTTCCAAATATCCTCTCGAGATCGAAATCTTTTATATTGAGTGTTCTGCCAACTTCACCGGCACGGTCATTATGAACACGTGGCCCGCGCGATCCAAACCCGGTATCAGCAATATTAAACTGGTGCCTGAAACCCCATGGCCCTTCCTGTTCTACCTCCGGCCCTTCCCATGAAATATGTCGTGAAGCAAGATTATCCTTGATGAAACGGGCAACAGGACTATCCTTTACAAATGTTGTAAGTACCTTAACCGGCAAACCAAGGTAAGAAGATATACTTACAACATTCGATTCAGCACTTGTTGCATGCATAAAAAATGTATCGCTGCAATGCACAGGCTGATTGTTTGAAGGTGTAATCCTCACTCCCATGCTTGTCGGGACAACAATTGCCCAACTGTATTCCTGTTTCAGTTCAGATTTCATTTTGAATTATTTTTAGCACGTAAATAGATTTTCAAGAATGTAAGCAAGTCATAAATTATTGACTTGACCTCCCCTGCTTAATGTTAAGAATTATTAAATCAAGATACAAATTTAAAATAATCATTGAATTGATTATGGTCATGCCTCAATTTCATGGTCAGCTAAACCTGGAATTTACATCCTCAATAATTTATATATTTGCATACAGTTTAATGGCTACACCCTGAAATTTATCTAAACCTTAACCTGATGCCCGATATTATCAAGCTATTATCCGATTCAGTTGCCAATCAGATCGCTGCAGGAGAGGTCATTCAGAGACCTGCATCGGTGATAAAGGAGCTTGTTGAAAATGCCGTGGATGCAGATGCTGATGATATCATTGTTTTAATTAAAGATTCAGGAAAAACACTGATCCAGGTCATTGACAATGGCACAGGAATGTCGGAGACTGATGCAAGGCTTGCATTCGAGAGACATGCCACATCAAAGATCAGCTCTGCACATGATCTCTTTGCAATACGGACAAAAGGCTTCAGGGGTGAAGCACTTGCATCAATAGCAGCTGTTGCAATGGTTGAGCTAAGGACAAGAATGCATGATAGTGATACTGGTATCCAGGTAATAATAAGCGGTTCTCATGTTGAAAAACAGGAACCATGCAGCTGTCCACCGGGATCTTCCTTTTCAGTTAAAAACCTGTTTTTCAACATTCCTGCAAGACGCAAGTTCCTTAAAACGGACAATACTGAGATGCGGCATATTGTCAATGAGTTTCAAAAAATCGCCCTTGCCCATCCTGCTATAAAGTTCAGCCTGATCCATAATGACACCGAAGTATACAACCTTCCCTCAACGAACCTGAGACAAAGGATTATAGGAATATTCGGAGCACAGATAAAACAGGATCTTATTACACTTCAGACTGAGACAAGCCTTATAAGTATCAGCGGATTTATCGGCAAGCCTGAAAATGCAAGAAGAACATATGGTGAACAGTTTTTCTTCGTCAACAACAGGTTTATGAAACATCCTTACTTTCATAAAGCAGTTGCTGAAGCTTACCAGAATATACTTCCATCTGAAGCAATACCCTCATATTTTATTTATATGGAAGCTGATCCTGCCACCATCGATATCAATATACATCCAACCAAAACAGAAATCAAGTTCGAGGATGAAAGAGCTATCTGGCAGATACTGATGGCTTCTGTAAGGGAGGCTCTTGGAAGATTCAATATAGTGCCATCCATTGATTTTGATAATGAGGGACTTGTTGAAATACCTGTAATCGGTACAGGCAGAACGATGCCAGAACAACCACAAATTAGGATCAATCCATCCTACAATCCTTTTGATGGTGAGGAAAGGCTGTTATCGAGAGCTGATTTTACGGACAGATTCGATAAAGAAAAATCTAACGGGTGGGAGAAGCTGTATACAGGCATTGAGAACAATATATCAAGTACTTCGTTTGATACTATTGAAGCCAGGAGAAAGTTTTTTCAGATTAAGAATAAATATATAGTATGCCAGGTGAAATCCGGATTGATGCTTATTGATCAGAAACGAGCTCATGAAAGGATACTTTACGAACGTTTTCAGGATAATCTTAACAGCAATCATACTGCAGCACAGACTGAGATGTTTCCAGTTACCGTCAATATCAATCCTTCAGATTTCCTCGTTTTCAGGGAAATAGAGAACGAGCTCAGAAAGCTTGGTTTTATGTTTGAAGATGCGGGAGAGAACAGGATCAAAATCACAGGAAGGCCGGTACTGGATAATGCAGCCGATATTAATGAACTGCTTGAAATACTGATCGAAGAATACAAGAGCACAGAGGAATCACTTGCCACAGGTGCAAAAGAAAAAGTTGCAGCAGCAATGGCAGGAGCTTCAGCTATACCTTATGGAAAGTTCCTTGAGCAGATTGAAATGGAGGAGATGTTTGACAGCCTTTTTGCCTGCAAATCTCCAAACTATTCACCAAAGGGAAAGCCAATAATAAATATTATATCGATGGAGGATATAGACAAGAGGTTTGGATGATCTGTAAGAATTTTATATGACAAATTTGAAGAATTAAATAAAAATAAATGAACGGATACGGACGAGGTTTTTTTGGTTTACCGCCTGCAGTAAAGAATATAATAATGCTCAATGTTCTTATGCTGCTTGCAAACTATGCTGCAATTACGGCATTTGGCATTGATCTGAACAGCATACTGGGATTGTATTTCCCAAAATCTGACCAGTTCATGCCGGTGCAGATTGTAACACACATTTTTATGCATGGCGGCTTTTTACATCTGCTCTTTAACATGTATGCTCTTTTTATCTTTGGACAGGTTCTTGAAAGTACCTGGGGATCAAAAAGATTTCTCCTGTATTATCTTGTTTGCGGGATAGGCGCTGCAATTACCCATGAAACTGTAATTGCTTTCCAGTATGCCTCAATAGTTAAACATCTCGATCCAGACAGCCTGGCATATGTACTGGAAAATGGAACCGAATTATTCAGAAAAGGGCAAGCGCTTCCTGATCCGGAGATGCTGAAGTTGCAGATACTTCTAAACACACCTACTGTGGGTGCATCTGGAGCAGTATTCGGTATTCTGCTGGCATTTGGCGTACTGTTCCCTAATACCCAGCTAATGCTGCTCATACCGCCTATACCAATCAGGGCAAAATATTTTGTAATGGCATATGGCGCCATTGAACTTTATATGGCAGTAACCCAGCCTGGAAGTAACATAGCACACGCTGCGCACCTGGGAGGGATGCTGTTTGGATATATCCTTATCAGATACTGGAGAAAAACAACTAATTATTTCTATTAATGGGATTTTTTGATGATATCCTGAGCTCATTCAGGAAGGGAAATAATCTGATAAAACTAATATATATTAATGTAGCCATCTTTGTCATCATAGCGGTTGCATCAATTATCGGATTTCTTCTCAGCAACAGCACCATTCCTTCTGCACTCGTCTCATTCCTGGCGGTACCAGCTGATCTGAACGTCCTTATAACAAGGCCCTGGTCGCCCCTGACATACATGTTTACCCATAAGGATATTCTGCATATCCTTTTTAATATGCTCTGGCTTTATTGGTTTGGTATGATATTTCTTGAATATCTTGATCAAAGGAAGCTTACTGCGGTCTATATCCTTGGAGGGTTGTCAGGTGCTTTGGTTTATGTATTTTCATTTAATGTTTTCCCGGCATTTACTGGCGTTGTTTCTGAATCAGTTGCAATTGGCGCATCAGCTTCAGTGATGGCTATTGTAATATCCATTGCAGCCTATGTTCCTGATTACCAGATAAATTTGTTCCTGATCGGAAGGATCAGGATAAAGTATATGGCTCTTGGAATTTTAATCCTCACATCATTTGTTGATTTTTCTTCAAATTCAGGCGGCAAGCTGGCCCATATCGGCGGAGCAATTTTTGGCTATCTTTACACTATGAACCTCAGGAAAGGCAGGGATGCAGCAAGGGGGCTTAACAGGATCATTGATTACTTTGCAACATGGCTCAAGCCCAGGAAGAAACTAAGGGTCACACATAAGAAGCCGGCTACTGACCATGAATATAACCAGATGAAAGCAGAGAGGCAGAAAAGTATAAACAACATACTTGATAAAATCTCCAAGGCCGGATATGATAGTCTTACCAGGGAGGAAAAAGATATACTCTTCAGAGAAAGTCAGAACAAAAATTAGTTCCTGCTTTGAAAAAACTCATATACAGGTTACTTCTTACTGTTAACATATTGATTGGTGTTGCATTGCTGATTTCATACCTGGCTGTACATATCAATCCTATACATATTGCTTTTCCTGCTTTTTTCGGTCTTGCATACCCTTATTTACTATTGGCAAATATTCTTCTGATCATTATCTGGGCAATGATGCTGAGGCTTGAAGCACTGATCTCCCTGGTCATAATAATAATTGGGTTTAACCATTTTCTCAACTACATTCAGCTGTTCAAAACAAGGGCAGATAAGGGAAATACTTTCAAGGTGATGAGCTATAATGTTCACCTTTTCAATTACCTTGACAATAAAAGGCTTGTCTCCCAGAATAATATCTACGAATTTATAAGCACCCAGAAACCTGACATCCTGTTATTCCAGGAGTTCTTCACTGAAGGAAGCCCGTCAGCAATAAGGGCAGCATTTAATACTGCAACCGGATTGAAGTATAATTCACATATCAGGATGTTCGGTAATGGCAAAAACAGGTATTATGGCATTGTGACACTGACCCGGTTCCCTATAATCAACAAAGGAGAAGTTGAACATCCGGGTTCTTCAAGTTTAACGATCTACTCAGATATCATAATCAATAAAGACACTTTCAGGGTTTACAATAACTACCTGCAGTCATTCAGGCTTAAAAGGATGGAAAGATCTTTCATTGCAGAAATTACATCGAACGATGACAAAGAATCCTTCAGCGAGGTCACAAAGAACCTTTATTCAAGGCTCAGAAAAGGATTCATAAGCAGATCGAGACAGGCACAGGCAGTTAAGGATCACATAAAAAAATCACCATATCCTGTCATTGTTTCTGGGGATTTCAACGATACTCCTGTTTCGTATGCTTACAGGAAGATAAGGAAGGGGCTGAATGATTCATTCGTAAATTCAGGCTATGGGGCAGGATTTACATATAAAGGCAATTATCCTCCTAACAGGATCGATTATATACTATATGATGATTCATTGATTAACAATTACTTTGAAATCATCAAGGTTAAATATTCAGACCATTACCCTGTTACTGCCTTCTTCAGGCTGAGAAACTAGAAAGGCAGCTTCCTGAAATCAACATTCCCTCCTGATAAGATAAGTCCTGTTTTCTGCCCCCTGAACATTGAGGGGTTTTCTTTGATTACAGCCAGCACAGTAGCTGAGGATGGTTCAATTATTATTTTCATGCGTTCCCAAATAAGAAGCATGCATTCAATTATTGATTCTTCTTTAACTGTCAATATTCCTGAAACATTCTGCCTTACAATTGTGAATGTAAGCTCACTTAGAGACGTCAGAAGCCCGTCGGCGACTGTTTTGGGGCTTATTGAAGGAGCCAGAACTCCTGTTGTAAAAGATTTCCAGGCATCATTGGCATTGAGAGGTTCAGCTCCAAAAACATTTATATTGGGATTTATCCCCTTTGCTGAAATTGAAGAACCACTTAGCAGGCCACCACCACCAACTGGTGTGATGAGATTTTCGATACCAGGGACCTGATCAATAAGCTCCAGTGCAGCAGTTCCCTGTCCGCAAATAACATTGAAATTATCATAAGGATGAACCAGAAAGGCTCCGGTTTGCTCCATTATCAGTCTTGTAGTTTCTTCCCTTGCTGCCTGGGTAGGTGTGCAGAATGTTATTATACCTCCATATCCTTCTACTGCATTCTTTTTTACAACAGGTGCATTTTCAGGCATCACGATACGTGCCTTTATTCCATTCATCCTCGCAGCAAGAGCAAGCGCTGCAGCATGGTTGCCTGAAGAATGTGTCACAACTCCCCTCCTTTTTTCTTCAGGTGTTAAAGAGAGAACTGCATTAGTAGCCCCGCGAAATTTAAAGGCACCTGCTTTCTGGAAATTTTCACATTTAAAGTAAAGTTCACAACCAAAAATGTCATTCAACTGGATTGATGTTAGAACAGGCGTCCAATGGATATATGGCCTTATCCGCGCATGAGCTTTTTGTATATCTTCAAGTAACGGTAATCTCATTAATCAGAAATTTGAGGGCAAATTTAAAAATTTACAAAGGATATTTTATCTTGCATCAGCAAGTTGACTGATAATAATACGGATAACTCTAAATCTCAATCAATGAAAGAACTGGTAAGATGTAAAGCCTGTGGTTATGTAATGGAAGCAGGAAAATTAAAAGATGTATGCCCGGCCTGTGGAATGTCTGCAAAGGTATTTGAACCATACCGTGAAAGGGTAGCCCTGAACAGGCTCTTCATACTAAGTCTTGATATGCATCCCATTGCTATCCATCTATCCCAGACATTTGTGTTTCTTATACCGGCATTACTGATATTCACAAGGCTTTTTCCTGATGTTCATCCGGAAATTTTTACCAATGCATATATATTCTGCCTGTATGCCTTTCCCCCAACATTGGTGGTAGCAGTGGCGACCGGGGTAACAGACGGCCTTTACAGGTTTAAGACCCTTACTCCCCCACTGCTTAAAAAGAAAATTTTATTCAGCATTGCAATTTCTATACTTGCTGCAACAATGTTCTTTTCAGCCAGGTCGGGTAATTTTATCTTAACACTGCTCCTAAGCCTTGGCTGCCTTTATTTTGCTATACGCCTTGGATTGCTTGGCAAAAAGCTTCTGAACGTCATTCTGCCGGGCATGTTCCCTGTAAGAAAGGTTGCAAAGGTGTCAGAAGCAAAAGCTAAAGCAGAATAAGCTGCCTAGCTTTATCCTGCGGATAAATTTTTAATAATAAGAATTTATAATTACAGGTAAATTGTCTGTTAATAATTCTTAATTTAATGCACTCTAAAATTGGATGTCTAACTATTCTGAAGAATAGATGGAAGATTTGCTGGCCAGCAGAATTAAACGAGGGGATAATCAGGCTTTTGAATTATTCTTTCGAAAGTACTATGTCCGGCTATGCTGTTACAGCAATAAATTCATTCAGAATTATGATGAATCTTGTGACATCGTTTCAGATGCATTTCTGAAAATCTGGGAAAACAGGAATGACATAGATACAAACAGTTCCCTGGTTTCACTCGTATTCAAGATTACCCGCAACCTCAGCCTGAATCATCTTCGCTACAGGAAGGTTGAATCCAAATACCTTGAAATACTTAAGGTTACATACATAGATAACAGTGAATTATCATCATACGAAACCTACCTTGGTAAGGAACTTGAAAATGAGATACAGTTTGCATTGAATAAAATTCCTGCACAATGCAAAAAAGTATTCGAATTAAGCAGAAAAGAAGGATTGAAATACCTTCAGATTGCAGAAAGGCTTAATATTTCAGTTAAAACTGTTGAAGTACATATGTCAAAAGCACTCAGGATTCTCCGTTCAGAGCTTGCTGATTTCCTGTAATATTTTTTATTTTTTGGATAAGGGTAAGTACCTGCTTGCTTGTAGTATCTGTTAAAGCTGACCAATCAATGATTATGGCTGAAGGAAATCATTTTGAAGAACTTGTATTAAGGTACCTGTCGAAGGAAATTTCCGATTCGGAGCTTGACCAGCTCATGGTCTATCTAAGATCCGACAGTAAAACGAGGCGGTATTTTGACAAGGAAAATGAACTCTGGCAAATAGCTAATCTGAACCAGGATGTCTTAAACACGACTGATAATGGCTGGAACATTTTGAAGGAAAAATCGGGAATGGAAGATAACAGAAGTTCTATAGTCATTATCAGCAAAAAAAGGTTAGCAGCAGTCCTTGTTGCAGCATCTTTGATACTTATCGCAGTAATTGGAGCTTCCCTGATAAAATATCCCAAAACAGATGGAAATACGGCAAAATCAAACTCGGCAATTATGACCGGTGAAGGAGAAAAAGCCAGTATTATTCTTCCGGACTCCACAATTGTAACGCTCAATTCAGGTACAAGCCTCACGTACGATAATGATTATAACGGAAATACAAGAAGCGTAAAATTAAAGGGAGAAGCATATTTCGATGTAAGGACAAACCCTGATAAACCTTTCCTGGTTCAGCTTGACTCGATATATATTACTGCCACCGGAACCAGGTTCAATGTCTATTCATATAAAAATGATAACCGGATTGAAGCAACACTTGAAGAAGGGCATATATCTTTTACTACACAATCTGATAATAAAACATTTGATGTGAATCCCGGACAACAGGCAGTATTTTTCAGCAAATCGAAAGAAACGATCATAAGAAATGTGACAACAGAGACTTACACCGCCTGGAAGGAAAATAAACTGAGATTGATTGACACACCGCTGGAGGAAGCATTAAGGAAGATAGCAAGGCGATACAATGTTGTTTTTGAGGTCCAGGGACCGAATTTACTGGATCTCAAGTATACTGCCACATTTATTGATGAATCAATTGAAGAAGTAATGCAAATGCTTGGAACAGTCAGTCCCATTTCTTACAAAGTCTACAACAGGACCTCTGTAAATGACAAGCAGTATTTAAAACCAAAGATTGTTATCTGGTCGAGAAAAAACTAAATAATGATACTAACCATTAAACTAACCTAATAAATGAAGCCTATGACAGAACCACACTTCATATGAAAAAACAGGAAAGTCCTGCCAGACTCTCCTGTCAATTTAGCATCATTCACTTGATAATGTGATTTTAATGCAATTTAGTATTTGTCCAATACCTAAATCATTCAAATTTATGAAAAAGATATTCATTTTAAATCGAACGGTATTATTTAAAATCTGCTCGAACCAAACACTCAGGATTATGAAAATATCCAGCTTGCTTTTACTGATCACTGTTTTATGTGTTAATGCGAAGCCTTCTTATGCGCAGAACACAAGGTTAAGCCTTGCCATGAACGGCGTTCCTTTACATAGCGTTCTGAATGTAATTGAAAATCAAAGTGAATTCTACTTTCTGTATAGCTCCAGGATTATTGATGTAAGCCAGAAAGTTGATATCGAGGCCCGGAGTGAGCCAATTACACAGGTGCTAAATAAGCTCCTTGATGGCACTGAAATAAAATATAGTATTAATGATAAACAGATCTTACTGTTCAATGATGAGTTGAAAGCCTCATTAAAAAACCAGCAGCAATCTAGGGTAAATGGTATTGTTACTGACATGAAAGGAATTCCATTAGCCGGAGTAACTGTTATTGTAAAAGGGTCATCAGTTGGTACTGTAACAGATGGAAATGGAATTTATGCCATCCAAATACCAAATGAGAGTGCTGTTCTCCAATTCTCATTCATAGGTTACGGAACCAAAGAGGTAACTGTCGGAAACCAGTCAGTAATAAATATATCACTGGAAGAGACGATACTTCAGATGGATGAAGTGGTTGTTACTGCACTTGGCATACAGAGAGAAGCCAAAAGCCTTGGTTATTCTGCAACCTCAGTAAAAACAGAACAAATCGTAAATGCCAGCAATGTTAACTTTGCCAACAACCTTGCCGGTAAGATCGCCGGACTGAACGTCTCAGTTCTTGCTTCAGGTGCCGGAGGAAGCTCAAAAATCCGTATCCGCGGACAATCATCATTCAGTGCAGATAATTCACCTTTAATCGTTATCAATGGTGTTCCGATCAACAATGAACCCATGACTTCCGGGAACCCGAATGCACAGGCTTCAGACCTTGGTGACGGTCTTCAAAGCATCAATCCTGATGATATTGAATCAATGACTGTACTGAAAGGTGCAACAGCAGCAGCATTGTACGGGTTCCGCGCAAAAGATGGTGTTATAATAATAACAACCAAATCGGGTGCAGGCAAATCCGGGCTTGGCATCGAATTCAATACGAGCTTTACTGCTGAAGAAGTGCTCGATTACACTGATTATCAATATGAATATGGCCAGGGTGAATTCGGTATAAGACCCACCAGCGTTTCTGATGCTCGCTCCTCAGGAGGATGGAGTTTCGGGACAAAATTTGACGGACAGCCGGTCTGGTCAATCGACGGCCAGGAACATCCATACGTTCCGTTTAAGGATCGTTTCAAAGCATTTTATGATACCGGCATTAACCTTACTAATTCACTTGCATTCTCAGGAGGAAATGAAAATGGTAGTTTCAGGGTTTCCCTGTCAAATACAAATGCAAAAAATATCGTCCCCAATTCAACTTATGATAAGAAGATCATGGATATTGGCATAAACTATAAATTCAGTGATAAACTGTCTGCCCAGTTAAACGCCAATTATTCTATTGATTATAATAAAAACCCTCCTTTCGGCGGCCAGGCTTACAGTATACCTAATTCCATAATGACAATGTCTAACACCATTGATCCAAGGTGGATGAGGGATGCATACAAGGATCCGGTTACCGGTAATGAAGTACAATGGACAAGGTTCCTTGACAGGACTAACTGGTACTGGTCTGCTTATGAAAGACTGGAAGAAAGTAACCGTAACAGATTGTTCGGAAACATCTCACTCAGATACCAGCTGCTTCCCTGGCTTTATGTACAGGGACGCCTGGGACAGGATTATTTCTCAACGAAACATAATCTGAACAGGCCCACAGGAACAGCTAACCTTGGACCGGTAGCAGTTGGCTACAACGGTGGTTTCAGCCAGGACGTTCAAAGCTTTAAAGAGTATAACCTTGATTTCCTCATCGGAGCTGACAAGAAGATTGGTGATTTCGGGATCGATGCAACTTTCGGAGGAAACAGCATGGATCAGACAAGGGATAATCTTGGAACATCAGTAACCAATTTTTACATCAGAGACCTGTATACAATTGGTAATGGACAGATCAAGAGCCCCTCTTATACCTATTCTGGTAAAAGAGTTAACTCATTATATGGTTCTTTGAACTTCTCATATAAAAATTACCTGTATTTCAATGTTACCGGACGTAATGACTGGTTTTCAACACTCAATCCTGAATCAAACAATTATTTCTACCCATCAGTAAGTGGTAGCTTTGTTTTCAGTGATGCATTCAACCTGCCATCATGGATATCATTTGGAAAATTCAGAGCTTCTTATGCAGAGGTTGGAGGAGATACTGATCCGTACAGGGATGCACTCTACTATTCAATGAATGCCAATACCTATAATGGTTATGCATACGGAGGGATGGCAACAAGCGTAAGTCCAAACCCTGATCTCAAACCATTGAAAGTTAAGGAGGCGGAAGCAGGCCTTGAAATGATTTTCTTTGATCGCAGAATAAGCATGGATTTCGCAGTCTACAGAAAGAATACAGTTGATGAAATTCTTAATGCTGATATATCGAATGCATCCGGATTCAGTTCGACAGTTGTAAACGTCGGAAGATTGAAAAACGAGGGATTTGAGTCACTCATAACAGTAGTGCCTGTACATGCAACTAATTTTACTTGGGAAACAGGACTGAACTATACCTATAATATCAGCAAGGTTCTTGAACTGGCTGGCGGCCAGACAAAAATCGATGTTGGCAGTGGTGTTTTCATCGGGCAGATCTCTCATGAAGTAGGTAAGCCAATGGCATCTATAAGGGGCAATGACTACCTGCGTGATGCCCAGGGAAGAATAATTACAATAAACGGAAGGTTCCAGGCCGGAGATCAGATAACATTTGGAAGTGCAGTACCAAAACACATTGGTGGTATTCTTAATACTTTTACCTATAAGGGAATCAGGTTGTTTACCCAGATAGACTTCAAAGCAGGCCATAAACTTGTTTCCGCAACTAACTGGAACATGCTCCGTTCAGGTCACCACAAAAATTCATTACCCGGGCGCGAGGGCGGTGTTGTTTTCGACGGTGTAAACCCCGATGGCACACCAAACACAACAGCCATTGAAGCTGAAAGCTTCTATACCGATTACAGCGGCAGGAGAATAACTACCGAGGCCATATATAATGCAAGCTTTGTTCGCTGGAGAGTATTGTCATTAGGATACGACTTCTCAAAACTGGTTTCGAAAACATTTATCAAAGGATTATCGGTAAATGCCAACGTCAATAATGTCCTCATGATTAAAAAATATGCTGACAATATTGATCCTGAACAGGTTTCTTCAGCTTCTGACAGGGAGATTGGCCTTGAAACAATTTCATTGCCTACATCCCGCCGGTATTCAGTAAGTTTAAATTTCAAGTTTTAACTTAAACAATTGATCATTATGAAAGCTAAAAATATTCTTTCGATTTTCGCGATTTTTGCTTTATCGCTTGGAAGCTGTGATAAAGGGTTTGTTGAGAAGAACACAAACCCATTACTTGCGACGACAATTGATCCGGCTTATGAACTTGTAAGTGCGCAGATAATAGCATTAAATATCGTCCATTATGAAGGTTGTATAGTTCAACAGGCTCAGCATTTGCTGGGGGGTGCAGAAGAAGGAGGTAACAGGAATACATGGCAGGACAGGTACTCAAATAACCACTTTAATGCTCTGTATGGAAACCAGATTAGAAACCTTGTCGATATCATCAACATGACAAAGGATAATCCGGCAAAATCCAATCTTTACAATATGGCAAGGATTCTGAAGGCGTATAGCTTCCAGATGTTAGTTGACAGGTACGGAGATGTTCCATATTCAGAAGCAGGTCTGGGATATCTGAGGACTACAAATGCCGACGGAACAACCACCCTTTCACGCATTAACTTTCCAAAATACGATGAACAGCGTGTAATCTATGATGATATTGCTAAAGAACTGAAGGAAGCTGTTGATGCACTGGATGCAACAAAGGACAATGTTAGCCAGGAAATGTATTTCGGTGGCAATATACCAAGATGGAAGAAGTTTGGCAATTCTCTTCTGCTCAGAGTTGGAATGAGATACACCAAAGTTGATCCTGTAAAAGCAAAATCGATTGTTCAAATTGCAACAGATCCCGCACGAGGTGGAGTTATGACATCCAACAGCGATAACGTTGTTCTTAAATGTAACTCAATCCAGAACAATCCTTCGAATGATTTCATAAATGGCTCTGTAAGGTATATCTGGCATGTAGGAAAACCATTTGTTGATTTTCTGAAGGTAAATAATGATCCAAGGTTAAAATATATTGCCGCCCTGTATCCTAATCCTTCATCATCAACCAACCCCGGAACCCCTAACACCAACCCTGCAAGCCAGATTGGCTGTCCATACGGATATACTGATGTCAATATTACAACTGCACCGGGTTACCCGGGAAAAATCGGGAATGCGTTTAAATACTCCCAGTTTAACAGATCAACAATTGGCAGGATCGATGCCTGGTTGTATTATGTTACCTATGCACAGACCCAGTTACTCATGGCAGAAGCACGTTACAGAAATTATATTACAACAGGTGAAGTAAAAGATTATTACGAATCAGCAATTAAAGCTCACATGACACAGGTGGATACCTGGAGCAGTTCAGGCGCAGCATCACCTATTACAACTGCAGAACAGAATGCTTACCTGCTGGAACCTGCAATTGCCTATAATCCTGCTCAGGCATTAAAGCAGATAAATGAACAGTACTGGGTTGCATCCCTGATGATCTGGGGCGAGGCCTGGGCAAATTTCCGCAGAAGCGGGTACCCTCAACTACAACCTATTAATTTCCCCGGAGAAGATGCAGCTGTTGCAATAAGTACCGGTGGTGACGGATTCATTCACAGGTTACAGTATTCCCTGAAAGAATGGTCAGTTAATCCTGATAATGTTAAAGCTGCGGCAGACCGGATAGGCGGAGATAATATGAAAACAAGGGTGTTCTGGGATCTTTAGATCATTATACTCAAATCAATATAAATAAAATGAACAGAAACAATTTTATCAAGACCATGGCAGCAACAGTTCCTGCAGCCGCAATACCTGGTTTCGATCAGCTCTCTGAAAGCAGCAAAGGCCAGGTAAAGATCACAGATGTAAAACTCATGCGTGTCCAGATAGGTGAGCGCGGCCATGTCTTGCCTCTTGTCAAGATTGAGACCGATGCCGGTGTATACGGAGTAGGTGAATGTCACCACGATGTTACCGGACTGGCGGCGAAAGATGTTGTTCTGAATGCTTTTAAGCCTGTGCTGATGAACAAGGACCCGTTTGATGTGGCAAAGCTTTCACAGATGATGAAATGGAGAGTCTCTTATCTTGGAGGCAATGGAGGCATTGGTATGCACGCCGTAACAGGCTGCGAAGTGGCATTATGGGACATTGTCGGCAAGCTTACAAATAAACCGTTGCGCAAAATCCTTGGTGGAGGATGCTATACAGATAAAGTTAGAGCTTACCTTACAAGCCAGCCAAGGAATATGCTTGACAAGGCAGTCTGCAAGGAATGGATCGATTACGTAAATGGTTCGGTTCAGAAATGGTCAGCGGCTAAACCGTTCAGGATATCAAGACGTGAAGGAGGAAGTGAGCTTAACCGGCGCCTTACTAATGCAGAACTTAAAACGAACATCCAGGCTTTCAGCAACCTGAGGGAGGCTGCAGGTGACGATTTTGAGATTGTTGTTCATTGCCACTGGGAGTTTGGTTTCCATGATGCATTGAACTTTGCAAGGGCTCTTGAGCCAATCAGACCCTGGTGGATAGAGGATCCAATGCCGATAAACTATGTTGATACCTGGGCTAAGCTTACTGCAGCTTCCCCGATACCAATACTTTGCGGAGAAAACCTGTACACGGTTTATGATTTTCTTCCGTTCATAACCAACCAGGCAGTTCATTTGGTGGAGATTGATATCTCAATGGCCGGGGGACTACTGGAGGCCAAGAGGATTGCAGACCTTGCAAATACATACTACATGCCTGTTGCAACACACAACGTAATGGGGCCGATTGCAACCATAGCATCAGCAAACTGCGCTGCAACCATGCTTGATTTTATCGGGCATGAGAGTTATGATTATTCTGCAAATTCGCGTGATGGCCATGCAGGATGGCAGGATCTTATTATTTATGACAGGGATATTATTAAGGATGGCTATATCCAGTTATCCGACAAGCCTGGTCTTGGGCTTGAGGTAAATAAAGATGTAGCTACAAAGTACCTTGTTGAAGGAGAGAAATGGTGGGGATGATCTCACCTGAATGAGTTCAGAAGAAGGTGTCTCAAAAGGACACCTTCTTTATTACCTCAGAGTTCGTCTTTTATATGATCCATATTAAAAACACTACCCCGAGTATGATCCTGTAGACACCAAAATGAATGAACCCGTAATTCTCAACTATCCTCAGGAAAATTTTAACAGCAAATAATGCACTTATGAATGCACCCGTAATACCAATAAACAGGAGCATATATTCATTCCATGAGAAATGGGCTGTTGTTTTGTAAAGGTCATAACCCGTAGCAGAAAACATTACAGGGATGGCAAGCAGAAATGAGAATTCAGTTGCCTGCTTTTTATCGAGACCATTAAATAATCCGCCAACTATCGTGGCAGCTGCACGTGAAGTTCCGGGTATAATTGAGAAACACTGTATCAGACCAATAAAAAAGGCATTTTTGTATGATATCTGCTCAAGGGAACTCACGATTGACTTTTTACCTGTCACCTTCCTATCTACCAGAATGAGTATTATACCTCCAATGATAAGGGATATTGCAACGATGATGGGATTGAAAAGAAGTTTTTTTACATAATCATATGCCAGGAAGCCTACCAATGCAGTAGGTATAAAAGCCGCAGCAAGCTTAAAGTATATTTCCAGCCCATGCAGAAACCTTTTAAAATAAATGAAGGCAATTGCAATGATTGCTCCGCTTTGAATGGCTATCTCAAAGGTTTTTACAAACTCATTTTCATCTATTTTCATAAGCGCTGATGCCAGTATCATGTGCCCTGTAGATGATACCGGCAGAAACTCTGTCAGACCTTCAATTAATGAAAGTATAAGGGCATGCAATATTTTCATAGTCAAATTTTATCCGGATTGAATTCGCCTTCCCACCTGGCAATTACAGCAGTTGCCAGGCAATTGCCTGCAACATTTATGGATGTCCTTGCCATATCCATTAATTCGTCAATTCCAAGAATGATATAGATTGGCCATGTAGGAAGCCCGAAGCTGGCGGCCGTACCCAGAAGGATCACCATTGCAGCCCTTGGTATCCCTGCCAGTCCCTTGCTTGTGAGCATTAAAGTAAATACAATAAGAAGCTGCTTGTCAAAAGAGAGATGAATACCGCTAATTTGTGCCACAAAAATTGTGGCAAGTGAAAGATAAAGGGTTGATCCATCGAGGTTAAAACTATAACCAGTTGGCATAACGAAGGCTACAATTTTTCTTGGCACCCCGAACTCTTCCATTCTTTCCATTGCTATTGGCAAAGCTGATTCAGAGCTTGTTGTGGCAAAAGCCAGTGCAACAGGTTCAGATATTGCTCTTATAAATTTTCTAACAGGAATTCTGAAGATCAATGCAACAGGAAGCAGTACCAGCAATATAAATATTATTAGCGCAACATAAAGTGTTGCAAGAAGCTTAAAGAGGTTAAACAGTATGTCCAGTCCCATATGCCCGATACTATATGCTATTGCAGCAAATACAGCAAGTGGGGCCAGGTACATTATTATCTGTGTGAATTTAAACATAGTCTCGGCCAGCGCTTCAGTGAAGCGTATCATCGGGTTTTTATATTTATCGTTGATCATGGCGACTGCAATCCCGAAGATGATGCTGAAAACAACTATCTGAAGAACCTGTCCTTCATAAACAGATTTCACAATGTTCTCAGGAAATATATTCAGGATTAGCTCAGATCCTTTATGGACAGGAACAGTCTGAATTTCTGCTTTGCTTACTACTTCAGGCACTTTCACACCGATACCTGCTTTGCTGATATTTATTGCTAATAACCCGATAAAAAGTGCAATTGTGGATACGATCTCAAAATAAACAAGAGACTTCCATCCCATTCTGCCAACCTGCTTCAGGTTTGAATGACCGGCTATTCCAACTACCAGGGTTGAGAAAAGCAATGGAGCTATGATTGTTTTTATCATCCTGAGAAAGATCATGCTTATAACCTGCAATTTCATGGCAACCTGGGGCAGGTCATATCCAAATGCCGCACCGGCAATCATGCTTATAAGTATCCATGTAGTAAGAGATCTCTTAAACCAGGCATATCCAATCAGCAGAACTATTGTTAACCATCTGGCTGTGAGCATCAGATTTTTATTTATATCCACCCCGGCTATCCCGGCAACTGTCAGAACTGATATTAGCAATAATGAAAAGAGAAGCAGTACTGTATATTGCCTCGGTACTTTATGTACTTCCTTCCTTTTGACCTGATCAGCAGATGGTAATGTTGAAGACATAATTAAATTTTAATCTTTCAAATATAACATTAACCACTGTTTTAAAAATTTTTTAGTTGAAATTGAGATTCAGAGTTTTCTTATACCGGAGCTTTTATAAAAGAATAAGGCTGCTTCATAAATGAAACAGCCTTATTATGTTATTGATTAATCTCTTAGAAAATACTCCATGCCACTGTTAAGCCTGCAAGAACAACAGCAACCATTGACATAAGCTTGATGAGGATATTAAGAGCCGGTCCTGACGTATCCTTGAACGGGTCTCCTACAGTATCACCAACAACTGTTGCCTTATGGTTTTCTGATTTTTTGCCGCCATAATTTCCTCTTTCAATATACTTCTTGGCATTATCCCATGCACCTCCCGCGTTATTGAGCATACTTGCAAGAACGAAACCTGAAGACATGCCTCCTGCAAGAAGACCAACAACACCAGGAACACCAAGTATAAGACCTGTAAGAAAAGGAACAGCAATTGCCAGGAGTGAAGGAACAAGCATTTCCTTCTGTGCTCCGGCTGTTGATATAGCAACACATTTTGCATATTCAGGTTTTGCTTTACCTTCCATAATACCGGGTATTTCACGGAACTGGCGTCTTACTTCATCAACCATGGCGCCGGCTGCACGACCAACTGCTTTCATGCTCATGGCGCTGAAAAGGAATGCCATCATTGCACCAATGAAAACTCCTCCAAGAAGAATAGGATTGAAAAGTGAAAGGTCATAAGCCGCAACAAAATCCCTGATGCTTGCTGTTGTTATCTGAATAGCTACCTGGCCATCATGTAATGAGGGCACTTTCTCACCATAGAAAAGTGTATTGCCGATCTGCTTGAAGCCATCCGGTGACTGGTCGATAAGCCTTGAAAGCCAGAGCCTGATTTCTTCCATGTAAGCTGCCATAAGAGCGAGAGCAGTAAGAGCAGCTGAACCAATAGCAAATCCTTTTCCGGTAGCAGCTGTTGTATTACCAAGGCCATCAAGCGCATCAGTCCTGTCTCTTACTTCATGAGGAAGCTCAGACATTTCAGCATTACCACCGGCATTGTCAGCAATCGGTCCGAAAGCATCAGTAGCAAGGGTAATTCCAAGTGTTGAGAGCATACCAACAGATGCAAAACCAATACCATAAACACCCATTGCAAAATTACTGAATCCGCCTGCAAAACCATAAGCTGCAATGATTCCGGCAACTATAGTAAGAACAGGAATCCAGGTAGAGAACATACCTACAGCCATACCTTCGATAATCACTGTGGCAGGTCCCTGCTGTGACATCTTGGCTATGCCCTGTGTGGGTTTATTTCCATCAGATGTAAAGTATTCTGTCGACTGACCTATAATAACACCTGCAAGAAGACCGGAGACTGCTGATCCGAACACGCCCCAGGTAATCATGTCTGCAGCAGCCATTATAGCAAGAACAACAAGAATAAGGGCAGAGCTTCCTCCTGTTCCAAGAAGGAGTGCCTGGAGCAAAGCTTTTGGTGTAGCTGATTCTTTGGTTCTGACAAGATAAACACCTGCAATTGATAAAAGGATGCCGATTGCTGATACAATCATTGGTGAAATTACTGCATCGAGCTGTGTCATGCCTGCAGCAGCAGGAAGTGCTGCTCCAAGGGCGGCTGTGGCAAGTATTGAACCTGCATATGACTCGTAGAGGTCAGCGCCCATACCGGCAACGTCACCAACGTTGTCGCCAACGTTATCGGCAATTGTTGCAGGGTTGCGCGGGTCGTCTTCTGGTATGCCGGCTTCAACTTTTCCAACGAGGTCAGCGCCAACGTCAGCAGCTTTTGTAAATATGCCACCACCTACGCGTGCAAAAAGCGCCTGTGTTGATGCACCCATACCGAAAGTAAGCATAACTGCAGTTATCTCGATAAGTTTTTCATGTTCAGTAGTGCCTGCCCTTACAAATGTAAGACCAAGGAAATCCATACCAGATGCCATGTGCTCAGGTGTGAAAACAAGACCATTCAGGATCATGAACCATAATGCAATGTCGAGAAGTCCGAATCCAACTACCACGAGACCCATTACAGCGCCACTCCTGAGAGCTACCTGCAAACCTTTGTTAAGAGATTTTGAAGCAGCCCAGGCTGTCCTGTTTGAAGCATAAGTTGCAGTCTTCATTCCGAAATAACCGCAAAGACCCGAGAAAAATCCTCCAGTAAGGAATGCCACCGGCACAAAGGGGTTCTGAATCCCGAAGTAAGCCAGGACAGAAAGGAGAATCACAAGAACAATAAAAACTTTAAATACAACCGCATACTGGCGTTTGAGGTAAGCCATAGCGCCTTCCCTAACGTACCCGGCAATCTCTTTCATCCTGTCTGTGCCTTCTTCCTGAGCTTTCATGTTCCGGTAGAAGATCCACGCAAACAGTAATGCGCAGAGAGCCGAAACAGGCACAATCCAAAAAATCGCACTACTAATCATGTTATAGGTTTTAAATGAATTAATAATAAAGGTTAGTGAACAAAAATTTTTTCACGGGTACAAAACTATATTAAATTTTCAAAATTCAAATTTTAAACATGACAATGCTTAATCAACTGTTTATTTAGAAACAGTTTAAAGACGTATTGGGCTGGCCTCCTATGTTTATCTAAATTCCCCTGAAGAAATTATAATTTATTTGCTCGAGGTCAGACATCCGAGGGTAAGGATAAAAAGCAATTTCATCAGATGAGCCAACATAAAACCCTGAATGGATAGTCCTGTACAGCAATTCACCTGAGAATATCCTGTCTACAGTTTTCATCTGTTTTTCCTGCTCACCCTTAATAATCTCAAGGCAGTCCCTGAGATGAGTTATGTTCCTGTATGGAAGGTTCTCAACAGAACCTGATATAGGATTCCTGGCAAGCTCATCAAGCTTTAATTCTGCAAAGAACAATTTCGGAAGTACGATAGGTGTTGATCCGTCGGTAAGTCGTTTCAGAAATGCTGCCGGGGCGAGGTTACTTGCTACGAGAGGGGTTACGGGGCAAAGTTCCTGGTAAAGGTGCAGAGCATTCTTTGATTCTTCAGATTTGTCATAAGCCTTTTTCTTAAGCTCCAGAACACACCCATGATCTGTTGACAGATAGAGGCTTTTAAGCGCTTTCATGGGAATTAATTCCAGCACCCGGTAAACCGATAAATAAACCGAACTTTTTGGACTCCCATCAGGTTTTGCAACACAACGTTTTTCCAGGCTGTTCATGTCAATCTGATTCCTGATTTCTTCAAGATCTACCTCGAAAAAGATTGCCTGGCCCCTGTTCCGTTTTTTTGTCCCGGTTGAGAGGTAATGTCCAAAATCTTCTGGTGGTAACATTGAAGCAACCAGAGCTTCAGGATTAGCTGTAAGATAAACGTACTTGCTCATAGTATAGAGATTTAGTATGAAGTTTACGGATTTACAGAAAAGAACCCTTCTTACCAAATTTAACCAACTTAATTTGCATTTCAAATAAATACAATTGAATTCAGGCAACGTGTCTCAATTATATAATTTAAAAATTACAGGTTAATATGGTTTTGTCATTAATCTTTATTAAGCAAAAGACTGTTAATCATTTAGAATAACAGTCTATTTTATGAATATTATTAAGCAGGACTGGTATAATAAGGGCATTATAATGTGAGGAAAAATTGATTTTAAGTTAAATATTTCGTTTAGTAAATTAAATTTGTATTTCTTGTCATTTGAAAGTAATAACGGGGTTTTTGAAATATTTTAATACATTTGCCGCATTCTAACCACTGTCATGCCTAAAATATCCGCTATAATAATTACATATAATGAGGAGGATTCCATCGGAAGATGTCTCGATTCTATCAAAGACATAGCTGATGAAATCATTGTTGTTGATTCATTTTCAACAGACCGAACCAGGGAAATATGTAAAGAGTACAATGTCAGGTTCATAAGCCATGAATTTGAAGGATACCGTGATCAGAAAAACTTTGCATTGCAGCAGGCCACCTACCAGAATATTCTTTCTCTTGATGCTGATGAAGCATTAAGCGATGAACTCAGGGCATCTATCCTGGCAATAAAGAATGATGATAAATGGGATTATGATGGTTATAAATTTAACAGAAGGAATTATTACTGCGGTACATGGATCAGGTTTTCAGAATGGTATCCTGACAAGCAGCTCCGGCTCTTCTTTGCTGATCATGGAAAATTCGGAGAGCTTAATCTTCATGAAAAGTTCATTTTATCAAAGGGAACAAAGATAGGCCGGTTAAAAGGTGACCTTCTTCACTGGGCTTTCCTTACCAGGGAAGAACATTCAAAAAAAATGGCAAAATATGCCGTTATCGGTGCAGAAGAATACCACAAGGCCGGCCGTAAGGCAACAATATTTACTCCATATATTCATTCTGCATGGGGATTCTTCAGAACTTATTTCATCCGTGGTGGTTTACTTGATGGAATGAATGGATTAAGGATATGCTCAACATATGCCGGTACCGCATTCAGGAAATACAGGATGCTATATAAGCTAAATAAAAAAGGGAAATCCCAACCATCTAAAAATTGACTTTCGCTGAAGATATACAGAGATGCCTCGATGCACTGCGAAAAGGGGGGACAATAATATATCCCACTGATACTATCTGGGGTCTTGGCTGTGATGCCACAGATGTGAAAGCTGTAGAAAAAATCTTTTCAATAAAGGCAAGGGAGGAGAGTAAAAGTCTGTTGATACTTGTAAGCAGCATTGGTATGCTTGAAAGATATGTTACAGAGATCCCTTCAACAGCATCAAGGTTGATCGAAGTATCAGATGACCCGCTTACAATTATCTATCCGCATGGAAAAAACCTTGCTCCCGGAGTATGCAGCAGCGACGGATCAGTTGGTATAAGGATATGCAATGATGATTTCTGCAATGAGCTCATCTCAAGGTTCCGTAAGCCATTGGTCTCAACATCTGCCAATTTCAGCGGCATGCCTTCACCATCAAAATTCAGCCAGATTGATGAAGGCATATTAAACAATGTTGATTATGTCGTAAATTACAGGAGAGGAGATAAAAAGGCCAGTTCACCATCTTCCATAATCAAGGTTGGTGATGACGGAACTTTCAGCATAATCAGAAAATAATTATTCTGAACGTACCTTACCTGACCCCGATACTCTTGCATCAATCCTTGGGTCTCCCCTGTAGATAATATTCCCGCTACCTGATACCAAAGCAGTAAGCTCATCACCTGCATTACACAAGCAGTTCCCGCTCCCCGAAACAGTTACATTCAGCCTGTCAATTTCAAGAGAACCACCTGAATAACTACCTGATCCGCTGATTGTAATCTTACCCGAATCTGATGAACCGGCCCCGCTAATCCGTATATTACCGGAACCTGAGATTGTACAGCTTATATTATCCGCTTCAATTTTTCCGGCAAGAATACTTCCGCTCCCGCTTACAGATAAATAAAGATCATCAGCCCCAGCCACAGCATCCTGAATCTCAGCTTTCCCTGAACCAGATACTGATAATCCTTCTATCGAGGGCATTGTAATATTAACTGTGACTTTGCTATTGGTCAAAAACCTGTTATTTTCCCTCCTGATTACCAGTTTGCCTGAAGAAACCTCTGTTTCGATATTGTCTATTTCATCACTGTTACCGGAAAGCTCAACACTGAATGGACTGCCAATTTTAACATAAAGCTCCCCCGGTATACCCATGCTTACCTCAGTGAATCCTGACAAATTCCGTTTTTCGGTTTTCTGAGCCTGCATTAAGGGACTCAGCACCATGATTATCGCAACAACAGCGTAAAATCTTTTCATACTCTATTGAATTAGTTTCAACAAAGACATTCTTTTACAGATAATGCTGCTTCCCGGCGAAGAAAAATTCAGAGATTTATGTCCGTCAGGCCTTCTGGAACTTCCATCCTGACACTTTTTTTTGCTTTGCTGATACCGATTATAAGATCTTCGTGAAGCGGAATAAGTATCTCATTATGTGCGGCATCCTCTATGCTCAAAAGTAATTGCGGTCCTGTAATTACCTCCCTGATCCTGCCCAGATTATTACCTGCCTGATCCAGCACTTCAAATCCAATGATTGAAGAAAGACCGGGATCATCATTATCGCTTTCCCCGGCTTTTGTAAGAAATACCCTGCACCCTTTGAATTCCGTCACTTTATCGACAGAACTGTAATCATCGAAAATGACTTTAATTTCGGGACCTGTTTCCTCAAGCTCAGAAATGAAAAAAGGAACCGGTCTTCCGTCAATTTCAAGGAAAACCGATTCCATTTGTGGTATGTTATCGATAAACTTTTTCTCCAGCCTGATAACTACAGCACCTTCAAAACCGCTGGTTTTGGTAATTTGTCCGAATAATATGCCGGGGTTATAATCCATCGGCTATCCTTCAGACTGCTGTTTATGCCTGGGTTTCAGCAGCAGGTTCAGCTGTTTCGCCTTCCTGGCCTTCTGCTGATTCAGCTTCAGGAGTTACGGCAGCTATTGCAGCTGCATTGTTTGCTGCATCCTGTTCAGCTTTCCTCTTGGCAAGCCTTGCTGCTCTGTCCTCGTTAATCTTTTTCTCTTCTGCAAGACGCTTGCTTACAGCATCTTCCTGGGATTTCTCAAGATTTGACTTTTTAGCTTCAATTTTTGCTTCGTTCTGCTTTGACCATTCTTCAAACCTTTTGTTTGCTTCGGCCTCATCGAATGCACCTTTCTTTACACCATCAAGAAGATGTTTCTTCATCAAAACACCTTTGTACGACAGGATAGCTCTACAGGTATCTGTAGGCAATGCGCCATTTTGCAGCCAACCCAGGGCTTTATCGAAATCAAGTTCGATTGTTGCCGGATTAGTGAGCGGGTTGTAATTTCCGATCTTTTCAATATATCTGCCATCCCGTGGCGACCTGCTATCTGCTATCACGATGTGATAGTAGGCCAGCTTCTTGCGGCCTTTCCTAGCTAATCTGATTTTAACTGACATTAATTGTTTACGCTTTTATTTAACCTGTTTTTGTTTTTGTGGGTGCAAAGATAAATAATATTTCGGATTTTAAGGAATTTACTGAGGAAAACAGGTTTAGAGACAATTTTTACAAAAATACTTTTTTTGAATCAGCTTCCGGGCGTTCAAGGTCAGGCATCCTGGTACCAGGAGTCTTGCGTAAGCCGGTAAATATTGGATGTGTTATATTATTATACATATTATAATATATATTATAATATATATTTTATTTAGATTTTTCAAGAGGTCACATGTATTTTCACACTTAATCTTAGATCCATGCGTGATCCTGCCGGATAAATATTAATATCTAGCATGAGACTTTAGTTGATTAAGAAACTTTCATTACACCGACTTAATCTTAGTGTTTCCGGTTTGATCAATGTAAAAATTGATCTTTAAATATTTATCAACCCCCAGTTAAATTCTATCACAGGATAGTATTATTTAAGTACATTTATATCGTTCAAAGATTTATTTTCACATGTCAGGATTTGCTCATTTACACGTACATACACAATATTCAATACTCGATGGAGCCTCAAGCATTCCTGTACTTATCGACCGGGTGAAGGACCTGGGAATGGAGGCTATTGCGATTACCGACCATGGGAATATGTTCGGTGTGAAGGAATTTCATAATACTGCAACAAAAAAGGGCATAAAGCCAATTATCGGATGTGAGATTTATGTTGCTAAACGGTCGATTGCAGATGTAAGCGGAAAAGAGGACAGGTCGGGAGATCATCTGATACTTCTTGCAAAAAACCTAACGGGTTACAAGAATCTTATAAAACTGGTTTCAACAGCATGGATCAAAGGCTTTTACTATAAACCCAGGATTGACAAACATCTCCTGGCAGAATATCATGAGGGCCTGATTGCATCATCAGCCTGCCTTGCCGGGGAGATACAGGATGAGATCCTGAATGGATCTGTTGCTGGAGCCGAAGCTGCACTGAAGAGTTACCTTGATATCTTCGGCGATGATTTCTATCTTGAGGTTCAGAGGCATGAAACTTATGATCCAGACGCTGACAGGTCTGCATTCCCGCAGCAACAGAAGGTTATCGAAGCATTCAGGAAACTTGCTTCAAAATTTAATGTCAAGATAATTGCCACAAATGACATTCACTTCATCAATGAAGAGGATGCTGAAGCACATGACCGCCTGATATGCCTGAATACAGCAAAGGATCTTGATGATCCCGACAGGCTCAGATATTCAAAACAGGAATATCTGAAGAGTGAAGAAGAGATGAGAAAGATATTCAGCGATATCCCCGAAGCAATAGATAATGTGGCCGGGCTCGTTGAGAAGGTGGAAAAATACAAGCTCGATTCCGATCCCATAATGCCGGATTTTGATTTGCCGGAAGGTTTTACTGATAAGGATGATTACCTGCGTCATCTAACCTTCAAGGGAGCCGAAGAAAGATGGGGCAGTGTGAGTCCCGAACAGACCGAAAGGCTGAATTTTGAGCTTGAGATGATAGCAAAGATGGGGTTCCCCGGGTATTTTCTCATTGTCCAGGATTTCCTGAGAGCTGCTCGCGAAATGGGTGTTTCTGTTGGTCCAGGCCGCGGTTCAGCTGCAGGTTCAGCTGTGGCATACTGCCTCCGGATAACTGACATAGACCCTATTAAATTCGGACTGCTGTTTGAGCGCTTTCTTAACCTCGACAGAATATCAATGCCTGATATTGATATTGATTTCGATGAAGATGGAAGGGAAGATGTGTTGAAATATGTGGTGAATAAGTATGGTCATGACAAAGTTGCTCATATTATCACTTTCGGTTCAATGGCAGCCAAGATGGCCATCAGGGATGTTGCAAGGGTACAGAAACTTCCTCTCCCCGACGCTGACAGGCTTGCCAAGCTGGTTCCCGACAGGCCGGGCATTACTCTTGCAGCAGCATATTCCGAAGTGCCTGAGCTTGCAAAGGAAAAAGACTCGCAGAACAAGCTGATAGCCCAGACTCTTAAATATGCGGAAGTGCTCGAGGGATCAGTGCGACAAACAGGAGTTCATGCCTGCGGTATAATAATTGGTAAAGATTCTCTGGATAATTATATTCCGTTGTGCACAGCAAAAGATACGGAGCTGTATGCAACACAATATGACGGAAGCCATGTTGAATCTGTAGGCTTGCTGAAGATGGATTTTCTTGGTCTGAAAACACTTTCTATCATCAAGGATGCTATCGAGAATGTCAAAAAATCAAAAGGCAGGGATATCAACCTTGATGATCTGCCGATGGATGACAGGAAGACCTTCGAGCTGTTCAGCAAGGGAGAAACTACCGGTATATTCCAGTTTGAATCTGCCGGCATGAAGAGGTACCTGAGGGAGCTTGAGCCAAACAGGCTCGAGGACCTTATAGCCATGAACGCACTGTATCGTCCGGGTCCGATGGAATATATTCCACAGTTCATCAAAAGGAAAAAAGGGCTGGAACCTATTGATTACCCGATTCCTGTAATGGAAAAATTCCTCAGTGATACTTATGGGATCACTGTTTACCAGGAACAGGTGATGCTTCTTTCCCAGGAGCTTGCAGGCTTCACTAAAGGAGAAGCCGATTCTTTAAGGAAAGCAATGGGTAAGAAGAAGCGTTCCATTATGGACGAGATGAAGCTTAAATTTCTTGAAGGTTGCGCAATAAGAGGCTATGAAGAATCTGTAATAAACAAAATCTGGGGCGACTGGGAAGCGTTTGCCCATTATGCTTTCAATAAATCGCATTCAACCTGTTATGCCCTCATTGCTTATCATACCGGTTACCTGAAAGCCAATTACCCCGCCGAGTATATGGCAGCAGTCCTCAGCAGGAATATCAGCGATATTAAGAAGATAACAACATTCATGGATGAGACACGAAGGATGGGCATGGATGTGCTCGGTCCGGATGTCAACGAAAGCCATGTAAAATTCACTGTAAACCGTGATGGCAACATCAGGTTCGGGCTTGGTGCAATAAAAGGCGTTGGTGAAAGTGCTGTTCTGCAGTTGATTGAAGAAAGAGAAAAGAACGGACCATACAGCAACATATACGACCTTGTTGAAAGGGTTAACCTTAATTCACTGAATAAAAAGAACCTTGAAGCGATGGCCGTTGCAGGCGCATTCGACTGCTTCCAGGAGATTACAAGAGCGCAGTATTTCTCACTTGATACAAAAGGCACAAGCTTCATAGAAAGCCTGATAAGGTATGGAAATAACGCAAAATCTGTAAAAAGCTCAAGCCAGCAATCATTATTTGGTGAGACAGGCGGGTTCGACATGGTTAAGCCCGAGCCGGCACCATGCCCAGACTGGCCGAAACTTGAGAAGTTAAACAGGGAAAAGGAAGTTATCGGTATTTATCTCTCTTCACATCCTCTGGATGAATTCCAGCTGGAGATTAAAAATTTTGCTACGGCAACTCTTGCCGATCTGCAAAATATGAGGGATTACCTTGACAGGGATGTAACCGTGGCCGGAATGGTAACTGAATCAAGGAATGGCATCGGCAAGAACGGGAAACCGTATGGCTCAATGACTCTGCAGGATTATACCGATTCCTTCAGGTTCATGCTGTTTGACAAAGATTTTGTTGATAACAGCAAATTCTTTACCCTTGGATATTACCTGCTTATCAAGGGCAGAGTCCAGAAAAGAAGGTTTAAGGAGGACGAGCTTGAGTTTAAGATTAAATCGATAAGTCTTCTTTCGAGTGTAAAGGATGAACTTATTAAAACTGTAACCCTCAAGATCAATCCTGAATATATAGATCATGAACTGATCAATGGTCTCAGGGAACAACTTCAGAAAAACAAAGGCGACACTGAACTTAAGTTCCTGTTTTTCGATGAAGAAGATAAAATTTCAGTCTCCATGTTTTCAAGGACCTATCGCATCAGGCTTAATAATGAATTAGTTGCATGGCTCGAAGACCATCCATCTATTGACTTTAAAGTAAATTGAATTATATTTGCACGCGATTTTCAGGTTTTTACAATAAAAAAATAAAAATATCCGGATATGGCTGTTGAAGTAAATGACACAAATTTTGATGAAGTTGTTATCAAATCAGACAAACCTGTTCTTGTTGATTTCTGGGCAGAATGGTGTGGACCTTGCAGAATGATAGCACCGATGATCGAAGAGATATCTCATGAATTTGAAGGAAAAGCTATTGTTGTAAAATGTGATGTGGATAACAGCCCGACCGTTGCACAGAAATTCAGCATAAGAAACATTCCAACTGTATTATTCTTTAAAAACGGCCAGGTTGCCGACAAACAGGTTGGAGCCGTTCCTAAGAATTCTTTCGTTACAAAGCTTAATGCTCTTATTGGTTAGTACCAGTTCCCAAAAGGATGACTGTTAGTGTTTTTGCTTCATCAAGCAGCAAGATTGACGGCAGGTTCAGTGAGGCTGCCAGCTGTCTTGGCGCTCTGTTTGCGGAAAACAGGATAAGGGTTGTATACGGAGGCGGAGGGCTTGGCCTGATGAAGAACCTTGCCGATGCGGTAATCGCAAAGGGTGGGAAAATAACAGGTGTTATACCCTCATTTATGATTGAGGCAGGATGGAATCATCCTGAAGTTACAGACATGATAGTAACCGCCGACATGTCAGAACGTAAGAAACAGATGTTTGCGCTGGCAGGTTCGGTTGTTGCTTTGCCCGGTGGAATAGGTACTCTCGAAGAGCTTACAGAAGCAATAACTCTGAAGCAGCTTGGTCTTTTTAAAGGGCCAATTGTAATCCTGAATACTCTGAATTTCTACCATCCCCTGATAAAATTCCTCGATCATATGGTTAAAGGTAACTTTCTCAGGCTGGAACATAAAGGCATCTGGAAAGTAGCTGATTCTCCCGAAGAGGTAATAAAACTTTTATCCATGGACCAGGACTGGATCCCTGACCCGCGCAGTATCGCAAAAATATAAATTCACCCTAAAATTATCTGCTCCTACCCTGCAGGATTAATTCTGTGGTATCCTGGTACCTACAAACAGTATATCATCTACCTGTGGCAAGTCGCCTTTCCAGGTTAGAATTTCAGTTTCAAGTCTTTTTCTCTGGTCAGGTACAGGCAATTGCCATATTTCAGCAAGAAGCTTTTTCACATTACCAGATTTATATTTCTTGACCTCTGCTGATCCGAACTGATCAGCATAGCCATCAGAGCTCATATAAAGCATATCACCCGGCTTAATCTCTACCACCTGGTTTGAAAAGCTCTTCTTATCGCTTATTGCAGTCATGCCAATCGGAAATCTATCACCCTTGTACATTAATACTTCACCATTTCTGACCAGGTAAAGAGGGTTATAAGCACCGGCAAATTCGAGTGTAAAGTTTTTCCTGTCAAAAGCAATCAGAGCCATGTCCATTCCGTCATTTATGACCTCTTCATTTCTCTGCATGAGGGCTTTCAGAACCTCGGTATTCAGATGATCAAGTATTGATGAAGGTTTCTTAATTCCATATTCTCTCACAACCTTATTCAGTGAGTTATGGCCGATAATTGACATGAACGCACCCGGTACTCCATGACCTGTGCAGTCACAAACAGCAATATACTGTATATCCCCGGCATCGTACATCCAGTAGAAGTCGCCACTAACAATATCCTTTGGCATGAAAAGCACAAAAGTCTCAGCAAATGTATTATCTCTTGGGAGCATTGCCCTCTGGATACGCTCAGCATACCTGATACTTGCAGTAATATCGCGGTTCTTCTCTTCAATTTCCATGCTCTTCTGTACAACCTCTGCAGTTCTCTCACGAACTTTCTCCTCAAGTACTACCTTCTCCCTGATAAGCTTCCTTTCTCTTACTTTTATATATGTAATCACTGCAATTACAGTGATAAATGCCATTATCAGCAGGAACCACCAGGAAAGGTAGAAAGGAGGTTTAATAACAAAGCTGAATGTTACAGGTTCCTTATTCCAAACACCCTGGCTGTTACTTGCAGTTACCATGAAAGTATACTTTCCTGCAGGAAGCGAGGAGAATATTGCTCTCGTCTGCTGTGTTACGGGCTGCCAGTCCTTGTCTGCACCTTCAAGCTTAACCCTGTAGCGCACAACATCAGGGTTTGTAAGACATATACTGTTATAATCGAAGATTATTGTTTTTTCATTGTATTTCAGCTTTATTCCGGGTTTCATCTCCCGTGCCTCATAGTTAACACTCATCCCAAGCAGGTGTGTCAGAGGTTCCAGTTCACGGG
Organism: Bacteroidales bacterium; assembly: GCA_035297425.1. Classification (GTDB taxonomy): domain Bacteria; phylum Bacteroidota; class Bacteroidia; order Bacteroidales; family VadinHA17; genus LD21. The sequence goes on along the minus strand of DATGYZ010000016.1, from coordinate 227,502 downwards.
TCTGAGCTTTATAAGGACTAAACCTGACAGCTCCGTTCGTTGTCCCGAACCAGTAATCCCCGTTACTATTTCTGAATACAGCGCCTGGCCTTGTTTCAATGCCTGTGAAGCCATTTTTCTCAGTGTATGAAAAGATTCTCTTGCTATCAGGAAAATACCTGTTCAAGCCATTGTTGGTTCCAATATAAATGCTGCCGTCATCACCGGCTTCAAGCAGGTTTATAACATCAGAGAGCAGGCCATCATCTTTTCTTATATTAAGCAATATTTTATTATCACTGTATGCCTTCAGACCTTCGGTTGTACCAACCCATAATGTGCCATTCTTATCCATTACCATTGAAGTGGGTTTAACACCCGAGAAGGCAGGAATTGTAATAAATTCATCCTTCCCAGCCATGTAACGGATCATGGTAGGTTTAGATCCGCTTGGCTCGGTACCGATCCAGATATCGCCTGAAGGATCACAATAAAGTGCTGTTATAATTGTAACTGTAAGGCTGTCCATGCTTATCAGGCGTCCGAAATTTTCATTGTTGATAGTGCCCCTGATAAGCCCGTCGACTGTTCCGATCCACAGATTATTTTTCTTATCAATTTCCATTGCTGTCACCCTCGCCAGCTTGGCAGGGAAATATGCATTAACATACGGTTGTGACTCAAATCTCTGGTTCTTAATGCTGTATAGTATCACACCCCCATCGTTCGAGCCAATCCACAGATCACCATTTTTATCTTCTTTAATGAATGTGATATCTTCATAAAGAGCATTTGTGAAATTGTTGTATACCTGTGGTTTCTTACCGGAACCGGGAGTAAATCGTGCAAGCCCTGCATTTGTTCCAAACCAGACTTCTCCGGCGCTGCTCTCAAAAATTGAGTTTATATTTCTCCCCGGTGTAAATGATTCATCATTAAAAGTTACGAACGCATCACCTTTGAAGATAGTAAGTCCGTTATTGAAATCTGAGATTAGTATATTCCCTTCAATATCAGCCATAATATCGCTTATCTGGCTGGGGATAAGACCATTCCTCGAATCCAAAACAACAGGAATTGTATCGCGCATTATTGCAGCACCACCTCCCCATGTTCCGATCCAGACATTGCCGGTTAGATCTTCTGTTATTGAAGAAACCCAGTTGCTTTTCATACCTGACCTTATGAGGTCGATTACATGCATTTTACTGTCTTTCAGGCTGTACTTGTAAATTCCTCCGTTATATGTCCCAAACCATATGTTTGACTGGCTGTCTTCAAGAATGCATGTTGTGCTGAAGTAAGTTGTATAATGAGGCAACCTGAAATTTTCAAATTTCTCTGTGGCGGTATTATAACGCCTCATCAATCCTTCATTTGTAATGCATACAAAAGAAGTATCATTTATTATCCCTGAGCCAACTGTCCAGTCAGATAGATTATCCCTGCCCGTAAAACTTCTCGCATGCACATTTTTTATATCTGTAATAGGGTAATCAGCCATCAGGGCTCCATTACTTGCCGTTGTGAACCATATTCTGTTTCCAACCTGTGTTATGCTGGTAATGTCACCCGCTACTGTCAGTGAATCAAAATAAACTCTCTCAAAGTTGTTCCCATTGTAAACTGTAAGGCCACCGTTCAGATGCCCAAGCCACAGGTTACCCTGCGAATCTTCGAACATCGATTTCACGCCGCCCGGAGCAAGGCTGTCGCGGGTAGTGAAATTCCTGAAATTACGTCCGTCAAACCTCGACAGTCCATTTGCTGTTCCAAGCCAGATATAGTCTTTTGAATCCTGCAGGAGGGTGTAAACTTTTTGCTCGCTTAATCCCTGCTTAATGCTGTAATTATCAAAAAATAACTGCTGCGCCCGTACATTAAGTGTAACGGATATAAACAGCAACAGCCAGGCAAATAATTTTGCCCGGCATCGATTCGCTGGTTTGAATGACATATGTTACTATTTTGCTATGAAAAAGAATGTTCCGTTCATATCTTCCAGTCCCTGTATTTTGCCAAATTTGGGTTTCTGGCCGCTCTCTGTGGCAACTGCTTCCGTTACAGACTGCACAACCGTCTCGATAGGGATACATGCGTTCCTGTTATTCATAAGGGTAGTGGCAAATGTTGCAGTAAATTTTGAGTTATCAGCTGCAAGCTCGTACCCGGCTGAGGAGAAAACCTGTGCTGATTTGGCTCCTGCCACCAATGTATTATCACATGTGGGTGCTGCTGCTGCAGAACGCATGGCTGTATAGAATCCCGGACCGGATTCGCATGCATCGGTAACAACAAGGGTATGAACTATTCCATCACCATATCCCTGCAAACCTGCTTTTAATGCATTTATATTGAAATATGTGAATTCATCGTCTCTTTTGGCATCAACCGGGATCCAGTATCCAACATCATTGATGAATTTTCCGTGACCGGCATACCATACAAGAAGAGATTTAACCTGGTTCTTTTTCACAAGATCCCGAAGCTCGATTGTAAAGAAATACTCCATTTCTTTCTTTGTCATATCCTTCTTATGTATCACATTGTGGAACTGGTAGTTTGCGAGTGCTCTCTGCACCGTACTGACATCTTTAATAGGGCCATCAAGGCTCGCAAAAGATTCGTAGCTTGAATTCTCAATGAATACACACCATGTCCTGCCCATTGGGTTATTGGCCGCAATCTCGGCCCCGGTACGGTTGAGGGTGAAAACAGATTCCTTTTTATTTCCATAGATATCCTCAGCTACGACTGTGAATTTATTAAGGTTCGATACATCTATCGGAGCTGAAAATGAAGGATTAAGCTCTGTAGGCAGGTATGTTGCAATATAACCTTCCACAGTAATGGATTTTATAAGACTCTGATCGCTTATTTTCCCCTGGATTGCAATGTTGGGATTTGGAGAATCAAGTAGTACAATACCATCTGAAGTATAAGGTGAAACAATCTGGATTTCAGGTGCATTGATCTCCGTTCTGAGCAATGGGTAGACAAGCTTCTTCTCGTTATTATAATCATCAACTGCAACGATGCTCAATTCATTTGCGCCTGACAGGTTTATGTTTGCAAGAAAATCATACTGGCCGTTTTTCAGGACTGTCATTACAGTCTCATTATTGATTGTTAATGACTTAAGCTTGCTCTTATCTTTTATCTTTCCTGAGACCAGCAATGTGGTGATATCTCCTTTTATTTCCATTGTATCTTTTACAGGAACCGGATTAACAAGTGATATCTCAGGCGGATTTGATTCCTTGTTCAGTTCATAAAGCCTGGCTTCAGCCTCCTTAAGCATTTTACGTGCCCTCATATCAAATTCCGAAAGGACGGTTATCTTATTATAATCATCCATTGCCTTTTCATAGTTCATGATCTCCTCGTAAGACCTTGCTCTTTTAAAGTATGCGCTTGCTGAGTCAGGTCTCATTGTTATGTACTTTGAAAAATCGGCAATTGCATTCTGATGCTGGCTGAATTCCTGGTAAAGATTTCCTCTCTGTGAATAGAATTCAGGATTTTCAGGATCAATAAGGATGTTCTTTGAAATATCGTTTATTGCATTTGGGAAGTCGAGACTGCTTTTGTATATAAGAGCCCTGAGACTGTAAGCATCAGTGTTACGGTCATTTAGTTTTAACACTTCATTACATTGTGCCATTGCCTCCTTAGGGTTTGATTTCATAAGGAGCTCTGCCATTGCAAGCCTTGGCTCAGGCAATTCTTCATCTTTTTTAATAGATTTCTCAAATTCTGTTTTAGCCATCACATCATTTTTGAGCCTGGCATATGTAACACCCCTGAAATAATAATCAAATGCATCAGCTTTAATGAGGATGGCGGTATCTGATGATTTGATCGCCTGGTCATATTTGCCCAGGCCGATCATTGCTTTCACCTTCTCAGCATAAAGTTCATGCTCACGCTTTGCAATGCTTGTGGCCCTGTTAAGCAATGATAATGCTTCATCGTATTTTCCTGTTTTGTTCGCAACAGCTCCAAGCCTGATCAATGCATCTGAATTCTTTGATTCAAATACAAGTATCTTCTCGAAATCAGCTTTTGCATCAGCATATTTTTTAAGAATTTCATAAGATTTACCACGAACCATGTAGTAGTCGGTATTTGATGGCTCCGCAGCAATAGCACTTGTAAACTGTGCAACAGCATCTTCGTACTTCAATCCCTCGAAGAACTCCATGCCTGCTTTATAATACTTTTTACCATTCTGGCTGAAAGCGTTTAAAGTTACAAACACGGAAATGATTGTTAATAACAGAATCTTCTTCATATGTAGGTAAAGTTTAGTTACTGGCGTAAAAGATCAAATTTAAAATTTTTATTTAAAATAAGCATCAGTAACTTTCTCATTTAAATGATACTGTAGCTTACTTGTGCCAAATCTTTGTTCTCCTGCAAATGTTCCGGGCAATAATGGGGCTTTCACACCGTTGCTGAAATTTTTATACCCTGTAAAAACCCTTGCTTCATCCCACAACCCATAATCGATGAAATGATTCAGAACGACAGCACCTCCTTCAACAATAAGTGACTGAATACCAATATTGTAGAGGAATTCAGCAACCTGTATGCATGAAGGCTTATCCTTATCCAGGAGTACTATCTCACTATCCCCTGAATTCTTAAGTGAAGTATTATGGGTGAAAATAACTTCTTTTGTCTGGCCTGCAGATGATCTTTTAATAATACCCGAACTGCTAAGGATGAGTCGCAAGGGATTGTTGCCTGCCCATTCGCGCACATTCAGTTTCGGGTCATCCATCCTTATTGTGCCTGCGCCTGCAAGTATAGACTGTTCAACGGACCTCCACCTATGAACCAGTATTCTTTCACTCTTGCCCGAGATCCAGTTTGGCTCCGGTATACCTGTTGCCGGCCTGAAAATGTCTATGAAACAATCTGCACTCTGAGCCCATTTAAGCACGATCCATGGCCTGCTTTGCTCGTTGAATGTAAAAAACCGCCTGTTAAGCCATCTTGATTCTTTTTCCTGAACCCCGGTGATAACTTCAACACCTGCCTCTTCCAGCTTTTTAATTCCCATGCCATTAACCTTTGCTGAAGTATCAGTGGCCCCTATCACTACCCTGGGAATGCCCGTTTTAATTATAAGATCTGCACATGGCGGTGTTTTGCCATGATGAGAACATGGCTCAAGATTTACATAAAGAGTTGAATTTATTAATTTTGATATATCTCTGACAGAATTGATCGCATTTACCTCAGCATGAGGAAGACCTGCACGCAGATGATAACCTTCGCCAATGATCTCTCCACCATGAACTATGACAGATCCAACCATAGGATTGGGATAAGTCATTCCTTCAGCACATGATGCCAGATCGAGGCATCTTCTCATGAATTTATCATCATCACTTTTATCCATAGTTAAAAAAAGCTATTTTTGGATAATGAGTGTTAATTTATTAACAATAAATGATCTCCGGCCATACCTGGCAGAGGAGCTTTCAGGTCTTTACAATGAAGAAGAGATCGGGGCTCTGGCCAGGATTATTATCAAGACCATTTTCGGAGCTGAGTGGTTGCACATAATTAATAAATCTGGGACTACAATTGAAATATCCGAAATTACTGAAATAAAACGGATCAGCGATGAGCTTAAAACAGGACGCCCATACCAGTATGTGCTAGGGGAAACAGAGTTTTACGGATGCAGGATAAGGGTCAATGAATGGGTTCTGATACCGCGTCCAGAAACTGAAGAGCTTGTAAATATCATAATTAATGAAAACAAAAATTTCTCCAGTACAATTACAGATCTTGGAACCGGATCGGGCTGCATTGCAATCGCTCTTGCAAAAAATATACCCGAAGCAACTGTTAATGGTGTAGACATCTCGGATGAAGCGTTAAAAACAGCTAAAGAAAATGCAGAACTGAATAAAGTAAAAGTCACCTTCAGGAAAGATGATATCCTGAAACTTAAGAATATTGAAAGCGGCATAATTGTAAGCAATCCTCCTTACGTCAGGTTGTCGGAAAAAAATCTGATGCACAGGAATGTTCTTGACTTTGAGCCTCACAGGGCACTTTTCGTTGAAGATGATGATCCTCTGGTTTTCCACAGGGCAATAATAATGGCAGCTGCATCTCTAACGGAAGGCGTGAAAATTTACATGGAGATAAATGAAGCTCTTGGAAAGGAAATATACTCATTACTTGTTTCATACGGCTATTCCGAGGTGAGTGTAATAAAAGATCTTAATGGAAAAGACAGGTTTGTAAAAGGTATTTTCAGATGAACCAGGATCTTTATAAAACAATTTTAAGCAGGTCGATGGCACTTGCTTCAAGGCGTGAAATTTGCATAAGGGATATGCGTGAAAAGGTCAGAATGTGGGGTGCTGGCGAAAAAGAGACAGAAAAGATAATTACCACTCTTATAGATGAAAAATTCATTGATGAGTTGCGTTATGCCAAAGCTTTTGTAAATGATAAATTCAGGTACAATAAATGGGGAAGGATAAAGCTTTCAGCCGGATTAAAGATGAAAGGAATAAAACCGGAGCTCATCAGGGAAGCACTTGGATCGATTGATGATGAACAATACAGGAACACTCTTGAAAGCCTTTTGAAACTTCATGGCAGAAGCATTAAGGCAAAAAATGATTATGAATTCCGGGCAAAGCTTATGAGATTCGGCCAGTCAAGAGGATTTGAAACAGGGCTACTCAGCGATATACTAGGTGAAGAATGGGCTTAGCTGCCCATCATTTTTACGAGCCACACCATATAGGGCATGAATGCAAAAAGAAACATTGCACCTGATATTGCAGAGTCAATAATTATGAGCTTCTCTTTTCTATATCCTGCGTTAACATAAATGGCCGAAAAACCGGCTCTCATCACAAGCTGTAAAGCAAAGAAAATGAAGACCTTTAATCCGTTCTCATTCCATGTCAGTGCCTCAGAAATTTTTCCCCTGATAATTAAAGAAAAGCTGTGTGAAAGACCGCAGGATGCACATTTAATGCCGGTTATTTTTTCATGGATACAAACAACAGGGTAGTTGTTTTTTTCGGGTGAAAAGAGAGCAGAATAAATAAAAACAAAGATGATTATTGCTGCAAAGAATATATTAATGACAAGATAAGGCTCATTTCTGAGCCTTATCAGATTTTTATTGTATGAATCCTTATTTGACTCTTGATGTATCACTTTGCAAAGTGTCAATTCCTTCAAGGCTCTCGAGCACTTTTACATTCTCCTTTTTCCTTGCATTGATCTCTATAACATCACCGTCACTTTCTATTTTAATATTCACATTACCATCTTCAGCCTCTTTGATAATGTTATCCTGTACATCATCAATGATGGTTTGAATATCATTTGGCCAATTACCGGCTTTACCGGCAATCTTCCCGGCAACGAATATCTGTGAAAATGAGATCATGAAAGCAAATACTCCGATAATAAGGGCTGCAATAACTAAGCCTTTGGGTGAGTTGTTTCTTGAAGCCTGTGAAAGCCCTACCGCAGCAAGAATAATTGCTATGATACCTGGAATAATTGCGATTATTCCTACGCAGGGTATTACTGCAAGCACAAAAGTTATTATTGCTGTTATCAGGGCAGCAGTGCCAAGATTTTGTGCGCTGTTGTTTCTTACTTCTTCCATGGTAATTCAAATTTCGTTAATTGTTCATTCCTGAGAGGATCTTTACCATATCCTGCTCTAAAGACGACTGAGGAACCTCAATGATGCGTCCGGCTTCAATATTTTTTTTATAAAAGATAATCGTTGGCACTCTTTCGATCTTTAGTTCCTCGAACTTACCTACCGGCGAACGCTTATCCATGTCGACCCCAACAAAGGTTATCTTCTCTGCAGGGAACCTGATCATGTCGAGAATTTTTACAAACCGGGGCACTTCCCTCCTGCTGTCAGGGCACCAGGTACCCATAACAATCTTTATCGTTACATCATCCATGGGGATATCAAGAAGCCTGTTTACAACATCTGTTTCAGGGAAATAATCATCATAACCTTCAACGAACCAGGCCGTATGAGGCGGTTGCCTGAGCATTGCCGGGTTGAAATAACCTAGCAGCATTGTTGTCTGGTCATGGTAATCGATCTCCTTTTCAGTACCCTGGGCTTCACCGAAGACTACCGGAAACTCGCTCCTGTTTTCTGAGGGTATTACAGGCTTTGAAGACCTGCATCCTGAAAGAAAGATAATTGATGCGAATAAAAAAACAAGATTCTTCATATAATCAGGTAATTAATACAAAATAATCAATTTATTTCTGAACTATCCAGAAGTATCTCCATTATCTGCCTGGCAGCTTTTGATACTGAAGTGCCCGGTCCGAAAATGGCTGTTACACCTGCATCATAAAGGAATTGATAATCGTGCGACGGAATCACCCCACCGGCCACAACCAGGATATCTTCCCTGCCGTGCTTCCTCAGTTCAGCGATCACCTGGGGAATGAGTGTCTTATGACCTGCGGCAAGACTTGAAATACCGAGAACATGAACATCATTCTCCACTGCCTGCCTTGCTGCTTCGGCAGGTGTCTGAAACAATGGTCCCAGGTCAACATCGAAACCAATATCTGCATAGCCGGTGGAAACCACCTTTGCACCTCGGTCATGTCCATCCTGTCCCATCTTGGCAATCATTATCCTTGGCTGCCTGCCTTCTTTCTTGGCAAAATCTGCAACAAGCCGTGATGCTTCCCTGAAATCATCATCCGCCTTGTATTCTGATGAATAAATACCTGATATAGTTCTCATAATCGCTTTATATCTTCCCGCTATTTTTTCACATGCATAAGATATCTCGCCAAGGCTTGCCCTGGCTGCAGCGGCATCAACTGCAAGTTCGAGAAGATTACCCTGGCCTGTCCTGCAGCATTCTGTAAGGGCGTTAAGGGCATCCTGGCATTTCTTTTCATCTCTTTCCTTACGAAGAATCTCCAGCCGCCTTATCTGTGAATCGCGAACACATGTATTATCAACTTCAAGTGTTTCAAGAGGCATCTCTTTGTCGGGCCTGTATTTATTTGTTCCTACAATGGTCTGTATACCAGAATCAATCCTGGCCTGTGCCCTGGCGGCTGCCTCTTCAATCCTCATTTTAGGAACCCCCGATTCAATTGCTTTCGCCATTCCACCCAGCTTTTCTATTTCTTCAATATGACTCCATGCCCTGTGGGCAAGAGCGTCAGTAAGCGATTCCACATAGTATGAACCTGCCCAGGGGTCAACAACCCTGCAAATCTGTGTTTCTTCCTGGAGGTAAATCTGGGTATTTCTTGCAATCCTTGCAGAAAAATCTGAAGGTAAGGCAATCGCCTCATCGAGTGCATTTGTATGCAGGCTCTGAGTGTGCCCTAGTGCTGCAGCCATTGCTTCAATGCATGTTCTTCCGACATTATTGAAAGGGTCCTGCTCGGTGAGGCTCCATCCTGAGGTCTGCGAATGAGTTCTGAGCGCAAGTGATTTTGCGTTCTTTGGATTAAAACCGCTTACAATTTTTGCCCATAGCATCCTGGCAGCTCTCATCTTTGCGATTTCCATAAAATGATTCATCCCTACAGCCCAGAAAAAAGACAGCCTGGGCGCAAATGAATCAATGTCAAGACCTGCTTTTACACCGGTACGCAGGTATTCAAGCCCGTCAGCAAGCGTATATGCAAGCTCTATATCACAGGTAGCGCCCGCCTCCTGCATGTGATAACCTGAAATACTTATTGAATTGAATTTCGGCATTTTTTCGGAGGTGTACCTGAAGATGTCAGCTATTATTCGCATTGAGAACTCAGGAGGGTAGATGTAGGTGTTTCGCACCATGAATTCCTTGAGTATATCGTTCTGTATAGTTCCGCTAAGCTCATCAAGCCGTGCTCCCTGCTCAAGAGCCGTAACAATATAGAAAGCCATTACAGGCAGAACTGCCCCATTCATTGTCATTGAAACCGACATCTTATTCAGAGGTATCCTGTCGAAAAGGATCTTCATGTCAAGAACAGAATCAATTGCCACACCCGCCTTGCCTACATCACCTGCAACCCTTTCATGATCAGAATCATATCCCCTGTGTGTTGCAAGATCGAATGCCACTGACAACCCCTTCTGTCCGGCAGCAAGGTTCCTCCTGTAGAAAGCATTTGACTCCTCGGCAGTTGAAAAGCCTGCATACTGCCTGATTGTCCAGGGCATCATTGCATACATACCTGAATAAGGCCCCCTGAGGAAGGGAGGAATTCCTGCAGCATATTCAAGATGCTCCATTCCTTCCAGGTCTTTCTTTGTATAAGCACTTTTTATTTTGATCATTTCCGGTGTCATCAATTCGGAGGGATGATCATTGGTTTTATTTCTCCCTGAAAATGCTTCCTTTATATTTTCCTGTGTAAATTTTGGTCTCATTATCTTAGAAGGTCATGCTGTTAGAGTTATAGTTTCAATACCAAGTTTTTCATTAAAGTTCCTGAGAACAGCAGTTACATCAGATTTAACATGAATAAAATTCTCTATACCGGTTTTCTTCAGTTCATCTGCACATGCAGGATTTCCGGCAATAACAACTATTGCATTTTTGCTGAGTTGTTTAAAGATCTCTACCGCAAATGCCTGGTATTCTTCATCGGAGCTGCATATTACAACGATTTCTGCACCTGATGCAAGTGCAGCCTCAACTCCATGCTCAACAGATTCGAAACCATTATTGTCGATTATCCTGTAACCTGCACAACCAAAAAACACTGCCGAAAATTGTGATCTTGCCCTTCTCATTACAGGGTTCCCTATTGTGAAAAGAAAAACTTTAGGCTCCCTCCCCGATCTCTCAACTGATAGCCTTATTATTTCATATTCTTCTGCTAAACGGAATTCTGTAAGAGGAGAAACCAGTTTATCTTGTTTACCAGTTTTACTGAATGCTGCCAGGGGATCGAATGAACCGGCAGTTTCCCTGTTGTTGGGATATTGATTCGTACCAAGAATTGTTATTTTCCTTGATGCGGCATCCTTCATTTTCTTCTTTGCTGCTTCCTTAATGCTCGCCTGGATTAAGCCATTTTTCAGGCACGCAAGGAATCCGCCCTTCGCCTCATAGTCAAGGAACATCTTCCAGGCACTCTCAGCAAGCATGGCAGTAAGCTTTTCAATATAGTATGAACCTGCCGAAGGATCTGAAACCCTTGCAAAACCTGCCTCTTCCATGAGAATAAGCTGCTGGTTCATGGCTATTCTTTCAGAAAAATCATCGGGTTTCCTGAATGATATGTCAAAAGGTTCCACTAAAAGTGAATCTGCTCCTCCAAGTACCGCTGCCATTGCCTCTGTTTGTGTCCTAAGCATATTAACATGAGGATCGAAGATGGTTTTGTTCAGCCTTGATGTGACAGAATGAATGGACATTTCGGGAATAACCTTATTTTCTTTCATATATTCCCTGAGAACAGTGTCCCACAAAACTCTAGCTGCCCTAAGCTTTGCTATTTCGAAGAAATAATTTGAACCTGAAGCAAAGCTGAAACGGATTTTGGAAGAGGCATCCTCCGGGGCGATGCCCCGTTCAGTAAGTGCAGCCAAATATTCGTTTCCGATTGACATTGCAAAGGCAAGCTCCTGGACTATATCAGCACCTGCATTTGCTAGTTTCGATATTGTTGTGTGGATTGTTTTCATACCTGTGAAAGCAATGGAAGCTCTTGTAAGTTCTGCCAGGTAATCCAATCCCTGTTCAACCGGTATGCACAGGTCTCCGTTCATCATGAGGCGTCCGAGTGGATCTGCTTCAATTCCTCCGGCGAAACTGTCTTTCGAAAGGTTCCTCTCTTTCAGCAGTTCAGTAATTATCTCAAGTATTTCCTTTGCCTTTCCGCTGCTCAGGAAATTTATCTCAACTGCATCAATATGAATTCTTTCAAGAAGAATCCTGAAATTATTAATATTCACTGTTTCAGGGTCGGTGATAACAAACCCGAGTGAATCTATGCCATTCATCAGCAGTTTAAGTGCTTTTCTGTTTGCCTGGCTGTAATCTTTTACAATCACATCCTGCCTTACAAGCCAGCTATTTCTATCCCTTCTGTTTGGGATCCTCATAGAGGGCAATGCGGAAATATCTTCGCTCCTGTAAAATGGTTTTATATCCAGGCCTTCACTTGTTCTCCATACCAGCTTCTTATCATAATCAGCACCCTTGAGGTCGCTGATTATCTTATCCATCCATTCTCCGGTGGTAACCGGCGGGAACATATCAAACAATTTTTCCTTCCTGTTCATCTGAAATTAGTCATTTTGGCTTGCTCAGTCTTTACCGGCAAACTCCATAAGAAATGATTTTATAAATCCTGAAAGATCGCCATCAAGTACTGCCTGGACATTGCCTGTCTCGTGACCGGTACGAACATCCTTTACCATCTTGTACGGGTGAAGCACATAAGACCGGATCTGTGAACCCCATTCAATTTTCTTCTTTTCGCCTTCTATCTTAGCCTGCTCTTCCTGCCTTTTTCTTATCTCAAGCTCATAAAGCTGAGATTTAAGGATCCTCATCGCATTTTCCTTATTATTAAGCTGAGAGCGTGTTTCCTGGTTTTCAATAACTATCCCGGTTGGCGCATGCCTCAACCTGACAGCCGTTTCAACCTTGTTTACATTCTGCCCCCCGGCACCGCTCGACCTGTATGTCTCCCAGGTAATATCCGCAGGGTTGATGTTTATCTCAATATTATCATCGACAAGAGGGCTTACGAAAACCGAGGCAAACGTTGTCTGTCTTTTCCCCTGGGCATTGAAAGGTGAGATGCGCACAAGCCTGTGAACGCCATTCTCACTCTTAAGATAGCCGTATGCCCTTTCGCCATCTATCTCGATTGTCACAGACTTTATGCCCGCTTCATCACCTGCCTGGAAATCGAGTTCTTTAACCTTATAGTTATTGCGTTCAGCCCAGCGCAGGTACATCCTCATAAGCATCGAAGCCCAGTCATTGCTTTCAGTGCCCCCGGCCCCCGAATTGATTTTAAGTATTGCACCAAGCTGATCTTCTTCTTTCTGAAGCATGTTTCTTACCTCAAGATCTTCGATCATGCTCAGGCATCCGGCATATTGATTCTCAACATCCTGCTCTGATGCTTCTCCTTCTTTAAAAAAGTCATAAATTACGCTGAGGTCCTCAAGTGAGTTGCTAATCTTTGTAAAATCATTGGTCCAGCTTTTTAACCTGGCAATTTCCTTCATCAGCTCTTCAGCTTTTTTGGGATCGTTCCACAATCCGGGCTGCTGTGAAAGTCCCTCCTTTTCGGCAATTGTAATCAGCTTTCCGTCGATGTCAAAGATACCTCCTCAACGCATCGCGACGTTCCGATAAGGCCTTTATCTGCTCATTAGTAATCATTTCAAAAATAATTTGCCACAAATTTAGTCTTTTATACCATTAAACCATCGGATATAGTTCCCCGTTTCTCATCTTATCATGAAAACCCCCGGGATAATATCATACTGATCAAAATTCATCACAGCGATGCACAATTAATTTTGGATTAATAAAAGATTTTTTTATCTTTCTTATGTGATTTTTCACTAACAACTGACCTGGAGATTTCATCATTCTACAGAATAATATGGTTGGAAATTTACATAAAGGTAATTCTTCAAAGAAGCATCCCAGGTTTAATACAAACTCCATCCAACTGACGTACATACATTTTCAAAATAAATTTAAGAGTACTTTATCATCAGTATTAAGCAGTCAAACATTTAAGTAAGCCTGCCGAATGCCTTGATAATGTTTACAGATTGCCACCAATAAGAGGGGAGTTTTAAAAAGAAAAAGGTGGCAGGCATTGTTGGCCATACTCCATCGGAGTAAAACTGGAGCAGAATTAGAATTTTTATTCCATATAAAAATTGATTTTGTAAATAAATCTTTCATGAAAAAATTCTGCATTTTATTGTTGATGGTCATTCCTCTGCATTGTATGGCACAGCCAACTTCAGGGAAATACTTAATCAAAAATGAAATTGTTAATACTAAACCTGTAAGTCCATGGATTTATGGCCACTTTATTGAACTGGGTTTTGGAAGGCAGATTGAGGGTATGTGGGCTGAGAAGTTGTATAACCCGGGCTTCGAGATTGTTGAGCCGTTTAAAGCTGCAACATGGGGATGGCTGGGCAGAACAGCATCTGATGATCTGACAAAAGAAGAATGGTGGCACTCGGGTTACGAAGAATGTAAGTGGTACGCCACTTTGCAGGATGGGACACCTATACCGCTTAGTTACTCGCGTTATTCAGGTTTTTTCCAGGGCCTGCAGGCAATAGTCCTTGATAACAGGCAAAATAAAAACCGGGCATACCTGGCCCAGGATAGTGTCTGGATAAAAAAAGGAATCAATAATAAATTTACAGGTTATATGAAAGTGAACCGGCCCCGAAGTACTGCCGGATCACCTGAAGTACCATCTTCACCAGTAAATGTTGTTGTAGGTTTATATAAAGACAGGGACTTTCTGCACCCCATTATTGAAAAATCTGTCCAGGTAAAAGAGACTTTCTATGATGATTTCGAATTGATTCTTGAAAATGTAAATTATTCAGGAAGAGCGACCTTTGCGGTTTCTATTGACCCACAATCATCAGTCAGCTTTGATGGCTTTTCCCTGATGCCCGATGATGCTGTTAAAGGTTGGAGAAAGGATGTTATTTACTCCCTCAAAGAGATTGGTGTCCCAATAATCAGGTTCCCCGGTGGATGCTTCGATTCTTTCTATCACTGGCGAGACGCTGTGGGCCCAAAATCTGACAGGATGCCGGTAAACAGTGAGTACTGGGGGGATATTGAAGAAAACAACGTGGGAACTGCAGAATTCGTCGAATTATGCCGGCTAATTGGCTCTGAGCCTTTCATCGGTGTTAATATGCTCACAGGCACAGCTGAGGAGGCCGCTGACTGGGTCGCTTATAACAACAAGGCTTCAGGCGACAGGATGAGCCAGATGAGAATAGCGCATGGTTATACAGAACCTCTTACAGTAAAATACTGGGAACTTGATAATGAGACCAGCCGTCGCTGGGGTTATGAAGATTATGCAAATAAATGCGTGGAGTTCTCCAAAGCAATGAAAGCAGTCGATCCTGATATTCAACTGGTTATGGTATACTACTCTTTCAGGGGAAGGCTAAAGGAAATGCTTGAGATAGCAGGCAAACACATTGATCTTGTTACTGACAGATCAGGCACTGAGAGCGTCCTTCGAGAAGATATGGACTTAATAAATGAATACAACAGGAAAAATGGTACCAGCATCCGGCTATGCAATACCGAATGGCTGGCTCCACGGGTAGGATATGGATCTGCGGCTTCATTGCTAGATCAAAGACAGACCGTAACACGTTTGACAAGACAACAGCATCAGATATCCTGGAATTATGCCATGAACACTGCTTTACAATTGCTAACGTTCCAAAGGCTAGGCAATGATTTCCTTTGGTCTAATTTCAACAACCTGGCAAATACGTGGGGTCAGAACATAATTGAATGTCCAAAGGACACGGTATTTATATCAGCTGCCGGAAGAGTATTTCAATTAATGAGCAGATCAGAATCTGCATGGGTCCTCAAATCAGATACTATAAATGGAGATAACGGGTTGATTATGCAGGCAACAACAAATGAGACCAAAGATAAGCTTATAGTTTATGTACTTAATTATCATCCTTCAGTAAGCAAAATCAACCTTGATCTGACTGATTTTAAATCTGCCGCAAAAGATGCAATCGTAAAAACAGTATCGTCTGAAGGCCCATTCATTTCAAATACTTCAAGAGGATATGACAAAATTGTATCATCAATCCAGACTGTAAGGTTAAATAGTTTGTCAAAACCTACACTCCAGGTACAACCATGGTCTGTTAATGAAATAACAATAAAACTATAGTTCTGTTATGTAACCTAAAACGAAACCTATGAAAAAGACCCTGATTATTTCTGTTTTACTCCTGACACGATTTCTTACCTATGGACAGAATTCTGTTTCCATGCTGGTGGATGGAAGTTCAGCCCAGTACACGATCAGCAAGCATATTTATGGTCATTTTTCCGAGCATCTGGGAAGATGTATCTATGATGGATACTGGGTTGATCCGAAATTAAATGTACCCAAGCAGGACCGGATCAGGCTTGACATTGTTGAAGCCCTAAAAGCAATTAAGATTCCCAACCTGAGATGGCCTGGAGGATGCTTTGCGGATGAGTATCACTGGATGGATGGTATCGGACCCAGAGAACAAAGGCCAAGCATGATCAACACAAACTGGGGTAACGTTACAGAAGACAACAGCTTTGGCACACATGAATTTCTTGAGCTTTGCAAATTGCTTGAAACAGAGCCTTTTATAGTAGGCAATGTCGGAAGCGGGTCGGTGGAAGAGATGTCAAACTGGGTAGAATACCTGAATTTTGATGGGATGAGCCCTATGACAAACCTACGCAAGGCAAACGGAAGAGCAGAACCATGGGGTGTCAAGTTCTTCGGTATTGGTAATGAGAACTGGGGTTGCGGTGGAAATATGACACCAGAATACTATACAGATCAGTACAAGAGATATGCAACCTACACGAAGAACTATCCTAATGCATCACTCAACAAAATTGCATGCGGACCAAATTCAACCAATTATGAGTGGACTGAAACTTTAATGAGCTCTCTTTTTGCAGGTGGCAGAAGAGCAAACGTGTGGGGAATCGATCTCCACTACTACACACGCCCTCCGCGGAACCAGGCACCTGCACAGGGGGCACCGGCTGCTGCACAGCCTGCAACTCCTGCACCCAGCCTTGCATCTGCCACTAACTTCACTGAAGAAACCTACTTCCTAACAATGCAAAATGCACTGAGAATGGAGGAGCTGATCACCAGGCATGATGAGATAATGACAAAATACGACCCTGCAAAAAATGTTGCTCTTGTGATTGGAGAATGGGGTATCTGGACTGATCCTGAACCGGGAACCAATCCGAGGTTCCTATACCAACAGAATAGCATGCGGGATGCAATAATTGCAGCTACTCATCTTAATATCTTCAATAACCATTGTGACAGGGTGAAGATGGCACAGCTTGCACAGACTATCAATGTGCTTCAGGCATTAATTCTCACTGAAGGCGAAAAAATAATCCTTACACCAACATATCACGTATTTGATATGTACAAAGTACATCATGATGCCACAATGATCCCAGTGAAATTCTTCAGTCCTGATTATGAACTGGGAAATCAGTCTTTACCGGCAATCAATGTATCAGCTTCACGGGATAAAAATGGTGAAGTTCATATAAGTCTTGTCAATATTGATCCCAATAAATCATATACAGTCAATACCACTTTAAACGAGGTTAAATGGTCAACAGTTAGTGGTGAGATTCTTACTTCGGCGAAACTTACGGATATCAACACTTTCAGTTCACCCGGTAATATCGTCAAGACAAAATATAATGGCGCAAAAAAACAGGGTGATATGTTAACTGTAACCCTGCCTGGAAAATCAGTTGTTATGCTTACTTTAAAATAGAAATGTTGATTTTTCTTATAGTGATTTGGAGTTAAAACAGACAAGGCAGGATTTCATATATCATCATGGAAGACTGCCTTTCTTACAACTGAAACATGAAAAAATTCCTTACAGTATTATTATTGCTAACAGGCATATCACCTTTAATTCTTTCACAAACTGACATTTCAGTCCATGATCCCGTTGTGATCAGGCAGGACAACCTTTATTATGTTTTTTGCACAGGGAATGGAATTTCGGTATTCTCTTCACCGGATATGGTTAACTGGACAAGGCAGAAACAGGTTTTCGAAAAGGCTCCTGAATGGGTTTTTAAAAAACTGCCAGGATTCAGGAATTCAATGTGGGCGCCTGATATAAGCTTCGAGAATGGTTTTTATTACCTTTATTATTCAGTCTCTGCATTTGGAAAAAACACTTCATGTATTGGGCTTGCACGAAATAAAACACTCAAACAGGACAGCCCTGATTATAATTGGGAAGACCTTGGATGCGTAATACAATCAGTTCCGGGAAGAGATCACTGGAATGCTATTGATCCCAACTTCATTGCCGGCGCGGACGGAACTCCATGGCTGGTTTTTGGTTCATTTTGGGATGGCATTAAATTGGTTCGCCTCAATGAGGATTTAAAGTCAATTTTCTCTGAACCCCAGGAATGGCATACTGTTGCCAGGAGATTCCGTGATCCTTACACTGATGATGGAACTGCGGGTTCAGGGCAGATTGAAGCTCCTTTCCTGTTTAAAAAAGGAAATTACTACTATCTCTTTGTTTCATGGGACAAGTGTTGCAGTGGTGTTAACAGTACATACAAGGTAGTGGTCGGAAGATCACCCTCCATTACCGGCCCTTACCTGGCCAGGGACAGCACGGATATGGCCAAAGGAGGCGGAACCATTGTGGTCCAGGGGAATGAGAAGTACCCGGGTGTCGGCCACCAGGCAGTAGTTAATTTTGATGGTACAGACTTTCTTGTTTACCATGGTTATGATGCCGGAGATAATGGAAGATCAAAACTCCTGATCAGGAAAATACTCTGGGATATAGAAGGATGGCCTACAGTAAATAATTAAAATCATTAACCCTCTGAACTAATCTGATAACAATTATGAGAAAACAATCGAATTTGCCAAAAACAGTCAGCATCCTGTTTCTTATGCTGATTTCTTTTTTTATTTCATTAACTGCGACAGGACAGGATATTCCAAGGCCTGAACATCCACAACCACAGTTTGTCAGGACAAAATGGATCAACCTGAATGGAACCTGGGATTTCACTATGCAATCTAACATAGAGAATGCTTCTGAAAGCTGGATGAGGAAACCAGCATCGTTTGACAGGAAAATCATTGTCCCTTTTGCGCCTGAAAGCCCTTTATCTGGTATTGGATATACAGACTATATCCATGTTGTGTGGTATAAAAGGACATTCAGAATTCCTGATGACTGGAAGGGACAAAGAATATTTGTGAATTTCGGGGCAGTAGATTTCGATTCCAGGGTTTGGGTAAATGATCAGTTTATAGGCAGACATGTCGGAGGTACAGGTTCATTTGAGTATGAAATAACAAAAGCTATCAAAAATGGTGATAATGAAATTGTTATACATTCATATGATAATGTTATGGATGACAGGCAACCACTTGGCAAACAGGCGAGACAGGAAAAGCCAAGATGGGGTAGTATAACATACACACGTGTCACAGGTATATGGCAGACTGTATGGCTTGAAGCAAGGCCTGAAAAATTTATTGAGAGAGTCAATATAGTGCCCGACCTGGATAAAAATGAATTTTCAGTCACTCCTGAGTTCAATGGCGCAGGACAGGGTGATATCTTCGAAATTGTTGTTTCATCAGCCGATGGAAAAAAGGTCGCGTCAGCATCAGCTCCTGCCACAGACGGCTACCCTCTAACTGTAAAAATTCTTAAACCAAGATTATGGACTACAACAGATCCTTATCTCTATAACTTTGACCTGGTTCTGAAAACAGCTTCCGGAGAAACTGACAACGTAAAGAGTTATGCAGGAATGCGGAAATTTCATATTGA
Organism: Bacteroidales bacterium; assembly: GCA_035297425.1. Taxonomy (GTDB): domain Bacteria; phylum Bacteroidota; class Bacteroidia; order Bacteroidales; family VadinHA17; genus LD21. The sequence goes on along the minus strand of DATGYZ010000016.1, from coordinate 207,884 downwards.
AGGGAACAGGTTTTTTCTTAATAACAAACCCATCTTTCTACGTATGGTGCTCGACCAGGGATACTATCCCGATGGGCAGTGGACTGCACCAACCGATCAGGCTCTGAAAAACGATATACAGCTCTCTATCGATGCCGGATTTAACAGCGCCCGCCTGCATCAGAAAGTTTTCGAGCCAAGATTTCACTATTGGGCTGATAAGCTGGGTTACCTGACATGGGCAGAATTTTCTGACTGGGGAGGTGTTCATAATTTTAAAAGTGTTGAAGGACTGTATATACAATCAAACGAATGGCGTGAAGCCATTATGCGGGATCGCAACCATCCTTCTATAATTGCATGGACTCCCTTCAATGAAACGAGTGGGGCAGCATCAAATGATATTGAATTTTACAGGTATGTAGTTAAGAATTTTTATGATCTCACCCATGCCCTCGACCCTTCAAGGCCGGTTAATACCACAAGTGGTTATGTGAATGTTTATACCGATATTTTCACAGTTCATGATTACACCCAGGATCATGTAACCTTCAGGGAAAGATACCTTACAGTTGATCCGAAAAATCCGGAAAAAGCATGGGTGTCGAATCCTAAGCTATCAATTCCATATGCCGGACAGCCGTATGTTGTGGATGAATATGGCGGTACCGGCTGGCTGCCTTCCTATACCGATTCGAAACCCCCGGATGGAACAACAAACCTGATGGGCCGCTTCGCAATAGGTTATGGCAAAACGGCTGATGAAGTTCTGGTCATTGTAAAGAATCTTACAGATGCACTTCTCGATAATCCGAATGTATCAGGATTCACTTACTGCCAGCTTACTGATGTGGAAGGTGAGGTTAATGGTGTTTATTATTATGATCGCAAGCCAAAGTTTGATATTAAGAAATTCCGAGAAATCCTTACAAAGCCTGCTGCTATAGAACAGCTTCAGACATTAAAAGCCCGACCATAAAGATTATAGAGCTGATTAGTAAACATTTAAACAAAATAATATGAAAAAATATCTCTTTTTGTTAATATCAATCGTTCTTGTCTCATGTACAGAGAAAAACGCAAAAGAAATTAGAATCGATCCTTCAAAAAGGCTTTACACCGTAACAGACAAGATAAATGGAGCAAATGTTGAAGATCTCAATTTCCAGTGTTATGGAGGGATGCTGAGCCAGTTGCTGTATGGACAGGATTTTGAGGAACAGGTTGATGTAGATTTCCTCAACCTTCCTTCAACGCAGCCTGATTACAAGAGCATGACAGGGCCTGGCAGGATAGTAACATTTGTTATGCTTGATGAGAAAAACAAGCCATACCTTACTACTTCTGCGGGGGGAAGAGGAGTTAATCCCACAGGCAATCCAGTGACAAAAACCTATGAGCTGAATAGCAGGGAAGTATCGAACAGGTTCATTCCTGTTGATTCTCTGAAGGAAGATGCTCAGAAAATATTGCTCGAAAGAGTTAATGGGGACAAACAAATAAGCCGCTACTGGAAAGAGGTTAATTCAGGAACCGCCAAAGGAATTTTCAAGCTTATTACCAAGGGTCAGTACAAAGGCAGACGTGATCAGCTGGTCAGGTTTGTCTCAGGTGAAGGAGAAGTAGGCCTCGATAATATGGGGCTCCTTCGTATGGGTATCAATTTTCAGGATGGAAAGAATTATGAGGGAGTGCTCAGGGTTAAAAATCTTTCTGCCTGTACAATCTATGTCAGCCTTTTGAAAAACAATGGCATTGAAAAACTTGCTGAGAAAGCGATTCAGCTAAAGGCATCACCGTCTTCGTATCAAAGGGTCGAGTTTGATCTGGTGCCATCAGGATCTGATCCCGAAGGACGATTTGCAATTTCGCTGAAAGAGCCCGGTGAGATTGTTCTAGGTTATGCTTTCCTTGAGCCGGGTGAATGGGGAAGGGTCGAGGGCGGTTATCATATCCGCAAAGATTTCATTGAGGCAATGAGGAATAACGGCATGAAGATCATAAGATACAACGGATCCATGAACAACATGTGCCCCGACAGCATGATGTACACCTGGAAAAATATGATAGGTCCTCTCGATGAGAGACTGCCCTACACAGGGAATTTTACTCCTTATGCAACTCATGGATTTGGGATTTTTGAGTTTCTTACCGTTGCTGAAGCTGCAGATCTTGAAGGTATAGTTGGTATCAGCAAACTAGAAAACCCCTCCGGCATCAAAGATATGATTGAATATGCAAATGGTCCTGTAACGTCAAAGTGGGGAGCAGCCAGGGCCCGTGATGGACATCCTGATCCATTTAATTTAAAGTATATCCAGATAAGTAATGAAGTGAGGGTCAATCCTGACAGGCTAAGGGAATACTTCCAGAAATTCAAAAACCTGGCAACTGAAATCTGGAAAGCAGACTCCTCAATGTACCTGTTTACTTCGATAAATGTCAGGGCAAGTAATAACCTGAACAGGCTGAAAGGAACCTATAATTCAAACCCTGAATATATTGAAGTAAGAGAATTTTTAAGATGGGTTAAGGAACAGGGAAAAGAAGATCAGCTGGGATGGGATAGTCATTATAATGGAAGACTTATTGAACCTGACAGTACAATATACCGTGCCCTCGGACTCGAATTACAGGACGTGCTCCTTGAGGATATTGGTTATAACCTTAAGCTTTGGCCACTTGAAGAAAATGGTGCACACCATACTTTTGAAAGAGGGATCACTCATGCCCGCCTCCAGAATCATCTGAACCGCTGGGGCAACAGGCTTGAAGCGGCTGCTACTGCAAATTTATTCCAGCCTGAGGCTGGTTTTATGACATTCAGCCAGGGACGTATTTTCTATGATTCTGACAGCTTCTGGAACCAGACATCGGGGCATGTTGACCAGATGTTCACAAAAGAATGGTTACCATGGGTTCTTGATACTAAACAAGAAGATCCTGCTGATTCACTTGATGTGCTTGCAAAAACCAATGATGATGGCTCCGTTATTTCACTATATGTCGTTAATTATGGAACAGCATCACATGAACGTGAAATTAAAATTGACAACTTCAATCCGGAAAGTGAAATAAAATACTTTCAGCTCGGACCTCATGTAAAAACGGCACGTAACAGCGGAGAGAATCACGATTTGATTTCGCCTGTAACTTATACAAAAAATATCGGAAAGAATAACTACTTTTCAATAGAGTTTCCAGCATACTCTTTTGTAGTCATCAGGATGGATAAAAAACTATAATAATTGTAAAAAATCACTGTGCATGAAAAAGATTTCATTTTTAAGCTTATTGTGGACAATATTGCTTTCATCAGTTTGCACCAGGGCCCTGCCTCAGAATAGCCAGGTTGCGGCTCAGAATGGTTCCGGAGTGGCTGTACTTCTAGTGGATACAGATCTTCCGGTCGGAAAGATAAACCTGGGAATCTACGGCCAGTTTCTTGAACATATAAATCATTCTGTGGTCGATGGTATATTCGCAGAACAGATGCAGGGTGGTGGATTCGAAGGCAAGGATTTTGACACATACTGGAAACCCTTCAGTCAGAATGGCTCTGTTGAAGTTGTAAGCGAAAAATTCAAAAATGGTGAAAAAAGTGTTAAGCTTCAGGTCAACAAAGGGAATGCCGGCATAACAGAACGAAGGTTCTTCCTCGAGGCCGGGAAAACCTATAATGGCTCAGTATGGGCCAGGAATGTTGAGGGGTCTCCCGACCTTTTTATGACTGTAAAGGATTCAACCGGAAAGATAATGATACAGTTGCCTTTGAAAGGTGCCGGCAGGGAATGGAAAGAAATATCTTATTCATTCACAGTAAAGAAAACAGACACTCAAAGCATTGTTGAATTTGAAGCTAAAGGCAGCGGAGTCGTTTTGCTCGATTTTATATCACTGATGCGTGCTGACGTTCGCTCTAACGGGGCACTGAGACCGGATCTTTTCCAGTCGCTCAATGATCTTCAGCCCTCGTTCATCAGGTGGCCGGGTGGTTCATATGCCTCTGTTTACCTGTGGAAGGATGGGATTGGTCCCCGTGAATCGCGTGTTTATCATCCGAACACAATTTGGGGAGGCTATTCCGATTATTATGGCTTCGGCACAGACGAGTTCATGGAGCTTTGCAGGCAGCTGAAGACTGAACCTCTTGTGTGTCTTCCTGCAACGACAACCAACCCTGAAGATGTAAAATATGCAATCGACTGGGTTCATTACCTCAACGATCCAGCAACAACAGAGATGGGGAAACTCAGGGCATCATACGGGCATCCCGAACCTTATAATGTCAAATATTTCCAGGTCGATAATGAACCTATGAATCATAATTTCAGCCCTGAGCAGTATGCCAACATTGTTAATGTTTACGGGAGTGAAATAAGGAAGATCGACAGGAACCTTAAAATAGTTGCCTGCGGCCAGAAAAGGTCAAATGACCTGAACTGGAGCCAGAAGGTCATTGATATTGCCGGTGATAATTTTGATATCCTGGGCTGTCATAACTATGAATATGAGAATGAAAATTTTCAGACCGGTTTGCTAAGGATCGAAAACTATCTTGTCAAGCTCCGTGATTATATACGCAATTCGAAGCATCCAGACATTACCCTTTCAATTCTTGAATGGGGTTTGTCAAGAACCTACGACTGGAGGAATGGCATGCATACTGCCGGTAGCCTAATAATGTTTGAGAAGCTTGGAAATGAATTGCAGATGACCTGCCCGGCATTGCTTATGCGTAACACGACCGACGATCCTACCTGGACAGCTTACATTTACCATGACCATGTCGGATGGTTCCCCGGTGGTGGTTATGTTGTGGCTAAATTATTTCGTGAGCATTATGCTGAAAATCACCTTGCCTCAACAAGCGGTGTATTTAACGATTTAACGAACAGGAAACAGTTTTTTGACCAGATATCACAGTTCCGGCCCACAAACTGGAGGAGTGGAACAATTGATGCAATTGCGACGGGAAGTGAGGATGGTAAAAAGATTGTTCTTAAAGCAGTAAATTACGATAAAAATCAGCATACTCTTTTAACGAGACTCCAGGGATCAAAGATAACCGCAAATGCAGATGTAAAGATCTATTCAGTCAGATCTGAGCCGACGGGTAAAGCTTCATTGAAGGATCCGGGTTTTTACAGGATTGAAGAAAAGACTGTTCCGTTTGCTAAAGATCTAGACTATGTAATGGACCCTTATTCTGTACTGCTTGTTGAAATAACCTTCAGATAATTGCAGTGTAAAAAACCAACAAACAGTTAAGTTCCGTTTATATCAAGATTGAAGTAGAATCCTTTTTGCGTATACCTGGTATACTTTTCAGAATTAAACATGTAGTAGAAAGCACCCTTTTTTGAGGTTGCTTTCTCTTTTTCATTCATTTTCTGAAGAAGGTTCATTGAAAGAATTTTCTTCCTGAAGTTTCTTTTATCAATGTTCTTCTGGTAAATGGCTTCGTACAGGTTCTGAAGATGTACAAGCGTGAATTTCTCAGGCAGAAGCTTAAACCCAACAGGTTTGATCTTAACCTGTTGCTGAAGTTCTGTGAGAGCTTTGTCAAACATCTGGCAATGATCAAATAACAAATCCGGAAGATCAGATATTGGTCGCCAGTGAGCAGCATTTTTTTCCTGGATAACACTATCCAGATCCTGGATCTTAATCAGCGCATAATATGAAATTGAAATTACTCTGGCGCCAGGGTCTCGATTAATGCCACCATAAGTATAAGATTGCTGCATATAAACATTCTTAAGTCCAGTGAGGTTAAATAGTATCCTGCTTGCAGCTTCATCAAGACTTTCAGTGTCATTTACGAACCCACCTGCCAGGGACCATTTACCCTTTCCAGGGTTGAAGCTTCTTTTGATCAGCAGTAGCTTGATTTTTTTTTCGAGTATGTCATAACCGAAAACGATGCAGTCAACTGCAACCAGGTGCCGTTCAATTCCGGAGTAAATTTTCATAGTTATCAGAATAATCTGATTCTTAAGTTACTAATAAAAAGAAAATATAAAAATTTTCTTTGTGATATTCTTTTAACCAGTACAATCCTAACCTGGAACTCCCCCATCAGGTTAAAAAAACCAAATAAAACTCCGCGGCTTAATTTGCATCATGCCGCGGAGTTTTTCATCATCATTTCTTTATTTTACTCACTATCTGCCCTAGTATTGATTCGGAGCCCCCGGAGTCGGGAAATTACCTGCTATCTGTGCACCTGTTTCATGAGATTTGGCAAGGGGCCTGGCAAGATAAATACCACTGCCTCCCAACTGTACACCTGAAGCATGTGCTTTTTTCAGAGGTGCTGTTACTGTTATAGAATTAACAGGAGCAACTGCAGGACCGTTGGCTGAAGCCGCACGTCCGCGGACAGCAGTAATTGAGGCAACAATAGCAGTTTCACTTTTTGCGCCATTATCTATTGTAACCTGCTGGCCAACACTCAAACCTTCGACATTTGCGAGGGAAATTGTTGTTGCCCCGGCTTCTGCAGCAGCGCTTAAGGTTGTACCACCTGTTGTACCGATAGCTGCAATCATTGCATTTTCGGAATTGTTACCCTTGTCAATAGTAATCTTCTGGCCATTCTTAAGGCCTGCAATGCTTGCCACTTTGATGTTGTTGGTGCCAGGGGCGGCAGGAATTAAGAGAGCCACAGAATTCTGAACCATAAAATCACGGCAGTTGCTGTCATTGTCAGTGCCGTCAGGGTACCGGCCGGCACTCATATTGCCCTGGATAGCCTGACCACCCATACCACCTGTCTGGTTAACAAGAACGACTCTGCAACCGCTCTCGTTTGCACCTGAGGTCAGCTGGTAACCTTCTGCAGCCCATGGATCGACAATCAGACCGTAGTTAAGACCATCCACAACATTACCTGCGGCATCACGCAATACCATGTTGCCTGCCCTCGAAGATAAGGCAGGGCCGCCAAACCACTGGTCAGGAGTCATACTACCCTGGTAACCAGCAGTCATAACTTTTGCATCCCTGATAACAGCATCTATATCATGATCCATTTCGAGAGGCTGATCAAGTACTATCCCGGATCCTAACGGAAGAACAGGCTCATTACTGAAATGATCAAAGGACGTGGCAGGTTCAAAAGTTATGCCTGTTCCCCTGCAGCTGAACGGCAGATTGGATGAATGGTTGTACTTCAGTTTTTCAACCAGGTCGAGGCCTGTTCCGGCATCCTCTTCAGCAAGTAACGGACCTCTGAAAGTATTACGGACAGATCCTGTGCCAACTTTTGATACAGTAACCCACTCAGCGCCATGACCCTTGCTGTTAATATCCAGCCTGATCTTGTCACCTGCCGAAATATTATCTATTGGAGATACCTTGATATTCTTGGTTCCCGCTTTTGCATCCATCGATAACCAGCCCTGTGTACCCGGTTTACCTACCTTGGTTACGGTCACTACCTCATACTTCATCTGGTTGTTGATGGCTACAGGATAGATGGCACCTGTGCCGATTGCAATTTTCTCGCCAGCCTTGTAACCGGCAATGCTGGCAACAGGAACGTTCTTTGAACCTTTTGGTATGGTAATCATCGGCCCGTCAGGAAGCGGCTGCCATACTGTAGGCGGAGCATCAGGTGATGCTGAACGGATTCCTGTGGCTGTTCCGGCAGGAACACCAGCCGGGGTACCGATTACTGCTATTTTGCGTCTCTCCATATTGGCACCTTCCCCTATTTCGATTTCCTCTCCAACAGACAGGCCGTTCGTACTCCTTACATAAAGAGTAGTTTCCCCTTTTTTAGCCGGCACTGCAAGTCCTGAAGTAGAAAGTCCGAGAAGGTAATAGCTGTGTGGTGCCAGTTTCTTGCCTTCCGGTACCCTGATGGCTGAGAAAACCGGCATCTGGTACTGATGCTGTGTCAGTGTCCAGTTCGAAATATCCACTTCGTTGTCTCCTGAGTTATATAGCTCTATAAATGAATTTGTTGTGTTAGAACCATCGCTGACGCGGAACTCGTTTATCTTGACAGGGCTGACATTTCTTACTTTTTCAATTGCAGCTTCATTTAGCATCTGCCCGCTTGCAGTCCATGATGCCCTCCCTACCAGGTCACCATTGAAAGCTTCGGGACCTGATGTAACAATAAATGTAGCACTTACACTTGCTCCGGGTGCAACAGGTTCAAACTTCTTCGAAGTTTCCTTTGATCCCATAACAACAGTATTCCATCCTCTGGGTGCAACAATACTCAAAGTCAGGTCAGTAACAGGAGCACCAGTAGTATTTGTAAATGTAACGGTGCTGTTCTGTGATGATCTTGGGGAGAATGTCTGAAGACCTGGTGATGTTTCAGTTGCATTAGAAGGTGCAATTGTTACTTTTTGAACATCATAATGAGCAGCAACCACATTGGCCTGAATCTTCTGATTTGTTTCCATTGATGGGAAAGTTCCTGCAGCTGTCATGGCAGCTTCATATACTGTACCCTGCGAGGAGTTGCTGTTATCGCCTCCATTACCAAGAAGAATGGCTCCCTGCTTGCGCATTGGGTCATAGCTGCTCCTGTCATTTGCAACACGCGGACCGTCAAACATGATTGAAAGACCGCCCTGCTGGGCGTCACCTCCCATGGTTCTCCAGTGGTGAGGTTCCCCGTCGGCTGTTGCAGTTACAAAACGTGATGTTATAATAGGAAGATCGCAATTTTTGTTGTTTGGTGAATCTGTGACACATCCAACAAGATTATTTTCCTGGTCTGTCATGATCCATGGTCCGGGTTGCGGCCCATGGTACCATGAGCTGGAATTCCCATAGTATGTTGTTTCCATTGTGCCATCTCCATCGTCACGGCTGTCTATCTCAGCATTGCCGTAGTCGAAGCAGCAGCCACTGTTGTAATGGTGCCCGTTCACTACCCAGTACTGACCTTCGGCCTGGTCGTCCACAGCTGTTCCTTTCGGATCATCAAGCCTGAGACCCATTCCTGGTTCAATAAAGACTCCATATGCTTTATGGCCCATGATTGAAACTGGTGCCATATCGGCAATAGGCAGGCTGTTGAACCCTCCCATTGCTGTGGGGCTTCCAGTTCCGCCACGAGGTGCCTGGCGCAGGTGGTTGCCTGAACCTGACTGGTCGTAGAGAATGGTAATCCAGCAGTACGTATTAGCGCAAAAAGCATCCTGGGCAGCAGCATCAGCATAACCACCCGGATCATTTCCGACAGGTTTAACAACACCAATGTCAAGTGTCTTGGCGTCTGACTGGCGCATTACCTGGTAAAGAGGACCATCATATGCGGCATACAGAGCCCGCGTAGAACTGTGTGCAGCTACACAAGGGCTGCCACCGGCAGCATAGATATCGCATGGACCTTCAGGCCTGGGCGGTGGAGCAACGTTCAGCCCGTTACCTCTCATTGCTATCACCATCATCATAGTGGCGGGAAGTGCAAGAGCCAGCATCAGAATTAACAAAAAACGAGTTTTACTTTTCATGTGTTTCTTTTTTGAGTTATGTGTTTGGTTAGAATTGATTGGATTCTCCTGGAGTAGGAAGACTTATTGCCAGTTGTGCACCGGTTTCATGCGGCCTGGTCATCGGACTGGCAAGATATAATCCACTGCCTGATACCTGAGCCCCTGATGAGTGCGGTTTTGCCATGGGTGCGGCTACAGTGATGGAATTGCCAGGTACACTGCCGGGAGTACCGGCACGGCCCCTTGCAGAAGTAATGGAAGCAATAACAGCTGTTTCGGTTCTTTCACCGTCATCAATTGTAACAGACTGACCGGTGCTAAAACCTGCTACGCTTGCAACAGATAAAGTTTTGGTTCCTGATTCTGTTGCCGCACTCAGGGTTGTTCCCCCTGCAGTGCCTACAGCAGCAATTATTCCATTCTCACGATCCTGACCACTACCGATTACAACCATCTGACCATTCCTGATACCAGCCATGTTTGCAACTTTAATGTTATTTGATCCTGCTGTTACAGGTGCCAGTAATGTGACGGTGTTGTGCACAACAAAATCGCGGCAATTGCTGTCATTGTCAGTGCCATCAGGATACCTTCCTGCACTTATATTCTGGTTTACAGAGGGAGCACCCTGCCCGCCGCCAATATTAATTATTGGCACCCTGCATCCGCTTTCGCCAGCTCCGGAGGTAGCCTGAAATCCTTCAGCTGCCCAGGGATCAACAATTAAACCATAATTAAGTCCGTCAACAACATTCCCCTCATCATCTCTTAATACCATATTCCCGGCCCTGGCGGATAAAGCTGGTCCGCCAAACCACTGATCGGGCGAAGACATTCCCTGGTAACCGGCACTTGTAACTTTCCTGTCAAGTATGACCTCATCAATTTCATGATCCATTGAGAGCGGTTCACCCAGCGATATACCTGTACCCAAAGGCAGGATTGGCTCATTGCTCGAGTGTTCAACAGCTGTTGCAGGCTCAAAACTGATACCTGTTCCCCGGCAGCTGAAAGGCAGATTTGATGAATGATCAAATTTCAATGGTGCTGCAAGATCCAGCCCTGTACCAGGATCCTCTTCTGCAAGCAAAGGTCCCCCGAAAGTGTTCCGTACTGAACCGGTACCTACACGTTTCACAGTAACCCACTCAATACCATGGCCTTTACTATTGATGTCAAGTCTGATCTTGTCACCAACTGAAATATTATCAATTGGAGATACCTTTATATTCTTTGCACCAGCTTTTGCATCCATCGACAGCCATCCTTGCGTACCCGGTTTGCCAACTTCCGTTACAGTAACCACTTCATATTTTTCTACTTTGTTGATTGCAACAGGATATGTGGCTCCATAACCAATAGCCATTTTTTCCCCGGCTTTAAATCCCACTACGCTTGCAACAGGAACGTTTTTTGATCCTTTAGCAATTGTTATTACCGGTCCGTCAGGGAGAGGCTGCCACAATGTTGGCGGAGCATCAGCAGATGCTGATCGTATTCCTGTTGAGGTACCTGATGGTACACCAGCTGCCGTACCGACCCTGGTTATCTTTCGTTTTTCTGTATTAGCGCCCTGACCTATTTCTATTTCATCTCCAACTGATAGGCCCGTTGTGCTCCGGACGTATAATATAGATTCTCCCTTCCTGGCAGGAACAGCAAGACCTGAGGTTGACAAACCCAGCAGATAATAGCTATGAGGAGCCAATTTCACTCCCTGAGGTATCTTAACAGATGAAAAAACAGGCATCTGATACTGATGCTGGGTAAGAGTCCAGTTTGAAATATCAACTTCATTTTCTCCAGAGTTGTATAACTCGATGAATGAATTTGTTATATTACTGGAACCATCACTCACCCGGAATTCATTTATTTTGACAGGGTTGACATTTCGAACCTTTTCAATCGCTGTCTCATTCATTATCTGGCCATTTTCAGACCATGATGCTTTCCCGAGCAAATCACCATTGAAGGCTTCCGGCCCGGAATTAACCTTGAATGTCGCAGTCACACTCGCATTTGGCGGGATTGGATTAGTGAACTTCCTTGAAGATTCATTTGAACCTAACGAGGTGACAGTCCATCCTTTAGGTGCTGAAATGCTTAAAATGAGATCAGTTACGGTTTTACCTGTGGTGTTGGTGAATGTGACTGTACTGTTCTGTGTACTTCCTGGTGAAAAGGTCTGCAAACCGGGAGGTGTCCATGGTGCGCTTGCAGGAGCCAGGCTAACACGTTGAACATCATACCTTGCCGCAATAATATTATCCTGTATTTTCTGATTAATTTCCGTGGAAGGAAATGTGCCGGCAGCTGTCATGGCAGCTTCATAGACTGTACCCTGTGAAGAGTTGCTGTTATCGCCGCCATTACCGAGGAGAATGGCTCCTTCTTTACGCATCGGATCATAAAAACGGCCAGGAGAATTTTGAACCCTTGGGCCATCGAACATAATTTTCAAATCACCATCCTGGGCATTTCCACCCATGGTTCTCCAATGGTGCGGCTCGCCGTCTGCTGTTGCAGTAACAAACCGATGTGTTACAATCGGAAGGTCGGGGCAATACTTATTTGTTGGTGAATCTGTGACACATCCAACAACGTTGCTCTCCTGGTCAGTCATAATCCATGGACCGGGACCAGTACCATAGTACCAGGAAGTGGAATTACCAAAATATGTGGTTTCCATAGCACCTGGTCCGGTATTCCGGCTATCTATCTCAGCGTTCCCGTAATCGAAGCAGCATCCGCTATTGTAATGATGTCCATTTACGACCCAGTATTGACCCTCAGCCTGGTCATCTACTGCCGTTCCGACAGGATCATTCAGACGAAGACCCATACCTGGTTCAATAAAGATACCGTATACCTTATGGCCCATAAGAGTAACAGGTGCCATGTCTGCAAGAGGAAGACTGTTAAATCCACCCATAACAGTCGGGCTTCCTGTGCCACCACGTGGTGCCTGGTGCAGGTGATTACCCTTGCCTGACTGGTCGTACAATATTGTTATCCAGCAGTATGTGTTTGCACAGAAAACATCCTGGGCAGTTGCATCGGCATATCCGCCAGGATCGTTTCCAATTGGTTTGACTACGTTAATATTGAGTGTTTTGCCGTCAGACTGCCGCATAACCTGGTACAGGGGTCCTTCATATGCAGCAAACAGAGCTCGTGTTGAACTGTGGGCTGCCACACATGGTGTGCCTCCGGCAGCATAGATATCACAAGGCCCTTCCATTCTTGGTGGCGGAACAACCTTCATCCCGCTGCCCCTCATTGCTATTACCATCATCATGGTGGCAGGAAGAGCAAGAGCCAGGATAAGAATTACCAGAAAACGAGTTTTACTTTTCATGTGAGTTAATGTTTCTGAGAATGGGAGTATTTATAAAAAAAGGTGTTTGTATTACAGATTACTTTCCAGTCGCACCACAGTAAAGCTGTGGCCGGGAAAATTATGTCTGAAAGCGGAATCCCAGATTTTCTTAGGCTGGCTTCTTGGCACTATATAATCAGGATTATCTCCTGTGTTACGTGCAGTTAGCGGGTAAGGTCCGAGCTGTGTAACAACTGCATCGGTTTTTGCATTGAAATTCACCATGCTGAATGACCTGGTCCTGGCTTGAATACCATAATTGACGACATACAATGACAATACTTTCCCGTCTTCACTTTCCTTGACAAGAATATCCAGTGAATCAGCAGGAGCCTCGTCCCTGGTATCAAGTACCCATGGAAGCCATTCCTTTGTGAACATCTGATCGACATAACCTGAGGTGCTGTTCCAGAACCGGTACGAATCCCAGAAGATTCGACCCTGGTCCCACAGATATACTGCAATATCAGGCTGAAAAAGATTCGCTGTTGCTGTTACTGAAATACGGTCACCCCACCTGTTAATATGGTTCTGAAGATAGGCATGATATAATCCGCGCTGGAAATTGCTGCTGCTTCCGTTTTCTTCCATATCGTAAAGCTTCAGATTAAACCCTATATCATCAGCAAGATATTTTTGAAGCGTTATGCCAAAGCCATTTTGCAATGCCGCATCTTCGCCAAACCCTGCTGAGTAATGATTTTCCTGTGCATATTGCGCTTCATGTCCCTGGGCTTTTACCCATTGTAACAGGTCCCGGTACAAGTTATATGTCTCGTTGTTGGGTTCCCCTGGTTTGAAATTTGGTGATTGCCTGAGAACTCCGCCAGCCATAATTACAATTTCCGGATCAGTCTTCCATATCTCAGTTGCAAGTCCTTTGAATAAAGGAATATATGCCTTGAAGATATCGATATTATTTCCTGCACTGTTTCCAATCTCAATATACTTGAGAGGTAATGGATCCGGATGCCCGTCTTTTGCTCTCATGGCACCATATGTTGATGTAACGGGCCCCTTTGCATATTCAATCATGTTCCTGATCTCTGCAGGATCTTCATATTTACTGATTCCAACCACGCCATCTATCCCGGCAGCTTCACATAACATCAGGAATTCAAAAAATCCGAATCCATGTGAAGCGTAAAGATTAAAAGTTCCAGTATAGCATATTCGCTCATCACGCGGTCCGATCATATACTTCCACCTGTACAATCCGTCATCGGCGGCATTCCCGTTCATTGAACCATTATACCGGAATATCTTCATCCCGTTTGCCTTAATTGCATCGACAAAATCCTGCCGGATTGGATAACCTCCTTTTACCCTGCCCCATGGTCCGGGTTGGAGAAATGCATATCCCAGTGTTACTTTCCCGGGCTGTTTTAAAATAACTGCAAAACGTCCCTTATGATCTGAGTCACCCGGAATCAGTTCGAAATCAACCTTCTGAAAAGCGTCTGGTGATGGTTTTAGACTTAGAGTTTTTTCTGCAAGCTTAATTTTACCATCGGAGCTTATTAGGGCAACAGAAAGATCCGTTGCCGAAGGATTCTTAACTCTCAGTGTTCCCTCATAGTTTTTACCGGCTCTCAGATCTATGCCCTGCCTGAAGAGCCCCATATTGTCAATACCTACTTCGCCTTCACCCGATACAAACTCCATGACCTGATCGCGTCTGCCATTGAAAGTATTCTGTGTCACAAGCTTGTATATTCCTTTTGCAGTTCCTGAATTGATTTCGCGCCAGTACCTGCTGATCTGCTTCTCACCATTCACCCTGTCAATTACCATCTGTTGCTGGGCTTTTGTTAGAATGGTGACATAATTATTTAACGGACGAACATCAATCGGCACATTCTTGCTGTTGATTTCATAATGCTGGATCTTTGGATATCCGACAGGATCTATCCCGTCGCCAGCACCTTCAGTTACCCTTGTCGTAAGGTATGGAGTCCCCTTTTCATCAAGGACTATAAAAGTCACATACCTCAAAGGATTCCTGAGGTTGCCGCCTTCATTCTGGTAGGTGGAAGGGAGATTGAGAAAATCCACATCAATGTGCTCCTCAAAATCCTGTCCATGCAACAATTGACTGTATAATCCCATATAGCACTGGAAGTTCAGATCTTCAAGATTAGATCCATTCAACCTGTCTGAAGCCTTGAATAATTTCTTCGAGGCATCAATTAATATACTGTTTTCCTGGGCAAATACAGGTATTGTCAAATAACCCAGGAATAACAGGATTAAAATTTTTTTCATAGTTCTATGAAATCATTAAAAGGCTAGGTGTCACTTTTTTTCTCCAGCCTTATTACTGTGAAGCTATAGCCAGGAAAGCTGTGGGCGAACCCGGAACTTTTCATTTTCATCTTTTCAGTTTTCGGGCTGATGTATTCAGGATTTTCTCCATTGTTCCTTGCATCGAGCAGGTATGGTCCAAGTTGTGTTACTGTTGCCTCATTTCCAGGTGAGAAGCCAGCAAAGCTGAAGCTCTTCTGCTTCTCTGCTTTCCCGAAATTGACAACGTACAAAGAGACTATTCTATCGTCATCACTCATTTTAGCAAGGATGTCAAGTGAATCTGAAGCCGGTGGGTTCGGCACATCCAATACCCATGGCAACCACTCTTTAGTGAACATCTGGTCAACATGTCCCGATGCCTGGTTCCAGAACCGGTATGAATCATAAAATACCCTCCCCTGTGGCCAGGTCATATATCCTGCCTCGGGCTGGAACATGTTTGCAGTTGCAGCTCCTTCAATACGATCACCCCATCTGTTGAGATAATTCTGAAGCCGGGCATGTACAAGGCCGCGTTCAAAAGTATGATACTGACCATTTTCCTCGAGCGGAAACAGTTTAAGATTAAATCCCAGGTCAGCTTTTAAAAGATCTTGTAGTGCCAGTCCGAAGCTGTTGTAGATAATGGTATCTGGTCGTATCGATGCATTATAGTGGCTGTCCCAGCCAAATTGCTCTTCCTTACCCTGCTCCTTTATCCAGGTAATGAAATCCCTCAGCTGGTTGTATGAAGGATCACTGTTGTCACCGGGTTTAAGGTTGGCGAAAGTATTACCGATATTTATTGACACCATGAGTTTCATCTCAGGATCAGCTTTCCAGATTTCTGCGGCAAGCCCCCTGAACTTCTCGAAATAACTTTTTGCCTGCGACCCCGTTGCTCTCTGCTCATTGCTTATTTCGATGAATTTGAGAGGCAATGGATCAGGATGACCGTCACGGGCTCTTATTGCTCCCCATTTTGAGGTTACAGGTCCTTTTGCATACTCTATCATGTTTTTTATCTGGGCTGGATCTTCATCCTTGCTTATTCCGACAACACCATCGAGGTTTGCAGCTTCTGCAACCATCAGGAATTCGAAAATACCGAAACCATGAGTGGCATAGGGGGTAAAGGTGCCTGTATAAGGAAGCCTTTGGTCATTCGGACCAATCATGTTCTGCCACCTGTACAACATGCTGTCGATACACCGGTTATTCATAGAGCCGTTGTAGCGTATTATGCTTATCCCGTTTTCTTTCAGCCTGTCAATGAAATCCTGGCGGACAGGGTAGCCTCCTGCCACTCTTCCCCAGGTGCCCGGTTGGAGGAAAGCGTAACCAAGCGTAATCTCACCTGGTTTTTTCAGCAACACTGCAAAACGGCCTTTCGTATCTGATTTTGAAGGAACAAGTTCAAAATCTACTTTTTGAAAACTCCCGGAAGATGCTTTTAATTTAATAGATTTTTCTGCAAGCTTCTCCGTTCCGTCAGAATTCAGGAGAGCTACATAAAGATCACAAGCCTCAGGATTCTTAATTCTCAGAACACCTTCATAATTCTTTCCCTCCTGCAAATTGATCCCCATTCTCAACAGACCGCTGTTCTCGATGCCTACTTCCCCGCTTCCGGATTCAAACCTGATTTTCTGGTCACGTCTGCCGTTATACGTATTCGAAGTGCTCAGCCTGTAAACGCCTTTTGCTGTTCCACTGTTGACCTCCCTCCAGTAACGGCTTATCTGTTTGTCACCATTTACCCTTTCGAGTATCATCTTTTGAGTATCAGCCGCAAACGATTCAAGAGGCTTAAGCACCTTTTCACCTGAGATATTTACCAGCAGATGAGGATCCTTGCTGTCTACTTCATAAGGAGGGGTATTTTTGTACCCGATCGGAAGAACCGGAAGTCTTCTGCATTGCAATGTAAGGTATGGCTTTCCGGTTTCATCAACGACAATCATCGAAACAGTCCTGAGAGGTCCAATGACGCTTTTCGGATTTGATACTTTATCAGGCAGGTTGAGGAAATCAACATCAATGTTCTCTTCAAAATCCTGCCCGTAAAGAAGCTGGCTGTACATTCCTCCATAACACTGGAAATTCAGATCCTCAACATTAGCCCCGTTCAGCTGTTTGGGTGCCTGGTGCAATTTTTTCGATGTGTCAATGCTGATTTTTTCCTCTCCGGAACATGACATCACCAATAGTATCAAGATTGATAAGAAACTATTTCTCATAACAATTGCTTTGAATATTTTTCTTTGCTGAATGGAATGAAGCTTCTTACATTCATTTGATACTTGTAAAGAATCATCATTCATATCAAATTGATCAATGATTAATAAAAAGCATCAGGAGCATAAGCTCCCGATGCTTAAACTAACCATCAATTCCCACTAAGACTGATCTTTTGAACAGGGGTATAGTAGCGTTCCGAAGATCCGGCAGATAAAACACCCAGCCTAACATACACATAACTTCTCCCGAGGTTGGCTGCTGTCAGGGTCACCTTATTGGTCTTTGCTGTAGAAAGATCTGTAAGTGCAGACGCACTCAGAACATTGGTCTGCGATGAATTATTCTGGTCGACAATGTTTGTCAAACCAACATAAAGTGTAAGGCTTGTGATGTTATAGGTTCCCAGCTTCGTAAGGTTACATGTTGATGTAATATCAGTCCCGCTGAATGTAAAAACAGGATTATTGATTACAAAGAATGGGGAAACAGGAACATCAAGAGTGGTATTACCCCTAACAGAAACGGCAATAGAGTCAGTCTGATCTGCCCAGGGTCCGCCTTTCAGCCTTACCAGCTTATAATCACCGTCATACAGCCTCGAGGAATAAAATCCATTCTGGTCGATGTTAACGACGATTTTTGCCTTTGCAATTACGCCACGTGTATTCCATGAATACTGCCACAATTCGAGCTGAGTTGCTCCCGACCTAACACCAACAGGGACATTGTTATACATCACATTCCCTGAAAGTATTGATGTTGGCGGATCATAGTTATCGTATTCACACCTGGTAGAAAACAGCCCGAGAGTGGCTACCATAATATATAATAGAACCTTTTTCATAGCCGTATTTTAATGATATGGATTTTTAACAATCGTAGGATTATTATCGAGCACAGACTGGGGTATCTGATTATAATAGTTCCCCATCTGGAAGAATCGCGGTGAAAGGAACTTGGGTGCTACAAATTTGTCAAAGACATACTTGCCATTCCTGTCTGGATGAGCTGCATCGACAACCCGGTATGGGTAAAGTGCATACAACATTGCATTCGGGTTTGTTGAAACACCGTTCCAGAGAACATGAGCCTGCCTCCATCTCATAAGATCCCAGAGTCTGTGATCTTCAAATGCAAGCTCCACCCTTCTTTCATTCATTATCTTATCAAAGGTCAGTGTACCGGCAGTGAAATCAGGCATTCCGGCACGGTTCCTGATCTCATTGAAATATGTAAGAGCCTCGGGTACCAGTCCAAGTTCAAAAGCTGCTTCACCGGCATTGAGAAGAACCTCACCATACCTGAACCTGGGCCATTTGACAAAGCTACCGACAGCACGGGCGCTGTTGATCGGGGTTTCGTCCATGAATTTTTTGATATAAAATCCATCATTGGAAACTTCCAGCTCAGCGCGCATCGGTCCGCCAAGCCCTGTCAGAAGCTTTCCATCGGTGAATAATGATCCGAACTGTGATGATTCATACCTGACATATTTATTCCCTTCCCACTGGTATACACCGGCCTGGATATTCACGTCCTTCCCTTTGAACAAATTCCCCGGGTAAATAACTGTACCGTACAGCCTGGGGTCTTTATTCTTGAAGATGTCATCTATCTTATCGTAGAATATCCATCTTGCCTGACCTGCGAGTGTGCCATCACCGACGCCCTTAAGAGCTCCGGTTGTACCATCTGTATAATCAAATGCTTCCACCAGGTTAAGTGAAGGATTGATCTGTGATCCTGAAAGGTTATCTTCACGAACGGATCTCGGTATGTTTGCATATGGAAAACCGTTCTTTTTTGTCGTGATATTATAAGATATGTTCAGGATATAATCCGAGTTATCAGTGACCTGGGTAAATGCTTCATAGAAATTGATCTGTGGATTGGTATTCTTCCTGTAAAGTGAATACTTGCCGCTTGCAACTATTTCTCTTGCTGCATCCAGTGCTGCCTGGTAATAACCGTTTGCTTTTGATGCCGGTATCCCCACTTCGCCTCCTGCTGTTGTGATGGGCGTGGAGAGGAGGTTATTATACTTGGCAATAGAACCTGCATATAACATAGCCCTGCATTTCAGAGCAAGTGCCGTGTATTTATTTGCACGGTCCTTGCTGTCGGCATTACCGAGCTGATCCTTAATGGCATCGCATTCACTTGCAATGAATTCGTATACTTCGGATTCCTTGTTCCTCGGAAAGGCAAGATAAGAAGGATCTCCCCTGTAATCATAAATAAGCTGGGTAGTAATTATCGGCACACCACCCATTCTCTTTACCATCTCAAAATAATGGTATGCCCTCAGGAACCTGAATTCAGCAGTATATTTTTCTTTTTGTGCTGCTGTAAGTACTGTTGAACCTGCAAGACCTTCTATAGCTAAGTTAATATCCCTTATGGGAGTATAATTCCATAATGTGAAATAATCCCAGCTATAAGTTTTAAGGTCCATAAAGTTACTGCTTGAATGCACTGCTTCATCGCCGTCAGCCATATTGTTAGAGTTCGCTGGATTATAATGAATGGGAATCCTGTCATAATAGTCTGCCAGAAGGCCGATTATCATAACTTCGTCATTCCAGACCTGATTTGGCAGGATAATATTCGGGTTGAAAGGCCATTCAAGTGTCTCCTTTGAACAACCGGTAAACTGGAATGTCAGGATTAAAATCAGTATATATTTTGTGATCTTTTTCATCTCTGATATTTTTAAAGGGAAATATTTAAACCAAAGTTGATTACCCTCGAGGGCGGGTATACACGGCCATCAGAAGATGCAACCTCAGGATCGAGATGATATGCCTTTCTTATATTATCAATGCTGAAAAGATTTGAAGCATTCATATAAACTCTCATCCTCTGTGTCTTGATTGCCTGTAACCACTTGGCAGGAACATCCCAGCCGAGCTCCAGGTTTCTCAGACGTATGTAGCTGACATTGATGTTATAGAAATCATTGGTCCTGGAGAAATTACTGTGTGACGTGTAATCTTTCCTTGTTGCGGGAAATCTGCCGGGAATCCATTCTGAAGTAGGATCGAAAGGATCAGCCCTGTGCCACCTGTCTGAAAGAAGGTACTGGGGAGATGCACCGTTATTTGCATAAGGAACTATAAGAGCGCCGGTACCGGGGCTGAATGTCTGCATGCTGCCTCCGGCAAAGTCAAGGAGAAGGTTGATACCTTTCCACCTGAAAGTATTTGTAAGTCCGAATGACATGTACGGGTTTGTTCCTGTTGCATAACCGATAGGCACCCTGTCAAGATCGCTTATTATATGATCATTATTGACATCTTCATAGATAAGATCACCGGGAAGAATGTTCCTGTTACCCTGGCCATCAATGTTTACAGGATAATCTGCAATCTGGTCCATGCTTGTGAACTGGCCTATAACATGATATCCCCAGTTTATATCTGTCCATCGGTCTTCCCTGGATGACATGTATTCATCATATGAGTTACCGAACCTCGGCTTGTATGTTTCAAGGCTCCTTTGCCTGGCAAGTGTTGCGTTAACACCTATTGTATAACTTACAGGCCCTATCTTTGTCGTGTAGTCGACCATACCTTCCACCCCAAGGTTGGCGGAAGAGTTCAGGTTCACGTTAGGAAGGGTGTATCCTACCTCACTCGGCAGAAGAACGTCGTATTTTGCTGCCGGAATTCCTGTCCTTTTTCTCTGGAAAATATCGAATGTTCCATTGATCTTTCCATCGAAGAGACTGATGTCAAATCCTATGTCAGTAGATTTATTCTTTACCCATGTAAGGCTTGTAACAGGCAGACCACGAGGACGAAGCCCTGCTGTTGAAACACCACCAAAAAGGTAAGTGCTTGTAGCCCAGTTGAAGCCTTCCTGGTAATCGAAAGCATTAACCCCGGTTTCACTTCCTGTAACACCATAAGAAGCCCTGAGCTTTAATTCTGAAATTATTCCTTTCAGCGGTGCGAAAAAGCCCTCGTTTGAGATTCTCCATCCCAGTGATACGCCCGGGAACAATCCGAATCTTTTACCAGGAGCATACATGTAGGAGCCGTCATATCGACCAAGTACTTCAAGAAGGTATTTCTCAGAATAGTTATAGTTAAAACGCCCGATATAACTAACACGTGATGCCATTGTCCATCGGTCATTAACAATATCACAGTTAATCAGGTTTAACAGAGGAATATAGTTGTTTGGAGGAACAATGTGGACACTTAGTCTTTTATCATCAGATTTTGTTGATTCGTAAGCAGTAACGGCAGAGATGCTGTGTTTCCCGAATGTTTTGTTATAGCTTAACTGGCCCTGTAAGAATATGTCCCAGTTAAAATTCCTGTTTTTATTCAGGTACGGGTTCTTGTTTCCCCCTCCGACGACCATATTATACTCCTTGGTCTGGTAATTATACGTATATACATCATAATTGTATTCAAAGCATTCCAGCCCGTTCATATTGAAACTGTAGGCGATGGTTCCTCTTGCTTTCAACCCGAAATTTGTTGAATATTCAGAATAGAAATTTGATCTGAAGTTCCATATCCTGTCGTTGGTATAACCAGTGATCTCTTCCTTATATGTGGCAGGATTAATATTCGGACTATGGTTATTGGCCATATAAAGAGGATTGTCATTTGCATATGGCCTTTCTGTTGGCCAGTTCCTCATAAGTGCGCTGAATATGTTCGGGTAGTCATCAACGCCGGGTACCCCGGCCTGGTGCCTGAATTCAATACGGCCAGTGGTCTGTGTGCCGATCTTTAATCCTTTTGCAAGCTTTGCCTCAAGGTTAGCCTGCATACTTGTGCGCTTGAAAAAATAGCTCTCAATAACAGCATCCTGTGAGTAATTAGCGAGCGAAAAAAAGTAATTTGCTCTCTCTGTGGCACCAGATGCCGAAGCGTTGATATATGTCTGGGGAGCTGGTGTGTTCTGCCCTATAACATAATCGTAATAATCGAAGCTCCTGTAATCTTCGCCGGTATCAGGGTTGAAGTATCCGGCTTTATATTTGTCGAGTGCATCCTGGGTGACCGTTGTGGATTGATTTCTGTTTTGGGCAGATTCAGCTTGTCCAAGTATGAAGTAGTACGAATTTGAATGCTGCGGGTATGTTGTAAATCCCTGTAAACCGTAATAGCCGCTGATGTTGATAGTTGGTTTTTCAGATGGCTTGCCAAGTTTGGTCGTAACAAGTATTGCACCGTTCTCAGCCCTGAGGCCGTAGATGGCAGCTGATGCATCCTTAAGAACTGATATGCTTTCAATGTTCTCGACTTCAAGCTGGTTAAAATCATCAGCTGTCCTTGGAACACCATCTATAATAAAAATAGGTGTACCATAGTTTCTAATCTGAACTGATGTACTTGCCCCTGGGCGAGCGTCAGCAATACGAGCTGTCACACCGGCCATTTTTCCTACTATGGCTCCAGAAACAGTTGGAGTGATTGTACGGGTAAGTTCGTTAGACTGGATTGCACTTACAGCACCGGATAGTGTCTTTTTCGTCTGGGTCGAATATCCCACGACAACAATTTCATCGAGGTCCACAGCAGATACTGTCAGATTGACATTTACTGAAGGTTGCCCGGTATATGGTATTTCCTGTGTTGTAAGGCCAATAAATGAGAAAACGAGTATTCCATTTGCCGGAACGTTTGGCAGAGTGTATCTGCCATTCTCGTCGGTGAGTGTTCCAATTGAAGTTCCTTTAACTTGAACTGTTGCTCCAATGATTGGTTGTCTTTCCTGGTCCAGAACTACTCCTGTGAGGGGAGCTTGCTGGGCATAAGAACAAATTGTTATAAGTGTCAGAGAAAAGAGGAAGAATGTTCTCAGGATATTTTTTTTGATATTTCGAGAAGACACCAATCTTATAGGAATAAATAATTTATTTTTTTCCATAAGTATAATGTAAGATAAAATGATAGATAAATCTTCGAAACTTTTAAATCCGGATAATAATCCAAAAGCAGAAGCAGTCCTGGTAACTATTAGTGTGTCTTTAGATAGCAGTAAAGTTACCTTACACAGAGTGGGTCGGAAGATCCCGTTACTTAGTTGAACACAAATCTGGTTTCTTTCATAGGCATTGGATTAGGTTTGATTCAGGTATCAGTGATGTATCCAATTGGAGTATTGATAAGCTTCAATAAATCCAGAACACTAATCCGTGCGAATAAAGCCGGATAATTCACATTCCATCTTTCTCCCCTAAAAATCCACTTGAGTTATTTCCCTCGAATAACTAATTTCGAACTAATTTACACAATTTTTGAATAAAGTGTTAAAAAATGTAAAAAAAACACTTATTTTTTTTCAATATTTTTTTTATGGCTCTGAATGAGGCTTTTATAATGGTCATTTTTTATGAAAATAATTACAAAACTCTTTACTTTCCTCCAGCCCTTTGCACTATGGATGTTAATTGTGTGGATCATTGCAATAATAATTATATCATCTACCCCGCATATCCCTTCCTTGAAAATTCATACATCGAATTCAGAAATAAGGCTTGATTACCTCATTCATTTCATTGAATACGGAGTCCTGAGCTTCCTTGCCCTAATGACATCAGAAAAAAAGGATTTCTCTGCAGGTATAATAAGGTTTCTAATTGTAACAGCCTTTCTTGTACTCTTTTCTTTTGCAGATGAGTATCATCAGAAATTTATACCCGGAAGGACTTTTAATCTGAAAGACCTGTGGAGCAATATTGCGGGTATTATGGCAGGAGCTGCGATCTATGCTCTTCTGCGATCTGTTGTAATGAAAGAGATAAAATCAGTAAACCCTGAAGCCTGAGAAATAACCGGTACCCACATCTCCAGTAGTTCCCGAGCCTGTGTAAACCATAATCTTGATTTTATCTGGGTATGATAAATACAGTGAGAAGTTCCTGAAAATTATATTGTTTGCGCTAATTCCTGTCGCAAGTACATCATATGGTGAGCCATTCTTATATATACTGATCTTCTGGCCTTCAGCAGAGGCTGGACTAAGATATTTTATTTCAAACATGTATAAACCTGATTCTTCCGTAAAAAATTCACCATCAGCCTGTTTAAAATCATTACCTTCATTATATTCTATAATATCCGGACTAAAAAGAGTATATGTAGCAGTGGTTGCTGTTGTGGTTATATTCTTCGATCCCCTGAATGAAACCCTGGCACCCACTATTACGGAATTACCTCCCGAGATTGTAAGCTTGTTCTGCGTTGGATCAAATGTCAGGCTTTGGCTGTCTGTATTGTCAAGGTAAGCACCAAGGTTGATAGCAGTCGGGCTTGTCTTGTTTGTAATTGTCAGGATGTTACCTGCCAGGCTGAGATCCTGTATCTCGTTTGATATACTAATATCGGCATCATTGACAAGATGCGACAGGTTTACTGTTGTGGCACCTGGATCATTGGTTAGGCTCAGAATATTTCCTGTGAATTGAAGATCCTGAATTTCATTGGTGGCACTGATATCAGCATCATTAACAAGGTGCGAGAGATCAACTGTCGTAGCACCAGGATCGTTTGTGAGACTTAAAATATTCCCGGAAAATTGCAGATCCTGTATTTCATTTGAAGGGTTGGCATCTGCATCATCTTTCAGAAATGAAAGATCTATTTCAACCGGCGTGGGGTCATTTGAAAGACTAAGCTTGCTTCCGGTAAGAACAAGATCCTGTATTTCATTTGAAGGGCTGGCATCCGCATCATCTTTCAGAAATGAAAGATCTATCTCAGCTGGTGTCGGGTCGTTTGAAAGGCTAAGCCTGCTTCCGGTAAGCACAAGATCCTGTATTTCGTTTGAAGGGTTTGCATCCGCGTCATCCCTGAGATATGTAAGATCTATTACAAGAGGGTTCGGATCTCCTGTCAGGGTAAGCTTGTTTGATGAATAGTCAAGATGCTGCAATTCGTTTACAGCGCTTATATCTACATCATTCTGAAGATGTGAGAGATCGACTGTCGTTGGTGTCGGATCACCTGAAAGGCTCAGCACATTACCGGTAATTTGAAGATCCTGTATCTCATTAACAGAGCTCAGGTCATTATCGTTCTGGAGGTGTGACAGATCGATCTCCGTTGGTGTAGGATCGCCGAAGAGGCTAAGCTTATTATTTATGAATGAAAGATCCTGTATCTCGTTGGAAGGGTTTGCATCTGCATCATCTTTCAAAAAGGAGAGATCTATCTCTGTTGGTGTCGGATCGTTTGAAAGGCTTAGCTTGCTACCTGAAAGCACAAGATCCTGTAATTCATTTGACGGGTTTGCATCCGCATCATCGCCAAAATGTGAGAAGTCGATCTCTGTGGGTGTGGGATCATTGGAGAGACTCAATTTGTTACCCTCAAACTTAAGATCCTGCAATTCATTGGTCGGACTCGGGTCGGCATCGTTCTCGAGCGCATTAAGGTTTACAGTGTTTCCTCCCGAAATTGTAAGGTTTGTGCCATCAAATGAAAGTGTCTGGTCATCAGTAGCAGGGTTTCCTGCAGGTCCCGGAGGTCCCGGAGGACCGGCTTCAAGTGATTTCATGGCGTACAAGGCATAAGGCACAGCAAGGAATTGCATTGTCCCCATATCGGTGAAAGAGTCATCGAACTTAACTTCAACTTTCAGGTAGTGGGCCGCATCGGGCCATTTAACCTGGGAAAGATCATTGTAAACACCACCAACATGTGTTCCTTTACCGATCGTAATCGAAAACACTCCATACCTTGATGTTCTCACCCCGGAATGAAGTTCCTGGTAAACAATCGTACCCAGCGGGTTTCCGGAGATTATAGAAAACTTTACATCGATACTTTTATTTGTAATTTCCTTGCCGAAATTATCCCTGGCAACAGCCTGGTAATTAATTCCGTAAGCGGTTCCCTGTGCTGAGAGATCTATTCTCATTACCACAAACAGCAAAATGATCAGCAAAACAGATTTCTTCATATCCGCAGCTACATTTTTTCAATTTTAAAGATCCTGTTAATCCTTAGATCAGAACTTAATATTCTTATTAAGTATAAACCACGTGTGAGTCCCACCGCGTCATAATGCCGCAGCTCATAATAGTTATCTTCATAACTGAACCTGTCGCTTATCATGACAACACCTGTCAGGTTCATTATCTCAACAGTGAATGAACGGGCTGAATCTCCGAACAACTCGATACTGATAACATCATCAACCGGGTTTGGATAAATATCAACACCATTACCCGCCGGTATCACATCGCTTTTCAGAAATATCCTGGGCTGCTGGAATCCCTGTGTAAGCATTATATTCCCGCTGTTGATTGTTTCAATGGCAGATTCTCCAACGGTATAGGAAAATTCCAAAGCTGACGATTGATTTATGCCGGCAATTGTAACAAGAACCTGGTGCGAAAGCTCCTGCGATTTTACTGTTGAAAAACAGCAAAATAATAAAACAAGGACCATCCTGAAGGTTCTCATCACAGGTTAGTTTTCATGTAGGCTTAACAAAATTAAGCAAAATCAGGATATTACCAACTTATCGGCTGAAAATGAATATGTTTGAATTTTATGACATTACTTCTTTCAGATGCTTAAAAATATTGTTTTATTTGCCCCGACAATGCTGCAAATATGTTGAAATCATGTTGCTACCGGAATCTTACAGAAGCAGGCTGTGATGAAGCAGGCCGCGGCTGTCTTGCGGGCCCGGTTGTGGCAGCTGCAGTCATCCTCCCCAAAAACTTCAGGCACCTGGTTCTTGATGACTCGAAAAAGCTTACTGCCAGGCAGAGAGATGAGCTTAAAACCGAGATAATGGACCGTGCCATTGCCTGGAAGGTGGCATTCGTTGACAACGAGGAGATCGACAGGACAAATATCCTCAGGGCTTCCATCAAGGCAATGCACATTGCTATTGACGGTCTTGAAAAGATACCCCAGTTCCTTCTGATCGACGGTAACAGGTTTTATCCTTATAAAAATGTAGGATATAAAACAATAATAAAAGGGGACGGCACCTACTTCTCCATTGCCGCCGCATCGGTGCTGGCGAAAACATTCCGGGATGAGTATATGGAGAAGCTGCATTGTGAGTACCCTGAATACGGATGGGATACAAATAAGGGATATCCCACACCATATCACCGTGAAGCAATCATCAGGTACGGCCTTACACCCCTGCACCGGAAATCATTTAACCTTTTCGATCCCCAGCTTGAACTTGAAATGGAATTATAGAATAAATTTTCTGACATATAAGGCTATCTTAGCAGATTATTTGTTTACTGTTTGTATACTGTTTACTATCAAATTATTTCGTGTATGAAGAAACTAACTTTAACATTGGTTGCCTTTCTCCTTGTCTTCAGCTTAAGGGTTAAAGCTGATGAGGGCATGTGGCTCCTCCCCCTCATTGAAAAAATGAATATGGGTAAGATGACAGAGCTGGGTCTCAAACTTTCAGCAGAAGACATCTACAGCCTGAACCAGCCCAGCATAAAAGATGCAATAATTTCTTTCGGAGGTTTCTGTACAGGTGAAATTGTATCACCACAGGGATTGATCCTCACTAACCATCATTGTGGTTTCAGCGCGATACAGGCAAACAGCACTGTTGAACACGACTACCTGCAGGATGGATTCTGGGCAATGTCAAAAGAAGAAGAGCTTCCAAACCCCGATCTTACTGCAACATTCCTCATCAGGATTGAAGATGTTACAGACCAGATAACCTCTGTTGTTGGCCCCAATATGCCCGAACCTGAAAGGACAGCAGCTATTAATTCTGTGAGGCAGGCTATTGAGAAGAAAGCTATGGAAGGCAATAACTACAGGGCACAGGTAAGCAGCTTTTATGGTGGTAATTATTTTTACCTTCTTATTTTTGAAACATACCAGGATGTAAGGCTTGTCGGCGCACCTCCCGTATCAATAGGTAAATTCGGATCTGATACCGATAACTGGGAATGGCCAAGGCATACTGTCGATTTCAGTGTATTCAGGGTATATGCCGGCCCTGACGGTAAACCTGCTCCATATTCAAAAGACAATGTTCCTCTCAAGCCAAGGCACTTTCTTCCTGTTTCAATAAAGGATCTTAACATAGGTGATTTCGCAATGATTCTCGGGTATCCCGGAACAACAAACAGGTATATGACTTCTTGGGAAGTAAATGAGTTAACAACCATCACACATCCGAACAGGATCAAGATCCGTGGTGTAAAGCAGGACTCCTGGATGGAAGACATGAAGGCTGACCAGAAGATCAACTTACAGTATTCCGATAAATATTTTACTTCATCAAACTACTGGAAATATTCCATCGGTCAGAAAAGAGGTCTTGAAAAGCTTAATGTTAAAGCAGAAAAGGAGGCTCTCGAATCACAATTCAATTCCTGGATAGCATCCAACCCCCAGGCGAAGGAAAAATATGGTGAAGCTCTTAACCTTATCCGCACGGCAATCGAAGGGCGTGCTGTACCTTATAGTGCACTTCAGTATATGAATGAGACATTGCAGGGAGTTGAAATGTTCCAGTTTTACCGTGTGGCAGGAATGCTAAACTCTGCACTGGCAACAAGGGATGAGAACACAATCAAGGCAGCCGTTGAATCAATAAGGGCTGAGTTCAAAGAGTTATATAAGGATTACAATCCCCCGACTGATAAAAAAGCAACTAAAGCGCTCCTGAAGCTTTTCAGAGAAGATGTGCCTGAAAAATACCAGCCTGATTTTTTCAGGAAAACAGTTGACAGGAAATTCAACGGTAACATCGACAACTTTGTAGATGATATGTTCGAGAGATCGATCTTTGCTTCTGAATCAAAGTTCAATGCATTCCTTGATAAGCCCTCCCTTAAAGTGCTTCAGAATGACCCAGTTTATGAAGCTGCCGATTCATTCTTCTCAAAAGGATCGGAAGTATCAAAAGAGAATGCAGCTTTCTCACCCGGCCTCGCCAGGGGTAAAAGATTATGGCAGGCGGCGCTGCTGGAGATGGCGCCGGATAAGATAAAATATCCGGATGCCAACTCGACAATGCGTCTTACATATGGAACTGTTCAGGACTATGATCCAAGGGATGGTGTTACATATAAATATTATACAACAATGCAGGGGATGATGGAGAAATACAAGCCTGGTGATTATGAGTTTGATCTTCCACAGCGACTTATAGACCTCCACAAAAACAAGGATTATGGAAGGTATGCCTCATCACAGGGTTATATGCCTGTCGGATTCCTCACAACTAATGATATAACCGGAGGAAATTCAGGAAGCCCGGTAATAAATGGTAACGGTGAGCTCATCGGACTGGCTTTCGATGGCAACTGGGAATCAATGAGCGGCGATATTGCCTATGAGCCTGAACTGCAAAGAACAATATGCGTCGATATCCGGTGTGTTCTGTGGGTTATGGATGTATACGCCGGGGCGGGTCACCTCGTGAATGAGATGACAATCGTCAAATAGAAAAGATATTTCTTTATACAAGGGTGGCTCAGAAGCATTAATTGCATAATTCTGAGTCACCTTTATTTTTATCCCGGAAGGTCTGATATCTTATTAATACACTTCAAAAATATTATATTTACTGGAAAATTACTCCTGATGCATTTCAGTCTCATTGAGATACTTGCTGCTTTTATGGTTCTGTTCGCTATCATTGATATCCCGGGTTCCATACCTATTATTATTGATATAAAAACAAAAAGAGGGGAAATAAAAGCAACTAGGGTTACTCTTGTATCATTTGCCATACTGGGAGTATTTCTTTTTGTCGGAAACCCGTTACTTGGCATCTTTGGCATTGATGTTTCGTCTTTTGCAATTGCCGGCTCATTTATTATTTTCCTTATTGCTATGGAAATGATCCTTGGAATAGAACTTTTCCAACAGGATACAGTCACAGGCAGCGCTATCTTCCCTATTGCATTTCCGTTGATTGCAGGGGCAGGCTCAATAACAACGATCCTTTCTCTGAAAGCCGAATACCATACAATCAATATTTTCCTGGCCCTCTGCCTCAACATGGTAGTCATATACCTTATACTGAAGATGACAACATTCTTTGAAAAGATGCTTGGAGCAGGGGGTTTGCAGATACTTAAGAAAGTATTTGGTGTGATATTGCTCTCTATTGCGATCAAGCTATTCCTTACAAATACCGGCATCACCCTTCCACATGGCATGTGATGTCACAATATATACCGACGGTGCTGCAAGTGGTAATCCCGGGCCCGGGGGCTATGGTGTTGTGATGATCTCCGGACCTCACCGGTTAACGAAATCGGGCGGGTACAGGCTCACCACAAATAACAGGATGGAACTGCTGGCTGTCATTGTCGGGCTTGAGTCGCTTAAAAAGGAGAATTGCAATGTAACTGTATTTACAGATTCAAAATATGTTGCTGATGCGGTAGAGAAAAGCTGGGTATTCAGCTGGGAATCTAAAGGATTCAAAAAGAAGAAGAATGCTGACCTGTGGACCAGGTTCCTGAAAGCTTTCAGAAAACATAATGTAAAATTTATCTGGATAAAAGGACATGCAAATATTCCTGAAAATGAAGAATGCGACAGGCTGGCTGTAGCCGCATACAGAAACGGAAATCTTATTGATGATACAGGTTATGTTCCGGATGATAAAAAAAATGATTTATTTTGACGTAAATCTTTTCAGTGATGGAGAAATTATACATTAGTGCATCACAAAACACTCCTGAAATAATCCTGGCTCCGGCTGAGTACACCTACTCGATAACTGGAGTTTCTTCCCCTGAAGATGTCAGGGCTATTTATTACCCTGTCATTGAATGGTTTAACAAATTCACAGGTGAAATCAGGGACGGTCTGGCTGTATTTACGGTAACAAACCCGTTGAAGCTTAAGATCGCGCTCGAATACTTCAATTCATCATCAGCCAAGTTCCTGTACGACATATTTAATCAACTGAAGAATATGAGAGCTTCAGGAATACCTGTTATAATTGAATGGCACTACCACGAGGATGATCTGGAAATGATGGAAGCCGGGAAAGACATAGCTTCGTTTGCCGAAATTGAAATTCAGTTCATTGTGAATAAATGATGAGGCGCGGACAGGAAGAGCTTTACAAGGTGCTTGATAATCTTTCAATTCAGTACAGGTACTATGAACACCCGCCCCTTGCAACGATAGAAGAAGCCAGGATACACTGGAAAGATTATGACTCCGGAAGATGCAAGAATATTTTTTTCAGAAATCATAAGGGTAACAAACACTACCTTGTAATTCTTGAGCATCTCAGGCAGCTCGACATTCATGATCTTGAAAAAAGACTTAAACAGGGAAAACTTACCTTCGCATCAGATAAAAGGCTAATGACATACCTCGGTGTAGAACCCGGGTCTGTTTCCCCATTCGGACTTATTAATGACAAAGAAAAGAATGTCCACCTTTTCATCGATGAGAAACTGAAAGAATATGAAAATCTTGCTTTTCATCCTAATGTAAATACAGCCACTCTTGTAATCTCAAGGCCTGACCTTCTAAGATTCCTTGATTATACAGGTACTTCGTACGAGTTTATCCGGCTCTACGATGACTGATCTTTAAGAAAATTTCCGGACTGCAACATTTTTTTTCATAAGTTTTTTAGGGTATCATCCTAACTGAAAGGTCATTATAAATGTTATCCGGTTGACAACTATGAGCTGCAATGAAAAAATTAATCGAAAAATAATCTGCGTGCTGCATCACAATTGAGTTTAATCCGTCATTAGCATGAAATTTATATATCATGAATAAAATTGCCATTACAACCCTGGCTCTTCTGGTTTCTGCAAACATTGTAACAGCCCAGAATGGAGATAAGCAAGCCTCATTAAAGAAGAATTATAAAGCCACCCAGATATCTGTTGAACCTGTTATTGACGGGATACTCGATGAAGAAGTGTGGAATGAAGGAGAGTGGACAGATGATTTTATCCAGAATGAACCATATAACGGCAGCAAGGCGACACAAAGAACTGAATTTAACGTATTGTTTGACAATGATAATATATATGTAGCGATCAAGGCTTTTGACTCGAGTCCCGACAGCATTGTAACCAGGCTGACAAGGCGCGACGAGGTAGATGGTGATGTTGTGGGAATTATTTTCGATAGTTTTCACGACCTGAGGACCGCTTTTCTTTTTGGGACAAGCTCTTCGGGAGTGAAATTTGACCAGGTATTTTCTGATGACGGCAATAATGAAGATCCTTCGTGGGATCCCAACTGGTGGGTTAAGACATCCCTCAACAGCGAAGGATGGATCGCAGAAATGAAGATCCCGTTCAGCCAGGTCAGATTCGAGAAAAACTCCGGCGATGTTTGGGGCCTGCAGGTTGCAAGGGTACTTTACAGGAACAATGAAACTGATTTCTGGCAGCATATTCCAAAAGATGCACCCGGATTTGTCCACCTCATTGGAGAGATGAGCGGGATGGAAAAGATCAAACCACGTAAGATATTCGATGTAACCCCGTACGCGGTTGGTTCTGTTGAAACCTTCGAAGCTGAACCCGAAAACCCTTTTCTCAGCAAAGGATCATTGTCGAAGCTAAACGGGGGAATAGATGCAAAGATCGGAGTAACAAACAACATGACACTCGACCTGTCAATCAACCCCGACTTCGGCCAGGTTGAAGCAGACCCTTCTGAAGTAAACCTTACGGCATATGAGACATTTTTTTCCGAGAAAAGACCATTTTTTATTGAGGGAAACAACATCACAAGCTTTGGAATGGGAATAGGCGATGGCGGCCAGGGAAATGATAATCTTTTTTATTCCAGAAGGATAGGAAGACGTCCACAGGGCTCCATCGATCTTGAAGATGGCTGGCATTCAAAAGTGCCGGGCAATACAACCATCCTCGGTGCAGCAAAGCTTACCGGCAAGACTAAAGACGGACTGTCACTCGGGTTTGTTGAGGCAATGACTGCAAAAGAGCTTGCCGAGATCGATACCGTGGGAGGAAGCAAGTATGTTACTGTTGAACCTCTTACAAACTACTTTGTGGGCAGGGTTCAAAAAGACATAAAAGATGGCAATACAATAATCGGAGGTATGCTTACAAGCACAAACAGGGATCTTGAAGAGAACCTCGGAGACATAATGCATAAGGCAGCATACACCGGTGGTGTCGACTTCACACAATATTTTAATGATAAAAACTGGATGTTCAACCTGAACTATGCGTTCAGCCATGTGATAGGATCAACTGATGTAATAACACGAACTCAGCAATCTTCCGCCCGTTATTACCAGAGGCCCGATAAGGATTATGCAATACTCGATACAACACGTACATCCCTTACAGGCACAGGAGGCAGAATGCAGCTGCAGAAGCTTAACGGGCACTGGAACTTTATGAGTGCAACAAAATGGAAAACACCGGGATTCGAAGCCAACGACCTTGGTTATGTCAGGGAGGCCGACCAGGTGCTTTCTTTCATCTGGATGGGCTATAATGAATGGAATCCAAAGGGTATCTACAGAAGGTTTAATGTAGGTAATGATGTCTTCGGAGTGTGGGATTTCAGCGGAGAGCTGCTTGCAATGGGTTATGAATGGAATGCAAATATGGGTTTCAAAAACTTTTGGAATGCCTGGACTGGTGGCAACCTGCAGTTTGCAGGCAAATCACCGAGCCTTCTCAGGGGCGGCCCGATGATCAAAACTCCAGGCAATGTGAATTTGAGATTCGGATTTTCATCAGATAACAGGAAGAAGCTGGGGCTATCTTTCTATACTAACTGGTCATCAGGTTTCATGCAGTCTTCCGAAAGTTCCTCTTCTGAGCTTGAACTATCGTATAAGCCTGTCGATTTTCTCTCATTAAGCCTGGCTCCCGGATACAGCGTTTCATCCACAAAGCTTCAGTATGTGAGAAATAACATCAAGTACAACAATGACCAGAGGTACATATTTGCCAGTATTGACCGGAAAACAGTAAGCTCATCTGTCAGGGTCAATCTCAACTTAAGCCCTAACCTTACATTCCAGTATTGGGGCCAGCCCTTCATCTCAACAGGCAGGTACTCTGACTACAAATATATTACACAGCCAATGGCCCAGAATTATAACGACAGGTTCTCATTATACAGTAATGACCAGTTAAGCCTGAATGGCGATGATTTCTCGGTTGATGAAAACATGGATGGCAGAACTGATTATTCCTTCAACAAAAAAGATTTTAACGTACAGGAGTTTCTTTCCAACCTTGTCATACGCTGGGAGTATAACCCCGGATCATCACTTTATCTCGTATGGAGCCAGACAAGAAGCAGTTCCAATGAAAGCGGCAACCTGCATTTATTTGACGACCTTGGCGACCTGTTCAGCACAGCTGACGAAAAGCCGCATAACGTGTTCCTGATAAAGTTCAGCTACAGGTTCGGTCTTAACTGATTATTACCGGCCTTTTAAAATTTTGGTCTGCCTTCATTGAACAAAGAGTGTGTTGAAGCTTTATATATAAATAATGCAACATCACAATGAGACAGATACTAAAGTATACGGGGTATATCCTGATCCTGTTGCTGGCCGGTTTCCTGATCTATAAATTTTATTACATCGTCGGATGGCTGCTCATCGCTGCGGTGCTTTCATTTATCGGCGAGCCTCTCGTAAGATTCTTTGACAGGCTGCACGTCGGCAGAATTAAATTGCCACACTGGCTGAGTACTATCTTTGCTCTGCTTATCATACTTATATTCATACTGGGACTTCTTGGAATTTTTGTACCACTTATCATCAGCCAGGCCGAAGCAATCTCAAAGATAGACTTCAGCAATCTCAGCGAGGAATTCCACGGACCACTTGCCTGGATCGAGTCAAGGCTCCGCCAGTCGGGAACGATAACTGAAGACCAGACTCTCAGCATCTACCTTGCCGACAGGGTTAAGTCATTATTGAGCGTTGAGAACATCGGGGCATTCCTTGGCACCTTCATCAGCGCAGCTGGTAATATATTCCTGGGCCTTTTTGCAATTATCTTCATCTCCTTTTTCTTCCTCAAGGACGAGAATATGTTCGAGGAAAGTGTTCTTCTTATTGTACCCGAAAGGTATGAATCAGGAACTAAAAGAGTTATTTCAGATTCAAAAGTCCTGCTCAAGCGCTATTTTATCGGAATACTTTTCGAGCTCATCTCGGTAATATCTCTTATTGCACTGGGATTATGGATTCTGGGCATAAAAAATGCTCTGCTGATTGCTTTTTTTGCAGGCATTATGAACATCATACCTTATCTTGGACCAATACTTGGAGCCATAATGGGAGTCTCGATCGGTATGACAGGAGCCCTTGCGGGAGGTGATACAAGTGAGCTGTTACCGGTAATAATCAAACTACTGAGCGTTATAGTTGTTGTCCAGTTTATCGATAATAATATTCTTGTACCCTTAATCTATTCCAAAAGTGTAAAATCCCACCCACTCGAAATTTTCCTGGTGATAATTATGGGCGGAGGACTTGCAGGCTTCCCGGGCATGCTCCTTGCTGTACCTGTTTATACTGTTCTCCGTGTTATAGCTAGAGAGTTCCTGCAGGAATTCAGGGTTGTGCAGAAGATAACCGAAACTATGGATTCAGTCTGATCATATTCAAATAACGCCGGAATACATGGCCCAGATATATAACCAGGACTTAAAAACCGTTATTGAAAATCTTGAAACTGATGCCACCAATGGCCTTACAACCAGGGAAGCGGAAAAGAGAATAAATGAATACGGCTTGAATAAGATCCGGGCTAAAAAACGGAAGAGCTTTTCAAGGATGTTCTTTGAGCAGTTCAGGAGTTTCATGATAATTATCCTGCTCATAGCAGCTGGTTTTTCAGGGGTTGTTGGCGTTATGGAAGGTGAAGGAATATTCGACACTCTGATAATTTTGATTATACTGTTTATCAATGCATTGATAGGCGCCATCCAGGAAAGGAAAGCGGAAAGCTCACTTGAAGCTTTGATAAACCTTGCTGCTCCCGAAACAAAAATCCTGAGAGACGGTACAATAAACTCGATAAATACTGAGCAACTTGTTCCGGGTGATATTGTTATCCTCGAGACTGGCGCAATAATACCTGCAGACATCAGGATAACTGAAGCAATAAACCTGAAAGTGCAGGAATCCTCTTTAACCGGTGAATCTGTTCCGGTTGAAAAGCAGACAGATCCCCTTGCCGAAGTGGATATTCCGCTTGGAGACAGAACAAACATGGCATTCTCGAGCGGTATGGTAACTTATGGCAGGGGCAGGGGTATTGTTGTCAAAACCGGTATGGAAACTGAAGTTGGAAAGATTGCAGGAATGCTCTCTGAAACGGCTGATACGGGAACACCAATGAGCCGCCGGCTTGAGGACCTGGGAAAAATGCTTGGAATTGCAGCCCTGATAATCTGCGCCGTAATTTTTATTGTAGGCCTTATTTATGGTAACAGCATCATCAGTATGTTCATGACAGCTGTGAGCCTTGCGGTGGCCGCAATACCTGAAGGACTGCCTGCTGTTTCAACTGTTGTACTTGCCATAGGGGTTCAGCGGATGGTAAAAAGGAATGCTATAATCCGTACACTCCCGGCTGTTGAAACTCTGGGAAGCGCCACAATCATCTGTTCCGATAAAACAGGAACACTGACTCAAAACAGGATGACAGTTGTCGAAACATACTTTAATAATAAAAATGAAAAGGTTGAAGTTGATGGATCAGGAAATGAAATGAGCCATGAAAAGGAAACACTTATCCATACGGCAGTCCTTTGCGCCGATGTTCATGTATCACATGATGGTGATAATACCATTCTGAAAGGTGATCCTACTGAAACAGCCCTTGTAAGTCTTGGAATGGTTTATGGTTTCGACAAAAAAGAACTGGAATCAAAATACGAAAGGATCAGCGAGATACCTTTCGATTCCAAACGGAAAAGGATGACAACTGTAAACCGGATAAATGAAAAAACATACAGGATATTTGTTAAAGGCGGGCTCGATGAAATACTTCATGTATGCGATAAAATAACAATTGATGGCAAAATCCGGCCAATAGAGCCGGACGACCTTAAAAAGATCAGGAGCAGTAATGAAGAAATGGCCAACACTGCATTGAGAGTCCTCGCAATGGCTTACAGGGACCTTGAAGATCGACCCGAAAACAACAGGATACAGGATCTTGAATCAGGCCTGATTTTTACAGGGATGGTTGGAATGATCGATCCTGCAAGGCCCGAGGTGATTGAAGCCGTAAAAAAATGTAACACAGCCGGAATAAGACCGGTAATGATAACAGGTGATCATAAAAACACTGCTCTTGCAATTGCAAGGGAAATAGGAATTTACAGGGAAGGTGACCTTGTCATAACAGGCAGTGAGCTTGAAAAGATAAGTGATGAGGTATTCAGGAAAGATGTTTCAAAATATTCTGTTTATGCAAGAGTTGCTCCGGAGCATAAGGTAAGGATAGTGAAAGCCTGGCAATCAAATTATGAAATAGTTGCAATGACAGGCGATGGTGTCAATGATGCACCGGCCCTTAAGCAGGCTGATATAGGTGCCGCAATGGGGATCGTGGGCACCGATGTTGCAAAAGGTGCGGCCGACATGGTTCTCACCGACGACAATTTTGCGACTATAGTAAATGCTATCGAGGAAGGCAGAAGAATTTATGACAACATAAAGAAAGCCATTCAGTTCCTGCTCTCAACAAATATCGGTGAGATATTCCTCCTTTTTGTGACTTCAGTTTTCAATATGGGTATTCCATTGCTTCCTGTGCATATACTGTGGGTCAACCTGGTAACAGACAGCCTGCCTGCGCTTGCCCTTAGTGTTGACCCTGCCGAAAAGGATATTATGACAAGGAAACCAAGAAAGGCAAAAAAGGGCTTTCTGACTGGTGGAATGATCTGGAGAATTATGTACCAGGGAATCATGATAGGCTCCATACCGCTTATTGCTTATATTGCAGGATTAAGGGAAGGTAACCAGGGACTGGCACGCACAATGGCCTTTTCAACACTCATGTTTGCCCAGCTTGTACATGTAAGGAACCTCCATTCAATAACGACATTATCATTTAAAATAAGTCCCCTGAAAAATAAGCCACTTATAGCTGCAATTTTAATATCTGCTTTCCTGGCCCTTGCGGTCCTTCTGATACCACCTTTACGCGAAGCATTCAGCCTTGTTGAAATGGACCGACGGCACTGGGTTATTGTTATTCTGATGTCGCTTATACCAATTATTTTTGTTGATCTGTTTAAAATGCTGAAGATCAATGGCTCAGGAGACGAAGACTCCGCATAGCTTTGAACAGGATGATATATATTTTAATATATATTTTATTATATATTATAATATATATTAATTACGATTTTTACATCCCAAATACTATGCAAAATAAGAGGCTGACCTGAAATCAGGAATCCTGTTTACAATACTACAATCTTTAGCAGACGCGATGATATTACTATTTAAAATCATTCAAAATAACGTACTAAATAACTGCATACTTATTGTTTATGCCGGTTTATTAGTAGTTTTACGCTGAATTTGTACGCATGCTGCCATTCAGTTCAATAACATCTATCATACCACTGTTTGTTTTAGGTTTTGCTTACCTGGTATTCGTTGGAACTTCAGTCTTAAGCAAAGGTAATACAGACACAGGCCGTGCATTTGATGAAATCAAAGTTATTGGTTATCAGTCAGCTGATAAATTCCAAAATGAAAATACCTGCCACTGGAGTTCAATTGCATCAACTGATGCCGGTACTATAGAAGATACTGATGTTGCATATAGTTTCGAAGGCTTCGAAATAGGCATTCGCATCCCTGATGAGATTATATATTCTGAAATTCACACGACAGGTTTATCAATCAGGCCCCCTCCTGCCCTTTCCTGATTTAAATTTTTTTCTTTAATCTATCCTGCAGCGCAGGATGGAAATCTGCATTATTTCAACATTGATTCATTATATATGAAAAAATATATTCCATTTATATTAATCTCTCTTTTCACAATTTCCGGCGTTAGCAACGGGCAACAGGCAGAAAATCCCGACAGCATCCTCATGTCGAGGGAGCTCCAGGAGGTGGTAATAAAAGCCTCGAAAGACAACGTAACACATAAAACAATCCCGGCATCAGTATCGGTTATATCTTCGACGCTCATCGAAGATACAGAGGTTAAGGCATTGAGTGATCTTTCTGGTACTGCGCCGAATTTTTTCATGCCTGATTACGGCTCAAAGCTTACATCACCGGTATATATCAGGGGAATCGGCTCAAGAATAAACTCACCATCGGTAGGTCTTTATGTTGATTATGTCCCATATTTTGAGAAAGCTGCATTCGACTTCGATTTTTTCGACATCAAGAGAATAGAGGTGTTAAGGGGTCCGCAGGGTACACTTTTCGGAAGGAACACGATGGGTGGTATAATAAATGTTGTAACCACATCACCTATGGATTACCAGGGCAGCCACCTGAACCTTTCAGCAGGCAATTACGGTACATACTCGTTAAATGCTGGTCATTACGGGAAATCGGGTGATAAATTCGGATATTCAGCTGCACTGAACCTGCTTCATAATGATGGATTTTATACAAACCAGTACACCGGCTCAGCAGTTGACAGGCTGAATTCATTTGGTTTCAGGAACCGCCTCATTTATGAGATATCTCCAAGACTGACTGTTGAAAATATTGCAGGTTATGAAAGAAGCAGGCAGGGAGGGTATCCTTATGCCATCTATGATGACCAGCTTAAGTCTGCATTGCCGATAAACTACAACCAGTACAGCTCTTACGACAGGAACTTGTTCTCCGACGCCCTTCTTGTAAGGTATACCGGGAATGGATATGAAGTCATGGCAACATCATCGTACCAGTACCTCGATGATGCACAGAAAATCGACCAGGATTTTACAGTCGATTCTCTGTATTTTATCACACAGATTCAGAACCAGAGCATGTTCTCACAGGAGATCATTGCCAGGTCATCGGGAAAACAAAATTACAAATGGCTGATCGGAGGTTATGCATTCATGCAGGCTTTCGACAATTCAGTAGATGTTGACGCA
Source organism: Bacteroidales bacterium (assembly GCA_035297425.1). GTDB lineage: Bacteria > Bacteroidota > Bacteroidia > Bacteroidales > VadinHA17 > LD21. Next base: position 167,475 of record DATGYZ010000016.1, on the reverse strand, counting down.
TATGCCCAGGAAATGTACTATCTGAAAACTTATTATCACAGGATAAGCGGAGCTGCACTTTTTCACCAGTCGTCTCTTACGCTGCTGAAAGATCTCACACTTACTGCAGGCATCAGGGTTGATATGGAAAAGGACCTGATGAATTATTTTTATGACAGAACTCTCAAAGGCAAATATGCACTCCTTGCAGATACCACATACCCTGCTCTTAGATCGATGGAGATCATACCAAGGTTTGCTGTAAACTACAGGTTAAGGAACAACAATCTCTATGTAGTGGTCGCAAGAGGTTATAAGACCGGCGGCTTCAATTCAACTTTCGAACGCCCTGAAGATCTTACATTCAATCCAGAATACAGCTGGAATTATGAGACAGGAATAAAGACTTCATTCTTCAATGATAAACTGAATACGGATGTTTCTGTTTTCTACATAGACTGGAAAAATCAGCAGATTTACCAGACAGTTCCAAGCGGACGCGGTTCAATGCTCAAAAATGCAGGCCACTCAGTAAGCAAGGGAGCTGAAGTGTCGGTAACAGCACTGCCTGTAAAAAACCTCGAGATCATTGCTTCATACGGCTATACAAATGCAACATTCCTGAAGTATGAAATGAATGAGACTACAAACTATAATGGTAATTACCTTCCATATGTACCATCGAATACCTTGTCGGTACAGGCAGGGAAAACCTTTGATCTGAACTCCCAGGTTCTTGATAAAATAAAATTTATTGCCATATACAGGGGAGCCGGTGAGATCTTCTGGAACGAAGAGAATAATATAAGCCAGCCCTACTATGGAATTTTTGATGCAAAGGTCTCCCTGCACAGGAAGAATGTTCAGCTTGACCTGTGGACAAGAAATCTTACAAATACTCAATATTCAACATTCTATTTTGAAGCTTTGGGAAACAAATATGTACAGACAGGTAAGCCATTGCAGTTTGGTGTTAACCTGGGCTTAAAATTCTGATGATGGAGGAAAAGAGCTGGACCAAATTCCCGGTACTATTCAGTCTTTACATAGCTCAGTCGATCCCGATGAGCTTCTTCTCGACTGTTGTGCCGGTTATTATGAGGCAGGAAAAGTACTCGCTCGAATCGATCGGATTGATGCAGCTCGTGAAGCTTCCATGGATCCTCAAATTCCTGTGGGCACCTTTCATCGACAGCAATTCACAGACCCCTAAGAAACTGCGGAACTGGATAATCTTCTCAGAGCTCTTCTATGCCGTTGTCATAGTTTGTATTGGTTTCTTCAACCTTCAGACTGATTTCAGGCTTATTGTAATGCTTATGGTAATTGCTTTTATTGCCTCAGCCACACAGGATATTGCTGTAGATATTTTTGCGATACTCCAGCTAAGGCCTGAGGAACGCAGTATCGGAAACAGCATGCAATCAGCAGGCAGCTTTGTAGGTACACTTTTCGGCACAGGAATATTGCTAATAGCATATCATTATTTCGGCTGGACAATGCTTCTGATGTGCCTGTCTGTCTTTGTAATGTTTGCCGTGATCCCGATGCTTCTTTACAGGAAACCTGCGCCGAATGAAAGATCGGCAACCCGGAGTGTCTCGATGAAGGAAATAGTGCTTTTTTTTAAGGAGAAAGGCATGGGTTCAAGGGTTCTCATTCTTGTATTTTACTATTCGGGAATCATCGGAATACTTACCCTGCTGAAGCCATTTCTTGTCGACCTCGGGTATGATGTCAAACAGATAGGTTTTATGTCGGGAATATTCGGGACATCAGTTGCCGTGCTTTCAGCTTTTGCAGGAGGATTGATAATAAAACAGGTTGGAATAAGAACATCCATGTTCCTTTTTCTCCTTATGAGCTTCGCCGCTGCAAGCTGGTTCTGGTTTATTGGGACAACACCCGGTATCGCAAAAACATATGCCGGAATAGCCTTGCTATGGGGCGCATACGGATTTTCAACGGTGGCTGTATATACAACATCAATGGACCTTGTAAGAAAGAACCACGAAGGCACTGACTTTACGATCCAGATCGTAATAACTCACCTCAGCAGCCTTATTATTGCCGTGCTAAGCGGAAAAATAGGAGACATAACAGGATATAAAACTTTTTTTGCGATTGAAGCCGGGTTATGCCTCTTCACATTCATAATTTTATTCTACTCATTCAAAAAGACAGATTATGCAAATTCCCGAGGAACTGCTTAATAAATATAATACACCGGTACCACGCTACACAAGTTATCCCCCGGCAAACCATTTCCGCGAAGGTTTTACATCCGGAGACCATATCAGGATGATAAATGAATCAAACAGCTGTGAACCATCAAATATTGCTATCTACATACATATCCCCTTTTGCAAAAAAATATGTTATTACTGTGGCTGCAACAGCTGTGTAACAGGAGATGGATCGCTGGTCGGTCCGTACATAGATGCTTTAAAAAAAGAAATTTCAATCGTAACAGGTAACCTGGACAAAACCAGGAAGATATCACAGATTCATTATGGCGGAGGCACTCCGAATGCCATTGACCCTTCATATATTGAGGATCTTAATAACATCTTCTATAAGAATTTCAACCTCATCGAAAAGCCTGAAATAGCAATTGAATGTAATCCAGATTCACTCGACGAAAAAAAGATTGACAGGTATATCAAGTCAGGATTCAACCGCTTCAGCATAGGAGTGCAGGATTTCAATACAACAGTCCTGAGAAATGTAAACAGGGCCGTTCCTGCCATTCATCCCGGAGAGTTGCTGAAGTACATCAGGAATTCAGGAAGCAATGCAGGTGTAAACTTCGATTTTATCTTTGGACTACCGGGTCAGACAGCTGCTACTTTTGCCGAAACAATTGAAAAAGCTGCGGATATTAAGCCCGACAGGCTTGTTACATTTTCATACGCACATGTACCCTGGATAAAAAAACACCAGGTAATACTTGAGAAAAAAGGTTTGCCGCAGCCTGGCGAAAAGATGAAGATGTTCCTCGATACCTTCAATTCCCTTGGGAAAAAAGGTTATAGCCCCATTGGGCTTGACCATTTTGTCCTCCCTGAGGATGATCTTTACAAAGCTTATACGCAAAACCAGCTTCACAGGAATTTCCAGGGATATTGCACAAGAAGAACTACGGGCCAGGTCTATGCTTTCGGTGTTACTGCAATCAGCCAGTTTGAAAATGGTTATGTTCAGAATATGAAAGAGATCCCGGCATATATCGACTCAGTTGAAAAGGGCATTCTGCCTGCGGAGAAGGGCTGTGAGGTAACAGCTGTACAAAAGATCACGCGTGAAGTGATCAACAAGCTGATGTGCAATAAAGTGATCAATTTTACTGAAATTGCAGAATCATTATCGATAACGGCTGATGAGCTGAAGACAGCTGTGAACTTCAGGGAAGAAAGGCTGGATGAGTTCAGGAATGACGGGCTTCTGAGTTATAACGGGAATGAGCTTGAGGTTAGTGAAAACGGAACAATGTTCATACGAAATATTGCTGCCATATTCGACAGAGAATACCAGGAAAAGGGAAAAACATACTCCAAAACAGTATAAATGGAAAAAACTGATGTTATAATTATCGGGGCCGGTCTGACAGGACTATCGCTTGGCCATTACCTGAAAAAAGCAGGAAGGGATGTCATCATTCTTGAAAAATCAGATAAGACAGGTGGTGTAATCGAAACCGTGAATAAAGATGGCTTCATTTATGAAAAAGGACCCAATACGGGGGTCCTTTCATCAGCAGAGCTTGCAATGCTTTTCGAGGAACTGAAGGACAAATGCACCCTGGAGACCGCAAACGAAGGCGCAAAAAAAAGGTACATACTAAAAGATAACAAATGGGTACCGCTCCCTTCCGGACCTTTATCAGCTGTAGCTACACCTTTGTTTTCGATGAAGGATAAGTTCAGGATCCTGGGGGAACCATTCAGGCGTAAAGGTACAGACCCTGATGAATCAGTTGCATCACTGGTTCTCAGGAGGTTAGGGAAAAGCTATCTCGATTATGCCGTAAACCCATTCATATCCGGAATCTATGCCGGTGATCCTGATAAGCTTGTAACAAGATATGCTTTGCCAAAGCTTTACGCCCTTGAACAGACCTACGGAAGCTTTATAAAAGGTGGCTTTGCTAAAAGCACCCAGAAGAAAAGTGATGCTGAAAAGAAGGCTACACGTGAGGTCTTTTCTGCAAAAAACGGGCTTGGCAGCATTATCGATGCCCTGACTGATTCTGTAGGACTTCAATCAATTCGTACAGGATGCAGTAATATAAAAATCAACCCTGTCCAGGGAGGGTTCAGGGTGACAAATGAGGCTGCGGGAACCGAATATTTTTCACGCAATGTGGTCACAACATCAGGATCATATTCACTGCAGGGATTGCTTCCATTCATCGAAGAAGAGCTTATGGGGAGAATCTCATCATTAAGATACGCAGGCGTTGTACAGGTAAGTGCAGGCTATACAAAATGGAGCGGTACAGAGCTCGATGCATTTGGCGGACTGGTGCCTGCAGCTGAAAAAAAGAAGATACTCGGAATACTTTTCCCCTCGGCTATTTTCCCGGGCAGAGCTCCGGAACAGGGTGCACTTCTTTCTGTATTCATGGGAGGAATAAATAATATGGATATACTCGATAAGAGCGATGACGAGATTACAGCCATAGTACTGAAAGAGATTAATGCGACACTCCAGAGCAGTACAAAACCCGACTTATTGAAGGTGCATCGTTATTCCCATGCAATACCGCAGTACGAGAGATCTTCGGGGGAAAGGCTTGCTGCAATCAGGATCATAGAAAATATGTACCCCGGGTTGATCCTGGCAGGTAACATCCGCGATGGTATCGGGATGGCAGACAGGGTTAAGCAGGCTGCCAACGTTGCAAAACAGATTACAGGCAATTGATAATATGGACAAAGCGCTTCTCCTGGTGAATACAGGCACGCCCGATGATCCCGGGAAAGCTGCTGTCAAAAGATACCTTTCTGAATTTCTGAATGATCCTCTTGTTATTGATATGCCTGCAATGTTGAGGCATATTCTTGTTAACAGGATTATAATCCCCTTCAGGGTATCGCATTCATCATCTATGTACCAGGAGCTCTGGACATCCGAAGGATCACCGCTCAGGTACATTATGGGAAGAGTCGTTACCGATCTACGGGCAGAAACGGGCGACAAATACAGGATCATCGGGGCAATGAGATATGGTAATCCCGGCATTGCTGAAGCGCTTCAATCTCTTAAAGGAACTGTTAATAAAATAACAATACTCCCGCTCTACCCTCAATTTACTTTTTCAACTACAGGCTCTGTAAAAAAATTCATTACAGAAAAAATTGCAGAATGGGATTATAAGCCTAAGGTAACATTCATAGATCAGTTTTATTCAGACGAAGGTTTTATCTCTGCGTTCGCATCAGTTATAGCCAGGCATAACCCGGGTGAATTTGATCATATTGTGTTTTCATATCACAGCCTTCCTATGAAGCATCTGAAAAAGATTCACAGTAATGTGGAGCCCCTTGGTTGTGAATGTGAAAATAAAATGCCTTCATATGGCGAACGTTGCTATAAAGCAACATGCTATGAAACATCCCGGTTGCTGGCTTCAGCTCTCAGGCTCAGTCAAGATTCATTCTCAACATCTTTCCAGTCAAGGTTCTTTGGAAAATGGGCTGGTCCGTTTACAGATGACCTCCTCAGGGAACTTCTGCTGAAGGGTAAGAGAAAAGTTCTTATTGCTGCGCCTTCGTTTACAATTGATTGTCTCGAAACGATAATCGAGATAGGTCATCAATACAAAGATTTATTCAGAAAAAGCGGCGGAGAACTTGTGATGGCAGAAAGCCTTAATGACAATGAGGAGTGGATCAGAGCTCTTGCAGCTCTTGTAATGAAACACGACAATCAATAATTTTACCTTTCAATCACCTGATTCCCAGATTTTTTAACTACCTTTAAGATAGCATTAAAATATTTGAGCCATGACAAAGCATAAGGTCAATGCCAGGTGGCTTGGAAACAGGGCATTTGAAGGTGTTGTAACAGGCCATAAGGTGGTAATCGATACACCAGCTGATTCAGGAGGTGACAATAAAGGACCCAGTCCGAAGCAGCTGATGCTACTATCTCTGGCAGGATGCACAGGCATTGATGTGGCACTGATCCTGGGAAAGATGAAGATTGAACTTGAAGATTTCAATGTTATTGTTGAAGGGGAGCTGACTGAAGAAAATCCCAAATATTACAGACACATGCATGTGATCTATGAATTCACTGGCAATGATCTGCCCTATGATAAACTTAAAAGGGCAATAGATCTCTCAGAACAGAAATATTGCGGGGTAAGTGCTTTGTACAAAAAAGCTATAGATGTCACATCGGAGATCAGGATACTGACAACGGCACATGGAAAGTAAACCCTGGTTTCAATAAAAACAGTATTATCTCTGTTTAAAATAAAGAGGCTGTCTCAAAAGCCTTTTTACCCCCCAGGCCCCCCACCTTCAGGAGATTTAGGAGTAAAAACATAACGAACCTTTGAGACAGCTAAGAATACTGAAAAAGCTTTTCGTCTTATGACTTTGAATCGTGACCTAATTGCTTAACCAGCTTATTGTATATTCCAAATAACAGGAATGAGGGAGCCCACAGACCTACAAAGATTGAAACATCGTTGCGTTTCATCAGCTTCAGGGCAAGTGAAGCAGCCATTGATCCAAGTGCTACCCACAACCATGCATCTGAAGGAATCTTTGCTGTCTGTTCCTCGATAACTTCTGCTACTTTACCCTCTTCCTTACCGGGATTTATCTGATCCAGCTTGGATTTAACATCCTTTGTCATTGTTTCCATATGCTCAAGTTTTTAATTACTTCAATATTTTCAACAATAGTTAAGTAATTAATGTTCAAGACGGAACATTGAAGTGTTGATCTTTGCAACTCCTGTATTAAAAGATGTAACCATTGATCCTGCATTGTAAGTTAATTTTGGAACAGTTTTAATTTTTACATAGGAATGTGTATCACTAAAAGGTATTCATCGGACAAAAAAATGTGCAAGGTTACTTTTATTCTGCCTGATCATTATGCAGAAGGAGCCAGGAAAGCATGCCTTGTGGGTGAGTTCAATAACTGGAACACTGAAGACCTGAGGATGAGGAAGGTGCATGGTAAATTTATACGCTCATTAAAGCTCAGGACTAACACCAGATACCAGTTCCGCTATCTTATTGATGAAAAGTTATGGAAAAATGAGTGGGATGCAGATGCTCTCGTACCAGTTATGATGGGCGACTGGTATAATTCGGTTTTGATTTTGTAAAAATCCCACCCGTCAGACAATATCTTCAGAGTGGGATTCCCGAATTAATATCAAGAATGAATATTATCTTGGAGCAGGCGGATTTGCTTCGCGCTGCTTAACGTATGCTCTAATGAATTCTGGTGATGGTGCTGCTTTAGGATCATCAAAAAACTTACCCATATTATCGGCATTGTCCAAAGCCCATTTATTAAAGTCCTTGTTCATCTGATCTGTAAATCCTCCATCAGCCTGTGCAGCTGTAAAGCGGCCTTCCATTACACCCATATGAGCAAATACATCACGCAGTCTTGACTGCTCTGATGAAATGACAACCTGTTCGGCAAGATGAGGAGGAATGAAGACAACTCCTTCGAATTTTGCAAGAACAACATCACCAGGCATAACCGTTACATAGCCAACCTGGATAGGACAGTTAACACCAATTACCGTATTGGAGCTGTTACTTTCAGGCCTGAAATCACGGACAAAGAAGTTCATTCCTTCGAGCTGCATATTACCTTCTGTATCGCGAACTGTTCCGCGTATTATCGCCCCGTTCCCTGATCTTGTCCAGATTGTGGTCCCGAGGTTGTCCCCGACATGTGATGCATCGAGATAGCCTTCACAAACGTTTGCCACATATACATCTCCCTTTTCAAGATAATCGATTCCCCAGGTGATCTGCCTGTCATTCAAACCCTTCTTCTTTGCAGCTTCAAGTACTGCATTGTTAAAGTCGGGCCTGAAAGGAACAAACTGTATTGTGGATGCCCGTCCGCAAACCGTTACATCGTCATACATACGCTTGAAACCGCCATAATACTGGTTGGTGTAGGTGTTGTTAGTACTCCTGGCTGCTCCGGTTGCTGCCTCAGTGTCGCTCATACCCCTGAGTGAACCCCATGCCTCGGTAATAGTTACATACTTCATTCTGCGGATGATGTCATCAGAAACTTTCGGACGTCCGTCAGGAAACCGTTCACCTTTCCAGAGAGGAGTGTACATCATCATCTCCTCTTTTGTCATTGTGAATGGTTGCGCCTGGATGTTCTGGAAAACATACCCTAAAATTAAAAGGGCTAAAAAGATCCGGGTAAAGATTTTAAACTTCATAGAAACCTCCTGTTTTTAAGTTATCACACTCAATAATACACCTAAAAAACGGCTAAAGCAAATTAGATTGCTTCTCATTACCGGATCAAAAAATATTTTGCCAGCTAACCAGTTCTGATTAATTTTAATGCATGTCAATAAATTCATAATCATATGGTATTTATAGGTTCACGCAGCAGGTTATTTGAATTCAGGGAAGATTTTATAAAGGATACCGGGCTTCCCAACGTGGAAGACAACCTTCAGCTTTACATGCAATATGTAACAGCACGTTTTTCCGATCAGAACCATAAGCTCCTCGTAGATCTTCTCAATGAGATGAGGGAGCTGCAAAAGAATGTGAAGAAGCTGTAAGAAAATAAGGAATTCACCGGGAGATTCTTCTCTTCTTATGAATATAGGATGAACTGCAATGCACATCCTGTGTATTTGCTATTTCAATTTGTATATTTACACAAATCGTTCACCAATGAAAAAGTACCTGTTATCCTTCTTAATCATTGCTCTCGCAGGCTGTAACAACTGGAATACTGATGACCCCCTGGAATTCCGCAAATGGGCACCAACACCACCGATGGGCTGGAACAGCTGGGATTGTTACGGACCAACCGTTGTTGAATCGGAAGTAATGGCTAATGCTGACTACATGTCGGAACACTTAAAAAAATACGGATGGAAGTATATTGTTGTTGACATCAGGTGGTATGTGGAAAATGATAAATCCGGTGGCTATAATGAAAAGGATCCGGTGTTCACGCTTGATCAGTATGGCCGTTTTACCCCGGCTGTTAACAGGTTTCCTTCAGCTGCTGGAGGCAAAGGGTTCAAACCTCTTGCTGACTACATACACAAAAAAGGATTGAAATTTGGTGTTCACATGATGAGGGGTGTTCCTGTGATCGCTGTTAAGAATAACACACCTGTACTTGGTACCGATGTAACAGCCGCTGACATTTATTCGCCGGATAACCAGTGTACCTGGCTGCATGATATGTACACTGTTGTTGCAGGCAGCAAGGGAGCCCAGGAATACTATAATTCCATTTTCGAACAGTACGCAGACTGGGGAGTTGATTTTGTGAAGGTAGATGATATTTCAGGGCACCCTGATGAAATACAGCTTGTAAGAAAGGCCATCGACAACTGCGGAAGGCCCATGGTGCTCAGCATCTCACCAGGGGGTGACAGACCCGAAGATGCCGGTTACCTCACAAGTAATGTCAACATGTGGCGCACCTCAAACGACTTCTGGGACAACTGGTCACAGCTCAAAAACCAGTTTACGATACTGAACAGGTGGACAGGTATCGCAGTAAAAGGATCCTACCCTGATGGTGACATGCTGCCACTTGGAAAAATCGGCCTGCGTGCAGAGAGAGGCGAACCGAGATGGTCAAATTTCACAAAAGACGAGCAGGTAACTCTCATGACATTGTTTGCAATATTCAGGTCACCGCTGATGTTCGGAGGCGACCTGCCTTCCAATGATGATTTCACACTGTCGCTGCTCACAAACAAGGCAGTTATAAATGTGAATCAGAACAGTTCCGGCAACAAACAGATTTTTAACAACAATGGAATTATTGCATGGTCGGCTGATGATCCGAAAACCGGAGACAAATACATTGCTTTTTTCAATGCGATGGACAAGGTTCCTGTTGTCGAAGAAAAAGCTGTATGGAAAAGCCGGCAGATAACAAGTCTCGACAGCGTACAGAGTGAGCAGGCTGAAATTGATATTACGGGGGCTGAGAAGCTTTACCTCGTAATCAGCTCCGATGATATATCAGGCTTTTCAACGCACAATGGCAATTGGATCGAACCAACTTTTTCCGGACCGGGTAAAAAGATAAAGCTTACAGGTCAGCAATGGGTTAAAGCTTCTTCAGGAAGAGGCCTGCCGTTGATTAACCATGCCCGCGGAGACAGAAAGCTGATGATCGATGGAAGAGAATATGAAGACGGTATTAACGGGAATGCCCTCTCGGTTATTGAATATGATATTCCCAAAGGTATTACAAGGTTTTCCGTTAAAGCTGGATTGCAGAGTGGTCCCGCAGGAGATGCCATAAGAAACAATAATGCGAGGTTCATGGTATTTACAACCGACCCCGCAGGTGAAGAACCACCAGATAAAGCTGAGATAGGTGTAAGTTTCGTTGAACTGGGATTGAGAGGCACCTATGAGATCACAGACCTGTGGAGCGGGGAGAAACTGGGAGAGTTTACCGGTGAATTTGTTCATTCGGTCAACAGGCACGGTGCAGGCTTGTACAGGATAAGCAAGAAATAACAGTACAATATCTGGGCTCTTGCAATATCATAAAATTTATTACTTTTGCAGCCTGTAATATGGTCGGTTGACCGAGTGGCTAGGTAGCGGTCTGCAAAACCGTGTACGGCGGTTCGAATCCGCCACCGACCTCAATGAAAGCCTTATGCACAAATGCATAGGGCTTTTTAATTTTGAAATGAGCCAGTGAAGCCGGGCGGTGTGGAAAATAGGGCACTGATTTAAACGTTTGTACCTATCTTAAACTTTTTATTATCCACAGGAACGATGCTGGTAGTGGTAATAGTTGCTAATTTTGTGCATTAATGACACAAGGGGACAACATCGAAAAAACCTGGGAGATCTTCCGTCATGGACTGAAATCTTTCATATTGTCTAAGGTCAGGAATGAAGCCGATGCCGATGACATTATGCAGGATGTTTTTATCAGGATGCATGATAATGTGGGGAAGCTGAATGATAGCTCCAAGATCAAACCCTGGTTATACCAGATTACAAGGAACCTTATCACCGATTATTTCAGGAAAAAAAATTCAGAGCTGCGTGATTACCGTGACCAGATAGTTGTAAAGCAACGGCCGGGGAAATTCATGGACGAAGCTGTTTCCGATATGATAAGAATGATGGATAAGCTTTCTCCTGAATACTGTGAAGCATTATGCATGACGGAAATCGAGGGCATTAGCCAAAAAGAGTATGCCCTGAAAAAAGGTCTTTCCTATTCCGGCGCAAAATCCAGGATACAGCGCGCAAGGGTCATGCTCAGGGATATGCTGCTCGACTGTTGCCATTACCAGTTCGATAAATATGGTACAGTCTTCAATATTGAGCCGGCTTGTTGCAGGTGTTGCCCGCCAGGAAAAAAATAATTGCGTCTTTTTCTTATGATCCCCGTCTATGGTAAGAAATTAAATTTTACTATGGAACAGGTTATTAAAATCACGGAATTTGTAATTGAATCATTTATCCACATCTGGCCTTACCTGCTGGTTACCATACCATTGGCTGTAATAATCAATCTTTCCGGAATGTCAAAATACATTACGGCCGCCTTTGCAGGAAAACCTCTCATTGCTGTCTTCATGGCAACATGTGTCGGAGCGTTCAGTCCTTTCTGCTCCTGCGGGGTCATTCCCGTGATCACATCACTGCTGACAGGAGGCGTCCCGGTTGCTCCTGTTATGTCTTTCTGGATCGCTTCACCCTCAATGGATCCGGAGATATTTTTTCTCAGTAGCTCAATGATCGGAATGAAGCTTGCTGTCTGGAGACTCTCTTCAACATTTATAATCAGCCTTGGCGCCGGCTACCTGACCCACCTGGCCACTGTTACAGGTTTTCTTGGCAGGGGTGAATCTCTGAGGATAAAGAATACCGACCTGTCAACTGAAGTCCTGGTTACAGGAGGCGGTACCTGTGCATGCGGCCAGCCTTCCTGGCAGCAGAGGATCCTGCCGGAGACACTGAAAGCATCAGCGCTTGTCGCAAAATTCATGGGAATAGCTTTTCTTATAACTGCACTGCTGAAATTCTATGTTCCTGCCGACTTCATAAGTAAGATCGTAAGCGAGAACGGTAACATGCAGGTTTTCATAGCAACCCTGGCGGGAATACCTGCCTACACTAGCAATATTACAGCATTGCCTCTCGTTGGCGGCCTCTTACAATCCGGTTTGTCGGGAGGGGCAGCCCTTTCTTTCCTCATCGCAGGGGCAACGACAACCTTACCTGCAATGATTGCAGTATGGGGGATTGCCAGCAGGAAGGTATTTCTTCTTTATATCTTATTCATAACCGTTGGATCGGTACTTACAGGATTACTATATAATCTTGCAGGTTGACTCTTATCTCACCGATCATTAACAGGTCCTTCATGAATAGTATTTATGGCATCTATTTTGCTGTTTATTTGATAACGCTCTTTCATTAAACGAATAACACTGATTGCCTTCAGTTTATTAATTAAAAATTTAAAACATGGAAAAGAGCAAAAAAAGAGTTCCTGAATTTGATGAGATCATCTTCGAGAACCGCAACAAATCCTACGGTGCATACGACCTCAGGAAACGTTACAAATCAACAGCAAGCTTCTCGGTTTTATCAGGTGCGGCAATAATTACGATGATTGTCATAGGATTATCCATGACAATCGACAGGAGCATTGCTTCAAGGCCTGAACCCGAAGTTATCGTTCTGAAGCTCGATCCTTTCAAGCCGGATTTCATTGAACCTGAAGAAATTAAAGCGCCGGAAAACATGATGAAGGATGTGATACATAACTTAAAGCCTGTTGTGACGGATGATACTGCAGGCCTTACTGCGTACATTAACACAGCTGATGATCTTATCGGCATGGTTACAAACACTAATGTCAACGATACAGCTGCAACAGTTACAACAACAGATCCGGTTACAACCGAGGTGACAGAACCAAGAGTTTTCGTGGAAGAGATGCCGGAATTCCCAGGTGGACCGGCCGAACTGCTTAAAACCATAGCCCGGAATCTTAAATACCCGGATGCAGCTATTGAAAATAATATCCAGGGTAAAGTGGTTCTGAAATTTGTTGTCAATACCGATGGATCAATTGACAGGATTACACTTCTCAGGGGCGTTGATCCGGAGCTCGATAATGAAGCTATCAGGGTCATTGGAGGTTTACCGAAGTTCAGGCCGGGAAAACAGAATGGTATCCCGGTTCCTGTATGGTATACAATACCAGTATCTTTCAGGCTTCAATAGCACCCTGATGCAAGTTGTAAAATCAACAATTATGCACCATGGATGTTATTCCCTAAAAAGGTCGATATGTCAAAGCTCACACAGGAAATGAAGGAGATGATCCATACACAGCAATGCTTTCATGCCACTGTCAGCAGGGATGGAACACCTAACAATGCTCCCAAAAGATCAACGAGGGTTTTTGATGATGAAACACTTATTTTCTCTGAAGGCACTGGTGGACGGACACTGCAGAACATTCTTGACGGTTCAAAGATTTCAATGGCGGTTGTTAACAGGGAAACTCTCGATGGGTACAGGTTTCTTGGCACACCTGAAGTTGTAACCGAAGGGCCGGTTTATGACAGGTCGGCGGAAATGTCACTTAAAGCAGGTATGCCAAAACCTAAAGCAGTGGTTCTTGTACATGTCAATGAAATACACAGCCTGAAACCTGGTCCATTGGCAGGAAAGAAGATCGGTTGACTCTTTATAAAGGTATGTTTGTATCAACCGGGAATATAAAAATACCTTCAAATATCCGGTTTAAACGATCCGGTATGACCAAAGTGCTGTTTTATTTGACAATGAAGCGCGGAGGATTAGATTAGTGTAAGATGCTCAACCAGAGATAACATCTATTTTTGTATTGTTCAGAATAAGTACCAGGACTTAAATCATAATGACATGAATACAAAGACGAAGAAAGATAAAAATATACAGTATAACGCCGGTGTAAAAGATATACTGAAGAATTATTCAATGGAAATACAGGCAGCAAAAAGGAGTCCAAAACAATATTACACCCAGGACGGCAGCCTGCGGTCAGTAAAGTAGATTATTGCAGTAACATTTTCATCAAAACCGTTGGGAGGCATCTGCCAGCCTCCTTAATTCCAGATAGTTTATCCAAATAATTCCTGGTAAAAAGAGGGTGTCTTAAATAAAGCTTTAAGACACCCTTCTTCTTTAAACCTTTTTCCTCAGGAAATTAAAAAAATAAACCCTCCCCTATAGTAAGGGAAGGGCTGTATAATGCAGGAAGGTTTTTAAACCCTGATTCAGTTTATTAAACCTTGTTATGCGAAGAATGGAACACCGGGAATAGCATATTTCTTAGCTGCTTCCACGTTGATATCAACGCCAATACCAGGCTTGTCAGATACATGAATGAAGCTGTCTTTTACCCAGTCAGCCTCATCGTAAATAACAACCTCTTTGTACATCGGGTTGGTATGGAAATATGACTGCCATTCCATAATCAGGAAGTTAGGTACCGAAGCACACACATGGGCACAGGCCATTGCACCAAGGAATGAAGCAACCATGTGAGGTGCGAATGGAACGTAGAAAAGATTTGCAAGGTTTGCAATCCTCTGTCCTTCTGCAAGACCGCCACATTTCTGCAGGTCGGGCATTACAGCTTCAACGCCGCCTATTGTGAGCAATTCCCTGAAACCATAAGCAAGATAGATGTTTTCACCTGCGGCGATCGGGGTGCTGGTCTCCCTGGATATCTGGGCATAAGCTTCAACATTGTCTGCAGGAATTGGTTCTTCAAGCCACAGCAGGTTAAGACCTTCAACTTTCTTTGATACAGCTTTTGCAGCTGTAAGGTCATACCTTCCGTGCATATCAACTGCTATGTCAACTTTAGGACCAACAGCTTCCCTTACTGCAGCCAGCTGATTGTACATTCTCTGAACTTCGCCGGGACTTGTTGTCCAGTTATACCTGTCATATTTGTCAGGGTCGGCTGTGTAATCGAGGTCAAACTTTATTGCATTGAATCCCATCTTCACAGCTTCAACTGCTGAATCAGCAAAATCTTTTGGTGTCGGGAAGTTTACACGGTAAAGAGCTGTGTCGCTGTAGACCCTGATTTTATCGCGGAATTTACCGCCAAGTAGCTGGTAAACAGGCAGACCAAAAATCTTTCCTGCCAGGTCCCATAATGCACATTCAAATGCAGTCATAACTGCAACATACATTCCTGATTGTGCACCTCCGAAGAAACCCTGCCTCCTGATATCTTCCTGAATTTTATTAATATTCAGCGGATTCTGACCTTTGAGCCTGTTTCCTATACTCTGTACCAGATAGTATGAACCCTGTATAGCATCAACACCTTCACCACAACCATAAACATCCTGGTTTGTGAAGATTTTAACATACAGGCTACCCCTTATATATGCACATTTTACCTCAGTTATTTTAATATCTGTCGGTAATGAGGATTTGGGAGTTTTCTGAATAGCTGCATCCATAGCGCTTAGGCCGGTAAACGGAGCAACAGCAGCAACAGCAGCAGCTCCGGCAGCTTTACCTAAAAAGGACCTTCTTGAAGTCGTGTTTTTCATTGTCATAGATTAAAATTTTGCAATTTTCCTTACACCCGGGTTTGCGGGATGAGATTTCATTATGATTATTGTATAAGAACTGTTCTATCAAAAGAATATAG
Source organism: Bacteroidales bacterium (assembly GCA_035297425.1). Taxonomy (GTDB): domain Bacteria; phylum Bacteroidota; class Bacteroidia; order Bacteroidales; family VadinHA17; genus LD21. The sequence goes on along the minus strand of DATGYZ010000016.1, from coordinate 151,576 downwards.
TGCTAATATACGAAAAAAACCAGACATACTTTTTAGCCCTTTTCCGGTTGTGTTAAAAAAGCATAAATATCATTCGTGGCAATTAAAACTCCCCACACTGCATACTTATTATAATTAACTAAAATACTGCACAATAATAGATTTTATTAAGTAAATCAACATTTATAATTAATAATATTGCCTTATCGAACTATATTATATTTATATTCGCTACGTTAATAGATTGTAGAAATTTCAGGGCATATAATGATGCCCATATATTTATTTGGTAATGAACAGGATAACAGGCAAGCAATTCCTTTCAGAAAGTGTAGTAAGGCTTGAAATTTATGCACCCGATATTGCGAAAAGAAGAAAAGCCGGACATTTTGTAATAATTAAGCTTGGTGAAAGAGGTGAGAGAATACCTCTTACAATTACATCTGCTGATCCTGTTGCGGGAACTGTATCCGTGATCATACAGAAGGTAGGCCTTACAAGCCACAAGATTGCTAATCTTAACGTCGGTGAAAATATTACAGACATAGTGGGTCCTCTTGGTCATCCTGCACATATACAATATTCAGGCACAGTACTATGTGCCGGTGGAGGTGTGGGCATTGCTCCCCTTCTTCCCATTGCAGAGGCTTTGTACAAAGCAGGTAACAAGGTGATAAGCGTACTTGCCGCACGCACCCGCGAGCTGCTTATACTTGAGGAGGAAATAAAAAAATTCTCTCATGAAGTACTTGTGATGACAGATGACGGTTCTTACGGGGAAAAAGGAATTGTAACTGAAGGAATGGAAAAAATCATTCAAAGGGAAAAGATCGATATGTCCGTTATAATCGGCCCTGCAATAATGATGAAATTTGCATCGGCGCTTACAAAAAAATATAGCATTCCTTCAATGGCCAGCCTCAACACAATCATGGTTGACGGTACAGGAATGTGCGGTGCATGCAGGCTTACAATAGGCGGCGAGACCAAATTTGTATGTGTCGATGGTCCTGAATTTGATGCACACCAGGTTGATTTCGATGAGCTTATCATGAGGCTAGGTTCATTCAAGAACCAGGAAGATGTTGCACGGAATACAACCCAAGTCGATTTGCCTCCAGTTGCAGTGGCTATAAATAATCAAATTGGATAATAAGTTAATTAAAGGAACGACAGTGATCTGAGATGGGGGAAAGTAATAAGGACTTTTTTCAGGAAGGCAGGAAAGAAGACTGGAGAGTCAATCTCCGTGAATCATTAAAAAGCAAAGACAGAACTTCGATTGAAAGGGCTGAAATGCCAGTTCTGGCGCCTGAAGACAGGAACAGCATCAACTGTGAAGTGAATATGGGATTATCTCCCGAACAGGCACTAATTGAGGCTAAACGTTGTCTCGACTGCCTTAATCCTACCTGCATTGAAGGTTGTCCCATAGGGATCAATATACCCGGATTCATTAAGAATATTGAATCGGGTGATTTTCTGAAAGCAGCCTCCACACTTAAAGAAACAAATGTACTGCCGGCAGTCTGCGGAAGAGTATGCCCACAAGAGATACAGTGCGAGGCAAGCTGCTTCTACACGAAAAAACTGAATAAAAAACCTGTTGCAATAGGCTACCTTGAAAGGTTTGCTGCTGATTATGAACGTGAAAACGGGATCAACGGGAAAATTGTACCTGAAATTCGGAATACCGGCATTAAGGTGGGAATAATCGGGTCAGGACCGGCAGGGCTTGCGGCAGCGGGCGACCTGGCAAAATATGGGTATAAGGTCACGATATTTGAAGCCCTGCACCAGATAGGCGGTGTACTGAGGTACGGTATACCAGAATTCAGGCTGCCAAACAGGATAGTTGATGTTGAAATAGAAAACCTGAAGAAGCTGGGAGTAACATTTATAAAGAACTTTGTTATAGGCAAAACAGCCGAAATAGACGACCTGAGAAATGAGGGTTACAAAGCTTTCTTTATTGGCAGCGGGGCCGGACTGCCAAGATTTATGAATATTCCCGGTGAGAATCTCATTGGGATATATTCTTCGAATGAATACCTTACAAGGGTGAACCTGATGAATGCAGCTGATCCTGATTATGACACTCCAATACATATTGGGAGAAGAGTGGCAGTAATTGGCGGAGGAAACACAGCAATGGATTCTGTAAGAACAGCAAAAAGGCTCGGTGCCGAAAAGGCTATCATTTTATACAGACGATCCATGGAAGAGATGCCCGCAAGGAAAGAAGAGGTGGAACATGCAATCGAGGAAGGCATCGAATTCAGATGCCTTGAAAATCCTGTAAGATACATTGATAATGGCAAAGGCAGGGTAGCCCAGGTAATAGTGCAGAAAATGAGGGCCGGGGAGCCTGATGAATCAGGCCGCAGGAAAGCTGTACCTGTCGAAGGCTCAGAATATGCACTCGATGTTGACCAGGTTATTGTAAGCATTGGCGTCTCTCCTAATCCCTTAATTTCAAGGCAGATGCCAGATCTTAATGTCACACGTTCATCCACACTTGTAATAAATAGTGAGACTATGCAGACCTCTGTTCCTGATATCTTTGCAGGCGGCGATATTGTAAGAGGCGGAGCAACTGTGATCCTTGCCATGGGAGATGGAAGGAAAGCTGCAGCAGGTATTCATCAATACCTTCAAAACCAGTAACAATTCCTCTTTATTTCAGCTGAGCCCTTCAGGTCAGGAAGGGCATTGATGTGTTTTCATGCAACTCAGGAGATGTATCCAAAATAATTTCAGGAGGCATATAAACAAAATATTTAGTCTGTTGTTAATATTTTGATTCTAAACATTCTACGTTCGTATTTTTCGCTGTTCATTTCTGCAAGTTTACTAACTAAATGCATTATTAGCTATGAAACATCTTTACACATTGCTGTTTGTTTTCGTGTTGATCTGTGGGGATATGCATGCACAGCAACCAATAGTTGTATCTCAGGATTCATTACGCTTTGCCGGTAATAATATGCCCGGTTTCAGGGTAATAATTCCGGAAGCTGACTACGATAAAACAGTAAAGAACTGGAAAAAGCTGCTTCAGTCAGGTACCAAATCCAAGATCGTTGAAAAAAACAATGAAATGACAATATTCGGGGCAAGGATAAAGAAGGTATCCGATAACCCTGTAAATGTTTACAGCATAATAAATGACAGGAAAGGTTCAGTCGAACTGCAGGCAGCCATGGAACTTGAAAAAGACAAGTTCATCAGTGAATCTGAAGCAAAAAAAGCAAAAGAGTTTCTTTTTGATTTCTCCAGGGACCAGTATATCGATGTTGTGACTGCACAGCTCAACGACGAGAAATCCAAGCTAAGATCGCTTGAAAGTGATCTGAATTCCCTGCAAAGAGAGCAGTCCAGAATGGAAAAATCGAGCAAAGACAACACTAAGCTCATTACAGAAGAACAGGAAAGACTCAGAAACCTCAATAATGAACTCGATTACCTAACCGCAGAACCACGTACAGGTGAAGCTGCTACAGGTATGGGAGTAACTGATCCAGACACAAAAAAGGATGCTGAAAAAAATGAAAAAAAGCTGAACCGGGAAATAAAATCCACTGAAAAGAAGATCAACAAGGCAGAATCTGAAATTGACGATAACAAGAGGGAGATTCCCCGCAATGCCGAAGCCCAGGAAGAAGCCAGGAACAAGGTTACTGAACAGCAGACGATCGTGAATAGCCTGGAAGATAAGCTTGAAACAATTAAGAAGTATAAGCTTTAACGTCCTGGCGTCATGAGTCCTGGAGTCATGGGTCCTGGAGTCATGGGTCCTGGCGTCCGGGTGTCGGGGTCCGGGTATCCTGCTTTACTCTTCGTAAATCATTTTGCGGGTCATTCCGCCGTCGATGATCATGTTGGCGCCATTGATGAAGTTGTTGCCTTCGGCGGTTAGATAGAGACATGCAAGGGCTATGTCCATGGGTTTACCTACCCTTCCGGAGAAATGCTGACTGTGGTCTGCTTCACTGAGTTTATCATAATCTCCGGTCTCAATCCAGCCCGGACTGATACAGTTAACCTGGATATTATCGGGTGCAAACGAAGCAGCAAGTGCATGAGTGAGGGCCACAATGCCTCCTTTCGATGCAGCATATGCCTCGGATTCAGGCTCCGACATGAAAGCTCTTGTAGAAGCAATATTCACAATTGCACCTCTTCCGTTATTCTGCATTACCCTCGCTGCTTCACGCGAACAAAGGAAGATACCCCGCAGATTGATGTTAATTATTTCATCCCATTCCTCCACAGTCAGGTCATAAGGTGAACGATGTCGTGACACCCCGGCATTGTTGATGAGGATATCGATCTTCTTATACCTGCGTACAACTTCTGCGATAAGTGCTGTTATATCGGAAGGTTGTGCCACATCTGTCCTGATAAATTCAGCCTCTAAACCTTCTGATCTTATCTCATTTGCTGCTTTTGATCCGTCATCAGCATTCCTTTCAGCAATGATAACCATGGCCCCCTCGCGGGCATATGCCATGGCAACAGATCTGCCGATTCCCTTCCCGGAACCTGTAATTATTACTACTTTATTACTGAAGCTCATCTTATTCTTTTTTGTACTGGTAAACCGGAAATTTAATTAAAAGTTTCAACCCTGCAGGATAAATGCAGAAGCTTGGATTCATTTCAGGCCAATATTTTTATATTTGATAATGACTATACTTCATCCAGACCTGACCCCTGCTTTTTTCCTTCTCTTTTTGCTCTGTGCTCTTATAATAGGTATGTCTAAAGCTGGCCTTAGCGGGTTCGGACTTACAGCCGTACCGCTGATGGCAATAATATTCGGAGCAAGGCAGTCGACAGGTGTTATACTCCCGATGCTGATAGCTGCAGATATTATGGCTGTGATCTACTGGAGAAGACATGCTGTGTGGAAATACATTCTTGCAGTTCTGCCCTGGGCTGCAGCAGGCATTGTTGTGGCACTGCTTACCGGTGAAGCAATAAATGACAATCAGTTCAGGATATTACTTCTTTCAATTGTATGGATTATGCTTGCCCTGATGGTTTTCAACGACATCAGGAAGAAAGATGAAAATGCCGCTATTCCTCAAAGCAGGTTGTTTTCTTCATTGATGGGATTTTCTGGTGGTTTTGCAACAATGATTGGTAATGCTGCAGGGCCCGTCTTCACTCTTTACTTCCTGTCAATGAGGCTGCCAAAAAAAGAGTTTATTGGTACCGGGGCGTGGCTGTTTTTCATTATAAATACGGGGAAACTTCCTTTGCAGGTACTTGTCTGGAAGAACATTACAATTCATTCCCTGATCCCTGGCCTCGTGTCAATACCTGTAATTGCAATTGGTATCTGGGCAGGTGTTACAATTGTTTCCATGCTCCCGGAAAAAGTCTACAGGTACCTTGTTATCGGAACCACTATAGCAACTTCCTTCCTGCTGTTTCTCTGATCAGCGTGTCATCGTAATGCTTACCGAACCGATCTTCCCTCCCATTGGCGGGTTCAGCTTTGAAACTTTTATAGTGGCTTTCTCTATGCCTTTCATTTCATTGTAAAGTGCATCAAGGATCCTGCCGGCAATATTCTCAAGAAGATAGGATTTAATCTCCATCTGTTGCTTGATAATCTCATAAGCTCTCTGGTAGTTTACTGCATCTTTAAGATTATCTGTTTCAGCTGGCATCTTCATGTCTGTTTCAATAACAAGATCAACCAAAAATTTATTTCCTACAATTCTTTCCTCCCTGAAATGACCATGGTAGGAGTAAAACTCCATATTCTCAATCTGTATCAACCCCATAATAACTTTTTAAGGAACGTAAAATTAATCATAATATATTAAACAGTTCTCTCTGTATGACAGGCACTTCATGTTTTTTTTGTAATTTTAAGAAACCCCATGTTCAATGGAATGTAAGCATTTCTTCATACCCGGCATGTCGTTTTAATTGTTTCTTTTAATGGTAATGTTGTAATACTTAATATATTATTTTTGCCTTTCATTAAAAATTTCGAAATGAGTGACGACAACATAAAGGATAAGGATGAGTCAAGATCATCTGTAAGCTTTATTGAACAGTTTATACAGGAAGATATCAGGAACGGAAAGAACGAAGGCAGGATCCACACCAGGTTCCCGCCTGAACCTAACGGGTACCTGCATATAGGTCATGCCAAGGCAATATGCCTCGATTTTGGCATGGCATTAAAATACGGTGGAAAGTGTAATCTGCGTTTTGATGATACAAATCCCACAAAAGAGGATGTTGAATATGTTGATTCAATAAAAGAGGACATTAAATGGCTGGGATTTGACTGGGAAGACAGGGAATTCTATGCTTCTGACTATTTCGGAAAGCTTTTCGAATTTGCGGTTGACCTTATCAAAAAGAACCTTGCGTATGTTGATGATCAGCCCGCTGATGTGATCTCAGCACAGAAAGGAACTCCCTCTCAGCCCGGGGAAGAAAGTGCTTACAGAAAGAGGACAGCAGAAGAGAACCTGGATCTGTTTTACAGGATGAACCAGGGAGAATTTGAAGAAGGAAGCCGTGTTCTGAGGGCCAGGATAGATATGAAATCGCCCAACATGCACATGCGCGATCCTATCATTTACAGGATAATAAAGATCCCTCATCACAGGACTGGAAGGCACTGGTCGGTTTATCCAATGTACGATTTTGCGCATGGACAAAGCGACTATTTTGAAGGTATAACACATTCATTGTGTACACTCGAATTTGAAGTGCACAGGCCGCTTTACGACTGGTTTATAGATCAGCTGAAAACTTCAGATTACAGGCCAAGACAGATTGAATTCAACAGGCTGAATCTTACCTATACAATGATGAGTAAAAGAAAGCTTCTTGAGCTTGTACAGGAGAAAAAGGTCAGTGGCTGGGATGACCCGAGGATGCCAACACTCTGTGGCCTCAGAAGAAGAGGATATACACCAGAATCGATAAGAAAATTCATTGATCTGATCGGGTATACAAAGGTAGAGGCAATTAATGATGTGTCACTTCTGGAACACGCTGTACGTGAAGATCTTAACCGGATAGCCCCCAGGGTTTTTGGTGTGCTCAATCCTCTCAGGGTTGTATTGACAAACTACCCCGCAGGCCAGGAAGAGCATGTAGAGCTTATAAATAATCCTGAAGATGAATCGATGGGATCAAGACAGGTGCCGTTCTCAGGCGAGTTATACATTGAACAGGATGACTTCATGGAGAACCCTCCGAATAAATTTTTCAGGCTCGCACCGGGAATGGAGGTCAGGCTCAAAGGAGCTTATATAATAAAATGCGAAAGCTTTAAGAAAGATTCTGAAGGCAACATAACAGAGGTTTACTGCACTTATGACCCTGCAACAAAAAGCGGAGGACACCTGAGTGATAAGAAAGTTAAAGGCACCCTCCACTGGGTTTCAGCCAGGCATTGCATAAATGCCGAGATAAGACTTTATGACAGGCTGTTCAACCACGAGGATCCTGCCGGGCAGAAGGAAGATGATTACAGGAATTTCCTGAATCCTGAATCACTCAGGGTGCTTACAGGCTGCAGGATAGAGCCATCTCTTGCAGCAGCAAAGCCACTCGAGAAATTCCAGTTCCAGAGAATAGGATATTTCTGTGTTGATTATGATTCAACACCTGAAAAACCTGTTTTTAACAGGACAGTGCAGCTAAAGGATACATGGGCTAAAGTAAATAAATAAAATACTGCTTAATTCCTCACCAAATGGTGCCTTAAAGAATCGGGTTCACGCATTTTTGAGGTTTGCCACGCTACCCGGGAGAATGGCCAGGGATAAGCTCTGTTTTTCTTCATATCTCTTAAAAACACGAAAGGTTAAATCCAGTTTAATGCAGAACAATTGCCATCATCCGCTGTTTAATTCTAAAGTTTGCTGACCTTATTTCGCTGAACAGACTTCTGACAACATCACTAAATATACCGCTGCGGACTCACTCAGGAATGATAAGGCCATTGCAGATACTTCTTTAAACAGGTATCTGATCCTGATTAACAATATGAACCAGGCATTCTGTACTATTAAGCCTGTGAATGAACAGGGTGTTATCAAAGATTACAGGATATCAGAAACAAATGCCACATTCAGGAAGCAAACAGGCCTGGATGACGCTGAAGGAAACCTTATTTCCGATCTCTTCCCGGGTATTGGTGAAGAATGGCTGAAGAAGTTCGAATATGTATTATATAGTGGGAAACCTTGCCGTTTTGAAGGGTCTGTAATATATCAGACTCAAAAGTTATGGTATGATGTGAGCGTTTTCCCTGATCAGGAATATAGCTGCCTGGCTGTTCTTTTCAAGAATATTTCAGCCAGGAAGAAGATCCAGCAATACTTCAGGAAAAGACTCGAAGAGAAGGTAAAACAAAGGACTGCTGAGCTTGAAGAGAGCAGGGATTTTATTAAAAGGATCACTGAAACCTCTCCGGATATCTTCTATATTATCGATCTTGATCTCACACGACTCACATTTATATCTGAGTCTGTTTCCAGTTATGGATATGATGCAGAGAGAATATACTCATGGGGTACTAATGTATTCCGGGAACTTGTTCATCCTGATGACCTTGAAGAAAGAATGAAGAACATACATCAAATGGCTTCAATGAAGCCAGGGGAAGTAAGGGAAAGTGAGTTCAGGATCAGGGATCAGTCAGGTAAATGGCATTTCATTTATAACAGAAACACTGTTTTCAAACTAAGGAATGATCAGCCTTATGAAGTTCTTGGAATTGCACAGGATATCACCACGCGAAAACTCGCAGAAGATGCATTCGCCCTGGAAAGGAACAAAAATAGTGAGCTTAAGAGGATCAATGAGGTAATGGATACTTTCGTTTTTGCTGTTGCCCACGATCTTAAAGCTCCTGTATCAAACCTAATGACGCTGACAAATATAATTGAGCAGACAGGAGACATCAGTCTTAAGCTTGAGCTTCAAAAGAAATACAGGGTAATTATTGATATACTGAATAAAACTATCACAGGACTGCTCGATGTGATCTCGGTTGAGAAAATGAAAGAATCCGGCATCAAAACTCTTTCACTTGAGAACATTTTTGCAATAGTAAGGTCAGAGCTCAAAGAAAAAATAAATGAGGTAAGGCCTCTGATTAAAACTGATTTCTCATGTTGCGGACAAATAAATTATATAGAGCCTTACCTGATAAGCATCTTCAGGAACCTGATCACCAATGCCCTGAAATACAGGCACGAAGCAAGACCACTATCGATAGAGATTTCCTCGGCAAGAGATGGCAGGTATTGCCTCCTTACATTCCGTGATAATGGCATAGGTATAGACCTTCATGCCTATGGCGATGACCTGTTTAAACCATTCAAAAGACTTAGCCGGGGCTCCGAAGGTACAGGTATAGGATTGCACCTCATTAAAAATATTGTCACAAGGAATAATGGTAAAATAGAGGTCAGGAGTGTGCCAGGCCTGGGAACTGCATTTTTAATCTACCTGAACGAATATAATCTTTGAAGTATGAGAGTTTTCATTCTTGACGATGACGAGATAAGCAATGAGCTTACAAGCATAATTCTGAACCTCTCCGGAATTGAGCATATCGATGTCAGGCACTCCGGAAGGGAGGCTGTAAGATTTCTTGATGAGCACCAGGAGAAGAATACGTTCCCAGACCTGATCTTTGTCGACCTTAACCTTCCGGGTATGAACGGATTTGAATTCATAGAATTTTATGAAAAGACATACCTCAACATGAATCCGGAAACTAAGATCATAATGCTGACAAATTCGGTAAATGAAGACGAGAAATTCAAAGCTCTGACGTACGAATCGGTTATAGACTTCTGGAGCAAACCTCTTAATATAAATCCCCTTGAGGAAGTCCTTTCCAGGATCAGTGTCCGGTCCTGATCGCAATGGAACATAACAATGTAATCAGGATCCCTGTCTTTCACAAAATTTCTTCCGGTTGCTGAAATCATCATTTCCTTTTTACAAAAAGCGTTTCCCATAATCCGGTAATTGACGGAATTGACATGGCTATATGTTTCATTTAATGATTTTTAATTCCTTAAACCCAAAAAATGTTAAAAATTCTGTACAATTAAATTTTTTGCAATCTTGCATTTAGCAATTTGCATTAAACTACATCTAATATACCTAACATGCAACACCTTAGATTTAATGTTTCAGTCCTGAAAGGAAAACCGGGAAAAATCAGAGACTGGATGAGTAGTCACCATATCCCCCCCAGGATCATGTTCTTTTTACTGGGCATCATTTCCACGATATGGTTTTTGTTAAGGGTAATTCCAAAACCATCAAGGGCATCATACCCATGTATGAGGGTGGCTGCCCCACTGATGTCAGGGTTCGTTATGTACCTCCTGGCAGTGGCCGGACTTACAGCAGTTTCAAGAAGATCAGGCAGAAAAATATTCAATGTAAGATACTGGTCAACAGCTCTCCTGCTCACAGGAGTCGTTCTTGCAATGGCAGTATCGCCTGTAAATAATATTGCCATGGAAGAAGCAGACCTTTATGCTGGTCCTTCAGACGCTCCCAACCAGCCAATGGGTGAGGCAAAAGGAATTTTCCCCGGCAGGGTTGTATGGGTCTGGAATCCTGACGCCACTAATGAAAAGTTCGAGCATAATGATGCTGACGCTAACAACTATTTCCCATTCCCCCAGAATAACAATCCGGAGGTAATAGGTAAAATGTTTCATGACGGCGTGCTTAAGCTCACAGGTAAGAAGACACCTGCAAAAGCATGGGATGCCATCTTCAGGTACTACAACACAACAAAGCAGGGTAAGGACAAAGGCTATACAAAAGGTGAGAAGATCTTTATCAAGATCAACCAGGGACAGGCAGGCTGGATCCTGACAAAAGAAGATAAGGAAAAAGGAAATGTTGTAGGCACCACCCCACTTGCTGCAAATGACAAGAAGAAACTTAACATGATTCCAACTGAAACAGGTCCTTATGCAGTTCTGGAATTGCTGAAAGAGCTTGTTAATGAATATAATGTCGATCAGAATGATATTTATATAGGCGACCCGATGAATCCGATCTACGCACATAACTATAATGTGTGGTCGAAAGAATTTCCACAGGTTCATTATATCGATAAGACGTCAACAAATTTTGGTCGCACACTTATAAAGATCACTGAGAAACCTCTTGTCAATTATTCTGATAAAGGGTTCAGCGATAAGCTCTGGGATATTCATGAGCAATCGACATACATGATCACAATGGCGATACTGAAGCCTCACGGGGCAGCAGGCGTTTCGCTCACTGCTAAAAGCAACTTTGGGAATGTTGGAAGATCAGGCGCACATCACCTACACTATTCCCACCTGGCAACACAGAGAGAAGGTTCGCCTAACAATACCGGGTATCATAAGTACCGCGTTTTCGTTGACCTGCTTGGAAGCAAATACCTCGGGCAGAAAAACGTCTTCCTTTTCCTTGAAGGTCTCTTCGGAGGTGGTTCTGATGAGGTCAAAGGGCCTGTTAAATATTTTATGCCTCCTTTTAATAACGACTGGTGTAATTCAATGTTCATGTCACTCGATCCAATCGCAATTGAATCTGTAGGATTTGATTTCCTCAGGTCTGAATGGGGCGGCAAATACAAGCATGATGAGATCAACGCTGCATGGGAAAAGATCGCTAACATGACAGGTGTTGATGATTACATGCACCAGGCTGTAGATCCTGCAAACTGGCCTGCAGGTATTGTTTATGACCCTGACAACAGCGGCAAACCAATACCAGTTCTTGGAATACATGAACACTGGAATAACCCTGTTGACAAGCAGTATTCCCGCAACCTTGGAACAGGCTCAGGTATTGAACTTGTTTCGATACCGGAGAACCTTGTGAAAGGTAAAAAGTCGAAGAGCTAACCTCTTCGACTTAGGTAAGGGCAGAATAAAAAATCCGTAAACTTTCGATTACGGATTTTTTAATTGACTTTACCAACTGAATCTGTATAATCCTAAGCTTTTCTTTTTATCTTCATTTCTTTTGCTTGCCCAAAAGAACCGAGAAATGGATCGGAATGTATTTACGATCTTTTGTTAAAACCATTGCGAGTTCGGCGAAGCCAAATGAAGCAAAGAAAAGGGCACCGAACCGAGCCGAAGGCGAGCTCGGCGAAGCCAAAATGCCGACTTCAGCCCTTTTCTCCGCTCGCTACACATGGCCATTGCTTACGCCGCTCCACGAAAAGTGGCTGCAGTTCGCACCATTTTCGGGGTTGCCACCGCACTAACAAAAAGGATATTTCAGAATGGTAAATAATTTCAGTACTATATTTAATACTGAATTACTTCTTTGTTGAGCGAGGCAAAACCAAAAAAGTGCGAACCTCAGCTTTTTTGAAGCGCGTTGAACCTGAGGCATTAGATTCAAAAAGGCGCTTTTTTGGCGGCTTTCTTTGTTTACTTTCTTTTCCGTAAAAGAAAGTAAAAGATAAAACATATAAGTTTTCTGGTACTACAATAATATTTGCTTCTGGAGATCTGGCTTATGCGGCAGCATGCTTATTGCACAAAGCTTTTCACATTCTGTTTCTGTACTCCAATTCCATCAACTCCTAACTCTACAACATCGCTATTCTTTAGGTAGACAGGTGGGACCATTGCATTGCCCACGCCTGCCGGGGTGCCGGTTGAAATAACATCTCCGGGAAGAAGTGTCATATGCTGGCTGATGTAGCTTATAAGCACAGGTATTGTGAATATCATGTCGCGGGTATTGGCTTTTTGTACGATTGTTCCGTTAAGCTTTAACCATAGATCAAGTGCCTGGGGATTTTCGATGTCCTCAGGAAGGATAAGGTATGGTCCGAGAGGAGCAAAAGTATCAGCACTCTTACCTTTGTCCCATTGTTTTCCATCTTTTTCCAGCTGCCATTCACGTTCACTGTAGTCGTTCATTACAGAATAACCTGCAACATAGTCAAGTGCATCTTCAACACTGACGTATGAAGCCTTCTTACCGATTATCACTGCAAGCTCAACCTCCCAATCCATCTTCCTTGAATTTTTGGGGATAATGGCATCATCATACGGACCGCATAATGCAGTTGTTGATTTGAAGAATATAATAGGCTCTACCGGTATTGACTGTGGAACAGCTGGTGACCTGCCTTCAGCAATATGTTCCTTGTAGTTGAGACCAATGGCAACTATTTTGGATGGCCTTGCAACACATGATGCTATACGTACCAGAGGATCTGTCGAGGGACACTTAGCCGCATTTTCCGACAGCCAGCTCTTAAGCCTGTTAACACCATCTGTTGCAAAGAAATTCTCATTATAATCTTCGCCGAATGCTGAGACATCGAAAGTACGGCCTGAAGGAAGCTCCACAGCCGGTTTTTCATTCCCCGGATCTCCAAACCTGAATAGTTTCATCCCGGTAAGATCTTCCTTCTGTGAAGGCTTGCAGGCGGCTAAAATGGACATAATGATTACAATTAGGATATTTTTCATTTTCGACTTTTTTCCAAATATATTCGAAATTTCAATAAGCAACAAACCATCAATTAAAAAGTGATGCAGTTGCTTCAACTCCCCATTCCTGAAGTGTTTTTATTTTTCCGGCATCGAGGCGGGAATCCTTATGTACAAGAGTATATGATTTAAGGGGCATGCTGCCCGATGCACTTTCCTCTACAATATCCTCGATATGCCCCACCTGCTCACGTTTGCTGTAATCCTGCCATGCTGAAAAGTTGAGGTGCTCTCTGCCTTCCCTGATATGATCTGCCAGCAGCCATGAAATAGGCTTAACTTTCGAATACCAGGGAAAAACTGTCTGTTCCGAATGGCAGTCAAAACAGCTTTTTTTCAGTATCGAGATAACCTGTTCATCAGCAATACCGCTAAAGGTGATGCTTTTCTGATTTTCAGGCTCTGTTTCAGGAAGGTCTGAAGGAAAAAACTGCATGGCAATAACAAGAAGTGCCAGCGCAGCTAATACCTTATACTTTTTCATTGAAGGAGATTTGCCGTTATTTCAGCAGGCTCTCAGCCTTTTTTTCAGACCACTGCAGGAGTGCTGTCTTCTCTTCGGGTTGCATCTTCATCTCCGGCATCCTGGCTACCATGGTTTCGGGTGGCATCTTGTCCTCTTTAACCGCTTTTATTATATCGTTGATCGAAGCAACAATCTTCGCTTTAGGAAGGCCTGGCAGTGAATCCCACATTAACGCATCCCTGGCATCCTGTGATCTTCCTTTTATGCTATGGCAACCATAACATTTCTTATCGATTATGCTTTTTGCCTCAGCTGAATAGAAGTCACCTCCCGTTTGAACTGTCTGAAAGCTTTTATTGCTTTGAAGAAGAAAGAAGCCGGCAATGACTGCCAGGAGTGCGAATAAAGATGTTTTTTTCATATGCTGCTGGTTTTTACAAATTTAATAATTTTTTTAGTCTGCCCTTGAGGTTTTTCCCGCGATATGGGTTCCGGGAACCCATAACCTTCATGGAGCAATAATGGCTAAATCCCATTTATCAGTGGCATTGATTTCCCTTGGAAATACTAATGATATACCTCCAACTGTCATTGCTGCGAATGGAACTGCAACAAGGAATGCCGGTCCTCCTGCCCAGGCTGTCATAAATACAGGGAAGAACCCAATTACCGGACCGCCTACGATTAAGAGAGCCCCACCCAACCGTCTCATGCTCCCGTATGTACTTCCTTTAATTATCCTGATATCTTTTAAGAATATTGTATCATAATTTTGTGTAAAACGTGACTTGAACATTATACAAGTGTCCTCCAGATAATAATCCTTTCCCCAGTAATGCTGACCATTTGTTTTTCTTATATCAAGGGATTTGCCAGTCTTGAACTGCAAAAGCTTTTTTCCGTTTCCTGCATATAATCCGGATACAGGATTTGCACCTGTCTGAGCCATTCCAGATGTAACGCTAAAAGCCAGGCAAAGCAGAAATAAACTTATTTTCATAGCAGATTTTATTTTGCTGATAAGCTAAATATAGGTAAAAGAAAATGAACGTAATCCCGGATTTCAATAAGAAAAGAGCGATAGTATTCACTACCGCTCTTTTTCTTTTTGCCTTCAAAGTGCCGCTTCTTATTTTATACCTTGCGGTCCTTTATCACTTATGGTAAAAATGGTAAAACTGTTTTGTCCGGGTTTTAAATCGGCAAAAGGACCTACTCCCGGATTGGTTTGATTCCTTGGTCTCTTTAATATATCCATATCTACGGTAATTGGACTACCGTCATTATTTTCCATTCTTAACTTCATTGGTTCATAAATGCCGAGATAATCAGAAGAGATCAGAGGGCAGTTGATTTTTGATGCATCATCACTCATTAAAAAATTAACTGTTACGTCTCCGTTATCATCACGGACAGAAAACTCAGTTTTGAAGGATGAAACGATTGAGTTTTCATCAAAAGTGTCATGCTTTTTTGAACCATTTAAATAGAGGTTATAGTCTGCAGCACATCCATAATTGGTTGTTAATGGATCAATTCCCAGTTGAATAGGTGGTGGCGGGGTTGTGCGGGTTACCTGGATATCAGCTGATGCAGGCTGATTGATCCTGAGAGAATCCAATCCCTTTTTGATAAATATGTTATTATACCATCTTTCATCCCTTACGAAGCTTAATTCTCTCATTACCGTTTCTCTTGTATGTGCCTTGTAATATGACGATTTCCTGAAAGGGTCATGAGTATATCTCAAGCCATCAATATTAAGCAGGTTATGGGCCAGTGTAATTGCCCCCGAGCCCCTGTTAATATAAACACCTTCAAGAATGTTGTTATCTATCAGAATAGGGCCATGGTTCATCTCTATGAATATCTGGACCCCTATAAAATTCCTGGTCAATCTGATATTCTGATTGCCAAAATCAATCCACAAAGCCCTGACTTTATTGGAATTTCCAATGTAATTGTTCTCAATAATTATATCAACAGCATTATGAAACTTAATAGCAGCAATTTCGTGTCCCCAGAATTCCTGCCTGTATGATGTTTCACCAATATAATTGCCCAGAATATAAGTTCCTGTATTATACCCTGCGCCCACAATAGCAGCCTGCCCGCATCGTCTGAAAATATTATTCCTGATGATATGCTGACCGACATGATTATAGTCTAATCCAGCTCTATTCCTCCTCCTTGTCCTGGGATTTCCCATTGAAAATCCACAGGTTTTTGCATTAATTATTTCGCAGTTCTCAATAATCCAGTGATGACCACCATTGGTTGAAACAGCAGCCCCCTGATAAGCTGATGGTGGCCCCCAGCCATTAGCTGAATGCATAATTGTAAATCCCTTTATGGTAATATAGTTAACATTGGTATCACTGGGAGAGATAATACTCTCCCTGACATTTATCTCTGTCAGTTCCTTATTAGGATCTGAATCTCCGAAATTAGCCCAGATATGGGTTACTGAGGCACTACTGTCCACTTCAGTATACCAGGAGTTTTTTTCATTCCGTACTTCCTCTATTTTACGCTTTTCGTAAAATGCCTCACCATTAAGATATACATCCCCGCAATGTGTCCATTCTCCGGTCATGAGCCAGTTTTCGCTCACCCACCCAAGCGTTCTTGCATATGGATTTTCTCCGTTAAAAAATGAATCAGGCAGTTCTGCCTTCCAGGTGCTTCCACTGTCTTTAATCCAGGTTGTTATCTGTTCAGATCCCTTAATTGTAACATTTTCCCCCGGAGCGGCCCTGTAAACAATTCTATCTTCCTCTGAATTGCCCCCACGCGGAGGATTAACATACTCCCGGTAAACACCTGCATGTACAGTAATAATGTCTCCCGGTTGTGCAACCTTTGAAGCAGCTGAAATGGTTAAAAATGGTGAATCAGCAGTTCCTGTATTTGAATCACTGCCTGTTTTAGCAACATGATACTCCGTACTGTTTGTCGTACTGTTGGTCTTACATGAATGACCAATTAATGCAAACAATAATAAAATCAATAAATAATAGAAGCTCTTTTTCATCATTTCCATATTTTATTATTAAGGGATACTTTTTTGACCATTAATCCTTGATGGTTCATACATTTATGTCCTGGTGATTTCGTCCAATTTACAAATATCTTTCAGATTATCTTCCATATTTTTACTAACACAGATTACCTGGCATCAATAAAGTGTGAGTGTGAGTATGATTCCCGTTTATTATCGGAAAATACGAGAGTAGTTGCTTATTTTGGACTTAATGATGCCTCCCTGCACAGTTTTATTAAGGGTAGGAGAAAAATTATCGTAACTTTATGATTAACTAATTGTTACATACTAATCACAATGGTAAAAAATGTAAAGGTTTCATTGCTCCTCCTGTTTTTTATGAGCAGTGGCATCTATGCTCAGAATATTGACATCAGTATTCTGAGATCGTTGAATACACCCAGGGTTTTGCCTGCCGATAATTTTTACCGGTTTGTTACAAACTCGCATTCATATATAATAATAGGTTCTAACCTTTCAATGGGAGCTGCAGGATTTATCAGGCATGATAATGAAATGAAACACAATGCACTTGACATGGCAATCTCTTCAATTGTGACAGCAGGAATAACACAGGCTTTGAAGTACAGCATTGAGAGAGACAGGCCTTTTGTAAAATATCCGGATATCTCACTTAAAACAAAGGCAGGAGATCCTTCATTTCCTTCCGGGCATACTTCTGCAGTCTTTTCAGCTGCAACTTCAGTGAGCCTTTCATATCCGGAATGGTATATCATAGTTCCCTCTTATACATGGGCAGGACTGGTAGGATACTCAAGGATGAGGCTGGGAGCACATTATCCTTCTGATGTTCTTGCAGGAGCGCTCATAGGAACAGGAACTGCCTGGCTGACACATCATGTAACTAAGAAACTGAATACAAGGCAGGTAAAGTCTCATACACCGGATGGTTACCACTGATTCATATTGGAACTAAATACAAGAAATAATCAAAATTCTCCAAACCTCGTATAGCCTGTATAATTGATCATCCTGGCCGGTGCAAACTGACTAATTATTCCTTAAGTTGCCTTGGGAACAAAAAGAGTGAGGCACTCGCTCTTTTTGTTGTCCAGTCAGGTCTCGAACCTGAACTCTTCTGATCCAGAAGAATACGAGAATAAAATATTTTTGTCTTAACACATTGAATATCAGTGGTGAGTTATAAGGACGATAACATTACATTTCCATTTTTTGATCCCTGTTATCCCCAAAACCTAGCAAGATTTTTTAAAGTAACCTGGGAACAATGCCACCATAGACCAGCCTTTTCCGGCACAGACGGACCATTTCATCTAATTGTTTGATAATACTATAAGGTAGTCTCCCAAATCCGGTGACAGGTGTTCAGGTGATCCGTTTGTCCAGTTAGTATTCGTTAGTGTCATTTTAAGTTGTAAATTCGTAACTATTGTATAAGATTAAACTATGTGGTCCGATTCAGAATTGATTGCTTTCCTTAATCGGATAAAGTCTGATAGTGATTGTTCAAAACAAGGAAGAAGCGCAAAGACAACATTTACAGATTGCAGAAACCAGGGACAGTTCAGCTACAGCCACATTCATTCAATACCTTCAAAATAGATGTTAGATGTTTCAATTATACTGAACAGCTATGAAATACTTTAGAATCAATGAGATAGTGTTCTTTTCCCTTCTTGTTGTACCTTGCATACTGGTTGCTCAATCACCTAATCTGGTTCGGCAGGAGAAATTCCTCGACAACATATATAACTATATCGAAAACACCTCTGTGTTTGAGCTGAATCAGGAAGAGGGACGTGCATATTTCCTTCCTGCCAAAACAATTTCGCTCAACGGCGATTGGAAATTCTACTATAGTGATATTCCGGAAGGGGTACCCGCTGATTTTTACAATGTTAGTTTTAACGACAAAGGTTGGGGCAATATTAAAGTTCCATCAAATTGGGAAATGCAGGGTTATGGAAATAGGATTTTCAGGAATGTTAATACCCCATTCCCGAGAGCAAGAGCCAGAGGAGGTCGAACTCCCGTTGGTGTAACTGATCCGTTTGCTGTCCTGCTGGGGAAAACGCCAAGGGATTATAACCCAACCGGTGCATATAGAAAGACATTCACCATTCCATCAACCTGGAGCGGGGATCAGGTTTTCCTGAGAATGGAAAAAACTGCTTCTGCTTCGTTCGTATGGGTAAACGGACAAGAGGTTGGATATAATGAAGGTGCTCAGGAACCGGCTGAATACAATATCACCAAATACCTTAAAAAAGGAACTAACACTATTGCTGTTTTTGTTACAAAATATTCTGATGGCTACTACCTTGAGGCTCAGGATTACTGGAGACTTGCAGGGATTTTTGACGACGTAAGCATTTATGCTGCTCCCAATGTTCGCCTGTTCGACTGGTACATTACCACAGATCTTGATGCGACTTATATCGATGCAACTCTTTCGGTTCAAGTGGATGTAAAGAAATATTTTGTTTCCCAAACAGCGTCTTATTCACTGAAAGCCTCTTTATATGATTCTAAAAACACTTTGGTAACAGAAATGACAAGTGACAAGTTTGCGCTTGAATCTGCAGGCAAAAAACAACTGACACTGAAGAAAGATATTAAGAATCCTTTAAAATGGACTTCTGAAACTCCGAACCTCTATACTCTTAAGATGCAATTGCTTACAGACAACGGAACTGTGCAGGATATTGCTGAACAACGGATAGGCTTCAAAGAGACACTGATCGATGGTGATGTTTTTAAGCTGAACGGTGTTGCACTAAAGGTTAATGCTGAAAACTCACACATGCAAAATGCCGATTTAGGACATGCTATGACCGAAGAGATTATAAGGAAAGATTTCGAGATTCTTAAACAGTTTAACTTCAATGCTGTACGAACTTCTCATTATCCTCCCGTTAATGAATATCTCCGGCTGGCTGATGAATATGGCCTATACATTATTGATGAAGCAGGAGTGGAAGCTCATGCTACCGAAAATGTTTCTACTCTGCCAGAATACACTGAAATGTATAGGGAACGTGTCCGCCGGATGGTTCTGCGCGACAGAAATTATCCTTGTGTCCTTTTCTGGAGTGCCGGCAACGAAAGCGGCGAAGGGACGAATATCACCGAAGTAGTGAAGGAAGGCAGAAAATACGACAACACCCGATACTGGATGTACGGAGGTAACTCATTCTCTCATCCGGCTGAAGATATAATAGGACCGCGCTATCCAAGTCCGATAGAATTGGATATGAGGATCGGTCTGGGATTGAACGAAACTGATATCCGGCCATCTTTTATGGATGAGTACCTGTCGGTTGCGGGAAATGCCGGTGGCGGCATGGAGGATTACTGGAACGCAATCTATTCAATACCAAGTTCATTGGGTGGGGCAATCTGGGATTTTAAAAGTCCGGGTATAACTGAACGAATACGGGTAGTGGAGGATAAATCTCCCAACAATACACCTGTTAACCTAATGGGCAATAACATCAAACTTGTTGAAGGGAAAACAGGTAAAGCTATAAATCTCAACGGTCATGATCAGTTTGTTGAAGTTTACAGACAGAACAATGTAGAGATTGATGGTGATAAGCTTACAATTACTATGGATGTTTTCCCTCGGAAGCTCAATGCGAGTGGCGGTAATTTCATAACAAAAGGATCATTCCAGTTTGGGATTAACCAGAAAGGGATTGATTCGTTACGTTTTTATATCTACACAAGTGCTAAAAAGGCTTTGAGTGTTAAACTCCCCGATAACTGGTTAAATAACTGGCATCAGTTGACAGCTGTTTATGATGGGAAGGAGATGTCACTTTATATTGATGGTAATAAGGAGGGAAGTCGCCCGGTAACGGGGAAGATAAAGAATTTTCCATTTACAATAAGCTTAGGGCGCGACTCTGAGATAGACGGATCGGAAACCCCCGGTTATATGTGCGATGCTATGCTCGATAATGTCGGTATCTTTGCTGATGCTGTTTTGCCGGGAAATTTCAGACCTGAGAATGCTGCCTTATGGCTGGATTTTGAAAATGAGACAGATAAGGGGAGCTTCCTTAGCTATGGTGCCGGTGCCCGGAACTATGGAAGTGTTTACGGTAATGGAGAAGTCGAACCTGAGATGTGGGAGTTTAAGAAAGTTGTACAACCTATATCAATAACACTAATTGATGCGGAAACAGGTTGGGTTGAAGTATGGAACCGCAATCATTTCACCGATGCCTCACAGTATGAAACACGCTGGTTCCTTGAAGCAGATGGTGAAGTTTTACAGGAGGGAATACTCCAGTTGCAGGTTGGTGCATTACAGAAAAAGGCTATTAAGATTCCATATACGAAGCCAGTTCTGAAAGAAGGTGTGGAATACCGCGTCATGGTCAGCTCTTCCCTTAAAGAAGACGAAATATGGGCTAAGGCCGGATATGAAGTAGCCTGGAGTCAGCTTGAACTCCCATGGAAGAAGTACATTGAGGCAGTTAAACGCCCTTCGGGTAAAGCTACGTTCAGTCAGTCAGCCAGGGATATCAAAGTAACAGGTACAGGCTTTGAATATACTTTCGATAAGGAACTAGGTGCAATCTCATCAATTATAGTAGGTGGAAAAGAGATGTTAAAGGCTCCTTTTTATGTAAGTGTATGGCGTGCACCTATGGCCAATGATCTCGATTCCTGGGGCTCTTCTTCGGCACGTTCAGCAAACTGGAAAGAGGGTTATGGGAACTTTGTATCGGCAGAATTTTATTCCACAGGATTAGACCAGGTATCACAATATCCGATATATGTTCAGCCTTCGGAAGTGGATGGGAAAGTTTATGTTAATATCAGGGAAATTACACTCTTTGGAGTCAGTTCTGAAGGCGTTCTGGACCAGTATATTATGGGAACCCAGTATAACGGATTAGAGAATATCTACAATTATATTATCGATGGAGATGGCGAGATCACAATACATCATACCTCTAAACCTCAGGGTAGCAGATTACCATTGTATTTTCCACGTTTTGGATTGAGTTTTAAACTCGACAAGAGTCTTGATAAAGTTGAGTATTATGGTCGGGGACCGCAGGAAAATTATCCCGGGAGAAAGGGCGGATATAAAATCGGAATCTATCAAACAACGGTTGATGATATGTATGTTCCATATATTAAGCCGGGTGATTATGGCCTCAGGACCGATAACCGCTGGGTAAAGATGGTCGACGATCAGGGTAAAGGTCTGCAGTTTAAGGTTAATGAGTTGTTTAATTTCAATGCATATCCTTTTTCAACAGAGAACCTAACAAAGGCGATTTATACTTACCAGTTACAGAAACAGGACGGTATTACCTTTAATCTTGATTATGCCAGTTCCGGTGTAGGATGCTCTGCCCGCGGAGTTTTCAGAAGCTATTGGGTTTATCCGACTATGTTTGAACGGGAAATAAAAATATCACCAGTCCAATAAGGATTTAGAAAATAATGATCTCTTATAAGAGATAGAATGGTGTCAACACCACCTAACTCTGTAGGTTTCTGCCCTGATTATTGAAAAATCCCCTCAAAACCTTGCAACAACCTGGCAACAACAAAAAACCACCTACAATATATATCGTAAGTGGTTGATTATCTGTTGTCCCGTCAGGTCTCGAACCTGAACTCTTCTGATCCAGAATCAGACGTGTTGCCAATTACACCACGGGACAATTATGAGGACACAAAGATAATACTAATGTGAAAATTTACAAACTTCTTACCTGTTATTGAATCCTGTTTTTTAATATGCAACTTTCATTTAAATCAGTCCGGATAAGCAGCACTGTTAAGGCATAGATGTCTTTAATGTAGAAAGAAAGGATTATGAAGAACCATGAAATCATAGAATTCATACGCAAAAACAAGGATGAGATAAATCTTTACGATCCGGGAAAAGATCATTCTGAAAGGTTTCTGCTGAAGATGCAATCGAGGCTTCATCGTTTTATCAGCATTGTGCCTTACCTTATCAGGGTTGCAGTTGCCACTGTCCTGATATTTGCTGCTTCAATCATGATCTTCAATAATTATATCAGGAAACTACCTATTATTATGAGGGTTGAAGAGAAGATCTCTGTTGTCTTCAATGCTGCTATCGGGACAAAATGATCTTAATGTTCAATATTGAAATCAGAATAACCAGTTGGAATGTCCTGCTCATGTTCAACCGACTCCACGGCACTGTGCACAGGTCCTGATCTGCACCAGCTTAAGTACTCATCCAGGAAGATCCTGTCTCCTTCCGCCTCAATATAAACACTGCCATCGGGCATGTTCCGTACATATCCTTTTAGCCCGAGCGTCCGTGCAAGACGCGCGGCATTCCACCGGAATCCAACTCCCTGGACCCTGCCCCTGATCCTTATCCTGTACAATATTATATTCTTGCCTTCCATTTCAATCCATGTTAAGAGCCGGATAAATCCCAATTTAATAATTTTTTATTTTTTCTCAATTCCTGGAAGAAAATTCCATACTCAACCGTAATTTAATAACAACTTGTCAGGCAACACGGCCGGAACTTTGAATGTTTTTATAAATTGCAGTACTTTCTTTTAAAAAATACAATATGCCACGCCGTAAAGACATTAAAAAAGTTCTGATAATAGGTTCCGGACCGATAATCATAGGACAAGCCTGTGAATTCGACTATTCAGGCACCCAGGCCTGTAAGGCTCTGCGATCGCTGGGATATCAGATAGTTCTTGTGAACTCGAATCCTGCGACAATTATGACAGATCCTGGTATTGCAGATGCAACATACATTGAACCTCTCAATGAATATGCCATTACAGAGATAATCAGGAAAGAAAGGCCAGATGCATTACTGCCCAACCTGGGAGGCCAGACAGGTCTTAACCTGTCATCGTTGCTTGCAAAGAAAGGCATATTGAAAAAATATAACGTTGAAGTTATAGGTGTTAACATCGATGCCATTGAGCGCGGCGAGGACCGTATTGCCTTCAAGGAGACAATGAAAAAGCTTGGCATAGAGATGCCTAAAAGCGTTGCAGTAAATACCGTTGAGGATGCAGAGAAGGCTGCTGCTGAGCTTGGCTACCCTATAGTTGTTCGCCCGGCTTATACAATGGGAGGCACCGGGGGTGGAATGGTATATAACCTCGAGGAACTACGGACAATTGCCAGCAGAGGACTAGCTGCAAGTATTGTCAACCAGGTTCTTATTGAAGAATCGGTCCTGGGCTGGGAAGAGCTCGAGCTCGAGGTAGTAAGGGATTCAAAAAACAAGATGATAACAGTATGCTTCATCGAAAATGTTGACCCGATGGGTGTTCATACCGGCGATTCATTCTGTACAGCTCCGATGCTGACAATCAGCACTGAATTGCAGCAAAGACTTCAGAAATATGCTTACGATATAGTGGAGGCAATTGAGGTTATCGGCGGAACGAATGTCCAGTTTGCTCATGATCCAAAAACAGGGCGGGTAGTTGTTATCGAGATCAACCCACGAACATCCAGGTCATCCGCACTGGCTTCCAAGGCAACAGGTTTTCCGATCGCGCTTGTATCATCACTGCTTGCAGGAGGTATGACACTCGATGAGATACCTTACTGGCGCGAAGGCACCCTCGACAAATACACTCCATGGGGTGATTATGTTGTTGTAAAGTTTCCGCGGTGGGCTTTCGAAAAATTTGATGGCCTTGAAGACAAGCTTGGCACACAGATGCTTGCTGTCGGTGAAGTTATGAGCATCGGGAAAAACTACAAGGAGGCCCTGCAAAAGGCAATACGTTCACTTGAAATTGGCAGATATGGGCTCGGCTTCGCAAAAGATTTTAATAAGAAATCGCTTGATGAGTTAATGGCAATGCTGAACCATGCATCGAGCGAAAGGCAGTTCATAATGTATGAAGCCCTTCGCAAGGGTGCTGATATAGACCAGCTTCATCAAAAAACCCATATTAAAAGATGGTTCATCGAGCAGATGAAGGAGCTTGTAGATTCAGAGGAGCATATCCTTAAATTCAGGGGAAGAATGCTTCCTGATGAGATACTTGTAAAAGCCAAAAAAGAGGGATTTGCCGATAAATATCTATCAAAGCTTCTTGGCATCCCCGAAAAAGAGATCAGGATGAAGAGACTTGAACTCGGTATGGGGCAGGCATGGGAACCGGTGCCAGTAAGCGGAGTCAATGATGCATCCTATTATTTCTCAACATATAATGCAACTGACAAGGTTACTGCCAGCAACGCAAAAAAAATAATGGTGCTTGGCGGCGGACCCAACAGGATAGGCCAGGGTATTGAATTTGACTATTGCTGTGTTCATGCTGCTTTTGCCATCAAGGCTGCAGGGTATGAGGCGATAATGGTAAACTGCAATCCCGAGACTGTGTCAACGGACTATGATACATCAGACAAGCTCTATTTTGAACCACTTACAGCTGAAGATGTACTCAGTATTTATGAGAAGGAAAAACCTGAAGGGGTGATTGTTCAGTTTGGAGGACAAACACCTCTGAACCTTGCAAAGGAGCTTGCTGAAGCAGGTGTTAAGATACTTGGTACGACTCCCGATACGATTGACCTTGCCGAAGACCGTGACAGGTTCAGGCATGTAATAACAAGGCTTGGCATTCCCCAGCCTGAATCAGGGATGGCAAGCAACCTTGAACAGGCCCTCGAAGTGGCCGGCAAGGTTGGTTATCCATTGATGATAAGACCATCTTATGTTCTCGGAGGCAGGGCAATGAAAATCATCCTCGATGAAGAGATGCTCCAGGAATATGTTTCCAGGGCTGTTGGCATCTCACCGGACAGGCCTTTGCTTCTCGACAAGTTCCTCGAGGATGCAATTGAATCTGAAGCCGACGCTATCTCGGACGGCAATGATGCTTTTGTTCCTGCAATAATGCAGCATATAGAATATGCCGGAATCCATTCAGGAGATTCTGCCTGTGTTATCCCACCGGTTATAATCAGCAAGGAACATAAGAAAACCATATACGAATATACAAGGAGAATTGCCCTTGAGCTTAAAGTAGTCGGCCTTATGAATATCCAGTATGCCATTTACGATGACAAAGTATATATTCTTGAAGCCAATCCGAGAGCCTCCCGCACTGTACCGCTTGTATCGAAGGTATGCAACATCTCAATGGCTACTATCGCAACAAACCTGCTTCTCGGGCGGAAGCTTTCATCCTTCAACCTGAAAAATAAAACAATTAAACATTACGGGGTAAAAGAAGCTGTCTTCCCGTTCAATATGTTCCCTGCAATAGACCCGCTGCTAGGGCCCGAAATGCGATCGACAGGTGAAGTGCTTGGCCTGGCGGATACATACGGAATGGCATTCTTTAAATCACAGGAAGCCACCTCAACAGCATTGCCTGTTAAAGGTAATGTGCTCATCACAATTGCTGACCGCGACAAGGAAAAAATTGCCGACACCGCAAAAAGCTTCAGTGAGATGGGCTTCAACATACTAGCAACGCGTGGCACAAAGCAATTCCTGGAAGAAAATGGCATCGAATCAACACTCATCCTTAAAGTTCATGAAGGAAGGCCAAACATCGTTGATGCAATAAAGAATGGCGAGGTTCAGCTTCTCGTAAATACACCTGCTGGAAGGCTGAGTGAATACGATGACTCATACATACGGAAAAACGCAATAAAATACAAGATACCATATATCACCACAACCTCAGCTGCGAGATCATCTGCAGAAGGCATCAGGGACAGGCAGTATGCAGCATACAAGGTAAAATCGCTGCAGGAGTACCATAAGGATATAGAATAGGTTCGGGGGTCCTGTGGTCATGGGTCCTGGCGACATTTATTAAGGTGATATGGATCCAGAACGAAGAACGCGGAATGAAGAACAAGGAGCGTTTTTTATTATCTTTGAGAAAAGATTACAGATCCTATGTCATACAGCGAATTCGTACTCAGGCTTCTTGCTGCGCTTGGAGCAGGCTTTGTGATAGGTATTGAAAGAGAATGGCAGAATAAACCCGCAGGTCTCCGCACAAACACCCTTGTGGCAACTGGATCTGCCCTCTTTGTACTGCTTTCAATGAGAATAAATGAAACCTATGGAAACGTCAACGATCTGACAAGGATTGTTGGACAGGTTATAACCGGGATAGGGTTTCTCGGAGCCGGGCTAATCTTTAAGGAAGGATTCGATGTACGCGGTCTTACAACAGCCGCCACAGTCTGGTGCAGCGCTGCAGTGGGATGCTTTGCCGGGGCAGGATTCTATATTGAAACGCTTATCGGTGTAGTTGCAATAATTACCGTCAATATGCTCCTCATACCTGCAGACCGCTGGCTCTCTGCAAGAGCTCAAAAGAAAGAGAATAAGGAGAACAACATTAAATAATTAAGCATTCCTTTTTCAGGACTGCAATATCTTTTTCCTCAAATCTTTAATTTTATTCTCAAGCAGCACTGTCTCTTCCCTTACCTGCATTATGAAGCTGTTCTCATCAACAGTTCCGATTGCAGCTTTCATCTCCTCCGGGTTCCTGAAAGTAATTTTCCTGTAAGGATTGTCGTAATCTTTCCTCCTCGAGATATAAACCTGGTCTGAAACATATTTCTGTATCTCAAGCGCTTTGTCGAGAGATTCATTCCATTGTTTCTCTGAGATCTTGTCGGTTCCCAGGAGCCACGACAAAACAACATAAGCATGTTTCTGCTTGTCAAGTGAATACTTAACCCAGAGTTTATCATATTCCGAATGAATTTCAGTCCAGGTCTTCAGCTTCCCGGATCCGATATCTTTCCTGAGCTTATCAAGATCTTCCTTCAGCATTATCTGGCCTCCAAGGTTAACCCATTCTGTCTGACGCTCACCTGCAAGATCGCGGTGCATTGTACTTATATCATTCCTTTTCCCGGATTCAAGATAAGTGATCAGGTTCTTCACAGCATAATAATGCAAAATCTGACCATAAGCCCTGTAGCCTTCATAAACTTTCAGAATGACCTGTTTCCTGCGGCTGTTCTCAAGATTTTCGCCTCTTATTTCAAGAGCCTCGATCACAGATTTGTCGCCATTAAGAAGCTTCCTTCCGGTTTCAGCCAGCGAATCATCTGAAGTGATCTTACCATTATTGCCGGTCTGGGCAAGATATGCCTTTGCAGTCCATATCTCGAGCAGCCTACGGGCTGTAATAACTTCTTCGATTGAATCAGGAGCAAAAGCTTCAAACTCTATATTCTGGGTTTTGTGTATTCTCTTGTCCCTGCTCTTGAATTTCCAGGCATTTCTTGCAAGGGCATACATGTTATACATCCACCAGTAGCCAGGCATGATCTCAAGACTATCTTTTGAGACATTGTTGTTAACAAGTGAAAAAGGCAGCTTAATATCGAGCTCTGCAGGATAATCAGCCTTCGACAGAAGAACAAATGACGCGAACCTGCATGAATGTTTGACACTTGTGCACAGGCCTGGCCAGAAGCCTCTGCCTGCCTGTATTTCGTTATCATTGGCCCGGCTGTTATGGTTTGAACCTATAGTTGCTCCCGCAGCCATATTGCTCTGTCCTAATACAACTGAAGCAATAAGGAATGAATTATTGTGATGCTGTTCATGCGCAGGGAAGATCAGGTTATTAAGTACTTCACAACATGAAATAGTGGAATTATCGCCTAAAAACGAATTAATGAGCCTGGCCCCATACTTCAGGTTAGAATTATTGCCAAGTATGAACTTAACAGCTTTGCAACCGTAGAAAATGTGGCAGCCATAGCCTATTATTCCATTTACAAGCTCAACACCCTCACCTATCTGTGTTGGTTCCTCTTCAGATGAATTGATAGTTAGATTCTTAAGCTTGTTTGCACCTTTTATATAACAGTAAGAACCAATCTTAACATCCTTCAGGATATGTGAGTTCTTGATAACACAATTAGGGCCTGTTGTACCATAATATCCTCTCTTGTCATCCGTGCTTTCCTGGGTAATCTTCTTAAGACCTTTCTGCAGTGCCTCATCATCCCTGTATTTTGCCCAGAGGTAAGCATCAGCTGTTGTCATGCCATCAAAAGGCAAAACTTTGCGGCATCCGGTTTCATTCATCACGTCGAGCCATGTCCTGACGCTTTCAGGTTCCCCTTCTTTTAAAACACCGTTGCCGAACTTGGCATGATCGGTTGTGTGCATTTCGCTGATATTAAACAAGATGCAATTATTTCCTATAATGTAATGGGCAAGATAATGCACATCGTGTATTGCAACATTATCACCAATATCACATGAAATAATAAGGCTGTTTGTTATCCCAGATGGCAACCTCAGATCATGATGCTGCAATATTACATTGCGTGTAATTCCAATGCGAACCAGGCCATAAAACCTTGAATTTTTTACCTGGTTTGAATCAAATTCATCGGTAACAAGGAAATTATCCCAGTTGTCTGATGTATTCCCGTTTTTAACAAGCTGTTCAAGTTCATCGGATCTAAGGTTTCTCCAGCCACCGGCAGGTTTATTCACCTGTGTGTCACGAATATGATATTCATCCTTACCCTTAGGGATATATTCAGCTGGAATAAAATTTTTACCAATATACTCTGGCTGGAGTATAAGCACTTTGTCACTTGATGTCTTTTCCATAAATTTTTACTTTCAGGAACAGGAATATAAAGATACTAATAATCCCGCTTCTGTCTGATGAAAAAGTCTTATAAAAAGTGAGTTGAGGAGGGTCACTCAATCACAAGTAATCTCTGCTTTTGTTCTATATCCGAACCAAGCTTAAGATATAATATGTAAATACCCGGACGCAGGCTGACAGGAACCTTGTATAATATTTCCTGGTCAAATATCTTTTCATATCTCAGCTTTCCGGAAAGATCATATATCCTGATAACCTGTGGCAGCTTGTCAGGGCTGAAATTTGACAGGTTGAAAAATCCTTTTGCAGGATTAGGGAATACCTTTATCAGTGATGTGAGTGAGGATAAGATATTATTTACTACAAGGTGATCATTGATATCAGGTATTTCATAACCTGAAGTTGTCTGCAGGGGATTGAGACCGGGTTTTTTATATGTTATTGAAACAGCATCTTCAGAATTGATGGATGTGGCAGTATTAACAAGAACTTTTTTACCGGAAATGCTGATCCTTTCAGCTACCACAATTCCGGAATTGACATTTATGGTGAAAGCTCCCGTTGAAGGCACGATATCTGCCAGCCCTGCTGAAAATGTCATTTCAATCACAGATGGAGCATTGTTATTTACAACAGATTGAATAAGAACAGCATTGCCTGAAGCATCCGGTTTCTGGTTGTCTGAATATACCCTAGCACCTACCTGCCATTTTCCATTCTGTGAAGCTGTTGCAGGATCTGATGCTGACCATGTTGCATTTACAGAAAGTCCGTCTGTCCATTCGTTACCCAGGTCTGTGCCATAATCAAGTCTTCTGCCAGGTACAAAATTCACAAAATCTTTAAACCCCGGATCCATAACTACGGAATGACGGTCATATCCGAGCTGTTGCCACTGTTCAAATGTCAACTCGTTACCATTAACACTGAATACAGGTTTCCCTGCTTCACTCCAATAGAGATTATAATCACATTCAAGCCCCGTAAGGCTCTCCTGGTCATCTAAAGTTATCATTGGAACTTTATACTTCGTATAAAATATGTTATTGTATATCCTAGTGTTATGGGCAACAGAATACAAAGTTCCATCTGTATTTGTATAGATATGTACCAGGGGCCTCCATGTCTGTGAAGATGTCCTGTCCTGGTAAAACGTGTTGTTGAAGATATTTACCCCGCTCATTCCTTTAATGACCATTCCCACAACGCCTCCCTTTACTATGTTATAGGCCACTCCGCCTCCTGTATTTGTCATGTTTGTTGCAGACTTTCGGATTATTCCCATTGGCACATGGTTCAGGTAATTATATTTCACTACAACATTCCGGTTGTGTCCCGTGAAGATTCCATGGGGTATTACATCCATATTGGATCCGTTCCATATCAGCTGGTTCCCGGTAATGATTGCGCCATCAAGATTATTATTCGTGGAAGCACGGCCTTCATCACCGGCCTGGAGCATGTATCCGAACCTGTTACGGGAAGTTATCTTATTATTCTTGAATACCAGCTTTGTAGGGGAAGATCGTGGAATGTTCACTCCTTCCCAGGTATCATCGGTATTGTTGTATGTTTTCCCTGCTATCGTAAGATTTGTCTGGGATACTGCCATATTGAATATCAGCATCAATACAATGCTGCACCATAATTTGTACATGCCACAAATATTAAGGAAACACTGACTTTACATGAAATTAACGTGGAAGAAGAGGGAAATGTTTAACATTCAGCAGGTCCTGAAAACTTAAAGTGATACAGGCACTGAAGATCAATATCTAAAACAATGGTTATGGTTGAATGTTTAACCGCAGCTTAGTTTTTGATAATCCTGATTGACTTGTGAAAATCCTTTCCCCTGACGGATACAATATACAGTCCTTTTGGAAGTTTTGAGATATCAATATTATTCTGGTAACGCAGATTCCTGTAGATCCGCTGGGCTTTTCCCGATGTGTCTATTATCAAAATATCGTAAGGATCTCCCTTGTCAACAGCTAAATTGAAATTATCATCAGTAACAGTCGGCCACAGGTAAATGCCAGGCCCACCCGGCTGCCTCTCATTACTTACAAAAACAAATATTGAATCTGTTGTAACTGTACCGCATGTACCTGACACGATTACCCTGTAATTTGCTATATCACTTGCATTTACATTGGTCAAATTCAAAGAATTTCCGGCTGCACCCTGGACTGGAGTATTCTCTTTGATCCATTGATATCTAAGCTGGTGACCTGTAGCATTTACGCTCAGAACATGATCACTTCCAAAAGGAAGCGTTACATCGGGAGATACCGAGTTTACTTCTGTTAAAGGATTAACAATGAGGCTTATAGGTCGTGATCTTAAAACATTGCAGTAGCCACGTGCCTCAAGCACATAATCTCCGGAGTTCTGAGGTTTTACAGGATTGATTACCAAATCGGGACTCTGGCTTGTTCTGAGAAGGTCTCCATTGAAGTACCATGCGTAAGATAGCTTGTATCCTTTAGCTTCTGCATCAAAAGTAAGTCTCATGTTTTCACACAGTACCTGATCCTGTGGAACAATGAGCAGCTTAGTCTCATCAACAACATTCAACGAAAGCCTTGACCATTCTGAAATAATACCTCCGCGTCGGACCCTGTATGCAAGCTCAGCACTGCCGGTATAATCGATGTTCCATGAGATTGCAGCAGTTGATGAAGATCCGGAGACAGAACCTGCTGCGGCCGGGAGAATTTTCCATTCATAACTTTCAATACCTGAGACCGGGGATACCGAATAGTAAGTAGTATTCCCGGAATTGCAGATTACCGTGTCTCCAGTTATTGCTGAAGGAATGAACGGAGCGCTTATGCCTGTTCTTGAGTAGATCCAGTTTTCGAACAAAGAGACCCTTGTATAGGCGCCATATGTATTACAATCCTCGCTTCCCCAGCTGACAAGCCCCGCGAGCCTGTACTCACCCAGGACGTCAACAACCATGGGACCTCCGCTGTCACCGCTGCAGGCATCCTTTGTGCCGTTCCTGTAACCTGCCATTATCACCGTTGAAGGTATGTCCCTCCACACTGTTGAAGCCTGTGCTGTTGTAACAATGGGAAGCTGCACTTTCTGAAGCTGGGTGGGGAACTTGTAAACAGTCGGCGACGTAGTTCCCCAGCCTGTGACCCAGGTCATTACACCGGGGTTTGTAACTCCAAAACCTTCCTCGTAAGATGTGACAATTCTCACAGGTGTTGCATTCACGATTGAAGTCTGGAGCCTGATAAGAGCAATATCATTTTCAAGAGTTTTTCTGCTATATCCTGCATTAGGGATTACCTGTGCTGCATTGTATACAACACCTTCATTGGCATTGAAAGGATTGTTTGCACCAGCTTTAACAGTTACCAGGTCCGGGGAAATTGGATAACCAGCGCTATCAACAACACAATGAGCAGCAGTAAGTATCCAGTTAGGTGCAATGATTGAGCCGCCACATGCAAAATTACCTGAAACAAGGTATATCTGCCAGGGAAACTCTGAGAGAAGTGCATTGGTGCCGCCGGTGATTTTGGTTTCAGGCTGTCGTACCCCGGTATAAAATGGAAAAAACAGATCCCCTGTCTTATCACCGTTTATGAGAATTACTGGTTCATTGTCAATATATAATAGAAGAAGATTAGACTCTCCAGCCTGGTTTGGTTTAACTGAGACATACAGGTAATATTCTTTATCTGTTTCGAGAGAAAATACCGTGGAATCTGCTTTTGACAATGCAGACCCGGGATAAACAGGATAGTGTTCCGCATCAAGAATTTGCCATTCAACATCACGAAACCTTACAACATGGACATTTACCTTCTGAGGGAAAGCTGCAAGACAAAATAAGAAAAATGGAATACCCGCCAGGAACTTCTTCATATACAAAGATACTTCAAGTCGGGCATAGTTGAAGTCAAACCATATGGAAATTTGTCCTGTCGTCGTGACCTGCAGTCATGAGCCTGGTGACACTGGACGACATACGAAGAACGAAGAAGGAGGAACGAGGAACGAGGAACTATTTCACCGGGTTTGTCATGTTCTTTATAGTATTCTCCTTCTCATCGATCACCTTTTTTAAGCTGGTGATCTTCTCTTCCTGGGTCTCGATTGTCCTGTTAAGCTTTATGATCTCTCCTTTCATTACTTCTACCTGGCGGTTGAGGTTTGCAACCTGTTCGGTAAGATCTTCCTTCTCCTTCTGAAGCCCTTTTATCACAGGTGTATATACCGATTTTGCATAAAGCCAGGCTGTAACGTAGCCAATGATACCTGCAACAAGCAGCAATCCGATAATTGTTATTACTGCACCGGTGACCGATTGAGCGGCCAAAGTTAACATCTGTGTCATGTTATTGCATTTTTATTATTACTTCTGTTCTCCTGTTTTTAGCTCTTCCTTCGCTGGTAAGGTAATCTGCCGCGGGTTCTGATTCACCCTTTGATTCCACAGACATCCTTGCGGTAGGTATACCGAGCTGTTCAGCATATTTTCCTACAACAACGGCACGTTTCATAGCAAGGTCCTCGTTGTAGGCATCCTCGCCTATAAGATCTGTATGGCCAGATACATTCAGCACTGAAGCAGGATATTTATCCAGCCACTGTTTAAATTCAGCGATCCTGCTTTCAGTCTCCGGGTCAGGCTTGAATTCAGATTTATTAAATTCAAAATAAACCGAAAGCTTCTGAGGCATTGCAGCGTAAATCCTTTCAAGCGAATCAGCTGCACTTGTTTGTTCCGGAATTGCAACGGGATCAGGAGCATTGATTACCGGCAAAAGCTTATCATTATACATCCATGCCGAGAAAACACACCAGATCGCGAAAGCAATAAACCCTGTAATAAGAATTCTCATTTTTTGACTCTTTAGTGTTTACGAACAGGTATTACCCTGTAATTTAAACAATTCTGATGAAAGAGTCAAATTTTTTTGTTTTAACCGGATTGGACTTATTTTTTTACCATACCAATTGCAGGAGGAAGTAACCTGTACATGACAGGAGTTACGAGCCTCGCAAACAGTGTTGAAGTTATCAGCCCTCCGATTATAACATAAGCCAAAGGTGAATAAAGATTTGAATGCCCGAGTGCTATGGGCATAAGTCCGCCAATTGCCGTCAGGGTTGTTAATATAACAGGAAGAAACCTTATCTCACCCGCCCTTACTATTGCCTCATCGAGAGTTGTTCCGTGTTGCCGCAGCTGGTTGGTAAAATCGACAAGCAGTATGGAATTTTTAATCTCTATTCCTGTAAGTGCAACAAAACCAACTGCAGCAGAAAATGAAAGAGTGTAACCTGTAAGATAAAGCATTGTTATTCCACCTATGAATCCGAGCGGGATTACAGATAACACAATTAACGTGCTCCTGAATGTACCAAATTCGATGAC
Organism: Bacteroidales bacterium; assembly: GCA_035297425.1. Lineage (GTDB taxonomy): Bacteria > Bacteroidota > Bacteroidia > Bacteroidales > VadinHA17 > LD21. Next base: position 116,544 of record DATGYZ010000016.1, on the reverse strand, counting down.
AAGTATCGCAAAGATCCCGAAAACAGCTATCAAAATTGCAGTACCAATTCCACCGAAGCTTTTTCTCCTGCCTTCGATCTCTCCCGCAGGTATTATGCTGAATCCTTCAGGAAGTCTGAGAGTGCGAAGTTTATAGAGGATCTCCTTTGTTACTTTGTCGGTATTGAATGAACTTCTTACAGAAGCTGTCACTGTCATAGACCTTTCATTGTTATAATGCTGAATGAGTGTTGGTGAGTCATAAAATTCAACTGACGCCAGCTGTGACAAAGGCACCTGGTGGCCACTCAGGGAAGCAACATAAATGTTGCCCAGTGATGACGGAGAATCAACCTTTTCACCCGGGAGCCTTACATTTATCCTGAATTCCTTTCCCTCTTCATTCCTGAACTCCCCGGCAGTTATTCCTTCAAGGCCCAGGCGTATTGTTTTATCAATCTCTGATGGCAGTACCCCAAATATACCTGCCTTATCGCTGTTTACTTTTACTTTAAGATCTGTAAGCGACTGGCTAAGGGGATTCCTGACATAGATTGTACCTGGTGTTTCACCAAGTATATTTTCGACTTTTTCAGAAAAATATTCGATAGAATCGAGGTTATTACCAACAATACGCATTGCCACAGGGGCGTCGACAGGCATGCCGTTCTCAAATTCATAAACATATATCCTGGCATTGACATAGGTATTTAGTGTATCTCTCAGCTCTTCGATGAAGTTTTCAAGTCCGGGCATATGTTCCTCTTTAATTTCGACCATAACTTCGCCAAGGGTTGATTGCTCGCTTTTCTGGAAGGAATTATAAAAGATCATAGGGTTACCCTTTCCAATGTTTGACATGTAATAATTTACTTCAGGCTTATCCTTAAGCACTGATTCAACAAACCTTACGGCCCTGTCTGTTTCGTTAATATTTGATCCCCTTGGACTTTCAACTGTAATAAGGAACTGTGGAAGCCCTGCTTTCGGAAAAAGGCTGAAGCCAATAATATTAATAAGGAAGAGAGATGAGATAAACAAAAACCCGGCAATAAGAACTGTTTTCAAAGGATTGACGAGGCACCATTTCAGGGCGGTGCCATAAGTAAAATCAATGGCCCTGTTCATGCCTCTGAGTATCCTGTTTCCACCGGGGTTCTCAGGCTTCACAAATATCTTGCTTGCAATGAATGGTATTATCGTAAGTGCAACAAGCAACGAGCCTATTACAATAAATGTCACTGATGCAGGCAATGATCGCATGTACTGGCCCGCCATCCCGGGAAGGAACATCAGTGGCAGGAATGCAAGAATGAGTGTTGCCGTACATCCCAGCACGGCCGGCCCGATCTGCTTTGTTGCAAGGATAGCCGATTCATATGGGGATGTCCCTCCGCGCACCCAGCGTGAGATGTTCTCTACAACAACTATGCTGTCGTCGACAAGAAGTCCCAGCGCAATAACAGCACCCACGATTGTAAGCTGGTTTATGCTGAAGCCTGTAAGGTATAATCCTGTTACACCGATAAGGATAGACAAAGGGATCGAGATCATCACAACCCCGGAAGCACGGATGCCTAAAGGAAGCAATGTGACAAGAACCAGGAGAAAAGCAAACAAAAAATCCAACTGCAGCCTGCCTAGCTTGTTTTTGACATTCTGTGACTGGTCAAATCCTCTTTCAAGCACTATCCCAGAAGGAAGCTTTTTTTCGAAACTGTCAAAGACACTGTAAATGTTGTTGCGGATGAGATGTATATTCTGTTTTCCCTTCATGTTTGCAATAAGGAACAGAGCCTTTTTACCATTATACCTGCCATAATACCTTGGATCTTCATCCTGCCACGAGACTGTTGCAATATCTCTCAGGTATACAAGGCTGCCCAAGTTTGTTCCGACAATCGTCCCTCCGACTTCATCGATATTCTTATAACCTCCCGGTGTTTTTACATTGAACTTTCGCGGACCGATTTCAATGCTTCCCCCGGGTATTGTTGAATTTTCACTCTGAATAGCGCCAATAACCTGTGAGACATTGATCTTGAGACGTGACATCTTGTTCAGATCAAGAGCAATCCTTAATTCCTGTTCCGGAAACGCGATGGCCTCTGCCTTCCTGACCCCAGGCACAGTCCTGATTTCTTTCACAAGCTCGTCGGCATACCGGCTCAGCTCACTGTAATCAGCGCTGTCTGTTACAAGCGCGCTCTGGATAATATTTGTGTTTCCTGCCTGTATTTTGAGCGCTTCTATGCTGTACAAATCCTTCGGGAGATCCTGCCTTACGGAATTAATCTGCCTCAGTAATTCATCAAATTTCCTGTCAGGATCAGTGCCCGATGAAAATTCAATAACTATCACGGCCACACCGTCCTTTATTTCAGTTTCGATAGTTTCAATATCTTCAAGCTCATTAAGGACCTCCTCAACCTTATCAACAACAAGCTGCTCCATATCCGCCGGAGATGCGCCAGGGAATATTGCGATTACCGGGAAAATAGGAATTGGAAACTCGGGGTCTTCAGCCTGCGGAATTTTCATGAAAGAGTAAACTCCCAGCGCAATAAGCAGGAGAAAAAGTATTATGGTAAACTGGTAGTTCCTGACGGCTTTTTCGGAGATCTTCATACTTCAGTATTTATTTTACCACAATCACCTTCATGCCATCTTTCAGGTAGGCTGCGCCTTCAGTGACAACATTCCTTATGCCTGCCGGTATTCCGCTAACTGCCGCCATATCACCGGGCATGCCTGCAATAACAACCTTAATCTTGTGAACTGTGGCTGAATCTGTTAACGCAAAAACATAGCCTGAGTTGCCATCGGCACCAACAAGTGAGATCACAGGCACCATCGTATACTTGTTACCCGGTGATGGAAATATCTGAACCTCGCCTACAAAACCTGATGCAAGCTTGTAACCAAGATCCTCTATAAGCAGCTCAGTATCAAATGTGCCGGTATAAGGATCAGCCATTTCACCGACAAGATCAACAACAGCCGGAAACTTAACTGAGGCGTATGCATCGAAAGTAACGAAAGCAGAATCGCCGGGCTGAACCTTTACCATATCCTTATCGGCAAGGCCAGTCCTTACTTTAAGGAACTTGCCTGTTGATCCGAACAGGAATACAGGGTAACCGGCAGCAACAAGCTCATTTTGCCTGGCAAGCTGCTTTAGTATGATGCCATTGCCGGGAGCAGTTATCTCTGCATGTTTCAGGTTGAATTCGGCAGCATCAAGAACCGACTTTGCAACCTGGAGGGCTGTGGATGCATTTTCTTTCATCTCGAGAGTAGCTACACTGTCAGCATAAAGGTTTTCAGCCCTCCTTGAATCTCTAAGAGCTTTTTCATAGCCATTTCTTGCCTGGGCCACTGCAGAATTAATCTCGACCGCATCGAGCGAAGCAAGCAACTCTCCTTTTTTAACTCGGCTGCCCTCATTGACATTGATCCTGGAAATAATGCCACCTGTCTTAAAAGAGAGTCTTATTTCTTCTGCAGGAACAAGAATTCCCCCGGACCTGACCGGTATACTCATTTCACCTGTAACAACCGGTGTTACTTTAACACGTACCAGCTCCTCCCTTTCGGTTACTGTTTTGTTCCTGCACCCGGAAAGAGCCAAAGCGAATATCGCAATTATCAATAGTTTCTTCATTTTTGGGGCTTATTCTGGTTTGTATGATCCAACTGCCTTCTCAAACTCAGCATAGTCTGAGAGGTAATTGAAACGGGATATAATAAGATTCTCATTTGCCTGTGTCATTGTTGTCCTTGCATCGATGAATTCTATCAGGCTTGCCTGTCCTTCCTGGTACCTCCTGTTTACAAGCCTGAAGCTCTCATTTGCATTTTTTAATCGCGATTCTGCTGCCGCAATTCCTTTTTCTGATGCAAGCAGACCGTTCATAATGCTCATCACCTGCATTTCGATCTGCTTTCCGGTTTCTTCAAGCTTTTTTTCAGCTATTTCTTTTTCAATTACCGACTGCTTAATCTTCGACCTGTTCTGAAATCCCTTAAAAAGGTTCCACGACAATACAGCGGAAGCCTGGACATAATCCCTGTCGCTGTTAAACCTGTAGGTAGTTCCTTCAAATCCATAATCAACAGCAACAAACAGCTCAGGGAGCTTCCCGGAATTGTCCATTTTAATTTTGAGATCCGACAGCTGGATATAACTCTCAAGCTTTTTAAGCTCTTCCCTGTTTTCAAGTGCAAGTGACGAATAGTCTTCTGAATAGACTGATAATGAAGGTAGCTTTTCAGGTGTTACAATTATTATGGTGTCTTCAAGCGGCTTGTTGAGCAGGAAATTAAAATACGAAAATGCAAGTGTCTTATTCTTCCAGGCATTCTGCAATTCCTGCTCAAGCTTGCTCATCTCTGCTTCCGATCGAAACAGGTAGTCCCTTGTAATCTTATCGTTCTCAAGCAATTTAGTATTTACCCTCACGTTCTCAGCCAGCAAAACCTTTGTGCCGGAGAGCATTTGAAGTATGGACTCAGCCATCGCAGCATTATAATAAGCTTTCCTGATCTCGGAAACAAGCTCCCTCCTGTATTGATTAACATCATATTCATCGAGTATTGTCATTTCCCTGCTGATTCTGGCATTGTAATAGATGTCAGTATTGAACACAGGCTGAATAAGCCTCAGCTTTGTCTCCTGCTCCTGTGGACGAAGAAAGTTTATTTGCTGGTTTTCAACAAAGGGAAACAGGGAGGATGAAGTGAGGTTATTAAGAGTCTGGTAAACAGGATTAAGAAGATCACCCACTGGAAAGTCGATCACCCTGCCGCCTTCAGAAACTGTGTACCTCGCCTGGAAAGAGAGATCGGGATAGAAGAGCGCCCTGGCCTGCTTCAGCGCCTCAACACTAATGCGGTAATTGGCCTGCTTCTGCTGAAGTGCAAGGTTATTTTCAAGTCCGTATTTTATGTACTCGTCAAGGACATCCTGCCCATGAAGAACAATGGATATGAATAAAAATGCTGCTACAGATAATCTTTTCATGCTTACAAAGCTTTAACACGCTCCTCCATATTGTTACTTATAGCTTCAAAAAGCCTTCTAACGAGCTCTTTATCATGATCGTTTGCCTTGCTGTAAAGAGTTTCGGCAAATGCAAACAGTTCCTGCTGCAGAGTTTCCTGGCCTCTCAGAACTATAATACCTTTTTCTGAAAGCCTGAGATTGAATTCTTTCCTGTTGCTGCCGTTCTCTTTTATTATAAGGTTTTTGCTTACAAGCTTCCTGATCGTCTGGGATATTGCCCCTTTTGTTACCCCCATTATACCGGCGAGACCTGTCATATTGATCTCATCGTTCTCACCAATCATCTTAATTGTATGAACCTCTGTCAGGTATAAAAGATCGCCTGTTCCATAATCTTTTGGTTTCCTGTTTATGACGGCATAAAGGTGCAGGATCTTAAGGAATTGATCGATTAGTTGCTGCAGATCATTCTTCATTATATATTGTTTAGGTGCTAAACAAAATTAACAATAGTTTAGCATCTAAACAAATATTAATGTAATATCGAGGTTGGAATAAATGGTTTACGACACTCAGACTTAAAATTGTCAGCGGAAGAGCGTCTTTTTGAATTCAGCAAACAGATCTTCTTCGTCAGTGTTTTTCCTCACACCATCAAGCAGAAGGTCGAGGAGATCTTCAATTACCTTATCATCAAACCCTGCTTCTATTGCAAATTTACGCAGCAGCTTTTTTTCACTGTCTGTTACAACCTCATCTGCAAGGATAATAATGGCGACATTATAAAGATGTTCGAATTTATCATTAAGACTATATGGCGCATGATAAGTATGACTGCTTTCGGTGGCAATGAGTTTCTCTATTTCAGGATCTGTAAGCCCGAATTTTTTCCCTTCCTTGTAAAGCATCTCAAGCTCAACAGGAGCAATTTTGCCATCAGTTCTTGATGCCTGGATAAGAGTTACAAAGTAATCCTTATTAACTCTCTTGCCATGGTGGGTAACGAAATCAGTGAAGTTCATATATCAGGTCTTTGAATTGAAGTAACAAGAAAAATAAAAAATTGTTTATCCCTGGACAACAAGCATCAAACATTTACTGGCCGGCAGTTTTAAGCTTAACCTTCATAATGACAGGATTATGATCGGAATTCTTAAATCCCAGGTCAATACATCTTACAGAGAATTCACCTATATTGGGAGAAAGAAGGAAGAAATCAATTACTGTTGTTGCTGTAACTTCCGGATTGTAAGCAGTAGTAACTGTCCTGTTGGAAGGAACGGTACTGTCAAAACCCCATTTCCATTCTGCAGGCAGGTACCCATCCTGAAGTGCCATCTGGCTGGTGTTGACTTTATTTTTGCCGAACTGAGGTTTGAAATCAGGCGGTGTCTGGTTCCAGTCGCCACCTGCAATGATGTAATTTCCTTTTGAATATTCATCGAGAAGAAAGCCTTTAAGATATTCCATCTGCTCCTTCCTGATATTTCCAGGATCGAAAGCTTCGTTGTGGGTATTTACAAGAATAAGCTCCTTACCGTTCTCGAGTGGGTACCTGTTAACAAGGAAGCACCTGTCGAGCATAAAAAGCTGCTTGGGGAAACCATATGTGCCAGGGAAGGCATACCTGTCGGAAGTAGAAGGAGCGGTTTGTCCATATATTGCGATGCCTGAAAATACCTTCCCCATCGGATCGGATGGTGGTACCGGGACAAAAAACACATCATAGTTTATTGCAAATTGTGAGGAACCTGCATTGAGCTTTTTCTTAATAATATCAAACTGATCGGTCTTATAGCTCCTTTTACTTTTCCTGTCTGTCTCCTGAAGAAAGATGAAATCAAGGGTATCATTTTCCTTCAAAAAAGCTGTAACTGCCTCAAGATTTGCTTCATAAGCTTCTCTTGAAGGCCTTACCCTGGTTCCTCCATCATAAAAGAAATCCATCTTATCATCAAGCCCACAATAACCTATATTCCAGGTCATTAATGATATCTCGTCTGATTCGTTCAGTATAACTGGAGTACGGTTTTCCTCAATGCTTATCTTTTCTGCAGGTTTATAATCTGTTATAACGGCATAAAGGATAATTCCAAAGAATGCAACCCATAGAACGATGATCAGTATTATTACTGCCTTAAGGATTTTTTTGACCGTATACATGGATTTCTGTTTTAAAAATTTTCCAAACTCTATTGTCAAACAGATAAGTGATACACAAATATAACTGCTATCAACTATTCCTGTTCTCAAAAAGTACTGTTATATTTAATCTTTACTGTTCATCTCTGAAATAGCTTTGAAAAATGAAATAATATGTTCTGTTTAACTGTCTCTATTAAAACAGCTTAACAAAATCAACGTATTATGAAGAAAATCACGCTAGAAATAAGACTTACTCTTGCGATTGTGATATTGCTTTTTAATGCAAATGTTACCGGACAGGACATCAAAGGGAATTCTGATCTTGATGAAAAAGTCAGAAAGTTCCTTGAAGAGAGCCGCGGCAAATGGCAGGACCTTAATGTTCCTGCAAGTGATGGACAGACCCTTTACAATCTCATAATAAAAGGAAACTACAAGAATGCACTTGAGATAGGAACGTCCACTGGCCACTCAGGGATTTGGATTGCATGGGCGCTAAGCAAAACGGGCGGAAAGCTTACAACAATAGAGGTTGATGAAGGAAGGCACAAAGAGGCTGTTGAGAATTTTAAAAAAGCGGGCCTTTCAGACTATATCGATGCCCGCCTGGCAGATGCCCATAATCTGGTAAAAGAGCTTAAAGGTCCATTCGATTTTGTATTCAGTGATGCAGACAAAGAATGGTATAAGAATTATTTTATTGATGTTGATCCAAAGCTGAAGGTCGGAGGTTGCTTTACAGCGCATAATGTTTATGATGGCGGCAGAGGTTCATACAGGAGTGGTCAGCAGGTATTCCTTGATTATGTGAAAAGTCTGAAGAATTACCAGACAACTGTAAACAACCAGGGAGGAGGGCTCTCAATAAGCTACAAGTTATCAGAAAAATAATCCATGATGGTGCCATCAACTCTTGAAAGAAAGCTGGGATTATTTCCGGCTACCAATATTGTAATTGCCAATATGATAGGGGCCGGAATTTTTACGACAACCGGCTTATTGATGCAGGGGCTGAACAGCCCTGTTTTAATGCTTTCTCTCTGGCTTGCTGGTGGAATAATAGCCTTATGCGGAGCGCTTTCCTATGGTGAGCTGGGGGCTGCAATGCCGGGTGCCGGTGGTGAATATCTTTTCCTTTCAAGACTTTACCATCCTGTTTTCGGGTTCCTGAGCGGCTGGGTATCGTTCATTGTTGGTTTTTCTGCCCCCATCGCTGCTTCGGCACTTGGTTTCAGTGAATATTTTGTAAGAGCTGTTCCTTCTTTTTCAGCCTGGCTTGCTGATAACGGATTACTTACAGAGAACGGGGTTAAGACCTTCCTGGCTGTGAGCGTAGTTGTAATATTTACATTGATTCATTATACAGGCATCAAATCAGGAGCACTAGTTCAAAACGTATTGACAATATTGAAAGTAGTGCTGGTGCTTTTTCTTCTGGGTGCAGGGTTCATGTCAGGCAACGGAGACCCAGGTAATTTCAGCCAGGGTGCTGGTGTTGAATCAGGACTTGCAGGCTGGAAAACGATCGGGCTGTCACTTATGTGGATAATGTTTGCATACAGCGGATGGAATGCCTCTACATACCTGGGCGCTGAGATAAAAAATCCTCAGCGAACCTTGCCATTTTCGCTTCTCCTTGGAACAGGCATTGTAATGATCCTGTATGTCGCAATCAATGCTCTTTATGTTTACAGTACAAGCCCTGCAGAAATGAAGGGTGTCATCTCTGTCGGAGGTTTGGCGATGGGAAAGCTGTTTGGCCCTTCTGCTGACACTCTCTTTTCATTATTGATTGGCTTTGCCCTTTTCTCATCACTGAGCGCATTCATAATAATAGGTCCAAGGGTTTACTACCAGATGGCAAAAGATGGCTTGTTCTTCAAATCAGTAGCAAAAATACATCCCAGGTTCGGGGTTCCTTCAAATTCCATCCTCCTCCAGGGGTTAATCGCAGTCATCCTTGCACTTTCTGGCACATTCGAACAGGTTCTGACATACATGGGTTTTGCCCTCGGGATCTTCCCGATTCTTACAGTTGCAGGAGTATTCAGGAACAGGCGAAATAATTCTTCATCTGTTAAACTCCCGGGATTTCCCTTAACACAGGTGATCTATATTGCTGCAGGAGCCATGATACTTATATTATCATTCCTTGAAAGACCAGTGGAATCATCTATTGCCCTTTTGACTGTTGCAATAGGCGTACCGGCCTACCTCATCTTCAAAAAGAAGAACGGGGGGTTTGACATAATCTGATCAGATTTCCGATGGTATTCCGGCCAGGTCCCTGATAACTACAGAGGCACATACTATTCCAAATGCAGCAGGCATATACGAGATGGTTCCAACAAGAGAAGCCTTATTTCGTTCGCCCTCAACTCTTAATATTTTGTTTTTGTCGACAGGCTCAGGAGAATAAACTGCCTTAAATCCTGAGTTCAGTCCAAGCCTGTGAAGCTTTTTCCGCAGTATCCGGGCCAGATTACAGTCGGTCGTTTCAGATATATCAGCAACCCTTATTCCGAGAGGATCAAACTTACCCCCGGCTCCCATCGAGCTCACCAGTTTCATCTTCAGGTTAACGGTATGATGGATCAGGAAAATTTTCGGAGAGAGGGTATCAATAGCATCAACCACATAATCGTAGCCTTCCTTAAGAACCTCGACCATCCGCTCATCCTTGAGGTACTCGTTAAGAACTGTAAGCTTAAGACCGGGATTTATCTCCATCATCCTTGCTGCCATAATATCGGCCTTAGGCAATCCTTCATTTTTCTTTAATGCTGGAAGCTGCCTGTTGCGGTTTGTAACATGCACCGTATCACCATCGACTATAGTCATGGCACCAACCCCGGCCCTGCATATCATCTCAGCTGCAAAGCTGCCCACACCTCCAAGCCCGACAACTAGAACATTCGCATTCTTTAATTTATCAACCTGTTCCGGTCCTAAAAGCATCTCTGTCCTTGCCAGCCAGCTCGTCATTGAATAATATTTTTCAGAAATTTTAATCAGTTATTCCAAAGAATTTCATATAGTTCGAAAAAAGCAGTGCTTTAAGTTCATCAACAACAATTCCCTTGTCAGCGGCAACCTTTTCATAAATTGACTTTATACTTACATCAGCGCCGTCTGTTTCCAGGAAAAACCTGTCAGCCGGAATATCTTTCATCAATTCTGAAGATTCAGGCCTCAGCGCAAAATCAAACCATACAGACAACCAGAAACCTTTCGAAATCAACTGTTCTGCCTGCCTGATCTTTCCCCTGTATCCATGAATCATCCATGGCATTTTGGGCTTAAGCTTTTTTGCTGCATCAAGAACTTCATCCCATGCTCTTACACAATGTATTATCAATGGCTTGTGAAGTTCTTCAGAGATTTTTACCTGTTCATTGAATATTTCCGACTGAAGTTCAATTGACGGACCTTTAAGCTTGTCAAAACCGGCCTCTCCTATTGCAACAATGCCGGGTTCCGCAGTTATTTCCTTTACAAGCTCCAGCTGTCTTTTCGAATTTTCTTTTGTAAGAAACCATGGGTGAATGCCATAGGTGAATGCTGCGCCCTGTGTCTCTTCAGGGAGTCTGTCTTCATGCGCCATCAGTGTTTCGAGTATGAAGATCCCGTCGGAGCTTTTCCCACCATGAACATGAATATCGATATAATCCCCTGGCTGAGGAATATTCATAATTATTTACCGCTTAATACAGCAATTCCCCTGTCGATCCTTCTCAGAGTTTCTTCTTTTCCTATCCAGCTGATGATATCAAAGATATGAGGTCCCCTCAATGATCCAACAAGAACAAGCCGGAAGGCGTTCATCACTGACCCGGTATTATAACCCATTTTTTCAATCCATCCTTTTATCACAGGTTCTGTAACATCAGGTGTGAAGTGGTCCAGCTTCGAAAGCTCGGATCTTAAACCCAGCAATAATGCAGGAGAATCTTCTTTCCACCGTTTGCGTACGGCTTCACTATCGTATATTTCAGGAGCAACAAAGAAAAAGTCTGTCTGTTCCCATATTTCATTTACAAAGCTAACCCTCTCCTTAACTAGCTTTACAAGGTCCTCAAGCTCTCCGATATCAACATGGTGGCCTTTTGTCCTGAGTATCTCCCTGAATTCTATCGCAAGCTGGTTATCAGTTCTTTTTTGCAGGTACTGGTGATTGAACCATTTTGCTTTTTCAGGATCAAATCTCGATCCCGACTTGCCGACTCTTTCAATTGAGAATGCCTTTATAAGCTCATCCATTGAAAATATCTCCTGTTCGGTCCCGGGATTCCAGCCCAGAAAAGCCAGTATATTAACGAATGCTTCAGGATAGTAACCCTCTTCGCGGTAACCTTTGGCAGTCTCGCCGTAAGGCCAGAATAAAGGAAACACCGGGAACCCCATCCTGTCACCATCTCTTTTACTGAGCTTCCCTTTACCATCGGGTTTGAGAAGCAATGGCAGATGAGCAAATACCGGAGGTTTCCATTCGAATGACCTGTAGAGCATAAAATGAAGCGGCAATGAAGGAAGCCATTCCTCACCCCGGATAACATGCGTGATTTCCATAAGATGATCATCGACGATGTTTGCCAGGTGGTATGTCGGCATACCGTCTGATTTAAAGAGAACCTTATCATCGAGTGTATCGGTATTCACAACGATATGCCCACGTATGACATCATCAAAATGAAATTCCTCATTTTGCGGCATTTTGTAACGTATAACATACGGTTCACCACTGTCAAGCTTCTTGCGCCACTCCGATTCAGGCATTGATTCGGAATTATTAAGCATATTCCTTACTGTGGCATTATAGATGAATGTATTGCCTGTCTTTTCTGCTTCAATCCTAAGCTGGTCAAGATCATTTGAAGTATCGAAAGCATAATAGGCATCACCCTTGTCAATAAGAACATCAGCATACTGCCTGTAAATATCTTTCCTGTCGCTCTGCCGGTAAGGGCCGTATTTGCCGCCTTCCCTTATTCCTTCGTCAATCTTAATGCCGCACCATGCAAGAGACTCCATTATGTATTCCTCTGCTCCTTCAACAAATCTTACCTGGTCCGTATCTTCTATCCTGAGTATAAAAGTCCCGTTATGTTTCTTTGCGAAGAGATAATTGTAAAGAGCTGTTCTCACACCTCCAATATGCAAAGGTCCTGTCGGACTTGGTGCAAAACGCACTCTCACACGTTCCATATTTAATTCTGTTAATTTAAACCACAAAGATAACCAAACAGCTCAACATTCACAGCATAACAAAAGTCAGCTTTATCCCGCCAAATTGTATTAATTTTGCATCGAACTTACTTTCTATCTGGCTCTTCAGGAAATTTGGCCTGTGAGTATTTATAGATTATCAGCGTTTGAAATACTTTTTTGTATGGAAAAGATGAAAGCTCTCGTAAAAGCCAGGCCTGAAAAAGGACTCTGGATGCAGGAGGTGCCGGTACCGGTACCCGGATTGAATGACGTGATAATAAAGGTAAAAAAATCTGCAATCTGCGGAACAGATCTTCATATCTATAACTGGGACGAGTGGTCGAGGAAAACGATTAAAACACCAATGGTTATTGGCCACGAGTACATGGGATATATTGCAGAGATGGGTGCCGGTGTAACTAATTTTAAAATAGGAGACAGGGTTACAGGCGAAGGGCATCTTGCGTGCGGACATTGCCGTAATTGCCGAAGGGGAAAAGAACATGTATGCGAGAACACTGTTGGTATTGGCGTTCATATCGATGGTTCTTTTGCCGAATATGTAAAAATCCCATCTTCAAATGTTGTTCCGCTCGATTACAGGATCCCCGATGACTGGGCTGCAATAATGGATCCTTTCGGAAATGCAACACATACTGCTTTATCGTTCCCTCTCATTGGCGAAGATGTGCTGATTACCGGGTCAGGACTGATTGGGAGCATGGCTGTTGCAATTGCAAAATATGCCGGTGCAAGGTTCATTGTTGCAAGTGACCTCAGTGAACAAAGGCTTGAAATAGCAAAGAAGATGGGTGCAACACTTACAATCAATCCTTCAAAGGGTGAGAAAATAGCTGATGCTGTAAAAAAACTCGGGATGAGAGGCTTTGATATAGGCCTCGAAATGTCAGGTTCACCAAAAGCATTTGTCGAGATGCTCGATAACATGTACAACGGGTCAAGCATTTCACTTCTTGGCATCCTGCCTTCAAACTTTGAAGTGCCATGGAGCGAGATCATTTTTAAAGCCATTACCCTTAAGGGAATCTATGGAAGGGAAATGTGGGAAACCTGGTACAAGATGGAGCAGATGATTATAGGAGGCATCAACCTTGATCCTGTCATTACACATCGCTTCAGTATCGATGATTTCCAGCGTGGCTTTGATGCCATGGCCGAAGGCAACTGTGGCAAGGTAATACTGAACTGGGATTAAATTTTATTTATAATCGCTTAGTACTGGTAAGATAACTTTACATTTATTCTCACATCCTTTTAAAGGAGGGGTGGCCAGAACTGAATATAACTTCAATAATCATATTAAAACTAGCCTGGGTGGCTTCAACTTCAAACGAGTTTTAAAATAAGAAAATATGTATACTGATTTTCAGAAACATCTGTCGGTTATTATCAATGAAATCAAAGAAGCCGGACTTTACAAAAAAGAGAGGATAATTGTGTCTCCACAGGGAGCTGAGATAACTCTCGATTCCGGACAGAAGGTTCTTAATTTTTGTGCCAACAACTATCTGGGACTATCAGATAATGAACAGCTTATCAGTGCAGCACGGGAAGCCCTTGATACACATGGTTATGGAATGTCATCGGTAAGATTCATATGCGGTACCACAGACCTTCACAAAGAGCTTGAAGCAAAGATCGCACGGTTCTTCCACACTGAAGATACGATTCTTTATGCTGCCTGCTTTGATGCAAACGGCGGCGTGTTCGAGCCGATTCTCACCGAAGAGGATGCCATCATTTCCGATGCTCTCAACCATGCATCGATTATAGATGGTGTAAGGCTCTGCAAAGCCCAGAGATATCGTTATGCAAATGCCGACATGGCTGATCTTGAGGAACAGCTAAAAGCCGCACAGGCGCAACGTTTCAGGCTGATTGTCACTGACGGGGTCTTTTCGATGGATGGCAATGTTGCCCCGATGAAGAAGATCGTTGAACTTGCTGAGAAATACAATGCCATGGTGATTGTTGATGAATCACACTCCGCAGGTGTAGTAGGTGAAACCGGACGTGGTGTTACGGAGCTTCATAACATCATGGGAAAGGTCGAGATAATTACAGGAACCCTGGGAAAAGCTTTCGGAGGGGCTATCGGAGGATTCACTACAGGGAAAAGGGAGATAATCGAGCTGCTAAGACAAAGATCAAGGCCTTATCTTTTCTCCAATTCCATACCGCCTCTTGTAGCTGCTGCAGGAATAAAAATGATCAGCATGATGACAGATAGCAACGAACTGCAGGATAAGCTTCACCGTAATGCAGAATATTTCATCAGCAGGATGACAAACCTTGGTTTTGATATCAAGCCAACAAAATCTGCCATTTGCGCAGTAATGCTATACGATGCAAAATTATCACAGGATTTTGCCGCAATGCTCCTCGAAGAAGGGATCTATGTTATAGGGTTTTACTACCCTGTTGTACCAAAGGGCCAGGCAAGAATCAGGGTGCAGCTTTCTGCCGCACACGAGATTGAACACCTCAGCAAGGCTATTGAGGCTTTTACAAAAGTTGGCAGGAAGCTGAAAGTGCTGAAATAACTAGCCGCACTTCGAGCAGCCACAATCTTTGCAGATCAGGCAGCCTTCCTGATAAACAAGGTTATGTGATCCGCATTCGCCACATGTTCCTTTTGCCTTTGTGCCGTTAGGAATATATTTCTTTAAAGCCCTTTCGACACCATTTTTCCAGTTGTTTATCGACTCGCTGTCGAGCTTAAGTGACTGGACAAGTGTTACAACGTCCTGTATGGGCATCTCATGCCTGAGCACACCCGAGATAAGCTTTGCATAGTTCCAGAACTCAGGGCTGAAAGTATGTGAAAGACCTCCCATTGTTTTTTTATAGCCATACTTGTCGGTGTACTGGAAATCATAACGTGTGTTTCCTTCCTCGTCTTTGTTCTTCACGATTTTCCCTTTTGTAATGCTCTTTGGAATCGGGAAAACTTCCTCATCTGCCACACCTGTAAATATCTCATAAGGTTTGTTGTCCTTGAGGCCTACGAATGCAACCCATTTCTCCTCATTTATATTGAACCTTATTACATCGCAATCGAGCACTTTTGGTCTCTTCGGTCTTTCTGAATGTACTTCTGCCTTGCCCGCAGTTAGCACATTGTTCCTCGAACCATCACGGTATACTGTAGCGCCTTTGCATCCTGACTTCCATGCTGTGAGATAAAGTTCACTCACAAGCTCTTCCTTTACATCGGAAGGAAGGTTTATAGTAACGCTTATTGAATGATCAACCCATTTCTGAATGGCGCCCTGCATCCTGACTTTTGCAATCCAGTCCACATCGTTTGCAGTTGCTTTGCTGTATGGTGATTTTTCGATGATCTTCGTTATCTCTGCATCATCCATCTTTGTAACTGCATCCGGATCATAACCGTTCATCCTCAGCCAGTCGACAAACTTATGATGGAATACCACGAACTCCTCCCAGCAATCACCGACTTCATCCTTGAAAGTTATGTTTACACTCTTGTCATTCGGATTTACCTTTCTCTTACGCTTGTAGAAAACGGAAAAAATCGGCTCGATACCTGATGTTGTCTGGGTCATCAGGCTTGTTGTTCCTGTTGGTGCAATTGTAAGCAAAGCGATGTTACGCCTTCCGAACTTTTCCATATTGCTGTAAAGAACAGGATCTGCTTCCTTCAACCTCAGAATAAAAGGATTTTCAGCCTCACGTTTTGCATCGTAAATAGAGAACGGACCTCTTTCCTTTGCAAGGTAGGTTGAAGACCTGTATGCTTCGAGGGCTGTTGTTTTATGAACTTCAACAGAGAAATCAATAGCCTCGTCGCTGCCATATCTCAAGCCAAGGGCAGCAAGCATGTCGCCTTCTGCAGTTATACCAATTCCGGTCCTTCTGCCTTCCTCTGCTTTTTTTCTTATGTTGACCCAGAGGTTTCTTTCAACCCTTTTTAGCTCTTCCTCTTCCGGATCTGCATTTATCTTTGCAAGTATTGCATCAATTTTCTCGAGCTCAAGATCTATGATGTCATCCATCATTCTCTGTGCAAGACCAACATGTTCCCTGTACAATTCAAAATCAAACTCAGCTGTTGGGGTGAACGGGTTCTTAACATAGCTGAAGAGATTGATGGCCAGAAGCCTGCAGCTGTCATAAGGGCAGAGAGGTATCTCGCCGCAGGGGTTTGTTGAAACTGTTGCATAACCGAGATCAGAATAACAATCCGGAACACTTTCCTTTATAATCGTATCCCAGAAGAGTACACCAGGTTCTGCAGCTTTCCAGGCATTATGTATGATCTTGTTCCACAGCTCGTTTGCATCTACATCCTTTGAGAATTTGGGATTTTGCGAGATAATTGGATACTGCTGCCTGAATGAGCTGCGGTTTTCCACGCATTTCATGAATTCATCTGTAAGCTTCACCGAAACGTTTGCACCTGTTACTTTGCCGCTTTCCATCTTCGCATCGATGAACTTGCCACTATCTGGATGTTTGATCGAAATAGAAAGCATCAGAGCTCCGCGACGTCCATCCTGGGCAACTTCCCTTGTTGAATTTGAATAACGCTCCATGAATGGCACCACACCGGTAGATGTAAGTGCGCTGTTTAGAACAGGTGTCCCTTTCGGCCTGATGTGCGAAAGATCATGCCCTACACCACCACGACGTTTCATCAGCTGAACCTGCTCCTGATCAACTTTCATTATGCCTCCGTAAGAATCGGAGTTTCCGTTGTTGCCTATTACGAAGCAATTTGAGAGTGATGCAATCTGGTAATCATTGCCAATGCCTGTCATTGGACCACCCTGCGGAACTATATATTTGAAATCTTTAAGAACACTGTATATAAGCTCCTCAGATAATGGATTTTTATATTTCAGCTCAATGCGGTGTATTTCACTGGCAATCCTGTGATGCATATCGTCCGGTGTTTTTTCGAACAGGTTGCCATAGGAATCTTTAAGTGCATATTTATTTGCCCATACCCTTGCAGCAAGTTCATCCCCCTTGAAGTATTCAATACTTGCCTCCACTGCTTCATCATGAGAGTATGTTGCCTTTGGCATGCTCTCCTCCTCATTCTTTGTCTTCTTCTCTGATTTCTTAAGCATGTCCTGTGCCTCTTCTCTCTTTTTTTCTGTCACAACAGACGGATCCTGGACAAATAATTCTTCCATATATTTATTTCGCTCTGATTACGATTGAATTACACGACCAATAAAACTAATCGCCGGTAAATGCTAAAGTACACAAGAGAGGGCTTATTAACCAATAGTAAAATTTTAAGTTTATCAACATTTAAACTTATGTTATTAACTATCGCTTATTTTATTGATCCTCAATGTATTGTGAAATTATTAACAGTACTCTTTTTAGTCTTTGGAAGTGCGTAAAAACAGCATAATTCCAACATCTTGTCAGGCTTTGACAGGGTATGAAATACTGATTAAAATCATGATTTTTCAACAATGGTGAAAAAAATAAAGAGTGCTATTTGAATACTCGAAAATTTCCTTTATAAGAAAGAAAAAAGGCTGCCATGCAGGCAGCCCTCTTTTACATATTTACTGATCATTGCTAATTGAAGATGTAGCGCAATGACAATTGGACCAAATAAGTTGATGTGAAGCTTTCATAATTTTTGAAAGTAGATTTCAATACCTCATTGTTCACTTTAGGGAATGAATAAGCTCCGCTTGTTGTATTATAGCTGAGAATGTTAGTGCTATAAGTTGCTTTGTAAAGTCCCCAGTCGCTGTTCAGCAGGTTAGGAAGGTTTTTAACGTCCACACCAAGCTCAAGAGTATTTTTCTTGCCATTTACATCAAGATAGAAATCCTGGACAAATTTAAGATCCAGCTGGTTGTGCCATGGTGATACAGCGCCACCACGTTCAGCATATTCGCCCTTGTGCTTGCTCAGGTATTTGTCCTGTTCAATATAGGCCCAGAAATCGTCTCTTTGCTGTACGCCTGTATATCCGGTAGCGTCAGCGAAGTTCCATGAATCAAGATCTGAACGTGATGCAGGTATATAAAGCAAGTTGTTTGCTCCGGCATCGCCAACTACGTTACCCATTGTATAAGAGAATCTTGTGTAAGAAAATCCACCTGCATATCCAAGCTCGCTTCCATCATAAATAAAATAAATACCGGATGAGAAGTGTTTTGCGTAGTCTTTCTTATATCCCAAAGTTGCAATTATCCTGTTGGGCGCCACAAAAGTTCCGTAGCCCAGTTCATGTTCGTTTGCACTGTTTACTCCGAAAGTGTTTGTTGTAAATGCTGATGTCACCTGGTCGCCAATACCATCGCTGTATGCCTTTGACTTTGAGCGGGTATAGGCAAATGACAGGTCAAGACCGATGTCAAATTTCTTGGCCAGCTGTGCAGTAACTGAATAGTAATAAGAATCATTTTCCTTATTATTATCGATGAGATAAACGTTCTGGTTATTTATATAGCGTGCATATGTATTACGTGTATCATTTGCATTGAGCTGTCTTGTTCCTGATACATAGAACCCTGCATTTGTAACCACAACAGGATTAAGGTCTTTGTTATAAATTCCTTCCACTGTAAAATTTACGTCACCTGGCAGTATTGCGTCAAAAGCCAGGGATGATTTCCAGGTTGAAGGCATTTTAAGGTTCTTGCTCAGAATAGTCGGAGATGCCGGTGCCGGTAAATTGGCCGGGGTAAAGTTACCTCCGTAAAGCTGGCTAAGTATATCTGTCAGGTTTGCATGAAAATCTGGCTGTACTCCGGTTGCCTGGGAAGTCCTGTTGTAAAAATATTGAGTCTGCCCGACGTTGGCGTTTCCAACAACCGAAACCAGCCATACGTATGGCAATCTGCCTGTAAAGACTCCTGTACCTCCACGTACCACATACTTGCGGTCTCCTGTCAGGTCCCAGTTAAAACCTACCCTGGGTGAAACATTAATTTTGGCATCAGGAAGCTGTGCGGTTGAATAACTTGTGCCTCCAAAATCAAGATTTGCAAATGCCTGGTTGAAATTGGTGTTTTCAATGGAAGGATAGGTGGGCAACTCAAAGCGCACACCGGCAGTCAGACGGAAATTATTGGAAATGTTCATCTGATCCTGCAGGTAGGCAGAGTATTGTTGGAAAGCAAGTTCAGCTTTAAACTGCGAAAGGTCAGCTGAATTTGAATGAGTTATGGCAAATGCTGACGGTTTCGCACCACTCATGAAATTGGCCATTGATGAAAATACATAATACCCGTTACCTCCCTGCATAAATCCATTTATGGCATTTTGATATTCGTACTGGAAACCTGCCATGAAATTATTGAAGCCAAGAGTCCAGGTTGCTTCGTCGGTGACAACATAAGTACTGACCACGCGTGTGTTGCCGGCGGTAAAAGGGTCTGGGCCGAACGACATATATACTGCCCCGTCTTTCAGAATATCCACCGTGGGAAAAGCTCCACCCTCATAAGAACGCGGCTCATCCTGGTACGAATATGTGAAACGAAGCATATTGTTCACCTTTTTGTCAAACAGACCTGAGTTTAGTTCTGTAGCTATTGATGAGAAATTCTGGTTCTGGAAATAGCGTGAACTTTCAAAATACATAGCATAATTTGAAGTACGGCCTTGTCCCTGGTTTATAGACAGGGGAGCGCTCCCGGGATAAATTGTATTAGCAGTAAGCGGGCTTACAGAACCAGATGGAGAAGATGAATATTTTGATCTCGTGTGAGATAAGCGAAGATTTAACTTGTTGTTGGCATTAATGTTCCAGTCAAAACGTCCCATTAAGCGCAATGAGGGTGTTTCGGCAGGATAATTGGAGATACGGCCGGGATCATAGTTGTAAGTTGTCGCGAGAAAAGTTTTCATCGCATCAACATCAGCCTGGGTAGGACGTACAACATTGTTTGTACCGAAGGTTGTTCCATCCGGGCTAAGAATAAATGACGGACCAGGGCTGACATTATCTTCGTATTCACCGTTCAGGAAAAAGAATAATTTATTTTTAATGATCGGACCGCCGATACTCAAACCATAGGTCTTGTATTTGGTGTCTTGTTTGGTAAGTTGGTATTCACCGACTTTATCCCCCTGGAACTTACTACCATTCATGTATGTGTAAGCTGACCCTTTGAACTCATTATCTCCTGAGCGTGTGACTGCATTGATAGCACCACCCACAAAGCCACTTTGACGCACATCATAAGGTGTTACTGATACAGTTACTTCCTGCAATGCATCAAGTGAAATAGGGGAGCCGCTCGCGGGCAAATTAGCACCTATACCGAAGGCATTATTAAATGCTGCACCATCAACTGTTACATACGACTGACGGTAGTTTCCACCTCCAACCGCATAGCCGTTGCTGGTTACGCTTGATTGTGGAGAAAGGCGCATGACGTCGTTCATGCTTCTGGTTATAGTTGGTGTAGCTGATATGAATTCCCTGTTTACACTTGTAATGGCACCAGCCCTGTCACTCTTCATATTTCTTATTGAGGTGGCACTTACGACAACCTCTCCAAGAGTGGCAACTCCTTCCTGCAATTTTACATTCAGGATATAATTCTCGCCCAATGAGAGTGTAATGTCAGTATAACTCACTGCTGAATATCCAATAAAACTAACATTTACACTATAAGGTCCACCCGGACGCATACCCTGAATTGTAAAAAGACCCTGGGTATTGGCAGTAGCTCCGTATACTGTACCTGAAGGCACATGAGTGGCAACTACTGTAGCTCCCGGAAGAGATTCTCCCTGGCTGTCAGAAATCTTTCCACTCATTGTTGAAGTGGTCGATCCCTGTCCATACATCAGCATACCTGCCGACAGGAAAACCATCAACATAAACAATCGTTTCAATAGTTTCATCATAAAAATAGGATTAAGGGTTTTTTGTTTATATATGTTCCTGATTTACAAATATTTACAAATATCAAAGGTCAAATAGATATAAGTGAGCAAGTTAAACACGTTCACAGGAACGGTAACAACACCTTATATTATAGTTTTTAACAACTTTTAAGCCTGATTCTGTTTATAATCTGTCAATTACTTCTCTCAAAATAATGTTTGTTGCTCCCTTATTATTATTAACATAAGAAGAAGCTTCATTTCCTGATTTTAAGTAAAAAGCTTCATCTGAGAGTAATTTGTCAATCGCAGCTTTAAAACTTTCGAAAGAATTAAAGGTTATTCCCCCGTTTACCTTTAGGAGTTCAATTGCCTCCCTGAATTTTTCATGGCGGGGTCCGAATAAAACAGGTATTCCCCAGCAGGCAGGTTCGAGTATGTTATGAATACCCTTGCCAAAACCTCCTCCGACAATAGCAATGTGGGCATACCTGTAAGCTGAGGAAAGCATTCCGATATTGTCGATTATCATAACCCTGGCGTCATCCTTTATATCGAACTTAGAAAATCTTATCACGCTGGTGCTGAATAACTTTTCAAGTCTTTCTATGTTTGCATCATCTATCTCATGAGGAGCAAAGACCCATTTCATCCTTCCGGGATTCTCATTAATGTACCCGGCAACGATCTCTTCATCCTGCCTCCAGCTGCTTCCTGCCAGCAACAACTTTTCATTTCCCCTGAACTGTTCAAGCTTTTCAATATCCCTGGCATGTGAAGCTATTTCCGCCACCCTGTCAAACCTGGTATCCCCGGCTTTTTCTGCATTCTTGATGCCAATCCCCTTCAACAGCATCAATGACCCGTCATCCTGGACAAATATTTTACTGAACCTGAAAAGCATCTTCCTGAAAAATGATCCGTACCATCTGAAGAAATGCTGCTGCGGACGGAAAATTCCTGAAATAAGATAGGCAGGCACATTTTTTTCATGCAGCACTGATATGTAATTGTACCAGAATTCATATTTCACAAACATTGCAGCCTCCGGATGTATAAGGTCAATGAAAGCTGAGGCATTTCTCCTGGTGTCTGCAGGCAGGTATGTAACAAGGTCTGCCCCGGGGTAATCCTTTCTTATCTCATATCCGGAAGGAGAGAAAAATGACAGTACAATCTTTATTCCTGGTTTCTGCCTTCTTATCTCTTCTACCACCGGCCTCCCTTGCTCAAACTCCCCCAGAGAAGCACAATGAATCCAGAAGACTTTATCTCCCGGGCTGATCTTCTCCCTGACCTTTTCTCTCCAGTTCTTTCTTCCCCTGACCCATAGCCTTGCCCTTAAATCAAAGAATGAAGCAATCCTGACGGCGGTTATGTAAAGATATATACCAGTGTTATAGAGAATATTCATGAAAGGTCATTGATGCGCCAAATATATATAAAAGTTGAAGAGATGGAAGCAGCATTTATCAGGTATGATAATTCAATTGATAATTAATGGAATTACTCCTATTTTTGTGCATTCACCCTCCCCGAAAATGGTCAGACTTATTGCTCTTATAATTTCGATTGTACTGCAGATGATGGCAGCATCTATCGCTCTTGGCTTCATGAAGCTGACAAAATACAGGGTTTCATGGATACTCCTCTCATTATCTTTCGTTTTCATGGCAGTGATGAAGATAATTCAGCTTTTTGAATATTTCAATGGAACGCCATCATATACCTGGCAGATGGTCTATGAATGGGTTGGTGTAGGGGTATCTGTAATGATCATAGGAGGTGTGATCCTCATGAGAGAATTGTTCTTTTCATTAAAAAGGGCTGAAACAGACCGGCAACGCACCGAAATACGGGTCCTGAATGCAATAATAAATACCGAGGAGAACGAAAGGAAAAGATTCGCAAAAGACCTTCATGATGGTCTCGGTCCATTACTGTCAACAGTAAAAATGTCTTTGTCGGCAATGGGTCAGAGGATAAACGACCCATCCGGAACGCTTATACTTAATAACACAACCCATCTTGTTAATGAGGCCCTGGCGACAATAAAAGATATTAGCAACAACCTCAGCCCCCATGTGCTATCGAATTTCGGACTTACCAGCGCACTTGGAGCATTCACGACAAAGATCAACCAGACTAAGGCTGTAGTGATCGAGTTTAAATCAAACATGGAAAATATAAGGCTTGAAAATGAGAAGGAAGTTGTTATGTACAGGGCAACCTGTGAACTGATCAATAATTCGATCCAGCATTCAGGTGCATCACGAATTGAAATCGAGCTGAACAAGCATGAGAAAATTGTTACCTTGCAGTTTTCCGACAACGGCAGGGGCTTCGATACTTCTGCTCTTGCTAATGAAGATACAAAAGGAATGGGCCTTTCAAATATTGAGACAAGAGTGAGAACAGTGGATGGCGTTTTTGTGCTTGAAAGCAACCCCGGAAAAGGAATGAGCGCCCTTATAAAAATGGTTGAATAACGTTGAGGATGGATAATAATGGATAAAATCAGAATCATAATTGCCGACGATCACCAGCTGTTCAGAAACGGTCTGAAAATCCTCCTTAATGCTTTTCCCGAATTTGAAGTTGCAGGTGAAGCCTCAAACGGCATTGAGTTCCTTGAGATAATTGGAAACAGTAATGCTGATGTTGCCCTGATGGATATCAACATGCCTGAAATGGATGGCATCGAAGCAACAAAAAAGGGGATGAAGATCAGTCCTGAACTGAAAATAATAGCACTCTCAATGTACGGCGAGGAGGAATATTATTATAAAATGGTTGACGCCGGTGCCAAAGGATTCCTTCTGAAAGATTCGGATATAAACGAAGTTAAGGAGGCAATTCTTACAGTTAGGAAGGGTGGAAGCTATTTCTCACAGGAGCTTCTCTACCATGTAATTCAAAAAATAAAACACAGGGAGAATGAGAGCAAATCGGCAAACCTGTCAAAAAGAGAAAAGGAGATACTTTTTAAAATATGTGAAGGGCTTTCAAACCAGGAGATTGCAGAGACTCTTTTCATAAGCAAAAGAACAGTTGATAAACACAGGGCTAATCTGCTAGGAAAGACAAATTCAAAGAACACAGCGAGCCTCATCCTGTTTGCAATAAAAAACAAGCTAATAGATATTTAACTGAATTTACTTCCAGGTAATGACCGATTCAAAAAGTCTCGGTGACAAGGGCGAGGAACTTGCTGTATCTTTTCTTGCAGGGAACGGGTTCAGGATCCTTCACAGGAACTGGTGCTGGGGCAAGAATGAAATTGATGTTATTGCAGAAAAAGATGAATTCATCGTCTTTGTTGAAGTTAAGACAAGAACCGGGGATTTCTTTGACGATCCAGTCAATGCAATTAACAGGGCGAAGCAGAGATCTATAATTTTAGCTGCCGAGGGTTATATGAAAAGATGGGGCAATGACAAGGAATGCAGGTTCGATGTTGTCACAGTAATTATAAAAAATAACGACAGCAAAATAGAACATATACCAGATGCTTTCTACCCTACATTAAGGTAGAGAACTGATGTTTGATATACTTAAGCTGAAAATTATTTCAAAATAGTTAATTTTGACCCGGTGCTGACCGCGATCAGCTACTTTTATAGACCTGATACTAAATAAAACATATGTTAAAAAATTTGTTCACAGCCGTAATTGGGTTGTCAATCGCTCTTTCTTCATATGCACAAAAGAAAGATGCCGCAGAGATCAAAACCGGTTATAAATTCACTCCTGTAACAGAGCTTAAAGCCACGTCTGTTAAGGACCAGGCAAGTACCAAGACCTGCTGGTCATTTGCAACAACCTCATTCATAGAATCTGAGCTTCTGAGAATGGGAAAGGGTGAATATGACCTATCCGAGATGTATATAGTAAGGTACAATTATATTGACAAGCTTCATGATAACTTTCTAAAGCAGGGAAATGGAAATCTTGGCCAGGGAAGCCTTTCTCACGATTGGATGATTGAATTCACAGTGAATGGCATTGTCCCGGATGAAGTTTATACAGGTCAAAATTTCAGCTCTCAAAATGAGCTGAACTCCGTCATAAATGCAATAGGTAAAGTCGCGGTGGATCGACGGATAGAGACCGATCTGTACAAGCAGGTTGGAAATGAAATTCTTGACACCTACCTGGGGGAGGTTCCTGAATCATTCATTTATAAAGGGGTCAGGTATACACCGAAAAGTTTCGCTTCAAGCCTCGGAATAAACCCTGAAGATTATGTCGAGATTACTTCCTTCACACATTATCCTTTTTATTCTATGGGACTGGTGCCTGTACCTGATAACTGGAGAAAAGTAAATTTCTACAATGTCCCTCTCAATGAGCTAATAAGCATAATGAATTATTCTCTGAAGAACGGATTTACCCTTGCATGGGATGGGGATGTCAGTGAAGCCGGATTTTCACATTGGAACAGCGTTGCGATTATTCCTGAGACGAATGATAAAAATTCATACTCATCATCTGACCTCAAGAAATTCGGCCCTATGACAGAAGGGGAAAGAAGTGCGGAGGCATACAGCTTCAGCCAGCCTTTCCCTGAAATGAATATAACCCAGGATCTCAGGCAGAAATGGTTTGAAGATGAATCAACAACAGATGATCATCTCATGCATGTTACCGGTCTTGTCACTGACCAGAACGGGAAGACCTATTATGTAACAAAAAATTCATGGGGTGCCGGCAGTAACAGCACAGGCGGGTACCTTAACATGTCTGAAAACTACGTCAGGGCAAAGACCATATATATAATGGTTCATAAAAATGCAGTTCCTGAAGAGATAAGGAAGAAGCTGGGGTTTTAGTGTCGAGAGTCCAGGCGTCATGGGTCCTGGCGTCATACCGCGGGGCTCCTTAATCTGAAAGAAGGTTACAGCCCCTGATATCGCTGTTGTCAAAACGTCCGAGCACCTCGAAACCTCCATCTTTGTGAAGCCTGCCAAGGTCTCCTGTTGAAATAAAAGAACATGAATTGACATTTGCCAGGTCAATTATGTTTATACCCCCGGTCCTTCCAGGTTCTGAGATAACCGACAACGGGTCCTGGGGATCGCGGAGTAGAATTTTCATCCAGGGAGGACAATGAAATATGCCATCATGTTTTGAATATGCCTGGCTCAGAAGCTCTGTCATCCCATATTCCGAGTGGATTGCGTCAACATTCAGCCTTGATTTTAGTATGTTATGCAGCTCATCCCGTGTCACCTCCTTCCTCCTGCCCTTCATTCCGCCTGTTTCCATTATTGTAACCCCTGAAAGATCTGCAGGGTACTGGTCAGCAAGATCAAGCAGTGCAAAGCTTACACCGATAAGCAGCAACTTCTTTCCCGAAAGCAATCCTTTTTTTAGGGTGCTGATAAGCTCTGGTTTATCATCACGGTAAAAACCGCTAAGTTCTGATTTTGTAAGATTTATGAGCTTGTCAACCATATAGACAAGGGAAGATCCCGATCTTTCGAGGTACGAAGGAAGTAATGCTGTGAGTATGTATTCCTCAGGTGCTCCGTAAAACATAGAAAAGCCTCTGATGAAGCTTTCCTCGTATAAAGAAACATCGGATACATGATGTCTGCCAGGTACCATGCCGGCTGTTCCGCTGCTCTCGAATGTTATTTCAATTTTTCTGCCACCAGTAATAATATTGTGATTCCTGAAAAACTCAACAGGAAGAAATGGTATCTGATGGATGTCAGTGACTGAACCAGGATC
Organism: Bacteroidales bacterium; assembly: GCA_035297425.1. Classification (GTDB taxonomy): domain Bacteria; phylum Bacteroidota; class Bacteroidia; order Bacteroidales; family VadinHA17; genus LD21. The sequence continues at coordinate 89,609 of DATGYZ010000016.1, read as the reverse complement.
GATTTTAATAAGATCGGTAAAAGACCTGTAAACAGGGTTATTTTCATATTGATGCTTCATTATTTTTAATGCAGCATCTTCAAATTGAAGGGTTGTGTTGATATTAAAAATTTCCTGCCTGAAGCTGCCAGTCATTTTTCAGGGAAATTTAATTGATCCGTCAGGCTGGTGAACCCACTCGAAAGTACATTCGCCGTAATCAACAAAACGATTAAGCAATGTGCTCATTCGTTGTTCGGCTTTTGTGCTTATGATCCTAATTTTGGTGTATTCATCTTCATTTGACCTGTACACCCAGACCTGGTACGGTTTTACCGGTTCAGCAATATCAATCCAGTTGACACTCTGAGGCACCTCCTTAAGATTCTTAAATGCGTTAACTGCTTCTGTTTCGCTGCCATATTCGCCAACTTTAAGGAAAGATGGAAGCCGGTTATTTGCCATCAGGTAAAGTGATGTTGCATTTACAGGATTGACATAAACAGTTATATCTGGTCCTACTGCTTCAAGTGTTGAAATCTTTGAAGCTCTGGGAAATGAAAAACCGAAGATATAATATGTTGTGCTCTGGAAAGTAGTATTGTCAATTGTGGCAATACCTGACCTGGGGGTTTCGTTGTCTTTGCTGCAGCCGGTAAAAACCAGGATCAGTGCTGTGAGGATGTATGTTAAATTTTTCATTCTAAATACAAATATAACAATTTGCATTCCGATCAGTTCAAATCGCGACGGGAGTCATATCGATCCCTTATTTCAACTCATCTTTTAAACTTTTGCTGCCTTCAGATGTAAAAACAGGACAAACAGGCTGAGACTTAACCAATGAGCTGAAAAACGCCAGAACAGTAATTTTACAAAATGTAATTTACAGTTCGTTAATTGGTTTCCATAAGATTTGAAATCATCTTCACGAATAATACCATTAACCTGATGGAAGCATAAAAATAAAACCCTTCCCCTGAAAGGGAAAGGGTAATTACAATTTGAAAATTTTATAAAAATTTATTCTTTCCTGATGGCTGTAATGCCTGGAAGCTTTTTGCCTTCCATATATTCGAGCATTGCACCGCCTCCTGTCGATACATAGCTTACCTTATCGGCCAGCTTGTACTTGTTGATGGCTGCAACTGAGTCGCCACCGCCAATAAGGCTGTATGCTCCTTTTGATGTTGCTTCTGCAATTGCTTTTGCTATTGCAACCGTGCCCTTTGAGAATTTTTCCATCTCGAATACACCCATTGGACCATTCCACAAAATTGTCTTTGATTTCTGTATCACATCCGAGTACTGTTGTATAGTTTTTTCAGCTATATCGAGTCCGAGCCAGCCTTCATCGACAGCATCAACAGCCGTGACCTTTATCTCAGCCTCATTCGAAAATTCGCTGCCGTTAAGGCTGTCAACAGGAAGAAGCAGCTTCACGTTTCTTTCTTTTGCTTTCTTAATGAGCTGCAGAGCCAGGTCGAGCTTGTCTTCCTCACAGAGTGACTTACCGATCTTTCCTCCCATAGCCTTTATAAATGTATAGGTCATGCCTCCTCCTACAATAAGGTTATCTACCTTATTAAGAAGGTTTTCAATAAGCAGAATTTTATCAGATACCTTGGCGCCGCCAAGTATTGCTGTTAACGGACGCTGCGGATCTTTCAGAACCTTGTCCATTGCAGCAAGCTCGCTGTTAATAAGGAAACCAAACATCTTCTTGTCTTCCTCGAAATAATCTGCCATCACTGCAGTTGTTGCATGGGCCCTGTGTGCAGTTCCGAATGCATCGTTGACATAAACATCCGCATAACCGGCAAGCTTTTTGGCCATCTCTTTCTGCTTAACCTTAAGTTCTGCCTTAGCCGCTTTTTTCTCCTCATCAGTTGCCGTTTCGGGAAGAATAGGCTTGCCTTCTTCTTCAGGATAAAAACGGACATTCTCTAGGAGAAGTACCTCACCGGGTTTGAGCGCTGCCGACATCTTTACCGCTGACTCACCAAGACAATCATCTGCGAACAGAACCTTCTGCCCAAGGTGTTTCTCAAGTACAGGAAGGACAGGTTTAAGCGAGTATTTTTCCATACGACCTTCAGGCCTGCCGAGGTGTGACATCAGGATAAGACATCCTCCATCGCCAGTAATTTTTTTGATCGTCTGAAGTGCTCCCCTGATCCTTGTATCATCTGTCACTTCACCAGTTTTTTTATCAAGAGGCACATTGAAATCAACCCTTACGATTGCCTTTTTCCCTTTGAAGTTAAAATCCTGAATCATTTTCATATAAATATCTTTTAATTGATTGTACTCGTATACAAACCTAACAATTTTAAGCGATTTTCAGCTTTTTAGCTTAAGTTTTTCTTTTAAACGGTTTGTACATAAATTGTTATCTTTGAAAGAAAACCCATGGCTAATGTAACAATGAAGGGCAATCCTATGAAAACTTATGGGACACTGCCTGCAGAAGGAACGACTGCTCCTCCTTTCACTCTTGTAAAAACAGATCTTACTGAACTTTCACTAAGCGAATTTAAAGGCAAAAAAGTTGTTCTGAATATTTTCATAAGCCTCGACACTTCAACATGCGCAAATTCTGTCAGGAAATTCAATGAGCTTGCCTCCGGTAAAGTAAACACTGTCGTACTTGCAATTTCGAAGGACCTTCCATTTGCAGCCAAAAGATTCTGCACGACCGAAGGTATTCAGAATGTTATAACATTGTCAGGATTCAGGGATAAGGATTTTGGCAAAGCTTATGGCGTTGAGATAACAGACAGTCCGTACAAAGGCCTTTACTCCCGCAGCATAGTGGTTATTGATGCCGGGGGAAAAGTTGTTCACTGCCAACAGGTGCAAGAATTATCGCATGAACCTGATTATACCAAAGCACTGGCTGCACTGTAAATTTAATGTAGTATTATTGCCGCATGAATTTTTCAGAATTACCGGGCCATAAAGAGATCGTGGAAAGGCTGATAAGCACAGTGCGTGAAAACAGGGTGAGTCATGCCCAGCTTTTTGCAGGCACTGAAGGATGCGGCAGTTTCGCCCTGGCCCTCTCCTACGCAAAATATATAAGCTGTGAAAACCGCACTGAAAAAGATTCCTGCGGTACCTGCAAATCATGCCAGAAATATGAGAAGCTTGTACACCCTGACCTGCATTTTGTCTTTCCTGTTGTGAAGGATAAGAAAGGTGGGGAGCCTGTAAGCGACAACTATATTGAACAATGGAGAGAATTTGTAAAGCTGTCTCCTTTCATTTCTCTTAACGACTGGCTCAACACTCTTGAGACAGGGAACTCACAGGGAATGATTTACACCGCTGAAGCTTCAGAAATAATAAAAAAACTCAGCCTAAAGACATTTGAAGCTGACTATAAAATAATGATAATATGGCTTCCCGAAAAGATGAACCAGGCAACTTCAAACAAGCTCCTGAAGCTTATCGAAGAACCACCTGAAAAGACTGTATTCCTTCTTGTTTCCGAAGAGCCTGACAAGATCATCCCGACAATATTATCAAGATGCCAGCTCATAAAAATACCGGGGTTCACAGAGGCAGATATTAAGAATTTTCTTATTCCCCATACAGGTATTAGCGAAGATAAAGCCTCTGATTTTGCCAGGGTTTCCCAGGGAAATATCTCTAAAGCCCTGGAATTATGCCGTGATGAAGCAACATCGCTTATGAACCTGGAGAAATTCAGGCAGCTTATGCGCTTCGCATGGAAGCGTGACGTGCTTTCACTTATGACATGGTCAGAAGATATTGCCGCATCCGGTCGGGAGGCACAAAAAAACTTCATCAGGTTTTGTGTCAGGATTTTAAGAGAAAACCTGATGCTCACAATCGGACAGGAGAAGAATAACCTTGTTTACCTTACAGGGGAAGAAAAAGATTTTTCTGCAAAATTCCATCCTTTTATAAACAGGGAAAACATCCAGGGCCTCAACGAAGAATTTAACCAGGCTTACATACACGTTGAAGCCAACGGAAATGCTAAAATAATCTTCCTGGATCTTTCGCTCAAAATTCTGAGACTCATACGCTGATTATCAGGTTTCTTGATTTAATGTAATTATTGATTACTTTTGCAGAAATTTGATGAAGAACATCTCATGATTGATTACGAAGATAGTTCCGGTATTGCAGGTGAGGAGCCAAAGATGCCGGAAATAAAATATAAACCGGGTTGTAACAAGCTTGACTCATATAACTGGCTGAAGGATCTGCCCGAAACTCCTGATAGTAACGACATAGTTGAGATCAGGTTTAAAAATACAAGAAAAGGTTTTTACAGGAATGTTAACGGATTAAGGCTCGATATAGGTGATGTTGTTGCAGTTGAAGCTTCCCCTGGTCATGATATCGGTAGGGTGTCAATGACAGGCAACCTGGTGCAGGAGCAGATGAAAAAGCTTAAGATTCATCCTTCTGCTGAAGAAATGAAGAAAGTATACAGGAAGGCCAAAGCTGTTGATGTACAAAAGTGGGAAGAGGCAAAGAAACTTGAAGCGCCGACAATGCTGCGTTCAAGGAAGATTGCCGAGGAACTAAGGCTCAATATGAAGATTGGCGATGTTGAGTACCAGGGTGATAAAACCAAAGCAATCTTTTATTACATAGCAGATGAACGGGTAGATTTCCGGCAGCTCATTAAAGTGCTTGCCGACGAATTCAGGGTACGTATCGAGATGCGTCAGATAGGCGCAAGGCAGGAAGCAGGCAGGATAGGCGGTATCGGCTCCTGCGGAAGAGAACTCTGCTGCGCTACTCATATTACCAACTTCGTCTCCGTTACAACAACTCATGCCAAATACCAGGAGCTTTCACTGAATCCGCAGAAACTTGCCGGGCAATGCAGCAAGCTCAAGTGCTGCCTCAACTTTGAGCTCGACTGCTATGTTGACGCACAGAGATCATACCCTCCAAGGGATATACCTCTCGATGCACTCGACTGCAGGGCTTACTTTTTTAAGATGGAAGTTCATAAGGGCATTTACTGGTATAGCACAGATCCCGATTCTAATGCAAACCTTATTGCATTACCGGTAAGCAGGGTCAGGGAAATCCAGGCAATGAACAGGAACGGTAAAAAGGTTGATAAACTTAAGAACTCCGACGATTCATTTGAAACCGTACCCGAATCTGCAGATCTCCTTAAGAATAACAGCCTAACCAGGTTCGATCCCCCTGAAAAACCTGAGAATCAGAACAGGAATCAGAACCGAAAGAAAAACAGGAAATTCAATGCCAGAAAGAATAAGTAGATACTGCCTTCTTCCTGCTGTTGTAATTTTCTTGTTCCTCTCAGCCTGCAACAGTAGTGTCGTATTCTCCGATGCCAGGGCGATGAAAAATAATTCATGGAACCTTATGGATATTCTCAGCTTTGACATCCCTGTTGAAGACACAATTAACAGTAATAATGTGTTTTTTACCGTAAGGTCTGGTACTTCTTACCCATTCAGGAACATTTACCTCTTTGTAAGCACAACTTCACCCGATGGTAAGACAATCTCCGATACACTCCAGTATTTCCTGGCCGATGAATCGGGTAACTGGTTTGGTAAAGGTTTTGGCGACATCAAAGAGCTCAAGCTTCCTTACAAGTCTAATGTGTATTTTCCCCGAAAAGGAAACTACCGGTTCACTGTTCAGCATGGTATGAGAACGGAAGATCTTAAAGGCATATATGATTTTGGCATCAGGATTGAAAAGATAAGCAGATAATTTGTGGGTAAGAATAAGCTTGCAAGATGGAATGAGCTGGGATCTTTTCCCAATGTTATACAACCTTCGATTATTGATGTTGTAGAAACAAGCGGCACTGAAAACATAACCGATACAAGGTTTCCTTCAGGTAATATAAAAGTGAAAGACCACCCGGTAAAAGGAAACTGGAACAATACCATCTTCTGCAATTCAAATCCCCTGGTTCTCGAACTCGGCTGCGGAAGGGGGGAATATACTATAGGCCTCTCAAGGAAATATCCAGAAAAGAACTTTGTAGGCGTCGACATTAAAGGTGCCAGGCTTTGGAGAGGAGCAAAAACCTCGAACCAGGAAAACCTTAAAAACGCTGCATTTCTAAGGACGAGGATAGAATTTATAAGTTCATTTTTTGCTGAAAATGAGGTGAACGAGATATGGATCACATTCCCCGATCCTCATCCGGGTGCGAGGAATTCAAACAAACGGCTCACATCGCCATGGTACCTGAATTCCTATAAACATTTTCTCAGGGAGGATAGCATTATTCACCTCAAGACTGATAATACGGAGCTCTTCAGCTACACAGAAAAAATTGTAAGAAAAAACGATCTTAAGCTCCTTCACTGCACCAGTGACCTGTATTCGCAAAAAGACCTTGACGATATTCTCTCTATTAAAACGCATTATGAACAGATCTTCCTTCGAACAGGGATGAAGATCTGCTATCTTTCATTTATCATGAAGAAGCACGATAATATTTCTGATTGAAAAGGACTGATACAAATAAGGATTTTTTCACCCGTGTTTACGAAGTTACCCGGCTTGTTCCATACGGGAAGGTGACATCTTATGGTGCCATTGCCAGGTTCCTGGGGACAGGACGGTCGGCGAGAATGGTCGGCTGGGCTTTGAATGCCTCACATAAAAGTTCAGAGTTCATTCCTGCCCACAGGGTTGTTAACCGCAATGGTTTACTGACAGGGAAACATCATTTCGGCAACTCCACAACAATGGAACAGCTTCTTGCAAATGAGGGCCTTGTTGTAGAAAATGACCGCATCATTAACTTCAGGGAAAATTTCTGGGACCCTTCGAGGGAGCTCAGCCCGGATTGAGATCAAATTCTGTTTATTCATCTTCTTAACTCATTACATCTTTGCAGTGTCGCAAATAATTACTAAAATTGCATCTTGTTTATAATTAATTTAAATAAAAATAACAATTTGCTAAGTCATTGAATCATGACACAAAAAGAGAGGATACTGGAGGCGTTGTCGAAGATCAAACATCCCGATAAAGGAAAAGATATTGTCACACTTGGCATGATAGGTGAAGTAAAAACAGGTGATAAAGGTATTTCGCTTGTTATTACTCCTGAGAAATCGAACGATCCGTTTACAAATTCCATCAAAAGTACAATAACGAAGGTACTTAAAGAATCCCTGGGGCCGGATACTGTTATTGAAGAGATCAGGGTCGAACCCAAGGTTGTTGTCGGAAAGCCAAAAAATGTTGAAAGGCCAGTCCTTCCAGGTGTTACGAACATTGTTGCAGTTTCTTCGGGTAAAGGAGGTGTCGGCAAAACAACAATCTCGGTTAACCTTGCGATTGCTCTTGCAAGGGCAGGCCTGAAAGTAGGCTTGATCGATGCTGATGTTTTCGGCCCGTCTGTCCCTAAAATGTTCCATGAAGAAGATTACAAGCCTGAGGTAATCAGGGAAGATAATACTGATTATATAATACCCCTTGAGAAGCATGGAGTAAAGGTTCTTTCAACGGGATTTTTTGTCGATCCATCGGAGGCCGTTATCTGGAGAGGCCCTATGGCATCCGGTTTCCTTAAACAGCTGATTACACAGGGTAAATGGGGAGAGCTTGATTTCCTCCTTGTAGATCTTCCTCCAGGGACAAGCGATATTCATCTTACCCTTGTGCAGGAAGTCCCCGTAACTGGAGCGATAGTGGTGACAACCCCTCAGGATGTTGCCCTTGCTGATGCAATTAAAGGTATTTCAATGTTCAGAAGCGATAAAATAGATGTGCCTGTTATCGGCCTGGTTGAAAACATGTCATGGTTCACTCCTGCTGAACTGCCTCAGAACAGGTACTACATATTTGGCAGGGATGGAGGCAAGCGACTTGCTGAAGAGATGAATGTTCCACTGTTAGGTCAGATCCCTCTTGTGCAAAGTATAAGGGAAGGCTCAGATTCAGGCGACCCTGTTGCACTTAATGATTCAGTGACAGGTCTTGCCTTCAGGGATCTTGCTTCTGAAGTTGTCAGGCGGGTTGAACAGAGGAACAGGGAGATGATGCCTACAGAAAAAGTAAAAATGATAAAATAGCTGCTGCTGTTAACATAAAAAATGAATTTGCAATGGATATTAAAAACATAAGAGAACGGGTTGTAAAAGCTCTTGACAGGGTAAGACCATACCTTCAATCAGATGGAGGAGATATCGATCTTATTGATGTAACAGAAGATATGACGGTTAAAGTCAGGCTGAAGGGCGCCTGCCATGGTTGCCCTTACAGCATGCAAACGCTTAAGGCCGGCGTTGAACAGGCAATCATGAAGGAAGTGCCTGAAATAAGGAAGGTAGTTTCGAGCTGAAGAATCTGATTGTTCAATTTTATTACCTTTGGATACTATAATGAATCTTATTAAGTTATAGTGTTAAAGGTCGGTTATTGGCTTCAAAGATAATACCATATAGATATCTTTTCCCTGTTGCAGTCCTTTTGCTGATGGTAACCTGTTCTATTGAACGGAACACCCAGACAACAAGGTTCTATCACAGCCTTACGGCAAGGTATAATATCTACTTTAACGGAAATGAGAGTTTCAAAGCCGGGGTCGCAAGGATCATGGATACGCACCGTGATGACTTTGCCGAAATACTTAATGTATTTGAATACAGCGATCCTGCTACCGTGCAGGCGGGCTCTGCAGATATGGAAACTGCAATTCAGAAAGCTTCAAAACTGATCTCTCTGAAGTCTATAACTGCAAAACCAGAGATTCAAAACAAAAGGGATATCTCCGAAAGGGATAAAAAACTCCTTGACAGGAAAGAGTATAATGAATGGGTTGACGACAGTTACCTCCTTATTGGGAAAGCAAGGTTTTACAAACATGAGTTTGATGAAGCTGAAGCTGTATTAAACTATTGCATTGAAGAGGCTAATGATCAGGATATCAGAACAGAGTCCTCAATCTGGCTTGCAAGATCACATGCAGAAAGAGGTGATTATGGTGAAGCTCTCAGAATAATATCTGGTGTGGAACTGAATGAAGATCACTCCCGTTCACTCATGGCAATGTACTACACCACCCTTGCAGATATTTATGTTAAGCAAAAAAGATATTCAGAAGCTACAGAGCCTTTATCGAAAGGACTTGAGTATGTGCAGGGTAAAAGATCAAGGTACAGGCTTACATACCTCCTGGCACAGCTTTATGAACATTCCGGAAACTCGCTGATGGCAACAAACTTCTACAGGAAGGTGACAAGAATGAACCCTCCTTATGAGGTTGAATTTAACGCACGCATCAACATTGCTGGTGTGTTTGATGTAAGCACCGGTGATCCGGCAGGTATACAGAAGGAACTTGATAAGATGCTGCGGGATCCTAAAAATACCCGGTTCCAGGATCAGATATATTATGCAATGGGAAACCTTGCAATGAGGGAAGGAAATGAATCACAGGCTCTCAGTTATTTCAGAAAATCAGCCTTTGCAGGTACATCAAACCCTAACCAGAAGGGAAGATCTTATCTTTCACTTGCTGATTATTTCTACGAGCGCTCCGATTATATGGATGCAGGGCTATATCTCGACAGTGCAGTAATGTTTCTGGATACCAATTATCCTGGCTATGATGAGCTGAAAAACAGGTCACGGAATCTCAATGAACTGATTCCAAACCTTGTAATAATGGAAAGGGAGGACAGTCTTCAGCGTTTGGCTGTAATGCCGGCAGAACAACGTAATGAAATTATTTCCGGAATTATTGCAGAGGTCTCCAAAGCAGGTGCTTCAGGCAACAGCACTGATTACACCGACAGGTATAATATGGGTCAGTATTATGAAAACGAACAGCGTTTTCAGGATAACATAGAACAGGAAGGGAAATGGTACTTCTATAACCAGGCTGCCCTGACTTTCGGCCGGACAGAATTCAGGAGAAGATGGGGTGACAGAAAACTTGAGGATAACTGGAGACGGTCGAACAGAACCAGGTCAGGTGCTGACCAGTCTATGAACGATGAAGGCGATGAATCAACAACTGCAAAAAAGGATACAATCACATCTGTTCTGGATAATAAAAACCCTGAGTTTTACCTGAGGAATCTTCCTGTCAATGATTCACTCCTTGCGATCTCAAATGACAAGCATGCCCTTGCAATGCTGAATGCAGGCAAGGCATATATGGGGAAACTGAACGACACGACAAAGGCTGCTGAGACCTTCGAAGCTCTTATAAGCAGGCATCCGCAAAGTGTTCTCATTCCTGAAACATTATACGAGCTTTACAGGCTTTATGAACCTTCAAACAAGATAAAGGCGGAAACCTACAGGCAAAGACTTATTGAACGATATCCTGCAACAGAATTCGCGAAGATCCTATCGGATCCGGATTATTACCGGAACCTGAGGGAAGATCAGCTTGTGACTGAAAAGCTTTATGAGGCGGCATATGAATCTTACACTAACGAACAATTTGAGAAAGCAATCGTCCAGATAAATGATGCCCTGGCCGTCCATCCTGATAATCCACTGGCTCCCAAGTTCATGCTTCTTCATTCGTATGTAATTGCAAGAACAACAGACGAAAGGACCTTCAGGGAGGATCTCGGTCTTCTCATCGATAATTTCCCCGGAACACCTGAAAGCGAAAAAGCAAAAGAGCTTATTGCCGGTCTTGATAAAAAAATGCCGGAACTTAAGATCGAGGAAGATAAAATCATCGCTGCAGAAATCTATTCTGCAGACACAACAGATACCAGGATATTTGTGCTGGTAATCAATGATCCCAATTTTAATCTCAACCAGGCTTCCTTTGATGTAATAAGTTATAACATAGATTATTATACGAATAAAAATTACAGGACCGAAGGATCACTCTTTGAAAACAGGTTCCTGCTGATAACAGTTTCAGGTTTCAGCAACTTTAAATCTGCAATGGACTATTACCAGAAGTTCTTGTCTGCTTCACCGGTAAGGAATGGTATTGCAGCGGGCCTGAAGATGTTTGTGATCAGCCAGGCAAACCTCCAGAAGCTGAAAGAGGATAAGGATCCGGGAAGATATGAGATCTTCTTCAGGGAAAACTTCCTGAAATAATCTTTTTGTTCAACATCTTTACAAGAGAGATGTTACATATTTATTGAAAAGATGAGAACAGTAAGAATATTATGGACAGACGATGAGATCGAGGCCCTGAAGCCTCATATAATCTTTCTCAGGGAAAAAGGTTACGAGGTGGATTCCTGTTCCAACGGTACCGACACAATTGACCTGATAAAGCAAAATCACTATGATCTTGTTTTCCTCGACGAAAATATGCCCGGTCTAAGCGGCATGGAAACACTGAGGCTGATCCGCGACATAAGGACTGATCTTCCGGTTGTAATGGTAACCAAAAGCGAAGAAGAAGAGCTTATGGAATCTGCAATCGGATCTGAAATATCTGATTACCTCATCAAACCCGTAAAACCAAAGCAGATACTTCTTGCAATAAAGAAAATACTTGATCATCGCAGGATCATTACAGAGAAAACAACATCAGAGTACCAGCAGGACTTTGGAAAGATCAGCCAGCTGATCTCATCTGCTTCCACATTCAATGACTGGACAGAGCTGTACCGCAAGATTGTCAACTGGGAGCTTGAGCTTGAAAAATCTATAGATTCAGGATTGTCGGAGATACACTCCACACAGGAGACGGAAGCTAACTTCTCCTTCTCAAAGTTCATCATGAACAATTACCTTAACTGGCTTAAACCGGAGAACACAGCCAGGCCCATCCTTTCGCCTGCACTGTTCCAAAAAAAGGTTTTTCCGCTCATGAACACTGGTGAGACATTGTTCTTCATACTCATAGACAATATGCGGTATGATCAGTGGAAGACTATAAGCTCTTCACTAACAGGAATGTACAGAATTGTAGAGGAGGACTTTTATGCAAGCATCCTCCCTACTGCAACACAGTTCAGCCGTAATGCAATATTTGCTGGCCTGATGCCAAATAAAATTGCCGAGAACATGCCTGCCCTGTGGGTTAATGATGATGAAGAAGAGGGCAAGAACAATTTCGAAGAGCAGTTCTTCGATAAACAGCTTAAAAGCAGGAGCCTGCGGTTCAGGTGGAGCTATAATAAGATCAGCAGTGAATCGGAAGGTAAAAAAGTAAATGACAGGCTCAGGCAGATGCTCGACAACGATATAAATATACTGGTTTACAATTTTGTCGACATGCTCTCTCATGCAAGAACCGAAGTAGATATAATCCGGGATCTTGCAGGTGATGAAAAAGCGTTCAGGAGCCTGACAAGATCATGGTTTAATCATTCATCATTATTTGATCTTCTGAGGATGCTCCAGTCGCATCCGGTAAAGGTCATTTTCACAACAGACCATGGTACAATACGCGTGCAAAACCCTGTTAAAATAATAGGAGACAGGAGGACATCCTCTAATTTAAGGTATAAGATGGGACGCAATCTAGATTATGACCCAAGGAAAGTATTTGAAATAACAAATCCTGAAAAAGCAATGCTCCCGAAAACAAACATAAGTTCCAGGTACATATTTGCGCTTAACAGGGATTACCTTGTTTACCAGAATAATTATAACCACTATGCAGCATATTACAGGGATACTTTCCAGCATGGGGGAATATCAATGCAGGAAATGCTGTTACCTGTGGTTCACCTTGAACCGGTGAGATAAATTTGATAATTTTGAGGTATAAGATATAAACATGACAATTGAAATCAAAGATAAACGACACCTTCACCAGGCAGCCAGGCAGCTTCTCAACAATTCAGGCGGTAAAAAAATTTTTGCATTCTATGGTTCAATGGGTGCCGGCAAAACAACAATAATAAAAGCTGTGTGCAGTGAACTGGGAGCGACCGACATTATCAGCAGCCCGACTTTCACTCTTGTCAATGAATACCGGACAAACCAGGGAGATCCTTTGTATCATATTGATTTTTACAGGATAAAAAAGGTTGATGAGGTTTTTGACTTCGGGATAGAAGAGTATCTTACAGGAGAAAACTATTGCTTTATGGAATGGCCTGAGCTGGTCGAGATGATCCTTCCTGAAGATATTGTCAGAATAAAAATAAGCGTGGGAGAAAACGAAGAGCGCATATTGTCCATATCATAATTCATTCGTTTGTCTCTCTGTTTCAAATTTTTTACCTTTGATAAAATATAACTGCAGCCATAAATGGAAGAGAAAGGAACAACCGGGAAATTCACATTCGAGAATGCAGCCTTCATGCCGAAGGAAGAACAGCTCGAGACTGCAGTTAAGAACAGGAGACTTACAATAGGACTTGCCAGCGACAGGCATGGTAATGAAAAAAGGGTGGCCCTGACACCTGAAGCCGTAAACATGCTTGTCGAAAACCAGAACGAGGTAATAGTTCAGAAGGGTGCCGGACTGGGTGCCAACTATACTGACAATGACTATAGTGAAAATGGAGCAACAATCAGCGATTCCGCTTCCATGGTTTACAATGCGGATGTTGTGATCAAGGTTTCTCCATTCAATGAAAAAGAAACAGATTACCTGAAAGGAAACCAGGCAATCCTGTCGTCTCTTAACATTTTCCAGATCAGCGAAGAAACATTAAAGACACTTATAAGGAAAAAGATCACTGCCGTTGCATTTGAACGCATTCGTGATAATAGTGGAGAAACGCCATTCATAGAGTCAATGAGCGAAATTGCAGGTATCACATCGATGCTTATTGCATCAGAATACCTCAGCAACCTTCACGGAGGCAAAGGCGTGCTGCTTGGTGGCATTGCAGGGGTGACTCCTACTGAGGTTGTCATTCTTGGTGCTAATACTGCCGGGGAAGCAGCTGCACGGGCAGCGCTCGGGCTGGGTTCTATTGTTAGAGTCTTTGATAATTCGATTCCCAGGCTCAGGAGATTCCAGAATATACTCGGACAGCGTTTACAGACATCAGTTTTCCATCCACAGGTGCTTAAGAAAGCATTAATGTCATGCGATGTTCTTATCGGCGCCATGGAACTCGAGGATTTAAGGCCCATTTACCATGTTTCTGAGGCAATGATCAGGAGCATGAAGAAGGGATCGATAGTTGTTGATCTTAGCAGTACTGGCGGTTGTATTGAAACAACGGAATGCAGGGCAATGAAAGATCCTGTGTATGAAAAAGCCGGCATCATGCATTTTTCTGCATGGAACCTGCCATCCAGGGTTGCAAGGACAGCTTCCATTGCTTTAAGCAATATCTTTACTCCAATGCTGCAGAGCATGGCCGATGCCGGGGGAATGAACCATCTTCTGAAGTATGACCAGGGATTAAGAAAAGGGGCTTACCTGTATAACGGTATTCTTACAAATGCCACACTGGGCCTGAAATTCGGGATCATCTCCAAGGATCTTGATCTTCTTATAACTGCCTTCTAGAGAAATGAGAGACAGACCTTCTTTTTGTGAGTTTTAATAACAGCCCTCCTTCCTATATAAAAAGCCCTGTTATCATCGACATGTCCTGCAGGAAAATTGAAGAATACAGGGTAATTATATTCCTTAACGATATCAAGAATCATCTCCTCGAGGCTCCTGCCCCATGGTACTTTAGTATCAATAATATTATCAAATCCCCCGAGCACCAGAGCCGACAGATCTTTCAGCTTACCTGCAAGTTTCAGGGTGGTAAGCATCCTGTCAAGATGATAGATATATTCACCGGTGTCTTCGAGAAACAGTATCTTACCTGTTGTTTCAGGTTCAGCGGGCGTTCCCATCGTGCTAATGAGGACCGACAGGTTACCACCTGTAATTTCTCCGGTTGCCTCAGCCTCCCTGTGGAAAAGACCATTCCATTCAATAGAATACTCCACACCGAATAAGGCATTTTTCAGAGTAGTAAAATTTTTCCTGTTCTTGGCCGGATCATTATAATGTAAAGGCATGTCGGCATGAAGAGAGACAACAGACTCCATTTCATTTAGCCAGAGGTGAAGGACAGTAATATCGCTGAAGCCAACATACCATTTGGGCGAACGTGACAGCGCTGAAAAATCGATCCTGTCAATAATCCGTAACAGACCATATCCTCCCCTGGAACAAAAAACAGCCTTGATGTCAGGGTTGTCCGTGGCTTCCTGGATGTCAGCGAGCCTTTCATCATCGGTTCCGGCAAATGGGCCCATCCGGTTCATTGCATTTTTACCTGTAACAACCTTCAATCCCCATTTTTCAAGGTAATCAGCTGCATCATAGATTTTTTGCTTATCAATACAGAAGGAAGGGGAGATGATCGAGACTTTATCACCTGCTTTAAGGAATCCGGGCTGAATTTTTGAAAAGGGCATTCTTAAATCTATTACAGGACACTAAACCGTATGGATCACAAGCCCGCCATTACATGAGGCATATACACAAAATTAACTATTAATCGGATAACAATGATATTTTTTCGTGAATTCCGATGTGTCCATTTTTGATTTTGAATTACCAAACTGTTTAGCGGACTGAACCTTTTTACAGTTATATCATAATATAGCAAAAGTTATATTTTAATATAACTGAATCCATCGTTGCAGTACCTGAAAATCTCTTCACAACCACAATTTTATTACTTTTGTCTTTTCAATTATCAGTCATGAAAGAATACAAGCGTTATCTGATTACTTCAGCCTTGCCGTATGCTAACGGCCCGATCCATATCGGGCACCTGGCAGGCGTATATGTTCCATCAGATATCTATACAAGATACCTCCGTATGAAAGGAGTTGATGTGATATCCATCTGCGGTTCAGATGAACATGGAGTGCCCATAACTCTCAAGGCGAGAAAAGAAGGAGTTTCTCCCCAGGAAATTGTTGACAGGTATCACACCCTTAACAAAAAGGCTTTTGAAGATTTCGGGATAAAATTTGATATCTATTCAAGAACATCCAACAAGATACATCATGAGACTGCTTCAGCTTTTTTCAGGAAGCTGTATGACAAAGGAGAATTCATTGAAAAGACAACAAAGCAATATTATGATGAGGAGGCAGGCTGCTTCCTTGCCGACAGGTACATAATGGGCACCTGCCCGCATTGCGGAAATGAAAATGCATATGGTGATCAGTGTGAGAAATGCGGAACGTCGCTAAGTCCTGATGATCTTATAAACCCGCATTCAACAATCAGCGGTAGCAAACCTGTTCATCGTGACACTCTTCACTGGTACCTTCCACTCGACAGGTATGAATCGTGGCTGAAAGAATGGATCCTTGAGGACCATAAGGAATGGAAGACCAATGTTTATGGTCAGTGCAAATCATGGCTTGACCAGGGTTTGCAGCCAAGAGCTGTAAGCCGTGACCTCGACTGGGGTGTGCCGGTCCCTGTTGAAGGTGCTGACGGTAAGGTGCTTTATGTCTGGTTCGATGCTCCGATTGGCTATATCTCGGCAACACGCGAACTTACACCTGACTGGGAGAAATACTGGAAAGACAGCGAAACAAGAATGATCCATTTCATTGGGAAGGATAACATTGTATTTCACTGTATCATATTCCCATCGATGCTAAAGGCTGAAGGCAGCTACATATTACCTGATAACGTGCCTGCCAATGAGTTCCTTAACCTTGAGAACGATAAGATATCAACATCAAGGAACTGGGCGGTATGGCTACACGAATATCTTGAAGATTTTCCCGGCAAGCAGGATGTGCTCAGGTATACACTATGCTCGTGCGCCCCTGAAACTAAGGACAACGATTTCACATGGAAGGAGTTCCAGGCAAGAAACAACAATGAGCTTGTTGCCATTCTCGGTAACTTCGTTAACAGGGCTCTGGTCCTTACAAATAATTATTACGATGGTGTTGTTCCATCAAGGGGCAAAACCGATGATAATGATGAGAATACTCTTAAGGAGATAAATATTCTTAAAGAAAATGTCTCTTCATCACTTGAAAATTTCAGGTTTCGCGAAGCACTTAAGGAAGCAATGAACCTGGCAAGGCTGGGCAACAAGTACCTTGCCGATGCAGAGCCCTGGAAGCTTCAGAAGACAGATCCTGAGCGTGTCAAAACAATAATGAATATCGCTCTTCAGATTACAGCGAACCTGGCAATTGTCTGTGAACCATTCCTTCCTTTCTCAATGGATAAATTACGGGGATGGCTTAACCTGGAAATTATGAGCTGGAAGGATGCAGGAAGAACTGATCTTCTCAGTTCCGGCCACAGGATAAATAAGCCGGGGCTTCTTTTTGATAAAATTGAAGACAACGACATTGAAAGGCAGGTTCAAAAATTACTCGACACAAAAAAGAAAAATGAAGCTGCAACAGTAAAAGTTTCGCCTGCCAAAGACCAGGTCACCTTTGATGATTTCAGCAAGGTTGATATCAGGACAGCAACTATACTTGAAGCTGAGAAAGTACCGAAAACGACAAAATTGCTTAAGCTCACGATAGATACGGGTCTGGATATCAGGACAATTGTTTCGGGTATTGCCGAGCATTATGATCCTAAAGATATTATCGGAAGGCAGATTTCAATAATAGCCAACCTCGAACCAAGAAAGATAAAAGGCATTGAATCAAAAGGCATGATATTAATGGCCGAAGACCGGGACGGGAAACTAGTGATGATCCAGCCTGAAAAAAATGTAAGTAACGGCAGTACTATAAAATGAGAACAGCCGGGAGACCGGCTGTTTTATTATTGCTTATCGCTTATTTTTTCCTGGATATCCAGGCCCCCGGGAACCTTTTCAGAATTGAGTCTTTCTTTACTACTGCTGTTTCGATATCACTGCATGCCATTGCACAAACCCTGTAAAAACCATTTTCTGCAACCACAATCTCAGGATTAAAACCTTCCGACTGAAGCAGCCTGACCTGGTTACCAGCGTTTTCCTCAGAAAGGAAGCTCCCGGTTATAATGAAATAATTCTCAGCAACATTCTTTAATGGTGCATCTGCTGGCTGAGCAATCACTGTCTCCGCAGGTTGACCAATTAATGCAGGTTCAGCTTTTTCAGAATCCAAATTTACAGAAGGTATTTTTTCTGTATTGCTCTTATCAATTGCTGCCTTATTGTTTTCAAACTCTGCTGTAACGAGAGGGTTCAGGGAAGATGTTTCGATCCTGTTCCTGAACAGATCCTTGTTCACAGAAACAAAAATGATTGCAGCAGCAACGGGCACCAGGACTGCTGCTCTCCATACGTATCTTCTAAGGGTATATTCCTTTGCAGTATGGCTACTTACATTGCCATTTACCCTTTTCCTTACATCATAATCAGCAAGCGGATGGCATGTAAATGATTCAAGACCAAAAGAATCAAGATGATAGTTTATACCTGTCTCAGGTTCAAACTGAATATTACCTTCATCATTATTAATGAATGTTCCTATTCGTTCGAAGAGTATTTTTTCTCCCCTGTCAAGCTTTTTTCTCATACCTGAAACAAACTCCTCAACAGCATTTCTAGAATCACCATAATTGAGCCTATGCACTGCTGATATCTCACGTATGAGAAGACCATCGTTATGGTTAAGGTTCCTGTTGAATGAGATCTTCCTTGCAGGTGGAAAAAATGTACCTGTTTCCTTATCAGTGCGGGCGGGTGAATAATTACAGATAAAGCCGCCAAAACCCGGAATTATCACACAATCATGATTGTACAACAGTTCGCCGGTAAGATTTGGAATATTCAAGGTAGTATGGGTTAGTTACAGACAAATTTAAAAAAAGCTGACAAACAAGCATCAGAAAAGTGAAATTATTATGAACATACGGCTATTTTGTTCCGGATGTCCATAAGCACTCATTGAGCGATATGAAGCAAATGTATTATCTTCGTAATTCTAAATTAACAGTTGATGAGAAAAATTGAAATGGTCGATCTCCGGGCACAATACGAAAAGCTTAGCGGTGAGATAGACCAGTCAATAAAGAACGTGCTTGAATCCTCTGCTTTCATTAAAGGGCCTGATGTATATCTTTTTGAAGAAGAGCTTAAGAAATATATGGGCGTCAGACATGTCATCGCATGTGCAAATGGTACTGATGCATTATATCTTGCCCTGATGGTCTCGGGACTAAAGCCGGGAGATGAGGTCATTACTACCAACTTCACTTTTATTGCCACACTTGAAACTATTGCGCTGCTTGGTTTAAAGCCCGTTATTGTTGAACCGGACCCCGGTACTTTCAATTTATCAGTTGATGCCGTAAAGAAAGCAGTAACAAAAAAGACCCGGGCTATAGTGCCTGTTCATCTGTTCGGCCAGTGTGCGGATATGCAACGTATTACTGAGATAGCCGCTGAACACAATCTCATAATAATTGAAGATGCCGCACAGGCAACCGGAGCTGAATATTCATTTAAGGACGGCAAGGTTAAAAAAGCCGGAACCATTGGTAAGATAGGTACCACATCATTCTTCCCTTCAAAGAACCTTGGCTGCTATGGTGATGGTGGCGCCCTGTTTACAGATGATGATGAGCTCGCAGCAAAGATCAGAAGCATCGCAAATCACGGTATGAAGGTCAGGTACCATTACAGCGAAATTGGCATCAATTCAAGATTAGATACAATTCAGGCTGCAGTCCTCAGGGTCAAGCTGAAATACCTCGACAATTTCAATGAAGAAAGAAGGAAAGTTGCACAGTGTTATAACGAGGTTTTTAAAAGCTGCAAATCAATAATTACACCTGAAAAGTCAGAAAACTCCACCCACATTTATCACCAGTATACTTTAAAAATAGAGAATGGTAAACGGGATGAACTGAAAAAGTACCTTGAAACAAACAATATTCCCTCGATGATCTATTATCCCGGACCATTGCATATGCAGGAGGCTTACAGGTATCTTGGTTATCATAACAATGATTTCCCTGTAACATCAGAGCTGTGCAGCCAGGTTTTATCATTACCAATACATCCTGATATGGAACAGGAACAAATTAAGTATATCGGTGTTAAAGTACTGGAGTTTTTCAATAAACAATTATAATGAACAAGGAGTTTTTTGCTCACGAAACGGCTGTAATTGATGAGGGTTGCAGGATCGGGAAAGGGACCAGGATCTGGCACTTCAGCCATGTTATGCCTGATTCTGAAATCGGGGAGAATTGCAATATAGGACAGAACGTAGTTATACTTCCGGGGGTGAAGCTTGGTAACAATGTAAAAGTTCAGAATAATGTTTCGCTCTATACCGGCGTAGTATGTGAGGATGATGTTTTCCTTGGCCCTTCAATGGTATTCACCAATGTAATAAACCCAAGAAGCGCAATAGTACGCCGTGATCAGTATATGACAACAATAGTTGAGAAAGGAGCCACGATAGGAGCTAATTCAACAATAATCTGCGGAAACAAAATTGGCGCCTATTCTTTTATAGGTGCAGGCGCTGTTGTAACAAAGGATGTTAAACCTTACGCACTGGTTTTTGGAAATCCTGCACGCCAGTCGGGATGGATGAGTGAATACGGGCACAGGCTGGAATTTAATTCTGAGGGTTTAGCCAAATGCCCTGAAAGTGGTGAGAAATACAAGCTCGAAAATGGCAGTGTTCATAAAATTATTGATTAACTTTAAGTGATCCTTTTCTAAATGATCGTAACAAATCCAAAAAACTTCGGTATTATCGGTGTGGCAGGATATATTGCCATCAGGCATCTGCATGCAATTAAAGAAACAGGGAATAATCTTCTTGCAAGCCTTGATAAGTTTGACAGTGTAGGAAGAATTGACAGTTATTTTCCTGAAAGTCATTTCTTTGTTGAATTCGAACGATTCGACAGGCATTTTGATAAGCTTAAGCGTACCGGTACCAAAATCGACTATGTCAGTATCTGCTCTCCCAACTACCTTCACGATTCACATATAAGATTTGCACTACGGCACCAGGCAGATGCAATCTGTGAAAAACCGATAGTTCTCAATCCATGGAATATTGACGCCCTTCAGGAAATTGAAAAGGAAACAGGGAAAAACATCTATACTGTTCTGCAATTAAGGCTTCACCCGAAAATAAAAGAGCTCAGGGATAAAATTGCAAATGGACCGAAGGGGAAAATTTATGATATAGATCTTACATATGTGACAAGCAGGGGAAACTGGTATGCAATTTCATGGAAGGGAGATATTCAGAAGTCGGGAGGTGTTGCCACAAACATCGGGATACACTTCTTCGACATGCTTAGCTGGATTTTCGGCAAGGCAACTAAAAACATTGTTCATCATTCCGATCACAACAGGGCTGCAGGATACCTTGAACTGGAAAATGCCAGGGTAAGATGGTTTTTAAGCCTTGATTACAAGGATATCCCTGAGAAGGTCAAAGCAGAGGGCAGAAGGACATTCCGCAGCATAACAGTTGATAATGAAGAAATTGAGTTCAGCGAGGGATTCACGGATCTTCATACGCATACCTACAGGGAGATACTTGATGGCCGGGGCTTTGGCCTTGATGAAGCAAGGCACTCTGTAGAAATTGCATATATAATAAGGAATGCTGAACCCGCCGGGCTTACGGGTGACTACCATCCAATGCTTAAAAATAAATATTAGAATATGTACGAAAAGCTTATCAGAAAAGAGACAAAACTCTCTGTTATCGGGCTTGGCTATGTTGGCCTGCCTATTGCACTTGAGTTTGCCAGGATTATGAAGGTCGTAGGGTTTGATATCAAACCAGACAGGGTTGAGCTGATGAAAAAGGGAATTGATCCCAGCAATGAACTTTCATCTGAAGCATTCAAAGGAACGGACATTCATTTTACAAGTGAACCGGAGGACCTTAGGGAAGCTTCATTTCATATTATTGCTGTCCCCACACCAACAAACATCTACAATCTTCCCGATCTTACACCCGTGCTGAAAGCTTCTGAAACTGTTGGCAAAATATTGAAGAAAGGCGACTATGTTGTTTATGAATCAACTGTATACCCAGGCTGTACCGAGGAAGATTGTGTGCCGGTCCTCGAAAAATTTTCAAATCTTAAATATTGTAAAGATTTCAAGGTAGGCTTCTCTCCTGAAAGAATAAACCCCGGCGACCAGAACCATACACTTACAAAGATCGTTAAGGTCACAAGCGGCTGCGATGCAGAATCTGCAGAGAACATAGCAAAGACCTATGAATCGATAATCAAGGCGGGCGTTCACAGGGCAAGTTCGATTAAGGTTGCCGAATCTGCCAAGATCATTGAGAATACACAACGCGACATAAACATTGCGTTCATGAATGAATTATCTATGATATTTAACAGGCTGGGTGTGAACACCTTTGAAGTTCTTGAAGCCGCCGGAACAAAGTGGAATTTTCTTAAATTCTTTCCGGGGCTTGTAGGCGGACATTGTATCGGTGTTGATCCTTATTACCTGTCATTCAAAGCAAAATCACTCGGGTATCATCCCCAGATGATAGATTCCGGAAGATCGGTTAACGACAGCATGGGTGGCTATATAGGGAAACAAACTGTTAAGAAGCTTATTGCCGCAGGAAAAAACCCATTCAATGCCAGAGTTCTGATAATGGGCATTACTTTTAAGGAAGATGTTACCGATATCAGAAACTCAAAAGTTGTTGACGTAATAAGGGAGCTTGTTGATTTCGGTGTTAAGGTTGATGTTATTGATCCGGCTGCAAGTCATCACGATGTGATGGAAGAATATAAATTAGATATGACAGATCAGCCCAGGGGGAGATATGATGCTATAATACTGGCTGTCAGCCACAAGGAATATCTTGGTCTTGATGAGAAATGGTTCGGCAACTACCTGAATGATAACGGTCTCATTGTAGATGTTAAAGGTGTACTGAGAGGAAGAATTCAAAATCATACTTATTGGAGCCTGTGATGAAAAGAAGAATACTTGTAACAGGAGGGACGGGGTACATAGGTTCACACACTACAGTAGAGCTACTCGAGGCAGGTTATGATGTTGTTATAATCGATAACCTTTACAATTCTGAAGCCGGGGTTGTAGATGGAATTCAGGAAATCACAGGAAAAAGGCCTGATCTTGAAGTATTCGATTTATGCGACCAGGAAAAGCTTGATAAATTTTTCAGGAAATACAATGACATTGCTGCAATCATTCATTTTGCCGCATACAAGGCTGTTGGTGAATCAGTGTTAAAACCTCTTGAGTATTACAGGAACAATCTTGTATCGCTGATGAACCTTCTCGGATCCATGAAACAATTTTCTGTTAAACACTTTGTCTTCTCCTCATCATGCACTGTATATGGACAGCCCGATCAGCTGCCTGTTACAGAGAATGCACCACTTCGTCCTGCAACATCACCGTACGGTAATACAAAACAGATTGGAGAAGCTATAATTAAAGATACTACAACTGTAACAGAAGGATTGAATGCAATATCATTACGCTATTTCAATCCTATCGGAGCTCATCCATCAGCTATAATAGGAGAGCTTCCCAGGGGTGTTCCTGAAAATCTTGTTCCCTTCATAACACAGACTGCATATGGTCTCAGGGATCAGCTGAAAGTTTTCGGGAATGATTATAACACTCCTGACGGAACATGCATCCGCGATTACCTTCATGTTGTGGACCTTGCCAGGGCGCATGTTGTAGCTTTAAACAGGCTTGTTGAAGGAAGGAACAAAAGCAAATATGAAATATTTAATCTTGGCACAGGTTTAGGTGTATCGGTGCTGGAAGCAATTAAATCATTCGAAAAAGTATCAGGCAAAAAACTGAATTACAGGATTGTTGAACGCAGGCCTGGTGATATTGAAAAAATATGGGCAGACCCTTCATATGCAAATAGAGAACTCGGCTGGCAAACAATCAGCACTCTTGATGATGCAATGAAAACTGCGTGGGACTGGGAACAAAAAATCAGAAAGAAGACTAAATAACAAATGAAAAAAATTCTTATTACCGGCGGTGCCGGTTTCATTGGCTCTCATGTTGTAAGAAGGTTCGTTAAAAATTATCCCGATTATCTCATAGTAAATGCTGACAAGCTAACCTATGCCGGCAACCTTGAAAACCTTAGAGATGTTGAAAATGAAAGTAACTACAGGTTTGAGAAAACAGATATTGTAGATAAGAAAGCAGTCCTGGAGCTTTTCGGCAAGTACGGATTTGACGGCATAATTCACCTTGCGGCAGAATCTCATGTCGACAGGTCTATAACAGGTCCTGATGAATTTGTATTCACAAATATTGTTGGAACCCTGAATCTCCTGAATGCAGCAAGGGAACAATGGAAAGATGATTTATCCGACAAGCTGTTTTATCATATTTCTACAGATGAAGTATATGGTTCGCTTGGGAAGGAAGGATACTTCACTGAAGAGACCAAATATGATCCGAGGAGCCCTTATTCTGCCTCCAAAGCAAGTTCAGATCACCTTGTAAGAGCTTATCATCATACATTTAAAATTCCCGTCGTAATTTCAAACTGTTCCAACAATTACGGCCCGAACCAGTTTCCTGAAAAGCTCATACCTCTGGCAATAAACAATATTAAAAATAATAAGCCTGTGCCTGTTTACGGCAAGGGTGAAAATATCCGCGACTGGCTCTATGTTGAAGATCATGCATCTGCCATCGATCTTATTTTTCATAAATGTAAAAAAGGAGATACATACAACATCGGGGGGAACAATGAATGGAAGAACATTGATCTGATAAAGCTTCTCTGCAGGATTATGGATAAAAAGCTTAACAGGCAGGAAGGCACTTCAGAAAAGCTAATTACATACGTCACCGACCGTCCCGGGCACGATATGAGATATGCAATTGATTCATCGAAGCTTCAGAAAGAAATGGGATGGTCCCCAATCCCTTCGTTTGCCGATGGACTTGAAAAAACCGTAGACTGGTATCTTGGTAATACAAAATGGTTGGAAAACGTTCTATCCGGCGATTATGAAATGTATTACGAAAAGATGTATAAAAACAGGCAACAGACTAACTGAACGAAAAGGATGCCACTTTGAATCAATTTCAGAAAAACAAGGGAAAACCCCTGTGATACTCCGTAGTTCTCCGTATTTACATTGGAAGGGAGGGTAGTAGATTTATCCTTATCAAAATATTAACCATGATAAGGATAACAGAAGTATCCCATAAAGGAAAAATTATCTTCAGGATGGATTTTTCAAATGTCACTCGTGTGGCAGAAATCCAATTAATAATTAACGAAGCCGCAAGCTACATCAGAAGCAAGCCACGGAATTCGGTTCTTACTCTTACAAATATCCAGAATATGTATTTCAGCAGTGAGATAAAGGAGTTATTTAATCAGTTTATGAGAGGAAATAAGCCCTATGTAAAAGCAGGTACAGTTGTCGGACTCAACAGTCTTCAGCAGATGCTATATAACAGTCTTGTCAGGCTGACCGGCAGAGAGATAAGATCATTCAGCAATGAAGCTGCAGCAAAAGACTGGCTTGCTGAAATAAGGTAATTAGAATTCAAAAAAAGGACCTGATCCCTTAATTCACGTAATTTATTCTACAGTAACAGATTTTGCAAGGTTTCGTGGCTGATCAACATCACAGCCACGAAGCACTGCAATGTGGTATGATAAAAGCTGCAAAGGTATCACTGCCAGCAATCCTGATAAAGCAGGAATTGTTTCAGGTACTTCCAGTACAAAATCTGCCATTTTCCTTATTACCTCATCCCCTTCTGTTACAATTGCAATAACCTTACCCTTACGAGCCTTGATCTCCTGGATATTACTTACTATTTTTTCATAAATATCTCCTTTTGTTGCGACAACAACAACAGGCATATTCTCATCAATAAGTGCAATAGGACCATGCTTCATCTCTGCTGCAGGATAGCCTTCAGCATGTATGTATGATATCTCTTTCAGCTTAAGAGCACCTTCGAGAGCAACAGGGAAAAGATATCCCCTTCCAAGATATAAGGCATTCCTGGTGGACTGAATCGTTTTAGCAAGTTCAAGAACCTTGTCGTTCATCTTCAGGGCATTTTCAATCTTGCGCGGTATCGAGGCAAGTTCTTTAATAAGGTTTCTGTATTGTGCTTCAGGTATAATACCTTTCATATAACCGATTTCAAAGGCCATCATTGCCAGAACTGTTACCTGCGAGGTAAAAGCCTTGGTTGAAGCAACACCGATCTCAGGACCAGCATGTGTGTAAACACCGGCATCTGTTTCCCTTGGGATACTGCTGCCGACAACATTGCAGATGCCTATTGCTTTTGCACCTTTTTCCTTTGCAATCCTTATTGCAGCAAGGGTATCAGCAGTCTCACCGCTCTGGCTTATCGCAATTACGAATTCACCATTTTTTATAATCGGATTACGGTACCTGAATTCTGATGCATACTCGACCTCTACAGGTATCCTTGTATATTCTTCAAACATGTACTCGCCCAGGAGCCCTGCATGCCATGATGTTCCGCATGCAATTATTGTTATTCTTTCAGCAGCAGCCATAGATTCGATATACTTCTGAAGCCCGCCAAGCCTTACCCCCGCATGATCGGGAAGGATCCTTCCCCTGAAAGTATCCTGAATAGCCCTTGGCTGTTCAAAGATCTCCTTCAGCATGAAATGATCAAAACCTTCCTTGTCTATCTCTCCTATTTTGAGATCGATCTCTTTCACTTCAGGCAGTTTTGTTTCATTCCTCAGTGTTTTAAGAATGAGCTGATCTTTCTTTATTATGGCAATATCATCATCATTGAGATAAATAACACGCTGGGTGTATTCCACTATTGGTGTTGCATCGGATGCAATAAAGTTTTCACCTTCACCAACTCCGATTACCAGCGGACTACCCTTCCTGGCTGCAAAGAGGCAATTTGGCTCATTCTTGCACATTATTACAAGCCCATAGGCACCAACAACCCTGTTGAGAGCTGCAGTAATTGCCTGCTCAGCAGACATGTCACCCTCAATATAAAGATGATCGATAAGGTTGGCAAGAACTTCCGTGTCTGTCTGACTAGTAAATACAATTCCACGGCCTTCGAGATGCTTCCTCAAACTTGCATAATTCTCAATAATACCATTATGGACTATAGTAAAATTCCCACTATATGAAACCTGTGGATGTGCATTGAGCTCATTGGGTTCACCATGAGTCGCCCACCGTGTATGCCCCATTCCTATTGAACCATTGAAATTGGTTTTGTTTACCATATCCTCAAGATCTTTAACCCTTCCGGCACACTTGAAGATTTTTGTTTCACCATTCACTAACGCCATACCGGCAGAGTCATACCCCCGGTATTCAAGTCTTTTGAGGCCATTGATTATTATCTCACGGGCAGGCTTGGTACCAATGTAACCAATAATTCCGCACATTTGAATAGATTTAATGAGTTAACAAGGATTAATTCTTTTGGTTCATAGTTCAGAACCGGGTATATGTAAATTCAAATTTTACAGGCTTTTTGTTATTGTTAGCCTTCAGGATCAGGTTTTTAATGCCAACTTCCTGTACAATCTCAAGCTCTGGCTTGATGGTACCTGTCTTATCTTCAAGATATTTCTGAACAAAGGTAGCCAGGTTGAAATTGTAAACATGATTTATGGTGTCTTTCACACCATTGTAAAAGGACTGGTATTGATCTTTCGGATCAAGAAAATCATGGACTATAGGTCTTTCATTTGTATCTGTCCTGTATCTTATGAGCAACCTGTAAGGTATATTGGCAGGTTTATAGATATCATTATCATAGTAGAAGGGCACTGTAAGGTGTGCCTTATTTACTGCAATATTTTCGAATTGTCCGGATTTTTTCAGAGTCTCAAGCCCGGGCAGAAGAATCCTTGTATACAATCCATTAAGCGATTGGATATATGTAAGTGTGTCCCTGTAAGACAGATTATTATAATGCTCAATCCTTTTATCAGGGTCAGCAGTTGAAAAATCATGGCTATACTTATTGAATGATGCGTTCCGGTTTGTAGCATCAATAATAAGATAAAGTACATCATTTCTATCACTTTTATTATGATAATAAATCGCGAAGAAATTTTTATAATACTTATCAATAATACCCTGGCCAGGCTGACCGTCATTTTGAAGGTTAAGCGAAACTAGAACAGGCTCCCCAACGGAAGTAAGACTGAATTGCATTCCTTTAAAATATGATCTGAAATCAGGCACAGTATTGCTGTGAAAAAGCATTGTTGTGTCCTGGAGCAGCCTGTTTGCAAGTGACAGATCAGTCAATTTGACTACTACACTATTTACTGAATCTGGTGCCAATTCTGGTAATGTTACCGTCTGGCTGAATCCTGTAAGCGGAACATCTGTATTGCTGTAATATGTTTTATCGAGATAAAGCTGACTGCCAATCTCAGAAAATGTAAGTGAGTGTGTTCCACCAGCTTTACCTGATACATTGAGCACAAGGAAAAGCTTTATTGAATCGATTGTAACCGTATCAGCTTTCCATTCTTCCTTCAGCCTGAGCTGAGTAACGAAGCTGGCCTGGGTTGTGCCAAAATAAGGATCTTTTATTTTACCCATGAACCCCAGGGACTGTTGACCTGATATTACGGATGCATCATACATTGTAACAGAAACCGGGTGAATAGTATCAAGTGTCTGTATGTCAACAAAATCAGATCCTGGTAAAAGACCCTTCCCGATCTCTGTAGGATCTTCCTCGCATGATTGTAAAAACAAGGAGAAAAACAGTACAGTTAATACAGGCAGGCAGAGTATTTTGGTTTTACTGAAAAAGGCTGGTCTTAGGATGGTAAATCCGGTATTATTCAAGGATCTTGTCATAAAATTCATTATAGGCATCAATATATTCATTCTCGTCCTTGTATTCCAGAACCGGTTTATTTATTGTGGCAAGATGTTTTTTCAGTTCCTCATTAATATTTGGGCTCCCGGTTATGATACCGTCGGAGAATTTGATCGCAAGCTTTGAAACATTTACAAAATCAGGGTTCTTAACAAGCTTAAGGCTCTCCCCATCTATCCCGTCAAATCTAAGTTTGTCAGCAAACGTTGATCTAAACGGAGTTTTGAATTCATTATTATAAACCGAATAGATAATTTTATAATTATGAAAAAGAGGATCATCATGATAAATGCTCCTCAGGTATACTGGTACAAGTGAAGTTATCCATCCGTGACAATGAACGATATCCGGAGCCCAGCGCAGTTTTTTTACTGTCTCAATCACTCCCCGGGCAAAAAACATTGCCCGTTCATCATTATCCTCAAATTCCTTGCCATTGGCATCAGATACGATTGATTTCCTCGAAAAATAATCTTCGTTGTCGATAAAATATACCTGCATCCTTGCAGACTGGATGGAGGCAACCTTGATTATAAGAGGGTGATCAGTATCATCAATAATCAGGTTCATTCCTGAAAGCCTGATTACCTCGTGAAGCTGGTTTCGTCTCTCGTTAATACAGCCATACCTCGGCATAAAGGTCCTGATTTCCTTTCCTCTTTCCTGAATACCCTGAGGAAGATATCTACCGATCTTCGACAGCTCTGTCTCCCCTAAGTAAGGAGTGATTTCCTGAGAGATGAATAATACCTTCCTGCTTTCCATGAATTATATGCCTGGATAGACCTTTTTCAATTTAAAGATGCAAAGATAATAATAAAAATTTACATTAAATAACATAGCCCGCAAGGCAATCCGTGTGGAATTATCTCATAAAGCACCGGTTTTAATTGCAGCAGTAACATTTTTTCATATACGTTTGCATAAAATTTCGTTGATGAAAGTAACATCAAGAATAGCTGACCTGAAAAATCACCTGAAAGAGGCCGGGATAAAGCCTGTTGGATTTGTACCAACAATGGGAGCACTGCATGAGGGTCATCTCTCACTTGTAAAGTATGCAATACACGAATGCCCTGTTGTTGCAGTAAGCATTTTCGTTAATCCCACTCAGTTCAATGATAAAAATGATCTAAAAAACTATCCGAGAAACCTTAAAAAAGACCTTGATCTTCTGTCTGGTGTGCTGCGGAAAGATGATATTGTATTTACTCCTGAGATAACTGAAATCTACCCTGTGCCGGATACCAGGCAGTTCAGCTTCGGTAACCTCGACATGGTAATGGAAGCTGTACACAGAAAGGGTCACTTCAATGGTGTTGCACAGGTTGTAAGCCGCTTGTTTGAAATTGTTGAGCCTGATATTGCTTATTTTGGTATTAAGGATTTTCAGCAGGTTGCAGTAATAAAAGAGCTTGTAAGGCAAACAGGGAATAAAGTAAGGATCGTGAGCTGCCCGATTGTGAGGGAAAGTGATGGTCTTGCCATGAGCAGCCGTAATATGCTTCTCGAACCAGAAATCAGGAAAAAAGCACCTCTAATTTTCAGGACGCTTACTTCGGCTTCCGAAATGTTCAGAAGCGCGGATGTACCTGAGATCAAGGAATTTGTAAGAGAGAAAATAAACAGTGAAACCAGGTTTTATGTCGAATATTTTGAAATAGCTGACGACATGGAACTCTTTACATTGAAAACAAAGAAAGAGATGATTCCTGGAAGGAAATATTTCGGGTGCATTGCAGTTAAAGCAGGCAACATTCGGCTGATTGACAATCTAGAAATGGAGACTGCCTGATTGCAGTTTTTTGGATTTCAACAATAATAGTAACTTTGCGGCGAGAAAGGAAAGATAAATGGTGATCGAAGTACTGAAATCGAAGATTCATAAAGTAACCATAACAGGTGCGAACCTGAATTATGTCGGAAGCATTACGATCGATGAAGATCTGCTCGATGCCGCCAACATAATTGAAAATGAAAAGGTGCATGTCCTTAACCTGAATAATGGCGAGAGGCTTGTGACATATGTTATCAAAGGGAAAAGGGGATCAGGCGAAATTTGCCTTAACGGTGCGGCAGCCAGAAAAGTTGTTGCAGGAGATGTTGTTATTATTATGTCATTCACAATGCTTGGTTTTGAGGAAGCCAAATCTTTCAAGCCATGGGTAATCTTCCCGGATACCAGAACCAATAAACTTATCTGAAGTTGAAAAGAATATTTCTTCAGACGTTTAAATTCCTTTCATTTCTTGCTATCGGTCTGCTTATTCTCTGGATTGCTTTCAGGAAAACTGATTTTCACAAGCTTGCGGAAGAGCTGAAATATGCAAACTATTCCTGGCTCCTGCTTTCTTTATTCTTTGCCATACTTGCTTTCATAAGCAGGGCCATGAGGTGGAACATTCTTATCCGAACTCTCGGATATAAACCTTCTGCAATAAACTCATACCATGCAGTTATGACAGGATATCTCGCCAATATTGCCTTGCCGAGGGTAGGCGAGATAACAAAATGTATTGCACTGGGGAAGAAGGAAAAGATCCCTGTAGATCAGCTTATTGGCACTGTAATAATTGAACGCACAATCGATTTTTTCTCACTGATGCTGATTACTGTTGGAGTACTGCTTACTAGCAGCAGACAGGCAGTCTCTTTCATGAATGAAAGCATCTTCCTTCCGCTGAGGGAAAAGGTAGTTCTTGTTTTCGGAGTTACCTGGGTGCTCTGGGTTACAATGCTGGCATTTGCATTACTTGCATTCATACTATTGTTGAAATACAAGAAAGCCCTCAGGAAGACAAAATTTTTCTCCAAACTTTTCGATACCGGAAGAGGAGTTATAAATGGTTTGAAGACGATAACAAAGCTGGACAGAAAATGGGAGTTTATAGGACATACTGTATTCATCTGGATCAATTATGCACTTATGACATGGGTTGTTGTGTTCTGCCTTGAGAGCACCAAAGATATTACCCTTGGCCAGGCACTGTTCATTCTTGTTGTCGGAGGACTTGCAATGTCGGCCCCTGTACAGAGTGGTTTCGGTGTATTCCATTATGCTGTGTCGAGGGCGATCGTAATACTTGCAGGAGTATCACTCGAGGACGGCCTTGCCTATGCAATTCTTGCACATGAGTCACAGCTTATCTATGTTGCTGTTGCAGGCACAGTTTCATTCTTTCTTATTTTTCACAGGAGAAACAATAATACAGCCGCAGATTTGAAAGCCTGAGCCCGGGTTACTTCAGTGAAGATATTTCTTCAAAAAATATCTTACTTTTACTTTTATGCCAAAAACAAAGACAGTATTCGTCTGCCAGAACTGTGGTGCTGAATCTTCCAAATGGATAGGCAGATGCCCCTCTTGCAATGAATGGAACACTTACCATGAAGAGGTAATAGCTCCTGCTTCACAGGGTGGCCTTGTTCCCCGGTCAGACCTTGAGAAAAGGAAGCCGCAGCGCCTCGATGAGATCAAATCAGATGAACACAGCCGGAGAAAGTCAGGTTTAGCTGAACTCGACAGACTACTCGGCGGAGGCATAGTCAACGGGTCTCTTATATTACTGGGAGGAGAACCCGGTGTTGGCAAATCAACCCTGGCGCTTCAACTTGCGCTGGCTTTGAAGAATGAAAAGATCCTTTATGTTTCAGGTGAAGAAAGTGAAGAGCAGATCAGCTTCAGGGCAAAAAGGATGAAAGTGTCAAACGCCGAGTGCTATATTCTGAGCGAAACTGATCTTGGGAACATTCTTGTTCATTCCGAAAACCTTAAGCCTGCACTTATTATTATCGATTCAATACAAACTATGAGCAACAGCCTGCTCGAGTCATCGGCTGGGTCTGTGTCGCAGGTCAGGGAGTGTGCTGCCCAGCTTCTTAAATATTCAAAGCAGACTGGTATTCCGATATTCCTCATTGGCCATATCACAAAAGATGGAACGATTGCGGGTCCAAAAGTTTTAGAGCATATTGTAGATGTGGTTCTCAATTTTGAAGGGGACAACAACCATGTTTACAGGATTCTGCGCGCTTCAAAAAACAGGTTCGGCTCCACCTCGGAAATTGGCATCTTTGAGATGATCGAAACCGGGCTCAGGGAGGTGAGCAATCCTTCTGAGCTGTTCATTAACAGGCATGATGAGATACTGAGTGGAATATCAGTGGCAGTTACAGTCGATGGCATCAGGCCTTTCCTCATTGAAACACAGGCTCTTGTGAGCAGTGCTGTTTATGGCACTCCCCAGCGCAGCTCAACCGGTTTCGATATCAGGAGGCTGAACATGCTTCTGGCTGTACTGGAAAAAAGAGCGGGTTTTAAACTTGCGGTAAAGGATGTTTTCCTGAATATCGCCGGAGGAATTAAAGTTACAGATCCGGCTATTGACCTTTCAATAATAAGCTGCATCCTTTCATCCAGTCTCGATATACCAATAAGCAAAAGCATATGCTTTTCAGGAGAAACAGGACTCTCAGGTGAAATAAGACCTGTTCCGAGGGTTGAACAAAGGATAAGGGAGGCTTCCAAGATGGGTTTTGAAAAAATATACATCTCACGGTATCATAAGAGCCTGCCTGCAACCGGACAAGATATAGAAATCATAAAAGTCGGCAAGATTGAACATCTTGTCAGATCCCTCTTTGCGTGAAAAAACCTTCAGAATTTTTTCTTAATACCGGGTTCTCCGAGGAGTCTCAATTCTGGAATTATTCCATTTAACTTTATTGCAGTCGAGCTCCATACTGAAGTTTTCGGGTCTTTCGAATTCGTCAGCTTCCATTATACCCAGCTCAGGATCGGCATAAAGTTTCTTAAGGAAAAGTCCGAATACAGGCAATGCCATTTCCGCACCCTGTCCTTCGCCTATAGTTTCAAAATGAATGGACTGGTCTTCCCACCCGCTCCATACTCCGCCAACGAGGTTCGGTGTAACACCCATAAACCAGCCATTTGAATGATTCTGTGTAGTTCCTGTCTTCCCGCCAATCTGGTTCTGGAAGTTATATGGTTCATAACGCAGCCTGATTCCTGTACCTGATCTTACAACCCCCTGGAGAAGGTTCAGCATGAGATATGCCTGTTCTTCGCTTAATACTTCTTCAATTCTTGTTGTAAAAGATGATATTACATTACCATTCCTGTCTTCAATCCTTGTAACATACATTGGTTTTGTATATACGCCTTTATTGGCGAAAGTCCCGTATGCTCCGACCATCTCTTCGAGAGTGATATCGGAAGTACCAAGGAATATAGATGGCACAGGATCTATGAAGCTTTTAATGCCCATCTTATGCATCAGGTCAACAACAGCAGAAGGTTTGAATTGCTGCATCAGCCATGCTGAAATATAATTTTCTGAGTGCGCAAGCCCCCAGCCGAGTGTGACCATCTTGCCATGATATTCTTTCGGACCCGAGCTTCTTGGCGTCCATGTTGAATCTGCTATCTCGAAAGTCCTGGGAATATTCTCAACTTCATAACATGGGGAATAGCCATTCTGCATTGCAACTGTATAAAGAAAAGGCTTAATAGTACTTCCCACCTGTTTTCTCTGCTGAGTAACTGCATCATACTTGAAATACCTGAAGTCAGGCCCTCCCACGTAAGCTTTCACATGCCCATTATGCGGATCTTCGACCATAAAGGCTGACCGCACAAAATATTTGTAATATCGTATTGAATCATAAGGTGTCATAACCGTATCGCGTTCCCCCTTCCATGAGAATACGCGCATCCTAACGGGAGTTTTGAAGGCGCGCATTATGGAATCATCTGAGTACCCTCGTGATTTCATCACATAATACCTGTCACTCTGTTTTACAGAACGCATCAGTAAATCATCAACCTCTTTCCTTGTTAAATCATTTGAATAAGGAGGATTTCTGAAACCTTTGGCTCTTTTGTAAAACCCCGGTTGAATATCTTTTGAAAGATGTTCAACAAGCGCCTCTTCGGCAAATTTTTGCATCTTGTAATTGATGGTTGTATATATTTTCAAGCCATCTTTATAAAGATCATA
Source organism: Bacteroidales bacterium (assembly GCA_035297425.1). Lineage (GTDB taxonomy): Bacteria > Bacteroidota > Bacteroidia > Bacteroidales > VadinHA17 > LD21. Next base: position 54,856 of record DATGYZ010000016.1, on the reverse strand, counting down.
ATTTGAGCCGTCAGGTTTCCTGTTCTTGTTACACCAGCCATAAAGAGGATTGTTTTCCCATTCTGCTAGAGCCTCATTGTAAGAATCAGGGTTCCGGTACAATGAGCGATCAGGTTCGGGTCTGCGCATTATTCTTGTAAGATATTGTCTTAAGTATGTTGCAGGACCGGTATTATGATCTTCAATTCTGAAATCGAGTATTATGGGAAGCTGCTTTACTGAATCAGCAATATCACCGGAGATATAACCATATTTCTCCATTTGCGAAAGCACAACATTCCTCCTTTGCAGCATCAGGGTGGAATCTCTGACAGGATTGTATAAAGCAGAATTTTTTAACATTCCTACCAGTACTGCGGCCTGCTGGAGGTTCAGTGAATCGGGAGTTGTATTAAAATAAAGGCGTGAAGCAGATCTTATTCCTGTTGCATTATAAAGAAAGTCGAATTTATTAAGGTACATGGCAATTATCTCTTCCTTGGTATAGCTCCTTTCGAGCTTTACCGCCGTCTGCCACTCTTTGAATTTTGAGACACCAAGCCGTACTTTCTTTGTCAGAGTTGATGTACGGGCCGTGTCCCTCGGATAAAGCTGTTTGGCAAGCTGCTGAGTAATTGTACTGCCTCCTCCGGAACTTTGTCCCAGCAGGAAAGTTCTGATTGCAACTCTGGCCAGACCTCTGACATCTATACCTGAATGCCTGAAATACCTTATATCTTCTGTTGCAATAAGCGCCGATACTAAATTGGGTGAAAGATCTTTGTAATCCGTCCAGGTAAGATTCTCCATACTTATCTTGCCCAGCAGGACGCCATCTTCAGAATAGACCTCTGTATCTAAAAAATATTCAGGGTTCTCTAGCTGGCTGAAAGAGGGCATTGGTCCAAGCTTTTCCTTCGATATAAGAATGAAAAGGATGATCAGGAAAATAAAAGGAATCATGAACAGTGACCAGAACCAGATAAGGTATTTTTTGTTTTGATGATTGCTTTCCATCCAGGTTAGAATATTTGGTATAAAAATAGTAAATAGAAAGAATATTAACGGTTAAATTTGAAGTTTGGTGCCTAATTGATTTACTTTGTCACCGAAAAAGAATAAATAATCTCGTTTGATGAGTGAAAACCTTGTAATTGTAGAATCACCGGCTAAAGCAAAGACAATAGAGAAGTTTCTGGGAAAGGATTTCCGTGTTGTATCAAGTTTTGGTCACATAAGGGATCTTGCAAAGAAAAATCTGGGAATTGACATCGAAAAAAACTTTACCCCGAATTACGAAATACCCAAGGACAAGGCAAAAGTTGTCAGCGAACTGAGGAAGGCTGCAAAGGATTCCAAAAACATATGGATCGCTTCCGATGAAGACCGCGAGGGTGAAGCTATTGCCTGGCACCTGGCCAGTGTACTTAACCTCGATCTTGCAACAACAAAGAGGATAGTTTTTCATGAAATAACAAAAGAAGCTATCACGAATGCGATCCAGAATCCGAGGCAGGTTGATATGAATCTTGTTAATTCACAGCAGGCACGCAGGATTCTGGACAGGCTTGTTGGTTTTGAGATATCACCTGTATTATGGAAGAAGGTTCAGCCATCTCTTTCAGCAGGAAGGGTACAATCTGTTGCAGTAAGGCTTCTTGTAGAAAGAGAACGAGAGATAATAGCATTCAAACCTGAATCAGCGTTCAGGGTTACAGCTAACTTTTTTCAAAGAGATCTCAGTGGTATAATCAAAGCAGAAGCAGCAAAGAGATTTGCCGATGAGGATGAAGCACGAAAATTTCTTGAAACCTGTTCAGGCAGCAGCTTCACCATAGCTAACGTTTCAGTGAAACCGGGAACAAGATCCCCTGCTCCACCATTTACTACTTCAACATTACAGCAGGAAGCATACAGGAAGCTCGGTTTTTCAGTCGCCCAGACTATGGCTGTTGCACAAAAGCTTTACGAAGCCGGTAAGATAACATATATGCGAACCGATTCAACAAACCTTTCAAAACTTGCACTTTCAAAATCAAGAGAGGCAATCATTGAAGGTTATGGCGAGCAATATGCCAGGACAAGGCAATACCAGACAAAATCAAAGGGTGCCCAGGAAGCTCACGAAGCCATAAGGCCAGCATATCCTGACCAGCAGACTGTTTCAGGAGCCCAGAATGAGAAAAAGCTTTATGAGCTTATCTGGAAGCGAACGATAGCATCGCAGATGGCTGATGCGCAGATTGAAAGGACAACGATAACAATCAATACAGGCAATTCACCTGTTACTTTCCAGGCAACTGGTGAGGTAATTAAGTTCGATGGATTCCTAAGGGTTTATGCAGAGTCGACAGACGTTGAAAATGCCGAAGAGAGCAAGGATATTATACCACCTGTTAAGAAAGGGATGGAGCTTGATTATGAAAATATTACTGCCACACAGAAATTCACGAGCCCTCCCCCACGATACACAGAAGCAAGCCTTGTTAAAAAACTTGAAGAACTTGGGATTGGGCGCCCCTCAACCTATGCCCCTACAATTTCGACAATACAAAACAGGGGTTATGTTCTGCGTGAAGACAGGCCAGGTGAAAAGAGAGATCTGCGCATATTGACCCTTCAGAAAGGAAAAATCTCGGCAACAACTAAAACAGAAATGGCCGGAAGGGAAAAATCAAAATTGTTCCCCCAGGATATAGGGATGATTGTAAATGATTTTCTTGTTGAGAATTTTCCTGAGATAGTTGATTTTAATTTCACAGCTGAAATAGAACAGCAATTTGATGAAATTGCAGGAGGCAAGATGCAATGGACAGGCATGCTTGAAAAGTTCTATAATCCCTTCCATAATACTGTTACCAGCACCCTGGAGAAGAAGGAAAGGAAAACCGGAGTGCGTGTACTGGGCAACCATCCTGATACAGGCGAACCTGTATCTGTAAGAATGGGAAGGTTCGGGCCTGTTGCTCAGATCGGTACTACAGAAAACGAAGGTAAGCCGCGATTTGCAAGTCTTCCGAAAAATCTTCTTCTTGAAACCATTACAATGGATGAAGCACTGAACCTGTTCAGGCTGCCACGCCCGGTCGGAGAGCATGAAGGGGGAGAAATAGTTGTAGGGATAGGTAAATTCGGGCCATACATAAGATATAAGAGCAAATTTTATTCACTCAAAAAAGGAGTTGATGATCCATATACTGTTTCTTTCGATAGAGCTGTTGAAATAATAAACGAGAAAGTTGAAAGTGATAAAAATAAGGTAATCAGAGATTTTGGTGATATAATGCTTCTTAACGGCAGATTCGGTCCTTACCTTACAATGAACAAAAAGAACTTCAGGCTTCCCAAAGGAACAAATGTTGAAAAGCTTACAAAAGAAGAATGTCTCTCGATCATTGAAAAAAGTGAAAAAACCAAAAAGAAATCCTGATGTCCGATCTGAATGATTATTTCGACCCTGTCAGCATCGATACACCTCCTTTTGAACAGCTTGGTCCCCATGCAGGATTTCCGCATAATATTACAATTCACACCGAGAGTAGTCCGATAAAAAAGATTGAAGGTTTCAGGATTGCTTTACTGGGAGTCCCGGAAGGCAGGAACTCGGTAAACCCCGGCGCAGATAAAGGTCCGGATGCTATAAGGTCACAGTTGTATAATCTTGGCAGGATACCTGGAAAGTTAAAGATTACCGACCTTGGTAATATGAAGCAGGGCACAACATTCAATGATACAATTGCCGGCCTTTCCCATATACTTACAATACTCTGGGGTGAAAAAATATTCCCGGTTATCATGGGAGGCAGCTCAGCTTTAATAAGTGCCATCGATTCAGCTTTCCAGGAAATAAAAACTAAATACAGCCTGACAGCAGTCGATTCACGAATCAGCTACAACCAGGAAAAGAAAAATACCGGTCCATACAGTTATCTCAACACAATAACAGGGAAACAATCGAATAGCCTGACTTCCTATGCCAATATAGGTTACCAGACGTACCTGAACGACCAGCAGGTAATAAACAGGTTTCTGAGGAGAGGATCAACACTTGTAAGAATAGGTGATGTCCGCCAGTCTATCAACCTTATGGAACCACTGATGCGCGATTCTGAAGCTATCATCTTCAACATTGCATCTGTCAGGCAGTCTGATGCACCGGGAACCGCCATTCCATCGCCCAACGGTTTTTATGGTGAGGAAATATGCCTTCTTTCAAGGTATGCAGGTTTATCTGATAATTCGAGGATTTTTGGATTATTCGATGTGAATCCTGATTTTGATATAAGATTCCAGACTTCAGCCCTTGCTGCACAGATCCTATGGTTTTTCCTGGAAGGATTCTCTCAAAAACAATTCGAAACACCTGTGCTGGGTTCTGAGAATTCCGGAAGATTCATAAGGTATCATGTCAGGGTAACCGGGATGGATGATGATCTGGTTTTTGTTAAAAGCAACCTTACAGAAAGATGGTGGATGGAGATAATTTCAGGGGATAGCGGAACATCATATATCGCATGCTCACATGAGGATTACCTTAAGGCAAACAGGAATGAGGTTCCTGAAAGGTGGATAAATGCTGCTTCGAGGTTAAAAAAATAGAAATATTCCGGCAGACTACCCGGAAACTTGTCAAAAAGAATGAACACTATTGATGCATTTCGGGCCTGATTCTTTGAACAAAGCACAGCTAAATAGCGTATTAATATCGGTGTTTGAAACTTTGAAGGATACTTTTGCGTAAAAAGGTCTGGTAAAAAATTAATTTGTATCACACCCGGAATTTTACTTATTTTACTCGTTCAATGAAATGCATCCGATCAGATAAGAAATGAAAAAGCTAAATATTGCATTTCTGTTTTTTTTTATTTTATCCAGCCCTGCATTTTGCCAGCAGGATCCGCTTACAAGCCATTATATGTTCAATACGATGACTTATAATCCGGGTTTTGCAGGAACATCCGGAATGATTTGTGCTACAGCTATTAACCGTCAGCAATGGGTAGGCTTCCAGGGAGCACCTTCAACAATACTCTTCAATGTAGCTGCACCTGTTTCACCCTTCAGGATCAAAAGTGGTGTTGGACTTCTTGTCGAGAGTGACAATGCCGGATTTGACAGGGATATATTTTTCTCAGGATCGTATTCATATCTTATCGATGTCGGAAATGGTGTAATTGGTTTAGGTTTCAGTGCAGGAATGGTAAACAAAACAATCTCACCTGAATGGGTAATACCGGCAGGTGAAAACCATGTGCCTGCTGCAGGAGACCCGCTGATTCCGGAAAATAAAGAAAGTTTCGTTGCTTTTGATGCAGGTTTAGGACTTTATTACCGAACAGAAAAATATTATGCCGGCCTTTCAGTAACCCACCTTACACAACCTGAAATTAAATTTACCAAAGGAACACCATACCTGAGCAGACATTATTATTTAACAGCAGGTTATACCCTTCCGCTACCTAACCCCTCACTCGAATTACTTCCATCTTTCTTCGCGTTCAGCGACGGCAAGGTCTTACAGGCCAACGCCACAGCAATGATCCGGTACAACAAAAAAGTATGGGGAGGCATTTCTTACAGAGCAGGTGATGCGATCATCGGAATGATAGGATTGGAACTTTTCAACGGTATCAGAATCGGATATTCCTATGATTTTACAACATCTGATCTCAGTAAAGGCAGCGGTGGATCTAACGGATCGCACGAGTTTTTGGTTAATTACTGCTTCGATCTCAGCCTCGGTAAAAGCCCAATGAAATATAAAAGTATCAGATTTTTGTGATTATTAAAAATTTTACTTACTTGCATTTATAAAATTCTATCGTAATATGAAAAAGGTTACCCTATCTGCTTTGATATTGATAATCTTATTAACAGGATGCGGTTCCTCGAACAATGGGGAACTGACAGGCGTGTTAGGGAGAAAGAAATTTTTTGAGCCTGAACCATTTGAAATGGCCTTCATTCCTGCCGGTAATTTTATGATGGGACCCAGCGACCAGGACGCAATGTTTGTGAATAACGCAATATCCAAGTCAGTTACTGTTGAAGCATTCTGGATGGATCAGACCGAGGTAAGCAACAACAAGTACAGGCAATTTGTATATTATGTCCGCGACTCCATTCTCAGAACAAAGCTTGGAAATGCAGGAATTGAAGACAGACAGTATTTCATGGTTGATGACGAGGATAATGTTATCGAGCCCAATGTAATCAACTGGGAAGAAAAAATAGATCCTGAAGAAGAGACCACCAAATCAGTGCTTGAAGAAATGTATTATCCTGCTGAAGAAAGATTCAACGGCAAAAAGCAGATCGATGTAAGAAAACTTAATTTTTCATACATGTGGGTTGATTACCAGTCAGCATCAAAAGCCACATATAATTACGATTATGCCAACAATTCCGGAAGCTACCAGGGAAAAGTAACAAACCCCGATGGCACAGTCACAGATGTTCAGGACAGAAGGTCTTTCATTAAACATAATATAATAAATGTGTATCCTGATACACTTTGCTGGATCCGCGACTTCACATATTCGTTTAATGATCCCCAGGCATCATTGTATTTCTGGCATCCTTCATTCGATGATTATCCTGTTGTTGGTGTTTCATGGGTACAGGCCAGTGCATTCAGCATCTGGAGGACCAAGTACATGAATGATGCCTTGAGAAAGCAGGGTATTCCCGATGTTCAGAATTATGAGCTCCCCCTCGAATCTCAATGGGAGTATGCTGCAAGAGGTGGACTCGACTTATCAATGTATCCATGGGGAGGTCCTTATACACGTAATTATAAAGGTTGCTTCCTTGCAAACTTTAAGCCGCTAAGGGGTAATTACATCGACGATGGTAATGTTTATGCAGGGAAAATAGGTTCTTATGAACCCAATGAATACGGGCTTTATGATATGGCAGGTAACGTTGCTGAATGGACACGCGTGGCTTATCAGCCTTCCGCTTACATTTTCGAGCACGATCTTCAGCCAAATTATGAATATAATGCAAAACCACAGGATCCTCCGATAATGAAACGTAAAGTCATAAGGGGTGGGTCGTGGAAAGATATTGCATATTTCCTGCAGACAAGCACAAGAGATTACGAATATCAGGATTCAACCAAACCTTATATCGGATTCCGTAACGTAAGAGCATACATTGGTGTAAATTAGAAATTTTGAATAACCCTAAATAACAAGGTATTATGAGCCTAGCAGAACTAGTACAGAGCAGCGGGTGGAAGAACTTCATCGCTAAACTTTATGGTTTAGGAGCATCCGTCGTAATTATTGGAGCATTGTTTAAAATACAGCACTGGCCATTTGCCGGAACAATGCTTACAGTAGGTTTGATGACAGAGGCCGTCATCTTCTTCTTCTCTGCCTTCGAACCATTGCATGAAGAGATTGACTGGACCCTGGTTTATCCTGAACTTGCTGGTATTTCTGAAGAAGAAGCACCTTCGCATGGAAGACATGGTGTAACTGCAGGGCAATCAGGTGGTGGTGCAATAGGTGGTGGTGCAGGTTCGGCAGCTCTTGCCAAATTTGATGAAATGCTCGAAAAAGCTGAAATAACCCCTGAACTATTCCAGAAACTGGGAGTGGGAATGAAGAAGCTTGGTGATGCAACATCCAACATAAGTGCAATGAGCGATGTTACAGCTGCTACAAATAAATATGCCAGCACAGTTGGCGCTGCAACGGATTCCCTGGGCAAACTTTCAGACTCATACCAGTCTACAGCCAAGCTGATTAATGATACAAGCTCTACCTATAAGAATATGGCAGATTCATTCTCTGTTATAGAAGTAGGTGGTAAGTCTTACCAGCAACAGCTCGAAACACTGAATAAAAACCTTTCAGCACTGAATTCAGTTTATGAGATACAGAAGAAAGGTGCAGACGAACATATCAGGGAAACTGAAGGCCTCTACAAAGGAATCCAGAATCTCATTAAAGATCTTAACGACTCAGCAGGAGATACGAAAAAATACCGCGAACAGATTACAAAACTGAATGACAACCTGACTGCATTGAACAATGTTTACGGGAACATGCTTTCAGCAATGAACGTGAAATAATGCGGGTATTTTATTAACTAATTAACAGCAACAGCAAAATGGCTCACGAAAAGCTATCTCCGCGGCAAAAAATGATCGGTATGATGTACCTGGTTCTTACCGCCATGCTTGCACTTAACGTATCAAAAGAGGCCGTTGAAGCTTTCAAAAAGGTTGACAAGGGTCTTACAATATCGATCGCAAATTACGCCGCAAAAAACAATATCATATACCAGGAATTTGACCGCGCAGCAGCAGAAAACCCGCAGAAAGCCGGCAAATACAAAACTGCTGCATATGCAATTAAAGAACGTGCAGATGAAGCTTTCAACTTTCTTCAGGGTTTGAAGATTGAAATTATTACTACTGCAGAAGGTCCTGAAACAACGGCAGTGAAAGGCGATGAAGTAATAATTGAAGAAGTAAAGAAGATCGACGACAATAATGTGCCATCTGAAATTCTTATTGGTGCCAATGAAAACGGTAAAGCAACAGAGCTACAGGTAATATTATCTGAATACAGGGAATTCCTCATTTCAACGCTCGAAGGAAAAAATCCTAATATTGAAGAGTCACTGAAGACTACTTTGAATACTGATGATGGCAGGAACGAAGACGGGGAAATTGAGAAATGGGAAAACCTCAACTTTCAGACACTTCCTCTTGTTGCTGTTATATGTATCCTGTCAGAGTACCAGTTAGCCGTAAGAAACGCAGAAACTGAAGTTCTTAATTTCCTTTATGGCCAGATCGATGCCTCATCTTTCAAGTTCAACAAGCTTCAGCCTATAGTAATACCGAACTCCACATACGTTACTACCGGTAGCGACTATGAAGCAAGGGTTTTCATCTCAGCGATCGATACTACACAAACTCCAAATATCACGGTTGATGGCAGGAACCTTGAATTAAATGAATCCGGCCAGGGTATTTACAAGGTTCGCGCGTCGAGCCTTGGTTCAAAGAAATGGGGAGGAGTAATCTCATTAAAAGCTCCCGATGGCACAACGAAAGAATATCCTTTCTCTTCGGAGTATAATGTCGGGGAACGTAACGTAATTATTTCCCCTACTGCCATGAACGTCATGTATATGGGTATTGCTAATCCTATCGATGTATCTGTACCAGGTGTTAGTCCGAATAATATAAGGATCAAGGTCGTAAACGGGGAGTTCACGACTGAAAAAGTTAAAAACTCAAAAGGACAGAATTTCCCGGGCACATATGCTGTCAGGCCTAAATCACGCGATCAGAATGTACAGGTTGTCGTAACAGCAGATATGAATGGAACACCTGTGACCTTTGCTCCTTATGAATTCAGGGTGAAACCATTGCCTGATCCGGTTGCAGAGTTTGGTCAAAAGAGTACAGGTTCAATCGCCCGTGCTTCAGCTGCTGCGCAGCAGGGAGTTTTTGCAGTGTTGCGTGATTTTGATTTCGATCTTAATTATAAAGTTACAGGTTTTACAATCCTTGTATCTGATAAAGGGTCGGATTTCCAGGAGTCAAGCACCAGCAGCAATCTTACCCCAGCCCAGAAAAATCTTATAAATAGACTTACGCGTGGTAAGACACTGGTTGTAAAGGATATTAAAGCCCTTGGCCCAGATGGAAGGACACGTGATCTCAATGCTGTAGTTTTAACAATAGACTAAGACTTAAAAATAAAAATATGGTCAAGAAAATTCTTTTTGGTTTAATCGTCCTCTCTGTGTCGGGCGCCGTAAAAGCCCAGACATTCGGTGACATCTACCAGAAATCAATTCCGGATGCAAAGAAAATAGAGTACGCATACCTGAGGGAGGGTGATGCATTCTGGTCGAAGAGAATATATCGTCTTATCGATCTCAGGGAAAAGATCAACCAGCCTTTGTATTATCCGACAGAACCTACCCGGGACGGAAGAAAAAACTTCATAACAATACTTCTTGATGAGATCAAGGCAGGCAGGTTAACAGCATACGATCCTCTCAATGTCAATGTAAATACCACCTACGATGATATTGAAACCAAGATGGGCGCAACCACCCGTACCGAATCAGTTGTTATAAATGAACAGGGCGGTACAAAAGATACTCTTATCAAGATCGATGCTAAACCTAATGAAGTAAAACAGCTACTACTCTACGAAGAATGGTTCTTTAATAAAAAGCTCTCCAGAATGGATGTAAGAATAATTGCTGTTCAGCCATTCTATATGGGATTTGACGAGGAACTAGGCAGGACAATGAGGCAGCCTTTATTCTGGGTTAAGTTCGATGAAATAAGAGATGCCCTGGCTCGTGAAGAAGTTTATATGACAAATAATGATGCACAGAGAATATCATTCGATGATCTCTTCATGCAGAGAAAATTCGGAAGCATCATCTGGGGGGAATCGAATGTTTATAACGACAGGTATATCAACCAGTATACGATAGGTAAATACAGCCTTTTCGAATCAGACAGGGTTAAGGATGAACTTTTCAATTTCGAGCACGACCTGTGGGAATACTAGGAATTAAATCATATAAAAAAAGGCTCCTGATGTTCAGGAGCCTTTTTTTATTATAAATGCTTCTCGCCCGATGATCGCTTTACATCATCGAGGAATTGTTTAATGTTCTGTTCTTCCTCTTTTTTCACTATCAATAAGACATCATCAGCATCGATCACGATATAATTATCAAGACCCTGTACTACCGCCACTTTGCCAGGAGCTATGTTAAAAATATTATTCCTGTTTCCATAAGAAAATACTTCACCCCTGACCATTGCATTGCCGTTTTTATCAAGTCCCGAATGCTCATACAGAGAACCCCATGTACCAAGGTCCGACCAGCCGATATCTGTACTTGTCATCATGTACACATTATCAGCCTTCTCCATTATGCCATAATCAATTGAGATACTTTTGCAGGCAGCATATGTCTTTCCTATGAAGGTTTTTTCATTTTCAGTTCCATATATTTCTTTCCCTTCTTCAAAGGCCGTATAAACATCGGGCATATATTTTTCAAAGGCAGAAACAACAGATTTGATGTTCCAGATAAATATGCCGGAGTTCCAGAAAAAATCACCGCTTTCAAGGAAAACTTTTGCAAGCTCAAGGTTGGGCTTTTCAGTAAAGGTCTTCACTTTATGAAGATTGTCAAGTTCTTTAGCTGGCTTTTTCTTATCAGCCTGGATATAGCCATAACCTGTCTCAGGCCTGTCTGGCTTAATGCCTATCGTCACAAGTGCATTGTTCTCTGCAGCAAAATCATAGCACTTCTTAATAGTCTGGCAGAACTTATCTTCCTTTAAAATTAGATGATCGGCAGGAGTAACTGCAATGACAGCATCGGGATTTTCCTTATAAATCCTGAAAGTGCCGTAAGCAATGCAGGGGGCTGTGTTCCTGCGAAACGGTTCACCAAGGATTCTTGATTGACTTATACCAAGCTGTTCTGAAACAAGGTCCCTGTGTTCTTCACTTGTGACAACAAAAATATTCTCTTCAGGGCAAACTGTTTTAAACCTTCTGAATGTCTGTTGGATAAGCGTCTCTCCAGTTCCAAGTATATCGAGAAACTGTTTAGGTTTTTCCTTTCTGCTTAATGGCCAGAAACGGCTTCCCACACCGCCGGCCATGATTATAACATACTTGTTATTCATCGCAATAACTGGTTTTTGAGTTTAAGTACACAAAGATATTAATAATTATAGATCCCCGTGAGAACAGCAACTTGTCCTTATCTCAGCAAATATTAGTAAATTTGTTTCTCAATTTTATTTATATGTTCAGAATTCTGTCTGAGGTAGGATTATACTTTATCTTTCTTAAGAAGGTATTTTCGAAACCTGAAAAAGTCAGTATTTACTACAAACAAACCATGCGCGAACTTGTTTCGCTTGGCCTTAATTCTATAGGGATAATTGCGATAATTTCATTTTTCATGGGGGCGGTTATAACTCTTCAGACAGCTTACAATACAGAAAACCCCATTTACCCGGCATATCTTATTGGTCTCGGCACACGTGACTCAATAATCCTTGAGTTCTCATCAACGGTAGCAGCACTTATATTAGCGGGAAAAGTAGGATCAAACATTGCATCAGAAATAGGAACAATGAGAGTTACAGAACAGATTGATGCCCTGGAGATAATGGGAATAAACTCAGCCTCTTATCTTACACTCCCCAAGATCGTTGCAACACTTTTATTCAACCCCTTCCTGACGCTTATGTCCATTTCGATAGGAATATTCGGTGGCTGGGCTGCGGGTGTCCTCTCAGGGGTTATCAGTTCTTCGAATTATATTTATGGAATACAGTATGCATTTATTCCATATTATATCACATACTCTCTTATCAAAACATTGTTTTTTGCTTTTATCATAACAAGCATATCGGCTTACAAAGGGTATCATGTTATCGGGGGATCGCTCGAAGTTGGAAGGGCAAGTACAAAGGCAGTTGTTTTCAGCAGTGTTCTGATCCTTCTCTTCAATGTCATACTTACGCAATTACTCTTATCATGATTGAAGTAAGAAACCTCGAAAAGTCATTCAATGGCGTTAAGGTTCTGAGAGATATTTCAGTTACTTTCGAAACAGGAAAAACAAACCTTATCATAGGAAGGAGCGGCTCAGGAAAGACTGTACTTCTTAAATCCATAATCGGGCTTCATGATATAGATGCAGGGGACATCTGGTTCGATGAATACCAGTTCAATAAACTTGACTTCAAGGAACGAAAAAGAATAAGGAGTGAGATGGGAATGCTTTTCCAGGGAAGCGCACTTTTTGATTCTCTTACTGTAAGCCAGAATGTTCGGTTTCCTCTCGATATGTTCACTGATATGAGTTCAAAGCAAAAAGATGAGAGAGTGAGGTTCTGCCTTGACCGTGTAAATATCCTCAACTCAGATAAACTTTTCCCTGCCGAACTCTCCGGTGGAATGAAGAAAAGAGTCGCAATAGCCAGGGCCATTGCCCTTAATCCAAAGTATCTGTTCTGCGATGAGCCAAACTCCGGGCTTGATCCACTTACGGCAATCCTAATTGACGCCCTTATTAAAGAGCTCACGGAGGAATTTGCAATGACAACCATTGTCAATACTCATGATATGAACTCTGTTATGGAGATAGGTGAAAAAATTGTTTTCATACATGAGGGATCAAAGTGCTGGGAAGGGAACAGGAGTGAGATCCTGAGCTCAAAATGCAGCACTCTTAATGAATTTATCTTTGCCAACTCACTTGCAAAAAAGCTAAAGGAGGGATCATGATCTCTGCTTGTTCCTCCCTGTCTTGATTTCATTCCTGTAGGGAAATATGCAATCACTTCCTTTCTTAGTTTTATTAAAAAGCAGGTTTAGTCCTGCCCTGAGATCAAATGTATTCCACTGCTCAGGGAATATAATATCCCTGTTACCGGTATCAATCCTGTCCCACAAAAAGGGGATCCTGTCTGAAATCAAATAAAGCTGAAAGGGACCAACCCGCAACGCGAACCCAGCACCCAGGTTATTGTAAGTACGGTTGGCAGCAGTATATCCGATAGTTGCTGAAACATTTTGACTGTTTAAGGTTGCTGTCAGAGTAACTGATTGCTTTATGTTTCCTGTAATAAACCTGGTACGGGACAACAAACCCAGAGAGACATTTTTTGAAAGAGAATATTCTGCGCCTGTATATACCGATGCTGGAATTACTCTGGAAAAAGGATAATGCAGAATATTAATTTTAACAAGCCTCTGAATAGAATCAAGAAACCTGTCGCCTATAGCATTAATTGAATTATCACCATTTGGATCTGTGACATTGAAGCCCCGGAAATCAAAATCTTCATTAATCCTGAAAGTTGTATTATCTTTTCCCCACCGTATAAAGCCAAGATCAGTAATTGATGCTGATAACGAAATCCTGTCAGTTGCAACCCATGTTGTTCCTATATCCAGTGCTAACCCGGGTTTTATTCCCCTCTTCAAAAGGATTGTATTTATGCTCTCCTCTCTCTTCAGATCAACCTCATCAATCATTCCATTATTTTTATAATTGACTTTCAAAGGAGCTGAAACATTCACATCAACATCTGCAGATGTTGAATAAGCTGTTTCAGAAATACCTACTTCCCAATTTCTTAATTCTGAATATACAGATCCCATCCCGGCAAGCAGCTTGATCTTAAATCCTGCCCTTAAGCCGGAAGTCTGATTCCAGGAATAACCTATTCCTGCTTCCCTGAAATAATATATTCCTGCATTGGCTTCTGATAAGTTAAAACGTTCACCTTTGTACGCATCTGGATCAATTACAGAGAGCCTTATAAGGTCACCGGGAACATCAGCATCCAATCCCATTCTGTCGTTTATATCGATAAATAGATAACCATCCCATGCCTTGAAAGCAACCCCTGCGATCTGAATAAAAACATCAGTTTCCAGAAGGTTCTTCTTGCGGGTATGTGCAAGAAGGTTCGTTGTATTAAATCCCTGATCGTTTACAGTTGAAACAGAATCATTCTTTTTATTGATAACATCATGGTACCTGAGAAAATTATTATCAATGCTGAAGCCTGCACCTGAGATTATTGGAAGGCCTATATATAAGGAATCGGAAGGCCTTATTGCAGGATTGAGGAACCTGTTTTGTGGAATATCAAGGAAATAAGCCAGTCTACTGTATTGGCCTCCTGCATCATATATGGTTCCCAACCATAGAAGTATTATCAGTCTGGAAATTCTCTGCATTGTTGTTGTGAAGTTGGAAGCAGTAAAAACTGCAATTAAAGGATCCAACTAAACAAAGCATTGATGAACAAATTTGTTCGATAGAATTATAAAAATATTGAACGGTAATAAAAAAGGGTTTCCCGGTAAGAGAAACCCTGTATCTTAAATAATCTATTCAATCAACCTCTTCAAAATCTGTGTATTCTCCAATATTTTTTGAGATACGTTTGGAACTGCCTCCTTTAGCTTCATCTTTCTTTTTTGCAGCCTCTGGGGGATCTTCAAGATAAAGGCTTCTGATAAAACCTTTTACAAGAAGATATACGATCATGCATATAAGAATAAACCGTATTATAATCATATCACATTATTTATTACCCGGAACAGTCTGACCTTCGGGTACAAATTTAGCAGCTTTTCTTGCTTTTCTGTGACCAAATACCAGATTCATACCAAATTTAAGATCTACTGTATTCCAGTTGTCGGGTAAATAAATTGTGCTTTCCGGGTTTCCCCTGTCATCGAAACTTACAAGCTTATTCCAGAATATGGGAATATTGTCAGTCAGCACGTAGAATTGAAAAATAGACATTCTGAGCATCAGTCCTGCACCAATATTGTCGAACCTGTGATTTGCAGCAGTGTAGCTTAAACTTGTTGAAACCATTGTGCCAAGACGCAGGTTTGTTGATACAGTAAGTGCTTCGCGAACCTGCTTACCGATTATCCGGCTGCTCGAAAGCAAGCCCAGTGAAAAGTTTTTTGAAAGGTTATAGCTTGCTCCAAGATTCAGCCCGGTGGGCAACATTGTTCTGAACGGATCGTTAGTTTCTGTAAATGAAAAAGATTCCTTAAGTGAATCAGCAATGCCGGAAGTGACTTGATCAAAAGTCCTGTCCCCGTTCATTACACCAGTTATATCAAACCCATCAAATTTATATACATCATTAGTCCTGAGGTTTGTAACATTACTCTTCCAGTTTATGAAGCCAAGATCTGTAACAGCAGCAGAGAGCATGATTTTTTTTGTAAGCATGTATGTTGCTCCCATGTCAACTGCAAATCCAAGGTTTTTGGGACCTTTAAGCATCAACGTGTTCAGCATCAAGTCTTCATCTGGCTGTATATCTTTAATATGGTTAGCCTCATCCCGTGTAATATTAATGGGGCCGCTCATATTAACAGTAAGATCTGCATCAAGAGTATGGGAATAATCGTCACTAATTCTTATTCCCAGGGAAGATGGAGTAACTGAAAAATTTGCCAGGCCGAAGAGTACCTTACCTTTGAATCCTGCGCGTAATTTCGTCGAATATTTGCGTGAAAATCCCAGACCTATTTCATGGTAAATTTTCATTCCGGCCCTGAAGTTTGAAAGATCGACATAGTCACCGGCATAGCTCCCATTTCCACGAAGGCCAAGTTCAATCAGAGATCCGGGGATCACTGCATTCATCTCTGCCCTTTCATTCACATCAAAGAAAATATATCCCTTCTTTACAGGAAAGGCAAGGCTGAAGACAGGTATGGTCAATTCAGGCTCTATAAAATTCCTGTCCTTTATCCGTGAAATAAAATCTTCAATATTGACAGAAGGATGAAGGAATGTAACAAGTGAATCAGACTGGCCTCTCATCAGTACATCCTGGAAATTCAAAATATTGTTATTGAGATTAATTCCAATACCGGATATTCCTGGTAAGCCTATATAAACTGAATCTGATGAAGTGAGGGCAGGGTTAAGATTTCTCTTCTGCGGAAGGTTCATGTAATATAATATACGGTTGCTTTGTGCATTAAGCCATGCAAACTGTGATACTATAATTATTATTGATATTAATATTTTACGTTTCATATGCATAATTCTTAAAGATCAATATTAATATCTGCATTTAAACCCATTACTACGCTGAAGTCAATCGTGTAATCGGAGTATATCTTAACATCCTTTGCCTCTGTAGTGCTGATACCGAAATCAATAATTATCTGGTCAGCCTTGCTGATATCATCGAGGAAATCCTCCGTCAGTTCAATCCGTGTCTGGGTTTCAGTAACACCATTTACTTTCCTTGTTGTGGCGTCAACTGGTGCAGCCTTGAGGAAATCATTAACAACGACTGAATTGATAACCCTTTTAGCAACAGGATCGTACAGTCTGATTGCAAATGAGACTCCGAAAGGAAAACCATTTTCAGCTTTAACATCAATGGCAACAAGAGAGGCATCTCCGGGTTTGATCCCAGTATCTCCATTAACAATGAAGTTATCTGTTGTATCTCTGAAATGAAAATTATTGAGCCCTATTTCGAGGGGGACTTCAACTTCCAGCGAACCCAGGAACCTGCTGTTTCCAAAAATATAATTATTCCTTAGATGCAAAGGATCACCGGCAGGGTTCATTTTTGCCGAGCCTGATATCACAACTCTTTCTGGGGGCAGGGAGACAAACTCAGACAGATTATTGCTGTTATCTATAAGAATAAAATCCGAAATGTCTCTTGAAGCCGGAGCCTCCGGGGATTTTATATTAATAGTGCCAATGTTGAGATTTGCTGTTTTATCACCCCTGATGCCTTCAATATCCATCATAACCTGCATTGGCACAGCAAAAGAATTTGAATAGTTTACCCGCACCTTTGGATCAGCAATGTGAAATGTTCCGGTGATGCTATTGACTATATCTTTTATATCAAGATCATGAGTTTCATTGATTGTTTCAACTTCCTGGCCGAAATATCCTTTTATATAGTCGACTGCAGGATCCGTAAGTCCAAGTCCAAGACGTATCACATCCGTACTGCTAACCTGTACAAGGGCATTATTTGATGATACATTGAATCTGTATTCAAACGGGAATTTGTTATAAGGATGGTTAACATCAGAATTAAGATCCAGAACCGTGTTGTTAAGAGAGATGCTACCGGCACCATGGCCTCCGGAGGATACACTTATTGTTGTTGAAAGAGGTGTTCCGCTCCTCTTTATGCCTGAAAGTACCAGGTTTGCTGAAGCACGCAGTGCTGTAATACTTGTTGATATATCCCATGAAAGATTTCCGGTTGTAATACCCATTTTTTCAATTTCAATGGCTTGCACAGGGGTAAACATAACATTATCAGTTGCTGGTCCTGAGGAAAGATCCTGCTGTGGGAGTATTACAGTTCCCGATGAAATTCTCAGGTCGCGACCTTTGACTGTAAATGCAAGCTTATTATTTGTAAGACTGATTTTTACTGGAGTGCTGTTGCCCGGACTTGCCCCAAGAGAAACAGTAGCAGAAAGCGTATTGGTCAGCCTTGCCCCTGCAAGGTTAATGCTGGCGGTTTTTAATTCACCAGGAGCTGCACTGGGTATAGTAACAGGGGTTCCGACAGTTCCGTATGCATTTGACAGGGTAATCTGAATTGAATTTAAAGGTGTATTCAGGTTGTTCGTTACAGAAATATCAATAAAGCCTGAAGAAAACCTTGCTTCCTGTATATTCGAAAACTGTGTGAATGGCTGAGCGCTCATATTTATAGCAGGCAAGGCGGGAAAAGGATGTGACCCTCCATCATCAAGAGCGGTTATCTGGTTTTTGAGGATCGCCGGTAATCCCTGGATAAGCTGACTTAAGGAGAGATTCATAGACCCCTGAAAAGGATCGATCTTCAGTTCCCCAAGCTGATAATCCTTGTTGAAAGATACAAGGTTAGCCAGGTTGTAGAAATCTTTAAGATCAAGATCAATTACAGAATCCTGCCTTATAATGATTTTTACTGATTTATCATCACCATAAACAACGGTGTCATTCTCTTTTACAATATCACCAAAAGTGGCTGTTCCTTTAAAGACAGGAACAAACATTGTTGGCGACAGATGAGCTTTTTTGGAAACCTTATCCATGTCATAGGTTTCCTTGACGCATCCGTAAAGAGATAACAATACGGATAGTGCTGGTATTAAGAACTTTCTTTTCATGTTCCTGTGTCTATCTTGTAATTATATAAAAAATGATCCTGGCCCCCAACAATGAGATTCCAGCTGTTTTTGTCAGCCAGTCTTCCTATCGAAAACATTGAGACTCCCCTGACAGGAAAACCGCTTACCATTTCACCTTGTCGGTCAATTAAATATATAAGTTTTTTGCCGGAATCGAAAATTCCGATCTTTTTATCATTATATGAAAAGCTGAAAGTAACCGGATTTCCAAGATCAGCAGACCCAATGTCTGTCGAAAAAATGTCGGTACTATCTTTGGCATAAAGAGAAATTTTTCCTGCATCAACATAGATGTATTCATCATCACCATCTGCATTAATGTCTGACACATCAAAGAAATGATCCGGAGAGAATTTTGCGAAGCTATTCTTAACTACTCTTCCATCGAAGTAAATTTTCTGAATTGTCCCATCGGGTGAGGTACAAGTAAGGTAAGTCTCTATACCTTCTGTTAACCTTATCATTGAACCACTGGCTTTTATGACAGGTTCCTTCGTAATCACACGTTTGCTTCCATACCTGTCAAGCAGATAGATTGCCTGATCATCTGAAATGACTATATAGTCTTTCCCGGAAACTTTATAGTAAGTTGCCTGGGAAGTAACAATGCCTGAAGTCCGGAATTGTTTCCATCCTTTTACACTATTCCCTGATTTGTCAAAAGCATAAAGAAGCCTGTCTTCTCCGGGAATTATTATTCTGTAATTCCTGTTGTTCTCATAATCAAACAATGCAAGACCCGCAGTAGCAGGCGATTTAAGCCTTAATGGATAGTTTTCGACATATCTACCATTCCTGTCAAGAATATGCAAATAGCTTTTCCCGTTGAACAGGAGCTGGAGCTTACCGTTTTTGTAAAAATCGATCATAAAAACAGAACCTTCGATCTTCTCTCTAAGAGTCACTTTCCAGAGAATCCGGCCAGCAGCATTGATCAGATAAACATTATTTCTTGCATCCTGAATGAAGATCTCAGTGGCACCTGTAAGATGGTTTGTAAAGAAAAATGGCTTGGATACAGGAACAGTATCAAGGAGAGTCTGCCATTCAGTTACAGATTCATCAGATGCTGATTCTTTATATTTTACAGCAAGGCTGTTATATATCATACCATTGCTCGATGAAAGCTGGTAACCGGCAGCCTGGATCTTGTTAAGATTGCTTTTATTCTTTTTTAATGATTTTATTAAATCATCATTTAAAATTCCATCCATGTAGTTTATGATCCGTGATGGAACAAAATATAAGAAATAACCTGATTTTGAGGGGAATGAGCTTTCGAATTCCCTGTATGTAATATCATTGGCAAGAGTATTGTTATTCAGATTATCGTAAATAACTCTTGCTATGGAAAGATATGAACTGCCTGTTATGAGAAAGTTCTCATAGAAAGCAAATAATGAATCGCTTGTTGCCCCGGCAAAGCCTGGCGCTAATTCATTCGCAAAACCGCTAAATGTTAACCTGTAAACCGGAATTTTTAAATTTTTATCAGGTTCGAACAACATCACAGTTCTGTCATTCGCAGTATTTTCAAGGAATGCCTGTTCAGCCATATCCCTGTTGGTAAGCTCATAAACAATGAGAGTATTGTTATTTATTGAATTCTCTTTAATATCAATAACAGCCTTTGTGATCTCCTCACTGATATAGTTCTGCATCTTACCTGCCAATATTTTTGAATTACCAGAGGCAGTAGCCGGCTTAGGATCAGGGTTGTACAATACCGATTCAAACATTGCGGTTATCTTTGGCAGAATCCTGAATGCATGAAACTGGCCTTGCCTTACATTTTTAAACCTTGCAAAATAATCTGAAACCCCTGAGGTCTCCGAATAACCGGTAATGATGAAACCTTCATTGCTCAGAAAAAAATCACCTCCACCCGCTGAAGCAACAGATTTAATCTTCTGTTCAGTATCAGCAATTGCTGAGGAAAGTAAAGGTTTCAGTACACCTGCAAAATTATTGTATATAATAAAGATCTTGTTTGTATTATCTCCGGATGCCATCAAAATCCGGGAAAAACCTGGCATTGACCTGACATCTATGTTATCTGCTAAAGCTGTAAAAGCTCTTGAAACAAGCACCCCCGAATTTGAAACAAGCAGAAGACCTGATTTCAGAGTAATGAAAAGTGTATCCTTTTCAGAATATTTGAATGTCAAAATCTTATTATCCTCAAATTCTGTTTCTGAAATTTCTTTTATCCCTGAAGTTGTTAGTGAATGTTTTATGTCTCTTAGAGAAGCATCGACGGGCATGCTGAGAAGAGGACGGATTTTACCACCAGGGGGTGCAATAAATGAGATTACGGAGCTTTTCTCTGTGGTGAATATATCGCTGAATTCGGGCTTGTTGAGATAATCAGCAATTCTCTTTAGTCTGCCACTGAATTCGGAAAATTCCTCGACATTGCTGATCTCCGCAAAGATACCTTGTCCTGATACGAGAGAATTTACGAAGCTCCGTAAATCTATTGTTTCGATTACAATTGAAGCTGTAGCCGGTATGGCAGAATATGGGTCCCCCGGAACCCTGTTTTTCTTACCAAAAAGAAAGTATCCCGGGACAATAATAGCAACCGAAAGGAAGAGAAAAATAATTATTAATGCTCTTTTCCCCACTATAACAAGTTTAGAAATAGACTATGCATATGGTATAAAAGGTTGCAGGAAGCCTTTGGCACATAATTTGAATAATATCCTATGAAGGCAATTACAATATAAACCCCTCGGCAATCGGGGCAGCCAGGTCAGGTACCTGGCTTTATTTTTTCAGAAAGGTTTATAGCCTATTATCTCCCTCACATCACGGACAGTTGCGGATGCACTCGCCCTGGCTTTTTCGGCACCTGATTTAACAACCCTGGCCAGGTATTCACTGTTTCCAAGTATATCGTTAATGCGAATCCTGATAGGCTCAGTGACTTTGATTATATCCTCAGCTATCTGCTTCTTCATATCGCCATACCTTATCTGGCATGTTGCATATTTTTCCCTGAAGAAAGCTGTCGTCGAAGGATCTGAAACAACATCCATTATTGTGAAGAGGTTCTTAACAGCTTCTGATGGTTCCTGGTTTGGGGTTGTGGGGCCTTCATCAGTAACGGCTCTCATTACTTTTTTTCTTATCTCTTTCGGATCATCAGAAAGGAATATCCCGTTCCCCTCGCTTTTGCCCATTTTACCGGTGCCATCAAGTCCCGGGATTTTAATAAGCTGTTGTCCGAAGTTATATGCGTCAGGCTCCGGGAAATATTCAACACCATACATGGTATTGAACCTGCGGGCAAATTTCCTTGTCATTTCAAGATGTTGCTCCTGGTCCTTGCCAACTGGTACATGATCTGCCTTATGAATGATTATATCTGCAGCCATCAGCACGGGATATGTCAGCAAACCTGCATTTATATTGTCTGGATGCTTTCTTATTTTTTCCTTGAATGAAGTTGTTCTTTCAAGCTCGCCTACATAGGCATTCATATTCAACAAAAGGTAGAGTTCGCAAACTTCCGGCACATCGCTTTGAATAAATACAGTAGCTATTTCAGGATCAATTCCGCATGCAAGGTATTCAGCAAGAACCTGCCTGATGTTGCCATGGAGGTCATCGGGTTTAGGGTGTGTTGTAAGTGAATGATAATCAGCAATGAAGAAAAAGCATTTATTTTCCTTCTGCATTTTAAGAAAATTGTTAATTGCCCCAAAATAATTACCAAGGTGCAATCTGCCGGTCGATCGTATACCACTCACCACAGTATCCATGTGCTGTTCAATTAAAATTCATGCAAATCTAAGGAAATTTTATCACCCGTATTCATACACTTCAAGAAGGATCAAGGGTTTAAATCAGCTTAACTGAAGGTTAGCACCATGGCCATAAAAATTTCGTACCTTTGCGTGATCAATTATCCCGGCCATGGAGTCGACAAGACAAAAAAAAGTATCGAGATTAATACAGAAAGAGCTTGCAGAAATCTTCATTAAGAAGGGAAATGAGCTGGCCCATGGCAGTCTTTTGTCAATTACTAAAGTAAGGATCAGTCCTGACCTTTCATTCGCAAAAGTATTTATAAGCATTTTCCCGGCTAAGAACCAGGAAGAAGTGCTGAAAACAGTTCAGGAGCACAACTCCAGGATTCGTTTTGATCTAGGCCAGAAAATCAGGACGCAGCTCCGGATTGTGCCTGAGATTGCTTATCAAATTGACGACAGCCTCGATTATATAGATAACATTGACAGGCTGCTGAAAACCTGAGTATGCAATACGAGCCAATTAAAAAATCACTTGGAAAGTTTATATCCGGATCACTTTTCATGCGAAAAGCATTATATCTCTTCCTGGATATACTACTGCTGCGTTCCTGGCATGTAAGGAAAGTTCTTAAAAAACTAAGCAAAGAATCCGATGGAAAAAAATTTGTGCTTGATGCCGGATCAGGATTGGGTCAGTACACATGGCGGATGGCAAAGTCAAATCACGGATGGAGAATTAAAGCTGTTGATATAGACGATGATCATGTTAAGGATTGCAAAAACTTTTTTGCAAAAACGCCCTATTCAAACAGGGTGCAGTTTGAAACAACCGATCTGACCCTCATCGATGATAATGACAAATATGACCTGATCCTCTCTGTCGACGTAATGGAACATATAAGTGATGACATACGCGTGTTCAGAAATTTTTACAAGTGTTTACGAATGAATGGTTGTCTTGTAATATCCACACCATCAGATAAGGGGGGATCGGATGTTCATGATGAAAATGAAAAATCATTCATTGATGAGCATGTAAGAGACGGGTACAGCATCAATGATATAACCTCAAAACTTCTATCAGCCGGGTTCAGCAGTATAGAAGTACGGTATACATACGGTCGTCCTGGGAGCCTGTCGTGGAAGTTATCTATGAAATACCCTGTGATGATGCTTAATGCTTCATACATTTTTTTCATCATCCTTCCGTTATATTATATTATAACCCTGCCATTATCAATGGTTCTGAATATATTTGATGTTAACATGGTTCATGATTCCGGAACTGGCCTGCTTGTAACTGCAAGGAAAAAATGAAGCTCCAGGTTTATATCGCAAAAAGATATCTCTTCGCAAAAAAATCGCGGAACGCAATAAATGTTATTTCTGCTGTTTCAGTTGCCGGTGTGACAGTTGGTACAATGGCGCTGATTATTATCCTTTCAGTTTTTAATGGCCTTGAAAGAATGGTAAGCGGCATCTTCAACACTTTTGATCCTGATATTAAGATCACAGCCGCACAGGGAAAGACATTTGTTCCCGATTCATCGATGATACGGCTCCTCTCTGATGTGAATGGAGTTGTGACATGGTCATTCACCCTTGAGGAAAATGCACTCCTTAAATATAATGACCGACAATATATTGCAACGATAAAGGGTGTTGACCAGAACTACGCCGAAGTTACTGAGATTGACAGCGCAATGTGGGAAGGTGATTTTATACTTACCGGGGCTAATGGACGATACTGGGCAATACCCGGGATAGGTGTGGCCACAAACCTGGGTATGAGAATCAACTTTATCGAACCTCTAAACATAATTCTCCCCCGCAAAAGTGCAGGGATGAGCCTCAATCCTGAGAATGCACTAAAAAGCAGGTTTATATTGCCTTCCGGGATCTTCGAGATCGAGAAGGAATATGATTCAAAATATGTATACATACCTCTTGAATTTGCGAGGGAACTTCTTGAGACTGACAGCTCTGTTACAAGCATTGAAGTAAAACTGGCACCAGGAGCAAACGCAGACAGGGTAAAGAAAGATATTCAAAGGATATTTGCAGCAAATCACAAGGTTCAGAACAGGTATGAACAGCAGGAGATCTTCTATAAAGTAATGAAGTCAGAAAGACTGGCAATTTTCTTCATTCTTACTTTGATACTCATAATTGCCTCTTTCAACATAATTGGTTCGCTGACAATGCTGATAATTGAAAAACAAAGAGATATTGAAATATTGAGAAGCCTGGGAGCTGATAATGATCTGATAAAAAAAATCTTCATTTTTGAAGGATGGCTCATTTCAATATTCGGAGCTATCACAGGCATCCTTCTTGGTTTTATAATCTGCTGGATTCAGCAGAAATATGGTGTAATAAAACTTCAGAGCGAATCGCTTATTATGAGTGCATATCCTGTTGTAATGAAGCTTCGTGACTTTATTATTGTACCTTTTACCGTTCTGCTTATCGGTTACTGGGCAGCGTGGTACCCTATTAGGTTTCTGTCAAAAAAATTGTTACGGAGAGATATCTGAAGATTAATTGAATTATTTTCACCTGCCAAATGAATGTTTTGAAAAATAGAAGCTTCCCCTTATTCCTTATGATCCTGTTACTGGCTTCATGTTCCACAAGGAAAAATGAAATTGACAGGTCTGAGCTCATACCTGAGGATAAGCTTACCGAAATCCTTACTGATCTTTACCTCACTGACGGATTGCTGTCTCTTCCAGCTGTTCATACCTGGTATAATCCTGCCGATTCACTGTCATCCTATTCTGATGTAATTACGGATCATGGCTATACAAAGGATTTATTCGACAAAACGATGCGATTTTATTTTATCAAGCGACCAAAGAAGCTTATTAAGATCTATGATGTTGTTCTTGCCAGGCTGAGCGAAATGGAATCGAGAACAGCCCAGGAACTGTCCAGAAACCAGTCGGGTTTTTCGTACCTGTGGAAAGGCAGAGATTACTATGCTTTCCCTGGCGACAATGATACAACATTGTTCGATATTGAGTTCCCCTACCCGGGATCATTCAAGATATCCTTCACAGTTACCCTCTACCATGATGATCAGTCAGTGAACCCCGGATTTTTTGCATACCTGTCCAGCAAAGACAGTATTGATACAGGAAGAAGAACGTATATCAGCCCTATTGGTTATATCAAGGATGATCTGCCACACCGGTATACGTACCAGATCGATGCACCTGATCCAGCAAGGCTTCATGTGAGAGGATGGCTGTTCAGTTACGATAATGCCAGGGACTGGGATAAGAAGCACTACTTCATTGATAATATTTCTGTTGCATCTGCTGCCGCTGAGCAATGAGAAGGTTCTCTGCCCAATATGTCATCACAAATTCAGGCCCTGTACTGAAAAGAGCTATCATCAGTGTTGATGAAGAAGGCCGGATCGTTGGCGTTGAAGATACTGGCGGAAACCTCCCTGAAGAACGTAATATCGAATTTTATAATGGAATAATAGTACCCGGTTTTGTAAACTGTCATTGCCATCTTGAACTGTCGCATCTTGGAAAAAGCATTCCTGAAGGTACCGGTCTGTTGAATTTCATTGAGCATGTTAGGAATAACAGATCACTTTCAGCCGAAAATATAATTTCTGCTGCAGAGGCTGAAGATAAAGCCATGTACAGAAGAGGGATCTCTCTGTGTGCAGATATCTGCAACACTGCCGACACATTTCAGCTGAAAACCACCTCGCTGGTCAAATACCATAATTTCATTGAACTGTTCGGTATTGATCCATCGGGCGCAGGTAAAAGAATCAATGAAGCATTGCAGCTGATTGATGAAGCCGGGAAAAAAGGTCTGAATGCCACCCTTACACCTCATTCATTTTATTCTGTCTCAGCTGAACTTTTTAATTTGCTGCTTATCAAGGCAGGCAAAAACAAGATCAGCACCATACATTTCATGGAATCACCGCACGAAAGGCAATATCTTTTGAACAATTCAGGACCAATCCCCTCTTCATATCTCCGCTGGGGTCTGCTAAAAAGCAAAACTCATCCTGCTGATTATAAAACTTTACTCAGGCAATTACCGGGAACACTGATACTGGTCCATAACACATTCATTGATCAGGAAGATATTAACCTTGCAAAAGAAAGGGGAAATATATTTTTCTGCCTCTGCCCTGTTTCGAATAATTTCATTGAAAATTCGAAACCTCCCATAGATATGCTGATAAAGAATGGCTGCGATCTGGTGATCGGAACAGACAGTCTTGCATCGAACAGGAAACTGGATATAATGAGCGAGATGATAAGCCTTCAACTTTCATTTCCCGAACTTATAATTACTGATATGGTTCGCTGGGCTACTATCAATGGCGCTGTGGCATTGAATGAAGAACAAGAATTCGGTGCTATTGAGATTGGCAAAAAACCGGGGCTTGTTCTTATTGAGAATGCAGATCTGCAAAATATGAAATTACTGCCTGAGAGTGCTTCAACAAGGCTTATCTGAGGCACACCATTTTACATGATTTTCCGCCAAATAAATCCGTAATTTTGGTGACTAAAACGAACACATGTCTACTTTCCTTTTTGATAAGATAATTTTCGGTCCGGTTAAAAGCAGGAGGCTCGGGGTTTCACTTGGGATAAATCTTTTACCTGTAAACAGGAAGGTTTGTAACTTCAATTGCATATACTGTGAATGCGGATGGAATGATGAAATAAGGAAGATCTCAGGCAGCCTGCCTTCCAGGGAGAAAGTGTACAATGCACTCGAGATGAAGCTCAACGAAATGCAGTCGGCAGGCAACCTGCCGGATGTAATCACCTATGCGGGTAACGGGGAACCTACGTTGCATCCCGAATTTCCCGGCATTATTGATGACAGTATCATGCTGAGAAACAAGCTCGCCCCGGATGCAGAGATCGCTGTTTTATCAAATGCCACAGCAATCCATAAACCCGGAATCAGGGAAGCACTGCTCAAAGTTGACAAAAACATACTTAAGCTCGATTCAGTATCTGAAATAACTATAGAGACACATAATCAACCTCTTACAAGAGTCAGCGTACCCGAGCTCCTAAAGAACCTGGCTTCATTTAATGGAAAGGTTGTTATACAGACAATGTTCGTAAGGGGCAGCTACAAGGGGAATCTGATTGACAACACAACCACTGATGAAGTTAATGGCTGGCTGAGAGCTTTGGAACATATAAAGCCTATGGAGGTGATGATCTATACAATTTCAAGAGATACTCCGCCTGGGGCTGAACTTGTAAAAGTACCGCTCAAAGATCTTAATGCAATTGCAGCAAGGGTTGAAAAACTGCGAATTAAAACTTCGGTTTCAGCTTAGGTGAACGAACAAAGAAACATACTTATATCACCCCTTGAATGGGGTTTGGGTCACGCAACACGGATGATACCTGTTGCAAGGAGACTGGCTGATATGAACCATAATATCTATGTTGCATCAGGTGAAGCTCACCTGGCAATCTTCAGATCCGAAATTCCGGGAATAAAATGCATTGCTTTCAGCGGTTTCAGCCCCAAATATTCAAGATTCCTGCCGCAATATCTGTCTCTTCTGTTCAAGACTCCGCTGCTTCTCTGGTATATCATCTCAGATCATCACAGGCTTAGGAAGATCATAAGAGACTACAATATCGACCTTGTAATAAGTGATAACAGGTTTGGCCTGTGGACCAGCAAAGTGAAGTGTGTTTATATAACGCATCTCCCAAGGATACCATTGCCTGCACCATTTAAGCTACTTGAAATTACAGGCATATTGCTTCACAGGTATGTAATTAAAAAATACTCTTTGTGCTTCATACCCGATCTGCCCGGGGAAATGAATCTTTCCGGCAGACTGGCACATGGTGTTAAGCTGCCTTCCAATGTACAGTACATGGGAATTTTATCAAGGTTCCTTACCCCGGATAATTCAGATAATAATTATGTTTCTGCATCTCCTCATAATACTATCATACTCTCAGGACCTGAACCACAAAGAGGTATTCTGAAGGACAAGCTTGTAAAACAGTTTTCGGAGAAAAACATAACAACATATATCCTTGAAGGACGGCCGGAGGCTGAACCCCAGGAAACAGTATCAGGCAACATTGTTACAGTTGGTCATTTAAATACAGCTGATTTTCAGACACTGCTGAAAACCAGTAACCTGATAATAAGCAGGTCAGGGTACACAACAATCATGGACCTTGCAGCAATCGGCAGGACAGGCCTTCTGATACCCACGCCGGGGCAGACTGAGCAGGAATATCTTGCAGAATACATGGCAGAACGGAAATGGTTTTCATTCATAAGGCAGAATGAAATTGACTACGGAATTAATGATGAGATATTGGCCAGTGAAATTCCTGCCGGGATTGCTTCTGAAAGCAGACAGCTCTTTGAAAAAGCTTTAATAAAGATGCTGGAGCAGGATCATGAAAATTGCAATCCCTGAAAGGCCCGTAAAAAACCCACCCCAGATCTGTGGCGGGTTATGGTATCTAAGCTGAAGACGAGATGACATTATCATACCGGCCAGGGGTGGTGCAATTACAAGGAAAATGAAGAGAGGGAAATACATGTTAAATGAAAGGAGCAGGATAATTGATAATAATGCACCGGAGCCAACTGAGTGCAGCGATATCTTCCATCTGAAATTTATAATTGTGAGGATAAGAGAGAGAAGAAATGTTGCAAACAGGTAAGATTTGAGAAAGTGCGGAACCGGAAATTTATAAACTATATACGCCGTAGTTGCATATAGTATCGTTGTGATTACCATGGGGATCGCTCTTTCCTCCCTTTCCCTCAGGGTCCATGAACTAATAAAATTCATTTGAAGAAGAAATGGAAGCATTGATACCGGGAGTATCACATTATTAACGAACATCACGAGAAACAGAAGCCTCTTCACATTCGCCGGAAGGTAACCAAGCGGTGTGTATGGTGACAACATAATTGCCAGTCCGTATACAGGCATCATAAGTGGATGAAAAAGTACGGAGATTATCTTTGCGTACAGGTCAGGTTTTGTGTTTTGAATAAGGGTCATCGTTATATTTCTTTTCTTAACCTGGCAACAGGTATGTTGAGTTGTTCACGGTATTTGGCCACTGTTCTGCGTGCAATCTGGTATCCTTTTTCCTGGAGTATCTCTGTCAGTCTCTCGTCGGTTAGTGGCCTTCTTTTTGACTCGTTATCAATACAATCCTGCAATATGCGTTTTATCTCGCGTGTTGAAACTTCTTCACCACTGTCAGTCTGAAGACCTTCTGAAAAGAAATATTTCAGAGGATAGATTCCGAAGTGTGTCTGTATGAATTTGCTGTTTGCAACCCTAGACACTGTTGAAATATCGAGTCCAGTCATTTCCGCGATATCTTTCAGAATCATTGGTTTAAGCTTCGTTTCATCACCATCAATGAAATATTCTCTCTGGTATTCGAGTATGGCATTCATTGTTAGCAGCAGGGTATTCTGCCTTTGCTTTATTGCATCAATGAACCATTTTGCTGCGTCAATCTTCTGTTTTACAAACATCACGGCATCCTTCATGTCCTTCTTCTGGCTTTTATCCCTGGAGTATGAATTCAGCATCTCGTTGTAACTTGAGCTGAGCCTCAGCTCCGGAAGGTTCCTGGCATTCAGGTGAAGGTCAAAACCGTCTTCGGTCAGTTCAAGTATAAAATCCGGAATAATCGGCTGTGAAGACCTGTTATAAGGATCATTGTAAACTCCGCCTGGTTTGGGATTGAGCTTCAGGATCTCTTCTATGGCATCCTTCATTTCATGCTCTGAAATATTCAGCCTTGAAATTATTTTATCATAATGACGTTTTGTGAATTCATCAAAATATGAATCTATTATTTTCAGAGCTATGCCAAGTGAAGGATGAGAGGTATCTTTTTTTTCTATTTGAAGAAGCAGGCATTCGCGGAGGTTCCTTGCTCCGACGCCTGCAGGTTCAAGATCCTGGATTATGCTCAAAACCTCTTCAAGCTCTTCTTCATTAGTTTCAATATTCTGAAGAAAAGCGAGGTCATCAACGATATTCGAAAGTTCTCTTCTCAGATACCCGTCGTCGTCGATGTTTCCAAGAATGTACTCACCAAGCATTTTCTGCTTGTCTGAAAGATTCCTGAGGCTCAGCTGTGATTCAAGATACTCCTGGAAGGAAGATCCGGCTGAGAATGGTATCTCACTTCTTTTATCCTCATCCTTGCTGTAATTCTTAGTCTGAAGCTTATAATCGGGTATGTCGTCATCATCGATATAATCATCGAGGCTGAACTCATCCTGGTCCCTGTCGGAATCATCATATTCCTCTTCCTCTGTGGAAGGAACTTCATCATTCTCCTCAGGGCCTTCCTCGAGGGCAGGATTTTCCTCAAGCTCCTTCTTAATACGTTGTTCTATCTGCAAAGTAGGAACTTCCAGCAGCTTTATCATCTGTATCTGCTGTGGTGAAAGTTTCTGGAGCAGTTTCTGCTGTAACCTTTGCTTTAACATATATCTTCAGGTCGCGATCTATCTTCTAAAACTCTGCATTTTTGGGTGTTCTGGGGAAAGGAATTACATCCCTGATATTGGACATGCCTGTAAGGAAGAGCATCATCCTTTCAAAACCAAGCCCGAAGCCGCTATGAGGAGCTGTGCCATATTTCCTTGTTTCAAGATACCACCAGAGTTCCTTTTCAGGCATATTAAGCTCTTTGATCCTTGCATAAAGCTTATCAAATTCTTCTTCTCTTTGTGAGCCTCCGATTATTTCACCTATCCCCGGGAAAAGAACATCCATTGCCCTTACCGTTTTTCCGTCTTCATTCTGCTTCATATAAAAAGCCTTAAATGACTTAGGATAATCGGTTATTATAACAGGCTTTTTATAATGTGTTTCGACGAGATATCTCTCATGTTCAGCCTGCAACTCCCTGCCCCAGCCAACCGGGAAATCCCATTTACGATCGACAGCTTCAAGTATCTTTACAGCTTCGGTATATGTTATTCTTTCGAATTTATTATCCTTAACAAAATGGAGTCTTTCAATAAGGTTTTTATCAATCATATTGTTAAGGAAAGCCAGATCCTCACTGCAGTTCTCCAGAACATATGAGATTATATATTTGACAAACTCTTCGGCAAGATCCATATTGTCTTTGATGTCATAGAATGCCATCTCCGGTTCAATCATCCAGAACTCAGCAAGATGTCTTGGGGTGTTGGAGTTTTCAGCCCTGAACGTGGGGCCAAAAGTATAGATTTCGCCCAGGGCCAGTGCTCCAAGCTCTCCTTCAAGCTGGCCTGAAACTGTGAGGTTTGCAGGCTTCCCGAAAAAATCATTGCTGAAATCAACATGACCCTGTTCATTTTTAGGAATATTGCCAAGATCCATATTGGTAACATGGAACATTTCACCAGCTCCTTCGGCATCACTGCCTGTTATTATAGGAGTATGCAGGTAATAAAACCCTTTATCATTAAAGAACTTATGTATTGCGAAGGCCATTGCATGCCTCATCCTGAATACGGCTCCGAAAGTATTTGTCCTGAATCTCAGGTGTGCTATTTCACGGAGGAACTCCATAGAATGTCCTTTTTTCTGGAGAGGATATACATCGGCATCGCACTTGCCATAGATTTCAATTGATGAAGCAATTATTTCAACACTTTGCTCCTTTCCCTGTGATTCCACTAGCTTCCCCTTGACCCCAAGGCATGCTCCGGTTGTAATATCCTTTAACAACGCCTCATCAAAACTGTCAGTCTGGGCAACAACCTGGATATTATTAATAGTTGAACCATCATTAAGTGCAATGAAAACAACATTTTTATTGCCTCTTTTAGTCCTTACCCATCCCTTCACCAGAACATTCTCTGACAATGATGGCTGCTCAAGTAATTTCCTGATTTTAACTCTTTCCATTTTAACTCGTTAACAACAATGTTGCCGCAAAAATAATAAAATAAGGGTTTTTAACTACACAGTACTACAATGCAATTAAAGAATGGTTTGAAAATTGCCAAATTCTGAATAACTTTGAATAATAGCTTTATTAAAAATATAATAATGGAAGAACAAAAGAAGCCTATTGTTGTAACGTGGGATTTCACAAAGGTATCTGAATCGGCACTGGCTCATGCCGTTAAGATAAGCAGGATGGTTGGAAATGACATATTACTGCTTCACATTGTTGATCCTTCGATTTCAGCCCCGGCTGAAGGTGAAAAAAACGTACTGCTGAAACATGTTGCTGATGAAAATGCGAAAAAGTATAATACCAGTATAACGGCTCACATTGTTAAGGGTAGCATTTTCACATCTATTGCTGATTTTGCCAGTGAAAAGGAAGCAAGTCTTGTAATGATGGGTACCCATGGCATGAAGGGTATGCAAAAGCTTACAGGAAGCTGGGCCTTAAAAGTAATTGTGAAATCGAAAGTGCCCTTTATTGTTGTTCAGGATCCTCCTGCCGACATGGAAAGATATCATAACATCATCTTCCCTGTTGATTTCAGGAAAGAAAACAAGGAAAAGATCCAGATGGCAATATTCCTGGGCAAGTATTTTGATTCAAAGATCCAGTTCCTTGTATCCAAGACAACAGACAAGAACCTGCTGCAAAAGACAAACATCAACATAAATTTTGCCATAAAGTATTTCATTCAGAATAATATCGAGTATCAGATCAATGAGGTGCCGAAAGGAAACTTTGCCCAGCAGACGATTGATTTTGCACAGAAGATTAAAGCGGACCTCATAATAATTATGACAACAAAGAATATTACCGTTGCCGATTATGTGATGGGAGCATCAGAGCAATATATAATTGCAAACAGCTCCAAGATACCCGTATGTTGCGTTAATCCCAAAGCAACATTTGCCAAAACAGGCCAGTTTATGGGCGGATGGGGAGACTGATCAGCATTATGAAAAATAATAAAGGGTTAATTTCTTAACCCTTTTTTTATTCTGTGATTTATCTGTTAGGATAATTTCTGCATCCATATAAGCTGTTCATTGATATTAGTGCTCAGCTTGTATGTTTTGATATGGTCGGTCACTTTTTCACCAATTATATTGATCTTACTTATGTCTGCAGGACCCATTCCGGCATCAGCACAGAAATTAAGGTAACCCACTTTGGCAAAATCAACTCCCATAAGCTCGACCCCTACCCTGTCGGCGCAATACCAGTCGGGACTTGCGACACATACTTTATGATCAACAGGAGTTCCTGCAATCGGGCCATTGCCTTCCATGCCTTCATACCCGTCGATCACGGAAAGATGTGGATGAAGTACGCTGGACAATGCATAAAGATTATAATTGATACCCCTGAAACCGCTTCCATGCACAATAGGTTTGTCGGCACGGGCACCTGGTTTCCTGTTAGGTCCGGATGAACCAGCGTCTTTTATGGGTGCTCCGAAAACAATGTTCTTAAGTGAAAGTGTAACACATGCACGGTCGTGTGTCTTCAGCTTTGCTGCTGAGATTACATATGAATCTGGCGACATTAAAGGACGGGACATCCTGACTGCATGAGGTCTGAAATCTTTTTCATCAAAAACATAAAGAACATCAACAGGCTCATTATCAAGATCGACAATTTTTACGTTATACTTCTCTGCAACTTTTGTATAGCCGAAATTATCAGCAGCTTGTTTGAATGTGCTTTCTCTTGCTGCTTCAGCTATAATCGTATTTTCCAGCTTGCCTATTGATTTAAGAAACTCCAGTATACCTTCAAGGTTTTCCGAACTGGATGCAGCGAGTGGAATCTGTGAAGAAACGTTATTAGGCTTCAGAATGACTCGTTTTTTGCCTATTGCAGTTTTCACTTGCTGTGAAAAAGGTTGCAGTGCCCTGAATGCCATATCAGCCCTGTTTTCTCCGGCGGTAAGTGAAACAGTTCCTTTAACAGGTGCTTCTTCAGTCTTTTTATAATATACAAAACCTTCCAGTGGAGAAATAAGTGTAGCAGCGACACCACCTGCTACAGTGGTTCTGATGAAATTGCGGCGATTGATAGGGTCCATTTATGTCTGATTTTTATTGAACGTAAATATAGTTATTCCGCTTATATTCAAAATTCCGGAGACCCGATTTTTAACATCTGAATTTATGATTTTCAGCATAACGGTTATTGAGCTTAATAATTTATATTCGTACTCTCAATTCTTCATTTGATGTCGATATCGGTTAAGTCAGTAACAAGGATGTATGGTGAGCAGAAAGCTCTTGATGATGTTTCCTTTGAAGTGGCAACAGGTGAAATAGTGGGTTTCCTGGGTCCTAACGGGGCAGGTAAGTCAACAATGATGAAAATCATTACAGGTTATATCCCTGCTTCATCCGGAACAGTATTGATAAACGGGCTTAATGTAACTGAGCAAAATATTGAAGTCAGGAAGAAGATAGGCTATCTTCCTGAAAACAATCCGTTGTATCCTGAAATGTATGTGAGGGAATACCTCAAATTTGTGGCATCATTTTACGACAGTATCAGTAATTCAAAAGCCGCCATAAACGACATAATTGAAATTACTGGACTTGCTCCTGAACAAAAAAAGAAGATAGGCTCTCTCTCAAAAGGGTACAGGCAAAGGGTTGGTCTTGCACAGGCTCTTTTACATAATCCTGAAATTCTGATACTCGATGAGCCGACAACAGGGCTCGACCCCAACCAGATCATTGAAATAAGAAATCTAATAAGGGAAGCCGGGAAAAAGAAGACAGTTATGCTTTCAACGCATATCATGCAGGAGGTAGAGGCAATATGCGACCGTGTTATTATCATCGACAAAGGAATTATAGTGGCAAATGAGGAAAAGAGCATGATCTATTCAATGATCAGTCATAAGAAACAGGTTGTTGTTGTCGAATTTGACAAAGAGCCTGATGCTTCTGCAGGTGCTTTAATAAATGGTATTAATGAAATAAAAAAAATCAAAGCCTGTCATTACCAGTTTGAGTCGGAAAATGAAGAAGATATAAGGCCCATTATATTTCGTTTTGCAGTAGATCAGAAACTTACAGTCTTATCAATGCAAAAGCTTGAAAGTAACCTTGAGGATGTATTCCGGCATCTGACAACATAGTTTTCTCTTGTTTATCAGATTTATTTTTATTTGCTTTGTCACTTAATAAACGGTGGACAGATTTGTGCTGATTGCAACCACAGGAAAAAAATGCTAAACTGCGTCTTCGCTCCTATATCAATCAAACAATCTTCCCATCCATTGTATTACTAAAATACTACTAAAATGGGATTTTTATTTACTTCAGAATCAGTATCAGAAGGCCATCCTGACAAGGTAGCCGACCAGATTTCCGATGCATTGCTTGATGAATTTCTTCGCTGGGATCCGGAATCAAAAGTTGCATGTGAAACATTTGTCACCACAGGTCTCGTTGTCTGTGGAGGAGAAGTGCGTACAGACGGCTGGGTTGATGTCCAGGAATCTGCAAGAAATGTTATCAGGAACATTGGTTATGTTAAAGCAGAATACAGGTTCGACTGTGATTCATGCGGTGTTATTTCAACAATACATGAGCAGTCGAGCGATATCCGCCAGGGTGTTGTTCGCGAAAAACCTGAAGAACAGGGTGCTGGCGATCAGGGCATGATGTTCGGTTATGCATGCCGCGAGATGGACAATTTCATGCCTCTTACTATAGAACTTGCACACAGGCTTCTTGAAGAACTTTCAGTAATACGTCGTGAAGGAAAGGTCATGAAGTACCTCAGGCCTGACAGTAAATCACAGGTAACTCTGGAATACGACGATAATAACAAGCCTTTAAGAATAGATACAATAGTTATCAGCACACAGCATGATGAATTTATCGAGCCGGAAGGCAAATCACAGAAAGCTGAAACTGCTGCTGAAAAAGCTATGCAGGCAAAAATAAAAGAGGATATTGAAAAATACCTTATCCCCCGTGTAACAAAGAACCTCCCGGCCAGGATCCAGAAACTTTTCAAAACCGAATACAGGCTCCTTGTTAACCCAACAGGTAAGTTTGTAATTGGTGGCCCTCATGGGGATACCGGTCTTACAGGACGCAAAATAATAGTGGATACTTATGGTGGCCATGGCGCCCACGGCGGTGGCGCTTTCTCAGGTAAGGATTCATCGAAAGTTGACAGGTCGGCAGCATATGCGGCAAGACACATTGCAAAGAACCTTGTTGCAGCAGGAGTATGCGACCAGGCACTTATACAGGTTGCCTATGCGATTGGTGTTGCCAGGCCGGTCGGATTATATGTTAACACCTATGGCACTTCCAAGGTCAGGAACAAGAAAGGGAACTTAATACCTGACGGTGAAATTGCAGAAAAGGTAGGACAATTGTTCGATTTAAGACCTTATGCAATTGTGGAACGGTTCGGCCTTAAGAACCCGGTATTCCTTAAAACAGCATCTTATGGGCATTTCGGTCGTGATCCATTCACAGAGAATGTAGAAGTTTATTACGAGGTTCCGGGCAGCAAGCCAAAGAAAATCAATGGTAATGGCAAGAAATCATACCAGAAAAAGGTGGAATTTTTTGCCTGGGAAAAGCTTGACTATGTTGATAAGATAAAAGAAGAATTCAATTTGTAACCTGAATTTACAGGGAAGACTTTATTAAATAATGAGGCTGTTTTAAAAGCCGTTGTCCTTACCTCATTGAGAATGTCCCCCTTGGGGGATTCAGGGGTAAATCACACGAACAGGCTTTTGAGACAGCCTCTTTTTCATTTATATCTGCACCCTGACGCGTGCAAAATCTGATTCGCATTTATTTGATTTTCAATGTGTATCGAATTATTTTTTAAAAAATGTTAAAATTTCTTCATTTTTAGGGTAACAAAAAGACCCCATTTCCCATTAAGCAATAAAAAGACTGATGTTTAATATAGCATAAACAGATCAAACCCTAATCTGCTATGACATTTTTTGAACAAATCAGGAGATTTGAGCGGCTCGATTATCTTATTCGTTCAAAATCAACCGGTTCTCCGGCACAGCTGGCCAGAAAACTAAATGTTTCAGAAAGCCAGGTGTTTCAGATCATGAAGATTTTCAGGGAAAAATTCGACGCTCCGGTATATTATTCAAAGGCGCAGCAAAGCTATTGTTACGAGAGAGAGGTAAAATTCACCTGGGGTTTTCAGTTATTGGAAAAATAAATAAAAAAAGTTTCTTACTCTTAAAATTTTAGAGTCTGGCATAATAATTTGGCTAAAACGGTAGAAGAATTTCCCTGTGCTGATTTAATCTTATGGGAAGTATAAAGGAAATATCCGCAGAAATGTCTCGCTGCACTTGCCACCACAGAAGAGTACAAGGCAATGCATTTCTTCATGCGGTACGTGACTGGCAAAGGACGAATGTCTATGCATCTTTCAAGCTGATCACAGGTTATCAAATTCCACTGATGCAGGCCGGTCACGTTTTCCTTTATTCAGAAGAAGGATAAATTTATTTTACCGGCTGATACCATGATTTATAATTGTGGAATCGATGGATATCATTCCCGCTGGAATAAGTGATTTATGTCTTGAGTGCTATTTCATCAGGATCAATTCACAAAGCAGGATCATCTACTGGTCAATTATCGGCCTGATAGTGCTGATAATTTTATCATTGCCATTTATTTTTGTTGATATAACAATACAGGCCAAGGGATATTTCCAGCCGCAAACTGAAAGACAGTTTGTATACACTCCTGTACAGGGGAAAGTATTGCATACTAACCTGATAAGCGGTACGTCTTTAAAAAAAGGAGATACTCTGCTGCTTTTTGATCTTGAAAGTGTCAGGGCCAGGGAAACCTTCATGTCTGAAAGGATTACTGAAAACAGGTCAGCAATTCATGATCTTGAAATACTCACACAGTCAGATCCTGGTGACAGCTCTCCCACTCTAATTAATTTGCGGTACCAGTCTGAGTTTACTAACCTGCGCAGCAGGCAGAATGTACAGGAACAGATCTATCTCAAAAGAAAGAGGGATCATGAGCGCAATGCTTTTTTATATAACCAGAAAATAATTGCTGATGCTGAATTTGAAAACAGCCTTTACCTGATGGTCTCAGCTGAGAAAGATCTTGATCATATCGCCACATCGCAGCGATCTGTTTGGCAGACTGATCTTGTTTCGCGACGCACCGAGCTGGCTGAACTCCAGGCTGAATTAGAATTATGCAGGGAAACGCTGAGAAGCAGGATAATACTCTCACCTGTCGATGGTGAAATTGTTCAAAGTCTCGAAATTACTGATGGTAGCTTTGTGAATGCCGGACAGAAGATAGCAGAGATTTCCCCAACAGGCGACCTTATTGCAAATTGTTTCGTCAGGCCAAACCAGATTGGATTAATACACCCGGGACAACATGTAAAGCTACAGGTGGATGCCTTCAATTATAATGAATGGGGAATGCTGGATGGTGAAATAATTGACATCTCTGATGATCTGATAAGCGAAGATGGCTCTTCGGCATATTTCAGGGTAAAGTGCAGGCCGGATAAGATCTCATTAACATTGAAAAATGGTTACACTGCATATATTAAAAAAGGAATGAGCCTGAATGCAAGGATCTTTATAATCAGAAGAAGCCTGTTCAATCTGTTATTCGATAAAGCAGCAAGATGGTTCAATCCATATACTTATTCACCTGAATAGTATGTCGGTTAAAATAAAACAAAGAGATATTACTGATTGTGGCGCTGCATGCCTGGCTTCAGTGTCAGCTTTCTACAACCTGAAAATACCGGTAGCAAGGATAAGACAATATGCCTCAACCGACAAAAAAGGTACAAATATCCTAGGCCTTGTTGAAGCTGCTGGTAAAATAGGATTTCTGGCAAAGGGAGTGAGGGGTGAATGGGCCAGCCTTTTTAAAATACCAACTCCTTCAATTGCGCATGTTGTTGTAAATAAAGTGCTTCATCATTACGTTGTTCTGTTAAAAGCAACTGATAAGTACATCGAAATAATGGACCCTGCCGAAGGAGAAATTAAAAAGGTAAGCCATGATGATTTCAGGAGCCAATGGACGGGAGTATTAGTCATTCTTACACCCGGGGAAAAATTTAATGTACAGAGTTCAGAAGTATCACTGCAGTCAAGATTCTGGAGACTTATAAAGCCCAATACCGGCATTCTGATCCAGACTCTTGCCGGAGCCCTTGTGTTTTCAATACTCGGACTTGCGTCTTCAATCTACATTGGGAAAGTTGTCGACAATGTTCTTCCGAACGGTAGCCTGAGCCTTTTGAATCTTCTTGGCATCGTGATGATACTTATAACACTCTTCAGGCTTGCAATGAATTATTTCCAGTCAATCTTCATACTAAAAACAGGCCAGAAAATAGATGCAACACTTATCCTGGGATATTACCAGCATATACTGAAGCTCCCCCAGATGTTCTTCGACAATATGCGGACAGGTGAGATTATCTCAAGAATAAATGATGCGGTAAAGATCCGGGTTTTCATAAATGAATTCACAATATCCTTCGTCCTGAATATCTTCATACTTATCGTTTCGTTTGCAGTGATGTTTACTTTCTACTGGAAGCTTGCTGTTGTAATGATCTGTGTGATTCCATTTTATATTCTCATTTATTTCTTTTACAACAAATTTAACAAGACAGTACAGAGAAGAGTGATGGAGAGGGCTGCCGACCTGGAAGCCCAGCTTGTAGAGTCACTTAATTCTGCCGGTACAATAAAACGGTTTGGAATTGAGCATTATGCTAATATCAGGACTGAAACAAGGTTTGTCGCATTACTGGAGAGGATCTATAAATCAGGCCTGAATGGCATTTTTTCAAACGTTTCATCAAGCCTGATCACACAAATTGTAACAATTCTTCTATTGTGGATTGGAGCCGGGTATGTCCTGGAATCACAGGTTACACCAGGTGAACTGATGTCTTTCTATTCAGTGCTGGGGTATTTTACAGCCCCTGTGCAGTCAATAATAGGATTCAACAGAACACTCCAGGATGCCAGGATAGCAGCTGACAGGCTGTTTGAGATTTTCGATCTCGAGATTGAAGATGATACCAACAAAGTTGCATTTATGCCTGAGATGACAGGAAATATAAAATTCGACAAGGTAAAGTTCAGGTACGGGACCAGGGTTGATGTTTTTGATTCATTTGACATTGAAATAAAAAGAGGTGAGATAACTGCAGTAATTGGCGAAAGTGGATCAGGGAAAACGACTCTTGTTTCCCTGGTCCAGAACCTGTATCCTCTCCAGGGAGGACATATCCGCATCGGCAATTATGATGTAAGGAATATTGACAATGCTTCATTAAGAAAGCTGATTTCTGTTGTGCCCCAGAAGATTGAGCTCTTTTCAGGAAATGTCATTGAGAACATTGCTTTGGGTGATTTCGCTCCTGACATTGCCAGGATCGTTGATATCTGCGGCAAGCTGGGGATGACAGAATTTATAGAGCAACTTCCCAATGGGTACAACACCTGGCTTGGTCAGAATGGCGCTTCTTTATCGGGAGGGCAACAGCAGCGTATAGCTATTGCCAGGGCACTATACAGGAACCCTGAAATACTCATCCTTGATGAAGCCACATCTTCGCTGGATTCAACATCAGAATCTTATGTCCATGGCACACTTTCCATCCTCAGGAAAGAAAACAAAACAGTAATTCTTATAGCTCATCGCCTTTCGACGCTGAAGGTAGCCGACAGGATCATTGTGCTTGAAAAAGGTAAGGTTGTCCAGGATGGATCTTTTGCAAAGCTAAGTGCATCGGAAGGTGTATTTATAAGTATGTGGAAACAACAATCAATTGAACTGGAAAACTAATTATAAGGTATGAAGATATTCGAATATCTCGACAGGATCAACCACATGCATAAGCTTGTGTCCCGTCATTCAACAGGTACACCGGAGGAATTTGCAAGGCAGCTTGGAGTTAGCAGAACCAGCCTGTACGAACTGATCGATGAGTTAAGATCACGGGGAGCTCCAATCGTTTATTCCAAGTCAGCCAAAACTTTTTATTACAAGCAGCCATATGATATTATGATATCCTGCTGCTTAAGGCCGCTCAGTTATGCTGAATCGAAGGAAAGTGCAGGTGGAATGAGATTTTTTCACAAAATCCTTTTTTTCCGGACGATGCAATCCGAAATTAGTATGGTAACGTTACCATGCTAAAACCTCTGGCATGAAAAAAGTTGAGGCAAACATTATTAATTAACTTACATCATGAAAACAATTATTGAACTTAAAGAACTTTCACCACAAGAATTGGTGGAAATTGATGGCGGCTGGGTCCT
Organism: Bacteroidales bacterium; assembly: GCA_035297425.1. GTDB lineage: Bacteria > Bacteroidota > Bacteroidia > Bacteroidales > VadinHA17 > LD21. The sequence goes on along the minus strand of DATGYZ010000016.1, from coordinate 13,062 downwards.
GTCAATTATTGCACTAGTATTTCCATCTGCTACCTGGTTAGACGACTTTGCATCAGGCTTTGGAGATGCATATAATCATACTGTTAGAGAACTATAAATTGTATAGACATGAGAAAAAATCTAATCGTTGAACTCTCAAGGGAAGAGATGATAAATATTTATGGAGGAAAATCAGTATATTATTGGATTGGTTATGCTCTTGGTGCAGCTACTGGTACAGCATATAGCTTGCTATGTGGAATCACGAATGGACTGGAAGGTCAACACAAGTAAAAACAACTTAAATTTTAAATTATGGAAACTTACGAATTAGAATTATCTGAAATGAAATCAATTTCAGGTGGTGTTAATCCTGCATATGAGATAGGTTATGTTATTGGTTCATCAATAAGACATGCTCTCTATCTGTCTGGATTACTAGGTCTTAGTAAATTAATAATTTGAATTTAGATGAACGAGAAGGTGTTATTACCTTCTCGTTCATTATCATTAATAATCATAGACATCATGCAGTATATATCCAACAACAACTTGACGGTATATAATGACTTTATTTCATTCATTCGAAATAGGGATATTTCCTACATTATACAGATAAACTCATTCCTAAATGCAGTCAATATTTTATGGAAGTCTATTATATTGATATTGATAGGCAATATAATAATTTCAATATTTTTTATTACACCATTGGAATTGTTTAAAATTTTGCCTGAACAAAAATCCTTAGAGAACATCCAACATAAATATTTATTATGCATTATAATAATTCCTATAATTGAAGAAATGCTATTTCGTTTACCATTGAGAATTAGTAAAGTTAATTTAGTACTTTTTGCAAGTATAATTATATATGTAATTTTATATCAATATAGTTTTGTTCTTGCAATTACATCCTTTATTTTAATAATCTTATGTTCTCTAATTTTTATTAAGAATATACCTAATATTCCTGACAGTATCACCAATTACTATAATAAATATTTCTATTTTATTTTTTATCTACAGGCCGTCGTATTTGGATTACTCCATCTCGGAAATTTCAACTTAGATTATAAATATATATATCTATTCCCACTGTTTGTTATTCCTTACATGTACCTAGGAATTGTCCTCGGTTATATAAGAGTTAGATTTTCCAATGGCATCTTATTATCCATTGCAGTCCATATGTTTTTCAACAGTATCTATTTTCTTTTTGTTTAATCTAACCTAATAAAATAACTAAATGGATACCATTCAATAATCTTTACGACAATTTTGAATCTTTATTTACAGATAACAAAAACCATAGCGTCAGAATTTATGGCTTGCCATATTTGTTGTTGCAGTATGTGTTATCCAGGTTTATAATCTTTTTGCTGGCTTTTTCTGATTGATCCACCTTTAATTCAAAAAGATCAGAACCGCCATGTCAATAACCACATGATCTTTCCCCATCGGTGAGGATAATACAAAGCAGCCTTAAGGGCCGAGCTGCACCTGTATCTCTCTTTCATAAATGTAAGTGTCGGGAAAAGATCCCCGGCCACGTAAAGGAACTTGCGATGCAAGCCCGGGATCTTCCCGAGATTTTTCCTGTATAAGGAACTCTTCTCCACCCGGGGATTGTTTTTTGGCCTCCTCAGGAAATATATGAATTTTCCCCTCCGGCTTTCATCATAATTGATGCTGATAAATTCCTGCATGAAAGCCGGGAAACCAAATTCCCAGAACTCTGCAAGCAGCTGCAGCTTTGAGGCAAGCGCCTTATCAAGTCCGGCCCCGGCCGTGTATTTAAGAAGGTCTTCGCTTATAATCATGTCATAAAATCTCTCCAGCAGAACAACAAGATCTGCATGAAGTCTGAGCTGTGACTCATTTGTGAGCTCATGGGAATCGAGATGCTTAACAAGATAAAGGAAGAACACTGCCAGGTCAGGCAGGTAAACAGTTACGCCTGAAAGATCAAAGGGTTTGGATGATTCATAAAGCAATGATGTAAGATTCTCATCCTCCTCATCAAAAAGCCGGTGATGCAACTCAACAGACATCCCTCCTCTGATCAGCGATGGCAGGTGCTTTCCAATGTAGCTTATAATACTCCTGTGGAAAACCGACTTTATTTCTAAAGGCTTAAATCCTTTCTCCTGCAGAAGCCTGTAAGCTTTCATGCAATCTTCCTTTGTGAGCAGAAGGTCAATATCACTCATCTGCCTCAGCCCGTTATTACCATAAACAATCAGCTCCAGTGCGGCGCCTTTAAGCAATACAGTTTTTAATTTTGTATCTGAAACAGCTTTCGACAGCATACCCATCATCGCCGCGTTCCGGGCCATGCTGAGCATGTTTGCATTTTTCAGGAAAGCAAGTTCTTTTTCGGGCATCGGGCCTGTAAGGCCAAGCTTTTCAAGATTATGATGAACAAGTGATGATATGCCATGTTCGTTGGCAAGCTTTACAAAGTATTCCCAGTCTGTCACTTTAGCTGATAATGCCTTTGCCGCCTCTGATTGTTCAGCGCTGAAGTCAAGCCTGCACAAAGCAATCAGCAGCAACTCTTCAGGTGAGGGTTGAGAATTCGTAATCATAATTCAAACCTGCTTGCCTGCTTTGTGAACATTGAGTGATACAAGCCCTTTATCTTCATCAGGTCAGAATGGCTGCCTGTTTCTGCTATCCTTCCGTTCTCCATAACAATGATCCTGTCGGCCAGGCTTATGTAATTTAACCTGTGACTTATCAGTATTGTTGTTCTTTCCTTTACTATCTCCCTGAACCGGCTGAATATCTCGTATTCAGTATCTGCATCAAGCGAGCTCGATGGTTCGTCAAGTATGAGCACAGGCGATACCCGGTACAACGCCCTGGCAATTGCTATTTTTTGCCATTCGCCCCAGCTGAGCTCCCGGCTGTCATCAAAAAGATTACCAATCCTGGTGTCATAACCTGCCGGCAGCCCTTTGATCAGGTCGTGAATGCCGGCTTTCATCGCAGAAGAATTCATTCTCCCGGTATCGTTCGCATCGATCCAGCCAAGCTTTATGTTCTCGCCGGCTGACAGGTTGTAGAGCATAAAATCCTGGAAAACAATGCTGAACTGCTTCCTGTACTCATCCGGATCTAACTTCCTGATATCTTCCCCGTCATATTTTATTGTACCGGAGTCAGCTTCATACAATCGTGCCAGGAGCCTTACAAGGGTGCTCTTCCCTGCACCGTTATGCCCTACAATGCCAAGCACTTCTCCTTTGTTCAAAGTGAATGAAATGTTGTCGATGATCTTTTTCCCGTTACCGGGATATGAAAATGAGAGATTTTCGACTTCGATCTTTTTCACAAGAGTCGCCGGATTGACATTACCAGAACCTGAGATCACAGGCTGCAGATCGAGAAATTCGAAAGTATCGCCAATGAAAAGTCCGTCTTCGTAAAGATCGGCTACCGAACCAAGGAGCTCTTTAAGGTATATCATCCCCTGTCGGAAAGCAAGCAGGAACATCGCCATGCTTCCCAGCGAAATTGTTCCATTAATGGTTTCTGAAGCAATAAACAGAACTATAACAAGTATCGCTGATGCTTTGATAAGATCTGAGACAAGTCCTATAAAAACCCTCTTCCTGAGTATGTCAAGCTCTTCTTCCTTCTGCCTGAGAAATGATTCCCTGAACAGTGATTTGAAATATTTGCCAAGCCCGAACAAACGCATTTCCCTGGCAGGCCTGTCGCCTGTAAGAAGCCAGTTATAGTAAGCAGCTTTCCTCGATTCCGTTGTTTGTTCACGCTTAAAATCATACAAAACTCCTGCGTAATGAAGCCTTAACCAGATACCCGGTATATTGGCAAGAATAAGAATGACCGCCGGTAACCAGTGGAATGAAAGTATCAATCCTGTTATTAGCAGAAGTGAAAGCAGCGATCTCGACAGCGAGACCAGGTTGTGAAGAATATTATTGGGTCTCCAGGTTGCTTCGCGTTTAGCACGTGAAAGACAATCGTAGTATTCAGGATCCTCAAAGTTCAGAAGATCTGTCTCGCTTGCTTTGGTATGAAGCAGGTCATACATATGATCTTCGAATTTCATAGCCTGCTTACTGCTGAAGAATCCTGCAGCATCTGCAAGCGCCTCATCAATAAACCAGACCAAAGCCAGGGCCGCAACAGGTATAAGGATTGTTGTTATGTTTCCTGATGCCGAAGCCTCGGAAGTAATGACATCTATAACCTTTTTCAGGAGCAGAAGAAGCAGGAATGGGAATATACTCCTGAGAACTGAAACCACCGTGTTGGCGGCAGTCCAGCCAGGGGTGCTTTCCCAGACAAGCTTCAGTGATTTCCTGAAAAGATTGTACTTCTCCTTCATTTAAAGCTTCCTGATTTTGTTTAGCAATATAATCCAAATTACTCTTAACCTGTTTAATACAAAAGCAGGACTTTTACGTATCCTGATGTCTGCCGAACTTTTGCTTCCAGTAAACTCAGAACCTGTTATACGTCCTGCGATCATCTCAATCTTTACGGGGTTATCAGGAAATGCATTACTGTCACCACGTGTTATGAAGTGTTCAGTTCCGTTCTTCATAGCAATTTCAACAAGACGGTGTACCACAAGCCCGTTCTCTCTTTTTATCGCAAGTATCTCACCAACTACAGGCTTACCTTTAATGCTAACAGGTTCAATTATCAGCACTGCTCCCGGCTTGATTGCAGGATACATGCTGTAACCATGGGCTTTTATGCGGATAGTCCTTCCCTCACGAAGCAGGTCCATGCCCACATTTTTTATTATTTTCCTGCTCCTTTCTTTATTCATCTCACGATATCTTTTCTGTTACCTCCTGATCAGGCTTGAATGAAAGCCTGTATACGGGTACTTCATTGCAGAGATCATTAACTGATTCAAGCAACATTCTGATTGTTTCCTGTCCCCAGTTATGCTGAATGCAATTTACCATTACCGAAGTTACCGAAGCTGCACCTTTTAACCTTTCCGACCTGTTTTCTTTTCCATGTTCTATAAGGTAGATCCTGCTTACGACAGCCTCTTTCGGGTAATCATTTTCATAAACAGGCGTGTTATGCATCACAAACACAGATCCTTTTTTTCTTATAACAAGCCTGTCGTCGTGAATTATTTCAGCACCTTTTTGCTTCCAGAGCTCCGCCATCGTGGACTTGCCTTTTCCTGAAACACCGCTGAAGACATAACCCTTCCCGTCATGAACGACCCCCGAGGCATGGATAAAAATATCCCTGTGCATCATTGCCAGGTAGTAAATGATGAGACCATCGAGGGGATATCTCATAGGGTCAACAACAGTAGCCTTAGTCCCTACTTTCAATGACCATTCATTACCTGTTGTTGAAAAATTAAGAATTGCCTTATTTCCAGGATCCATCCTGTCGAAGCATGCCATAGCATGAAGTGATTCGGGCGATCTCCATATACTCCAGAAATCAGTTGGCAGGCTTTTATCAGTCTCTTCCCCGAAATAGGAACCGTTGAATATACACACTGAACCAGGTGGTAAATCAGTTCTTCCTGATGACACCCTGATCCTGATGTCAAAGTCATCGTCGTTGAAATTCTTTATAAACCTGTTAAATTTAGGGTGTAACCGAAGAGTAATTAAACTATCAGCATTCTCGAACCTGATCCTGTAACCCGAAATTTTCAGATCAATAATTTGCATCATCCAAGCTAATATCAGCCTTACGAGCTGATAACAAGATAACTACTCAGTTCATTAATAAAATCAAACATATCGGCCTGCGCTTGTTCTGCTGAAATGTCGTATTCAGCCACGATCATACCGATAAGTTCCCTTATTGTTTTTTTACCATCAATATTTTCCCAGATATATGCTCCGGTTTCATTAAGTGTGTAAACACTGTTCATGTCAGCAATATTGTCTGTAAGAGGAACAAGGATAAACTCATCTCCTGTTTTCCTGGAAACAACTGCGTGAGAATGGGATGGTATTGCGTTGAGGTCTGTCATGTGAGCTTATATGAATCAAATGTATTAAAATTTCATCACCCTTTTTTTCGTACCTTCGTAAAAAGATTTTATGAGTTATAAGGGCAAAAGCAGGCACCGTCCGGGTATGTCGAGGGAAAAGCTTACCGGTAGTATAATGACCCTGCTGTCAAAAGGTTCTGAGAAAGGCTTCAACTACAAGCAGATTGCAAAAAGGCTGAACATAACTGATGCTTCATCACGAATGCTGATATCTGACACTCTTGAAAGCCTTGCGGACCAGGGAGTTCTTCAGGAAGTTTACAGAGGAAAATACAGGCTCAAGCAGGCACGCGGCTATGTAACCGGCACCGTCGACATGACAAGGATGGGTTATGGCTTTGTAACATCCGACGAAATGGATGATGATGTGTTTGTAAGCGCCAAGAACCTCAAAACAGCCCTTCATGGTGATAAAGTGAAAGTTTACCTTTTTGCCAGCAGGAAAGGAGCAAGGCCGGAAGGCGAAGTTGTAGAGATAATCGAGCGTTACAGGAGCACTTTTGTCGGGACTGTTGAAGTGATGCCCAACTTTGCATTCCTGATCCCGGATAACAAGAACATGCCTTTCGATCTGTTCGTTCCGACGGCAAAGCTAAACGGTGCTAAACAAGGCCAGAAAGCTGTTGCACGGGTAGTTGACTGGAGCCCCGGATCGAAGAACCCTGTTGCTGAGATTATTACAGTACTCGGCTTCCCCGGTGAGAATGAAACAGAGATGCATGCTATCCTTGCAGAGTTTGAGCTTCCTCTTCACTTTACTGATGAAGTTGAGGCAGATGCTGAAAATATATCCTCACAGATCACAGAGGATGATATAAAGGGACGGAAGGATTTCCGTGATATTCCCACTTTTACAATCGACCCCGAGGATGCGAAGGATTATGATGATGCAATTTCTCTCAGGCAGCTAGAAAACGGAAACTGGGAAGTTGGTGTACATATTGCTGATGTAACATATTATGTAAAACCCGGATCGCTTGTCGAGGATGAAGCGAAGCAGAGGGCTACATCAATATACCTTGTCGACAGGGTGGTTCCGATGTTGCCTGAGAAACTTTCAAACAATGTTTGTTCATTGCGTCCCAATGAGGACAAGCTTACATATTCAGCCGTTTTTGAGCTCAATGAAAAAGCAGAAGTACTTGAAGAATGGTTTGGAAGGACAATAATAAATTCTGATAAAAGATTTTCATACAGGGAGGCGCAAACCGTTATTGATACCGGTGAGGGAGGCATGAATGAAATGGTGCTGAAGCTCCACAATCTTGCTCAGCTTCTCAGGAAAAAACGTTTTTCCGCAGGTGCTTTCGACTTTGAAAAGATAGAAGTCAAATTCGACCTTGATGAAAATGGCAAACCGGTGGGAATCAAGTTCCGCGATATGGGCACTGCAAACCAGCTTATTGAAGAGTTCATGCTTCTGGCCAACAGGCGTGTTGCAGAATATGTCGGGAAGAAACTTAAGGGAAAAACATTTGTATACAGGATCCATGATAAGCCCGATCCAGAAAAGATAGACAGCTTTATACATTTCATTAAAAGATTCGGGTACAGCCTCATCGATGATGATAAAACTTCTCTTCCAAAGGCAATGAACAAGCTTCTGAACAAGGTCAGTGGAAGGAAGGAGCAGAACATCATTGAAACCCTGGCACTAAGATCAATGGCCAAGGCTGTTTATTCAACAGAGAATATAGGGCATTATGGTTTATCTTTCAAGCACTATACACATTTCACTTCACCCATCAGGCGCTATCCCGACATGATGGTTCACAGGCTGCTTTCAATATATCTCGAGGGCAGTGACCCGGGTCCGGCCAACAGGTATGAAAAGCTGTGTGACCACTCATCAAAAATGGAAAGACTGGCCAATGAAGCTGAGAGAGCTTCTGTTAAATACAAGCAGGTAGAGTTCATGATGGACAAGACCGGGCAGGTGTTTGCAGGGGTCATTTCGGGAGTTACAGAGTGGGGTATTTATGTTGAGATAATTGAAAACCAGTGCGAAGGCATGATCTCTCTCAGGGAGCTTGTTGATGATTATTATGAATACGATGAGGAGAATTATTGTATAAAAGGCAGGTCAACAGGTAAAGTATATACGCTCGGTGACCGTGCAAATGTAATAGTTGTTAAGGCAGACCTTCAGAAAAAGCAGCTCGATTTCAGGTTTGCTGAAGAGCAGTGATCCTGATCAGGCACGATGACTCTCTTCAATGATCCTCAGTAATTCGTCTATTGCATTTTCTTCGGGAACATTCTTCAATACTGCCTCTGTTCCTTTGTAGATATGTACCTTGCCCGGTGCAGCTCCCACGTAGCCATAATCGGCACCGGCCATTTCGCCGGGACCATTTACTATACAACCCATAACAGCTATCTTCAGGCCTTTAAGATGCCCGGTAGCTGCCTTGACTTTCTTTACAGTCTCCTGGAGATTGAATTTTGTGCGGCCGCAAGTTGGACATGAAAGGTAAATTGTCCCTGTGATTCTTTTTCCTGTGCATTGCAGGATCGAGAAGGCAGTGAGAGTAAGTCCTGCCGGATCCTGACCACATGGTCCGTTAAGCAGAATACCGGCTATTTTATTGTCGATAATATAGCTTCCAAGCAATGCGGCTGCCCTTATGCCTGCATCAGAAATATTTTTGTCGGGTATATTGGGATTCAGGATAATATTTTGAGTCATGCCTGTTTTTCCTAGAGCTTCCATGATCCGCAATGGCTCATATGGCTGCCTTACAGGGTCGAAGGAGAAAACAACAAGCGTATTCGAGGGATCAGCTTTACTGAAATAATCCGGGTTGAAACCAGATCCTGTAATGACTATATTCAGGTCATCAGAAATATCAGCGCAGCTGAAGAATGCTTCAGGCCTGAAAAAAGGGAAAACGTTTGGCAGGTACCTGACATCCTTCCATGTGTCATATGGTACAGCAAGTAGAGTTGCTTCGGGGATGCTTTCCGGAAGATTATTCAGAAGTATTATATCGGCCGATCTGTCTGTCCTGTAAATCCTGTTGCCTTCAGGCCTGAAACCTGCACTGAGCCATGAGGCAGTTCCCGTTTCCCGTCTAAGCCTCAGGTCGGTTATTACAATGGGGCCATTGACATTTTTCAGGATATCTGGCTTCTTAACAGGAGGTGTGAAGTTCAATGGACCGGAAGGTCTTGCAGCAGACACTTCCCTGCTGAAGATCGATGCCAGTGTGCGTGCAACTGGAATCTCCTTTTCAGGGTCCTCTGACAAAGAAACACGGATAGTATCACCAATACCTTCCTGCAGGAGAGCTCCAATGCCTGCTGCGGATCGTATCCTTCCATCTTCACCTTCTCCGGCTTCGGTAACACCCAGATGCAAAGGATATGACATGCCTGACTCCTGCATTGCTTGCACAAGCATCCTTGTTGAATTAACCATAACCGAAGTATCGGAAGATTTCATCGACAGAACAAGGTTATTAAAATTCTCCTGCCTGAATATCCCGATGAACTCCATTGCAGACTGAACCATGCCAAGAGGGGTGTTACCATATCTTGTCATTATCCTGTCTGACAGGGAACCATGATTTATCCCCACCCTGATTACAGTATTATGTTCCCTGCAAATATTTATAAGCGGAAGCAGTCTTTGATGGATCCTCTCAATCTCTTCATTATATTCCTTATCTGTTAATTCAACATTAATGAAAGTAGCCCGCTTGTCTGAATAGTTGCCGGGGTTGATCCTGACTTTCTCAACGATCCTGGCGGCAGTCTCGGCTGCTGCAGGGTTAAAATGAATATCTGCGACAAGGGGTGTATTGAAACCTGCCTTCTCAAGCTCTTTTTTGATGTGTGCAAGGTTTTCAGCTTCCCTGACACCCTGTGCAGTGAGCCTTACAAGGTCAGCGCCTGATTCAATTATCCTTATGCATTGTTCAACAGATGCCCTGGTGTCCATCGTGTCGGTGTTGGTCATCGACTGAAGACGGATGGGGTTGGTGCCACCAAGAGCGAGTGAGCCAACCCGGACAACTGAAGATATATATTGTTGTGTACTCATAACCGTATGTTATATGGAATGATTTTATTCCTGGCCATCAGTTTAATTTCGTTAATTCTTTTTACCCACCCCTCGCCCCTCCGATGGAAGGGAATCATTTCTGATTATCTCCTGATTCAACTTTATAAATAGATTATTTCTTACAATTTTAATATAACCTTTATTACTCCTTAACTTCATTCATTCCCCTCCGTGGAGGGGCCAGGGGTGGGTTTTATACTTACATATCCAATCAGCAATAACCCGTAAAACATTATTCATGTTCTTCTTTAACTCAAGATCATCAAATCTTAGGAAATTTACACCCATTTTCTCAAGTTCACTTTGACGTTTCTCATCATAATCATACCTGTATATATGAGCATCCCCATCTACTTCAATTGCCAAAGAAAGCTCCTTACAATAAAAATCAACTATATAATTCCCGATTGGTCTTTGTCGATCAAAATCATAACCCATCATACTCTTATTTTTGAGTTCATTCCATAATAACACTTCGGAAAATGTCATGTTTCTTCTTAATTCTCTTGCAAGAATTTTGAGTTGAGGGTTATATGGAATGATTTTATTCCTGGCCATCAGTTTAATTTCGGTAATTCTTTTTACCCACCCCTCGCCCCTCCGATGGAGGGGAATCATTTCTGATATCCGTAACTCTATGGTTATATTTTAATATATATTTTTATATATATTTTAATTTAACTCCAGGCTGAGTTCATCTCACGCCTTCTCCCAGTCGACACCATCTTTCCTGTCTTTGAGGCTGATGCCAATTCTGTTAAGCTCGTTCCTTATCTTGTCTGAAGTGGCAAAGTCTTTCTTGTCACGGGCATCTTTCCTGAGACTTATTATTATTTCCATAAGATCGCCTGTAAGTTTCTCATCTTCTTTACCTTCGTCCTCGTTCCTGAGCCCCAGAAGATCAGTAACGAAGACCCTGAAAAGATCTTTAAGAGCATTGAGGTTAACCTCATCAAGCTTTTCAGTTCCGTCAATGGCTGAGTTTATTATCCTGACGCCTTCGAACAGGTGTGAGAGAAGTACAGGACTGTTAAGATCATCATCAAGAGCTTCGTAGCATTTGGCTCTGAGTGCAGAAATATCGATTGTTGATGATTGACTGGCCTTAATCCTGTCAATAACACCATATGCTTTCATCAGCTTCTGGAACCCTTTCTCTGCAGCCTGGAGAGCTTCATTCGAAAAATCGACAGTGCTCCTGTAATGTGCCTGGAGGATAAAGAACCTTATGGTCATGGGAGAATAAGGCTGCTTAAGAAGGGGATGACTTCCGCTAAACAATTCCTGCAGTGTGATAAAATTCCCCAGCGACCGGGCCATCTTCTGACCATTGATTGTGATCATGTTATTATGCATCCAGTAACGCACAGGCTCCTTACCATGTGCTGCCGTTGACTGTGCTATCTCGCATTCGTGATGTGGAAACTGAAGATCCATCCCGCCCCCGTGGATATCGAATACCTCCCCGAGATATTTACAGCTCATTGCAGAGCATTCAAGGTGCCATCCGGGGAAACCTGTGCTCCACTGGGATGGCCATTTCATTATATGTTCAGGAGCTGCCTTCTTCCAGAGAGCAAAATCGAAAGAATTTTTCTTTTCATCCTGGCCTTCAAGTGACCTTGTGTTTCCCTGGAGATCATCCAGAATCCTTCCCGATAGCTTCCCGTAGTTGTATTTCTTATTATATTTTAATACATCGAAGTAAACGCTTCCGTTAACTTCATAGGCATAACCTTTATCAATTATCTCGCGGATGAGCTCCTGCTGCTCGATGATATGTCCTGAAGCCCTCGGCTCTATTGAAGGATTGAGAACATTCAGCTGGTACATATTATAATGGTAGCTGTCCATATACTTCTGAACAACCTCCATCGGCTCGAGATGTTCCAGCCTGGCTTTTTTCAGTATTTTATCTTCACCCTCATCAGCATCATTTTCAAGATGGCCCACATCTGTTATATTTCTCACATACCTTACCTTATATTCAAGATGGTTAAGGTACCTGAACAACAGGTCGAATGTTATTGCCGGCCTGGCATGGCCAAGATGTGTATCGCTGTAAACTGTAGGACCACATACATATAAGCCTGTGAACGGCGGATGGAGAGGTGTGAACTTTTCTTTTTTCCTTGAAAGACTGTTGAAAATATATAAGTTGTTTTGCATCATTTTTCTAATTCAAAGAACAAAAGTAATAAACTCCTGGGAAACTATGGAACATTTACAATACCCTGCACTGGATATTTAACCCTTCCTCTAGCCCCTTCCCTTAAGCAATAAGGGAAGGGGAACAGGTTCAGGATAACTCTTTAATTCTCTTCAGAATAATGTTTTTTAAAATTGAGACCGATGTTTCATTATCATTAAGGTCCTCGTTCTTTATCCTGAATACGTGTAAGCCTTTCTCACAAAGTTTTGAGTCTCTCTCTTTATCATATTCATTTTGTCTTTCATGAATCTTACCATCTACTTCAATAACCAAGCTTAACTTTGCACAATAGAAGTCAGCTATATAAAAATCAATCTGCTGATTTCGTACACTGTATATTATTGGATGCTGTTTCAGGAACTTATATCCCATCAGCTTTCTGCGTCGCAAAATGTTCCAAACTATTATTTCACAGGGAGTCAGTCTTTTCCTTAATTCTCTTGCCCGTGCGGTGATACCTTTATACTTTTTAAATTCTGGCCTGGGCATATAACAAACATTGATCAGTAACTTCACCCTCCCTTATTGTTTAAGGGAAGGACGGGAAGGGTTAAGTGCTCAGAAAGCAAAATCGACAATAAATTTACATCTAACTCTTGAAAACTACTATTGTATTAAGCGCCATTTACATTTCCGCAGAAATATGCATTCCATGAATTTTTAAGAGTCTTTCACTAACCACTACAAACATTGATCAGTAACTCCACCTTCCCTTATTGTTTAAGGGAAGGACGGGAAGGGTTAAGTGCTCAGAAAGCAAAATCGACAATAAATTTACATCTA
>DATGYZ010000015.1:0-2785 GCA_035297425.1 Bacteroidales bacterium | reverse complement strand
CAGCATAGCATAATTTTTTGCCTGGGAAACAAGGATTAGTCCCGTGAGTGTGAAGACCATACCAACAGCAAGTGAATAAGGTTGCGGTTTATGATCAGTATACAACCCGACAAGTGGTTGAAACAAAGAGGCTGTTAACTGGAATACAAGGGTAATGATCCCTATTTGCGAGAAATTAAGGTGAAAAGAACTCTTAACGACAGGATATATGGAAGGGATAAGTGACTGAAGGGTATCGTTAAGAAGGTGCGAGACGCTGATTGATAATAAAATGGAAAATACGGTTTTTGTCGCAATATCGCCGGCTAAGTATGCTGAAGCCTGATCTTCGTGTTTTTGCATTTTCTGAAAAAATGAATGTGCAAAAGTAAGCATACATTAGTACACTCCAAGAAAATAGAATGATTTGCTGATGATGCTATTTATCCTGAAATTTTTCAGGATAACCCCTGGACAAGAACCTGAAGCAGCATAAGCAGGACAGGCCATAAAATACTTCCAAGAAATCGTATCACATTGACTGCATTAAACGGATATACGGGCATTGATTTTGCGAATCCGTAAAGTTTCATCAATCCTTCAAGATTTGTCACATTAAGGTTGACTGATACTTCAGCTGAATTCATGCTCGAGAGCATTTTTTTTCTCTCGGTCTGATATCTTTCGTTTATGGTCCTTAACTCATTATTCTTTGCTTTTAGCATACTTCCCCTGGCTCCAAGGAGGGGCAAAAAAAACAAGACTATAAGAGATCCTGAGTAAACTATTATGTGCATAATAACTGTTGCACTGAAATATGAAAGATTTTCAGTAGTTACATCAAATATTAACAAAAGCACTATCGGTATTCCGATTCCAATACCTGCAGATGAGATCCGAATTGAAAAATTACCCAGCGGAGAAAGGCCTCCGCAGTTATCAGGATGAAGCGGCTGGATATCCACATTGCCTGATAAGAACCTCTTGAAAACAAAATATGTTAGACCTATCCTGAGTATTATCGCTGCCAGAAAATAGAAAAAAGGAAACCATGGAAGCATTGAAAGCACGTCAATGAATGATATATCACTCAGTTCTGCAGCTGAATTCCAGTTGTTATATCCGGCAAGAGTATATGAGAACATCGAGACTAAAGCGGATACGATTGAAACTGTGTATGGGGAAATTGTAACCAGCCAATGTGAGAACAGCCTGTTCGAATACTGAATTGCATGATAATAATCAGTATCACTTATAATCAATACATTACGATCGATAAGGGTTTTGATCGTCTTTTCCATACCATTGAAGTAATACGGAAAAAAGTAGATGAAAAAAGGCAGCAAAAGCAAATACCGAATGTAATATCCAAAATCGTGAAAAGCATCAACTTCAAGCTTCTCATTAATAAAGTCTCTATTGAAAATACTGGCTATCACAGGCAGCAGGACAAAAAGGACAGTCAATGAAATAAAGAAGTATACTCTTCTTTGGCCATGGTTAAGAAGAAACTTAAGGATAGGATCTTTTCCCGATGGTTTAAGACAGCCGATTTCTATCATGATCTCCTCCGTTTATTTTAACAATGTTAAACCAAAATAACATTTTAATCGGAAGTTACTGTTGTCGTGGATTCGGAATTTTTATATTTTGGAAGTCTGTAAAGGGAAGTAGACATGAAATTTTCAGCACTTACTGCAATTGCAGTCTTTTCGACATGTATCCTGTTTTCCTGCAGAAAGGATGAACCTGCTCCGGCCGAAAAGCTTGTGGGCAACTGGAGTTTGGGTACTGCGGCAATCGATATAAAAGTTGGTGACCAGACATTAAACCAGTATCTCGTATCCACCGGTATCAGCCCTGCTGAAGCGCTTCTTTATACAGCGCTGGTAAATTCCACCATACAGTCTTACTTTACGGGAGAGCTGCAGGTGAATGAAGATAATACTTTTACCTGGCAAACGTCTGCTTCATCAACTTCGTTTACCGGCACATGGTCCGTAGACAATGATGGCACGGAGCTAACTCTGAATTCAGCCATGGGTCTGGGAGGGGTATTTGAGATAACAGAGCTTACCGCGACAAAACTGAACGTGCATTCCGTTCAGAATATGGATCCTGCGCTTTTTGGAATCGCACTGCCTTCTTCTGTATCAGTCGATATCACACTATTATTTATCAGGGATTAAATATTCAGTTCAGTATCTGCTTGTTCCTTCTGATGGAGAGCAATTTTTCTGCAAGCGTATCCCTGTTTTCAACTCCGAATTTTCTTAATAGCTCCCTGTGCTCTACGAGAGTTGATTTATAAGCAGGATCATCTGCCAGGTTCCTTGTTTCGCCGGGATCATTCTCCATGTCCGTCAGCGATTCGCGACTGCTGCCTTGGCTGTATATGCAGTATTTGAATCTTTCACTTCGCACCATCCTGCCTTCCATAAAAGGAACTGATCCGTCAATTTCCCCTGACTGGCTGAGTTGATTTTCCGAGATTACATGTGTACGCCATTTATTCACTTTCATTCCCATCGACAGCTTCATCAGGCTCATGCCCGGCAGCTCTGAGGGTTTGGATATTCCGGCAAACTCAAGCATGGTCGGGAGTATGTCGGTTCCGGTGTTCACAAGATTCACAGATGTGCCAGGAACCGTTTTTCCCTTCCATGATATTATAAGCGGCACACGGACAGACTCCTCATAGAAGACGGTTTTTTGGTTCCATCCGTGCGCACCGGCGCATTCACCATGATCTGAGGTGAATATTATAACGGTATTTTCTTCCAGCCCCGCGCTTTGAAGAGCCTTC
>DATGYZ010000014.1:0-97474 GCA_035297425.1 Bacteroidales bacterium | reverse complement strand
CAGTATGGTACCCAGGGACAGGGTAGTTCAACCCAGTCTGGAACACAGCCCTCAGGTCAGTATGGTACCCAGGGACAGGGTAGTTCAAGTCAGTCAGGAACACAGTCTTCAGGTCAGTATGGTACCCAGGGACAGGGCAGTTCAAGCCAGTCAGGAACACAGTCAGGACAGACAGGATCACAGAGAACTCAGAGTCAGAGTGGTTCAGCAACCCAGTCAGGACAAACCGGATCACAGCGTACACAGAGTGGTTCAAGTCAGTCCGGACAAACTGGTTCACAGCAGCGTACCCAGAGCGGTCAGAGTGGCCAGGGTATGGGATCAGCTGAAGATAGGGTAAGGCAGGAAGTTCAGTGGATGAAATCTGAATTTAAACTTGATGCACAGAAAGAACAGAGATTGCACGATGTTCTTCTGAAATATGAATCAAAGAGTTCAACCTCAACTGATGCAAAGAAAAATGAAGAGGAGAAAGATAAAGAAGTAAAAGCTATCATAGGTGATGAAAACTTTAAAGTATACAAACAGAGAATGAATGATAGAGAAAAAGCCAGAAAAAGTTCAGGCCAGGGTTCATCTTCTTCAGGTTCTTCAACGGGGACCAAGTCACAGGGACAGGGATCTTCAGAAACACAGGGAACTACAGGATCTGGTAAATCACAGAGCAGCAGCTCAAAAAGCTCAGATTCAAAAAGCTCTACTGAAACACAGTCACAGCCTAAAAAGTAACTCGGTTAAAAAATAAATATCAAAGCAGGAAAAATTAGGGTTTCCTGCTTTTTTTTTATTCCTTAACCAGGGTGATTATTGTTATTTCCGGAGGCATCCATATCCTGAAAGGCATTGCAAGTACCCCAAGTCCGCGATTGACATACTGGTATTGGAAACCATCATTGTAGAGACCATTCCAGTTTGGATAGAAATATTTGATTGGACTCCACTTGAATCTTTTGGTATTTACTCCCAACTGCATTCCATGTGTATGACCGGACAATGTGAGGTCAATATCACTCCTTTTTCCTGATATTTCATACACCCAATGATTGGGATCATGCGTGAGAAGAATATTGAAATCTGAAAATCCTGAATCTGGTATTGCAGCATCAAGGTTTCCATGAATTATTTTAGGATGCCTTCCATGTGTTGTGGTCCCAGTTATCCTTATTCTTGAACTTCCTATATTGACAAATGTTGATTCATCACTCAGCAGATAATACCCCGATTTTCTGATAAGGCTGGCTATATTCAGTTCATTATTTACTTTGTCGGCTTCGGTATATTCTGGATTGTAGATTCCGACATCATGGTTTCCTGTAACGGCAAATTTCCCGTACTTTGCTTCTGTAATTGCAAGTATTGTATCGTTCCTTCCGAATTCCCGCCAGCCATATGATACAAAATCACCTGTGTTCACAATTATATCCGGATCAAATTCATTTATCTTTTTCATCACGGTTTCAAGCTTCTCAGGCTGACGATAAAAACCTGAAAGGTGAAGATCTGATATCTGCACAATTGTGAGACCGTTAAGATCATCGTTTAATCCTTTTAACGGAACAGTAATGTTTTCATATTTAAAGTTATATCTGCCATTGAGGGTTCCTGTCATTACAGCAAGGAATATAAAAGCACCAAGCCCAAGACCAGTGTTTGTAAGCCATCTTAAATGACCTCTCCTTCTGAATAAACGACCAGTAAAATGAAGGATGATTATTATAACCCTTGGAATAAATATTGCGCATAAAGCTCCGATCAATGCCAGCTGCAGTGATATATGTCGGGGTGAATCATAAAAGCTCCTGAATCCTTCATAAGAGATATATAATATCCATAACCATATACTCAGGATAATATTGAACAGTACTGAAATATTGTAAACTGTTTTTGAGACCTGATTGTAATGCTGGCGCAATACAGCATAAATTAGGAATTCAGTTAATATAAGGAGCAGGAATGAAACCATAGATTATTTAGTACATCAAAAATACTCAATTAATTTCTATAAGTAATATTATCTACTTTTAGAGCGTAAAAATTTTGAATATGATTACAGTAAATTTTTATGAACCAACCTATGAGCCTTCGGTTAATTTCACTTATTCAGTAATATGTGCCAGGTATGATCAAAAATGGATATATGTGCGACATCACAAGCGATCAACTTACGAGATACCCGGTGGTCATATTGAGGAGGGAGAAACTCCCGATGAAGCAGCTTCGAGGGAACTGATGGAAGAGACAGGAGCTCTTGAATTCAATATTGAAAGAGTTGCATCGTATTCTGTAACTATTGACGGGCAGACAGGCTGGGGCAGGCTTTACTATGCGGAAGTTTCTTCAATGGGAGATATTCCGGATACTTCTGAGATTGCTGAAGCAATACTTTTGGATACCTTTCCTGAACAAAGCACTCATCCCGGCATCCAGCCATACCTGTTCAGAAGAGTCAATGATTTTCTGTCAGAAAGGTGATCAGATATATTCGAATGTTACTTTTTTCAGCCACTTTTCTTCCAGCAGCCTGGCTATCCTTTTAACGACTGTCCTCCTTATCTCGAGATCCACTGGCAGGGTTGGGTCCTGGTGTGCAATGTTTATCCTGGTACCTATAATAAAATGAATTTCATCGCTCTCCATCAGCAATCTTACAATCTTGTCGGCTGGGCCTTTCCCAAGCCTGACACTGTTATTATAACTCTTAAGGATCTCATTTACCTTCTGCATCGTGAGGATTCCTTCGGTAACAAGATCAATACCGTCAATGAAGCTCTCAGGTGGAAGGTCGGGATCTTCAAATATCAGCTCATCGACAATCTTCCTGTTAAGTTCCCTGGCAACGATATCTGCTGTTGTACCGCCGCATAGTATTACCTTGCCGGTATAGGCTCTAACCCTTGAAGCAAGTTCAGTGTCTTTCTCTTTCTCATAGGGTGGCCCCGTGCAGAGGAGCAACTTCCTGGGTTCCCTGAAGTATATCGTGGCACAGGAGATGTCATCCATGGCTTTATAGCTGTCGTTCTTGTGAGCCATAGTTACTATCTTGCCCGAAAGCATCATTGCAGAGATCGAGGCTTCACTATTTACAAGTGATGCTGCATATTTCGCTATGTTTTCCTTTTCCCATCCGAAAGGATACTGATCACTACCCATTCCGCTCTGGGAAACACCATCGGAGCAAATGATAATACGGTCTTCCTTCTCAGGCATAAAAGAACATGTTCTCAATACCTTGCCGGAATTTTTACCTTTATCAAGCACAACTTTTTTCCAGACAGGATCAAAAACCTGGTTTCCTTTAAGTACAATTGTGCCAGGATTATCATACTCAAGAATGTTGGTTTTTCCACTTGATTCAATATCGATAATTGTGAATGTGGAATAACTGATTTTCCTTTCACTGCATACAGGCAGTGTATTCATTATAATTTCGGCAATTCGCTCAACCTCTTTATGTTCCCTTGTAAAGTTTATTGCCATTGTGGCAGTAAGTGTTGCAAGAATGTTTGCTTTTACACCATGCCCCATTCCATCAGAAAGAACAGAGATCACCCTGTTTTCTTCCTTAATGGACCTGTAAAGAAAAACATCACCGCAAATGCGTTCTCCATGGTGGTTCTTTTGCTGGCTGTTAACTTCTATGAAAAAGTTTCTTTCCACTATGGTTTCCTGGGATTGGTAAGGGAACTTTTCTTGTTCCTGTACGATTCGATAATAGAATTGAGCATCTGTTCAGTCTCAGATGCACCTTCTCCGAGCAGAAATCCTATTTTCTGCACCATTTCAAGATTTTTCTCAATCACCTCGGCCACCCTGTTTGTAACTTCTTCAGCCTGGACTTCGGGAGAATAAAGGTCACGGATTATTGCACCGCACATCCTGTTTTTTCTTATCGGGAATATTGAGATGTTAAGCATCTTATCTTCAAAATGCACATCCTTGCTCAGCACGGGCTCATCCTCTTTGATCACAAATGAAAACATGTTGTAAACATTGAAAGGGATGAGAGTTTTAAGATCAGCGCCGGCAAGACCCGGGATAACATCAGAAATGTTTTTCGCATCATCGCCAATGATGTTTATAAAACTCTGGTTAGAATGAAGTATCTTAAGGTTATTGTCTACAATCACCACACCCGTTGGAAGCTTTTCAAGCATATTGTTCATCATGTCAGATGTATTCTGGGCAATATCCTTTTCCCTCCTTGCAAGCTCTTCTGATTCTTTCAGAGCTTTTTTTGTCTCGGCAAGTTTCCTGTTAGTCTGCCTTAATGTTTCGATATATTCCTGTTTGTTCTTAAGGTTGAACGTATGGCACATTTCAGGAACCGCAAGGCCTTTCGCAACTGTTGTTGCAAATTCCCGACAAGACATGTATCCGCAGGCTCCGCAATCCACTTCGTCGTCAGGATTATTCTTTCCTATTATCTTCAGGATCTCGGTAACAGCCTCTGCCGGGGGTTCGGGTATTCGCTGGTCATCAGGTGCAAAGCTCTTTGAATAATCGAGCTTCATCCATTTTTCCATATCCTTCTTCCATATGTTTTTGTCGAGTGCTGCAACTCTTTTTTCAGCATACTGTCTTACAAGGGAACGTTTTTTAAACCTTTCCCGGTGATGCTGCATTGCAGGGCCGAGCATGCATCCTGTGCAGAAGAAAAGATTAAAATGATGCTTTATTGTATCGATATGCTTGTCAAAGTCGCGTATTGCTTCCAGTATCTCTTCTTTCCCGGATGCCGTGATAACAGAGCTGGAAACCATATCACGCTTGATTCCTCCTGCCTGTATTATTCCGGCAGGCATCGGATAGAGTGCTCCCCAGTTGCCAAGAGGAGGATCAAAGTCCGACATTTTTACAAATCTCTCCTGAATATTCAGCTCTTCAAAAAGCTGCCTGAGTTCAGTAAAGGTCAGAATGCCATCTATGAGCTTGCCTGATTCAAGGGCTTCATCCTTTGCATCGATGCATGGCCCTATATGGACTGTTGCCACATCCTGCCCGTGCATTTCCTTTAACACCATTGCCATTGCAACCATTGGTGACACCAGTGGGGCGATATTCGGTACAAGTTCAGGCTTGAATTTACGGATGAGCTTAACCATCACAGGGCAGTTAGCCGTGATATAGTATTTGCCTTCCGATTTTGAAAATAGCCTGGCATAGCTGGCTGCAATAAGATCAACACCAAATGAGACCTCATGAACGTAATCAAACCCAAGCTTTCTCACCATGGCAACAAATTTCCTGTAATCGGTAATATCCTCAAATTCTGAAGCTATACTGGGATCAATCATCGCGGCAGTCTTTCTTCCAGACCCTAAAAGAGCCATTACGTCTGACCTCGAATCACGGAAGCTAATAGCACCCGGTGAACAGGAGACATAGCACAGGCCGCATCCTATACATCGTTCAGGTATGATATAAGGATGATCACGTTGAGGCTTGACTTCTATTGCATTTACAGGACAAACCCTTACGCAAGAATATGAATTCCTGCATTTTGCATCATCAATATATATTACTGGTTTTAGCTCTGGCATCATTTGTTATTTTATAATCTGCCCGAATTCTTTTTCAAGAATCTTCTCAATCTTGGAAAGTGTTACAGCTTCGGTATGAACACCATTTATTATGAGGTTCGGACCATTGCTGCAATGTCCCATGCAGCGTGCTCCTGTGAAAACAACTTTGTCTTCGAGATGGTTACTCCTGAGGTATTCCTTGATGAACATTACAAGATCTTTATTGCCTCTTGAGAAACAGGAACTTCCAAGACAAATCTGCATTTCGATCTTACGGGCCATTTTACTGTTCAAAATTAAACATCAACGTCAAAAGTAATAAAGTTTTGGCAGCCTGCAATCCTCATTTTAACGTTGATATGCCTCATTTTGTGTTATTTAATTGATGAAAAATCAAGGTAATAATTTCGAAATTTTTCGTTCATTTAAGCATCTATCAGATAATCAATGTTATACGTAATGCAATAATATGATATATATATTGTTATTAAAATAACAATGTTTAATTAATAACAATTAAATCTTATATCTTTGTTAGAAATGTGACGATATGGAAGGCGATATTGAAATCATTTTGAAGAAGTACAAACCCGGCAGAAGGGAAGAACTGATACCCATTTTGCAGGATATACAGGCAGATATGGGTTACATACCCGAGGAAGCCATAATCAGGGTAGGAAACTTCCTTGGCCTTAGTACAACAAAGATATACGGACTTGCAACATTTTATGACAGGTTCAGGTTTGTGCCTTCCGGAAAAATTAAAATTCAGATATGTCACGGTACATCTTGTTTTCTAAACGGTTCACAGGCCATCATCAGTAAGATGAAAGAGGAGACAGGTGTAAACCCGGGACAGTCTACACGCGACGGTCTTGTAAGTTATGAAATAGTTACATGCATGGGTGGCTGTACTCATGGACCTGTATTAAAAATAAATGATGATTTTCATACCAGGGTAAATGCCAGCCAGGTTCCAGAGCTTATCAAACGGCTGAAGTACATAATTGAAAACGATTGATTTCAATGGAAGATCTTAAAATATTTCTCACAGAGAAGGTCCTTCTGCTGGAATCAGACACGGTTCCGGCCGATACTGAAAAGGTGCTGCAACGCATAAGGCGTGAAAGGCCTGTATCCCCGGTAATATCGGTTTCATCAGGGACAAGCAGTGTTATTGCCGGATCGGAAAAAACAAAGTCTGCCATTGAAAACTATATCGATGAGAATTCAATAAATGCATCAGTGCTGAATGTTGGCTGTTCAGGTCCTTCAAATTATGAGCCCCTTGTCTGCATCCAGATTCCTGGCAAGAATAAACTGTTTTTCAGGAACATAACTGAAGAGAAGGTAGAGCCATTGCTTAATGGCGTGTTTCATAACGATATTAACGAGGAGGATCTTATAGGTCAGTCAGGTACAAAGGGATTTGAATTGTGGCCTGGTATTCCCTTTATGGAGGAAATGCCTTTCTTCAGTTTTCAGAAACGTGTTATTCTTGGCAATTGCGGCTGCTATGATCCTGAGAACATTGAAGAATATATTGCAAGGGGAGGATATCGTTCCTTTATTAAAGCAATCAAGCATTATACTTTCGAAGAGGTCTGCGATATAATTGAGCGCAGTGGCCTCAGGGGACGCAGTGGCGGCGGTTTCCCGACGGGTCTGAAATGGAAACATGCACTGAATACTTCCTCAAACGGCAGGTATCTTATATGTAATGCCAAGGAGAGCGACCCGGGAGCTTTTACTGACAGGACAGTTCTCGAAAGCGACCCTCACAGGCTTATTGAAGGTATTGCAATAGGTTCATACGCAATAGGTGCATCGAATGCTATAATTTTCATGCGTTCATACTCCGAACATGCCCGTATCAGGTTGCAGAGAGCAATAAACAAAGCCCGCGAATATGGACTTGTAGGTCATAATATCTTTTCAAGCGGGTACAACCTCGAAATCAACATCAGGATAGAACCCGGTGCTTTTGTGTGTGGTGAAGAAACAGCTCTTATAAACACTCTGGAAGGAAAGAGAGGCATGCCCCAGATAAAGCCGCCATATCCGACAACATCAGGCTTGTTCGGTAAACCAACAGTAATAAACAATGTCGAAACCCTGATGAATGTTCCTCTTATAATGCAGAACGGGCCTGAATGGTTCCGGTCTCTGGGAACAGCCGGAAGTCCTGGCACCAAGCTTTTTGCAGTTGGTGGCAAAGGCAGGTTTTCAGGCGTTGTGGAGGTTGAGATGGGAACTCCTGTCAGAACCATACTCGAGGACATAGCCGGTGGTATAAGGGAAAGCAGGGAATTTAAGGCGATACAGCTTGGCGGTGCCAGCGGTGATTTTATAACTGAGAAAACACTTGATCTTGCAGTTGATTTTGATGTCCTCCGCGAAAATGGCATTGGCATCGGAGCAGGAGGTTTTATAATAATTGATGAGAATACCTGCATGGTGGATCTTGTAAGGTATTACATGGAGTTCATAAGGAATGAAAGCTGCGGCAAGTGCATTCCATGCCGGGAAGGTACCGGCAGGATGCTTGAGATACTTGAGAGTGTAATCAGAAAGCCTTTAAACGAAGATTCAGGTACAACTCTCGAGCGATTCAAAGGTGTAATGCAGCTTGAGACCATAGCATCAGTGATGAAGGATACATCTCTATGCGGACTGGGACAGCATGCCCCTAATCCTTTCATGGGCGCCCTGAAAAACTTCAGGGATGAATTTGAAGAGCACATATTTGACAGGAAATGCAGGGCGAATGTCTGCCGTGGCTTGAGAACCTTCTCAATCGATGTCGAGAGCTGTACGGGCTGTACTGCATGTGCGTCAAAATGCCCTGTTAATGCTATTTACGGAACCAGGTTGCAGCCATTCTTCATTGTTGAGGAAAAATGCACCGGTTGCGGTGTCTGTTTTGATATTTGTAAGTTCAGCGCAATAAATGTAAAGTAAGTTTATGCTCTTTACGATCCAGGTAAATAACAAAAAAATAAAAGCAGAGAAAGGCGAAACGATACTGTCAGCCCTCAGCAGGAACGGTATTATTATTCCTACTCTCTGCAGGATGAAAGACTTTTCACCAACCGGGGCATGCAGGATGTGCGTCGTTGAAGTTGAAGGCAGAGACCGCCTTGTTACAGCATGTTCCCAGCCTGTAGAGGAATGGATGAAAATAAGCACTCATTCACCAAGGGTTATTACAGCCCGTAAAACAATTGTTGAGCTCTTGCTTTCAAACCATCCGGATAACTGCCTTTATTGCGACAGGAACCTGAATTGTGAGCTTCAGCGCCTTGCGGAAGAGCTTAATATACGCGAAAGACGAATACCGGCAAGGAAGATCAAAATGCGGCTTGACCAGTCAGGCCCGGCTATTGTCAGGGAACTTTCAAAATGTATCCTTTGCGGAAGATGTGTAAGAGTGTGTGAGGAAGTTGTTACAGCGAATTCCCTTGATTTTATCAATAAGGGAAGAATGACCCATATAGGCACAGCAATGGATAAGGATTTTAACTTCTCAAGCTGTGTGCATTGCGGTCAGTGCGTTCTCTCCTGTCCGACCGGGGCACTTCATGAAAAACACAACATATCTGAAGTGCAGGAGTACCTGAATAAACCTGATATCATCAAAGTAATTCAGTACTCATCTCTTGTTGTATATGGTATTGCTGAAGAGCTGGGGATGAAATACACCAGGGATTTTGACAAGGTTTTGAATGCGGTACTGAGGAAAATTGGTTTCGACAAGGTTTTCAGAACGGGTACGGGAACAGACATTTGCATAACCGAAATGGCAGGTCAGCTTGATGAAAATTTAAAAAAGAAATCAGGGCAGCCTTTGTATATTTCATTCTGTCCATCATGGGTCAAATACGCTGAACAATTCATGCCTGAACTGATTCCGCTGTTGTCAACAATAAAATCACCTCAGCAGCTTACAGGTGCACTTATCAAGACACTTGTGGCAGATCAGCTGCAGGTTAAACCTGAAGAGATATTTTCGGTATCAACAACACCTTGTATATCAAATAAGTATGAGGCACGCCGCGATGGGATGACACGCAAGGGGATGAGCGATGTTGATTCGGTGCTTACAATAAGGGAGCTTGCAAGGCTTATAAGAATATATGGAATTGATGTAACAAATATTGACCCCGAACCTGCAGACGAGCCTCTAAGCGGCAGGAGCTCTGCAGCCATAATTGCCGAGGTTTCAGGTGGAATAACAGAGAGTATCCTCAGGTTGTACAGTTATGAGAAGCTCAAAAAAGAGCCTGATAAACATTTATTTAAGAAGATCAGGTCCTCAGGTAATTTCAGGGAAATATCAATTACCATCGGCGAGAAGGTAATTTCAGCAGCAGTTGTAGATGGTTTTACTGGTCTCGAGAAACTTAAAAATTCAATCTCTTCCGGCAAGAAGTATGATCTTGTTGAAGTTGTTGCCTGTCCCGGAGGATGTGTACATGGAGCCGGCCTGCCTTTCAGTTCAAAAGATGAAATTAAATCGAGGGCGAAGCTTGTTTACCAGACTGATGAAACTGAAGCAATAAGCCTGCCATGCAAGTCACCATCATGCATAAACCTTTATGAAAAAATATTGAAAGAAAGCTCAGGCCTTTCAGACAAAAATATTTTCCATACACATTTTGAGAAAAGGAATGTTTTGTTGTGATTAATTATTCAGGAGTATGCTTGTTTACACCATCAAAGAGCTGTGTCGTACCTGCTACACATGTGTCAGGGAATGTCCCGCAAAGGCGATAAGGATCGTCGGCGGGCAGGCGGAGGTCATTGATGAGCGTTGTATAGCCTGCGGGAACTGCACAAAGGTGTGCAGCCAGGGCGCGAAGGTATTTTTGAATACAACAGACAGGGTTACAAAGCTTCTGGAAAGTGCTGCAAATGTTGCAGCTATTATTGCCCCCAGCTTTCCTGCAGAATTCTCGGATATCAGCGATCACAGGTTACTAGTCGGGATGATAAAGAGGCTTGGCTTCAGTACTGTCGGGGAAGTATCGTTTGGTGCCGACCTGGTTGCAGGTAAGTACAAACAGCTGGTTTCTGAGGGGGATAGCTATTTTATATCATCCGATTGTCCTTCCATTGTTAACTATATAAAGCTCTATCATCCCGATCTTGTGGACAACCTTGCTCCAGTAGTATCTCCAATGGTTGCCATGAGCAGGGTAGTCAGGAGAAAATACGGTAAAGAGATCAGGATAGTGTTCATAGGTCCGTGTGTGGCAAAAAAAGCTGAAAGCAACGAAATTGATGAAGCAATAACATTCACCGAGCTGAGAGATATGCTCAACGAGAGGGGAATCTCGGTTCAGGATACCCTGCCTTCAGAATTCGACGAACCGGCAGGAGGGAGGGGCGCCATCTTCCCGGTTGCAAGGGGACTTCTTCAGACTGCTATGATCAGCGATGATGCAGTTACAGGCAATATGGTTGCTGCAGAAGGCAGGATAGATTTCCAGAATGCCCTTAAAGAGTTTGAATCCGGGTTGCTTCAGAATCAACATATGGAACTTCTATGTTGCGAGGGGTGTATTATGGGGCCGGGATTGTCAAAGAACGGAAAACAGTACAACAGGCGCAACCTTGTGAGAACATATGCAGGCCGTAAGATGGAAAATCTCGATCAGCAGAAATGGGAACAGGCCTGTAAAGAATTCTCCGACATTGACCTTTCTGTACATCACCGTACAGATGTTCCATATGTGGAGCATTTCAGCGAAAAAGAGGTAAATGAGGTTCTTCTTAAGATGGGTAAGAAAACAAAAAAAGATGAGCTTGATTGCGGTGCCTGCGGATATGAGACATGTGTGGAGCATGCGATAGCGATTACCAAGGGTCTTGCAGAAGTTGAGATGTGTCTTCCATATACCATAGAAAAGTTGCATAAATCGGTTAAGGATCTCGCATTATCGAATGAGAAACTTACATCGATGCGTCAGGCCTTGAAGCAATCTGAAAAGCTTGCTCACATGGGACAGCTTTCGGCCGGAATTGCACACGAGCTCAATAACCCGTTGGGTGTTGTGATTATGTACAGCAATATCCTTCTCGATGAAGCTCCTCCTGAAGCTCCTGTCAGGGAAGATTTGAAACTTATAGTTGAACAGGCAGGCAGGTGCAAGAAGATCGTCGCCGGGCTGCTTAATTTTGCAAGGAAAAACCAGGTTAACCATCAGCAAATCAATATCAGGCAACTTGTAAAACAAAGCCTTGATAGTATAATTATGCCGGGTAATGTAAAGGTCACAGTTGATGATCAAACGACAAACCCCGACGCAATGCTCGATTCAGAGCAGATGATGCAGGTGATCACGAACCTCATCAAGAATGCAGTTGATGCAATGCCTCATGGCGGTACGATCACAATAACACTCGAAGATACCCTGAGCGACGTCTTCATTTTTATTGCTGATACAGGTTCCGGAATTAAGGAAGAAGACCGGTCAAAGATTTTTGAGCCATTCTTTACCACAAAGAGTATTGGCAAGGGAACAGGACTGGGACTGGCTACTGCATACGGAATAGTAAAGATGCATAAGGGTCAGATAACTGTTGAGTCGAATAATGATCCTTCTGCAGGACCAACAGGCACAACTTTTAAAATTGCTGTGCCCAGGGGAATCTCATAGTCATTTGATAGTCGGGTAAAAGCTTTGAAAATTGACAATTTTTATGAAATTTGTATAGATGAAAAAAAGTGATATAACAATTCTCATTGCTGACGATGATCCTGATTATCTTTTCCAGACGGTTCATACGCTCGGAAAAGCAGGATATAAGACAATGGCTGTCGAAAGTCAGAGTGAAGCTGAATCGGTAATTTCAAAATTCAGGCCCGATCTTGCAATTTTCGATCTTATGATGGAGAATGATGATAGTGGATTTATTCTCTGTTACAAGATGAAGAAAAGGTATCCTGAGGTACCGGTTATACTCGCAACGGCTGTTTCGCATGAGACCGGTCTTAGTTTCAGTGTAGATTCTGAAACAGAGAAATCATGGATAAGGGCTGACAGGTACCTTGAGAAAGGTATCCGTCCCGAGCAGCTTGACCAGGAAATTATGAAGCTATTAAAGATCTGAAATGGCATTTCTGAAAGTTCTTGTTATAGATGATGAGCCCGGTATCCGGTCAGGTGTTTCAAGGATACTTAATAATTTTCATGTAACCTATCCTTTTATGGATGAGGATTATACATTCAGAGTCACTGAAGCAGCAACAGGTGAGGAGGGAATAGCTATACTCGAGCGCGAGATGCATGACATACTCCTGCTTGACAACAAGCTTCCGGGAATACAGGGCGTTGATGTACTTGAGCATATCAGGAAGAATAATTACGATATTGTGGTTGCAATGATAACTTCCTATGCTTCACTCGATATAGCAATCAGGGCCACAAAAGACGGTGCTATCGATTTCATACCCAAACCCTTTACTCCCCAGGAGCTTAAATCGAGCATAGAAAATATCACGAAACAGCAATATCTTAAGAGGATTACTCATAAGATGAACCAGGAAGGCAAGAAGATCCGTTACCAGTTCCTTTCGGTTCTCTCGCATGAGCTAAAAGCTCCGCTAAATGCAATTGAAGGTTATTTACGTATGATGCAGGAGAAACAATCGGGTGAGCTTGTTGATGATTATGCAACTCCCATAGAACGTTCGCTTCAACGCGTACAGGGTATGCGCAACCTCATTATGGACCTTCTTGATTTTACAAAGATAAGGCTTGAAAGAAAAGAGGAAAATATCCAGGAAGTGAGTTTGAGGGAAGTTGCAGAAGGTTCGGTTTCAACTGTTCAGCCTTATGCAATACAGATGGATGTCGGCATTAAGCTGAATGCAGTATCAGATGTAAAAATTATGGCAGATCCTTCTGATATCGAGATTGTTTTCAACAACCTAATCTCGAATGCTGTTAAGTATAATAAGCCTGGAGGTAAGGCTGAGATAACAATTGAGGAAAACGAGATTGAAGCAATAATTACAATAACGGATACAGGAATAGGCATAAGCAGGAATGACACTGAAAATTTGTTTACTGAATTTGTCAGGATCAGGAATGATAAAACCAGGAATATTTCAGGTAGTGGTCTTGGATTATCTATAGTGAAAAAAGTTATTGAGCTTTACAATGGTTCAATAAATGTTGAAAGTACTCCTGATGTTGGATCATCATTTAAGGTGACGATACCGAAAAAGCATACAATTCTTCCATCATAACCGTAATAACTAAAACTGATTCAATAATGAAATTACCCGGGAAAACAGTTGAAAGACTAAGCGAATACAGAAGATCGCTTCTGGATTGTTTAAGGGAGCAGAAAAGCTTCATTTTCTCCCATGATCTTGCTGCTCGGCTTCATATAACTGCTGTTCAGGTAAGACGTGATCTTATGCTGATCGGATATTCCAGCGTGCAGAGGAAGGGATATGATGTCAGGGAACTGATAGATACAATCGGAAAGATCATTGATTCACCTGAAAGTCTTAATGTTGCAGTAATTGGTATTGGTAACCTTGGAAGGGCTGTCGCGGGCTATTTTAAGGGTAAAAGATCGAAGCTCAACCTTGTCGCTTCATTCGATAATGACCCCCAGAAAATAAACAAGGTTATCTCAGGCGTGAAATGCTATTCATACAGTGATATTGAAAAATTGCTCAAAGAGCTTGATATCAGGATTGCTATTCTTACTGTTCCGCCTGATTTCGCACGCGAGATTACAGAAGATCTTGTAAGGTATGGAATAAGAGGTATACTTAACTTCACAACCATACCCCTTAATGTACCATCTGAAGTTTACCTTGAAGAATACGACATGATAACATCAATGGAGAAGGTGGCATATTTCGTCAAGGAAAACACAATCTGAACCTGATGAAAATTTTCAGGAGCTTCGAAGATGCCAGGGGTATCAGAAATCCTGTTGTGACAACCGGCTCTTTCGATGGAGTACATATTGGTCACAAAACAATAATTTCCAGGCTTAACATGCTTGCTTCCCGGCACGGAGGAGAGTCAGTACTCATAACTTTTGATCCTCACCCCCGGAAAGTTCTATATCCAGATACCGTAGGCAAAAGCCTTAAACTGATTAACACACTGGAAGAAAAAATATTTCTTCTCGAAACGGCAGGTCTTCAAAATCTGATAATTATCGAGTTTACGACGGAATTTTCAAGAACAACAAGTGAGCAGTTTGTGAAGGAATACCTTCATGACATTCTTAATGCAAAAGTTGTTGTAGTTGGATTTAATCATCATTTCGGATTTAATAAAGAAGGTGATTACAGGCACCTGTGGGGATGGAGAAAAAAATACAGTTTCGAAGCTGAAGAGATACCTGAACAGGAAGTTTATAATGAAGCTGTTAGCTCGACAAGGATCAGGAAAGCAATAAGCGAAGGTTATATACAGCGGGCTAACGCCTATCTCGATTCTTATTACCTGATAACAGGTCCTATTGAAACCTGCAGTCCTTCTTACAATCTTGAGGGATCCTGCTGTTTAAAAATGACAATCACCAATGAAGATAAGCTTCTGCCACCCCCGGGTATTTATGCTGTTTCTGCAGGCACCAGAAAATCAATATTCAAAGCAATGGTAATTATCCAGCGAATAAATGACAATCATGAAATAACTGCAGAGATTCTTCAACCCTGCAACAATTTTACCGGGGACAAGCTGACACTCTACTTTCATAAAAAAGTTCATGGAGCGCTGAATTTTGCAGAAAGCAATGTTTCAAAAAGGATCTCCAATGCTCGCACCGAAATAAGTGAATTGATTTACTAATTCTGGTATACTGGCGGGTTAAAATCACTATTTTTGCAGATTGCACATCCTACATATTCTAAATATTAATTAATGAAATTTTCTCCAGAAAAACTGAGGATTCCTGATCAGAGGATGAAACCATTCATCGATATGGATGAGATCTGGGAACTCATAAAAACTGTTAAACCAGATAAGCAGAGAGTCAGGGATGTAATCAGTAAGTCACTTGATAAACACAGGTTGTCCCTTGAAGAAACAGCCGTACTTGTCAATGCAACAGGAACTGACCTCCAGGAAGAGATAAAGGAAGGAGCCAAAGAACTCAAAAAGAGAGTATATGGAAACCGGATAGTATTATTTGCCCCGCTCTATGTCGGTAACAGGTGTATAAATAACTGCCAGTATTGCGGTTTCAGGGTTTCCAACACTGGTGCAATTCGCAAAACACTTACTGATGATGAGATAGTTAAGGAAGTCGAAGCCCTTGAAGATAATGGGCAAAAAAGGCTTATTCTTGTTTATGGAGAGCATCCTGACTACTCACCAGAATATATTGCCCATACGGTAAAACTAGTGTATGGTGTTAAGAAGGGTCATGGCGAAATAAGAAGAGTCAACATCAATGCTGCTCCACTCGATATAGATGGTTTCAGGACGGTAGGTGGCGCTGGCATTGGTACCTACCAGATCTTCCAAGAGACATATCACCCCGAAGCTTACAAACTGTATCATCTCGGCGGTAAGAAAAAGGATTATGAATACAGGCTTACTGCGCTCGACAGGGCACAGGAAGCCGGTATTGATGATGTCGGGATAGGGGCATTATTTGGCTTGTATGACTGGCGATTTGAGGTTCTTGGTCTCGTTCGTCATACGAACCATCTCGAAGCATGCTACAATGTAGGGCCTCATACCATATCATTCCCACGGATAAAGGATGCTATACACAATATCGACAATAATTATTCAACCACTGATGATGACTTTAAAAGAATTGTCGCCACACTGAGGCTTGCTGTTCCATATACAGGATTGATATTGACTGCACGTGAGAACCCGGAAACAAGGAGAGAGCTTATTCAGTATGGTGTATCGCAGATCGATGGCGGAACAAAGCTTGAACTTGGATCTTATTCACAATCAAGGAATGAGGAACAGAATCTTAACAAGGAACAATTCAGGATCAATGATTCAAGATCCCTTGCCGAAATAATTGATGAACTTCTTGAAAATGATTATATTCCATCGTTCTGCACTTCATGCTACAGGATGGGAAGAACAGGCGAACACTTTATGGAGTTTTCGGTTCCGGGCTTTATAAAAAGGTTCTGCACGCCAAATGCAATACTTACATTATCTGAATATATCTGCGACTATGCGCAAGGCGAAACAATAGATAAAGGCTGGCAGGTAATAGAAAAGAACCTGAAGAAACTTGAACCCGGAGTTGAATCAACCACCAGGGAAAAGATTGAGAAGATCAAACAGGGACAGAGGGACCTGTATTTCTGATTCTATTAAAATAAATCATATATGATCAGGGTAATTGGCATTAAGATCATCGACAGGATAAAGGAGGCGGGCCTTACACAGGAAATACTGTCGCGGCATGCTTCGGTTATTACAACCCGCCTAGGATTCCATGAGGTTACTGATTCAGTCTGTTCACGGGAAGCATACATTATTCTTCATCTTAAAGATGATGATTCAGGTTCACGGAGACTTGCTGATGATCTCCGGAAGTTAGGTGGAATTGAGTTGAGAGAGATTGAGTTTGATTCAGCCGGTGACAACAGCAGGGCAGATGAAAAAGCTACTCTTGAGATTTTGTGCATTCTGACAGAAAGAGACCCTGAAATAATATTAAAAGTACAGAAGATACTTACATCATTCGGATGTAATATCAGGACAAGGCTTGGTGTGAACGAGACGTTTTTTGGAAGCCCCGCAGGGCTAATAATACTTGAGCTCAGTGGTGA
The DNA here is from genome assembly GCA_035297425.1 of Bacteroidales bacterium. GTDB lineage: Bacteria > Bacteroidota > Bacteroidia > Bacteroidales > VadinHA17 > LD21. Next base: position 80,161 of record DATGYZ010000014.1, on the reverse strand, counting down.
AAGGCACCAGAGGCAGCTCCTTGAGAATGATCTGAGAGCTCTTGATAAGATACATGTCAGATCTATGACTTTCTGAATTAGTCCGTTTACAATATAAAGGAAATGCCCGTGAGTTTTTCACGGGCATTCCTGTTAATAGAAGTATTATAGACTATCACCAAAATCTTTTTTAAAGGCCTCGGCGAGTTTCATTGGCCAGTCCCCGATTGGAGCGAGACGGCCTGTAAAGAACCTCAGTACAGGTGGTTCCTCTACAAATTTAAGTCCGCCTACAATATGTTTATTGTGATACAGCCAGTTAAGCCTGTCGATAATGTATTCAACCTGCGACAATGTAAATACTCTTCTTGGGAAAGCCAGCCTCATAAGCTCGAGATCAGCAAGTATGTCATCGCCCTTTTCATCCCTGATACTGCTGAGAGTACCGCGTTCCATTCCGCGGATACCGGATATAATATAAAATGCGGCAACAAGCGATCCTGCCGGATACTGGCTCTGCGGAACATGAGGCATGAACTTCTGTGCTTCAACATGGCAGCCAAGTGCACCGCCTGGCATAATAACAGGCAGGCCAAGTTTGTCGAGTTCAGTAACAGCATAATTTATGAATGTAGGAGACTGTCCGACAACATCTTCATCAAGAGTCTCCATGAGTCCGACGGCCATTGCTTCAATTTCACGGATTGAAATACCACCATATGTAAGAAATCCTTCATAAAGCGGAACAAGGTCTTTCATCTTATTATACAGGTCGGTATTATTTGTACAAATTGCACCACCTCTTGATGAGCTCACCTTGCGGCCTGAAAAATATACTATATCTGAAAGACTGCACATCTGGTTGAGTATCTCTCCGATGCTTTTATCTGCAAAGCCCTTTTCACGTTTTTTGATGAAGAATGCGTTTTCTCCGATAAGACTTGCATCAAGAACAATCATGATGCCATACTTATCAGCAATTTTCCTGACCTCATTGAAATTTTCCATTGAGAATGGTTGTCCACCGATAAGGTTGGTTGATGCCTCCATTCTGATAAAAGGAACGTTTTCAGCACCATTTTCCTTTATAAGATCGTCAAGTCTCCTGGTATCAAGGTTGCCTTTGAACGGATTTGTACTCTTTATGACCATTGCTTCGGGAGTAAACAGCTCGACTACTTTTCCCCCGTTAAGCTGAATATGTGCAAGGGTTGTTGTAAAATGATAGTTCATCGGAACGATGGAACCTTTTTTTACAAATGTCTGGGAAATGATATTTTCTGCAGCACGTCCCTGGTGAACCGGGAGGATAAGATTTTTTCCAAATACAGCATTAACACTCTTTTCGAATTTTACAAAGCTCTGTGAACCGGCATATGCATCATCGGCGACAAACATTTTCGAAAGCTGTGCATCGCTCATTGCATTGGTCCCGCTGTCGGTAAGCATATCCAGGAATATATCCTTTGTGCTGAGAAGGAATGAGTTGTACCCTGCCTCGGCAATAGCCTGCAGACGCCTGTCAACTGGCACAAGGTTAAGGGATTGAACAATCCTCACTTTATGCATTTCAAGGGGTATCTGCTTCCCGCTATAAAATTTTACTGTGCGTTTTTCCATGTTATTTCTATACTTGGTTGGTTAGTATTAAAAAAGGCCTGCAAATTTCTGAGCAAGCCTGATTATTAAATTGATTCAATTTAAATTCAATGACTCACTTTACATTTCTCAACAATGCTTGTAGATTTATATGTTTTATCAATCTAAAACCTGACATCGCTGAAAGATTGTTGCCAAACCTAAGGTTTTTTTATGCAATTGCAAAAAAACAACATGAAAAAATAAATGGAATTTTTCCTGAATCAGGATGAAACTGGCCGATTATGCTTCAGCCTTCAGATTTTTGGTCTTCCGCCTTTTTTCATAATGTTGCGAATCGCCCCATTCGCCATATACTATTTCTGAATTTGCGAGGCTTATCCTTGCTTCGAGGCATGACTGGCAATCCTCTGCAGAGTCATCTGTGCAAGGCTTATTGTCATAAAGCTTATAACTGTCGCGGTACCTGCCGGGAGTAATATTCGGCATTATTATATTTGCTCCGATGCTCACAGCTTTCTCCCTTCCTATAGGATCAATAGCCTGCAAGGCTGTTGCGGCTACAATATTTATATCTTTCATCATGATCCTAAGGATAGCAATCATCTTCAGAGTGAGATCAAATCTTTCTGTGAGGGGCCTGAGATCAGATGTGTATTGTATCAATGGTGTATCTGCATGTTCTATATAGGGGCCCATTCCGCACATGTCTATATCAAATTCCCGGAAGAAAAGCAGATCTCCAGCAAGATCATCAAGTGTCTGAAAAGGCAACCCTATCATAACCCCGGTACCTGTCTGATAACCTATGTCCTGAAGAGTCTTAAGGCAGTCGAGCCTTCTCCTGAAATCATGTTTCGAATCATCAGGATGAATCTTCCTGTATAGTTCTTCGTTCGTTGATTCAACACGGAGAAGATACCTGTGTGCACCGGCGTCAAACCATCTTTTATAAACATCAGGATTTTGCTCTCCAACAGATAATGTTATGCCCAGCTTACCTCCTGACAGTTTTTTAATTTCACCGATCAGATGATCAATCCTATGTGCAAATATTTCATTTTCAAGTTCACCCGACTGAAGCGCTATCGAACCATAATTATTGTCAAATGCAAATTTTGCAGCAGCCAGGATCTCTTCATCAGAGAGATTATATCTTTGAAGCGATTTATTCCCCTTCCTGATGCCGCAATAAAGGCAATCTTTTCCGCAAACATTTGAGAACTCAATTAAACCTCTGAACCATACCTTTTTACCAATGAACTTATCCTTAGTTTCAGCAGATTTTCTGAAAAGTAGTGTACGGTCTTCTCCGGTTGATTCAAGGAGCTTTATAATGTCACTATGCGAAAAAGTATCTTTTTCAAGTATGTTTTTGAACGTATCCGGCATAACAATTATTAAGGAGTGCAAAGATATTGAAAACTTCGCAGGATCATCAATATGAATAATGATTGTTATAGGATGAGGATCAAACGTTTAATTCAATCCATACAGGAGCATGATCACTTGTTTTTTCCCATCCACGAACTTCCCTGTCGACACCGGCAGCAGACAGCTTATCTGAAACTCCCGGTGAGAGCAGGAAATGATCGATCCTGAGTCCTGCATTGCGAGTGTAAGAGTTGCGAAAATAATCCCAGAAAGTATAGATAGTCTCATCAGGATAGACCTTCCTGATGGCATCAGTCCAACCCTGGTCGATAATCTGCCTGAAGGCAGATCTTACTTCAGGTCTGAAAAGAGCATCATCGACCCATCTCTCTGGCTTATACACATCCTTCTCTGTTGGCATTACATTGAAGTCACCGGTGAGCACTACCTGTTTTTCCGAATCAATAAGACTGCGTGAATGGGCAATAAGTCTTTCGAACCATTTTAATTTATATTCGAATTTTGGTCCGGGATAGGGGTTTCCGTTCGGAAGATAAATACTTGCAACAACCATATTTCCGATAGTGGCTTCAATATACCTGCTGTTTACATCTTCAGGATCGCCTGGCAGGGCTCTTCTTATTTCAACCGGACGTGTGTTCCTGGCAAGAATTGCAACACCATTCCAGCTTTTCTGTCCATGCCATATTGCATCATAGCCTGCGGCCTGGATTGGAATTATCGGAAAATTATCCTGAAGAGCTTTAAGCTCCTGCAGGCAAACAATGTCAGGCATGGCATATTCCAGCCACCTGAGCAGCACCGGGAGCCTGCTGCTTATGCCATTTACATTATATGTCGCAATCTTCATAGTTTACTTTTAGCTTCATTTATAACCTGGTTTAATTAAAAGTACTATTTAAACATCATCATAACCAGGATGTTATAAATTTAATCATTATATTTGAAGAACACTCAGGAACATTAACGTGTAAACTTTGTTTAATGTTCAATCAGCAATACAGCTGGTTCTGAAAACTTAATTACTTAAACTTAAAATTAACCCTTATGAGCAAACATTACGCAAATGCAAACTGGGAAGGCAACCTTAAAGAAGGCAAAGGAAAATATACTCTTAAATCAAGCGGCCATCAGGCAGCTGTAACATTTAATTCACGTTTTGGTGAGGACAAGACAGCTTCAAGCCCTGAAGAGCTTATTGGTGCAGCTCTTGCCAGTTGCTATTCAATGGCTCTTGCACATGATCTCGACAGTTCGGGCTTCACTCCCATAAAGATTGAAACTTCAGCTGAGGCAAATCTTGACAAAACTGATAATGGTTTTGGAATCACTGAGATTGTTCTGAAAACTACAGGCCGGGTAAATGGAGTTGATAAAGCAAAATTCCTTGAAATTGCAGAAAGAACAAAAAACAACTGTCCCGTATCAAAAGCACTCAGAGCAACCAATATCAGACTCGAAGCCCAGCTTGTCCAGTGATTAAATTGAACCTTCACTTTTTATATAATGAATGTGTTTTTCAAAGCAGCTTTACGGCTGCTTTGATTTTTTTACATTTAAAGAATCAGGAATAACGTAGATTGAATCGTAAAGTGATATGTAATCATAGAGATTCAGAATCTCTTTATTCAGCAAATCTTTTGAAGCTCTTAGCATGTCAGTATATGTTTTCCATTCCTGCTGCCTTTTAAGTATTACAGGCACTACCTGGTCCATGTTATACCTGATTGTTCTTTCCGGGACCCACTCTTCATCAACCGAGTAATGTCCTTCAATGAACAATGAATACGACAATCCTGTAAATTCGGTCCTGATAAAGTTCCCGTTAATCGTAATTATTGTTGTAAAACTACAATCGTATCCTGATGACGTGGCAAGAGTATTGATATAAAGTACTTTGCCATCTTCCCTGTTAGAATAGACCTGAGAAGGCACAATCCCGTAATTTATAACCAGCCATTCGCATGCCCTGTTAAACAGATAATCTTTGTCCTTTCCGGGAAACTGCTTAGTAAAATCAAAATGCACTTTCCCGTTTAAATCCAAAGGCATATCGGGATAGCCACCTATATCCTCTGTAAACTTTCTCCACCTGAGTGCATCGGATGAGAAAACTTCAGTCCTTTTTTCACCTGAAAGCACCTTACTGTAAAGGATTGCTTTTTCCAGAGAATCGGTTTGACTGTACGCATTAATTGCAATTGATGCAAATACGATGATCAGTAGTATGTGCTTTTTCATGCAATATTTAATAACCATGAAGATAAAATTTTAATCTGATAAGATAAAGAATCAGGGAGATTAGCAATAAAACTTTCACAGCAGAGGATTGTTGATCAATAAAAGACGTTAGTCAGATGGAATTTATTATCACAAGCACTGCGTTTGAAAATGGTGCACGTATTCCGGTGATCCATACATGTGACGGTGAGGATATATCACCTCCGCTCAGTTGGGAAGGAGAGCCGAAAGAAACAGTAACATTTGCAATTATTGTTGAGGATCCGGATGCACCGAGAAGTACATTTACCCACTGGATAATGTATAACATCCCGGTTGCAGTTCATCACCTGGAAAAAAATACAGGTGTAAGGAAAAATCTTGATAACGGTGCCATTCAGGTGAAAAATGATTTTGGCAGGAATGGCTATGGTGGTCCTTGCCCCCCAAGAGGTGAAGATCACAGGTATTTTTTCAGGATTTATGCTCTTCGAAAAAAGCTTCCACCCGAATCAATAAAAGATGGTTCACAGTTCCACCAGGTAATTGGTGATCAGATCATCGGACATGCTGAGTACATGGGGAAATATTCCAGAACGAAGAAATAGCTTCCTGAAGTTGCAGAGTTACAAAGTCACAATGCTGCCTGCATCTGTGACTTTTTGTGTCATTGATAATTGTATTTTTTTATCAGCTATATTTTTCATATATTGCCTCTTTAAGATTGAGGTGTATTCCCCTGAAAATTACATATCAGAAACATATTTATTCGTGGTAGCTCTGAATGTGGGTTTCCTGAAGAGGTTTGCAGGACTTTGATTTACAATATTCATTTCTGACTGCTTACTCTTATTCATTCAATTTATGCATTGTTTGTTCCATACACTTTATTATGATAAATGATAAGCTGATTAATCCTTCAAGCATTGTCGTTGTTGGCGGATCCGATGACCTGTTGAAGCCCGGCGGGAAGATACTTAAGAATATTATTGACGGAAAATTTGCGGGTGATCTGTATGTCGTCAACCCTAAGCAGGATTCAGTTCAGGGAATAAGATCGTACAGAAGCCCATCAGATTTGCCGGCTGTTGATCTCGCTATAATTTCTATACAATATAAATTTTGTTACGATGTAATTCAGACTCTTGTCAATGAGAAAAATACAAGGGCTTTCATTATTATTTCGGCAGGGTTCAGTGAAGCAGGGGAGGAGGGAAAAGCAACTGAGAAAAAGATAGCTGCTTTGATAAATGAAGCAGGAGGAACTTTAATAGGGCCTAATTGCATCGGGGTTATTACTCCTGCATATCAGGGAGTATTCACTACCCCGGTACCAAAGCTTAACAGCAGGGGTTGTGACTTCGTAAGTGGCTCAGGAGCAACTGCGGTTTTTATTTTCGAATCGGCAATAAGCAAGGGCCTCAATTTTGCAAGTGTTTTTTCAGTTGGTAACAGTGCGCAGACTGGCGTTGAAGAGGTACTTGAATACTGGGATCTCAGCTTTGACCCAGAAAAAAGTTCGAGGATAAAGCTTATATATGTAGAGTATATACATGACCCGGATAAACTTTTACATCACGCATCATCTCTTATCAGGAAAGGGTGCAGAATAGCTGCAATCAAAGCAGGCATCACTGAGGCTGGCATCAGGGCAGCTTCATCTCACACAGGTGCAATGGCATCTTCCGATTCGGCAGTTGAAGCATTATTCCGCAAGGCAGGTATTGTAAGATGTTCCGGCCGTGAAGAGCTTACAACAGTTGCTTCTGTTTTTTTTCATAAGCCTCTTAAAGGAAAGAATATAGCAATCATTACTCATGCGGGGGGGCCCGCAGTAATGCTAACAGATGCTCTTGCTTCAGGAGGTATGAATATACCGGGGATTTCCGGAACGGATCATGACAGGATCCTTTCAATGATGAATCCAGGGGCATCTGCCCTGAATCCAATAGATATGATCGCAACAGGGACGAACGAGCAGCTTGAGAACATTATCGATTATGTTGATCGCGATATGTCAATGTTCGACGGGATGAGCGTAATATTCGGCAGCAATGGGCTTAATGATATCAATGAAACATACGATCTTTTAGACAGGAAAATACGCGAATGCAATAAACCGCTTTATCCAATACTGCCTTCCGTTAACAGCTCTTCCCGTGAACTTGAATCCTTCCTGAGTCGCGGGCATGTGAATTTTCCCGATGAAGTTGTGCTCGGAAGGGCTCTGACAAAGATCTACAACACTCCCCATCCGGCAGAAGAAGATATATTCCTTAGCGAAGTTGACGTTCCGATGATAAGGGAAATAATTAACAGAACTCCTCCCGGATATGTTGATCCTTCTGTTATTCAGGATTTGCTTAAAGCAGCAAGCATACCTGTTGTTAAGGAGAAAGTTGTCACGACAAGGGAGGAACTGATCTCCATTGCAGAAAATGCAGGGTTCCCGCTTGTTTTAAAGGTAGTTGGCCCTGTACATAAGTCTGATGTGGGTGGCGTTACCCTGAATATCAAATCATTGCGGCATCTTGAGGCTGAGTTCAACAGGATGATGCAGATCCCGGAAGTTAAGGCCGTACTCGTTCAGCAAATGCTTGCAGGTACAGAGCTCTTCATAGGCGCCAAGTACGAACCAAGGTTCGGCCACGTCATTCTTTGTGGCCTGGGAGGTATTTTTGTTGAAGTCCTGGGTGATGTTTCATCTGGCCTGGCGCCATTGACTTTCAGTGAAGCTGAATCAATGATAAGAAGTTTAAGGAGCTACAGGATAATTAAAGGGACAAGAGGTAAACCCGGAATTGATGAAAAGAAATTTGCTGAAATAATTGTAAGGTTATCAAGCCTGTTAAGGTTTGCAACGGAGATCAAAGAGATGGATCTTAACCCGTTGATTGGCAGTCCGGATGGCATTACAGTGGTTGATGCAAGAATAAGGATCGAAAAATGATCTTCAGCCTTTTTGATCAGATTCCTGAACAGAAATTCTTATATTCGAACCTTCAATTTGAAATTGAAAAATTGTAAAATAATGATTATACAGCAGTTATCAGTTTTTCTCGAGAATAAATCCGGCAGGCTCACTGAAGTTCTTGAGGCTCTTGGTGAAAAAAACATACGGATCACAGCCCTTACAGTGGCTGATACATCCGAGTTTGGAATACTGAGGCTGATAGTCTCGGATCCGGAGGCTGCAAAGGACCTGCTTAAGGAGCATTCCTTCACAGCAAGCCTTTCCGATGTCATTTCGGTTATTGCACCTAGTGAAGCAAAAGATTATGCCAGGGTTCTGAAGGTACTCTCCGATAAAAATATCAGCGTTGAGTATACCTACGCATTCCCTGCGGATAAGAAATCTGTAATCATTATAAGATGCAGCAACACTGCTGAAGCAATCAAGGAACTTAAAAATCATGAACTGGAGCTGATTAAAGCCAGCGACCTGTACAAGATCTGAATATTATGGAAATACAGATTTGGAACCCTCATTTTGAATGCATGGACCGTGAGGGTCTCAGAAACATACAGAGTCAGAGACTCAGGGAAACAGTAGAAAGAGTTTATTTCAATGTACCTTATTACAGGAATAAGATGCAGGCGGCAGGACTTGGTCCTGAAAACATAAATTCGATCGATGATCTTTCGAAATTACCGTTTACTACAAAGATCGATTTGCGTGATAATTATCCTTTCGGTCTTTTTGCCGTGCCGATGAGCGAGATTGTAAGGGTTCATGCATCTTCAGGAACTACCGGCAAGCCAACTGTTGTAGGATATACAAGGCATGATGTTGCGACATGGTCTGAAGTAATGGCACGCACTCTTACAGGTGCAGGAGCCAACAGGAATGACGTGATCCATATTGCCTATGGTTATGGTTTATTTACCGGAGGTCTCGGTTTGCATTATGGAGGCGAAAAGATAGGGGCTTCGGTTATTCCGATTTCAGGAGGGAATACTTCAAGGCAGATTCAGCTGATGCACGATTTTGGCAGCACTGTTCTTGCCTGTACTCCTTCATATGCACTGTATCTTGCCGAGGCAATAACGGAAAACGGTATAAGCCGCGATTCATTGAAATTAAGGGTTGGTGTATTCGGGGCAGAGCCATGGACTGAAAACATGAGGAAAGAAATTGAAGCAAAGCTCAGGATAAAAGCTATTGACATCTATGGATTGAGTGAGATAATAGGCCCCGGTGTTGCTAGTGAATGTCCTCACCAGACCGGCCTTCATATCAATGAAGATCATTTCTATCCCGAGATAATTGATCCCGAAACTCTTAAACCATTGCCAGAAGGAAGTATTGGCGAACTGGTATTCACAACCCTCACAAAAGAAGGGTTACCGCTGATCCGGTACAGGACGCGTGATCTTACCAGGTTAACTACATCGAAATGTTCCTGCGGAAGAACAATGGTAAGAATGGAGAAATGCTTAGGCCGTAGCGATGATATGCTTATAATCAGGGGTGTTAATCTCTTCCCTTCACAGGTTGAGAGTGTACTGCTTGAAATGAGTGAAATAAAACCTCATTACCAGCTGATAGTTGACAGGGTTAACAACCTTGATACTCTCGAACTTATGGTTGAAGTTGACGAAGCTTTCTTCCAGGATAAGATAAGCCAGCTTGAATCACTAAGGCAGAAAATCCGCAGCAACCTCGAGGATACTCTTGGTCTTGGTATAAAGGTCACTCTCGTTGAGCCTAAAGCCATCGGAAGGAGCGAAGGGAAAGCCATCAGGGTTATTGATAAGCGTAAATTGTCATAATTATTGTTTCCGGTATATACTAAATTTGCTAACATACCATTCTGATAATATGAAACCAGCATTGCCTGATCGTGAAGCAGTAAATAAAATAATTGAAGAAAGCGGCCTGCCATCTTTCTCAAGAGCCAGCATCAGGGAAATTGCCAAGCTAGTCAGTCAGCTTGAGAAAGCTACAAGTATCCGCTATATCAGAATGGAAATGGGAGAACCGGGCCTTCCAAGTTCTGTAATAGCTGTTGAGGCAGAAATTGAAGCACTACGAAAAGGTGTTGCGTCAGTTTACCCGAATATTGAAGGCATAAAGCCTCTGAAGGACGAAACATCAAGATTCATCAAGCTTTTTCTCGACCTTGACATAAAACCCCAGGGCTGCATTCCGACAGTTGGTTCCATGATGGGAGCGATGGCAGCATTTCTTGTTGCAAACAGGAATGACAGGAACAAGGAAGGTAGCCTGTTTCTCGACCCCGGTTTCCCTGTTCAGAAGCAGCAGGTGAAAATGATCGGCCATGATTATTACTCTTTTGATATTTTTGAACACAGGGGAAGAAAGCTCAGGAATAAGCTTGAATCATTCCTTAAACCAGGAAAGATATCATCAATTGTATATTCTAACCCGAATAATCCCACGTGGATGTGCCTCGATGAAGAAGAACTCGAAATCATTGGTGACCTCTGCAGGAAATATGATGTTATTGCAATTGAGGATCTTGCATATTTTGGCATGGATTTCAGGAAAGATTATTCCAGGCCCGGTGTTCCTCCTTTTCAGCCCTCGATTGGAAGATATCTCGATGATTACATATTGCTTATATCGAGTTCCAAAATATTCAGCTATGCTGGTCAGCGCATAGGTATGATGGCAATATCAGACCATCTTTTCAACAGGCAATACCCCGATCTTCAGCGATACTATTCCACATCAGGTTTCGGTCATTCAGTGGTATTTGGCGCATTGTACGGTCTGTCTGCAGGCGTCCCGCATTCTGTTCAGTATGGACTTGCCGCACTGATGAAAGCTGTTAATGAAGATGGATATGACTTTATAGAAAAAGTGAAGGAATATGGTGAAAAGGCAAGAATAATGAAGAAACTTTTCACGGATAATGGTTTTTTTATCCCTTATGATACCGATCTTGAAGAACCGGTTGCAGATGGATTTTATTTTACGCTTGCTTATCCTGGTCTTACAAGCGACGAATTGCTGAGAGAGCTTCTTTATTATGGTATAAGTGCAATAACACTCGATATAACTGGAAGTAAAAGAAATGATGGATTGAGAGCATGCGTATCACATGTTCTGAGGGATCAGTTCGGCGATCTTGAAGAAAGACTTAAAATCTTCAGGATGGATCATCAGTTTTGATTAATGTAATAATTATGGCAAAGATAAAAGGAAGTATTGTTGTAAACATTGAGAGGTGTAAAGGATGTGAGGTTTGCATGGTTTCGTGTCCCACAGGCACCATAGCAATGGCGAAGGAAGTGAACGGGAAAGGGTATAATTATGCATTTCCTGCAAATCCCGATCTTTGTATCGGTTGTGCCAACTGTGCAATGGTTTGTCCAGACGGGGTTATCACTGTATATAAAACTAAAATCTAGCAATGGAAAGAGAACTCAGATTGATGAAGGGTAACGAGGCTGTTGCTGAAGCTGCAATCAGGGCCGGGGTGGATGGTTATTTCGGATACCCGATAACACCGCAGACTGAAATTATAGAATACCTGATGGAAGCAAAGCCTTTTGAACGGACAGGCATGGTTGTTCTGCAGGCTGAAAGTGAGATTGCCGCCATCAATATGGTTTATGGCGGTGCTGCATGCGGGAAAAAAGTTATGACAACTTCTTCATCTCCGGGAATAAGTCTCAAACAGGAAGGTATAACCTATATTGCAGGGGCTGAGTTGCCATGTCTTATCGTAAATGTCGTGCGGGGTGGTCCGGGACTTGGAACAATACAGCCGGCACAATCAGATTACTTCCAGGCTACAAAAGGAGGAGGACATGGTGATTATCACCTGATAGTTCTTGCTCCGGCATCAGTACAGGAGATGGCCGATTTTGTGGAACTCAGTTTCGATCTTGCCTTCAAATACAGGAACCCTGTAATGATGCTTTCCGATGGTGCAATAGGACAGATGATGGAGAAAGTATACCTCGGTCCTCACAAAGAAAGATCGAAATCAGTTCCAGGCTGGGCAACAACAGGAAAGCCTGCTACAAGGGAAAGGAATATAATAACGTCTCTCGATCTTGATCCAAACAGGCAGGAATTATTCAATAAAAAGCTTATTGACAAGTACGAGGAAATAAAGAAGAATGAAGTAAGATTTGAAGAATTTCAGACTGAGGATGCAGAATATCTTCTTGTGGCTTACGGCACAAGCGCCAGGGTATGCCAGAAATCAGTTCAACTGGCTCGTCATGATGGTATTAAGCTTGGTTTGCTGAGGCCGATAACATTATTCCCCTTTCCATCAGTGAGAATAAAGGAGCTTTCATCAAAAATGAAAATAATTATATCAGTTGAAATGAGTGCAGGCCAGATGGTTGAAGATGTTATGCTTTCTGTTGGAGGTGGTGTTCCTGTGTATCATTTTGGAAGGATGGGTGGCGTGATTACAGCTCCCGAAGAGGTGGTTGAGTTTCTTAAGTCAAAGATTAATTGAGAATGTTATGATTGAAGCAAGTGGAATAAAGGAAATAATAAAGCCTGAGAATTTGACATACAGCAAAAGCAGGCTGATGACAGATAATGTTCTTTCTTACTGCCCCGGGTGTGGACATGGAACTGCACACAGGATCCTGGCTGAAGTGCTTGAAGAAGAAGGATTGCAGTCTGAAACTATTGGAGTTTCCCCTGTGGGTTGCTCTGTACTGCTCTATAATTTCATTGATATAGACTGGCAGGAAGCGGCTCATGGCAGGGCTCCTGCAGTAGCAACAGCAATAAAAAGGCTTCTGCCTGACAAATTTGTATTTACATACCAGGGTGACGGTGACCTCGCAGCGATTGGAACAGCTGAGACTCTTCATGCCTGTAACAGGGGTGAAAACATAATGATAATATTCGTAAACAATGGCATTTACGGTATGACTGGAGGACAAATGGCTCCGACAACACTACCGGGTATGAAATCCTCTACTTCGCCTTTTGGAAGGGATGTCAAAACAATGGGGAACCCTCTTAAAATGACTGATATTGTTGCAACATTACCTGGTACATACTACGTTACAAGGCAGAGCGTTCATACACCTTCAAACGTGAAGAAGACAAAAAAAGCAATCAGGAAAGCTGTGCAATATCAGAAGCTTGACAGGGGAACATGCTTTATTGAAATTGTTTCAAACTGCCCCTCAGGGTGGAAGATGACACCGGTTCAATCGAATAAATGGATGGAAGAGAATATGTTTCCTTATTATCCTCTTGGAGACCTTAAAATTCCTGAAGAGAATAAATGATCAATTAACAATCTGAAAAGATGACCGAAGAGATAATAATTGCCGGTTTCGGCGGACAGGGAGTGCTTTCGATGGGGAAAATTCTTGCATACTCAGGAGTAATGCAGGATATGGAAGTGAGCTGGATGCCTTCTTATGGACCTGAGATGAGAGGCGGTACCGCAAACGTTATAGTAATCCTGAGCGACGACAGGATTAGTTCCCCAATAATAAAGAGGTTTGATACTGCAATAATTCTTAATCAGCAGTCGATGGATAAGTTTGAGTCTACAGTCAAACCTGGTGGTATACTTATTTATGACGGGAACGGAATTACAAAGCACCCTTCACGGAAAGATATTCATATCTACAGGGTTGATGCCGCTGCTGAGGCTTCAGCAATGCAAAATCCAAAGATTTTCAATACAATAGTTCTCGGTGGATTCCTCAAGGTAAAACCTGTTGTGACACTCGAGAATGTTATTAAAGGGATTAAGAAATCTTTGCCTGAGCGTTATCAGAATTTAGTACCTGTAAATGAGAAAGCTCTTCACCGCGGACAAGAGATTGTGAAAGAGGTTTCATCACCAGAGATGAGTATAAACTTATCTTAAAACTGAAGGTTTATTTTTCATAAAAATGCATCTCTTTCAGGTATTTCCATGCAGCAGCCGGTACATAGTAAGACATGTCTTTACCGGCTTTAATACCTGATCTGATAAAGGTGCTTGATATCTCCATAAGAGGAGCATCAACTTTGATTACCTTTGCAGCCGAGAGTATCCTGTCAAGTACGGTAGATGAAGGCTTCCTGACAAATGGCCTGGGATAAACATACAACTTGTACTTACTTATAAGCTCATCTGCATTTTTCCACTTGTGAAGAGTATAAAGGTTATCAAGCCCCATGACAACTGAAAATTCGTTGCCGGGATGTTTTTCATTTAAATAAGCAAGTGTATCTATTGTAAATGAAGGGACCGGCAGCCTGAATTCAATATCAGAAGCCCTGAGGTTTTCCCTGTCTTCAATACCAAGCCTCACAATATGGAGTCTCTGATAATCCGGCAACAATGTTTCTTTATTTTTCAAGGGGTTATGAGGGCTCACAACGAACCATACCTGGTCCAGATCGGTAAATTCAGTCATGTAACCTGCAATGGCGATATGGCCTATATGAACAGGATTGAACGAACCGAAGTATAATCCGATTTTTGCCATAAAAAAGCTTTTACCACTCAAGGAATGATGAAACTATCTGAATTGTCTCCTCCCTGGCCAAGTCAAGAGTTTTGTTGACAATAATAGTATCAAACTGGCTCGAAAGCTTTATCTCTTCCTCAGCTTTTGTAACCCTCACTTTCAATTTTTCGGCACTTTCAGTTCCTCTCTGGATAAGCCTTTTTTCGAGTTCTTCAACAGATGGAGGCATTATGAACAATGCAATAGACCTGTTCCCGTAAATCTTCTTGAGATTAATGGCACCACGTACATCAACATCGAAAAGAACATGGCAGCCGTTCGACCATATTCTTTCCATTTCGCTCTTAAGTGTACCGTATAGAATATCGGGATAAACTTCTTCCCATTCGACGAATTCTTTTTCCTCAATTTTTTTTCTGAATTCATCAACCGACAGATAATAATAATCGTTGCCATGCTTCTCTCCATCCCTCGGCTTGCGGGTAGTGGCTGAAACCGAGAACGCGAGATTAAGGCCGCTGTCTAGCAGGTACTTTACTATACTTGTCTTGCCTGTTCCCGAAGGACCAGAAATGATCACCAGTTTGCCTTGCATGTTTAAATTTTAGAGAATGTTCAATGTTTGTTCCTTGATCTTTTCAAGTTCATCCTTCATATTAACAACAATCTTCTGGATGGATGCATCATTCGCCTTGGATCCCAGAGTATTAATCTCTCTCCCTATTTCCTGTGCAATAAAGTTAAGGATCTTTCCATTAGGGGAACTTGTACCTACTGTCTGAAGAAAATAATCGCAATGTGTTTTAAGCCTTACCTTTTCTTCATTTATATCTAGTTTCTCGAGGTAAAGGATAAGTTCCTGCTCAAACCTGTTCTTGTCAATTTTATCACCTCCGATATTTTCTTCAAGGGCTGACATCAGTTTTTCCCTGACTTTTGTGATCCTTCCTTTTTCGAAAGGTTCAACATCATCTAGAAGAGACAAAATTTTTCCAATGCATTTCTGCAGATCGGTCATTATTGAAAGACCTTCCTCTTTCCTGTAATTATCAAGCATTTCAAGAGATTCCAATAATTTCTCTCTCAGGAGTTCCCATTCAGATTCCGGAAGCTCAGGTTTATCTGTTTTGAGCACATCGGGCAGCTTCATTATTGCAGAAAATATCTGATCATCAAGTTTTATTTTGAGGTCAGAAGCGATCTCTTTAAATTGAGCATAATAGCTTCTCACCGCCAGTTTATTTATTACTGTGGCTGAATCTTCCTCAATAGATTCAAGGTAAACAGAAAGATCTATTTTCCCCCTGTCAAGCTTCTGGCTTATAATATTCCTTATCTCGGGTTCTTTTTCCTTGTAGAGCCATGGAAGTTTAAGGTTAAGATCAAGTTGTTTTGAGTTAAGGGATTTAACTTCAATTGATATCTTTTTCTGCGGAGTATCAACCATTGACTTGCCGTAACCGGTCATTGATTTAATCATATTGGCAATGCTGTTATAATGGGTCCTGAATTTAAAGTTACTGTTTTCCGGCAAATTTAACAACCGACTTGTTTTTCCATCTTCCGGTTTTATAATAAAAATATGAGAGCATCAAACCTATCAACCAGCCTGCAGGGATAGACCACCAGATTCCTGAAGCTCCAAACCTCTCCGATAATATCCATGCCAGGGGTATTCTTATTATCCATAATGAGAGGAGTGAGAAAAACATCGGCAGAAGTGTGTCTCCTGCACCACGCAGCAAACCGTTATAGATGAACATCATAGTGAATAGCACATAAAACGTGCTTACAATGGTAAGATACTGATCACCTGCTTTAATTACTGCAGGATCTTTGGTAAACAGGCTCATTAAAAGATGCCCGAAAAAAACAATTATCAGGGTTATAAGAATTGACACAATTACCGACATTTTTAATGTTGAGAAAAGGCCCGTTCTTATTCTCTCTTTTTTATTTGCACCTATATTCTGACCGACAAAAGTGGAGAGTGCCTGCGAGAATGACATTGCAGGGATTAAAGCCATTGAATCGAGACGGCTTGCAACAGAATAACCGGCGATAACATCAGTACCAAACTGGTTTACAATTCCCAGCAGAGCAAGTCCACCTATAGCAACAAGTGTTTGTTGTATGCCGGTAGGTAACCCGATCTTGATGCTCTGCCTGAATATCTCCCTGTCGAAATGAAGCCCTTTTATTGCAAAACGAACAATTTTATGGGTCCTGTTCAGCCAGTATATTGCTAAACCGAATGCAATCGCATTAGCCACCAGGGTTGCATAAGCAGCTCCTGCGATACCCCATTTGAAAACTGCAACAAACAATAAAACAAGTATGATATTGGCCATTGTTGCAATTATAAGAAAGTATAGAGGTGTTTTTGAATCGCCAAGGCCCCTCAAAACCGCACTTGTGCCATTATAACCAAAGAAGATGAGCATGCCTGAAAGATATATTTTCAGGTATTGAACAGCCTGTGGCATTATATCAGCCGGCAGGTCAAGAAAACGAAGAAGGGGTTCAGCTATGATCAATCCTGCAATTGTTGATATGACACCTGCAACTGTGCTGTAAATATACATTGTGTCTATTGCACGTTTAACCTTGGCGATATCTCCTGCCCCGAAATACTGGGATATGACAACTGTTGTTCCCATTACAAGGCCAATAATCATGGAGACCATTACAAAGATGACCGGGAATGATGCTCCAACTGCTGCCAGCGCTTCTTTGCCAATAAAGTTTCCGACAACAATACTATCTACAACACTGAAAAGCTGCTGAAATATAGTACCAAGAAGCATTGGTGCAGCAAATTCAAGAATAAGTTTACCTTCTTCCCCGGTTGTAAGATCTTTCATATCAAAAATGAAACATCAAATGTCATGGATAATACTGGAATTCTATCATGATTATAAAACTTTTTCGAGCCTTACAGTGAAATGTCTCATTATTGGCGCTTCCCATTTTATTTTGAGTCCTTTGTTTATTTCCTTTCTTCTTTCAAAAACATTTATGACAGAGGCAGCAACATAATCAATGTGGTTATCAGTATAAACTCTCCTTGGGATAGCGAGCCGGATCATTTCAAGCGCAGGATACCTGTTATTCCTTGTTACAGGATCCCGGTCGGCCATAAGGGTTCCTATTTCTGCACTTCTAACACCCCCTTCAATATAAAGCTCAGTGGCAAGTGTCTGTGCGGGAAATTCCTCACGCCTGACACCCGGAAGAAATTTAAGAGCATCAATAAATATAGCATGGCCCCCATAAGGCTCCAGCACAGGAATGCCGGCGGTTTTAAGTGATTTACCAAGTCGCTCAACCTGCCTTATTCTTGATTCGAGGTATTCAAATTCGGTGGATTCATATAAACCTCTTGCCAGTGCATTCATATCTCTTCCCGACATACCGCCGTATGTTATGAATCCTTCGAACATTATGTTAAAAATCGATGCTTTGCGGAACAGATCTTCATCACTGAATCCGATGAACCCTCCCATATTGACTATTCCGTCCTTCTTTGAGCTCATTGTCATACCATCTGCATAGGAGAACATTTCCTTTACTATTTCCCTAATGCTTTTATCAGCATAACCTTTCTCTCTTATCTTAATAAAATATGCGTTTTCTGCAAACCTCGCAGAGTCAAGGAACAGCCTGACTCCATATTTTTTTGCCAGCTTTCCTGTTTCACGGATATTTTCCATGCTTACTGGCTGGCCCCCGGCTGTATTGTTTGTTACCGTAACAACTATCAATGGTATCTTTTCCACTGGATTCTCTTTCAGCACCCTTTCAAGCTTTCCAAGGTCTGTATTCCCTTTGAAAGGGTGTAGTGAAGATGTGTTTGCAGCCTCATCAATTGTACAGTCAATGGCTGTAGCTTTCCTGAATTCAATATGTCCTTTAGTTGTGTCAAAGTGCGAATTCCCTGGAACAATATCTCCTTCCCTGATCAACGCTGAGAAAAGGACATTTTCAGCCGCCCTTCCCTGGTGTGTAGGAAGAAACCAATTGAAGCCTGTTATTTCCTTAACAGTATCCTTCAGCTTGTAATAGGAATTTGCACCGGCATAGCTTTCATCACCAATCATCATCTCAGACCATTGATGATCGCTCATTGCACCGGTGCCTGAGTCGGTCAGAAGATCAATATAAACCATTTCCGATTTAAGATTGAACAGGTTCCAGTCGGATTCCCTGATCCATTGATCCCGCTGATCCCTGGTACTTCTATAAATTGGTTCCACCATCTTTATTTTGAATGGTTCAGGAACAGGTAATTCCATAGTATATGATTTTTAAATTTTATTTATCTTATCTAACTTACTGAACAGAAATGATTGCAACCATCCCGTTCATCTATTATTAATAAAAAACACAGAAGTGAAATAAATGCAAAAGGCAAACGTTTCTGAATAAGGCTTTAAATCCAGAAGGTGAAAGCATCCCGGTTTTTGATATTTCTGTAAATATCATAAGGGGCACAGATGAGCTGATTACGGATATGCTTCAAACCTGTTTTTTTGTAAAATTACTAGTAATTATAATATATTCAACTCGCGAAAAAAGCCAAAAAGCCCTGATCCATGAGAAAAGATTTATTTAGAGTGTTATTCGCCTTTGTTTTTCTGAACCTGTACTTTACAGCATTTTCACAGGAAATTACGATCGAGACAAATGACCCTGCCAGGATGCTTGACTCGCTGAGAAAAATGGGTCTTCTGTTTGAAGAAAAATCTACCCGGTCTGAAGTAAGTCTGGACCGCGAACAGGCAATTGAATATCTGCAAAAGCAAATGGATCAGAAATACTGGGTTAACCCCGACGATCCTTTGAGAAAATCATTTGACAGGCTCATCTTTGAAGCTTCACATGAGCATTTTGATTTTGTTAATTCCTATCTGCGTAAATATCCATACGATTCTATAATGGTTCCATGGAATAAATTCTATATATGGAAACCTGTGACAATCAGAAAAACTGGTGATTCAGGTAAGATACCTGTTAGGGCTGACTCTATAAATCTTGAAACTCCGGTTATAAATGCAGATACAAAAGATACAACAATACTCGTACTAAATGCAGATACAAAAGATACGACAATACTGGTACGCTCCGATACACTAAAACTTATCCAGGAAGATTTCCCGGGTTTTCCCTTCAGGTCGTATAATAATCCTTACCAGCGCGACTCCATATTTGCAGCAGTGAATTCATTGTTGAACTATGTTGATGACAGGGATTCAGTGGTAATTGGCTTTACCGGTATTGGACGGGGCACTGTTCCGGTAGTGCTTAATTCACGGCAAACCGGTTCAATGAGACGTTACTGGCTAAAAAATGAATTTTCAGATTCTGTAACTGTCTGGATCGGTAATGAAGGAAGAAATACAATCGGGCTCTATCTTGAACAGGGTGTTTACTTCAGGAAGCCTCTACGGCAGGAGAACTACTCGGAAGCGAAGCTGGATATTAGGAAAGTGGACAGGTCAAAGCTGGAAAAGAACAATATCATACTTAAAAAACATTACTGGGACTACAAGACCGAATCTTCTGTTGTTTTCAGTCAGTCAGCTCTATCAAACTGGGTGAAAGGAGGGGAGAACAGTGTCTCAACAGCTCTCGATATAACAGGTTATGCGGATTACAAAAGACCTGAGCTGAAGTTATCGTCATCTAATTTTGCGAGGTTGAAACTAGGATTCCTCGCTTCAGGCGATGAAGCAATTAGAAAGAACCTAGACCTTCTTGAGACAAACTCCAAGCTTAATCATAAGGCATTTGGAAAATTCGACTTCAGCGCTATAATGCTTTTTAAGACACAGGTGGCAATCGGAAAACAATATTCAAAAGTAAAAGATCCATTGAGTGGTGAAAATAAAGAGGTTGCCACGATGGTTTCGCGGTTTATGAACCCTGCCACTCTTACTCTTGGTATTGGGCTTGATTACAAACCTGACAAGGAAACATCAATTAACTTCTCACCTCTTTCATACAAGGGCACATTTGTACCCGCTGCCGGAAAAATATCAGCAGATTCACTTATCCCGGGAAAGATTGACCAGACAAGATATGGTGTTGCCATTGGAAGGAAATCCAAAAACGAGCCTGGAGCCAGCTTCATGATATCCAAGGTTAATCATCCTTTTAAAAACCTTACCATGACTAACAGGTTACAGTTATTTACAAATTACATAAATAATCCCCAGAACATTGACCTAGACTGGGAGATGATTGCAGTAATGAACCTAAACTGGTTTACCGATCTAAGACTCAATACTCATCTTATTTTTGATGATGACACAAAGACAACCGTTATGGGAAAAGATGACAAACCTGTGATGCTTGAAGATGGTATAACGCAGAAGAAATCTGCAAGAGTGCAGTTCAAGGAAATGTTCGGAGTATCTCTTGTGTTCAGGTTCTAGTCTCAGAGTTTTTTCTGATAGATCCTGAATTTCTTTACGACATGCAGCCCTACACGTTCATATTCAGCACGCATCTTTTCATTGTTCTCGAGAACAAGATGACTGTCAAGCTTAAGCATGTTATGATTTATTGCTGATTGCAAAATCTTAACTCCCATAAGCACATCAAGACCTTTGCCCCTGTATTCTTTTTTTACGCCACCAAGCATCATAAGCAGTTTCCTGGAGCGTTTTGAGTCTTTCAGTATTTTAAATATTCCCAGGGGAAATAATCTTCCTTTAGCTTTTTTAATGCCATTGCTGAAATCCGGCAATCCTATGGCAAAGCCTGCAAGATCGCCATTTGCTCCTTCAACAAGCTTAATGAATTTGGGATCAAGAACAGGCATATAGCGTGCGGCAAATTCCTTCTTCTCACCATCATTCAATGGAACAAAACCATATATCTCTGAAAATGTTAGATTCATGAGTTCCAGAACTTTTAAAATATATGGTTTAAGTTCTTTCTTTGAATTAAATTCAATGATTTTATAATCAGCAGTATTTTCAACTCTTTTTATGACCTTCCGGTATATCTCAGGAAGGTCAGCCGGTAAATCACCAAGATAATTGACGAGATCAACTTTTTTCTCATAACCCTCTTCTGCAATCAACAAAGGCATGTAGTCAGAATTATTGGCAGAAGTCATGAATTGTGGAAATTCAAAACCTTCAATCTGAAATCCCTGGGGATCCTTGTCAGAAAAACCGAGAGGTCCGACAAGAGCTTCCATCCTGTTATCTCTTGCCCAATCCTCAACTTTCGTTATTAATGCGTGGAATACTTCCCTGTCATTGAAGCACTCCATGAAACAGAACCTGCCATGGTTTTCATTATGGATCGAATTGTACCTCCTGTTAATAATACCCATGATCCTGCCAACAGGTTCACCGTCTTTCCTCGCAATCAGTAGCAAAGCGTCTGCATACTTATATGATTTATTCTTCTTTTTATTGAAAAGCAGCTTTTCATCTGCATAAATGGGAGGAAGCCATTCAGGTTCATTTTTATGAACTTTTTCAGGAAGATAAATAAAATCTTTCAGATCCTTCTTTGTAAGGACTTCTGTTACAGTAATTTCGGCCATAAAGCAGGTAAGGGGTCGGTTAATTATTTAAAGGCAATATAGCATAATTACCAATATCTTGTAACCAGGTCTGTAATTGAAAACAAGGCAAACACAATGCTGCCAATTCCGTTTGTTGTTGCAAATGCCAGGTTAACCCTGCTGATATCAGAAGGTTTTACAATTAGATGCTGGTAGAGAAGAAGAAGAGAAAAAATGGCTGTCCCAATCCAAAATAATATACCCCCGTCTCCTTTAATTCCAGCAACAAGAATAAGGATGAAAGTTATGATATGGACCAGAGAGGAGATTACAATAGCTTTTTTGCGTCCAGTGGCAGAAGGAATGGAATGCAGCAGATTAGCCCTGTCAAATTCATCATCCTGCAAGGCATAGATTATATCAAAACCGCTTACCCAGGTAAGTACAATGAAGGAGTAAATTACAGGAAGAATGTTAAACGCACCCGTAACAGAAATATAAGCACCGACAGGGGCCAGGCTGAGTCCAAGTCCAAGTACAAAATGACTCAGCGAAGTAAATCTTTTTGTAAAACTGTATCCCAGGACAACAAACAATGCAACAGGAGAAAGGAAGAATGTAAGTTTATTTATGAAAAATGCTGATAATATGAAGAGAATACAGTTTGCCAGGACAAATATAGTGGCTGCTTCTGCCTTTATTGTACCTGCCGGTATCTCCCTTCTGCTTGTCCGTGGATTAAGTGCATCATATTTCCTGTCAGCAATCCTGTTGAAGCCCATGGCTGCATTACGGGCAAAGATCATGCATAGTATAACAAGAAGCAAAAGTCGCAGGCTGAATGAATGTTCTGTCATAGTTACAGCAAGGGTGAAGCCAATAAGTGCAAAAGGCATCGCGAATACAGTATGACTGAACTTTACCAGGGAAAGGTAGTCTTGTAAGGATCTTAAGCCGGATTTCATAATTCCAGGAATCGCTTATAAATTCTGTAATTTTCATCATCGAAGGTTACGAAGATTACCTTTTCAGGAAAGATGTTTCGTGATAAAAATCTTCTTGTCTCCCTTACTGCAATCATTGCTGCCAGGTCTTTTGGGAAACCGTAAACACCTGTTGAAATTCCCGGGAACGCAATTGTTTTAATCTTTTTTTCAACAGCCAGCCTGAGACTGTTCTGGTAGCATGAGGCAAGTATAAGCTCCTCGTCACAATGACCTCCGTGCCATACAGGGCCAACAGTATGGATCACATATTTTGCCTTGAGCCTGTAACCTTTTGTGATTTTGGCTTCACCTGATGGACATCCGTTAAGAGTCTTACATTCCTCAAGCAACTCCGGACCGGCAGCATTGTGGATTGCACCATCAACACCGCCACCACCCAGCAATTTCGAGTTTGCCGCATTAACTATTGCTTCAGCATCAATGAGGGTTATATCACCTTTGACAAGCTCTGTTTTGCCTTCCTTCATTTATCGTACCTGTGCATTAAGATCTTTCTGGAATACCCTGATAAGATTATTCATAACTTTTTCGATATTCTTATCTGTCAATGTTCTAAGATCGTCACGAAGGATAAAGCTGACAGCATAGGATTTTTTATTCTCACCCAGGTTGTCACTTTCATATACATCAAATAGCCTGACATCTTTCAGAATATTTCTTTCAGACCTGAATGAGAGTTCTTTTATCTGACTGAATTTAATGCCTCTGTCGATAAGGAGGGCAAGATCCCGGCGTACCCATGGATATTTTGGAAGCTCATGAAATGAAATATTGTGTCCCTTTGTGGCATTGATGAGTTGATCCCATTCAATATGGGCATAATAAACATCTTGTTTTATATCGAACTTCTGAAGGTAGTTCTTTGATACCCGGCCTGTTTCTGCAATAAGCTTGTTATTATGCAGGTAAGCAATAGATTCTGCGAAATACTTTTTATCTGATTCTGATAAGGTAAAATTGTCAGGCGAAAGCCCTAACCGGGTGAATACCATCTCAGCAAAAGATTTAATATTGAAAAAGTCAGTTGGTGAAGATTTGATATTCCAGTTCTGGGTGAATGCATTACCAGTGATAAATAAATCGAGTGATTCTTTTTCTATATAATCCTTTGCTACCGGGTTGGTTTTGTCTGATTTATTGTAAAAGTAGCAGTTCCCAAATTCATAAAGCTTCAGGTCTTGGTTCTGCCTGTTTATGTTCCAGGCAACCGACGTAAGCCCTCCATAAAGAAGGCTCTGCCTCATTGCATTAAGATCGGAGCTGAGTGGATTTGCCAGCAAAACAAGCTGGTCATTCCTGAAGTCATCACTTTTCTCGTACCACTCGGAAGGGTTCAGTGAATTGCACATTATTTCAGCAAAACCATTTGCAGACAGCATGTCGGCAATTGTATTCCTTATCTTATCCCTGTTTGGTTTTTCCTGGTATGTTATTGAGGAATTAACGTGATTGCTGATCTCAACATTATTGTATCCATAGATGCGTAAAATCTCCTCAACAACATCCGCTTCTTTCTTTACATCAACTCTGTAGGCGGGCACTTCAACCTCAATCGATAATTCATCCTCAGAAATAATCCTTATATCGAGGAGGGAAAGAATTGTTTTTACTTTCTCTTTTTCTATGTTTTTGCCTATAAGCCTGTTTATGTTTGAAAAGCTTATATTGACAGTTGCTCTCTTTATTTTTTCAGGGTAGATATCACTCACATCAGATGATATAATACCCCCGGCAATTTCTTTAATAAGCATTGCTGCTCTCTTAAGTGCCCATACTGTTATTTCCGGATCCGCTCCTCTTTCAAAACGGAATGATGCGTCTGTCTTTAAACCATGACGCTTTGAAGTTTTACGAATTGAGACAGGATTAAAATAAGCACTCTCAAGAAAGATATTTTTTGATGATTCAGTTACCCCGGATTTTATTCCTCCGAAAACACCGGCAATGCACATGCCTTCTTCAGTATTGCAAATCATAAGATCCTTGTGGGACAGGCTTCTTTCGACTGAATCAAGAGTGATGAACCTGCTCTTGTCAGGAAGATTTTTGATAATTACTTTCCCGCCTGTTATCTTATCAGCATCAAACGCATGCAAGGGTTGACCGACTTCATGCTGAACGAAGTTTGTAATATCAACTACGTTGTTTATAGGGTTCAGTCCGATTGCACGAAGCTTGTTCTTAAGCCACCCTGGCGATTCTGCGATTTTAACATTGCTGATACTAAGTCCCGTGTATCTTGGGCAGTCAACTTTGTTCTCAATAATGATTTCAAAAGCATTATCCTTATTGTCAGGTTTAAAGCTATCAACAGAAGGCAAACTGGCCTTTTTGTTAAGTCCGCCGTTAAGATTAAGGTAGGCTGCAAGATCTCTTGCAACTCCGAAATGAGAGCCGCTGTCAATACGGTTCGGTGTAAGGCCTATTTCGAAAATAAAATCCTTTTCTATGCGGAAATATTCAGACGCCGGTATGCCTACAGGGGTATCATTTTTCAGGACTATTATTCCCTGGTGATCTGTTCCAAGTCCGATTTCATCTTCCGCACAGATCATTCCCTCCGATACTTCTCCACGGATTTTTGTTCTTTTCAGCTCTATTCTTTCCTCACCATGAAATACATAAGTTCCTGAAGGGGCGACAAGCACTTTCTGACCGGCAGCAACATTGGGAGCACCGCAAACAATATTAAGAGGCTGGTCTTTACCGATATTTACTGTTGTTACTGAAAGCTTGTCAGCATCAGGATGTTTTTTGCATGTAAGAACTTCACCTGTAATTATTCCTTCAAGTCCTCCTTTTACTGATACCCATTCTTCTGTACCTTCAATTTCGAGGCCGATGCTTGTAAGTATCTCAGCAATCCTGTGAGGATCAATATCTATATTAAGATAATCTTTAACCCAGTTGTATGAAATTTTCATATAGTTTCTCTTTACAGGATTGCAAAAGTAAAGAAATTTTGTGGAATCAATGAATTAACGATCATTGTTATTGGATGTTTGATGCTCCCCTTAAAGCAATCGATATAATAATTAAAAATGCATTCAAGATATTATAAGTCATACAGTATAGCTGATCAGCAGCGAATACATTTCAATGTGATTGGAAACTGAATTTACCTATATTTGTAGCACAAAAATAAGGTTTATGATTGTAGAGAGCGACGACAGGTTAATACTTCTTACAAACGATGATGGTGTATATGCTGCCGGTCTGAAGACACTTCTTGAGGTGATGGAAGAATTCGGGAAAGTAATTCTTATCTCGACCATTGAGAGTATGTCGGGCATGTCACAGGCTCTCACTGTCAAGGTTCCTCTCAGGGTAAGGCTTATAGAGGAGACTGAAAAGCACCGGATCTATGCTAGTAACGGCACCCCTACTGATTGTGTTAAGCTTGCAGTAAACCAGCTTGTTGAAAGAATGCCTGACTGGGTTGTATCAGGTATAAATCATGGTTCAAATGCATCCGTAAGCGTTCTTTACTCAGGAACAATGGCTGCCGCACTTGAAGGTTGTCTCTACGGAATAACCTCAGTTGGTTTTTCATTCAACGATTTTTCACCAACAGCAGATTTTTCAGTATGTAAGGAATATGTCCGTACAGTAATGCAGAATATTGCTTCAGAGCCACTTCCACAGGGTATTTGCCTTAACGTAAACATACCTTCTGCAAAACAGGAAGATATTAAAGGCATTAAAGTGTGCAGGCAGTCAAAGGGAAACTGGAAAGAGGAGTTTGAGAAGAGAAAAGACCCGATGGGTAAATCTTATTACTGGCTTACGGGAATTTACAGGAATCATGAGCCGGAAGCAACTGATACCGACGAATGGGCCCTTGCCAACAACTATGTTTCTATTGTTCCTGTAACGATAGATATGACAGCTCACGGGTATTTAAATCATCTTAACGACAGGTTCAGGAAATGACTCTAAGGGAAAAGGCAGACAACATGGCCACAGGAATCGCTTCAGGCATTTTGCTGCCATTCATTACCGGTTTGATAATCTATCTCTTTACATCTGCCGGTTTGTCTCTTCATGCATATTTGCTGAGAATTGCCGAGACGAACATAATAACCCATGCGATTACATTATGTGTCTTCCCGAATGTGGCCATCTTTTTTATTTTCAACAGGTTTGACATGCTCCGTGCCTGCCGCGGTGTACTGGGAGTTACAATTTTCTGGGCAATTCTCGTATTTGTCATTAAATTCATCTGATGAAATATTTCATTATAGCCGGTGAACAATCCGGTGATCTTCACGGGTCCAACCTTATTAAATGTATTATAGAATCAGATAAACAGGCTGAGATAGTATGCTGGGGTGGCGATTTGATGGAGGCAGCAGGAGCGAAGCTGCTGATGCATTACAGGCAGACTGCTTTCATGGGCTTTGTTTCAGTGCTGAAAAACATTGGCGCAATATCAGAAAACTTCAGAAAATGCAAAAAGCAGTTATCTGAATTTAATCCCGATGTTGTCATATTCATCGATTATCCCGGCTTTAACCTGAGGATGGCTGCTTATGCAAAGAAAGAAGGTTTCAGAACTTTCTATTATATTTCTCCAAAGTTCTGGGCCTGGAATGAAGGAAGGGTTGAAAAGGTCAAGAAGTACATTGATAGGATGTTTATAATCTTTCCTTTTGAAACAAATTTTTATGCCGTTCATGGAATCAATGTAGAGTACCTTGGGAATCCCCTTGTTGATGAAGTATCACGAAGAACGGCATCAATGCCACCTGTTGCAGAATTAAGGAACTCACTTGGAATCGGCCAACAGCCTGTAATTGCACTTCTTGCAGGTAGCAGGAAACATGAGATTGAGTACAATCTGCCTGAGATGCTTAAGGTTATCCCTGATTTCCCTGGCTATAAATTTGTAATTGCCGGCGTAAAGAATATTGATGATGATGTTTATCGCAGGTATACTGCGGGGCATGACGTGATGCTTGTAAGAGAAAAAACATATGAACTGCTTCATATTGCAGATGCTGCACTTGTCACCTCAGGTACAGCCACCCTTGAAGCTGCCCTCCACGAAACTCCCCAGGTTGTTTGCTACAAGGGTGATTTTCTTTCTATGCTGATAGGATGGATGGTTATCAGGGTGAAACATATCTCCCTGGTGAACCTGATCATGAACGAGGAGGTTGTTAAAGAATTACTTCAGTACGATCTTACAAAAGAACTTCTTGTGAAGGAGCTCAAAGCTGTTCTTCCCGGAGGTGATAAGCATAATACCATCCTTTCGAAGTACAGGGAATTGAAGCAGCTTCTTGGTCCTGAAGGGGCATCATGCCGTATTGCTAATGAGATGATTGGGGAGCTTCAGAAATGAGAAATGCTGTAAACAGGCTGTTACTGAGTATCACTTTATCATTTCTCCTGGTTTCTTTATCCGGGCAGGTCAGTATCCGCATCTTTGCCGGTAGCAGGCCTGAATCAGTTATTTTCAATGTTTCTTCAGGAGGATATTTCTTTAATAGCTTTGAAGGCGATACACTAAAACTTGTTGAAGGTGACCTGGTTTTGATTGCCAGGCTCAATGGAAAACTTGCAGTTAAAACACGCCATTCAAAAGCATTCCTTGCCGATTCAATAATTTTTTTCTCAATACCTGAAAGCTCTTTTTCTGTCCGGCTTGACGGAGCAAATACTACGAAACAGGTATATTCAGGAGATCTTAAGATAAAAAATGATCTCAATACTATAGTCATGATTAGCAATTGTGACAGGGATTCATACCTGGCAGGTGTTGTCAGTGCAGAAGGCGGCAGTGGCAGAAGCCGTGAGTATTATAAAACACAGGCTGTAATTGCCAGAACATACATGTACAAGTATAATGGAAAGCATCTTCACGACGGCTACAATCTTTGTGATAATACAC
Organism: Bacteroidales bacterium; assembly: GCA_035297425.1. Classification (GTDB taxonomy): domain Bacteria; phylum Bacteroidota; class Bacteroidia; order Bacteroidales; family VadinHA17; genus LD21. The sequence continues at coordinate 51,120 of DATGYZ010000014.1, read as the reverse complement.
ATTGCCAGGCATTTAACGGCATTGTGGCCGATACAGAAATCAACAATGCTGTGAAAGCCACAATGGATATAGTTATAATGGCTCAGGACAGTACACTTATAATTTCTGCATTCCATTCTAACTGCGGAGGAGAGACAGCCTCATCCGAAGATGTTTGGCTTACAGGTGTTCCTTATCTTAAAAAAATAACCGATCCGTATTGCAGAACCTCAAAGAATGCTTCCTGGGTAAAAACAATACCATTACCAGTATGGATTGAAACAATAGGTAAATTAACGCATGGTGAACAAAAATTGACTCCTGCAGATGCGGGATTAATCCAGGAGACAAGGATCCCATACTACAAGGCAGGCAATGTTAACATTGCTTTTTCAGATATAAGAAATGAACTGGGGTTGAGGTCAGCATTTTTTTCTGTCGTTCCTTCAGGCGAAAACATTATCCTGGAAGGCAGGGGCTATGGACATGGGGTTGGCCTTTGCCAGGAAGGAGCAATGAACATGGCTTTGAAAGGCTTTTCTTATTCAGACATCATAAAATTTTATTACACAGATATCATTATTGGGGCCGTTTCAGCATCTAAACCGGATGCGGTCGTAAGATGATAACGCTTGTATTCACGAAAAATTTAAATTTGCACATCAGATTATTGAGATGCGGGCAATTCTATTAAAGGAGATCAGTGGTTATTTCAGCAGCCTAACAGGCTACATTGTTATAATTTTCTTTCTCATTGTAAACAGCCTGTTTATGTGGGTCTTTCCCGGTGAATGGAATATCTTCGACAGGGGATATGCCGGACTTGATACCCTGTTCTTTATATCACCCTGGGTGTTTCTTTTCCTTGTTCCTGCTGTCACCATGCGCATGATAGCAGAGGAGAAAAGACTCGGAACCATTGAGCTGATCTATTCGAAACCAGTTACTGAGAGAGATATTGTATATGGCAAGTATCTTGCTTCCGTAATACTGATTATGCTCTCAATACTTCCAGGAATTATTTATTACATATCTGTGTATAATCTTGGAGAGATCCCAGGCAATCTCGACAAGGGAGGAACAGCAGGAGCTTTTATTGGTCTTTTCTTTCTTGCATCGGTTTATGCTTCTGCAGGACTTTTTGCTTCTTCACTTACCGAGAACCAGGCTATTGCCTTTATAATTGCTGCCGTGGCATGTTTCTTTCTATTTATGGGGTTTGATTCTATAGGATATCTGCCCGGGTTGAAGAGTGCAGATGAGTTCATTATATCTCTTGGTATAAATGAGCATTACAAATCGATGAGCAGGGGAGTTATCGATATGAGGGATATGTCTTACTTCCTGGCGTTGATTGCAATCATTAATGAACTGACAGTTTTTAAACTCAGATCGAGAAGATGGAAGGGAAAAAGCTGAGTGTGACAAACAACCCTAAGGTGAGCAGTCTTTTTAGGCTTGCCAGTATAATAGTTTCAGTTATTATTATTGCTTCTGCTGCAAAGCTGATAAGGTTTAGGATTGACCTTACTGAAGATCACAGGTTCACTCTTTCGCAACCTACCAGGGAAATACTAGGATCTCTGCCCAATGATATCTTCATCCAGGTATATCTCGATGGTGATATGCCCGTGCCATTGAAACGTTTGAGAAGGTCTGTGATGGAGATGCTTGAAGAGTTCAGAATTGCTTCAGAACACAAAGTTGATTTCAAATTCATTAATCCGTCAGAAGACAATAATGAGCAAAAAAGGAATTCTATTTATGAATCTCTAATCAAAAAAGGGCTGGCACCGATTAATATCCAGGCTGCAGAGGAAGAGGGAGGATCAACGCAGAAGATCATATTTCCGGGAATGATTGTGAATTACAACGGAATCGAGGTTCCTGTGAATTTTCTAAAGAACAATCCGGCTCTTCCGTATGAAGAGAATATCCTGCATTCAGCTGAAGCGCTTGAATATGAAATTATCCAGACAATCTCTACCCTGGCGGCTGATACTGTTTACCGCATTGCTTTCATCGAGGGACATGACGAGTTTCCGGAGATAAGTACGGCTGATATTACATACAACCTTGCTAAATTTTTTACTATCGACCGTGGGACAATCGGAGGAAGGCCCGGCAGCCTCGACAATTATGCTGCCGTTGTAGTGGCCGGACCTGAACAGGAGTTTTCTGAACCCGATAAGTTTGTTCTGGATCAGTATCTGATGAATGGAGGGAAGATATTATGGCTGCTTGAAGAGGTTCATGTAAATAAAGACAGCCTTGCTGGAACCGGTGAAACTGTTGCCTTATACAGGACATTGAATCTTGAAGATCAGCTTTTCAGGTATGGCGCCAGGATCAATCCTGTAATTATCCAGGATCTGGATTGTCAGCAGATACGGCTTAAGCTTGCAGGTAGTGACGGCAGGCAGCAGTATGTTCCGGTTCATTGGATTTACAATCCTCTTCTTACACCTGATGCTTCACATCCTGTAACAAGGAACATCAATAAGGTTAAAGGTGAATTCACCGGTTATATAGATACAGTCGGACTGGACCCATCTGTGAAGAAGCATATTCTGCTGACTACGTCACCTTATACAAGAAAATTAAGTCCTCCTGCAGTAATTGCACTGCGGGAAGCTGAATATTTTCCTGATGAAAAAGAGTTCAGCAACTCATTCCTGCCTGTGTCAGTATTGTACGAGGGTGTCTTCCAGTCGGCCTTCAGGAACAGGATGGTAAGCAGCATTATTGAAGGTTATAAAGGCCCTGTAAAAACTGAAAGTACAAAAACAAAGATGATCGTTGTTGCTGATGGTGATATTATCAGAAATGAGATCAGGAGGAACGGGCCTGAGGAGATACCAGTAACACTGGGACTCGATTCATATAATGGAATAACATACGGAAACAGGGATTTCCTGATAAACTGCATGAACTACCTTGTCGATGACAGGGGGATTATGGAGCTTCGTTCAAGGGAACTTAAGATCAGGCTTCTTGACAGGAATAAGATAAGGGAACAAAAGCTAAAATGGCAGCTTATAAATGTTGCAGGGCCCGTGATACTTGTTATTTTCTGTGGTCTGATTTTTAATTTCTTCAGAAAAAGAAATTATTCCTGAAAAGCAGGTCATGAAGAAATCAAAAAAACAGTTTTACCTGGTAATCATTGCTGTTATTTTATTAACAGTACTTGTGCTTTTGATGATATTCAAAAACCATGATCCTTTTGGTAAAAACAACACCGCATTTGCAGTTTCTCCTGAAAATGATATTACCCGGATCGAGTTTTCCGGTGAATCAGGGAAGCTGATCCTTGAAGAAGTGGAAAGCAAATGGTTGCTGAATGGAAAACTGGAGACCCGGAAAAGCAGTATTTCCTTTATAACCCGGGTTATGCACGAGATTGAAATAAAATCTCCGGTTTCCGAGGAAATTTTCAATTCAGAGATCACAGAGAAGGGCCTGGAACCTGTAAGGGTAAAAGCTTATAACGGAAGAAAGCAGGTTGCAGATTTTCTTGTATATAAGACTTCTTCAAATGTATATGGGAACATTATGAAGAAAAAAGCTTCATCAAAACCTTATATTGTCCATGTTCCGGGATATGACGGTGAGATTGGGTCAGCTTTCTCAATGAATGTCCTTTACTGGCAGCCTTATACGATCTTTAACCTGCTTCCATCAGAAATACTCTCGGTAACGATGCAAATTTCCGATTCAGCAGATTCATTTAAAATCAGTAGGGAGAATAATAAACTCATACTATCTGATGGGAACAAAATTGAAGGTATTGATTCAACACTTGTTAACAGGTATATAAGTTATTTTACTTTTATTCCCTTTGAATCATGGGCACTCGGACTGTCAACATCTGAAAAGCAATCAATCACTTCACAAACCCCTGTGTATGTGCTGACAGTAACTACGAATGATAACAGGTCGATCTCTCTTAAACTTTGGGAAAGGAGATCATCAGATGGCAGAAGTGATACCGACAGGCTTTACGGTAAAACAGACGGTTCCGATGAGTTATTCATTGTCCGTTATTATGATATCGATCCGGTTCTGAAGAAACGGAGTTATTTTTTCAACAGGTAGTCTGAGTCTGATCTTCTGAACGGCTTTAGTATTGCCCGGATGTAAATTAATTGTGCATATCTTTTATTTCCTGAAACGGTTTTTTTTTGTAATATTGGTATGCCGGAATTGAACATTTTTACAGGTTTAATTCATTCATTGATATTGTTTTAAAAAAAATAACTACCAACTTAAAAGGCATATATATGAAATTTGTTGTATCCAGTTCGGAACTTCTTGGGCATTTGCAGGCGATAAGCAGAGTAATCAGTTCCAAGAATACCCTGCCTATTCTTGATAATTTCCTCTTTAATCTTACAGCAAACGATCTGGAGATAACAGCCTCCGACCTTGAATCAACCCTGATCACAAGGATGAAGCTAGAGAATATTGAAGGTACAGGCACTATTGCCCTTCCTGCAAGGATTCTTCTTGATACCCTGAAGGAATTTTCAATGCAGCCACTGACTTTTGATATCAACATGGAAACAATGGCTGTTGTGATCAGTTCAGAAAATGGTAAATTCAATGTTATCGGCCAGAACGGTATTGATTTCCCTGCGCTGCCGGCAATTAAAAAAGAGAAGAAGTTCGAATTCAGTATTAATGCCGATGTACTTCTTTCGGGAATTTCAAGGACATTGTTCGCAACAGCTGATGACGAGCTGCGCCCTGTGATGGGTGGCATCTTTGTTGAAGCTTCAACTGATAAAGTAACTTTCGTTGCTTCTGATGCACATAAGCTTGTAAGATACCAGAGAATGGATTCACATGCTGATGACAATGCATCTTTCATACTTCCAAAGAAACCTGCTTCTCTGTTGAAGAACATTCTTCCAAGGGAAGAAGGCGTTGTTACAGTTGAATTTGATGACAGGAATGCTTTTTTCAACCTGAGCAACTACAAAGTTGTCTGCAGGCTTGTTGAGGGAAATTATCCGAACTATAATTCTGTTATCCCAAAAAATAATCCCAGGAAGATTACAATTGACAGGGTGGAGTTTTACAATACCCTGAAAAGAGTTTCAGTGTTTTCCAACCAGGCCAGCAACCTTGTAAAACTGCAGCTTAAAGGCAACCAGGTGACTGTTTCAGCCCAGGACATAGATTTCTCTATCTCTGCGTATGAAAGGATTAAATGCCAGTATGAGGGAGATGCAATAGAAATCGGATTTAAGTCTGTCTTCCTTCTCGAAATTCTTGCAAATATTGGTTCACAGGATGTTATGATTGAACTCGCTGATCCTACAAGGGCAGGTTTGTTTCTCCCTGTTTCAACCGAAAGCGATTCTGAGGATCTGCTTATGCTCCTTATGCCAATGATGATAAATGCGTGAGAATTGGATCTGAATATTAAAAAACCTTTGGCTTTTATTGATCTCGAGACGACGGGTATAAATGTCACTACCGACCGTATTGTTGAACTGTCGGCATTAAAGATAAGTCCGGGAGGCAAAGAGGAATGGATGACAACAAGAATTAATCCTGAAATGCCCATCCCTCCAAAAAGTACAGCAATTCATGGAATATCCGATGAGGATGTTGCGGGTTGTCCTGTATTCAGGGAAGTAGCACGTAACCTGTCCGCTTTTCTCGAAGGCTGCGACCTTGCAGGATATAACGCAATAAAGTTCGATATACCACTTCTGGCTGAGGAATTCCTCAGGGCTAATATTGATTTCAGCTTCAGGAAGAGGCGTTATATTGATGTGCAGGTGATCTTTCATAAGAAGGAGCAACGAACTCTTGCTGCTGCCTACCTGTTTTACTGCAAAAAAGAGCTTGAAGGAGCACATGGCTCAAAGGCTGATACCCAGGCGACTTTCGAAGTTCTTAAATGTCAGCTCGACCGTTACAATGATCTTGAAAATGATGTTGAAAAACTTGCTGATTTCAGTTCATTCAACAACAATGTGGATTTTGCCGGGAGGATCATTCTTGATGAAAAAGGCGGGGAGATATTTAATTTCGGAAAGCATAAAGGCAAGTCGGTAGAAGCTGTCTTTGCAGAAGAGCCTGCATATTATTCATGGATCATGAATGGAGAGTTCCCTCTTTATACAAAAAAAGTAGTTACTGAGATCAAGCTGCGGTCTTTCGGTAAAAAGAACTGCTGAAATGAAGATCATCTGCATTGGATTAAATTACAGGATGCACGCAGAAGAAATGGGATGGTCACTGCCTGAAGAACCTGTTGTTTTCATGAAGCCTGATTCTGCATTGCTCAAAAAGAACAAGCCCTTCTTCCTTCCCGATTTCTCTTCAGATATACAGTATGAAACCGGGATAGTTGTTAAGATCAGCAAGCTCGGGAAAGGAATTGAACAAAGATTTGCTCACCGATACTATGATGAACTTACCCTTGGGGTGGATATCACAGCACGTGATATCCAGGAAAAAAATTCTGCAAAAGGCCATCCCTGGGATCTTTCAAAAGGTTTCGATGGTGCCGCACCTCTTGGAGAGTTCATGCCTGTAAGCAGCTTTGACGATGTGAATAATATCAGCTTCAGACTCGAGATCAATGGTGAAATAGTCCAGAAAAGCAGCAGCTCGGATATGATCTTCAGTATTGACAGAATTATAGAGTATGTTTCCATGTATTTTACATTGAAAACAGGCGATCTTATTTTTACAGGAACACCGCTTGGCGTCGGTAAACTTCATAAAGGTGATAATCTTATCGGCTACCTGGAAAACAAGCCAGTTTTTGACTTTATGATAAGGTAAGGATCAGGATTTTATTGCAGAGAATACTTCTTTTCCGAATGCCATGCAATCTGATCTCTTTAAGTTATCATACTCCTTCATTCCAGGCATAGATTGCATCTGTTTCCTTACATCAGGCTCCATAAGACCGAACGTAACTCTTCCAAGGAAGACTTTTGATGGAACACCCGTTACTCCACAAATCCTCGCAAGGTGGTCATCGATCAGGCTCTTTGTTTGTTCAGGCCCCAGTGGCTGCATCATGTTTCCGCAGACTGCAAAAAGTCCGCGGATCTTGCTTTTAAGAATGCTCCTGTTCTTCTCAATATAGCTGGAAAGCTCAGGTGATATGGCTCCCATCCTTATTGCTCCGCCGATAATCAGGTGCTCATATCCCGAAAGATCAGGATTTTCCCTGACATCAAAAACGTTGGCAATGCCATCCATTCCTTCTGAAATCCAGAGAGATGCATCTCGGGTTGATCCGCACCATGTGCCATATAGCACTGCCCATTTTGATGAGGAAGCAGCAGGATAATATTCGAGGTTATAAGCTTTTCCTGAGATAAGGAATGCAGCTGTACCGAGTATGCCTCTCTTGATAAATGATCTTTTATCCATTATTTGAAATTTTGTATGTCAAATTTAAATAATATTAATACAAACTTCTTAATCGTTTAATTTGGGATCAAAATTTTGGTAATAATATATTGTTACTTAACTTCGCACATTGATTTAATAACAATCCGCGATGGGAAATTTTGGTGCAACAGAGATCATTCTGATATTATTGGTAGTGGTGCTTCTTTTTGGCGGACGCAAAATTCCGGAACTTTTCAAAGGTATTGGTCAGGGTATGAGGGAGTTTAAGAAAGCTTCACGACTTGATGACGAACCTACGAAAACCGAAACCAGGGAAGATCCGAAAAACTGATAATTCAGTTTTAAATAACAGGCTGATTTTAATTGGCAATATTCTGTCATTGGCAGGAGCTTCCTGTTTCTGCAAAAAAGTATAGTAATACCTTACTTCTGTACAATCATATTATGCAGTAGCTGCAAACTTCCAATCTGCTTTATGCGATTGTTTTTCACCGGTTAAGATTTTCACTTATTCCATTGAATTCAATATATTTGTTTGAAACGGGACAAACCAGATCCTCTTTCCATATGAGATGAAAAGCATCTATACACAGTTGCCCGACTACCTTGAAAACGAAATAAACGTATCACTTGCAACAGTTGTCAGTACAGATGGTTCTGCGCCGCAGATACCGGGTAGCTCTGCAATTTATTGTTCAGGTGTGACGGTTCATGGCACTATCGGTGGTGGCTCTGTGGAAGCAGATACCGGCAAATTATCTAATGATCCCGGTGCATGTTCAGATATCTATACTTTTAATCTTGCGAACAGAATCTCAGAAAAGGAGAAGCCTGTCTGCGGAGGGTTGATATCAATTCTTCTCGACGTCAATCCCAATGATTCATCAGAGGTTTTCAGAAAAATTCGTGATTCACTTAAGTCACAGTCAGGTGGTGTTCTTGCTACACTCATCAATCAGAAAGGCAAAAAAAGGATTAAAAGATTCTGGATCACCGGTGCGGAAGTTGAACAGCTTCCTGAACAAATAAGAAAAGCAGCCGGAGGGATCATTACAGGTATACTTTCAGGAATCGATGTTGCCAGATGTCATATGATTGAACTTTCAGATACCGAAAATCTTTTCCTGGAACCCGTTAGCCCGTCACCTATGCTTGTAATTGCCGGGGCCGGTCATATAGGACGATCACTTGCCCACATTGCATCCTATGCAGGCTTTGAAGTAACAGTTATTGACGATCGGCCTGAATTTGCAAATCGGATGAACATACCTGATGCAACAAGGATTCTGACGGGTAACATAGGAACAGTACTTCGCGAAACATCATTATCCGGAGATTCCTATATCGTAATTGTAACACGCGGACATAAAGATGATGCAGAAGCTCTCAGGGAGTGCATTGGAAAGGATGTTCAATACATTGGGATGATTGGCAGCCGAAGTAAGACTTCTGCTATGAAGCAGGAATTTCTGAAGAATGGCTGGGCAAATGAGGAACAATGGTCAGGGATTTATACTCCTGTTGGTCTAGATATAAATTCAAGGACCGTTGAAGAAATCGCGATAAGCATTGTTGCTGAACTTATCATGGTAAAGAACAGCAGGAAGGGAAAAAGATCCTCATGTCCTGCATAAATTGATTCATTCTTCCAAATATGGAGAATATCTGGGCAGTAATACTTGCTGCTGGAGAATCGAAAAGGATGGGAACTGCGAAAATGCTCCTTCCATTCAATGGTTCAACAATTATAGGGAATGTTATTAAAAATATTCTCGATGCGGGTGCAAATGGAATTATTGTGGTGCTGGGAGCTGAAAGTGAAAGGATTATTTCAGAAATCCGGAAATATTCTGTAAATTTCTGTATTAATGAGCGGTTCACTGAAGGTATGTTGTCATCTGTAATATGTGGAATCGAGAACCTGCCCCCTGAGTGCAGTTCAGTGATGATCCAACCGGGGGACCAGCCACTCATTAAAGCAGAAACAATAAAGAGTCTGATAGACGGAAAAGAAAATTCAGAATTTGGAATTGTCGTTCCAGTGTGTAATAAAAAAAGAGGTCATCCTGTTGTTATTGACAGGAAATATTCGGGTGAGATAAGGAATCTTGACAGCGGTAAGGGATTGAGATCGTTGCTTCTTCTGCACCCGGCTGATGTACTTGAGGTAGAAACCGGGGATACTGGAGTTCTAAAGGATTTTGACACGTACGGGGATTATCTTGATGAAATTCATAAAAAGTAATAAGCATGGAACAAAAGATTTCATTTCAGTTAAACGGCAAAAAGACTGAAGCTACGCTTGATCCTTCTAAAACCCTGATATGGGTTTTGAGAGATCACTTTGGACTTACCGGCACCAAATATGGCTGCGGAGCTGGTTTTTGCGGATCATGCACAGTGCTTATTGAAGATGAGCCTGCCAGATCTTGCCAGATAGCAATTGCAGATGTGGAAGGGAAAAATGTCACAACAATTGAGGGTCTTGCTGCGAGTGGTACCCTGCATCCCATTCAGAAAGCTTTCATTGAACATGATGCCTTTCAGTGTGGGTTTTGTACCCCTGGGATGATTATGAATGCTGCAGGCATACTGAAGAAGAATACTGATCTGACAATAGACCAGATAAGGACAGGCATGAACGATAACCTTTGCCGTTGCGGCGCACATCCCAGGATTGTTGCCGCTGTTAAAAGTGCTTCAAACGAAATGAAAGGAGGCAGATCATGAATAAAAATATATTACCCGGTAAAAAAGCTTTACCGAGACGCGATTTCGTTAAGTTGCTTGGTGGCGGTATTATTATTGTATTCAATCCACTGAAATTAATCAATCTGCCAGCGTTGCCTGCCGATCAGGGGAGGGCTCTTCCTTCAGATTATAATGCTTTCCTCCGTATAGCTGAAGACGGCACAGTTACCTGCTTCACAGGAAAAATCGAGATGGGGCAGGGTATCATTACTTCATTGCCGCAGATGATGGCCGATGAACTTGATGTTCCTCTGGAGAAAGTTAAAATCATAATGGGTGACACTGACCTTTGTCCTTATGATGCAGGAACCTGGGGTTCTCTTTCAACACGTGTTTTCGGACCATCGATGAGGGCAGCAGCAGCTGAGGCAAGAATGGTACTGGTTGATCTTGCTTCTCAAAAGCTGAATGTGCCTGCTGCACAGCTGGAAATACGCGATGGCATGGTTGTGGATAAAGTAAACAAAGGAAAATCAGTCAGTTATGGGCAACTGGCTAAAGGCCAGAAAATAGAAAAACACCTTGATATTAAACCATCTGTCGAGGATTTCTCAAAATTCACCATAGTCGGCAAGCCTCTCAAACGTGCAGATGCTTTAGAGAAAGTTACAGGTGCTGCAAAGTATGCAGGCGATATCAAACTTGACGGGATGGTTTATGCCAGAATTCTCAGGCCACCTTCCCATGGTGCAAAGCTGAAAACAGTTAACTGGTCTGAGGCTGAAAAGGTTCCTGGTACTGAAGTCGTCAGGGAAGGAGACCTTATTGCTGTCCTTAATCCCGACAGGGACAGCGCTGATGAAGCAGTAGTTAAAATAACAGCAGAATATTCTTTCAATGAAAAAGCTGTCAGCAACAACACAATTTCTGATTGGCTTCTTAAAAATGGAACGAAGCCGAGGATTTCAAGGACAAAAGGAGATGCAGAAAATGGTCTGAAATTGTCCGACAAAATATTTGAGTCGGAATTTCATTTTCCTTACCTGGCCCATTCACCTATAGAAACACATACAGCTCTTGCAGAATACAAAGATGGCAGGATAACTGTCTGGGCTGCAACACAATCACCTTTCGGTCTCCAGGACGGTATTTCAAGGGAGCTTAAGCTTCCACGTGAAAATGTCAGGGTAATAACTCCGTTCGTGGGTGGTGGCTTTGGCGGGAAAAGTATGTACACCCAGGGTGTTGAAGCTGCCCGTCTTGCCCGTTTGGCAAACAAACCTGTAATGGTATTATGGACACGTGAGGAGGAGTTCTTTTATGATATCTTCCACCCTGCAGGAGTTATAAAGGTACGATCAGGGATTGACAGAGATGGATTAATTAAGCTGTGGGATTACAGCAACTATTTTGGTGGCACCAGGGGAAATGAAACTATCTATGATGTCCCAAATGACAAAGTAACGGAATACAGCGGCGATACTGTTGTACACCCATTTGCAACTGGACCATGGAGGGCACCTAATGCCCAGGACAATACTTTTGCCAGGGAAGTGCAGATAGATATTATGGCATCAGCTGCAAGTATCGATCCTCTGGAATTCAGGATGAAAAATCTTACCGACCAAAGCATGAAAGATTGCCTTAAAGCTGTTGCAGAATTGTTCGGCTACAAGCCATCAAAGGGCAGGAATGGCACAGGCGTAGGTATTGCAGTCGGACTTGATGCAGGAACCCTTGTGGCTGAAATGGCTGAAGTAAGTGTAGATACTAAGACCGGGAGGATTGATGTAAAACGGATTGCCTGTGCCCAGGATATGGGCTTGTGTGTAAATCCCCAGGGAGCTACGCTCCAGATGGAAGGTTGTATGATGATGGGTCTTGGTTTTACTTTGTCGGAAGAGGTTGAATTTGAAGGTGGGAAAGTTCTTACTACAGGCTTTGATAACTACAGCATTCCAAAATTTGTAATTCAGCCCGAACTTAAAACAAAAATCCTTGACAGAAAAGATAAGCCACCCCAGGGTGGCGGTGAACCGGCAATTATCCCTATTGCAGCTGTAGTTGCCAATGCTGTCTATGCAGCCACAGGAGCAAGGTTGTACACCTTCCCCCTGACGCCTGCAAGAGTGCTGGAAGCTTTGAAAAAGGTGTAAGCATTAAAGGTAGATGAACAGAAATAATATGGGGAGCAATATGCCTGCAATGGTCAGGATAGCTCCCCTTCCTGTTATACCATTTCTTCCTTTAATAAGGAATAATCCTGTAATTGTTACGAGTATCAGGCAAATACAGAACAGGTCACTGAAATATTTCCACCATACACCTGGATTATAATGCAGGATGTTAATCTCAAAAAACAGGGGCCTCCTGGTTATTTTTTCAACCACACCTTCACCTGTTAAGGTGTTCATCTGCACAAACCCGCCTTCAATAAAGATTGTCACCCTGTTCCCGGTCGGGAAATGAAAGGCTTTGTAGCTGTCTTTCAGATCAAGTTCTGACAGGATATTCAATGCAGTCTCTTCGTTAAAGCTTTCACGTGAGGCAGTAACTTTCGTATGAAAAGGCCTGATATCTGAAATGTAGTTGGGGTTCCAGTCGTTCTTGTGATTCAGGGAGATGCCCGATAGAGCATAAATAATTGTCAGCCCGGCAATAAAATAGCCAATGTCACGATGAGTGACCCTGTTGATCTTTGAAATTTTCATGTTAAATTATTATCAGAACTAAAAAAGGGAATACATACTTAAGAAGTTGTATTCCCTTGATCTATGGTCTGGTATAAAATTACTTTACGGAATGACTTTTATATTCCATCATAATATCAGCAAGAGCTGTTTGTTTTGATAATGCCGATTCAGTGCTGCACGAATCTGACATCTGTGTCATTCCTCCACTCTCTTTCATTCCATGACTCTCCTGCATTCCTGCAGCCGGAATTGTTATGGTTCCTTCGACTTCAACTGTGCTTCCCATGAGGTCGAGAGGGAATTTGGGCATGTTTTCTCCAGCCTGTATATAGAGCATTATGTCAGGATTATCTCCTGTAATAAAAAGTTTTTTTCCGGTTTCCATACAAACATGAACTACCTTACCTTCAACGACAATATTTTTCCCGATATATGCATCAGGATTTTCAGCGAGAGAAGCAAACTCAACCTTTGAAGCATCGCCGCTCTTAAGAGCAGCTTCATTTTTTCCCTGATTTCCACAAGCTGAAATAATAAAAACAACAGACACCAATGATAAAAATTTTCTGATCATAACACTCTGATTTAGATTACAGAAGCGAATATCTGAAAAAAATGCTGAAAATCAAAATGGCATGAAATTGTTAATGGATACCATATGTTTAAACGGCTGCTATTTTACTTCAGTCCTGGCACCGGTGTTTACAGCAATATTTTTTCTCCATTCATTTTTATTAGGTGAAGTGTTGCTAAGCAGTACATCAAATACTCCCGGCAGGCAGCAATTCATATCTGTAATGTTCTCATAACTTATTATCTCGAGGTTTTTGACAGGTGCAGGAGTGCCTGTTTGTTTTGCTGCAGTGCCGGCAGGATAGAGGTGCATTGATTTCACATCCCGGTTCGTACCGGAATATACTAATCCCCCGGCATTTAGGTTGGTATAAAATTTATATGCATTCCCGGGCTTCATCTGAACATTCTCCAGCCAGACCTTCTGATTCTTTCCTGATATACTTATGTTCAGGAGGACATCATAGGTGCCCGGTTTTATCGTTCCTTTGGGTTTTCCTGAACCTTCATCAGGCATAACAGGGGTCTTATGGTCCGCCTGTTTGTAGAAGGCCGGAATTGAGCTTACATAATTCTGGACTGTGCTTATCTTACAGCGGTGAATCTCCGTATCGAAAGAAGAAAGAGAACCTGATGCTACTGTTTCTTCCACAAAAATCTGGTAATCGTATAATGTTATGTCGACGCTGGTCTTAGTCTTCGGCTTGATCGCTATATTATTTACCAGGAAGCTCAGTGTGCCTGGTTTGCCTGAAAGTTTGAATGTCATCTTAAGATTATAGGTGCCTGGTTGTATCTCTTTCAGCTTCACATTCTTGCCATTTGCGAACAGTTCATAACTTGACCCTGCAATGAGATCTCCAAGAGTTCTGATATTTACTGCAAGAGGATTCTGATCTCCTGCAGCTAACGGAGCATTGCTCTGTTGAACCCATACCTGGCTCCAGGTATTTTCAGGTTTTACTGTGATTCCATTTTCAAATTTATAAAGGTATTCTGCGACTGGCTGGGCAGCCATAATCTGGTTCAGAATAACGATCAACGGAATAAAAAAAAGCTTTTTCATAACCGCATATTTTTTGAAATAAAAGAACAAACACTCAAAATTAAGTTAAAAAAACCCTAAAAAACAAGGTTTTTACCGGGTAAATTCCTGTATTTCATAAACTTTTTAAAAAAATCCATTATTGCGGAATAAATCCACAATGGACTTTGTCTAAAACAATAACTTATCTTTAAACTTGATAATATGAAAAAGAATTTAAACAATCAGCAGCAGTTTTTAAGACTGTTCTTTTTACTTGTTGTTATTGCATTAATGATGCCGGCTGTTGCACAGGCACAGTCAGGTAAACCAAATTTTGCCGGAACATGGGCAATGAATGCTGAAAAAAGCCAGATGGGACAGGGCGGCCAGGGTTTCGGTGGTGGCAGAATGAATTCCGGAAACATGGTTGTTTCGCAGGATGCCAACACTCTTACAGTTGAAAGAACAAGGCCAGGAAGAGATGGTGGAAACCCTGTTACAACTACTCTTAAGTATACTCTTGATGGTAAAGAAAGCGTAAACGCTTCTCAGATGGGAGACAGCAAATCTGTTGCAACCTGGTCTCCTGATGGCAAATCATTGAAAATTGTCACCACAAGGTCTTTCAACGGTAATGCAATGACATCAACCGAGGAATGGTCAATGAACGGAGCAAACCTTTCTATTAAAAATACTGCAACTACACCAAACGGCGACATGACAACCGTTATGGTTTATGATAAGAAATAATCAAAAATTAAAGTTCGGAGTTAAGAGGATTTGAGTTTCGAAAAACTCAAAGGTTTGATTTAGGTTATCACGTATTGGAGTCTATCCTTTTCCGGATAGACTCCATTTTATTTATCCTCTCCAGGGAATAGGTCTTAGTTTCATTATCTAAGAATTCATAAATTCTTAATGAATTTTTCAAATATTTTATAGCCCCGGCCTTATCGCCAATGGTTTCGTTAATCTCAGCATCAGCATTATAAAGGTCTGCAAGAATTTCAAGGTAGACATTATTATATTTATGACTGTTAAGTATTCCGGTAACATTCATTTCGTCCGAGGAACGTAGATACAGGGCATCTCTCCTGAATACATCCTGGTATATGTTGCCAAGCTGCTCTGATGCCATGTTTGTTTCTCCTTTTCTGAGCTTACTGATGATCGCTGCAATTAATTGCTCCACCATCTCAACCATCCGGAGTATGTAATCCCTGTGGTACATCCTTGTTATTTCTTCAAAGTTATCATAAAAGAACGTAAAAATCAATGTTTTAGATCATCCCGGGATTGTAACCGGCTATAACTGGTAAATGCGACACGAACAATTTTGGAGATTAGTTGTTTGAAGAAGTAGACATGCTCTTAAACAAACCTAATTATATTAAAAAAGATGCTGGTGATTAGAAATGATTATTTGAAGATGAAATTCCTGAAAAATGTATCTTTCCTGTTAGTGTTCGCATTATTCAGTGCAACAGCATATGCCCCTGTAAGGCCGGGTCTTGATTTATTGAGAGATGAGCCAGTAAATCCTTTCAGAGAACTTATTTATGCTGTTGGCATGGTTGAAACAGGTTTGGATACTCTTGCCTATAACCCGCTTGAAGAAGCAGCAGGATATTTTCAGATACGTCCTGTCAGGCTGGACGATTATAACAAAAGAACAGGCAGCAGGTATTCTCTAAAGGATATGTATAATTACCGGATAGCGGAAAAGATATTTCTCTATTATGCCGAACAGACCGGTCCTTATGATTTTGAGAAAATCGCAAAAAGCTGGAATGGATCAGGAAGCATGACAATTGATTACTGGAACAAGGTGAAATATTATCTTGCTGACTAAGGTTAAAAACCGTCGAGGACCATGTAAACTGTTGGTACCAGCAATAAAAATCCTGCCAGAATAAGAATTATCATCAGAGGGAGAACCCATCGAAACCATTTGTCGTATGGAATCCTTGCCATTGAAAGGACACCAAGCAGCACACCCGAAGTTGGAGTTATCATATTGGTGAAGCCGTCACCAAGCTGATAAGCCATCACCGTCGCCTGCCTTGAAACTCCTATGAGGTCTGAAAACTGTGACATTACAGGCATTGTAAGTGCTGCTTTTGCTGAACCTGAAGGCATCACAAGATTTATAAGATTCTGGATAACATACATCATGCTTACAGAACCCATCCTGCTCATGCCTGAAATAGATTCCGACAACCTGAAAAGAAGCGTGTCAATAACTTGCCCGTTATTGAGAATAATAATTATCCCTCCTGCAAGGCCAACAATCAACGCCGCTGACTGGATGTCTTTAACTCCTTCAAGGAAAAGCCTTGTTATCGTATTCGCATTATAGTTCATTGCAATTCCTGTAATAAGACCCATAACAAAAAACAATGAGGCTATTTCCTTTATATACCATCCGTATCCCATCACACCAGTAACCAGAATCAGTATTGTAAATAACAAAATCTGTATTATGAAAAAATGAACTGATTTTCGAAGGGCGAGGTAACCTGAGACCGTAAATAGTACAGTAATAACAGGAAGTACAGGCATTATTAGAGAACCTTCGCCTGCAGAAAGCTGTGTTGAAGGGAAAAACCAGCTGAAAATCCCGAGCACGGCAATACAGGAGATATAAATAAGGCGGGCTGATAAAGGAACAAAGTATTTTACCGCTTGCTCATTTTCTGCAATCCTGTCTTTCCAGTAACTGTCATCATCCCTGACTATCGATTTTGATGGATTTTTTTTAATTGTTACTGCATACCTGAGAATATACCAGAATCCGATAAAGTTAATGATAAGCCAGCAGAACATCCTGTAGCGTATTCCTGAGAAGAGAGGCAGGTCTGATAATCCCTGGGCTATCCCGATTGTAAAAGGATTTAATATGGCTCCAGCAAAGCCCAGACCTGCTGCAACAAAACACAATGATACTCCTACTATCGAATCGTATCCCATTGAAATTGCCAGCGGGACAAATATTACCACAAAGGCAATTGTTTCCTCACTCATTCCGAATACGGCTCCAAAAATACTGAAGATCAGCATTATGAGAATCAGGATGATATTGTTTGATCCAATCCTTGAGATAAACCTGTTATTACCGAATGTTGTGCTGAACCTTAGAAAAGAATGTATTGCAACATCGATAGACCGGCTTGAATTCATTATCCAGAATGCTCCACCGATAATAAGTATGAATATTATGATATCAGCTTTGTCTACAAAACCTTCGAATAATGCGGAAAATATCTGCCATGTCTGCGGAGTACTATCAGTATAATGAAACGAGCCGGGTATCACAACCTCTCTTTCGATGTTATTAACAGATACAGTTTGCCTGCTGAACTCTCCCCCGGGAATTATCCAGGTGAGTATTCCGGCAAATACTACTATTGCAAAGACTATGACGTAAGTATGTGGTATTTTTTTCAGCATTTTGCAAATATACAGGTTAGATGTAACTGTAAAATACTCATTTTATGTTAAGATAAAATTTTACATCAGGTATTTACTGCTGCCTTAAAATTCATAACTTTAGCATCCATTTTAAAAACAATAACATGAATCTGACATTCAGGACAATACCAAAGAAATCTGATATACAGGCAGTAAGAGATATTATAGTTTCAACACATTTCTTTTATGATCACGAGGTTGAAATTGCTGTTGAGCTTGTTGAGGAGTGGCTTAAAGAAGGTGATTCCTGTGGATATCACTTTGTTTTCTGCGATATTGACGGGAGAACAGTCGCATATTCCTGTTTCGGATCAGATGTAATGTCAAAAACATGTTACGACCTGTACTGGATTGCAACACATAATGATTTAAGAGGAAAGGGCATCGGCAGGAAGGTTCTCGAGGAAACTGAAAGAATAGCAAAAGCAATGGGCTGTATAATTCTTATTGCAGAAACATCAGGATTGCCCCACTATGAACCTACAAGAGCTTTTTATATCAATACCGGCTTTGATCTTGAAGCAAAAATAAAAGACTATTACACAATCGGAGATGATAAGCTGTTCTTCACAAAAAGGATTGGATAAAAATCCTTTCAATGAAGCAGTTATAAACTGTTTGAATTTCACTATTTTTGTTTTATTTCCTTAACTATAAAATAATTATGAAGACAATTACCCTGTCGGTTCTGTTATCAACTTTTTGCCTTCTTGCAGCTTCACAGGATGTTGTTGAATGGAGAGGCCCCAATCGTGATGGCATTTACAAAGAAACGGGATTGCTAAGAAAATGGCCGGAAGGCGGACCAAAGCTTCTCTGGCATTTTGAGGGTCTTGGAGATGGGCATACATCTGCCGTCATTACTGAAAAAGCCATATATACTTCAGGAATGGTTAACGGTAAGGGAAATATTTATGCATTCGATCATAATGGAAAGCTTCTGTGGAAAAAGGAATATGGAACTGAATGGACTGAAAATCATTATGGTGTAAGATCAACTCCATTGTATGTGAATGGTAAACTTTACTTCATGAGTTCATTCGGCCAGCTTTTCTGCATGAATGCCGACAATGGTTCAACAATATGGAATGTTGATCTTACAAAAGAATATGGAGCCAGAAATATTACATGGGGCCTTACAGAAAACCTGCTTCACGATGGGAATGTACTTTATTGCACAATTGGTGGTACGGATGTCAGTATGATTGCCCTAGATATGTCGACCGGGAAACCGGTTTGGAAGAGCAAAGGAAACGGTGAATTATCAGCATACTGCTCTCCTATAATGGTAAATACAGGAGGAAGGAAGATTATTGTCACATGCATGCAGAATTCAATTGTAGGGTTTGATGCAAAAACAGGAAACCAGCTCTGGAAATCGCCATTCAGCATGGATCCGGATGTTCATCCTAATATACCATATTTCAGGGATGGGTATCTTTATTGCAGCAGCGGATACGGACTTGGAAGTAAGATGCTTAAATTGTCAGCTGATGGCAGCAGCGTATCTGATGTATGGAAGGATGAGACCTGTGATCCCAAGATCGGCGGAACTGTCGTTCTCAATGACAGGATATACGGGATGGGTGACAGGTACAGGAAATTTTTTGTTCTCGACTGGAAAACCGGCAAGGAAGTTTTTTCATCAAGGCAGCTTGCACCAGGTAACATAATAGCTAACGATGGTCTGCTGTATGTTTACAGTGAAGCTGGAACAGTCAACCTTGTTGAGCCGACCGATGCAGGCATTAATATTTTGAGCTCATTCAAGGTTCCTTACGGGGCTAACCCTCACTGGTCACATCTTGTCATCAGCAATAAAAAATTGTACGTACGGCATGGAACGTCGTTAATGGTTTATGATGTCGCGGCCAGATAATATTTTTCGGCTTGCTTAAAAAAGTACCGCTGACCGGGGTATTAGCTTTACCATGGTCAGCGGTAGTTTTTTCTGCGGGCAATAAAATGATCTTCGGAGAATTTTACATGTCAAGAATCTTTTTATCGACCAGCTCAGGTTTTCCTATGCCAACCTTTTCGAGTTGCTTCAACTGGGTTGCAGCATCACCAACAACTATAAAGTACATCTTTTGAGGGTCGATATATTTCTGTACAACCTGGTAATGATCTTCCACTGTCATGTTCTTAATGATTTCTTCCTCCTTTTTAATGAAATCAGGAGGGAACCCATACTTGCCCATTGTGTAAAGCATGCCGGTAAGTGCGCTGTTGGTTTCAAAACGAGTGGCATTTGAGCGTATCATTGAGTTTTTGATAAACTGAAGATCTTCTTCAGAAATTCCCTGCCTGTACTTATTCATCTCCTCAACAAATATCTTCAGTGATTCGAGTGTTGCATCGGATCTTACCATTGTTGAAGCTATGAATGGGGCTTCCGATTTCATTTCGGCGAAGCCGCTCGAAGCGCCATATGTATACCCTTTCTGTTCTCTTAATATCTGGTTGAGAATGCTTGTGAAAGCTCCTCCCAGCCTGTAGTTAATAAAATCTGCTTTGGGATAATCAGGATTGTCCCTTGAGAGTGCAAGATAACCGATGTAAATAACTGACTGTCTTGAACCCTTCATGTCGTAAAAGTATAGTTCCGGTTTTCCAGGTTGCGGTTTTACAGGATAGCTTTTTATTGCTACTTTATGTTCCTTCCACTCTTTTTCGAATGGTTCAAGCGCTTCAAGAACCTCTTCTTTTGTCACATTCCCGGCGACATAAAAACTGGCATTTGAAGGGGAAATGTTACTGTCATACCACTGTTTAAGATTATCAATATTTATGCGGTCGATTGATACTTTTGTGCCGAGAGAGTTATATCCATAGATATTTTTGTCTCCATAAAGGATCCTGTTGAACAGCTGATATCCCACATTCTGAGGGTTTGCTTCACCCTGGAGAATGCTGTTCCTCGTGCTTCTCTGAGCAATTGCAAACTCAGATGAATCCCAACGTGGTTCGAGTATTATCTCTTTCATTAGCGAAACAGTCTTCCCGAAGTTTCTGGAGAGTGCCCCGGCATTCATTGACATTTCTTCACGCCCAGCGCTTACAGAGATACGTGAACCAAGTAACTCTATTTCTTCTTCGAGCTCTTCAGGTGTGCGGTTTCTGGTTCCCTGCGGCAGCACTCTTGCGACCATGGAAGCCACCCCTGGAAGGCCCAATGAATCCTGTCTTATCCCACCATCAAATACAAGCCTCATTTCCACAAGAGGCAATTCCTCGTTTGTGATCCCATAAACCTTAATGCCGTTTGAAAGATCAGCCGACCATACTTCTGGTACCTTTACCTCCGGATCCGGCCCTGCAGGAGGCTCAGCTGTCCTGTCGAATGATGAAGGTGTTTTTTGAATTTCCCTGTCTGACAATTCTGCAATCTCAACCTGTGTAGCCTTTGTGATATCTTCTTCGGTAACCTTCGCTGGAACAGAGTTTTCAGCTGCCATGTCTGTTCTTCCTTTCGGTACAAAGCTTGTCAGAACCACCGGCTTCCCTTTTATGTATTTTTCATAAACACGCATAATGTCCTCACGGGTAACAGCCTTTATTTTTTCTATGTCTTTCTCAATATATCCCGGATCATTGAGGAAGGTGTTATAAAAAGCCAGTTGTAATGATTTGTTGTAAACACTGGTAATATTGTTGTAAAAGCTTCTTTCGATCATTGCCCTTACTCTTTCAACATCCCTGTCTGTGATTCCATCATTTTCAAACCTTGCAAAAGCCTCATTTATTCCTTTCTCGATCTCATTTAATCCAATACCTTCATTTGCCCTTATACTAAGGAAGAACATGCCGGCAAGTTCAGATGAATAGTTAGACAGATCGGTGGCTGAAGTAAGTTTTTTCTCCTTTATAAGCACCTTGTACATTGGACTTTTCTTGCCTGAAGCAAGGAGCCTTGCCAGGAAATCAAGGGCATAAGCATCATCATTGTATTGCGGAACCACCGGCCATACCATTGTAAGCTCTGGCACATTGGCAAAATTATCCTCATGGTAAACCCTGACCGGTTTCTCGAGGGTCGGAACCATTGAGCTTCTCTGAGTGGATTCTCCGTGAGATTTTATTTCACCAAAATATTTTGTTATCATATTTTTTACAGAGTCCGACCTGAAATCGCCGGCCAGAACCAGGGTCGCATTGTTGGGACCATAAAAATTCTCATAGAACTGTTTTACATCATCGAGACTTGCATTCTTAAGATCTTCCATTTCACCTATGACTGTCCAGCTGTAAGGATGACCTTTCGGGTAAAGGTTTTTTGAAATAACATCTAATGTGAACCCATAAGGTTCGTTATCCACACTCTGTCTTTTTTCATTCTGAACAACGTTCTGCTGGATTGCCATCAGCCTTGGAGTTATTGAGTTAATAAAAAACCCCATCCTGTCAGATTCAAGCCATAAAACTTTTTCAAGTGCATTTTTTGGAAAGATCTCATAATATGTTGTTACATCCTCTGAAGTAAATCCATTATTGTTTCCACCCATGCTTTCAATGATCTTATCGAATTCTCCCGAAGGCACATTCTCAGAACCGCTGAAAAGAAGATGCTCAAACAGGTGTGCGAAACCAGTTCTGCCCGGAACCTCCCTGCTCGATCCAACATGGTACATGATAGCATAGGAGATCACGGGATCTGAATGATCCTCATGCAGAACTACTTCGAGCCCGTTAGGCATAGTATATTTTTCAAAACTGATCTTCAGCCTGTCGTCTGCTGGCTTCTTTCCGCAGGAGACAACTGTTAATAAAAGAGCTGTAAAGGATAGAAGTTGAAAGAGCAACCTCACCGGAATTCTTTTTCTTTTTTTCATGGTTTCTGCTTTGTCAGCTAAATTAAAAAGAATTTCCGGCAGTTAGATAAATCCATGAACAAACTATCAGTATTCAAGTTTCTTGTTTGTACACATTGATCAATTTGTGAATATAAACTTTTACTTATGAAAATCTCGGTATTGGGTACAGGCACTGTGGGTCAGACACTTTCTTCCAGGCTTTCAGAGCTTGGTCATGATGTAGTTATGGGCACAAGGGATGTGCAGGATAAGCTGATGGAAACGGGTAAGGACAGGTATGGAAACGAACCTGTGAGTGAGTGGCTGAGGAAAAATGAAAAGGTGAAGCTAATGTCTTTCACAGAATCGGCCAGTTATGGTGAGATTGTTATAAATGCCACCAATGGTGCAAACTCACTGAATGCATTAGACCTGGCAACAGAAGAAAATCTTGCCGGCAAGATCATTATTGATGTTTCAAACCCGCTTGAGTTCAGCACTGATCCTCCTTCGCTGATAGAAGGCCTTTTTAACACGAATTCTCTCGGCGAAGAGATACAGAAGGAGTTTCCCGGAACAATGGTTGTTAAAACATTCAATACCATGTGGTGCGGACTAATGGTTAATCCTGGAATGATTAAAGGAAACCACATTAACTATATTTCAGGTAACGACAATAAAGCAAAATCAACTGTGAAGTCGCTGATTAAGGAGTTAGGCTGGAAGGATGAAAGCATAATCGATCTTGGCGATATCACAGCTGCACGTGCACAGGAATCCATTCTCCTTATTTGGTTAAGGTTAATGGGTACGCTGAAGACAGGTGCATTCAACTTTGCAGTTGTCAGGTAAGCATCAGGCTGTTGGTTTCCTGGCGAAACCTAAAACTGTTATCGCTGTAACAACAACAATTGCTATTGCTGCGGCAATCACAATAGACCTGTAGTCTTCCTGTCTTTTGATTATTATCCCTGTGAATGCCCATACAACAGAAAGTCCAATAAAAGGATTCTTTGTGTTAAGTATTGATAATGAGGTAATAACAGCACCTGCGGCGATCATTATTATTGTCCAGGTCTCTTCTGATATTCCAAAACCATCCCAATTATAATTTACAAGAAGTGCAGTTACATTGGCTATAGTAGCGATGCATATCCAGCCAAGGTAAATGCCAAAAGCGGCCTTTATCAGGCCCATAGGTACTTTTTCAAGGAAGACGTTTATCATTATTAGTGATGCCAGCAGTCCAATCATGATAATAAGAGATAATGGCAGCTTCTGATAATGCCATGCAAAAATCCAGGCAGCATTTAAAATGCATGTCACCGCAAAAAGTACTGAAGTGCCGGACACAGCAATCTGGTTTGAACTTCTGAACTGGACTATGCAGTAACCAAGTAAAAGCAGGTATATAATACCCCATATTGAAAATGTAAGTCCGGCAGGAACAAACAGGTTAGGGTAGGCGTCTGAAAGTTCTCCGGTTGTCCTGTTATTGAGAGGAAGGGCATTTGCCAGGTAGTTCATTACAATCATACCTGCAAAGAGCAACAAATTAATGTACTTTATCATTTACCTGTCATTTTGGTTGTTAAACAATAGTATGATATCCCGGCTTTTATCAGCCAATAAACGTTAATACAAGTATCTGAGCAACGAAAATTCTAAGGAACATTACAAGCGGGTAAACTGTGGCATATGCAACCGAAGGTGCTTCGGAATCAGCAAGGCTGTTTGAATACGCAAGAGCCGGCGGATCGGTCATGCTTCCCGCCAGCAGTCCGCATAATTCCAGATAATTTCTCTTCAGGTAAATCTTAGCATAAAAACCAACAAGCAACAGGGGAACAAGTGTGATAATAGCTCCGTATCCCATCCATATAAATCCCTCGCCTGATACCAGTGTTGGTATGAATTTTTCTCCTGCGGTAATGCCGACACTCGCGAGAAACAATACTATTCCCAGTTCGCGTAGCATTAGATTGGCACTTGGTGTTGTATAGGAGATAAGAGAGAAGCGGTAACCATATTTGCTTAACAGGATAGCAATGATCAGCGGTCCTCCGGCGAGACCAAGAGAAACGGGACGAACCATTCCCGGAAATTTTAATGGAATACTGCCAAACAAAACTCCGAGAAGTATCCCAATGAATATCGTTACCAGGTTGGGTTCATCAAGCCTTTTAATTGAGTTTCCAAGTTCTCCGATAACGTTCTCCATAGAATTCTCTTCACCAACAACAGTTATCTTGTCACCAAGTTCAAGCCTGAGGCTTGGTGAAGCGACAAATTCAATTCCTGATCTGTATATGCGGGTAATATTCACATTATATCTTGTACGGAGCCTTAATGATCCAAGGTCCTTACCCGCTATTTCTTTATTTGTAACAAGCACCCGCCTCGATATCAGGCGGCTTGAAACATTCTCAACATCAATGTCACTTGGAACACCTATAAGCATCAGTACATCATCAACAAGCCGTTTCTGTGTGACAACAAGTACAACATCATTTTCATGAAGAACTGTATCTGCTGAAGCAAGAATAGGTTCATTGTCCCTGAGGACCCTTGAGATAACAAACTCCTGCCTCATCATCCTTGTGATCTCAAATATCGTCTTTCCGAACACTCCTGGATTTTTCACCCTGATGCATACTTTCTGCGGGAGACTTTCTTCAGGATGCTGATAATGGTTGAAGAGCTTCAACTCATTATTTACATCAACCCGAAGGGTTTTTTTTATTATGAATAATGTTAGTATGATCCCTAAAACACCGAATGGATAGGCAACAGCATATCCCAGGCCTATCTCCGGGAGGGCAGTTCCCGGAGGAGTTATCTGTTCAAGAGCCTGCTGGGCAGCTCCAAGTCCTGGTGTGTTTGTCACACCACCCGACATAATGCCTACAAGCTGTGGCATAGGCACTTCTGTTACAAAATATAAAATTATTGTGGTAATCCCGCCAAGCAGTACTACTGCCAGTGCGAGGAGGTTTAATTGTAATCCTCCTTTCCTGAATGATGAAAAAAATCCGGGACCAACCTGTAATCCTATTGAAAACACGAAGAGTATAAGGCCAAAATCCCTAATGAATTCAATGACTGTATGGTTTGCAGAAAGACCTATGTGACCGGCAGCAATACCGGCAAAAAGAACAAATGTGATCCCAAGTGAAATACCAAAGAAACGGATCCTTCCAAGGTAAACACCGATGACAATTACCGCACTGTAAATCAAAATTGTATGAGCTATTGTCTCCCTGAATAGCAGATCGTTCAACCAGTTCATCCTGAGTATTGTTCTGTTTAGTCCAAAGGTAATAAAAGCACATCAAAGTACTTATGTGAACATAACCCAAATCTTATTGTTATTCAACTGGTTGATCTATATCAGTTTTGGGAATGATATTTGTCAATTATTAATTAAACAAATAATGAAACGAACATTAATAATAACAGCTGTCGTAGGCTTTGTCTCCTTGTTCTCACTTATAATATTTTTAAGGCTTTCAGATAAAAACAAGGACCTTACTTTTGCAGAAGTCAAAGAAGGAGCTTTCGAAATCTCAGTTGATGCTATGGGGGAGTTGTTTGCTGAGAATTCGATGGATATCAAGGGTCCGGATCTTGTTGGTAACAGGAGGTTCAGAGCTACCCCGGTAAGAATCAATGAAATGGTTCCTGAAGGTACAGAAGTCAAAAAAGGTGATTTAGTTGCGGAACTTGACAAGTCAGGTTTCGTCAATACTCTGCGTGAGGAGCAGGACAAATTGAAGGAGGCTGAGGAAAATCTTCACGTGAAGCTACTTGACAGTGCAGTGGTTCTGAGTACCCTTAGGAATGAAATAATCAACCAGGAATTTGCTGCATCTGAAGCAGACATAGCAGTTAAACAATCAGCTTACGAGCCACCTGCCGTCCAGCGCCAGACTGAGATCAGTAACGAAAAAGCACTGAGAGCAGTGGAACAGAACAAAAGACAGTACGAACTCAAACGCAAACAGGTTATTGCAGAATTGAAGAACCTGGAAATAAAGGTAAATTCCCAGGAACGTGTGGTAAAAGATATGAGCGATGTACTTGCTTCATTCACTGTAAGGGCTCCGGCCGACGGAATGGTGATCTACAAACGTGACAGGCTCGGGCAGAAGATCAAAACAGGCTCAAATTTCAGTCCATGGGACCCGGTTGTTGCAACATTACCCGATCTTTCTTCAATGATATCGCGAATATACATAAGTGAAATCGACATTAATAAGATCAGTAAGGGACTTCCTGTGGAAATCACAATCGATGCCTTCCCTGATAAAAATTACAAAGCGATGATATCTTCAATTGCCAATATAGGTGAACAACTTCCGAATTCCGATTCCAAGGTATTCGAAGTGCTTGCAAGGATAGAGGGTTTTGAACCGCTGCTCCGGCCATCAATGACAACTTCTAACAAAGTGATCATAAAAGAATATGATGACGTGCTTTATGTTCCAAACGAAAGCATCCATGCCGAGGCAGATCGTGTAACTTTTGTTTATACAAAGGATGGCCGTAAGCAGATAGTTGTACTTGGCGAATCAAACGGAAAGAACACAATTATTGAGAAGGGACTCGACAAGGGTATTCATATCTGGATAACAACGCCTGAAAATCCTGATAAATTCAACCTTGCCGGCACAGAGCTTATACCAGAAATAAGGGAGAAGGAACGTGAGCTTGCTGTTGCAGAGAAGGAGAGGATCAAAAGATATAACAGGAATAGCGACCTCCAGGTTCTTACAGAATATGCTCAGGAGAATTCAGTTGCTGCAGGCGCTGATTAGTTTTCCCCGGTTATTTATCTTTAATTGAAATTTGTTGAATATGATTACCGAATCCAGGGAGTTCCGGAGAAATAATCTTGACAAGTCAGCATCTCCCTACCTTCTCCAGCATGTGGCTAATCCCGTATGGTGGCAGGAGTGGAATGAGGATGTAATAAACTATGTCCGTGAATCGGGAAAACCCATATTTGTATCAGTAGGCTATGCAACATGCCATTGGTGTCATGTTATGGCTGCAGGAGCTTTTTCCGATGCTGAAACAGCCTACTTTTTGAATGAACATTTCATAAGCATTAAAATAGACAGGGAGCAGCGTCCTGATATAGACCAGATGATGATGGACTTCATCCAGAGGCAAAACGGAAGCGGAGGCTGGCCCCTGAATGTTTTTCTTACTTCATCGCTGAAACCCGTCTATGCACTTACATTTGCACCGGCAAAGCCCGGCTCAACAACATTCTCCTTCCTTGATATAGCGGATAAGGTGCTGGAATTTATTCGTATAAATTCTGAAAAGGTTCCCGATTTTGTCCCAACAGAAAATAAATCAGGGTCTGTGAGCGAGCACTCGGTAATTAAGATGCTTTCTGAATACTATGATAATGAAAACGGGGGCTTCGGACATTCCCAGAAATTTCCTCCGCATTCCACTTTACTTTTCCTTTTGTACCAGATGAGCATTGAAGACAGCCCTTCGCTGAATACTATTGTTACAAAAACCCTTGATTCGATGGTAATGAGAGGTCTTAATGACCATCTCCAGGGAGGCATATTCAGGTATTGCGTGGACACAGAATGGACCATCCCTCATTTTGAAAAGATGCTTTATGATCAGGCAATGGCTCTATGGTGCTACTCTCTTGCTTTCAGGATCACAGGCAGGGAACACTATAAGAAAATGTCATTAAAAATCCTCAGATGTCTTGATGAGACTTTCCTGAGAGACGGATTATACATCACTGCTCATGATGCAGATACTGATCATGTTGAGGGTTTGACTTACCTGTGGAGTTATGATGAGCTTGAAGAAGCTCTGGGTGAAAGTGAGCTTAAGAGGCTGGCAGATGCATATTATATTAGCCCTTCTGGTAATTTCGAAAAAAAGAATCACCTTATACGTAGAAATTCTGATGATGTATCTGATATTGAGGAAAAGCTACTCTCAATACGAAGATCAAGGAAGCAGCCCGGTGAGGACGGGAAGATATTATCAGGATTGAATGCCCTTGCTGCAACCGCTTTGATCCAGATGAGCAGGTGCCTTGATATGCTTCATGTCGAAGAAAGGGCTGCTGCCCTTGTAAAAAATATCAGGAATGTATTCTGGAAGGATGGCAGACTTAGTCATTCACTTTTTGCAAATAAGATACAGGAACAGTCATTTCTTTTTGATACAGCCTCACTTCTGCATGTTGTTACAATGTTAAGTGAAACCGGAGATGAATGGGTGCCATTCATGGATGAGCTGGCTGCCAACCTTAAAATGTTCAACTCCGGTGGCAGATGGATAGAATCAGATTCACCTGATTTCATGACAGTTTTTGCATCATGGTTTGATCATCCCATCCCTTCAGGCGCTGCTATGGCAGAAAATGCCCTGACAAGGTATTCTGTTTTGAAAGGAGAAGACATTCAGTCCTCAGAATACCACCAGCCTTTCAGTTCGGATTTTTACAACATTAATTCAATGATCAGGAATGGATTGTTTCATATTTATACATCCAGGGAAAAGCTCGGATGGAGCAACCTGCCTGTAAATTCAATCCAGGCGAGAGGAATACATGAACAGGATTGTTTTATGGGAGTTTGCAGACCACTTTACCAGAATGCAACCTGAACCTGACATCCTGTTTTTTGACGGAGTGTGCAATCTCTGCAACGGCCTCGTAAAATTTATAATCCGTCATGACCGCAAAGGCACTGTGATGTTCTCTTCTCTGCAATCAGAAGCCGCTTCAAAATTTCTGAGCAGATATTCATTCAATGGTAAGATTCCTGATTCTGTTATATTTCTTTCAGGGAACAGAATTTATCTAAAATCTTCTGCCATCCTTCAATTGTTGAAAGTGACAGGCGGATTATTAAGGCTTTTTTACATTTTCAGAATAGTTCCCCGGTTTATACGGGATTTCGTTTATGACTTTGTTGCCAGGAACCGTTACAGGGTTTTCGGAAAAAGGAATGAGTGCATGATTCCCGGTCCGGATGTCAGAAAAAGATTCCTCTCATAGAATGATTTTTACCAGCAATGTAGTTTGAATTCAAAAAAAAATTATTTTTACCGCCAGCGGTATGTAAACCTTGTAAAATAAAAATACCTGCAATTGCAGGCACACCTAACCTAAACCAACCTAGATGTTGTGAAACCCTCTGTTATTATGGAGGGTTTTGCTTTTTTAGAGATTTCCAAGTCCCAGTATTCTTTTGCAAAGTTCTATTTCTTCTTTTTCACCAACATGTTTTCCCGTATCATCCGAAAGCTTTACTGTTGGGTGATAGGTGTCATTGTTCTTCATCTTTGAATGTGTCATCTTGAGGACAATATTCAATGGTTTGTGACCGGCATCATTGGAAAGAAACGTACCGATGCCATATACATCATTTATTCTGCCGTTTACATGCCTGCGGATTTTCCGTATTTTTTCAAGATCAAGGGCATCGCTGAAGACTATTGTTTTTGTTGAAGGATCAGTTCTCCTGCTCTTATAAAAATCTATTGCAGTGTCTGTAAATGACAAAGGATCACCGCTGTCATGTCTCAGTCCGTCAAACAGCTTGGCATGCAGTGTTGAAAAACCGGAAAAAAAGTTTTGTGTTGTATATGTATCTGTAAGGGCAGTGCCGAGATAACCCTTGTAGACTTCCACCCATGCATCAAGAGCTTTTACATTGGCTGACCTGTATCCAAATTCCGCGCCATGAAACATGAACCATTCGTGAGGATGGGTGCCGAGTGGCAGCAGATCGTGCTTCATTGCAAAATAAACATTGCTCGTACCTTTAAAATAACCACCTGAATGTTTTTTCAGTTCCGATATAACCCTGTCCTGTACATCGAATGAGAAACGCCGCCTTGTTCCGAAATCCGAGTAGCCAGCTTCCATTTCGGCAAGCCTTGCAGCCTTTTCTGCTGCTCGCTTCTCAACATCAACTGGTTCTGCACTGTTCATCAGGTAAAATAATTCGGAAACCATGGCAAGTACAGGCACTTCCCAGAGGGCTGTCCTGTACCATAAACCCTCTATATTTATCGAAAGGGTGCTTCCCGACTGGCTGATACTTACCTCTTCCGGATTATACCTGAAACCTTTCAGAAGATCAATAAAAACAGGATCAAAATAATAGCATCTTGAAGAAATGAATGACTCCTCTTCCCTTGTCATTTGTATTGATGCCATGTTATTTATTTCAGCGCGGAGATGTTCTCCGAAGCCATCGGGAAATGCAGTATTGCCCCTGTTTATAAAAGAATATTTAACATATGCCTCGGGATAAAGCTTTTGAATGGCGTTCATTGTTGTGAACTTGTACAGATCATTATCTGTGAGGTAACCTGTTATCATTCCACTTAGTTAAATTGAAACCTTGCTCATGACAAATGAGGCTCCTTCTTTTTTTGCTTTTGAATAGATGTCATCCGCCAGCTCTTTAAAACCTGTAACATTTGACATGCAATCTTCAATGATGTTAAGTTTTTTTGCAAGTCCGCTAATATGGAGTATTTGCTTTATTGTAGTAGCCACACAATGGCTTCTTGCTTCACCGGCTATAAAAATTTTTGAAGATTTCATCAGCTTGTTAACAAGATCGGTATTCAGGTGCGTTTCAGGAGATCCTGCCACAGGAACATTTGCTTTAAGGGCTCCGAAGTGTTCGGTGAGTGGATGTGTTCCTTTAACCACTACCTCAAAGAATTTCCCTTTCCTGGCCCATTTTCTGACAGGATCCATGATATCATCGACAACTGCTGCCCCGCTTGAGCCTATGATGCAATGTTCGGGCC
The DNA here is from genome assembly GCA_035297425.1 of Bacteroidales bacterium. Taxonomy (GTDB): domain Bacteria; phylum Bacteroidota; class Bacteroidia; order Bacteroidales; family VadinHA17; genus LD21. The sequence goes on along the minus strand of DATGYZ010000014.1, from coordinate 19,684 downwards.
AGATTGTATGAGGAAATTCTCCCTGCTGCTCCAGCTTGCGTATATAATCGACAGCCTTGCCTTTCTGGTACCTTGGATTCCACACTCCACCAAGTACTTTTTTAAGAGTTATTGTTGTGAATGGTTTTGGGTGGTTTCCATTCCTGTCTTCCCAGAAGACAGGGTGGGATATATCGATGACATTATGATTGTCCTGGGTAAGTACAATATTATCTATTGCCGCCTCATTCTTTTTAATGAATCCAGCAAGCCTTGAAACATCATTCTCAGCACCGTCAACATACAACGATCCCTGCGGAGAGCAAAAATCATACTGCATGTCAATGATTAACAAAAGTACTCCGGGCATTGTACGTACTTATTCTTTCATGGTCAACAAAAAACATACTAAGATGTTTCAGTCTGAGCATCATGAAAAATAAGCAGTTTTGATTTTTTTACCTTGAGGGTTTTTCCGGAGCGATAAGCGAAGCATCTTCAGGTTTCTGATCATCGGCCTTTGAGCTGCCTTCAGCAATTGCGTTGGCAGGCATTTCATTAATGAAGCCAAGTTTCTGTGCGATAGCTCCGGGCAATGCATTCTTGTTGATCATGATGTTTGTTGTTTTCAGCTTCAGGTATTCCTTTGAAACAAATATGTAGCCGTCATATTTCCCTGTTGCACCCCACGAGTTTTTGACCTTGTAGAAGATCTCCCCGTCCTGATCCTGTGCCATTCCAATTATATGCATTCCATGATCTCCCGTTATAGCACATCCTTCAAATTCATGCTGACGTACATCCTCGTTTACCATTTTCTGCGGATGAGGTCTTGTAAGTATTTCGTCATATTCTGAATCTGTAATTTCATTCCAGTCTTTTGAAGGAACAACAGCAACCCCTTTCTTCATTGAAAAGCCTTTGCCTCTCATATCACATGCCCATGCTACGGAATATCCGCTCATAAGCGAGTTATCTATGATTTCCGTGAGATCCTTGAGGGGAATGTTGTAATATGTGCAAGGCGCCCAGTTATCGGGAACCTCGAGGATTGATTCCTTATAATATGGATGATCGGTGAAAGAAGATAAAACTATGTAGTCGTTGAAATTGAGCCCCAGTTCACCGGCAAAGCTCTTAGGTGTATAATATTTATTTTTATATGTAAATCCGTCATCCATCTTGCCCAGATAGGCCTCAAGAATGCCATTAAGACCATCCATCCATGACGGGGTATTGCGCCTGCCTTTTAATACACCCTGTATATAACCTTTCAGTGCTGAATCCATCTCATCATGATTATGATATAGCTGGCCATTTTTCAATCCGGGATATACCATATCCGGAACAAGTCCCTCTTCGCGGCTTATCATTAGCAGATCATAATACTGGCCTCCTGAGCTGAATGCACAGTTTCCATTGACTTTCAGGTACTCTGCGGCTTTCTTTTTATATGCTTCCTTCACAATGAACATTTCGGAGAGATCGTACTGGCCTTTGTTCATTCTCATTAATTCCGATTCAAAGAATGACAATCCCGAAAAAGACCAGCAGGTAGATGTCGCGCTTTGATTTTTAACAGGTGTTGATGGCACCTCTTTAAGCATAACAAACCTGTACCCGTTTTCCTGGCAATTTACTATTACGCTGAATAAGAAAAATAAGACTATCGCTTTAACAACACTTTTCATCCGATTAGATTTAGTCGATTTTAGTTATTCCACTTTTTTCTGTGACAAAGAAAAAATTTTTGATCAGAGTCATTCCTGATTTATGCTCTTTATCATACTTTTTTCAGTGACAAACATGTGTTTTCAATTGACTAAACGTAAAAATCGAATGACTAATATGCTTTTTAGCTAAAATATTTTGAAGAGAAACAGTTTATTTTTGAAGTACTTGTTTTAACACGGATGATTTTTCTTTTTAAATACTGACTATTTCATAATATTTGAACTTTGTTTATAGTTCTCCGTTAAACGAAAACATCTGTCTGTTTGAATGGGAAGATTTAGAAAACTTGGTAAGTTCCTGCTGATTTTATCAATAACAGGATTTGTAGCAATCATTGTTTTTGTTTTGTCTGTTGGACTTGGTGCTTTTGGCCATCTTCAGTCCAGGGAGGAACTTACAAATTATAAAAATGCCCAGGCTTCGGTTGTACTCTCAGGTAGTGGTGAGCTCATTGGCAAATTCTTTTCTGAGAACAGGACCAATGTTTCGTTTTACGAACTTCCTCCTCATCTTGTTAATGCACTTATTGCAACTGAAGATATCCGCTTTTACAAACACAAAGGTTATGATGTAAAAAGTTTTTTCAGGGTAATCGTTAAGACAATTCTTCTTAATAACAGGAGGGCCGGAGGTGGGAGCACAATCACACAGCAGCTTGCTAAAAACATGTACGGCAGGGCTAACTATGGTTCGCTAACGATTCTTGTAAACAAGGTGAAAGAGATCATACTTGCAAGACGGATTGAAAAATCATTCAGCAAGCAGGAGATATTGCTCTTATATCTCAATACTGTATCATTCGGTGAAAATGTGTATGGTATTGAAGCTGCTGCAAGACGTTTTTTCAATAAAGAGGTTAAAGACCTGAATATTGAAGAAGGAGCCGTTCTGATTGGTATACTCAAAGCAAACAACCTGTACAATCCCCGCCTTTACCCTGTAAATGCAAAGAATAGGAGGAATGTTGTGCTTGGCCAGATGAAGAAGTATAATTTCCTGGAGCCTGCTGCTGCCGATTCACTGATGAATCTTCCGCTTGTTCATAACTACCTCAATTATGAAGCCGGAGGCCCCGCTGATTATTTTCTATACCAGGTCAAGCAGGAAGCAGCTTCAATACTTGGTGATATAGGAAACAGTACTGGTCACCTGTGGAATATTGAAGAGGATGGACTAGTTATAACCACAACACTTGACCTGCAGCTTCAGAATTATGCAAATGAAGCTTTTAAAGAACATCTTGTAGTCATGCAGGCCAGGTTGAACAAGCAGTATGAAAGCCGTTCAGGCAGGCGCGCTGCTGAGATTGTTGCCAACAGGGAACTGAAAAGGCTGAACATGGATGGCAGGGCTGAAGAAATAAGCCTTCTTGATTATAGCGACAGCACTGAAATAAAGCCGGTAACCGTGAGGGACAGCATGATAATGGCTGTAAAAATTTTGCATGCAGGATTACTGGCGATAAATCCTGTTACCGGTGCAGTCAAGGCATGGGTCGGGGGTATTGACTTTAAAACGCACCCCTATGACCAGGTCCTTGCACGCAGGCAGCTGGCGTCGACTTTCAAGCCAGTGCTATATGCTGAAGCTTTCGAGGAAGGAATGAGGCCATGCGATTATCTTGAAAATGACTCAATAACAGACAGTGGGATTGATGGCTGGACTCCCAGTAACTTCGATAATACATATGGTGGTAAATATTCGCTTGCCGGCGCCCTGGTTCATTCTATGAATGTACCAACATATAACCTGTTTCTGAATGTTGACTTCGACAGGCTTGACTCACTCTGGCAGAAAATGGGTTTCTCTTACACAATAAATAATTATCCTTCCCTGCCAATGGGAATTGCTGAGGCAAACATCAGGGAAGTTGCAATTGCATACTCTGCTTTCGCAAACGGAGGTTATAAGATTACTCATCATTGCATTGAATCCATCATGACCCAGTCGGGTGAGCTTATCTGGCAGAATAAATATGAAAAACCTGAAGAAAAAATACTGAGCGATTATACAGTTTCTGTAATGCGTGCAATACTGAGAAAGGCAGTTACATCAGGTACAGGTGTAGCAATGGCCGGAACTTATGGTGTTACACTGCCATTTGCCGGAAAAACAGGTACTTCTACAGATTATGCTGATGCCTGGTTCTCAGCTTTTAATCCCTCACTTGTCATTGTGAGCAGGGTAGGGGCTTCATCACCTGCTATTCATTTCAACAGTGGTTCATATGGCTCTGGTTCAGCTTTAGCGCTTCCTCTTGTTGCCCGTACACTTAAAAAAGTTCAGGATAACAAAAAGCTAAGCGCTGAACTTATTTCACCATTCCCCGGATTGCCTGAAGAACTTGCATCAGAACTTGATTGTCCTGACTACAAAGAGATTACATTCATAGAAAATGTGCTTGACTTCTTCCGTAGCAACAGGAAAACATTTGACCGTGAAGTAACCAAGCCGGAACAGAAGCTGAAGGAGCCCGGTGATAAGTCAAACGAACCTGGAGAGAAAGAATCATTCTTCAGGAGAATTTTCCAGAAACGCCCTAAGAAGTAGTTCTCAGCCTGCTTAGTGGTTTTTCAATATAAAAAACAACCCCCAGGAAAACAATAATAATAAATGTATGAAATGACAGGCTTAGTACGAGGCTGTTTATAGTGAATATAGTGCCTGTAATATAAAGGGCTGTTGATAGCCCCACATAGAAAAAAATCTTCGGAATATTGTATTTAATGGGGAAATATCTCTGGCCAACTGCATAGGAAAGAATCATCATGCTTCCGTAACAAATAAGTGTTGCCCATGCTGAACCATAATAACCATGCATAATATTATCAGCTGTCCTTGGTATCCACAAGAAGTTGAGAATGAATGTTATTCCTGCGCCTATAATTGAGAACCAGGCTCCCCAGATCGTCTTGTCGGCAAGTTTGTACCATACAGAGAGGTTGTAATAAACCCCAAGGAACAGCTGAGCCATCATTACAACCGGTATTACGTGCTTTCCTTCATGATATGACCTGTCAACCAGTGCGGGCAGAATGAAATCATCGAGGTAAACCATCGTGCCGAGAAAGATGAGCGATACTGTTATAATGAAGTAGTTCATGACTTCAGCATATACATCCCTGGCATTATGCTGCCTGGCCTGTGCAAAGAAAAATGGCTCTGCAGCATACCTGTATGCCTGGATGAATATAGTCATCAGAATGGCTATCTTGTAGCATGCAGAATAAATTCCTACCTGGTATTCCGCATCTTCAGGCGACATTGGAAGGAGGTATCTTAGAAGCAACCTGTCGAATGTCTCATTCACAATTCCTGCCATCCCCGCAAAAAGGAGCGGAAAAGCATAGATCATCAACTTTCTCCATGTTGCCCCGTCAAAGGACCATTTTACATCAAATATTTCAGGAAAAAGCATCAACAGCACTACGGCACTGGATACCAGGTTTGAAATAAAAACATATTCGATATTCCAATCGGGTTTGTATACTAAACTGAGAATGTTATGGATATAAGAAGACCCGGTATTATTCATTATCCATGGGCATCCAAGCAGGAAGAAAAGGTTGAGAGTGATGTTCAGGATAATTCCCGTCATCCTTATTTTTGCAAATCTCCCGGGCCTGTTTATTGCCCTCAGGCGTGCAAAGGGAATTGCTGCCAGGGCATCCAGTGCAAGAATCCATCCGAACCAGATAACATATTTCTTCTGATCTGCATAATCGATCAACCGTGCAATGGGTTCAGCAAAGAGAAGTACTGCTACAAGGAAGACTGACGTACTTATTATTATAGAAATCAAACCAGTGCTGTAAACCTTGTCCCTGTCTTCTTTTTGCTGTGAATATCTGAAGAAAGCTGTTTCAAGGCCATAGGTAAGAATAACCATTAAAAGTGAGGAATAAGCATAAAAAACACTGTATGTGCCGAAGAGGTCAGGCTGGAAGACGCGCGTGTAGAGGGGATTCAGCAGGTAGCTGAGTATCCTTCCCAGGACAAGTGGTATCCCGTAAACTGCTGTCTGCCCTGCAAGTTTTTTTATTGCACTCACGTGGCAAAGATAACACTTAAGTCATTCTAAAATTATTCCCTCCAGTTTCAGTAATAAATTGAATTACCTTTCCTGTTCGGCATACATGCATAATTCATAATTTTGCAGTATGAACAATCCAGGCAAAACACTTGTAATAATTGGCATAATAATAATTTTGGCAGGTGCAGTCTTATGGCTTGCAGGCGATAAGCTCAACTGGATTGGACGATTACCCGGTGATATCAGGATTGAAAAAGGTAATACCCGATTTTATTTTCCTGTCACTACTATGATTATCCTGAGTATCCTTTTCTCCGTAATAATGTGGATCATCAGGAAGTTTTTTTGATACTGACCTAAACACTCTCCCCTGCTATATCTTTATCTATTGTTGCATGATCTTCCCCATAAAGCTCTTCGTAATAGTCGAGTCCAAGGTGAGTGATAAGATCTTCTCCTTTGAGATATCTTAAAGTATTCTCCAGCTTTTCCAATTGTTTGAAGACATCATTCTGAGGAGGTAACCCCTGTGCAGTCTGTGGTGACTTGAAATAAAATGAAAGCCATTCCTGGATGCCCTTCATTCCGGATCGTTTGGCAAGGTCAAGGAAAAGTGCAATATCGAGCGCAAGTGGTGCTGCAAGTATGGAATCCCTGCAGGAGAAATTTATTTTGATCTGCATCTTGTAACCCAGCCATCCGAAAATATCCAGGTTATCCCAGCTCTCCTTGAAATCTCCTCTTGGAGGATAGTATTCAATCCTTACCTTATGGTATACATTCCCGTACAGATCAGGGTATAATTGTGGTTCGAGGATATCATCTATTACACCTGATTTTGAGACTTCTTTCGTCCTGAAGTTTTCAGGGTTATTGAGCACTTCCCCATCCCTGTTGCCAAGTATGTTTGTTGAAAACCATCCGTCAAGTCCAAGCAACCTTGCTTTAAGACCCGGAGCAAGCATTGTTTTCATAAAGGTCTGTCCTGACTTGTAATCTTTTCCTCCGATAGGTATGCCTGTCATTGTTGCCAGTTCAACAATTGCAGGAACATCGCAGGAAAGGTTTGGTGAGCCATTGGCATATGGTATACCTGATTTCACAGATGCATATGCATAGATCATGCTTGGTGGTATTGATGGATCATTATTTCTCAGTCCTTCTTCCAGCGCTTCTACCGACTGGTGAGCTGCTGATGGTTTTGTAAATGCTTCAGTTGATGCACACCAGACCATTACAAGCCGTGAACATTTATTAACTACCCTGAAATTTTCAATATCAGAAATCAGCTCGTTTGCAAGGTCCATTTTTGTTGGGGCCATTTTTATATTCACAGCTTTAAGGTTTGGAATGTAGGCAGGATCAAAAACTGCCTTCATTGGCCTGACTGAACTGAGCTCCTCCCTGAAATATTCAACAAGGTGCTTGTCGAGAACATTAGCTTTTAGAGCTGCCTGGTAAGCCGAATCTTCAAAAAGATCCCAGCCCCCGAAAACAATATCATCCAGGCTGGCAAGCGGAACAAAATCCCTGATCAGCGGGTTGCGGTTCTCAGTTCTCTTACCAAGCCTTATCCTTCCCATCTGCGTGAGTGATCCTACCGGCAGTGCGATTCCTTCCCTGGCTGCAAGTACCCCGGTTATCAATGTCGTTGCAACAGCTCCGATACCCGGTATAAGAATACCAAGCTTCCCTTCAGCGCTCTCAATTTGTTTCATGATTAATTTATGTTTTCAATTATTCTTTAGAAAGAAGACAATGTGCACATTCCGGTGCTGTTTATTAAACAAATTTCATGGCAATCTGATCAATAAAAAATTGCTTTTTTCAGGTATATGCCAATAATAATCAGATAGCTCCAGTTACAGAATTGAGCAGGATAATTTTTAAACTCTCATCGTATGAATTCATAATTGTGACAGAAGCAGGAGAAATTTCTATTCTGTTCATCAGGTCAATATGGATGCCTGCATAAAATGCAACAGCAGCTTTTATAAGATCAGCATGACTGACAATTGCCACCGTTCCTCCGGGATGTTTTTCTTTCAGCTTTTCAATCCCCCTGACAATCCTGGTCTGGGCTTCTGAGATGAGCTCTCCACCTGGTATCCTGGTGCAGCTTCTGAATGTATTGAACCTTGTAAAAAGAGGGTCTTTCCTGAGATCTTCAATAACAGCACCTGTCCAGTTTCCAAAATCAACTTCGATGAATTCGTGTGAAACATTCAGAGGAATCCTGGTTTCTGTAGAAATCCTGTCAGCTGTTTCGACAGCCCGTTCCAGCGGACTGCAATACAAAGCAGTCAATCCGGCCCCGGATAATCTTTTGGCGAGCTCTGATGCCTGCTTCTTCCCTTCACTGTTCAATGGTATTCCAGGGGTACGCCCGGAAAGGTATTTTCCAACATGGTCCGTCAGGGCATGCCTGATGAGTACAAATCTGGTCATGCCTCTTAAACCTGTTTACTGATCATTTTGTTTACATGAAACCTACCCGCAGAATCCTACTGTTCAGAGGAAATTATCAGCTCGCAATAAGTCCACTGGTCAGATGATCAACAAGCGACCTGTAATGTGCCTGTTTATGCATAAGCTCAAGATGTGTCCCGGCCTCAATTATCCTGCCATCCTTCAGAACCATTATAACATCTGATTTTACTATTGTTGACAATCTATGCGCTATGGTTATTGTAGTTCTGTCGTGGCTGAGCCTTTCAATTGCTTTCTGTACACTTGCCTCAACTTCAAGATCGAGTGATGCAGTTGCTTCATCAAGTATGAGAATAGGAGGGTTGAGCAAAACAGCTCTTGCAATTGCGATCCTCTGCCTTTCACCAAGACTGAGATTGCTTCCCCTCTCTCCGGCAACGCTATGATAGCCGTCAGGCAACTGCATTATCCTTTCATGAATATTTGCAATCCTGGCAGCTTCAATGATCTCTTCCATCGAAGCATCTTTCTTCCCGTATGATATATTGTTCTGTATCGATTCGTTAAAAAGCAAAGGCTCCTGCAATACAATCCCGATGCTGTTCCTGAGCGATTTCTGCTTAATAGTACGGAGATCATTGCCATCGAGGTAAATTGCACCGGATTCAGGATCATAAAACCTCTGTATAAGTGAAATAATTGTCGATTTCCCTGATCCAGAAGGACCTACAATAGCAATAGATTGCCCGGGTTTTATCCTGAAATTGAGATTATTCAAAAGGTATCCTTTTGAAGTTTTGTACCTGAAATTAACGTTTTCGAATCGCAGTTCTCCCTTAATATTCTTAAGCGTAATTGCATCAGGCCTGTCACCAATAAATTCCTGGTTGTCGAGAATACCGAAAATATGCTCGAGCGAGACTGTTGCATTCTTCAGAACCCTGTAAGTATTTGTAAGTGATGATACTGGACCAAAAAGTCCGGAGATATATGTGAGGAATGCCACGAGTGTACCTATTGTCATTTCGCCTTTCACGATAAGGAATGTCCCGGCTGCAAGAGCAGCAATGCGAGCAAGTACAGTAACAAACCTCTGTGCCGATCCCGAAAGTGAATCATAATAAACACCTTTATTCACTTTTTCGTTTGCTCTCTTCACATTCTTCATGAAGCGCATCTTTTCATAATCTTCCATTGCAAAGCTGCGCACCGTTACTATTGATGAAAGAACTTCATTGAACCTTGAATATATTTTCCCCCATTGATTCATCAGGAATTTCTCCCTTTTAACCTGCTTGGGTGAAACTTTCAATGCAATAAGTGTCGGCAGGGGAGCAAAGCAAAGCACAAGAACAGTCATCCTCCAGTCCAGCCTGAACATCACAATCAGTGACATAACGAGAAACAGAATTGACGGAAGGACATTCATGAAGATTTCGCTCACAGCCCCGACAAAGGATTGTATTGATCTTTCAAGCTTCATCATTATGGAACCGACCCCTTCCTTCTTATGAAAATCGGAAGGCAATACATGAAGCCTCCCCACTATCTCATTGAGCAGCACATCATGCACATTCAGCCTTACATCCCATCCCATCCAGTTAGAAAAAGCAGAAGCAAGGTTTGAAACAAGTGTTACACCAAGAAAGATAAGCACACCATAAAGCAGATAGCTCATCGATGATGATGATCCGATATTGTCTATTATAGTTTTTATTATCACAGGTTCGGCAACATTAGCTGCAGCAACCAGAGATGTCAGAAACAGGATGATGGCTATTTTCCATTTGTAAGGCCTGACAAGACTCAAAGATCTTTTAATATAGCCATTCCTCATCCGGTAATCAGATGACCTCATTATTTATTCCCCTTTAATTATGAAATGAAATTGGTTCCGTTCCCAGACCTCCCCAGATCTTTGAACTGACAGCTTGCAAACGATATAAGTAAATGGCTTATTGTGTTATAAGAATAATTCACATTAATTAGAATGATTCTAAATAATATTAATCAATGAGCTTTTTCAATGAATTCATGACTATTTTGATCAATCCCGGCCAGTTTTCCTTTTTCTCCTTACGGAATATCTGCATTGAAGGGTACCAGGGTGTATCCGTCCGGTTTTCCATCCACCTCCAGTCGGCTTCTGAATTGAGCAGGAGCCAGACAGGCACATTAAGGGCTCCGGCAAGGTGGGCAGGCATAGAGTCTATGGAAATCATAACATCGAGACCTTTAATTATTTCCGCATGTTCGAGCAAGGTGCATTTCCCTGGATGAATTCCATAGCCCGGCTTCCATCCGGCATCAGTGGCATCATTCTGCAGAATGCATATTTTAAGCCCCTTAATACTGAAGAGTGGTTTGATATATTCAAAATCTATATTTCTCGATTTATCCCAGTCACCTGCCTTCCATACTATTCCAGCGGAAAATTGCTGATTATCACAGTCAAAATTCCTGGGTTCCACATAAATATAAGGAAACTCTGAGGGTATTGTGGAAGCTGTGGTCCTGAAATAATGCGGCAATTCCATTATTTCGATATCAGCATCATATTCAATTCCTGGGGCTCCGTCGTGAAGAGGGATCAGCCTGTCAATACCCTTTACACTATGGAAGAGTTCGATGAGGCGCGGTTGCACCCATAAGTTCACTTCTTTTGCGATCTTCTTCAGCATCGGAACATATCTCACAAACTGAATTGTATCGCCCAGACCATGATAGCACCTAACAAGCACGCATTTTCCCTCGAGAGATGAACCATCCCAGATACACTGGTAATGACGCGGCAGGTTTATATAATCCCTGTTCGCTCCTGTTCTCAGAACTGAATCACTATGATTCCAGGCCTCTTCGAACATGCCCTGTCTCATGAAGTGAAACCATGAATCCTTTGTTTCAGGTAGATCAGGCATACCTGCGCATCATTGTTAAACAGAAATCTGCATATTCTTCAATATTCATGGGAGCGCTTGTGTGATGTGGCTGTATGCCTCTTGATTCCGGAGTGAAACAGAAAGTTATGGTAAGATCGAACTTATCGAGTGCCTTCATCATCCTGTCGAACCATTTTTCCGCATCCGGACGCAGGTAATCAGCCCAGCTTAATCCTGTTCTTAATCTCCTTACATTCAGTTTTTCAAGCCATTTAACAGCTGAATCAAGACGATGGTCCTCAAAGTGGAACCACTGGCAAATACCCAGCTCTGGTGTAAATTCATGAAAATGCTTTAAAGCCATCTTTGGTGTTCCGTCCTCACGGAGCAAACCCATATAGAAATGACGGTAATATGAAGAACCTTCTGCTTCACGGTGTCTTGTCGTTGCAACCCATTCCTTTGGAAGATCATACAGGCTGTACCAGTGGATCCTGTTCACGCGTCCCGAAAGCAATTCGGCCGTTCTGCGGAACCCGAATTCCTGCACTTCTTCAGCTCCGAAACTCGATGCACCAACTTCAGTTACCCAGACAGGCAGATGAGTCACAGATTCTATTTCACTGATCTTATCTGGCCATTCGTTAATGTTCCAGAGGTTCCAGTCGAGGGGAAAACCATGTACAGCAACTGCATCAAGATCATCGAGTGTACCTGCACTCTTCAGATTCATCAGGAAAGAAGGGTCAATTGGCGACATGCCGCCAAGTACACGGGTGATGTCGGGCTTTTCAGACCGTGCAGCCTTTGCTGCAATCTTGACCATATCCGAATAGATCTTCCATCCCGGATCAACTTCAAAATCCCAATGCGATTTATTGTTCGGCTCGTTCCAGAAGTTTACAGCTTCTATCATAAGATTATTGTTATAAAGGAATATTACCCATGGATACTTCTATTATAATGTTTTATAAAAAATGGAAAAGAGAAAACGGAGTATCCTGAATGACAAATTTTTACATCGATTTGTTTATTGGTCAGGCAAAATTATCAACAAAACTATTGAAGGAAGAGTGGAAACAAAAAAGAGGTCATAATGAATGACCTCCGTATAAGTTTAAAGTATGATTATTATTAGTCCCATCGTAAATTTTTCAGTCTCTCTATCGCTTTCAGCACATTCTCCCTGGAAGCAAACGATGAAAACCTTATATACCCTTCACCTGATGGTCCGAATCCTGAGCCGGGGGTGCCGACGATATTGACCTCATGCAGAAGCTTGTTAAAAAGATCCCATGATTTGATACCTCTTCCTGAATCAACCCACACATAAGGAGCATTTCTGCCACCGAATACAGTGAAACCCATGTCTTCGAGATTTTCCCTCAGTGTCCTGGCATTCTCCATGTAATAGGCAATTATCTCTTTTGTCTCCCTCTTACCTTCATCCGTATAAATTGCTGCAGCAGCTCTCTGGACAGGGTAGGAGACACCGTTGAATTTTGTTGTATGCCTCCGGTACCAAAGATCATAAAGTGGTTTTCCTGTACCATCGGCTGTGTAAGCAAGGAGGTCTTTGGGAATAACTGTATATGCACATCTTGTTCCTGTAAAACCGGCTGTTTTTGAAAAGCTTCTGAATTCGATAGCTACTTTCCTGGCCCCTTCAATCTCAAATATTGAATGAGGAATCTCGGGATCAGTAATGTAGGCTTCATATGCAGAATCATAAAGAATTACAGACCTGTTCTCTGCAGCATAATCCACCCATTTCTTTAGCTCTTCTCTTGTAATAGTCTGTCCTGTAGGATTATTTGGATAGCATAGAACGATTATGTCAGCTTTTTGCCGGGGGAATTCAGGGATAAAATTATTTGCGGCAGTGCATGGGAGATATAAGAGACCCTCATAATACCCATTGGTCATGTTGCCAGTACGTCCCATCATTACGCTTGAATCAACATATACGGGGTAGACAGGATCCTGGACAGCAATTGAGTTTTCGGCTCCGAAGATTTCAAAAATGTTGCCCGTATCGCATTTTGATCCGTCAGAAATAAAAATCTCATCAGCCTGGATGTCCGCACCTCTTGACTGGTATTCATTTAAAGCAATTGCTTCCCGTAGAAAGTCATACCCCTGCTCAGGGCCATATCCCCTGAATGTGCTTTTGTCAGCCATTTCATTTACCCCTTCGCTGAAAGCTTTTATTACCGATGGTGAAAGAGGCAATGTCACATCACCAATTCCCATCCTTATGATCTGCGCATTGGGATTGTTTTTCTGGAATTCACGAACCCTTCTACCTATCTCCGGAAAAAGGTAAGATGATTGAAGCTTTAAATAATTTTCATTAATCCTGGCCATTATTCTTATTTTTGCGTGTAAATATATAAAGTAATAATGTCCCTCTGACCTTTTGTTGCGAATCATATCGGAATGATAATATAAAAACCTTATTAAACAATGGAAAAAAACAGCTTCGTTAAAATGCATGGTCTTGGAAATGAATATATTGTTCTTGACAGCAGTAAAATTAATTTTCAACTTAATAAGCAGTCTATAAGGAGAATCTCTAATGTGAATTTCGGGATTGGATCAGATGGCATTGTTCTGAAGGTGCCTGCAGAAAAAGCTGATTTTGGTTTCAGGGTGTTTAATCCCGATGGTTCAGAAGCTGAAAAAAGCGGAAATGGTCTTCGTATATTCTGCAAGTACATTTATGATTACGGTTATACGAAAAGCCGGCAGTTCTCTGTTGAAACGTTAACAGATATAGTTTATGCTGAAATAACCGAAGAAGTGAAAGGCAAGGCCCTAATGATAAAAGTTGATATGGGCAAAGCTATTTTTGAGTCATCAAAGATTCCTGTGAGCTCCGGGTTGCCGGAATTCATTTCACAAACGATTACAGCTGGGGACAGGGATTTCGAGGTAAATTGTGTATCGGTCGGTAATCCTCATTGCGTTGTAATAAAAGATGAGCTTGATGAAAATGAAATAAGGAAATACGGTCCACTGCTTGAGAACCATCCGATGTTCCCCAACAGGATAAATGTTCAGTTTGCAAAAGTATTGTCAGATCATGATGCTCGCATACTGATCTGGGAAAGAGGTGCAGGGTTCACGCTGGCTTCAGGCAGTTCCTCATGTGCTGCCTCATGTATCCTTGTAAAACGGGGCCTTGTTAAAGGAAACCTCAGGATGCATATGATCGGGGGCATTCTCGACATTCAGATAGACCCTGACTGGAATATCAGGATGACAGGCGAAGTTCGCGAAATAGCCTCGGGAATTCTGAGTGATGAATTGATCGAGGATTTCAGGCTGCAGGACTTTCAATAATCCCTTTACGGTGATGGTGAAGGTAGAGGACCGAATAATCCTGATTGCTGAAACAAAGAAGCATATTCCCTGTTAAACAGAAAACCTTCATCCCTGGCACATCATAATACCATAAGGAACTATAAGAAGCTTTCACGGAGAGTAAATCTTTTTCCCCAGGGAGCATTTCCTTCAGATCTCCTGTTTCAGATTTTTAAAATCCTCTTTACCGAAAGAGAGGCAGGATTGATTTCTTTGTTGCCTGTTAAACCTTTCACCGCTGACAGGGCAGCAACAATCTGGAAGATGAAAAGGTCTGATGCAGAAAAGATACTTAATGATCTGGCAGACAGGGGCATCCTTATTGATGCGGTTGATCGGGACAATGTTATTTATATGATGCCTCCGCCAATGGCCGGATTTTTCGAATTCTCGCTGATGCGCTACAGGGATGATATAAATCAGAAAGAGCTGTCGGAACTGTTTTATATGTACATGAACCAGGAAGAAGATTTTATCAAAGATCTTTTTAATAATGGTGAAACCCAGCTTGGAAGAGCTTTTGTCAATGAGAATGTTTTATCTCAAGAAAATTCCATTCATGTTCTCGATTTTGAGAGGGCATCGTGGGTAATAAAAAATGCAAGCGTAATAGGAATTGGTACATGCTATTGCAGGCATAAGATGCAACACGTTGGAAAAAACTGTAAGGCTCCGCTTGAAATTTGTATGACATTCAACGGAAGCGCCGATTCTCTTACCCGCCATGGTATTGCAAGGAAGGCTGATGTTCCGGAGGCTTTAGACCTTCTGCAGCAGGCACGGGAATATAATCTTCTTCAACTGGGTGAAAATGTCCAGAACAGGGTTAGTTTTATTTGTAATTGCTGCGGGTGTTGCTGTGAAGCTCTTGTTGCTTCAAGAAAGCTGGGTTTTCTTAATACTGTTTTCACAACAGGGTTTATCCCTGAGATCTCAGAAGAAAAATGCAATGGTTGCGGACAATGTGTTAACCTTTGCCCGGTTGAGGCTCTGACACTTGTTTCATCAAACGATCCACACCATCCTTCCAGGAAGAACGCCAGTATAAACAAGGACAGATGTCTTGGATGCGGAGTATGCCTGAATGGTTGCAGCAGGGGAGCAATGAAGCTACGATCACGTGAAAACAAGGTGATCACACCAGTTGATTCTGTACACAGGATTGTTTTGATGGCTATAGAAAGAGGAAAGCTTCACAACCTTATTTTCGATAATCAGGCATACCTTAGTCACAGGACAATGGCAGCTATACTTGGTGTCATTCTTAAACTTCCTCCCCTTAAACAGGTTCTGGCGAGCCAGCAGTTCAAATCGAGGTACCTGGCTTCATTGATCAGGAGGCATAAATAGTCTTGGTGTCTGGTGTGTCCTGGAGGCTCAGTGGTCAAAAGATTTCGTATATGAATAATCATTTCGTATATTTACGAAAAGATTAACAATTGAAGAATTATTTCACTGATACGGGCTATTTTACTCATGATGTTCTTAATCTTTCTGCCCGGGAGGCATTCAGGTTATGTGAAGATGGTGCATTCATAATAGATGTCAGGGAAACCTATCTGAGCAACTTTAAAATGTTTGGAACCAAAAACGTCGTATATCTCCCGTACAGTGAACTTACAAGCACATACCAGCAACTACCGCTAAACATTCCATTGATCTTTGCTGATGCTGTCGGACTTCATAGCCGTGAAGCAGTGATGTTCATGATGGAAAAGGGTTACCAGAATGTTGCAAACCTTTCCGGAGGTATTGTAGATTGGGAAAAGGATGGTTTTCCGGTGACAACAGATAAAGAGTACCGACTTACCGGTTCATGTATGTGTCAGCTCAAACCCAGGGAAGCAAAAACCATTATAAAAAATTCGGATATGGAACAGTCAATTGGTTTTATCGGAGGCGGAAGGATCACGCGGATCCTGCTGCAGGCATTCAGAAACAAGAGTATCAGGTTCAAAGAGATTGTGGTCACGGATCCTGACGCTGAAGCTTTGAAAAAGCTGAAAACATGTTACCCCTCATACAGGATAGCTGATCCGGCGACAGCCGCTGCACAGGATATAGTTTTTGTATCGCTTCATCCACCTTTGATAATGGACACTCTGGAAAGCCTGAAAGGGAACATCAGCAGTAAGTCAACCATAATCTCCCTTGCGCCGAAGATTACTATTTCGAAGATGGCTATGAAACTCGGACACGTAATCAGGCTTGCCAGGATGATACCTAACGCAACGTCATTCATAAATGAAGGTTACAACCCGATATGCTTTGGCCAGGACTTTCCCGAGCCTGAAAAGAAAATTATTCTTGAGATGCTTGGCAATCTTGGAAAAACCTTCGAGGTGCCGGAATCAAAGCTGGAAAGCTATGCAATAATGTCAGCGATGCTACCGACCTACTTCTGGTTCCAATGGCAGGAACTCGCTGCAATCGGCGAGAAAATAGGCCTCTCTGAGAGTGAAAGCAGGGAATCCATAAACCAGACTATGCTTGCTTCCCTGGATCTGATGTTCAAGTCAGGGCTGAAGCCTGAAGAAGTGATTGACCTTATCCCTGTAAAACCAATAGGGGAAAATGAATCCCAGATCAGGGATATATATAACACAAAGCTAACAGGCTTGTATGAGAAGATCAAACCCTGATTTTCCACTGATTCCTCATCAGTTTTGAAAAGAGTGAATTAAAAGAGAATATTAAAAATAAATCCGACAAGGATAATGCCTGTGCCAATTACACCGATAAATGTAAATATCAATGGCAGTTTCAGAACTTTCCTGAGGATGATCATCTCAGGCAGGGATAGACCTATCACAGCCATCATGAAAGCCAGAGAAGTGCCAAGGGCAGCTCCCTTTTCAAGCAGTACTGAGACAATTGGTACTATTCCGGCTGCATTGCTGTATAGCGGGATGCCTATCAAAACCGACAATGGAACAGAATACCAGACCGATTTTCCCATGAGCGATGCCATGTAATCTTCCGGAACATATCCATGGGCAAATGCTCCGACAGCTATACCGATTGCGACATACATCCAGACCTTTCCAACAATATCGCTGACAGCTGCGTATCCCATTCGTATCCTGGTTCCCCATGTTGCCCTTTCTTCCTCCTGGCTGTTATCTCCCATGTGCATAGAATAAACCCATGGTTCCACCCACTTTTCAAGCCTGAGGAAACCGATTGTCCAACCGGCTGCAATGGCAATCAGGAGACCTGTAATAACATATATCAGAGCAACTTTAATACCGAACATTCCGTAAAGCAGGACAACAGCCACCTCATTTATCATCGGGGAAGCGATCAGAAATGAAAATGTGACTCCGAGCGGAACGCCTGATTCTACGAAACCAATGAAAAGCGGTATGGCTGAACAGGAGCAGAATGGTGTTACAATTCCCAGTCCGGCAGCCATGACATTACCTGTGAAGGTCCTTTTGCCCTCAAGTGCCTTGCGTGTTCGTTCCGGGGTGAAAAAAGTCCTGGTGATTCCGACAAAGAAGACTATAAGCGCCAGCAACATCATGACCTTCGGAACTTCAAAGATAAAAAAGCGAACAGCCTCTGTCAGCCGTTTCCCAGGAGCCATTCCTAACACAGAATCAACAAGCCAGTCGGTCAATGGCTGCAGGTAATGATGGATGATGAACCAGGCTGGTAAAAGAATGATTAATAGAAATATGTTCGTGCTTTTCTTCTTCATTTATGATTTTAAAAAGTAAATTCTGATGATATAGTATAATCCAACGATGATGAACAGTACAGCTGCAAATCTCCTGAACCATAGCTCAAATGACTTGATTCTGTTATAAAAGCTGCCAACTGTGCTCACCATGAATGCAATCAACCATGCAAACATTATAACAGGAATTGCTGTTGCAATCGCAAAAATTGCAGGCAGGTACAGACCTGATGCACTTGAAACCGAAAGGGGTATCAGGATGCCAAAATAGAGTACGCCGCTGTAAGGACAGAATGCAAGTGCCAGGACAATTCCAAGCAGTACGGCATCAATGTATCCCCAATTCTTTTTCTTCTCAATACCGGATGATAAACTCTTCAGCCAGGGTATATTGATCCTGATCAGGTTAATCATGAATAGACCAATAATAAGGAGCAGAAAGCCAATAACCTTTTCACCATATTTCTGAAAGAAGCCTGAGACCTGGAATTGATCAGCACCCAGAATAATGACCATTGCCAAAACTGTATAGGTAATTGCCCTTCCTGCAGTGTAGAAGATACCATTATAGAAAACCCTTCTCTTATCTTCAATATCCTTACTGATATAACCTATAGCAGTAATGTTCGTAGCAAGAGGGCAGGGACTTATGGCGGTAAGCAAGCCGAGTAGGATAGCTGTTATCCATGGAACGGTACTGTTGTCCAGAAGATCGGTCAGAAATCCCATTATTTAGCAGTAAGAAGAAATTCCACCTTCTCGTTTATGATCTCTTTAAATTTCTCAGAATTTGGAACTGCATACATGAAACCTTCATTAGTAAGATTTATCTTCTGATCACCCCTTACAAAAAGTAGAGTCTGTCCGGAAACTCCCAGTTGTTTTGCAATTGCACTGGAAGATTCTTCATCAAGATTCAGTGACTGGAAGGTTATCAGACCGGTCCTGATTTGTTCCGGGTATAACATTTCCAGATTCTTTTTCGTATCTGCCTCTATGGTTTTACAGGTAGTGCATCTCACAGTGAAATGAAAATAATATGCTTCAATTTTATCTGAATTGTCAGAAGTAGCGACTGTGGCTGCTGGCTGTTTCGGCGATTGGGAATTGCATGACAGGCTAAAAAGGGCCACTATCAGCAATACAAGGCTAGATATAGTTTTCATGGACTTATCTTATTGATTTTTCAATATAAGCTCCTTTACTTCTTTTGATGAAAGCACCCGACCGCTGGAAACAACTTTACCGTTGATTACCAGTCCCGGCGTATACATAATTCCATAACCCATGATCTTCACAATATCCTCTTCTTTCAGAATATCTGCATTAACACCCATTTCAGTCACCGCTTCGCGCGTAACTTTCTCAAGTGTCTTGCACTTCGGACAGCCTGTTCCTAAAATTTTGATTTCCATTACTAAGCTATTTTAATAAGGTTGTAGTTTCTTTCGAATCATCACTGCAAAAATCTTCCGGGAGCTGGTCTTCATCAAGAAGATTTTGGATTAGAAGTTTGGCTTTCGACCAGTTCTCCCTGTTAATGCAGTATTTAATATATGGCGGGTTTATTTCTCCCTGGAT
>DATGYZ010000013.1:0-45430 GCA_035297425.1 Bacteroidales bacterium | reverse complement strand
CAGACACCAAGACACCCAGACACCAAGACACCCAGACACCAAGACACCCAGACACCAAGACACCCAGACACCCAGACACCCAGACACTCTATTCCCTGAAAAATACCCTTTTAACCCTGCGGGGAATTGAGGTGAGTATTTCGTACGGGATGGTTTCGCACAGTCCCGCGATCTCTTCAATACTTATGTTTTCGCCGAATACTTCGGCCTCATCTCCTGATTGTGCTCCTGTTCCGGTAACATCAGCCATGCACATGTCCATGCAAACCCTTCCGACAATAGGCACTCTTACACCCCTTATGAACAAGGAACCAATATTGTTTCCGAGTTGCCTCCTTAATCCATCAGCATAGCCGACAGGAACGATAGCAATCATCCTGTCGTGGTCTGAAACATCTGCAAGACCATACCCGACCGGGTCCCCTGCTTTAATCTTTTTTACCTGTGATATTCTTGTCTTGAACCTGCCGGTAACTTTCAGATCAACACCTTCGCGGCTGCCAGTTCCATAGATGCCAATTCCCGGCCTGACCATTTCGAACTGGTATTGAGGAAAACGGAGTATTCCTGAAGAGTTAAGGATGTGCCTGAGGAAAGGATACCCAACAATATCTCTTATCTTTTCAGCGGCTTTAATAAAAGTATCTGCCTGTTTATGTGTAAAATAATCTGATGCAGGATCCTCGCTTGCCGCAAGATGAGAGAAAACAGACACTATCCTGATGCTACCCGTAACTTTGATCCTTTGAGCCAGATCTTCAGCCTCTTCAGGCATAAAACCAAGCCTGTGCATACCGGAATCAATCTTTAAATGCACCGGATAACTTACCAAACCATGCTTTGAGGCAGAAGCGATGAATCTATCAAGAGATTCAAAACTATATATCTCCGGCTCAAGCGAGTTTCGGATAATAAGATCCGTTGCAGCCGGATCGGGATTCATTACCATAACAGGCAGTGAAACTCCGGCATTCCTCAACTCAATGCCTTCATCAGCATAAGCAACGGCAAGATAGTTAACTCTCTGGTATTCCAGGAGGGAAGCAATTTCAAGGGGCCCTGCTCCATAAGCAAAGGCTTTGACCATTGCCATTATTTTGGTACCTGGCAGGAGGCGATTACGAAACTCATTGAGATTATGAGCTATGGCATCAAGATTAACCTCGAGTACTGTCTGATGAATCTGCTCCTCAAGAAGCTGTGCTATCTTTTCAAATTCATAGATCCTGGCACCCTTTAATAGTATAATTTCATTCCTGAAATTTTGTGAACCGATGTCGGAAATAAAATCATCTGTACTCTCATAGAACTTACTGCTATCTTTGAACAGGCTACTGTTCCTGAATAATGCTTTCCCGATACCTATAAATCTGTTAATGCCTGTTCTTCTTACAAGATCCGCTACCTCACCATAAAGATCCGCTTCCGGTCTGCCACTCTGAACAAAGTCTGACAAAATCAATGCTGTTTTCCTGCCTTTATGTGATCTCAGGAATTCAACTGCCATATCGAGCGAACCCGGATCGGAATTGTAGAAATCCTCTATTAACCTGCAATTATTGATGCCGTTTTTCAAATCCATGCGCATTGCAACAGAAGCAAGATTCTGAAGTCCGCTGCCGATAATGGCAGGATCTATTCCCAGTGCAAAACAGGTTGCAGCAACAGTTATAGAGTTTTCAACGGATGCCCTGTCAATAAAAGGGATTGTAAACTGGTAATCTGTCCCCTCGAAAAATATTTTGAGAAGCATGCTTCCATCCTTTGCGGGAACTCTCTTTACATGCAATCTTGCATTTCTGTCATTAAAAGACCAGCTGAAAAGATCTTTTGAGGCAAGAAGCTTATCATTAATGATGTGCGTCCTGATCGTTTCATCATCAAAAGGGAAGATTATCTTACCGGCTCCAGTGAAGAGTTTTAGCTTTTCTGAAGCCTTAACATCCTTACCAGGAAAATTTTCACTGTGTGCTTCCCCGATATTTGTTATAACACCTATTTCAGGGTCTATTATCCGCTTAAGGTTTTCCATCTCTCCGGGCATGGAAATGCCTGCTTCAAACACGCCAATTTTATATTTTTCGCTAAGCTTAAGAACTGAAAGAGGCACACCTATCTGGGAGTTATAGCTTTTGGGACTTCTGACGACAGGCAGTACCTGGCCGATAATATCGGCAAGCCATTCTTTTACGATTGTCTTTCCGGTACTACCTGTAACAGCAATAACAGGAGACAGGAACTTCTTACGGTGATATGCAGCTATCTTCTGAAGGGCAGAAACAGTGTCGGATGTCACAATAAAAGATGCATCAGGATATAATTTAATCTCATGAACAAGCTTCTCAACGACAAAGACCCTTATTCCTTTTTCATACAGATTAATTATAAACTGGTGGCCGTCATGATTCTTCCCCCTGATAGCAAAGAATACGAGTCCTTCAGACCACGCAGATTGCCTGCTGTCTGTAATAACTTCGTTAACAGGATAGTCGCCTGGTCCGTAAAGTTTACCTGGTATGATCACTGCAAGATCTGAAGAAGTCAGATTCATGATTTGCTGATTGCTTTATTATAACAATTTCTGCACAGGGGTTCATAAAGATCTTTCTCTCCCAGAAGGACAACTCCCTCCTGGGCTGACTTCCTGAAAGAAAACTGGGCCAGGTTACCGCATCGTATGCAGATTGCATGAACTTTTGTAATGTGTTCGGCAACTGCAAGGAGATCAGGTAAGGGTCCGAATGGTTTTCCCATGAAGTCCATATCCAGTCCGGCAACAATGACACGCACTCCATTGTTCGCAAGAGTAACACATACTTCAACAAGAGTATTGTCGAAAAACTGGGCTTCATCTATGCCAACAACATCAACATGAGCTGCAAGGAGCAGTATCGATGCCGGGTTGTCGACAGGTGTTGACATTATCGACTTCTCATCGTGGGAAACAACATGTATCTCAGAATATCTTTTATCTATCGACGGCTTGAATATCTCGACATGCAGACCTGCAAAACCGGCCCTCCTGAGTCTCCTGATCAATTCCTCGGTCTTCCCCGAAAACATTGATCCCGTGATCACCTCAATTGACCCGCGTTTACCAGCCATTCCATTAGAATTTTCAAGAAAGTCCATCCTGCTATAGCCTGTTTCAATCAGATAACGAAGATTTTCCGCGATGACTTGTGGAATTATCTTTAATTTTGCAAAATAAAGAAAATGGTTTGTTAATTAATTATCAAATCTCATGGATTTCAATTCAACCATTGATTTAATGATCAGGGAGCTTGAAGAAGCATGTGACATTCTTGAAGATATAAGGAAATCTCCGCATCCCCAGGTTTTAAAGATTGAACTTGCCCGATCAAAGTGCAGGAACGTCGCAGGGGTTATAGCATTGTTGAAGGAGATTAGTAATGTTGATGAAAAGAATGATGTGAGGAACATTAACACTCCTGATGAAAAGGAACCCGAAAAGACTTTTCACAAGGAACCTGCTCCTGAAAGGACAGAAAACCAGATCCCGCTACCTGAGATTAGTGGACCTGAGATTAACATACATGAGAGCGTCATAGTTGAAAAGCCTGTTTTCCAGGATGAGAAAATTGAACCTGATAAAGAACCAGGAAAACCTTTTGTGGCCCCTATCATTGCAGATACATTCAGTCATCTTGCAAGGTTTAATGAACAACTGGGCAATACCCAGGAATACCAGGGCAAAACAATAACCAATCTTACGGAAGCAATAGGGGTAAATGACCGGTTTTATTATATAAGAGAGCTGTTTAACGGCAAGAGGGATGAGTATGACAATATAATCTCCAAGCTTGAAAAAGCCGAAAGCATGGAGGAAGTAAATACTATACTGGTGAAATACAGGAACGCCGGTAATGATAATGAAGCATACAGGAACCTTGTTGACCTGGTAAAAAGGAAATTTTCAAAATGAGCATGCTCTATATTGTACCAACACCTATTGGCAATCTCAGCGACATGACGTTCAGGGCAGTTGATGTGCTTAAGTCAGTCAACATGATACTTGCTGAAGACACCAGGCAGACAAGGAAATTACTCGACCATTACGGAATTACGACTCCTCTGCAATCCTATCATGCATTCAATGAACATAAAAACGTCGATTATGTATGTGACAGGATTGCTTCAGGTCAAACCACTGCTCTAGTGTCAGATGCAGGCACACCCGGCATATCCGATCCCGGTTTCCTGCTTGTAAGGAACTGTATCGCCAAAGGCATCAAAGTTGAAACCCTGCCGGGGGCCACAGCATTCGTTCCGGCACTTGTAAATTCCGGGATCCCATCCGATCATTTCTGTTTTGAAGGATTTCTTCCGCCGAAAAAAGGACGAAATAAAAAAATTACCGCCCTGGCAGATGAAAAAAGGACAATGGTGTTTTATGAATCTCCATTCAGGCTCGTAAGGACACTTGAAGAGTTTTCATCCATTTTCGGTCCGGAGAGGGATGTTTGTGTTTCAAGGGAATTAAGCAAACTGTATGAAGAAAATATCAGAGGCACATTATCTGAAGTTGCCAGTCATTATAAAAACAAACCTCCCAAAGGCGAAATAGTTATTATCCTTGCCGGAAAGAAAGATCTTGGCAAACAAAAGGAAGATGATGATGTTGATGAATAACCCGGTGATTCACAAAGTTCTATGAAATACTTCTTTTTATCAGTAATCTTTCTTTCACAATTCGGCCAGGATGCCGATTCACAGGTGCTTAAGGGCAATATCAGGAGTGAATCAGGCGATCCCATCCCCTATGCAACTGTTTATATAAGTGAAATAAGGCAGGGCACAACATCAAATACGAAGGGTGATTATGAGATCCGGCTGCCTCCCGGGGATTACAAAGTAACATACCAGAGCCTTGGATTCCAGCCGGTATACGTTGATGTTTCCATTGCAACCGGTACTATTGATAAAGATGTTGTTCTGCCACAACAGTATTATGAGATCCCTGAAGTAAGAGTCACGGCATCAGGCGAAGATCCTGCATATATAATCATGCGGAAAGTAATAGGTATGGCTCCTTATTACCTTAACAACATCCAGTACTATAAGGCAGAAGTATATCTTAAAGGTAATCTCCTGATAAACAGGATTCCAAAGATACTTCAGAAGAACATGTCAATCCAGCAGGGCAAAAACGGTGAGCAAATCAGGCTGAAGAAGGGTGATTCATTTTTTATGGAGTCATACAATGAGATAGAGTTTACAGCCCCGGATAAATATTTCCAGAGAGTAATTTCTATTAACAGCACCTTTCCTGAGCAGGGAAATGAGATATCACCGATGAGCTTTATCCAGGCAAGCTTCTATGAGCCTGAAATTGCAGAGATGGCAATATCGCCTCTTTCACCTGCAGCTTTTTCACATTACAACTTTAAGTACCTGGGCATCTCATTGCAGGGAGAGTATGTAATAAACAAGATCAGGGTAACTCCAAAAAGGAAGAGTCAGCAACTCTTCGAGGGAACGATATTTATAATTGAAGATCTGTGGTGTCTTCATAGTGTTGACCTTGTAAATGAGAATATTGCCGGGAAAATACGGGTTCAGCAGCTGTATGTTCCTGTCACCGAAGGAATATGGATGCCTGTCAGCCATAATTTTGATGTGAATATCGATATAATGGGTGTTGAGGCAGAAGCATTCTATGGGAGCTCGGTGAAATATCTTGATGTTAAGCCAAACAAATCGCTTAAGAAACCTGAGACAGTTACAACAAACTTCACAAACTCAAAGCCTCCAGACAGCCTGAAGACATCAAAGACTGAAGAACAGATAAACAGGATCCTTTCAAAAGATGAGATCAATAGCAGGGATATGGTTAAGCTCTCCAGGCTCATGGAGAAGAAGTCTGAAAAAAGCCTGAGCGACACTGCTAAAAATAAACTGGAGGTGTCTGATAATGTTATTCAGAAGGTTGACAAGGATGCAAACAAAAAAGACAGCCTCTACTGGTCACAGATAAGGCCAATTCCTCTTTCTGATATTGAGAAGAGCACCCTTGTTGAACGGGATAGTGCCAGAGAGGTATCTCTAGCAAAGCGTGCAGATAAAGACTCAGCGGATGTCAAAACAGAGCCAAAAGAGGCGAAGCAGAGAAGCATGTTTATGAAAACAATGCGCCATATAGCAAGCGGTTATACATGGCGTGACACAACAGGAAAATCAATAGGTTTCGATGGGCTCTTCGACATTTCCAATTTCTCTTTTAACACAGTCGACGGATTTGTATATGGTGTGGATTTTCATCTTGGAAAGGACTGGAAGAACAGGAAACTGTATATAGCTCCGGAGCTGAAATGGGCTTTCAGCCGACAAGACCTTATCTGGAGAATTAACTCATTTTATTCCATTCAGAATAAAAGATACAGTCAGGTTTATGCCCGTGCAGGAAGAGCCAGCGTGGATTTTAACACAGGAGGAGGAATCAACCTGTTCCTGAACATGAATTTTTCATTGTTACTAAGAAAGAATAACCTTAAACTTTATGAATCTGAATATTATACACTTGGGTATCTTACGAATATTTCACCCGGCCTGAGCCTCGATTTTTCATCTTCTTATGAGAAAAGGGGGATGCTGGAGAATACGACAGACTTTTCAATATTCAGGCCTGCCGTACAGTACACCCCAAATCAGCCTGCTAATGAATACCTTCTTCCCGGAGCAAATTCGATTTATGCGATCAGGGATATGAATCATGCAGCATTCAATGCAATAGTAACCTGGACTCCAAGGGAAAGATACAGGGTCGCTGGTTTGAGAAAGATTCCTGAAGGTTCCGATTGGCCAACATTTACATTGACCTGGCGTCATGGCATTAACGAGTTTAAGGAGCTGGCGAATCCATTGAAGCACTATTATATGCTGAGGTTTGAAGTTTCCAGGGTTGAAGACCTGGGTGCTTTCAGCGAGTTCAGGTGGAGAGTTCGCACGGGAGGATTCCTGAACAAGAATAATGTTACTTTTTATGATTTCTACCATATCAATTCACAACCCCTGCCTCTTTTACTTAACAATTATGAAGATGCCTTCAGGCTTCCTGCTTTTTATTCCCTCAGCACGCCGGAATTTTTTGTACAGGGCCATACAAAGTATACAACCCCATACCTGCTGCTTAAATACCTGCCCTTCCTCTCCAATACACTGATGAGGGAAAACCTGAGTCTATCATATTTCGGATCAAGGCATCATGACCATTATACCGAGATAGGTTATGCCATCAGTGAAATATTTTTTGTCGCCGAAATAGGCGTGTATGTAGGTTTTGAGAATGTAAAATACAAAAGTGCCGGGGTATCACTCCTGTTAAGACTGAATTAACCCGGCACCGTTTATTATTTTACCTTTTAAGCAAAAGGTGGTTCATCCCTGAACTCGGTTTCATCTTCGAAACCTGTGCTCAGCCTCCGAAGGTTATCATGGTTCATCTTTGATCCGAGAGTGATGCTTTGCGCCCCGACCATGTCCATGCTGTCGATCTGGAACTCATCGAGGTCAACGAACTGAGCTCTTTCTTCCCTGAACCTGAGACGGACATCATCGACAGGACCGTTACGGTTTTTTGCAAGAATTATTTCAGCAATACCTTTTGTTGAAGTACCATCTTCGAAAGTTGTCAGACCGAATTTTTCCTGTCTGTGTATGAATACAACCATGTCGGCATCCTGCTCGATAGCGCCTGATTCCCTGAGGTCTGAAAGTACAGGCCTTTTGGTACCACCGCGCATCTCAACTGACCTGTTAAGCTGGGATAATGCAAGAATTGGCACATTCAGCTCTTTTGCAATGCTCTTCAGTGACCTTGAGATATTACTAACCTCCTGTTCCCTGCTGCCGGCATTATCCGGTCCCGACATAAGCTGAAGGTAGTCAACGATGACAATATCAAGTTTATGCTGAGCCATAAGGCGGCGGCATTTTGCACGAAGTTCAAAAATAGATATTGCCGGTGTATCATCAATAAATAT
This sequence comes from Bacteroidales bacterium, assembly GCA_035297425.1. Taxonomy (GTDB): domain Bacteria; phylum Bacteroidota; class Bacteroidia; order Bacteroidales; family VadinHA17; genus LD21. Next base: position 37,427 of record DATGYZ010000013.1, on the reverse strand, counting down.
TGGTGCCTGCATCAGCTTTTTAATCCTGGAGTCGAGCTGCTTCCATTCTTCTTCATTGAGACGGCCATTCTTTATTTTATCGCCGGGTATCTCTGTCTCAGCCACAATAAGCCTGTTCACAAGCTGTACCGATGACATCTCACATGAGAAGATTGCCACATACCTGTTGTGATCTACAGCCATATTTCGGGCCATGGACAGTGCAAAAGCTGTCTTACCCATTGAGGGTCTTGCAGCAATGATAACAAGTTCCGATTTTTGCCATCCCGAGGTGAGCCTGTCGAGTTTTGTAAATCCCGAAGGAGTGCCGACAAGAGCATCATCCCTTTTGCCTGCTTCCTCAATCTCCCTGATAGCATCTTTAATAACAATATTTATGGGAGCGATCTCTCTTTTTATGTTTCCTTCAGCTATCTGGAACAGGGCATTTTCAGAGTAGTCGAGCAGCTCTGTGACATCGTAGGTATCATCAAAGGATCGTGTCTGGATATCAGTTGAAACTCTTATCAGCTCACGTTGTATGTACTTTTGCTGAACAATGCGTGCATGATAATCGACGTTGGCCGCAGATACAACTTTGGCTGTAAGCTGTGTTAGGTAAACCGGTCCCCCAACAATTTCGAGTTCCTGGTGCGCCCTAAGCTCTTCTGTGACTGTGTAAAGATCTACAGGATGTTCCCTTGTATTAAGGCTTACAATAGCCTTGAATATTTTCTGGTGAGCCTCCTTATAGAAACTTTCCGGCTTCAATATGTCAAGTATTGCTATTACAGCTTCTTTTTCGAGCATTATAGCTCCAAGTACAGCTTCCTCCATATCAATAGCCTGTGGAGGCACCTTGCCAAAATCAGGTAAAGAGGCAATCGTTGTCCCTGCATTGTTTCTTTGCTTCGCCATCTAATAAGCTGTATTTTTGATTTTTAAAATAACCCAAGAACAAGTCAGTGTTCTGATTCAAATTTAAATAATAGAGTACTTAAATAAGCTTCCTGAATTTTATTATTACAAACAGACCTTGTTAAGAACTTGTTGATAAGCACCACAGGACAATCGTGACGATTGATTAATTTGCAATAGTAAATTTCCAGGAAAGTGATAGTATTTCCAAATGCCAAGATAAACGTGGGCCTTCGTATAACAGCAAGGCGCAATGATGGCTATCATGACATTGAAACTATCTTTTATCCTGTGGGCGTTTTCGATGCCCTTGAGTTTATTGCTTCCGATTCATTGATCAGTGATGAACTGGTGACAACAGGCAATAATGGTGGACTTGAAAACATTGACCAGAACCTTGTAATAAAAGCTCTCAGCAGACTTCGCGAATTAAGGAGCTTCCCCTGGCTGAAGATACATCTTCACAAAGCGATTCCATTGGGGGCCGGACTGGGTGGCGGATCTTCAGATGCATCATGCATTTTAAAGTCTGTAAATAAATTTTTCTCTCTTAACATTCCTCATGGAGAGATCATGCAGATAGCCGCATCAATAGGCAGTGACTGTTCATTTTTTATCGACAATGTTCCTGCTTTTGCTACAGGAAGGGGAGAAATACTCAGCCCATCGGGTCAGTTCCTTAAAGGCTATTTTATTGTATTGCTGAATCCGGGACTGCATGTCAGCACAAAAGAAGCATATGGTAACTGCAAACCTGCTACCCATCCGGTTAGCCTTTCCACAATCATTTCAATGCCTGTGAATGAATGGAAGGACAATATCAAAAATGACTTTGAGGATTATGCTTTTGCAAAATACCCGCTGATAGGTCAGTTAAAAGAGGATATGTACAGATATGGAGCTTTGTTCAGTCTTATGTCAGGCAGCGGCTCCAGTGTCTTTGGTATTTTTAAAGACCGGCCATCTCTCCCTGAAAGAATAAAAAAGCACATTATATTTGAAGGCCGGGTTTAGTTATTCAAGCTCAAGCAGTATACTTCCCTTTGATACTTTAGCACCGGTTGTAGTAGCAATTGATAATATCTTACCATCAGCCGGGCATTTTATCCGGTTCTTCATTTTCATGGCATCGAGTATAAGCAGATCATCGCCTTTTTTTACAACACTGCCCTCTGAAACCAGTATCTGCAGGATAGTACCGGGGATATGACTTACGATCTGCTTTAGATTAACAGGTACATAACGTTTTCTCGCGGCAAATTTCGGACTTATTCTTGTTTTATATAAGCTGGAATCTATATTCAGGATTCCATTATTATCGTTACTGTTCATCACTAATCAGTTTAAATTAAAACGGTGGTAATCCATGCTTCTTTTCAGGAAGAGACACATTCTTGTTCTCTGAAATTTCAAGAGAATGGAGAAGGAACTTCCTTGTCTCTGCAGGTTCGATGACAGCGTCTATATAACCACGGGATGCAGCAACATAAGGATTGGCGAACTTTGTCTTATATTCTTCAACTTTCTGCTTTCTTGTTGCCTCAGGATCAGAAGATGTTGTAATTTCTTTCCTGAAGATAATATTGGCGGCACCTTCCGGTCCCATTACTGCAATTTCAGCAGATGGCCACGCAAATACAAAGTCAGCCCTCAGGTGCCTGGAGCCCATTGCTATATATCCTCCTCCATATGCCTTTCGGATTATTACAGTAAGCTTTGGAACAGTGGCTTCACTGTATGCATAGAGTATTTTCGCACCATGCCTGATAACGCCTGCGTGCTCCTGGTCAATACCGGGCAGATAACCTGGCAAGTCGACAAATGTTACGATCGGCACATTGAATGCATCGCAGTACCTGATGAACCTGGCAGCCTTATCGGAAGAATCGACATCAAGCACACCAGCCATCTCCAGCGGCTGATTTGCAACAAATCCAGTAGTCTTACCTCCCATCCTGCCAAACCCGATCACAATATTTTTTGCATAATTCTCCATTATTTCGAAGAAATCGGAATCATCAACAACAGCCCTGATAACATCCTTGATATCATAAGGCAATGTAGGATCTTCGGGAACGATTTTTTCAATGCTGTAACCGCTTTTCGGCTCTACCGGATCAAAGGGTTTTGCTTTGCGCGAATTATTCCAGGGAATGAATGTCACGAGCTTCTTGATCTGATTGAAACACTCCTCCTCGCTCTGTGCAAAGAAATGAGCATTGCCTGTGATTTCGCTGTGAACCCTTGCTCCGCCAAGATCTTCCATAGAGATCTCCTCACCAAGAACTGTTTTTATGACTTCAGGTCCTGTAATAAACATTTTGGAGATATTGTCTACAACAAATACGAAATCAGTAAGAGCAGGAGAATAAACTGCCCCGCCGGCACATGGGCCAAGGATCACTGAAATCTGGGGTATTACACCGCTTGATATCGTATTCCTGAAAAATATCTCACCGTAGCCTGCAAGAGAATTGACGCCCTCCTGTATCCTTGCTCCACCTGAATCATTTATACCGATTAGAGGCATTCTCATTTTAAGTGCATGATCCATTATTTTGGTGATCTTCCTGGAATGCATGATACCAAGTGAGCCTCCGGCAACTGTAAAATCCTGTGCAAATATTGCAACAGGTGCTCCGTAAATTGTTCCGGTACCGATGACAACACCATCACTGGGCAATGATTTCTTGTCCATGTCGAAATCACGGGCATCATGTTCAACAAAAAGATCATATTCACTGAAGGAGCCTTTGTCGAGAAGGGCCATGATTCTTTCCCTTGCAGTCCATTTACCCATTGCCTTTTGTTTTTCAATAGCCTGTTCTCCGCCGCCAAGAAGCACTTTCTGCCGCTTTTCCTGAAATTCACGGATCTTTTTATTAACTGTCATCTTTTCGGAATTTATATTTTACTGTATTGAATTCATTAAAAAAGTGTGCAATTCTAATAAATCAGAAATTATTAAAACATGATTTTTGATTTATTTGGGTGCAAGTTTGTAAAGTACCAGTGCAATAACTGTATACAGGATATTAGGTATCCACATTGCCAGCATCGGGTTGAGATCGCCCTTAAGGCTGAACTGTGATGCAAACTGAAGAAACAGAATATACGAAAAACTTAAAGTAAGACCTATACCGATATTCATACCTATACCTCCCCTGACTTTTCTTGATGAAAGCGATACCCCGATAAGTGTAAGAATGAATACCGCAAAAGGATTGGCATACCGCCTGTGCTTTTCAATAAGGAACAGCTTAAGCTCCTCCGATCCCTGTTGCCTAAGAAGGTCAACATATTCATTGAGCTCATTAAATGTCATTGTATTAACAAAGCCGGGATCTCTTGAAAGATCGAGAGGCTTGATATTCAATGTTGTATCGATCTGATCACCCTGGGTTATTATTTCCCTGTCGGCCTTTATTTCACGTATGTAGTAGTTCTCAGCCGTCCATTTTTTATCTATTGAATCATAAACAACCGATAAAGCCGATAGTTTTGATACAACCCTCCCGCTGTCATTGAACATGTCGAGGGTGAAATTCTGACCTCTCATGCCCAGAGGATTGTAAGTACCCATGTACATATAAACATTATCCGACAATTTCCTGTGTATGTTCTCCACGGGAATTCTCCCTCTTGTCGGTTTGTAATACTTTTGCTCGAAATCAATTCTTTTAAGGTTCGATTTAGGTATCACAAAGTTTGTCAGGGCGAAGGTAAAGATTGCTATAACAGTAGCAGAGAGAAAGTACGGAAGCATCATTCTCCGGTAGCTCATTCCGCTATTAAGGATGGCAATTATCTCAGTATTCACAGCAAGCTTTGAGGTAAAAAATATTACAGCAATGAATACGAAAAGCGGGGCGAAAAGGGTTGCAAAATATGGTACGAAATTCATGTAATAGTCAAAGACTATGGCCTTTACAGGCGCAGACCTCTCCATGAAGTTATCAATCTTTTCAGCAAAGTCGAATACAACAGCAATTGTGAGTATCAGCACGAGAGAGAAAAAGAAGGTACCAAGGAACTTCCTTATGATGTACCAGTCAATGATCTTGATTTTCAGAAGATTTAAAGTCTTTCTGAAACTTTTTTTACCATCATTGTTTTCCATTTGCCAAATTCACCTTCTATAATTTTTTTTCTTGCTTCCCTTACAAGCTTTAGATAAAATGCAAGATTGTGAAGGCTTGCTATCTGAGCTCCGAGGTTTTCTCCAGACATTACAAGATGCCTGAGATATGCCTTTGAATACCTTGTGCTGACTTCTGAAGGTCCGTCCGGGTCAATAGGGCTCAGATCATCACTCCATTTTTTGTTCCTTATGTTAATAGACCCTTCAGAAGTAAAAAGCATTCCATTCCTTCCATTTCGGGTTGGCATTACACAATCGAACATATCAATTCCCATTGAAATCGCCTCGAGTATATTGGCCGGAGTACCGACACCCATAAGATACCTCGGTTTATCAAAAGGAAGAATGGCAGTTACAATCTCAACAATCCTGTACATCTCATCAGCAGGCTCACCTACAGACAATCCTCCGATGGCATTTCCTGCGAGGTTGCATGATGCTATTTTCTCGGCTGACATTTTTCTGAGGTCTTCAAATGTACTTCCCTGCACAATAGGGAACAGGAACTGCTGATAACCATGCATTCCTTCAGTTGCACTGTATCTGACTATTGCCCGGTCAAGCCACTGATGCGTAAGATCGAGTGATTTCCTTGCATAACTGTAATCGCAGGGCCATGGTGTACATTCATCAAGTACCATCATTATATCAGATCCGATTGCACGCTGAATATCTACAGTGTTTTCAGGAGTGAAGATATGCTTTGAACCATCAATATGAGATTTGAAATGAGCACCTTCAGCTGTAAGCTTCCTGTTTTCTGCAAGCGAAAAAACCTGGTATCCCCCACTATCTGTAAGAACAGGTCTGTTCCAGGATATAAATTTATGTATACCTCCTGCATTTTTTATCAAACCGGTTCCCGGACGAAGATATAGATGGTAGGTGTTCCCCAGAATTATCTTTGCATCTATGTCGGATTCAAGATCGCTCTGCAGTATCCCTTTAACAGTACCGGCTGTACCGACCGGCATAAAGATAGGAGTCGGAATCTCGCCATGAGCTGTAGTTACTGTTCCTGCCCTGGCACCGGTCTCCTTATCGAGTGCTTCAATTTTAAAAATACTTTCCATTTTTACGGTCACAAAGTTAGCTTTTTTATTATCTCCTCATCATTATCCGACCGGTATACTAAAAGATGAATTATGCTGGCTTTTGCAACCTGAAAACATTGTATTTAAAAACTCTGACTGGCACTAACTGTTAGTGCATCAAATTGATTATCAGTAACAATAACAAATTAATTATTACTCACGGAATTATTCGGATTATCTTATTAATATTGTCACGAAAAAGGTGTGAGAGTATGGGGGACCGGATGCTATTAGCGATTTTCGTGTTATTTATTGTTACGGCAGCTATTCAGATTTTTTACTATTTGTATTTCTATCTTCCGGTTTATACCCGGGAAAAGGCTGAAAAGAAAGCCGAACTGAAACCGGTTTCCGTAATCATCTGTGCAAGAAATGAAGCCGAAAATCTCAGGAATTTTCTACCATCAGTGCTGGAGCAGGATTATCCTATTTATGAAGTCATAGTTGTAAATGACTGTTCTGAGGATGATACCTATCTCGTACTTGGTGAGTTCCTTTCGAGGTACCCGCACCTGAGGGTATCCACGATAACAAAAGATCCAAAGTTCACCCACAATAAGAAATTTGCCCAGTTTATAGGCATCAAAGCTTCGAAGCACGATCTGCTTCTTTTCACTGATGCTGATTGCAAGCCTGTTTCATCAGCCTGGATAGAAGGCATGTGCCGGAATTTTGATGAAAAGACAAGCTATGTCCTGGGATATGGAGGATACCTGAAAGAAAAAGGATTTCTTAATGCTTATATCAGGAATGAAACCTTCACAATAGCTGTGCAGTACCTGGGAATGGCAATGAGAAGAATTCCATATATGGGAGTCGGAAGGAACCTGGCATACCGCAAATCTGAATTTTTTAATAATGGTGGCTTTGGATTGCACAGCCATCTTGCTTCAGGCGATGATGACCTGTTTGTTAATGGGAATGCCAGACCGGAAAATACAGTAACTGAGTATTCACCAGCTACTCAAACAAGATCGGTAGCATCTTCAACATTTGAGGAATTTGCCAAGCAGAAAAGGCGGCATCTGACAACAAGCCAATATTATAAACCTTCACATAAATTTATTCTTGTGCTCGAACCTCTAACACGGATGCTTTTTTACACAATATTCATTGTGTTGCTCTCGTTTCATTACCTGTGGATCGAGGTGCTGGCGATTTTTGGTTTGAGGATGGCGGCCCAGATAACTGTTCTTGCACTTGCACAGAAAAAACTTTTGGAACGCGGATTAATCCCTTATTCACTAATTTTTGATATTATTTCTCCTGTTGTAAACAGTATTTTATATATTTCAAAAGGTAATCCAAAAGGCAGGAAGCAGGGCGTAAACCAATGGAGCTGAACAATTATCTGTCAGATAAGGCGAAAAATGATCTGGTCCTTGTGGAACAGGCAAAAAAAGGTGATGAAAAAGCCTTTGCAAACCTTATGAACAGATACCGTGATTCAATCTATTTTATGCTCCTCAAGATGGTGAACAATCCTTTCGATGCCGAGGATCTTACAATTGAAGCCTTCGGCAAAGCATTCAGGAATCTTGAGTCATATACCCCAAAATATGCTTTCAGCACCTGGCTTTTTAAAATAGCCACAAACAATTGTGTTGATTTCATCAGGAAGAAACAGCTGTCACCTTCTGCTCTCGATCAGACCCAGGAAAATCTTGACAATGCAACTGTGAATATTCAGAGCGACCTACCCGATCCTGAAGAAGCTCTCATTAACAGTCAGAGGATAAATGAGCTTAAGGAAATTATAAGCCAGCTCAAGCCCCGTTACCGTAAGCTTATCGATCTCAGGTATTACAAGGAGTATTCTTACGAAGAGATATCGTCGGAGCTTAAACTTCCAATCGGAACTGTAAAAGCACAGCTTTACAGGGCGAAGACTCTTCTTTACCATATTCTTGTCAAGACAGGCAACCACTGATGAATGAACAGATTGAATATTATTTTCCAGGGCTGAGTGAATCCAAGAAGAATAAATTATACTCACTGAAGGAGCTGTATACTGAATGGAACAGCAGAATAAATGTAATCTCCCGCAAAGACATTGACAATTTTGTTGTTAGGCACGTATTGCATTCTTTATCCATAGCGAGGGTTTTTCAGTTTGACAGGGGCACAAGGATCCTCGATGTTGGAACAGGAGGGGGCTTTCCCGGTATACCTCTGGCAATAATGTTTCCTGAATCAGTTTTTACTTTGCTCGATTCAACCCGGAAAAAGATAAATGTAGTTTCTGAGATCGCATCATCGGTGGGATTGTTAAATGTGACTGCTTCCTGGAAAAGGGCTGAAGATGAGACAGGCAAATATGATTATGTTGTAAGCCGGGCTGTAACAGTTTTTGACGACCTTGTCAAGCTGACCAGTAAAAATATAGATTCAAAAGCTTCCTCAAAGGGAATCATCACTCTCAAGGGCGGGGACCTTACTGATGAACTTGGCAACTATATAAACAGTGTAAAAACCTGGCAGATAAGCGATTTCTTTGATGATGAATTCTTCAAATCCAAGCAGATAATTTTCCTTCCGTTTTGAATTTTCAAAAAATTATCGCCCTGTAGTTTTTATATTTCAAAAATGTACTACATTTGCAGTCTCAAAACAGGAGACGATTAAATTTAACAGACAATGAAAAGGACATTTCAGCCATCGAGAAGGAAGAGAGCTAACAAGCACGGTTTCAGAGAAAGAATGTCAACCCCTAACGGAAGAAGGGTACTCGCTGCTCGCAGGGCAAAAGGCAGAAAAAGACTGACTGTTTCAAGCCAGCTCAAACTCAAAGCTTAATCTGTAAAGATAATATACAGGAAGGTGCTGAACAGGCACCTTTTTTGTTTTCAGCAACTCAATGATCCTGCAGCAACAAGGATTTATTATTAACTTTACACACAATGAACGGGCTAATAAACAGTATCCAGGAAGGTGTTCTGAAAGACATTGCTTTCAAAGTAACAGAGGGCAAAAGACTTTCTCCGGAAGAAGGACTTGCACTTTATAAAGAAGCGCCTCTCCCACTGCTGGGACTTCTTGCCTCGCATGTAAGAAAGAAGCTTAACGATGCAAATACATATTTCAATCACAATTTCCATATAGAACCAACAAACAAATGTGTTTACAATTGCAGGTTCTGTTCCTACCATAAGAACGAAGGTGACCCGGAAAGCTGGGAATATAGTCATGATGAGATGCTTGAAATTGTAAAATCATTTGATGGTAAGGCTGTTACTGAGGTTCATATTGTTGGAGGGGTTCATCCGTCATACGATTTGTATTACTGGGGTGAGCTAATCAGGAAAATAAAATTATTGAGGCCAGGGCTTCATATAAAGGCTTTTTCTGCAGTTGAAATAGATTATATGTTCAGCAAGGCAGGCGTATCTGCAAGTGAAGGATTCAGGTTGCTCAGGTCATATGGCCTCGATTCAATTCCAGGCGGGGGTGCTGAGATTTTTGATGAAACCCTTCGCAAGGCAATATGCCCTGAAAAGGCTTCATCAGGCAGGTGGCTTGAGCTTCATGAGGAAGCACATAAGGCCGGTATACCTTCAAATGCTACAATGCTTTATGGCCATATAGAGAACTACATTCACCGTATCGATCATCTTGAAAGATTGCGCAAACTCCAGGATATAACTGGTGGCTTTAATGCATTTATCCCGCTGAAATACCGAAAGGCAAATAACAGCATGTCGTACCTTGGCGAGGTTGGCCTTATAGAAGACCTCAGGAATTATGCGGTGTCACGTATTTATCTGGATAACTTCCCTCATATTAAAGCCTACTGGCCGATGATAGGAAAAGAAGGGGCAAAAATGTCATTGTCATTTGGCGCCGATGATATGGATGGCACAATAGATGATACAACAAGGATCTATACTATGGCAGGATCGGATGAAAAGCCTGGAATGACGACACAGGAATTATGTAATCTGATCCGCGAGGCAGGATTTGTGCCTGTCGAAAGGGATTCGCTTTACAATGCCTTAAAAGTATGGTAAGCGCCTCATAATTTTTATCCTTAGATTTGCGTTATAAATGATATTCAAAATATCCAGATGAGCCTAAAGCATTTTCTCAAGAGCCGTTTATTTTTTAAACATCTTGGCGTAGCAATCGCTATTGCCTCTGTCTCGATCTTCATTGTTCTCATTTGGCTTAACTTCTATACAAGGCATGGACAGTCACGCCCTGTACCTGATTTCAGCGGACTTTCAGTTGAACAGGCACAGTCACTTGCTAAAAAGAACAAGCTTCGCTTCCAGGTGATCGATTCAATCTATACCACCATTGTACCAAGGGGCACGGTTGCAGAACAAAGCCCAAAAGCAGGTTTCAGGGTAAAAAAATGGAGAAATGTGATGCTTACAATTAATGCATTCAATCCTGAAATGGTTGCAATGCCAAACCTCATTGACCTTCCCCTGAGACAAGCCTCCAAGGTTCTTGAAAGCTATGGGCTGACCCTGGGACAAAGAAGATTCAAACCAGACCTGTCTGTGAATGTTGTGATTGAGCAATATTATAAGGGACGGGAGATCGGGGCAGGTGACTCAATCCAGAAAGGCTCAGTAGTGGACCTGGTTCTCGGCAAGGGCCTCAGCAACCAGAGAACAGACATACCATATCTTCTCGGAATGGAGCTTGATCCTGCAAAAAACAGGATAATGGAAGCATCATTAAACCTGGGAACCTACATCTATGATAATACAATAAAAAGCAAAAACGACAGTGTAAATGCATTCGTATTCAAGCAAAACCCTGAATATAAGAATGGCGCTTCACTGCCACTGGGCTCTGACATGTACCTGTGGCTGACTGTCGATTCAACGAAGATCAAAACAGATACAACAACTTTTGTTACTGATACAATACCTGCTAATATTCTCTCAAGCATTCCTGATTAATGACAAGGAAGTCAATATTATACCTGTTATTGATCAGCCTGTCACCTGCCGCTCTCAGAGCCCAGGAAATTGTTACAGGCTTACAGTACAATACCGTACTTTCAAAACAGGATGTAATGAAGGCTTCAAAAGGAACAATGGCAAATGAAATATCATTGCCATTTTTTGACGATTTCTCTTACAATAATCCGGTTCCCGACCAGGGTAAATGGGAAGACAAATATGTTTTTGTAAACAATACCTATTCAAATAAACAGATAACCAAAGGAGTTGCAACCTTTGATATACTGGATAGCCATGGTGCGATGTATGATATGCAGACCCCGTCAGGTTTTGCAGCTGACAGGCTCACATCCAGGCCTGTTAACCTGCAATATCCTGCATCATCAAATATCCGGCTCAGCTTCCTCTTTGAGGCAGGAGGACTCTCAGATTCACCTGAAACCAATGACAGTCTCTCGCTTCAGTTCTTCTCTCCATCCGAAAATTCCTGGTATCGTGTATGGAGTACAAAAGGCACAGAGAGAAAAGGGTTCAGGAATGTTATCATTCACATTAATAACCAAAGGTATCTGCAGAAAGGATTCAGGTTCCGTTTTATCAATTATGCAAGCATCGCACGCAATATCATGGACCCTTCAATGATAGGCAATTGTGATATCTGGAATCTTGATTATGTGCTTCTTGATGCAGGAAGAAGTGCCGGAGACACCATATACTCTGATGTTGCTTTCACATTGCCCACAAGGTCACTTCTCAGGAACTATGAAGCAATGCCATGGAAACAATTCAGGGAAGCAGTATTTCTTGAAATGGGGCTTGCAATACCTGTCACATACCGTAATAATGATAACATAGTAAGGAACGTTACCCGCACATTCCAGATCAGGGATGTTTATCAAAATGCAGTTGTACATAGTTTTTCAGGAGGGGCACAGAATACTGAACCGGGTTCTGATGTAAGCTATAAGGCCAACCTCATTTATACTTTTAATACAAGCTTTGCCGATTCAGCACTTTTCATGATAAGAAGCTCGCTGAAGACTGATGAGTTTGATCCCAAGATTAATGACACAATTGTATATTATCAGCATTTCGGTGACTATTTTGCTTACGATGACGGGTCCTCTGAAGGCGGATATGGCCTTAACGGACTGGGATCGAGGAATGCAATGTTCGCCCACAGGTTTACTTCTTATACGGAAGATACCTTAAGGGCTATTGATATAATCTTCAATGACAGTTTCCAGGATGCCAACAAAAGAGCTTTTGACATTATGGTATGGGATGACAGCAACGGGAACCCGGGAAATGTTATCTATCGTAAGGAAGAAGTAATGGTTGAAAGCGGAACATCTATAAATGGCTTTTACAGGTATTACTTTACTGAAGGCATTCCTGTAGAAGGTGATTTCTATATTGGTTGGAAGCAAAGGTCTGAGACATTTCTCAATGCAGGTTTTGATGTGAACACTCCTCATAAGGGAAGACAGTTCTTCTGGCTTAACGGGAACTGGAACATCTCGCAGGTTGAAGGAAGTGTTATGATCCACCCTGTACTTGGCATGCCACTTCTTACAGGCATCCGCGAAAATGTACTTGAAAGGAAGTCTGTTCTTAAAATATGGCCAAACCCTGCCGGTGATTATATTACATTGTCAATTGAAGACTGGCCGGTTAAATCATCGGCATACATTTCAGTTTTCGATCTTGCAGGTCATGAGCTTATAAGGGCCCCTTTTTCTGAAGTATTTGATATTTCAAGGCTAAGTAAAGGAATGTATATTGTAATCACCCAGATCGACGGACGCAGGGCAGGTATCAACAGACTCATCAAATCAAGATAATGGCTGAAGAAGAGATCATCGAACAGCAGGAGATGTTTGAACATTTCAGGTTCACTGCAGATCCCGGGCAATCAATGCTCAGGATTGACAAATTCCTTGCTGACAGGATAGAGAACACCTCCCGTACAAAGATCCAGAATGCCGCAATAGCAGGCTGCATACTGGTAAACAACAAGGCTGTAAAACCAAATTACAGGATAAAGCCCGGTGATCTTGTGCAGGTAGTTTTACCGACAGCTCCGCGTGAGATTGAACTTATTCCTGAAAATATCCCGATAGACATAGTTTTTGAGGATGATGATGTTGTCGTAGTCAACAAGAAACCTGGTATGGTAGTGCATCCTGCCTATGGTAACTACAAGGGAACACTCGTCAATGCATTGATGTGGCATTTCCGTGATCTTCCATTGTTCAGTTCAGGTGAAAGCAGGCCCGGTCTTGTTCACAGGATAGACAAGAACACATCAGGCATCCTTGTTATTGCAAAGAATGAGATAGCCCTGTACAGATTGTCAAAGCAGTTTTTTGACCGTACCACAGACAGGAAATACATTGCACTTGTATGGGGGGTCCCGGATCCCCCGGAAGGAACCATCACCGGTAACGTCGGCAGAAATATTAGAGACAGGAAGATAATGCAGGTTTTTCCTGACGGCAGTGAAGGGAAACCTGCAATAACCCATTATAAAGTACTTGAGGATTTTGGCTATGTCTCTTTGATTGAATGCAAGCTTGAGACCGGCCGTACTCACCAGATCAGGGTTCATATGAGCTATGCAAGGCATCCGCTCTTTAATGATGAGGAATATGGCGGAGACAGGATACTGAAAGGTACGACCTTTACAAAATACCAGCAGTTCATTAAAAACTGCTTCACAATCTTACCCAGGCAGGCTCTTCATGCAAAATCACTTGCATTTGATCACCCGGTAACAGGCAAAAGAATGTACTTTGATTCTGAATTACCTGAAGACATGGTAACAGTTATTGAAAAGTGGAGGAAATACCTTACAGGCAGGGATATTGAGGAATAGCTTACCAGGAACCGCCTGCACCGCCACCTCCGAAGCTTCCACCTCCGAAACCGCCAAATCCGCCTCCTCCGCCGCCGCCGGAGAATCCACCCCAGCTGCCACGATGGGATCTGCCACCCGAGCCAAGCATGCTCATAAGGAGCCACAAAGGTAGATCGTTACCTGATGTAATTCTCCTTCCACGGTTACCTCCTCCTCTCTTTGAGAACAGGATTACAAGGAAGATGATAATAATTATGAATGCAGCCCCCGGGAATTTCCCTCCCTGGCTTTTCCTGTTCTGACTATACTCAGTTGCAGTGTACTCTCCCCTCAGCAGTGACATAATTATACTTGTAGCCTTGTCAAGACCACCATAATAATCATTACTTCTGAAGGCTGGAAGTATTTCATTATTAACTATATCTGAAAGAACTAGATCAGGAACAGGGCCTTCTGCGCCATAACCTGAAGCAATGTAGACCTGTCCTGTTTCTTCATTTGTCTTAGGCTTTACCAGTATAACAATTCCATTATCCTTCCCTTTTTGTCCTACACCCCACTTTTCACCGAGCCTTTGAGCATAGTCGGCCTTATCATAACCATTAAGTGATGGAACTGTAACAATCGCAATCTGGGTTGATGTGGAATCATTGAAGGCAACAAGTTTCTGCTCAAGGGCATTAACTTCTTCACGTGAAAGCATTCCTGCAAAATCGTTTACCAACCTTGGTGGTACCGGCCTGTCCGGAATATCCTGGGCGAAGATTATGCCGGCAAAAGCAAGCAGAAATGTAATTAAAAGCAGGTATTTTTTATTTCGCATCACTTCCTGTCTCCTTCTTTTTCAAATGAAATCTCATCACTAAGCTCATTAACATCTTCTTTTTTATAAGGGAAGTGCCTCTGGAGCTGCCGTCCTGCAAGTATAATGCCTTCTGACAATCCTTCGGCAAATTTATTTTCCCTGAATTTTGATGCAAGCAATTCTTTTATACAATCCCAGAATCCTTCAGGAACCCTGGAATTAATTCCCGCATCTCCAAGAATAGCAAATTTCCTGTCTTCAACAGCGAGATAGAACAGTACTCCATTGCGATCTTTTGTTTTCTCCATTCCGAGCTTCTTAAAAAGCCATGCTGCCCTGTCGAGCACATCACCAGGACATTTATCATCAAGGTGAAGCCTTATTTCACCTGATGTCTCCTTTTCAGCCTCGCGAATTGCGGAAACTACTTTTTCTTTTTCTTCAGGATTGAAGAAAGTTGATGCTTTCATGTGCCTGGTATTAGAATTTTACTTCAGGAGCCTTATCAGCGCCTTCCATCGACTCAAAGTAAGGTTTTGATTCAAATCCGAACATGCCTGCAAGGAAGTTCTGTGGAAATCTCCTGATGTAAGTATTGTAAGTCTTTGCGACCTCATTGAATTTTCTTCTCTCTACCGAAATCCTGTTTTCAGTGCCTTCAAGCTCTACCTGAAGATCCCTGAAGTTCTGGGTTGCCCTGAGCTCAGGATATTTTTCCACCACAACCATAAGTCGTCCAAGTGCTGAGGAAAGCTCTCCCTGAGCCTGCTGGAACTGCTGTAGTGATTCAGGTGTCATGTTCCGCGGATCTACTGTTACCTGAGTTGCTTTTGCCCTTGCTTCAATTACCTGTGTAAGAGTAGTCTGTTCAAAATTTGCAGCTCCCTTAACAGTGTTCACAAAGTTTGGGATAAGGTCCGCCCTTCTCTGGTACTGCGTTTCAACATTACCCCACTGACTGGTCACGGTTTCCTGCATGGTAACCATACCATTATAGATCCTGGTGCCCCAGACAAACAATAATACAATTACAAAGACTACAAGAATGATGGGAATTAAACAACCTTTTTTCATTTTCAATAAAGTTAAATTTCCTCAAAGTTAACATTTAATGAGTAATTTTGGACGCAAACTTTCAATAATGAGAACAATAGCAATAGTGGCCGGAGGGGATTCATCTGAATTCGAAATTTCTGTAAAAAGCGCTCACCAGGTAAGTAATATTTTATCAGCACGGTACAATTCGTATGTCGTAATGATCCGAGGTTCAGAGTGGTATTGGGAAGACAGTAAAGGGATGTTCCATAATGTAGACAAGAACGATTTCAGTCTTAAACTGTATGATCAGAAGGTAAGATTTGATGGCGTATTCGTGGCAATTCATGGCACTCCCGGTGAAAATGGATTGCTCCAGGGTTATTTTGACATGATCGGAATTCCATATACAAGCTGTAATGCATTTACTTCAGCGCTGACATTCAATAAACAGGCATGCAAGCTGTTCCTGAAAGAATACGGGATAGAAATGGCCCAGGCAGTACTTATAAGGAAAGGTGATGTTTTTGATCCTTCCGTAATCACTGCCCAGACAGGTCTTCCCTGTTTTGTAAAGCCAAATGACAGCGGTTCAAGCTTTGGAGTGACAAAGGTCAAGAAAAAAGAAGATCTGCTCAGTGCTATAGAATTTGCCTTCCGTGAGAGCGATGAAGTGCTTATTGAAGCTTTCCTCAACGGTCGCGAAGTTGCTTGCGGAATTTTAAAAACCAAAGATAAATTACTTGTTTTGCCTGTTACAGAGATTATCAGCAAAAATGAGTTTTTTGATTACGAAGCCAAGTACACTCCCGGTAGATCAGACGAGATCACCCCTGCTCAGCTCCCATGCAATACAAGTGAAGAGGTACAGCGACTAAGTCTAAGGATCTACGAACTGCTTGGTTGCAGCGGGATAGTGCGCGTTGACTTTATAATCGTTGGCAACAAACCATATTTTCTTGAGATAAATACTGTACCGGGACTTACGAAGGAAAGCATTGTTCCTAAACAGGCTGCTGCATACGGAATAACTCTCGAGGAATTCTTCTCAATGTCGATCGAAGATATGTTCTGAAATACTATTTCTGCGCCATTTCTTTAGCAGTTGTTGTAGTATAGTATTTGGTTATCATACCGGGCACCTCCCATTCAGGCAGGCTTCCTTTTTTAAGATACTCGAGAAATTTTGCGGTGACCTGCCCGAAATGATCCTCATGAGTTACCCTGTATTTCTTTGGAATGTCGATCCTCAGAATGCCTTTACCGGCATCACTTACTGCCAGGCTGTCGTAGGGCAATGTTTCAAGAGCGCTAATCAGCTTTTTCCTGAAATCATGACCATCTCCCTTAATATTTTCAATATATAATGTCGGAACATAATTTTCAGTTTCTCCCTGCCTTATCATCAGATCGCATTGTGTACCTTTCATCACAGAATAATGTGTGTCCCCTCCTCCTGCAGGAGGCATAACATGCCACTCAACAGAAATTTTAGCAAAAACATCTTTCAAACTGTATGTTATCTCACCATTCGAATAAACATTCAGATCATCTCCCTTTGTATACTTGCTGAGATATTCAGGATAATTTTCGTATCCTGTGATTTGGGTGAACTCATTCTTCTTTACTGTCGTCGGCCATCTCCTGGCTGAAACAATATGCACATCAGATGGAGAAAGTATCTGTTCCGGAAAACATTCCCACTGCACCAGGTCTACAAGGTGTGTTGTGACATCAACAATGCCTTCACCCTGCTGCTCAACATCGAAGAACCATGCTGGCCTCTTCAATGGAACACCTGATACAAGCTTGGAAAAATGATGAACACTGAATTTTGTAACAGCAGGATCATTTTCTGAACCTTTGGTGAGAGTGCCGAATACATCCGGCTTCATTGAAAGCATTTTCTGAAGAATGGTTGTCACCTCGTATCTTTCAGTCATGATATCATACAACAATACTCCTCTTCCTGCGGCTGTGCTGAATGCTGCAACGAGGCCATCAAAATCATTGTTATCTATTATCATGGGCTTGTCTGCAAGGACATTAAGACCTGCTTCAACAGATCTTGTAATATATTCTGCTTTCTTCATATTGTTCCCCGACAGGACAACAACATTGCCTTTCTTCTCCTGCAGCATTTTTTCAAAGAAGTCGGGGCCGGTGTATACAACTTCATTCCACGAAGCAGGATTTTCAGCTCTTTTGTTGTACGATTCTATTCTTTCAAGATGAAGAGCCAGATCCGGCCCTTCAGGTGCATAGACATGAACATCGGGGGATACATTTGCGTACATCTGTTTCTGCACAAGGGCAGCATGAAAATGTCCCGGATCTACTGTTATAAGACTAACACTGGAAGAATCTTCTTTCCCGGCTGTGTTCTGATTCCCGGGTCGGCATGAGTTTAGCATAACAGCAAACATTAGCACGAATAGAATCCGCATCATATGAAATTATTTAGAGTATTTTCCGACTGCATCAACGAAAGCCTTGATATTAGCATCGTTGACATCCTGGGGCATTCCCCCGCCGGCAGACCATATGATCCTGTCGTGGCTACTGATCTCTCCGAAAGCCTTCTTCACAGCAGCATCTACCTGGTCGGGGCTTCCGGCTGCAAGCACATCCCTTGCAGGTATGTTGCCGACAAGAACAATATCCTTACCGGCAAGATCCCTAATCTCTCCCATTGTATGGTTGAAGGAGAAATTGAACATATTTACATCCATCCTCGAAAGGTTCTTTGCTGTTATCAACCCTTCAGCATCATTATGCAGGAATCTAGCCTTCGATCCCGTATGAGAAAATATCTTTTTAAAATAGGGTATTACAAATTCCTCAAACTCCTGGTCTCCGACAAAACCGATTATATCATCAAGGACCAGCACTCCGTCGATTGAAGGAAAGTTCTCTTTCTGCCATGAAAGCCAGTCGCAAATGAAGTCCGTGATTTTAGTAAGAAGTTTATGCGAACCTTCAGGATCCATAGCCAGGGCCATCATGAATTCAGTTGTTCCCATCAGGAAGCTGGCTATGTTAAGAGGTCCTCTTGCAATTGCAAACCTTACCTGGTGATCTGCCTCTGTGATTGCCTTCTGGTTGTTCTTCAGGCGGCTTATCATGAATGGTAGCAATCCATCTGTCTTTACATTGGGTTGCGGTAAAGAATCAACAAACTCAATTCCCTGGAGCACTCTTTCTGCATGTGGAAGGCTGTCCCTCAGGAAAATCATTCTCGAGCCGAAAGCAGATGGCTCTGTACACATTCCATACTCAGACCAGAAAGAGGGCAGGAACCAAACATCGGGAAAAGTGTTTATAGCCTTAAGATTCGCCTTAAGCCAGTAATCATCTGAAGCATAGTAGTCGACAGTTGATATTCCATACCAGCCGGGTATCCAGGGGCTGTCGATAATGAATCCTGAAGGCTGATAGCTGAGCTTTTTACCATCTATCATTGCCACAAGATCATTCCAGAATGAGTTGCGCATATTTTAATTTTTATACATCTCCCGTCTTTGTTCGCCTAAAATGTCGTTTTTAACAACAAGGTTCCTGTCACCATAACCGTCATCCACCCTGCCAACTGAAGGCCAGAATTTATTTTCGACTACCCATTTCAAAGGAAACGCCGCCGTTTCTCTGTCATACTTATGGTTCCACTCTGTGGCTGTCAGCACTCTGACAGTGTGCGGTGCATTTTTTAAGACATTATCATCCCTGTCGGCTTTACCTTCCGCAATTTCAGCTATCTCTTTTCTTATAGATTTAAGGGCTTCGATAAACTTGTCAAGCTCCTGGAGAGATTCCGATTCTGTCGGCTCCACCATGAGCGTCCCGTGAACCGGGAATGACAATGTTGGAGCATGAAATCCATAATCCATCAGCCTCTTTGCAATGTCAGCCTCAGTGACTCCCGATTCGGCTTTAAACGACCTGCAGTCAAGTATCATTTCATGAGCAACAAAGCCTTCAGAGCCGGTATATAATGTATCATAAGATCCTTTAAGTGAAGCAGCTATGTAATTGGCATTCAGGATGGCGTATTTTGTAGCTTTTGTCAATCCCTGAGCTCCCATCATCATAATGTATGCATGAGAGATTGTAAGAATCTGACCACTGCCGAACGGAGCTGCTGATACTGCTGTAGTTGGCTTCGAACCCCCGGTTTTCACTACCGGATGGCCCGGAAGAAAATCAGCAAGCTTGTCATTCACAAGAATAGGTCCCATTCCTGGTCCGCCGCCACCATGAGGAATCGCGAAGGTTTTATGGAGATTAAGATGGCAAACATCAGCTCCGATCTGGCCGGGACTTGTCAGTCCAACCTGGGCATTCATATTTGCGCCATCCATGTAAACGAGTCCGCCGTTTTCATGAATTATTGTTGTCATTTCAATTATGTCCGACTCAAAAACACCATGAGTCGATGGGTATGTGATCATGAAAGCGGCTAGATTATCCTTGTTCTCCTCAGCTTTTTTCCTGAGATCATCAACACATATATTACCTGAATTATTGCAGTCAATTACAACGATCTCCATCCCTGCCATAGCAGCACTTGCCGGATTGGTTCCGTGCGCTGATGAAGGTATTAGCACAACTTTGCGGTTTTCCTGTTTATGTGCCTTATGATATTCGCGTATCATCATAAGCCCGGCGTACTCACCGGCTGCTCCTGAATTTGGCTGGAAAGAAACAGCAGGAAACCCGGTAATCTCCTTCAGGGCATCACCAAGCTCGTCGATTATCTGGTAATATCCTTTTGCCTGGTCTTTAGGCACAAACGGGTGAATATTGGCAAATTCAGGCCAGCTCATTGCGAACATTGAGGCAGCTGGGTTGAGCTTCATAGTACATGACCCCAATGGAATCATGCTGTGTGTAAGTGAAAAGTCTTTGCGCTCCAGCATTTTTATGTAGCGCATCATTTCTGTTTCGCTGTGATACAGGTTAAAAGCATCCTGCTTCATGAAGCCTGATTTTCTCAGGAGTTTTTCACCAAGACATTCGCAGTCACAATATTCACCAACTTTCTTTGCCCTTTTCCCGGCAGCTTTCGCGAATATTTCGCCGATTGTGCTTAATTCTTTGAATGTGGAAATCTCATCAATACTCAGGAGTACAGTATTGTCATCCGGAAAATAAAAATTCATACCTGCCTCAAGCGACAGTCTCCTGATATTGGCTGTAATTACATGACCCGGAGTAAATTTAAGCGTGTCGAAGAAAGCAGAGTTAACCTGCCTGAAGCCTATATCGTTCAGCATGCAGTTCAATGCACAGGCTGATTTGTGAATGTTCATTGCAATTTTCCGGAGCCCGTCAGGTCCATGATACTGTGCATACATCGAAGACATTGTTGCAAGAAGAGCCTGGGCTGTGCATATGTTTGAAGTGGCACGTTCTCTCTTTATATGCTGCTCCCTTGTTTGCAGGGCCATTCTCAGAGCTGTATTACCCTGAACATCAACAGAGACACCGATTATTCTTCCCGGCATGCTCCTTTTGAGATCATTCCTTGTAGCAAAATAACCTGCATGAGGGCCGCCAAAGCTCATTGGCAGTCCCATCCTCTGGTTCGAGCCTACAACAATATCAGCACCCCACTCGCCGGGAGGTGTAAGCAGTGCAAGGCTCATCAGGTCGGCAGCAACACCGACAAGCAGTCCTGATGCATGAGCGAGCTCAACGAAAGATTTATATTCCCTGACCTGACCTGAAGCTGCAGGATACTGCACCATCGCCCCAAAATAGGATTCGTCAAAGACAGCCTTCGTGTACACACCTGTTACAAGCTCAATCCCTAATGGCACCGAACGTGTTTTTATGACATCGAGTGTCTGGGGAAAGATATCGTTATCAACGAAAAATTTATTTGCGCCAGCCTTAACTGCTGCTCTTGATCTTGAATTATACATCATTATCATAGCCTCTGCAGCACCAGTGGCTTCATCAAGCAATGAAGCATTTGCCACTTCCATTCCGGTGAGCTCAATTATCATTGTCTGGAAATTGAGCAGGGCCTCAAGCCTGCCCTGTGAGATCTCCGCCTGGTATGGCGTATATGAAGTGTACCATGCCGGGTTCTCGAGAACATTGCGTATGATCACTGGCAAAGTTGCAACACCATAATAACCCTGGCCGATAAAAGACCGGAACATTTTATTTTTCTGTCCTACCGATTTCAGATGATTGAGATATTCATATTCGTTAAGTGGCTGAGCCAGCCTGAGAGGTTTTTTCATCCTAATCTCTGCTGGTATCGTCTTATCTATCAGTTGATCGAGTGTGCCTGCACCAATGGTTTTAAGCATCCCGGTTATTTCATTATCACGGGGACCAACATGACGGTTTACAAACATATCTGATGACATAAATATTATATTCTGTTTATAAGAGAATTATTGATCAGGAATCACTGAATTAATTCCGGTTGCAAAATTAAATCTTTATTGTTAAAAATACGGATTAAATTGCTTTTCAGTCTTAATATCAGTTTTTTCCCCATGCCCGGGATAGACAACTGTTGATTCAGGCAATGTGAAAAGTTTTGCATTGATGCTTTTGATGAGGGTTTCATGATTGCCTCCCGGAAGGTCTGATCTTCCAATACTTCCTGCAAATAACGCATCACCGGTAAAAACAAAACCCTCTTTTTCGAAGTAAAAAGCAAGTCCTCCGGGGCTGTGGCCTGGCACATGAAGAGCCGTCATTGAGGTGGCGGAAAACTTAATCTCCTGGTTATCTTCGATAAAACCTGCCGGCTCAGGCGGGAACTCCATTCTTAAGCCAAAAATTTCAGCATGCTTCACGGAATTCTTCCTGTTGTACTCCTCAAGAATATGTGAATATGATTTAAGGTTATAATGCGATAACATAAACCTGTTACCGAAAATATGATCGAGATGGCAGTGGGTATTCAACAGCAATACAGGAGTCAGGTTTTTTTCATCAAGAAAAGACTTCAGTGCTGAAAACTCATTTTCATCATAGCAACCGCAATCAATAATACAACACTCTCCTCCGACAGCGAGGATATATGTATTTACATCAATTGGTGAAAAAACTAGGCTGTAGATATCCATACCTGATCCTATTTGTCATTAACGGTTCCCTTTAGCATTGGAACAAATACAAAATTCCCATGTGTTGATTGTTCAAAGCTGTCAAATCCCGTTCTTTGCACAACTGTCATAACCTGCGAATCGGAGTTTCCAACAGGAACAACAAGCCTGCCACCTGTTTTCAGCTGTTGCAGAAGAGTCTGTGGTATTTCAGGAGCTGCAGCAGTAATAACAATACCGTCATAGGGACCATATTGAGGTTTGCCTTCATACCCGTCGCCGTAAAAGAAATTAACTGTGTACCCAAGAGTTTCAATAGTATTCTGGGCTTTGAGAAAGAGCTCCCTGAACCTTTCAATTGTATATACCTTTGCCCCCATCTCGGCAAGCACAGCAGCCTGGTACCCGGATCCCGTGCCTATTTCGAGTATCTTATCGCGCTTTTTCACCTGCAGAAGCGATGTCTGTACAGCTACGGTGTAAGGCTGAGAAATAGTTTGTCCGGATGAGATGGGAAAAGCTTTGTCAGTGTAGGCATGAACAAGAAAAGCTGCATCCATAAAAATGTGCCTTGGAACATTATCGATAGCCCGAAGCACTTCTTCATCGGTTATTCCCTTATTCCTTAACTCAGCAACAAGTCTCTTGCGTTTACCCTTAGCTTCAAATGAATCGTTCATGCAAAATTATTGAGCTCCAAAATTACAAAAAATGTACGAAGAGGCAGTGATTAAATGGAAGCTTAGCTGTTGAATCAAGCCCAATGCCTATAATGCAGGAATAAGGTCGAATTTTGACAGCGGCACATAAACGGGACCTTCCTGCCGCAATATGCTTTCAAAGAGGACCACTTCCCTTATTATTGCCCTCTGCAGCTCGCGGCTATGATATTTGAGCAGTATTGTTTTAAGCCTGTCAGTATCATTGATATGCCTGATTCTTCCTATAGTAACATGCGGGGAAAAAGGTTTTTCATCAACCTGGAATTCATTTTTCCTGAGATATTCAGTTATTGAAGCCTGGAGGGATGTGAGCTTCTCAGAAGGTTCAATACCTGCCCACAGCACCTTAGGATCCTTCAATCCCCTGAACACACCCAATCCTTTTATCGTAAGCTCAAATGCATGAGACACTAAACAGGTGTCCTTCAAAATGCTTTCAATAACAGGAATCTTATGGTCCTCAGTATTTCCAAGAAATGATAAAGTTATATGGATATTATTTTCTTCCGTCCATTTGATCTTTTCATCAGACAGCTCATTCTTTACTGAGGCAACAGCTTTCCTGTACTCCTTACCCGGATCAATTCCGATACCAATGAAAATTCTTTTCATATTCAGCCTTTATAATTGCCCTGTATCTATCTCCCATATCAGCACTTCTATCAAAGCATCTTCGCCATAAGGATCATATTGTTCTTTAAGATTGGTGCCGAAGATCTTTGCTATTCCCTGCCAGAATGCAGCCGTAAACCTGCCCCTGTACTCTTTTATCAGATCATAGGAAGTATTCTGTGTTTCACGGTCAATGAGCTTTATCAGCAACCTTCCCTGTGTGATGGTCATGTTGCGGATATCATCTTCATATTCACCAAAAATATTTTTCTCAAATTCCTTAATATATTCCTTCCTTTCCTTGTCAGTTTTAATCTGAAGCATGGTCTGGTTAACTTCATCAAGCTTCCGTCTGACAACAAGTGCATAAGGGTAGACCTTTTTCAGGTTATAGATGAGCCGCTCATATTTCCTGTATTCACTTTTTTTTGATGTTTCTTTTGAAGGCCTGCCAATCACTGTAACTTCCTTTATTTCAATTTCGGGCAGTACTTCCCCGTTCCTTTCAACATTCTGAATAAGGTATGTCCTTCCCGGAACAGAATCATTATCCGGTTGCAGGGTGTCAGACTGCGCGTTGGCCGGAATCATAACAATAAGAAACAATATGATAAAAGCAGCTTTCAACTGTTAATTTTCTGCAAATCTACAAATAACGGGCCATTAGAGCAGCCACATTATGAAGTACCTTATTAAACTTAAAATGTTTACTTAAATTATATTGAACTAAATTTGTAAAAAGAATCCAATGAAATACTCGATAGAGGATCTTGATGACAGCACTAAGTTTATTTTAATAAAAAGAATATCATACGATGATATAATTTCCTTTGTTCTCGCGAACATCATGAAAACAACTCCGCTTACCCTTATTTTCTGGGTATTCTGTGCTTTTTTCCTTTTTGTTGCAGTTTATACAAGATTCAGCATTGCAGGGCTCTATGATTATAAATTTATTTTTCTTCACTCAATACTCGGTTTGGTGGTTCTTCCCATTCTTTCAGTACCTGTTCATGAGGGATTACATATAGTCCCTTATTATATTTCTGGAGCAAGGAACATCAGGGCAGGAATGAATCTGCGCCAGCTGATTTTTTACGTCACTGCCCACAGGTACGTTGCTGACCGGAAGACATTCAGCATAGTTGCAGCCTTTCCCTGGTTTGTAATAAGCATTATACTGTTCATTCTGATAATCATCATGCCTCCTTTATGGAAGTGGAGCTTTTCATTGCTTTTGTTTCTTCACTCAACTATGTGTGCAGGTGACTTTGCATTGCTGAACTTTTACTTCATTAAACGCGGTAAAAAAATCTACACCTGGGATGATGCGGATAAAAAAGAATCATATTTCTACCAGGAATTGTGACCCAAGGAAATCTTTTATAATTTTCATAAGCAAATCAACCTGAAAAAAATGAAGAAAACGATACTGCTCCTGTTATATTTCTTTGCATCATCAGCTTTAACAGCCCAGGTCAATAAAAAGCAGCTTGAAGAAATTGATAAAACCGTAACAAAAGCCTTTACTGCGTTCCAGCCAGCTGGCCTGGCAATAGCTATTGTCAAGGACAATGAGATAATTTACAAAAAAGCTCTTGGCAATTCAAATGTGGAAAAAAAGAAGCCTCTCTCCACCGCATCACTTTTCAATATTGCTTCGTGTACCAAAGCTTTTACAGCAGCTTCAGTTGCAATTCTTGTTGATGAAGGAAAGATCAGGTGGACAGATAAGGTCACTGATTATTTCCCTGAATTCAGGCTTTCTGACGATTATATCACCAGGGAAATAACTGTTGAAGACCTTCTATGCCACCGTTCGGGACTAGGAACATTCTATGGCGACCTGCTCTGGTACAATACCGTTTATTCAGATGATGATGTTATGAGACAGGTAAGATATGAGCCTGTAACCAGGAGGTTTGGCATACAATACGGGTATCAGAATATTATGTTCCTTGTTGCAGGCAGGATCATTGAAAAAGTAACGGGCCAAACATGGTCAGAGTTTGTGCAGGACAGGTTTTTCAACCCATTGGGGATGGCACAAACCAGGCCATCAAATGACGAATTAACAAGTCAGGATATTGCCGAGGGACATATTGACAACAAAGTCATTCCAATGTACGATTTCAATGCTGCAAAAGCTGCTGCAGGAATTTATTCCAGTGTTGACGAACTAAGCCTGTGGACTATGCTTATGCTTGAAAAAGGAGCATTCAGGGGCAAAAGAATTATTTCAGAGAGTTCGGTCGAGAGAATGATGTCACCCCACACTATCATCGGGACATCTGCCTCCCAGCAAAAGCATGGAATTAACTTTTACACCTACGGAATGGGATGGTTTATCTCTGACTATAATGGCCGCAAGATTGTCGAACATGACGGTGGTATGCCGGGGTACATCAGCAAAGTAACCCTTGTTCCATCCATGAAGATATCAATAATAATCCTTAACAATGGAACCGACATGTTCGTGAATAATGCAATAAAGGGCGATCTCCTGGATATCCTTGCACCGGGTCTTGATTTTGAATGGATATCAGAATACAGGAGCATTGCTGACATTAATAAAGCAGCAGAAAAAGCTGAAAGCCAGGCAAGACTTGAAAGCAGGATAAGCGGGACCAGCCCATCCCATTCACCGGAAGCATATACCGGGACCTACAATGACAAGAGCTATGGAGATGCCAGTATAAAACTCGATGGAGGAAACCTTATTCTTACATTTATTCCTGCAGCAAAAGTTTTTACCGGCAAACTTGAGCACTGGCATTATGATACATTCAAGGTTGATTTCAGGGATGAGTTCCTGACGTACGGGCTGGTAACATTCAGCTTTGACGAGACAGGCAGAACCACAGGCTTTAAGATAGATCTTCCAAGCTCTGATTTTCATTTCTGGAACCTCGATTTCAGGAAGAAATAAACGGGCATAGGTAATTGTAACATAATGCCAGGCTGCATAAGTCAGAAAATAGGGGATGATTAAAATTAATATATATTATAAACTATATTATAATATATGTTATAATATATATTATATGGTTTAACTAAACTTATTTCGGGAGAGCCTGAGAATTGACACAAATAGTAAAAGTGTGAACTCATCTTCTTAATATCAGGTCACTGCCTGTTTTTCCTCAGCTGAAATATCTTTTCAGCGACTTCAATATCTTCCGGAAAATTAATATTCATAAAGGAGTATCTTATTTCTTCCGAATCTCCCAGGTCGAAATAATCAGGCTCAACATAGTTGAAGAAATCCCATATGGCAAGTCTTTTGCTTCCATTTATATAACGCTCAAGAGCGGCAACTACAGAAACTTTGTAAATGCAATGCAGAGGCTCTAATAATTTACCTGTCCTTGGGACAAGAATCTCCGGATTCAAGGATTTGAATCTTTCAATCTGCCTTTTAACAATATCCCTGCTTATCAGGGGCATATCACCTGCAAAAACAAAAACAGCGTCAGAAGCGGTTGATGTAAGTGCTGCATGGATGCCACCCAGAGGTCCTTTGTCCCTGATGATATCAGAAATGAACATGTGTTCCGGAATACCAGGAAGTATATCTTTTGTACCTGATACTATCATCGTTTCTTCAAACAAATCCTGCATGGTTTCCAGCATGCCTGACAGGATCGTTTTACCGCCGATTAATATAGCAGATTTCGGAACACCTCCCATCCGTTTGCCGCTTCCTCCTGCAAGTATTGCAGCTGAAATCCTCAGAGCCATATTTGATTAATTCTTGGTAAATGTAATATTAAAACAAAAAATCAACCTGGCTTAATTTTGACATAAAAATCCGGGTAATTACGGATTTATGATATATTTTTTGTAAATTCATATCTGATTCAATTTCAAAACAAAAGGAAGAAAAATGGAAGAAAAAATCAGGAATTTTTACAGTGACATCAGGAACGGCCGCAGGTCATTTCTGAAGAAGCTGGGATTACTGACCGGAGGTGCTTATGCTGCATCGCTGCTGCCCGAGTCAGGAAATTCACAGGTACAGACGGATGACCTTGTCACCGAGTTTATCACCTACCCTGCCGAAAAGGTAGCAATGAGAGCCTATATGGCATACCCGCGAAACAGCAAAAAATTACCTGCAGTGATTGTGATCCATGAGAACAGGGGACTTGTACCTCACATACAAGATGTTACCAGAAGGATGGCAAGGGAAGGTTTTCTTGCCATTGCGCCTGATGCACTTACTCCCGTTGGAGGCACACCCGAAGATATTTCAAATGTCGGGGAACAATTCAAGCAGCTGGTACCTGAAGAAACTACGAAGAACTTTGTTGCAGCTGTAAAATATCTTGAGACAAACCCGCTTACTAATGGCAAAGTCGGCTGCACAGGATTTTGCTGGGGTGGAGCAATGACAAACCAGGTGGCAGTAAACTCTCCCGATCTCGATGCAGCTGTGCCATATTACGGAAGGCAGCCTGATCCTGCTGATGTAGAAAAAATAAAGGCTGCTGTAATGGCTCATTATGCAAGCGATGATGCCGGCATTAATGCAGGTATCCCGGCATTTGAAGAGGCACTCAAGAAATATGGCAAAGAGTATAAAATATTCATGTATGAAGGAACCCAGCATGCTTTTAATAATGACACAAACCCCCAGAGATACAATGCAGAAGCTGCAAAGCTGGCATGGAGCAGGACTGTGGGATTCTTTAAAGAAAAATTGAAATAAGAGTTAAAGATTATTGCGGGAAAAATTTTGTAAGCGGCTTTCGACAGAAGCCGCTTTTTTCACGAACCTGAATTATTCGAAAGCCACACCTTCCTTACAGCTTCAACAAAAGGGTAACAGTGATTGAAGAAGTATTTATAGCCCTCACAAAGGTAGTTCAAGCCATATTCCCCTCCAGGTGACATAATGAATCGGTTGCGGGGACACTCGCCATTACACATTGAAAGAACCTCACAATTCCTGCAGTAACCTGGCAGCGACAATGATTTATTGCAGCCAAATGCAGCCTGGCTTTTCGAAGACAGAAGATCTGCAAGAGGAGTTTCCATGATATTACCCCTGTAATGCTCAGCATTGACAAAATGATCGCAGGCATAGAAATCCCCATTATGCTCAAGCACGGGCACTGCCCCGCAATCTTTTTTAAATATGCATAAGGTGTGATCCTGGTTGAAAGCTGTACGCAATGCTTCCTCGAAAACCTGTACTTTTATTTTCCCGATATCATTCCGGATCCATTCATCGAAAATTTCAGAAAGAAACACACCAAATTTCTTTGCCGGCACACTGCATGATGAAACACTGCCATTGTCAGAAACTCTTTCAACAAGAGGAAGAAATGTAATCATTGAAGCATCAAGGCTCTTAAAGAAATTATAAACTTCAAGCGGATAATCAACATTCATCGAGTTAACAACGCACAGAATTTCCGTATTGATCCCATACCTTTTCAACAGACGGAATCCACCAATAACGTTGCCGAAGGAAGGCAAGCCATCAATATTGACCCTGTTTACATTATGAAGATGTTCAGGGCCATCAATACTTATACCAACAAAGAACTTTTCCTCTGCCAGGAACCGGCACCATTCTTCTGTAAGTAATGTGCCATTTGTCTGGATCCCGTTAAGAATGGTTACATTCCGTGGAGCAAGCTTTCGCTGAATGCTGCCTGCCTTTCTGTAAAAATCAATACCTGCCAGCAAAGGTTCACCCCCATGCCAGGAGAATGTTACTAATGGTGAAGATGTTGCTTCAAAATGATCCCTGATGCATTTTTCAAGCACCTCATCACTCATAAGGGTTTTCTTTGCTTCATAGAGTTCCTTCTTTCCAAGGTAATAGCAATAGGAACAGCTAAGGTTGCAGATTGCACCAACCGGTTTGATAAACACCTGGAATTCGTTATTGCTGCCTGTCATTCCAGCTGATTATAGTTTTATCCTTCAATGCTGTTAAATCCATTCTGATCCTCCATGAAACAGGATAGTAATTATTTACCCTCTGACCAATACATTTTATAAGTCCCAGGTTCTGCTTCATGTAAGTAACAGTATTCCAGCCAACAGGAATACTCCCGGCCGAAATTGAGTCGCGGTGCAGAAATTTCAGGGCTGTTTCATAATCGGCATCCATGGAAGGGAATGCCGTTGATTTGAATGACTGTGCAAGAACAAGTTCGCTGACCGGTATGTAGTCTTTTCCTTTTATCGATGCTATGTGAATACCATGCCTGATAATATTCAGGTAACGGGTAATTGCCAGATATTCACTGATGGCACAGGGCAGCGCCGTTAATGCATCGTTCTTCCGGATAATTCTTTCATCTGAAATTTCTATCCATGTCCCGGCAAGTGAAATATCTCTTTTTTCAGGAATTAGTTCTTTATACTTAGCACCTGTTGAATTAATGCCATTAACTTCTGCTGAAGTTTTTCTTATTACTGACAGGAAGAAGCCTTCACCCCTTATCTTTCCGGGATAAAACCCATAACCTTTAATGCCATTATAATCTACTCCGGTTATTCCGGTGAATGAAGACACATCAAGAGGAACAATTTCTGCTTCATAGTTATCAATTAACCAGGAAATGTTTTTCTCATTTTCATCAGGGTTAAATGTACAGGTGCTGTAAATCAGGATTCCATTCTCCCTGAGAGCAGGCCATACATCAGATATGATCCTTTTCTGCCTTTCAGAACAATGAAATGCATTTTCTTCAGACCATTGATCGACAGCAACCCTGCCCCTGAACATTCCCTCACCTGAACATGGAACATCGGCAACTATCACATCAAAGTACCCCTTAAGCCTGCCGAATGCTGCCGGATCGTTGTTGGTCACAAGAGTATTTGTGCATCCCCATTTTGTAATAGTTTCATCAAGTATTGAAGCTCTTGTTCTTATCACTTCATTTGAAATGAGTAAAGAATTCCCGTTGATAAGACCAGAGAGATGAATGCTTTTGCCACCCGGAGCCCCGCAAAGGTCAAGAACCCTCAGATTATTGTTATCTTCCACGGATTGTCTTAAAGCTTCTTCTATGAACATCCCTGAAGCTTCCCTGGGGTAGTAGCAGCCTGCATGAAACAGGGGATCAAGAGTAAAAGACGGCCGCGCCTGAAGGTAAAAACCAGATTCACACCATGGTACAGGCTCAGCTCCTTCCGGAAACCTGGTCCATTTTGACCTGTTTATCATAATGCTGACCGGAGAAGGCTCCTTAAGCGAAGCCAGGAGATCATCTTGATCAATATATTCCTGTCCTTCCAGTCTTTTTATGAAGCTTCCGGGAAACATAATTTTCAGAGCTGAATTAAGTGCAAAGGTACCAATGATAAACAAAAAAACAGGGGAACGATTGAATTTCCGTTAACCCCTGTTTGATTTAATTGTAGACAATTATTTCTTTATCGGCAACCTGAAGATTGTAATACTTGCCGGTGGAACAACCAGTTTCCCGGAAAAATTAAGATTCTCAGGGCCTTCGATCTTAACAAAAGGATCCCTGCCCGGTTCGTTTGTTGCCATCAGGTCAGGAGATGTTACCCGCCATATTTCACCTGTTGAAGAGATCTCATCTCCGCTGATATTCAATGGAAATTCAACTTCTTCCATGACAGGATTAACTACAGAAACGGTAAGGGTGTCACCACCAGGTGTGAGTGTTGCACCAATGTTAAGCGGTCTGAGCTCACCACTTATCTCAACCGGGATATACCCGTATTTGCTCCTGTAAAGCTTCAGTACCTGTCCGGTAGCATCCAGGACGGAATGAGTTCCGTTGGTCTTTATGCAGCCAATGACATTGACAGTCTGGGCATAATTGGCCATATAAATGATATCGGTATTCTTTGAATACTCATTCAGACCTGCAGCAATACCCAAAGCATCCCTGAAGAAGTAACGGGTGCCGAGCTCGCCATAGATATATGGACCATACCAGTAGTTCCACTCATCCATGCAGATCCTTATGTCTTTGCCCTGAAGTGCAGGGATTGTTTTACGGTATTCCCTGTGAGCCTGTGCTTTTTCAATAATGGCATTTGGTATCTGGTTGACATGTGTAAGAAGTCCGCCACCATGGTTATCGGCACAATAAAAATGTTCGCTTATGTAGTTCATTTTGTTTGCTGCATTTGCTAGGATCATCTTGTCCCAGGGACCGACGTTACCAACAGCAATAAGCTTAGCATCGGGATCTACTGACCACATACCATCAGCGAAGGTATTGTTTTTCTCAACGAATTGTTCTGTGGACATATGACCTATCTGCCAGTCGCCATACATTTCATTTCCTATTGACCAGAATTTAACTTTCCATGGTTCTGCATGACCGTTAGCTGTGCGTGCCTTACCCATCGGTGTGGTTGCTGCACCATTTACGTACTGCATCTCATCCATTGCCTGCTGAGCATTACCTGAACCGGCATTAACAGCGATGTAAGGTTCTGTTTTTAACAGCTCGCAAAACTTCATAAATTCATGTATTCCAACATCATTTGCCTCAACACCGGACCATGCAGGGTTTTTCCTTGGAGGTCTTTTATCCCTGTCACCGAGACCATCGCGCCAGTTATAACCACTTACAAAATTTCCTCCGGGCCACCTGTATACCGGTGAGTTAAGCTCTTTTAACAGCGCAAGAACATCTGACCTGAAGCCTTCAATATTATCATCGGGCATCAGTGAAAGAGTACCAACTGTAAGCTTTCCTTTCCCTGAAGGTGCTATCTCGAGCACTGCATTATGATCGAGTGCTTTGGAATTGAATTTCAGTTCATATGTTTTGTAGCTGTTCGTGATTCCCGAGATATCAACCTTTTGTTCTCCTGAATTTGACTTGAGAGTCACAGTGGCACTGCTCAGACCGATTCCACCTTTAAGCACTATCCTTCCTGAATAGCCCATATTCTCTTTCAAAGCCAGGTTTTCCTGGACCAGCACTACATTGTTTGTACCGTCTGAAGCCAGAACAGGTGAATGTTCCCCTGTAAAAGGTGAAGTATTGTCCATTGAAAATAACTTTGAATCGCCTGTCAACCTCCATGCTGACTCACGAGTCCCGGGAACATACCAGAATTTTCTGTCTTCCAGTACTTCTGCCCAGATACCGCCATAGATGCATCTGCCAAGATGCTCAATAAACTGGCCGTAGATGAATTCAGGCATTATTTCTGATTTAACAGATGTATTGATTGTAACATCTGTATTTATCTTTTCAGAAGAAACATATTCGAACTTCATATCATCGAACCATACGCGTCCCTGTGATGATCCCCCTGGTTTGACATCCAGCAGGCATGCAAGTGTTACACAATCATTATTACCTGTTTCAAACTGAAAAATAACTTCTGTCCAGTCGTTTGTGCCGATAAAACCAATGGTATCTGCTTTGAGGCCATCCATACGGAAACCTGCTCCTCTTCCATTATTGCCGGCAATATCTTCAGTTTTTATCCATCCTGAAAAACGGTAAGTGGACCATGGTTTAAGAAGTACTTTGGTGCTCCATCGGCCGGTTGATGGCCTGTCTGATTTTATAAAAAGACTTTTTGATCCTTCGTGAGCGATGTTATCATAGAATTGAACTGCATATCTCGCTCTTGTGTCAGATGTCCAGCCATCGATCACAGAACCATCTACTATTTCTGCCGAGGGATTACGTATTATTCCCCCCTGGTCAGATTCTTTCCCCGGTTTGCAGGCTGCTGCAACAACAAGGAATAATAAAAAAATGTACTTCTTCATAGGTTTGGTTTAGTTATGTTGGTTAATTGGTTTTTCAGGATAATCACTTCGGTTCAATTTTCTCCATATATAAAATACAGGTATTCCCAGTAGAACTATGCCAAGTCCCGGGAATGTATAGTCCGGTTTATATATAAGGAGGATTATCATAATCGAAGTTGTCGTCAGAATATAGATTAATTGAATTACCGGGAACCCTAAAGCTTTGTATGGCCTCGGAATATCTGGTCTTTTTTTCCTGAGAATGAAGATTGAAAAAATTGTCAGTGTAAAGAAGAGGAGTGCAGCAAAAATCACATAATCAAGGAGATTACTGTAAGTCCCGGTCAGGCATAGAAAGACAGACCATATGCCCTGGAGGATTGTCGCAAAGCCTGGCACACCATGCTTATTGATCTCTGCCACCTTCCTGAAAAAAAGTCCGTCAGCTGCCATTGCATAATATACCCTCGGACCTGTGAGTATAAGTCCCTGGTTACACCCGAATGTGCTTATCATAATAAAGACAGCCATAATCAAAGCTGCATAATTTCCAAATACAAGGCTCATAGCTGATGTGGCAACCCTG
This sequence comes from Bacteroidales bacterium, assembly GCA_035297425.1. Classification (GTDB taxonomy): domain Bacteria; phylum Bacteroidota; class Bacteroidia; order Bacteroidales; family VadinHA17; genus LD21. Next base: position 2,965 of record DATGYZ010000013.1, on the reverse strand, counting down.
TCAGAAGCAGCATATTGTATACCCTGGGTAAGGGCATCCTGCCCGGTTGGTGAGCCTGCCAGCGGAAGTATTTTTATATATACAAGATTTGTTAGCAGATACAAAACTGATACAATAAAAGTTCCGATAATCAGGCTGAGGGGCACATTCCTTCTTGGGTTAATAACTTCACCTGAGACATAGGTGACATTGTACCAGGCGTCAGAGGCAAACAACGATCCTACTAGAGCAGTTCCAATGGCAACAATCAGCCCGAAACCAAAGAGTGGAATAGGCTCGCCGGAAGGATTTACTTTAGATGCCTCCCAGAAGACAGCCTTATTTATGTGCCAGGAATCAATTCCTTTTACTGCAATGAGACCGATCAGAATGAATCCTATTAGAGCAATTACCTTTGTTGATGAGAATATATTCTGAACGATCTTGCCTGTTACAATGCCAAGTGTATTAAGCCATGTGAGGAATGCAATTGATATGATAGCAACCACCATGGTGCTGTTTATATTCAAAGGACCAATGTTGAATAGAATATTTTTCTCTGATATCCATGGAAACAGAACACCTGAAAACTTTGCAAAGGCAACTGCAACAGCAGCTATTGTGCCAGTCTGGATTACAAGGAAGGTAGTCCAGCCGAAGAGGAATCCTATGATGGGATGGTAGGCTTCCCTGAGAAAGGCATACTGGCCTCCCACGTTGGGCATCATTGATGCCAGCTCGCCGTAGCTTATTGCACCGGTTACAGTTATCAGACCGGCGATAAGCCAGCATACGAGGAGCCATCCCGGGGAACCAACATTCCGGGCAATATCTGCACTGACGATAAAGATGCCTGATCCGATCATTGCACCGGCGACAATTGCAATACCATCAAAGAGATTAATACGCTTCTGGAAAGTATGTTGCTCTTGCATGAAGGTGGTTTCCTTCAAAAATAAGGAAACATTCGGAAAAAACAGTTTGAAATAAAAATATAACGTGACAGATCAGGCAGACTTATTTTCCCGCCAGCCGGCTGTGCCTGTAACCATAAATACAATATATTACAAGACCTATGAAAAGCCATATAATGAACATGATCCAGTTCATTGTGCCCATCCCGGTAAGAAGGTAAAAACATGACAAAAGTCCCATCACAGGTATGAGGGAGAAATTCTTAACAAATGAAAGCACAGCTATGATTATCCAGGTTAAATAAAAGATGATCATCGGGATATTCAGGCTCTTATAGCCTCCGCTATCTGAAGTATATAATGAACCAGGGGCATATTGATAAATAAGAAGAAATGCCACAACTGTCATGGCCGGAATGATCCATTTTGCGTTAACATAAGGCATCCTGAATTTCCCGTCATCTCTTTTACCGGTTTCACGTGGCAGGATTAGCATTCCACCGCAGACAAGCACAAAAGCGAACAGTGTGCCGATACTTGTAAAATCAAGAACAAGCTTCTCATCTGCGAAAAAGATTGGAATGCCAACAACAAGACCTGTGACCACTGTTGCAAACCCGGGAGTCTTGTATTTTGGATGAATCGAGGAAAACTTCTTTGGCAGAAGCCCGTCACGGCTCATGCTCATCCATATCCTTGGCTGGCCCATCTGGTAAACGAGCAATATGCCTGTCATGGCTATAACTGCACCCACTGAAACAATTAAGAGCATCCATTTCATTCCCCTCAGCTTGAATATCTCGGCGAGAGGATCGGTCACTCCCATTTGACTGTATGATGCCATACCGGTTATGATCAGGGCAAGGATCATATAGATTACAGTGCATATGACAAGTGCATAGATCATTGATCTCGGCAGATCTTTCTGGGGATTCCTTGTTTCCTCTGCCAGTGTCGTTATGGCATCGAACCCTATGTATGCAAAGAACACCGCCGAAACACCGGCCATAACACCTCCGAAACCATTAGGCAGAAAAGGTTTCCAGTTATCAATATCGATGTTGAACAAGCCAACTCCGATAACAAGTACAATGATGGCAAGTTTAATCATCACCATTGTATTGCTCAGGTTCCTGGATTCTTCTGTTCCTATGTAGACAAGGCTTGTAAGCAGAATGTTAATGGCAAAAGCAGGCAGGTCAAAAATTACCCTGACCCCCCCCAGCACAGGAGCTGTCATCCAGGCTGTAAGCCCTTCCCCTGGAGTTGATGAAAGAAATGCCTGGTGAGCATTCCTGTAATTTGTTGTCAGCCATTCGGGAATGCCCGGAACGAGATTAGTGAAATATCCGCTCCATGAAAAAGCAACATAGATGTTTCCTATGGAATATTCCATGATCAGCGCCCAGCCGATTATCCATGCAAACAATTCACCGAACGTGATATAAGCGTAGGTATAAGCGCTGCCTGATACAGGAACACGTGATGCAAATTCAGCATAACACATTGCTGTGAATCCGCAGGCAACTGCACAAATTGCGTAGAGGAAGATTACTCCGGGGCCACCAGAGAAACATGCATTTCCTATTGCACTGAAAACACCGCCGCCAATAATTGCAGCAATGCCAAAAAATGTAAGGTCCCTGACGGAGAGGACGCGGCGCATCTCTGAGCCGCGTCCTTCAACATCAGTTCCCGGAATATTTTTCTTCCGGAATAATGAGTTCAAAAGATTGTTTATGGAGTGGTAAATTATTCTCTGTTCGAAATCCTTTTCTTAAAAATCATTTTTCCAATTCCACTTCTTTACCGTTAAGCTTTATCCTGCCTGTAACAACCTGGGTAAACTGAGGATCGAGGTATCCTGTGAACCCGGGTTGCTTGCCCCCAACAGAGATTGTAAAATAGCCAGGTTCGATAACTCTTTTCTCCTTGGTATTGATGAGAGAGAACTGTCTTGGATTAAGTTCAAATTCAACATCCCTGCTTTCTCCCGGCTTGAGTGATATTCTTCTGAAACCTTCAAGCTGCCTGATTGGCCTGGGTGTTGAAGCTTTCTCATCTTTCAAATA
>DATGYZ010000012.1:0-67257 GCA_035297425.1 Bacteroidales bacterium | reverse complement strand
ATGCCATGATGCGCAAAGCGCACATGGAGTAATTTGTTTTGCAAGGATCTCCCACAGGGATCACAGCCGAAGGCTGTAATCTACGGGTCTTGGGGTCCTGGCTTCCTGGGGTCCTGGTGTCAATGTATTCTATCGCATTTTCTCAAGTAACGCCACCGGAGTGAGGAGAACTGAAAGCAAAAATGCCATGTCGTCAGGCGTTCAGGGGTCAGGTGTCCTGGCGTCTTGCGTCCTGGGTCGTAGTGGTATCTTAGGTAATGTATATCCTGGTGTCCTGAATGGCTGATTCCGAATTGTGATACTTCTTAATAAGGTATATATTATAATATATATTAAAATATATAATAAAATATATATTTATTATTTAATGATTCTTCAATTATTTCACCATTTTGAGGATATTTGGACGGATGTTGACTTTCATGTTTTTTCCGTAACTTGGTTTAAAATAACGATAATGGGTAAACAAAGCTCCGGAATCCTCTTGTACAGAAAAGCCGGTAAAGATATTGAAGTATTTCTTGTTCATCCCGGTGGACCTTTCTGGGCAAAGAAGGATATACATTCCTGGTCTATTCCGAAAGGTGAATTTGGAGAAAATGAAGATCCGTTTGAAACAGCACTTCGCGAGTTCAGGGAAGAGACTGGTTCGGTAATATCCGGTAAGTTCATTTCTCTGAATCCTGTCAGGCAGAAAGGGGGTAAAACAGTATATTGCTATGCTGTTGAAGGTGATCTCGATCCGTCAAATCTGGAAAGTAATACCTTTACAATGGAATGGCCACCAAAATCTGGGAAGATGGCTGAGTTCCCGGAAGTAGACAGGGGTGAGTGGTTCCCTGCAAAAGCTGCTATGAATAAGATAAATGAATCTCAGATTGGACTTATAAAGGAATTGGCAGAAAGATTAAATATAATATTCAAATAATCAAGTAATTCGAACACCAGTGTTCCCTTGTTTTCATGAAAAAAATCATGTTTGTCAATTATTTAACAGGAATAAATTTAATTTGCAGAAATATTTCAATATTAATTACATGAAAAATTTACTTAGGATAATTATGTCTGCATTTGCAGTGTTCCTCATCCTTGCCGGATGTAACAGGAAAGCAGAAGAAGTGGATCAAAGCAATCCATTCTTTGCCCAATATGACACACCATTTAATGTGCCTCCATTTGATAAGATAAAGGCTAAACACTACATGCCTGCTTTTGAAAGAGGCATGCAGGAAGGAAGGGAAGAGCTGAGCAAAATACTTTCTAACAAAGAGGAGCCAACTTTTGAAAACACAATTGTTCCATTCAGTGAGATGGGCGACCTTCTTACCCGGACCAATTACGTCTTCTTTGGACTTTCGTCCGCAAATACCAGCGATTCAATCCAGAACATTGAGGTTGAGATATCCCCTAAGCTGTCACAATACAGTGATGAAATCACACTCAATCCTGATCTGTTCAAAAGGATAAAATCGATATACGACAGGCAGGCAGAGATGAACCTTAATGAAGAGCAGAAATACCTGCTTGAAAACCTTTACAAGGGTTTTGTAAGAAGTGGTGCACTCCTTCCTCCTGATAAACAGGATACCTTGCGCAACCTGAACCAGGAAATTTCAGTGCTGAGTGTTAAATTCAGCCAGAATGTACTTGCTGAGACAAATAAATTCCGCCTTGTTATTGATAATGAAGCTGATCTTAAAGGTTTACCAGAAGGAGTTAAAGAAGGTGCAGCAGCGATGGGAAAAGCTGCGGGCCTTGATGGTAAGTGGGTTTTCACAACACAGAAGCCAAGTATGCTGCCATTTCTTACCTATTCTGAGAACCCCGCATTGAGAAAGACCCTTTATGATGCTTACCTGATGCGTGGCAATCACAACGACTCACTTGATAATAATGAGATTCTTAGAGATATAGTAAGTCTGAGGGCTAAAAGGGCAAAACTGCTCGGTTATCCTTCACATGCAGACCTCAATCTCGAGAACAGGATGGCAAAAACACCTGAAAATGTCTATAACCTATTAAACCAGTTATGGACTCCTGCCATTAAGGTAGCCGGTGAAGAGCTTTCCCAGATGCAAAAAATAGCTGATAAGGAAAAATCAGGTATTAAGATACAACCTTCAGACTGGTGGTATTATGCCGAAAAGCTTCGCAAGCAGAAATATAATCTCGATGATAATGAGCTGAGACCATATTTCAAGCTTGAGAATGTGCGTGAAGGAGCATTCACAGTTGCAAACAAGCTCTATGGTATAACATTTACGCCAATACAAAATGTGCCACTGCCACATCCCGATGCTATGGCATTCGAAGTAAAAGAGGCAGACGGAAGACATCTGGCAGTTCTTTATATGGATTTCTACACCCGTGAAAGCAAACGCCAGGGTGCATGGTGTGGAGGATACCGTGATCATAAGTGGCAGACCGGCAAAGAGATAGCACCTGTTGTTACAATGGTCTGCAATTTCAATAATCCAACAGGCGACACACCATCTCTTCTGAGCCTTGATGATGTTGTTACCCTCTTCCATGAATTCGGACATGCCCTGCAGGGAATGTTCTCTGCTAATACATACAACCTTGGTTACACTGCACGTGATATTGTTGAGCTACCTTCACAGATCATGGAACATTGGGCTACAGAACCTGAAGTTCTGAAGATGTATGCAAAACACTACCAGACAGGTGAAGTAATCCCGGATGCTCTTGTGAAAAAAATCAGCGACAGCCGTTATTTTAATACCGGTTTCGACAATACAGAGATCCTGGCAGCATCAATGCTGGATATGGCTTATTACACACTGAAAGATCCGGTAAATATTGATATTCAAAAATTTGAACGGGACTATGTGAAAAAAATAGGTCTGATCAAAGAAATAGAGCCACGCTACCGTAGCACATACTTCCTGCATATAATTGATGGTTATGATGCAGGCTACTACGTTTACACATGGGCTGCAGTTCTTGATAACGATGCTTTCGAAGCATTCAGGGAAAATGGCATATTCGATCAGAAAACTGCTGATTCTTTCCGTAAAAATGTTCTTGCTCCAATGGGAATCATCGATGCAAAACAGAGCTATATCAACTTCAGGGGAAGGGATGCAGTTATTGAACCTCTGCTTAAGAACAGGGGACTGAACTAAAAAATTAAATTTATTCATATGAAAGAGACGTCGATTCCGGCGTCTCTTTTTTTTAATAACAATTAAATTTGCAGGATGCAGAAAACTGATATTTGCGGACTTACCCCTGAAGAGATAATCACTACCGCTGATATTGAGAATCTTACCGTTTCTCAAGTTCTCAGGATTGTAAACAATATCTATAAAAAAGGTGTAAAGGAAACAGACCAGATACCAGGAATTCCTGCTGTCCTGAAAAATAAGCTCAAAGAGAAATTTTATATTACTAACATACCACCGATAAAAACTGAAAGATCATCTGACGGATCGGTGAAGTATCTTTTTCAGACTGGTGATGGAAGGAAGTTTGAAGCAGTATACCTTCCGGATAAAAAACGTCATACATTATGTATTTCCTCCCAGTCGGGGTGCCGTATGGCATGCCCGTTTTGCGCAACAGGAAAGTATGGTTTTCACGGAGATCTCTCTGCTTCAGAGATTTTGAACCAGGTGATAAGCATACCGGAATCCGGGATTATAACTCATATTGTTTTCATGGGTATGGGAGAGCCAATGGATAACCTTGACAATGTACTGAAAGCTTGTAAGATTCTCACTGCCGAATGGGGGTGCGCAATCGGTCAAAAGAATATAACTGTTTCAACGGTGGGTATTACCACAGGAATTTCAAGGTTTCTTGAGGCGTCAGGATGCAATCTTACACTCAGCCTGTTCTCTCCTTTTTTTGATGAGAGGAAAAAGATCATACCGGTTGAAAGAAAATTCCCTGCCGGGAATATAATTGATCTGCTCAAAACTTATCCTTCAGGGAAAAAGAGGCGATTCACCCTTTCTTATGTTATGATCGATGGTCTAAATGACACTGATGCTCACCTTGAAAAGCTTAAAAATCTTCTATCCGGATCCAATTTAAGAGTAAACCTTCTTCCATACCATTCTTCCGGTGATGATTCCTATGTTTCATCATCAGCTGAAAGAATGATGACCTTCAAGCATAATTTAATAATATCAGGAATTTCAGCATCAATAAGGAAATCGAGGGGTGCAGATATCTCGGCAGCCTGTGGTTTGCTCGCCTCAAAATGATCAGCTCCCGGGGTTAATGAGCTGAAACATAAATTCACCAAGGTAACCCTGGCTGGTTTTTATCCAATCTTTCTTAATTCCTATTCTTTTAAATCCCTGTTTCATGAACAAATCAATACTGCTGCAATTATCCTCAAGTATATTGCAATATAGCTGATGAAGCTGCAGGGTTTTGAAGCAATAGCCGATAACTGATTCAAGGGCAAGTGATGCATATCCTTTCCTGCGGTACTCTTCTTCAGCAATAAGTATACCCAGACCTGCCCTGTTATGAAAGGCGTCAAAATCAAATATGTCAATAGTGCCTATTGTTTTCTTATCAGGAATATGATCGATCATCAGCCTTATCTGACCTGTTTCAAAAACCGGTTTATGAGCATCTTCAAGGTACCTCTTCAGAATAAACCTTGAGAAAGGTGTGATTGTATTGCTGATAATCCAGTTTGCACTGTTATTCTCCCAGTCATAAAGAAGCTCAAGGTCCTCAGGCTCAGGAGCCCTGAGGAGAATATCGCCATTTTTCATGATCTAAGCTTATGGGTTAGTATTCTTAGTAACCTGCTTTATGAAGATTTCAGTCGGGTATCCTCTGCTGATAAGGTCAAGCCTCCATTTCTGGGCATCCTCCCTTGTGGGGAACTCACCGGTGGTATACCTGTAGAACCTGTCAGACTCATTGTAGATTATCTTGAGGTCATCAATGTGTTTGAAATAGCTGACATCGACCGGTTTGTAAAGTGCAATGATCTGAACTGTATAATAAAGTATCTCTTCAGTTGAATTATCGTTGACATCACTTATGTTAATATTCTGTACCAGCATGGATGTGTCAACATTTGCGATTGTTGGAATTCCTGCAAGATTTATCTTCTCATAAACAATATCAGGTACTGGCCTTGCCTGTGATGAATCCCTCATCATTGCCGCATCAATATATACTTCAGCAAGCGGGAAATCAGGAGAGACAAGTGTATCGATGCTCTGGTCAAAATAGCCTACCCCTGAAAATTTAACATTGTAATTACCAGGTTTGATCCTGAAGGAATAAGCTCCTGAATATGCTTCCGGTGACATCCTGTTAAGAGTATCGCCAGTATTCTTATCAGTAAGGTATATCATGTAGTTATTATCGAAGATCAGGGTCGTATCAGTTAATGAGTAAGTGCCTTTTAGATCAAATGAGATATCCCCGAAATTCAGGTAAAATATGTCTTTTTCCTTGTAATCCGTCATTATTGAATAATAGGCATTCTGACCAAGGTTGACAGGCTGCAGAAACTTGTCATCATCCGTTGTATTGAGAGGGTAACCCAGATTCGAAGGTATCTGCCATGCAGAATCAGCTTTAACAGACCTGTATATATCAAAGCCGCCCATCGAATTATGACCTTCGGAACTGAAGTATATAACACTATCACCCTCAGTTATGAAAGGAGTATCTTCGTTATAAGGTGTATTTATAATCGGACCAATGTTAACTGCAGGTCCCCATTCCCCAAGATCATCTTTCACAGAAACATAAATATCCAGTTCCCCGTAACCACCTTCACGGTTACTGCAGAAATAAAGCTTCCTGCCGTCTTTTGATATCGTTGCGTGAGATTCGTAAAACTTTGTATTTATGTTCTTATTAAGCTTCCTTATTGGTGTCCATCTGTCGTTCTCATATGCTGACATGTAAATTGCACCGTCAAAATCATCGGTTTTATAAAGGTATAATTCAGTACCATCTGCATTCAATGAGCATGATGAACAGTCTTCCCCTGCATTCAACTCATTGGTAATCTCAACCGGGCTTTGCCATATACCCCTGATCTTTTGGGTAAACCAGATTATATTGGCTATTCCTCTTCTTTCTGTAAACACCATTGTATTCCCATCGTAGCTGACCGATGGGTTTTCGTTCAGTGATCCCTGTGAAAAATCATTTCCAAGCGGTTTTTTGCTGAAGATTAAAGGACTATCCCTGAAGGACAGGGCATTGTTGCAGGCCTTTATCTGTTGATCAACAAAATCAAGATTTTCCATTCCTCCCTTGGATTGCATTTCCACTGCCAGCCTATTGAAGGTCTGGAACGTACTGAGAGCTTTTTCAAGCTCATTATTTATCATATAGGCTTTAGCAAGATAAAAATAAGAGTCGAGAGGTGCTCTTTTTTCCTTGAACTGATGCTCTTTTGCTTCATAACTTGCATTTTTTACAGCTTCTTCAAGAAAGGGAACAGCCTTAGCCTTTTCACTTGGGATATTCAGGTAACAGACGCCAATCTTGTACTTAACATTTTGATTGTCGTTGGCATCAAGCAGAATATATAACTGGTTGGCAAGCTCGTATTCACCATACAGGTAGTATGATTCAGCCTGTTTAAATATCTTCTGAAGCTCTCCTGCCGATTGAGCCTTCAAACCGGAAGGCGAAAGGAAGAGGGCTATTATTTGTAGAAGCAGAAAGATTGACTTTACTCTGAATTCTCTCATCAGAACAAATATATTAAATTTTCCAGACTGCGTCCTTTATTTTAATGTTATGCTGTATATATCCTCTTTTCCGTAGCCCCCGTTTTCTTTGAAGATTGAATAATATGCTGATTTGCCATCACCTGCAGGATAAAGGAAGAAATTATCATCAGGTGTGTTTATAGGATAACCTATGTTTACAGGAGCGCTCCATAATTCATTCCCCTGCAGTTCAGACCTGAAGAAGTCATATCCTCCGATTGTCTTGTGACCTTGCGAGCTGAAATACATGGTCTTGCCATTATTTACAAGAACCGGCCGGTCTTCATTGAATGGTGTATTTATTTCCGGACCCATGTTTACACCGGGTCCCCAGTCGCCTTTGGATTTTGCAGAAATGTACAGGTCGAGTCCTCCGAATCCGCCGGGCCTGTCTGAGGAAAATATAAGGAATCTTCCGTCGGGTGAAATGCAAGCCTGGGATTCCCAGTACCTGGTATTGATGCTCTTGTTCAACTTCTCAACTTTAGACCATGTCTGACCGTTGTAAATGCTGAAGTATATATCACTGTTGAAATTATCGTTTTTTGAAAGCAGGAGGATCTTACCATCTGATGATAATGATGAAATATAAAAGTCACCATCTGACTGAAGTTCGGGAGTGATATTTACTGGTGCTGTCCACTTGCCGTTAACCAACCTGCTGAACATCACTGCATCATAGAATTTAAGTGAAACCATGTATGCAAAAGATTTCCCGTCGGCAGAGATCACAGGATTGAAATTGGAATTATTATCATTGAATATTTCCCCCATGTTTTCTTCAGTAAAAGAGACAGGTGATGATATGGCTTCCCTGGCCTTTTCACATACAGTTATTTCATGTTCGATGAACTCCCTGTTTTCTCTGTCATCCTCTAGCAAAGTACCCTGATACTTACGATAAGCTTCAGCTGCCTTGTCAAACATAAAATTGATCCTGTATGCTTTGGCAAGATCATATAGAGCATTGTACGAAGCTGCCTTCTGACTTAAAGTTCCTTCCTTATGCTGTGCTGAAATATTCTTTGATGCTACTTCAAGAAAATCTATTGCCATGTTTTTCCTGCCGGGTATATTAAGATAGCAGATACCAATGCTGTGAGCAAGATTGGCATTGTCAGGAAGCTTTTCATAAAGCTGCGTATAAATGTTTAAAGCATCAGCATAATCCTCATTAAGCAGAAAATACTCAGCTTCCATAAATGAATCCTGTAATTCACGATCTTCCTGGGCGAAAACTAAAGATGAAAAAAGACAGGCAAATAACAGGCAGACATTGAATTTACTCATATCAATGAGGTTTAATCAAAACAAATTTAAAAAAAAATGGTAAAAACCTACAAAAGAGGAGTTTTATTTATGAACCAGCACCGTTCATAAAGTAAACATTGATAATCTTATGTGAATTCCGGGTATCCTATTCCTCTTTTTTCTTATCCTTTTTTCTGCGTGCAGCAATAATGATAAAGATCAGAATCAGGCCTGATATAATTACGATCAGCCATGGGAATTTTTTCACTTTACCCTTTACCTGCTCCGCTATTGCTGATTCAGGAATGTTTTTATCCCTTATCATCGAAGCAAGTGCATTGTATATAAGATTCTGCGGATATTTTAATGTATCACTGTTAGTAAGGAGGAATGATATAAGCTCCTCAGGTGTCCTCAGCCTATTCTTTTTCAGATCGAGCTCTTTCAGTGATGATAGCAACGGTTCTTCTGAATAATTCATAAGATCATCCAGGAACTGTTTTACATCCGTCCCGGGCAGGCTTCCGATGGAAACCAGAAGCTTAGCCATCTGACCCGAAGTCAAGCCTCTTTTAAGAGATTCAGAGTAGAAAGATCCAAGCCACTTGCCTTTAAGCTTTATATTGCTGATATCCACGGCCTTGATGGATTCCTTTATAATCTCTCCTGATTCGGAGTAATTACTGTATGCGAGTATCTTTTCGCGTATTGAAGGTATTTCCAGATCAGTTTCAGAAAGGATGAGTGAAGCAATTTCATTAAGCTCCTCAGGAGTAATCTCCCCGTTTGTCCTGGCAGAGATATACTCCTGGAGATCTGTCCATGTCTTCAGGTTCTCTTTGTAAATATTAAGTTCTTCAAGTATCCTCTTCAGCTGCCCATCGGTATTTTTGGCCAGATAATCCACTGCAGCCTGGGTCAGCACGTTATCCATTACAGCAATTCGGAGGGCAAGCTTGTCGATTTCTTCCGCAGAGATGTTCTTTTTGATTGCTTCTTCCTTCAGTGTGCTGATTACATCATCAATATTACCGAACTGATGTTTTTCGAGATCAGATCCGTTTATTATCTTCTTAAGATCATCGCCGCTTCGGCTCTTAAGCATGGATATAAATGCAGCAACCTGCTTCCGTGCTATTATATGACTGTATTCGGGTCTTACAAGCGGGGTTTCCTTCTCCCTTGTAATAAATACCTCAGTTGTGGTTGTATTGCTGAATTTGTCAGTCAGCTTAAACACTATCTTACTGTCACCCGGGCCGGGAGCCATCTTGAAATTGAAAATTGAATCTCTTACTGTAAATTCTTCTGTGTAAAGCAAAGAATCACCAGCCCAGTGTTCAATTTTCAAAAGAGAATTTGGCTCCACACTGAGAGGGAACAAAAGTGAATCACCTGTTGATACTGTAATCGTTTTACTGTTTCCTACATTCAGATCCGCAATAAAATCAGTTTTTGGCAATATTGTGCCGGGCATTACAAAGCTGTCAACCGGATAATCAATGGCAAGATCAAGATCCTTTGTAATCTTTGTTGAATTTCCTGATTCATATGTAACCTGGTACTTACCTTGCGGAAGTTCAAAGCTGTACTCCCCTGTAACAGGATCAGAATAAACCACAAGAGTCTGGTTGGGATTTTTTATGTTCATTGCACTGATCCTGACGCTGTCGTTGAAATTACTCATCAGATCAGCTACCTTAACCATACCTCTTACTAAAAATTTCCTCGGATGGTCATCAGAGAATATCTCTATCCTGTAGATATCCTGCTTGCCATAACCATTTTTGTCTTCTTTGGCCAAATATCCTTCGAACCCGTCTTTAACAGGCTTGAAGAAAACATCATCATCTGTTGTGTTCAAAGGATAACCGGCATTTAATGGCACAGACATTGTGCCGTCAGGAAGAAAAGTTGAGTAGAATACATCATATCCACCCATGTTAAAATGGCCTCTTGAGCTGAAGAACAGTACCCTGTCATCCTGGCTCAGGAAAGGTGATTCTTCGTTGTAAGGAGTATTTATCACAGGTCCAAGGTTCTCTGCAGGTCCCCAGTCCCCTGTACTATCGCGCTTTGACATATATATATCAAGACCGCCATAAGTACCTTTCCTGTTGCTTGTGAAGAAGAGTTTCTTATTGTCGTGTGAGATAGTAGCATGTGATTCCCAATACTTGGTATTGATATTGTCATTCAGCTTAACTATAGGCTGCCATGTCCCATTCTCAAAGGTTGATGAATAAATGATTCCGTCATAATCTGCAGAGCTGTACAGGTATAGTGTTTTGCCATCTTTTGAAATAGAGGTGGGGAACAGGTCCCGGTCAACTTTCAGAAGCTCGTTCATGTTATAAGGACCATTCCACCCTGAAGAAGTCCTGGTCGAGTACATGATTGCATCATAAAATGGTTCGCTCCTTGCAAATATTATCATATCCTCATTATCTGTAACAACCGGGTTGAATTCAGAATTGCTTTCATTTATCTGGTTGCTCAGATTCTTCTCCCTGATGAACAAAGGCTGATTCATCAGCTCTGTTGCATTAAGGCATGATTGTATCTGTAAATTAACAATATTTGAATCATAGACATTTGCATCCATGTTCTTCCTGAAAAGCTGGTATGTCTGTAAGGCTTTGTCAATCTGATTGTTTATCCTATATGCATTAGCCAGGTAGTAAAGTGCATCATATGGCGCACGGGTTTCCTTGAATTTTCCCTCTTTATAATCAGGATTAATATTCTTTACAGCATCTTCAAGATAGCTTATTGATTTTTCTTTTTCTCCCGGTGTGTTTATATAACATTGACCAACCCTGTATTTATAGTTTGAATTTGTTGGATAAATCCTTAACAATTGCTGATAGAGCGGCAATGCTTCTTTGTAATCTTCAAAGAGTATCCAGCTTTCTGCATCATAAAATATCTTCTTTATCTCAAGTCTCGACTGTGCAAGCAGATCAGGACTCAAAAAACAAATAAGAAGCCAAAAAAGCAGAATAGTCTTTTTTATCATATCATGCAATGTAAATGAAATGATGGGAAAGTCATATACAAAGTTTTAGTCTTCTTCTTCAAACCGGAAAGAAGATTTTTCAGGGTTATTTTTTACACTCAAAGCTACTAATATATGGAAATATTGGAAAATAGAATTACAGTGTGGCTCCTTTTTTCAAGGAACCAGCATTAATATTTGATGAGTGGTCTGTTTTTTTTGCGATCAGGAAATTTCAGGCTTGTAATTCTCGAGGTGCCATTTTACCTTTTGCAGGAATTTTGCCGCAAGTGCTCCGTCAATGACCCTGTGATCGTAGCTCAACGATAGAATCATGATATGTCTTATACCTATCAGGTCGCCCGATTCAGATTCTATTACAACAGGAGTTTTTCTCACAGCTCCGGTACCAAGTATAGCACACTGCGGCTGATTTATAATGGGTGTGCCCGCAAGATTGTCATAGCTTCCATAGTTTGTAATGGTGAATGTGCCGCCGGATATTTCATCTGGTTTCAGCTTATTTATTCTTGCCCTGTTGGCCATGTCGTTCACAGCTTTTGCCAGTCCGGTAAGGCTTTTTTCATTTGCATTCTTAATGACTGGTACTATCAGGTTCCCGTCCGGTAAAGCCGTAGCCATTCCTATATTGATGTTCTTCCTTTTTATAATGTTTGTACCATCAACCGATACATTGACCCCGGGAATCTCATAAAGAGCTTTGGCAGCAGCATCTACAAAGAACGGTGTGAGTGTAAGCTTTTGTCCCTCCCTTGCAAGGAATTTATCCTTGTTGTCATTTCTCCATTTGACTATACCCGAAACATCGGCATCAATGTAAGATGTGACATGGGGCGAGGTTCTTTTTGACATTACCATATGTTCGGCAATAAGCCTTCGTACCCTGTCCATTGGTATTACCTCGTCCCCCGGTTGGGCTGTTACTGCCGGTGCTTCTTTCACCTGGATTTTTTCGTTTTGCTGTGCAGTTTCAACCGGTTCTGCAGTTCCTACGGGCTGGCTTTCCTGTTGTGTCATTTCTGCAGAAGGCTCCTGTTGTTTTTCAGTACCTGAAGGTTGAACAGGGGGTGTGGCCACGACAGGTCTTTCCTTTTGCTGAGGTTGTTGTTTTGTCCCTCCCTTCTTCCTGTCTTCTATGAAACGGGTTAAATCTTCTTTTGTGATCCGGCCATCCATACCGGTACCCTGTATGGTATCGAGCTCATCATAGCTTATATTCTCTTTTGCGGCAATATTTCTTACAAGCGGCGTTATGAACTTTCCAGAAGGAGTTCGGCTTTTGAGGTCACCTGCTGTTGTTTCAACTTCAGTTTTTTCCTGTTTTACAGATGCGATTGTTTCACGGACCCTGTCAACTTCTTTCTTTACTTTTTCTTCCTGTTCAGGGGTCTTTACTGCCTGGTCTTCAATTACTGCCAGTACATCCCCGATTTTAGATACAGATCCTTCCTTTGCTGAAATCGATACAATTGTGCCTGAAGCGGGAGCGGGTATTTCTGAATCAACCTTGTCGGTTGCCACTTCAACGATAGGATCGTCTTCTTTTACCTGTGCTCCTTCATTCACCAGCCATTTGGTGATCGTTGCTTCAATAACTCCTTCACCCATAGCCGGAAGAAGAATATTCATCTTTGCCATAATGTTTTTTTCAAGTATTCACATAATAAACAAAGGTATTCCTGAAATGTTTGATAAAAGGATTGCAAGTTGAAACAAAGTTGAACAAAGAAAATTCCGCTAACCCCGAATCTACTGATGATAAGGATTCCTGTTGTTGATAGCTCTTCCCAGAGTTATCTCATCTGTATATTCCAGCTCATCACCCACTGCAACGCCACGTGCAAGTGTGGAGAGTGTTACATTGTACCTGTTAAGTCTTTTGTAAAGGTAGAAGTTCGTTGTATCGCCTTCCATCGTGGTGCTCAGTGCAAAAATAATCTCTTTGACATTTCCGGCAGAAACCTTTTGTTCAAGACTGTCGATCTTCAGGTTTGATGGTCCGATTCCTTCAATAGGAGATATGATACCCCCCAGGACATGGTATACTCCCCGGTATTGCCTAGTGTTCTCTATTGCCATTACATCCTTGATGTTCTCCACAACGCATATCAGCGACCTGTCCCTTTTATCATCGCTGCAGATTGTGCATATCTCGGTATCTGAAATGTTATGACATATCGTGCAGTACCTGATCTCTTCCTGGAGCCTGATCAGTGTTTCACCGAATCTTCTTACTTCCTGCGGATTCCTGTGCAAAAGATTCATCACGAGCCTGAATGCTGTCTTGCGTCCGATCCCGGGTAAAGAAGCAAATTCATTTACTGCATCTTCAAGCAATCTTGATGGAAATTCTGTGAAACTCATTTTAAATCCTTTCGTTACAAAAATACTTCAAATTTCCAGCCTGAATATTATCACTGGTAATTTTTTGTACTGATCTATTTTTCTTATTCTTGCAAAAAACTATCTGTATGTCTCCGGCATTGATTCTTACTATATTCCTGCTTTATACAATCCTCCTGTTTTCAATAACATGGATTACATCGCGTAAAGCCAATAATGAATCTTTCTATATCGGGAACAAGGTTTCGCCCTGGTTTGTAGTGGCTTACGGGATGATCGGAGCTTCTCTTTCAGGCGTAACATTCATGTCGGTCCCCGGGTGGGTTCAGGATACCCAGTTCAGCTATATGGTTGTTGTAATGGGTTACCTTGCAGGATATGCTGTGATAGCACTTGTTCTGCTGCCTTTGTACTACAGGCTTAAGCTTACTTCAATCTACACCTACCTTGATCAGCGTTTCGGATTCTGGTCTTACAAGACAGGTGCCGGTTTTTTCATTCTCTCAAGAACTCTCGGGGCGTCGTTGAGAATGTTTCTGGTTATCAATGTATTGCAGATTTTTGTTTTTGATGCCTGGAACATACCGTTCTGGGTCAATGTGCTGATCTTTATTATCCTGATAATAATCTATACTCTTAAGGGAGGTATTAAAACAATAATATGGACAGACACTCTTCAGACTACATTCATGTTGCTTGCAGTGGTATTGTCGGTTGTTTATATAAGCAGGGACATGCATGTTTCAATAGGGGATCTGGTTAAGACAGTTAAGGAAAACCCCTTTTCGAAGATGTTTGTAATGGAATGGCAGAATGAAAGGTTCTTCCTGAAACAATTTCTCAGCGGCATGTTCATTACAATTGTTATGACAGGGCTCGACCAGGAAATGATGCAGAAAAATCTGAGCTGCAGGAATATAAAGGAAGCTCAGAAAAATATGTTCACCTTCAGCGGAATAATATTCTTTGTGAATTTTCTTTTCCTTTTCCTTGGAGCCATATTGCTTATCTATGCCGGGCAGAGAGGAATAGGCGTTGAATCGAGCGATGATATTTTCCCGACTGTGGCATTGAGATACCTTGGCCCGGTGGCAGGCATTGTGTTCCTGATAGGGCTCATATCTGCCGCATTCCCGAGTGCTGATGGTGCAATCACATCACTTACAACTTCTGTCAGCATCGATTTTCTCAGGCTCGACAGGAGGGAAGGCCTCACGGAAAAGCAAAAAACCCGGATCAGGTATATTGTTCATTTTTCGATAGCCTTGCTGTTTTTTGTAAGCGTTTTGATTTTCAGCACCCTCAATGATGAAGCAGTTATTGACAAGCTCTTTACTATAGCCGGATACACATACGGTCCATTGCTTGGATTGTATGCTTTCGGGATGTTTACCAGACGTGATGTAAGGGATAAGGTTACCCCGGTAATAGCTGTGCTTTCTCCTGTTATCTGCTATTTTCTAAGCAAATATTCTGTTGAGCTTTTTAATGGCTACAAATTCGGCTTTGAATTACTTCTGCTCAACGGGCTTCTGACATTCATGGGATTACTGCTGTTTAGCCGGAAGGGTTACGGTAAATGATCAGGGTGTTGTTACAGCAGCAGGCTGTTCTTCCACAGGTTCAGGCTGAATGATCACTCTTTTTGTCCTGTAAGGTATGTTCCACGATATATAATAGCTGATGGCTGTATTCAGCCTTTTTGAGCCGTTTCCAAATCCCGGTATATACAAAGGCCTGAGATCTTTTTCTGATCCTGATGAGAGCATAAGCCGAACATTTATTATCCAGCCAATGCTGAAGTTTTTGAATATCTCTGCCCTTACACCTGGAGTAACTTCAAAAAAATGGGCCCATCCCGATTTGTCAGGCAAGGCAGAGGTCACCGGACCCCAATAGTTTTCAGTTGTAAAAGAACTTACCTCCGAGTTAAACCTGCTTATTCCATAATGAAGACCAATGCCTGCATAATAAATGCCTTTCGATTTGGGCGGCTTAAGAAGATTGAAATCCAGGCCTGTCCTGGCAAATATGCCATTTGCCTTATATTCATAATTATATTGTGAATAGGGGTAGTCTGCATAACCGGCGCTGAGGAAAACAGCCCTGTTCTCTGAAAGATCATAAGACGCATATCCCTCGAGGCTCATTGTTTTCTTTTCGGCAAGGTAGACCGCTATTCCCGAAACTTCAGGCCCAAAACGCAATTTAAGCGGAACATAGACGGTATCCTGTCCGTTCACCCTGATAAAAGAAGAGACCAGGAGGCTAAAAATAAATACGTATATTCTCTCTGTTCTCATTAGTAACAATGGGATTAATAATCCTTATTGAATCTATAATTAAATAGCTGTTGCTAATCTTTTCAACATTATGATTAAAGGAATAGCCACATTCTTTTGAAATCAGATGCGGGAAGCTTGAGTAGTTAACATTCAGTGTATCCGACCGACCATTGATCCTGATTATAAATGCTGAAAAACCTGTAAGATTATTTAAAGGCAGGCGAGCCATCGAAAGCTGTTTTTGTGCGGAATAGATCCTGTTCGATTCCATACCGGAGCCGAAGACTGTAAGACTGTCTGGTTTAACAGCCTGTTTTGTTGCGGAGCTGTAAAAAGTGGCTTTGAGGTAAGATTCAGTTTCGTCAAGACATGCTTCAGGAGTGCATGCTGACAGAATGATACCTGCCACGATAACGATGATGTGAATTGTTTTAATAAAATACATCTTTTTGCCGGCCATCAAAATTACAAAAATATCGAAGCCGCGATGTATTCCGTTATTAACAATCTATGAAGCTTTGTTCTCTTCCCAGAATTTCGGAAGATTTTTCAGCATTGTGTTGAAACCGTTCTTGATCTTTACAAGCACATTTACATCTGAATAGCTTTTTGAATAGATCTCGGCAATGATATCCTTATAGTGTCTTACAAGCAGATTGCGCCTGAGCTTAAGCGTTGGCGACAGTTCACCGCTTTGGGTTGACCACTCTTCGGTAACAAGCCTGAATCTTTTGATCTGCTCATGTTCGCCAAGTACATTGTTTATTTCTTTTATCTCCCTTGCAAACTGGTTTGTTACTTCAGGCATCTCAACCAGATCTGAATTATCCCTGAAATGTATCTTATGCATCGCGCACCAGTCGTGGAGGTAAGCAAAGTTAGGTGAGATCAATGCGCTTGCAAACTTCTCATTTTCACCTATTACCATTGCCTGCTCTATAAACGGTGACTCTTTAAGCCTGTTCTCTATTGGCTGTGGGGCAATATACTTTCCTGCCGATAGCTTGAACATCTCTTTTTTCCTGTCGGTGATCCTCAGGAATTTGTTGTCTTCGATCACCCCGATATCTCCTGTATGGAACCAGCCCTCGTTATCGATTACTTCAGCAGTAAGTTCCGGGGCTTTATAGTAACCAAGCATCAGGTTCGGACCTTTTGAGAGGATCTCCCCGTCTTCTGCTATCTTAACTGAAACGCCATTCAGTACAGGACCGACAGTTTCAAACTTTATTTCATCTATGCGCAGAGGGTTAACAGCGATGACCGGTGAGGTTTCTGTAAGTCCATATCCCTGTATTATCGGTATTCCTGCTGCCCAGAAGATTCTTTCAAGCCTCGATTGCAGGGCTGCTCCGCCGGAAACAACAACTGCAAGCTCGTTACCCAGGGCTTCCTTCCATTTTCTGAAAATAAGCTTCCTTGCAACCTTAAGCCTGAATTTATAAAACTTTGAATTCCCTTTAAGCCTGAATTTCAAGCCCAGGTTTACAGCCCAGAAGAATATTTTTTTCTTTATAAAAGAAAGGCTTCTTCCTTTGCTTATAATGTTATCGTATACTTTTTCAAGCATTCTTGGTACCGAGACAAAAATATGAGGCCTGATATCCTTGATCATTTCACCTACTGTGCCCATGTTTTCGACATAATAGATGTTAATGCCCTTATACTGGTAATGGTAGTTCATCATCCTCTCCAGTACGTGGCATAAAGGCAGGAAGCTCATGGCCCTGTGGCCATATCCAAGATGATGTGCACCGATTGTTTCCTTTACATTGGAAAGAAGGTTGCTGTGACTCAGCATTACTCCTTTTGAATTTCCTGTTGTCCCTGAAGTATATATTATGGTTGCAAGATCGTCCGGTTTTATGCCGCTGCGAATGTTCTCCAGCTCATCAAAAAGTTCATTGCGATGTTTCCTGCCTTCTTCAATTATATCATTAAAAGACTTTACACCATCAACAGGATCGAAGGAAAATACCTCAATTTTGCGGCTCATATTTGCAAGAACAGGGTTTACCTTGCTATAGATTGATTTATTGCCAATTATGAGCGCTTTAATATCTGAATGGTCGAGGATGAAAGTGTATTCTTCTGTTCCTATTGTCGGATAAATAGGTACATGGATCATTCCTGCCTGTGAAATTCCTATATCAGCGAAATTCCACTCAGGTTTGTTTGGTGTTATTGTGCCTATCTTGTCACCTTTCCTGAACCCCCTTGATAACAAGCCATAGCTTACGTTATCACATATTTCAATCACATCAGAGGATGAATATTTGGTCCAGATGCCATCCTGTTTGCCGCAATACATTTCAGAGCGGGGATACTTTTCATGTGAGTACCTGATAATATCGAAGATCCTTGTAACTTCCATTGAGATACGCTTTTAATCGAACAATTCTAATTATTTTTTTCGAATATAATTAACAGACTTTAATAAATAATATTCATATATATCTAAAATGAAGATTATCAATTACATACACGCTACTTTGAACCATGTCTTTTTCGACCGATTTTTAATCAGCACTGAAACAAAATATAATTGCAGTCTTTTTAATAACCCAACTGTTGATCATCAACGGGTCATACTACATTATGCCAATTATATTAAAATATATATAATGATATATAATATAATATATATTATAATATAGTTTAGCCTTGCTCAAGCGATACAACAGCAAGCTGTCTGTATTAAACAGTATTGCTTAACTATGCCGTTGCTGCAAGGCTTAAAACATGCAATCGGATCAAACAAAGGCTTAATTAATAGATGCCCACAATGTTGCACTCAAATACACCAGTTAACGGGATAAAGTATTCAATTTCCTCCTGGTGTCCGACAAGTAGAAATAAACAGACATGATGAAAATCACTATGGTGGCAATGTATGAACCTTCGAGACCAAATCCTGTAAATGAGAAACCTGAACCGGATGTGCTCTCGAAACTTAAAATCCCCTTAACTGGAATACCGCTGACTGCAAAGCCAAGTACCGGCCCCTGGAGGAAATTCCAGCTAAAATGAAAACCAATTGGGATCGAGAGGTTAGTTCTTTTCAGGTATAACTGACAGAAAAGGATGCCGACGATGAAGAGATTCAGCATTGCAACCCAGTTAAATGAGGTGTTGAATATGTGTAAAAAGCTGAATATCAATGAAGATACGATCAATGCAACATACTTGTTTGTGCCCTGGAAGAGGGTTGAAAAAATAGCTCCTCTGGCCAAAACTTCCTCAGAAATTGCCACAAGAAAAAAGATTAACAGATAAATATAAAAATCAGCTGAAAATCCATTGTATGAAACCCTGATCCCTGTTGAAATCGACAGTATTATTATGATACAGAATAAGGCAATAATACCTGTAAGTATGCCAGCCAGCAATCCCTTTGGTTTAAAGATCGCTTTTAGATAATTTGGTTTATTGTTGTAGACAAACCTGTGAACAAAGAATACAGTTGCAAATGTGCCAGTTAATGCAATAACCTGGTTGACCAGTAAAACAATTATATTGCCCTCGTACCAATTTTCAAGATCAGTGCCTTGAGCCGGCATTAATTCAGGGTAGAACAGGTATGCAACAACATACAAGATTAGCTGGAAAAACAGCCATAGAGGAAAGAATACCAGGATTTTGGACCATGCATTCATAGCAAGTAGTATAATGATAACTTAAATGTTCAAAAATTTATCTTGACCAATTTCGGTTATCACCGTCCGGAAAAACAGGATTTTGCGAATGAATCCTAAAGTTTTTTAAGGTATTCTTCTGCCTTCCTTATAGCCGAATCTATTCCCGCGGGGTTTTTACCACCTGCAGTCGCCAGGAAAGGCTGTCCGCCGCCTCCGCCTCTGATCTCAGGGCTTATTTCCTTAATAATTGCTGCTGCACTGATGTTTCTTGTTTTTACAAGGTTATCACTTACAAGCACAACCAGGTTGGCTTTGCCATCAGCCTCTGAGCCAAGTACAATAACCAGGTCATCAATGTTCTTCGACTGCCAGGCAGTATTTTTCAGTGTATCTGCCGAAGCTCCCACGATTATGCCGCCGATGAAATTAACTCCATTTACTGAAACTGCCCTGGAAGCCATTTCTTTATAAGCTGAAAAGGCAGTCTCCGCCTGCAGCTTTTCAATGTTTTTCTTAAGTGCAGCATTTTCGGTAATGATCTTTGAAACCGCATCTTTGATATTACCTGTTGATTTTATCATTGTTGTAATATCTTCGATTATTGAAAGGCGTTCATTGATGTATTCTTCAGCATTTACAGCTGTGACTGCTTCAATACGTCTAATGCCTGCTGCAATCGCCCCTTCCGAAACAATTTTCAGGATGCCAATCTTACCCGTTGAGGAAACATGAGTTCCGCCACAAAGCTCAACAGACTCACCAAACCTTACAACCCTCACTTTATCGCCATACTTTTCGCCGAATAAAGCCATCGCACCCATCTTTTTAGCATCTTCCAGCGAAACCTCTGCCATTACACTGCCATGCTGATCTTCCCTTATCATCCTGTTAACCATAAGTTCAATTTTTGAAAGCTCTTCCCTTGTGGGTTTTCCAAAATGGCTGAAATCGAAGCGAAGCCTCTCATGATTTACAAGAGAACCTTTCTGCTCAACATGGCTGCCAAGCACTGTTCTCAATGCAAAATGCAGGAGGTGAGTTGCAGTATGATTGTTTTCAGTGAGCTGTCTTTTTTCAAGATCAACAACAGCATGGAAAGAAGCTCCGGGTTCAGCAGGGATCCTGTCTGACAGGTGTATGATAAGATTATTTTCCTTGATTGTACCAACGATCGCTATTATATCTTTTCCCGAGGTCAGGGTCCCGGTATCACCTGCCTGGCCGCCCGATTCAGCATAAAAAGGTGTTTTATCGAGAACAATCTGAACTGTATCCTTCCCTTTTACTTTTACCTTCCTGTATTTGGTAATAGAAACTGACTCCTCTGTTCTGTCATATCCTGTAAAGATCGTTCCTTCTGATTCTTTAAGTATTATCCAGTCAGCTGCTTCAACTGTTGCATCCACTCTGGACCTGCCTTTCTGCTTGTTCATTTCCTTTTCGAAGCCATTGATGTCGAGCTCCATGTTATTTTCACGAAGGATAAGCTGAGTGAGATCGACAGGGAACCCGAAGGTGTCATACATCTCGAAAGCTGATTCGCCAGCCATTATACTCCCTGAGCTTTTCTTAAGGTCAGCAATCATCTTTTCGATCATCTTCAGACCCTTACCCAGGGTCTTCAGGAATGCTGCTTCTTCTTCATAAATTATTTTTGAGATATGTTCTTCTCCTGATTTAAGTTCAGGATAGTGATTGCCCATTGTCTCTGCCAGTACCGGCACCAGTTTGCATATAAAAGGTTCCTCAACCCCAAGGTTGGTGTAGCCATACCTCACAGCCCTGCGGAGTATCCTCCTTATCACATACCCGGCTTTATTGTTTGAAGGGATCTGGCCATCAGCTATTGAAAAAGAAACCGCTCTCAGGTGGTCGGCAATTACTCGCATTGCCACATCCCATTTTTCGTTGACGCCGTATTTTTTACCTGTAAAGTCTGAAATTGCCTTTATTATCTGCTGGAAGATGTCTGTATCGTAATTGGACTTCTTTCCCTGGACTACCATGCATAACCTTTCAAACCCCATTCCTGTGTCAACATGCTTTGCAGGAAGCTGCTCAAGGCTGCCATCAGCTTTACGGTTGTACTGTATAAATACAAGGTTCCATATTTCAATAACATGAGGATGGCCCTTGTTTACAAGATCTCTTCCGGGAATTTTCCTTCTTTCCTCTTCGTCACGGATATCAACATGTATTTCAGAGCAAGGACCGCATGGGCCTGTTTCACCCATTTCCCAGAAATTATCCTTTTTGGAGCCTTCAATTATCCGGCCTTCAGGTTTTGAAAAACATTTCTCCCAGTAGCCGGCTGCTTCATCATCTCTTGAAACCGATTCTTCAGGACTTCCTTCAAAAATAGTTGCATAAAGCCTGTCTTCAGGTATTCTGAGCTTCCCGGTAAGGAATTCCCATGCCCATTCAATCGCCTCTTTCTTGAAATAGTTTCCAAAAGACCAGTTTCCTAGCATCTCGAACATCGTATGATGATAGGTATCGTGGCCAACTTCCTCGAGATCATTATGTTTCCCTGAAACACGGAGGCACTTCTGGGAGTTTGCAACTCTGCCGGCAAAAGGAGGCTGATTGCCGAGAAATATGTCCTTAAACTGGTTCATGCCCGCATTTGTGAACATGAGTGTAGGATCGTTTTTGACAACCATGGGGGCAGATGCAACAATTTTATGATCTTTTGATCCGAAATAATCAAGAAACAGCTGCCTTAGTTCATTCGAATTCATTATTATACCTCCTTGCCTGATATTGTACCTTTAATTTGGGTTTGTAAAAGTAATTTATTTGATTTAGATTTGTCCGGTACCAGGGTAAAAAACAGAAAAAACCTAACCTTTTGGCACGTAACCGTAAATATGAACTTGACCTTTCTGACCTTCAGTATAAGTTGATAAGGCTTCCATTTAAAGCCAAAGTCAGAAGGCTTTTCATGTGGTTTGGGATCTCAATCGCCATTACACTATTCTATTCATACCTTTTTACAAGGAATTTCGGATCTCCCAAGGAGAAGGTGCTTACACAGCAGCTTGAAAACATGAAGCTTGAGTATTCGCTGCTCAACAGGGATCTTGATAATATGGTTACCACACTCAATGGCCTGAAGTTGTCAGATCATAGCAGGTACAGGACAATCCTTGAAATGGACAGTATTCCCGAGTCATACAGAAAGGGCGGTTCAGGTGGTACTGAAAAATTTCCTGAACTTAAAGGCTACAGAAATTCCGGGCTTCTTATTTCAACAAGAGGCAGGCTGGAAGAAATTAAAAATATGACCCATGTCCAGGATGAATCTTTCATGTCCATTGATGAGAAGATCAGGGAATGGAAGAGAGAAATGGATCATTATCCTGGCATCAGCCCGGTTAATGTTAAGTTCAGGCTTGGAGACGAATATAAATTCCGGACTATCCATCCGGTCCTTGGAACGCCAAGGATGCATAACGGACAGGATTTTGAAGTTCCATACGGCACAGAAGTATATGCTACCGGAGACGGAACTGTTGTTGAATCAGGATGGAGCAATGGCGGATTTGGTAATTACGTAGTGATCGATCATGATTATGGGCTTCAGTCGCTTTATGCTCATCTGAGCCAGATAAAGGTTCCTAAAGGCATGAACGTCAAAAGGGGAGACCTTATCGGTATAAGCGGCAGCTCAGGATTGTCGTCAGGGCCGCACCTTCATTACCAGATCGAGGAAAAAGGCCATGCCATCAATCCTGTGCATTATATTAATAATGACATGACTCCAGAGGAATGGAACGAAATGATCCAGGCTTTCGGATCAAAGTCAAGGTTCAGGTGATTCATCCTGTTCCTGAAAACCTGTTATTCATTTTTGGGAATTCATTATCTTTGCTATGTTATGCCGAGGATAAAATATAAGTTCAATCCGGAATCGCTTAGTTTTGACAGGGTCCGCTTAGGTATTAAGACCCTCGTATTCAAGTTTCTGGCATATTTTATCGGTTCAGTAATAGTTGCTCTCGGATACTGGGTAATTTTTGCCGCCTTCTTTGATTCGCCGAAAGAAAAGGCACTGGAACGTGAGATTGATCAACTTACAATCCAGTATGATCTTATCCACCGTGAGATGGCTGATGTTGAAAAGGTCCTGGATGGCCTTCAGAAAACAGATGATAATTTATACAGAACGATCTTTGAATCGGAACCTATTCCTTCATCACTGAGAGAAGGAGGAGCAGGCGGTGTAAACCGGTATGAATCCCTCGAAGGATATACCAATTCAAGGCTTGTGATTGAGACTGCAAACAGGCTCGATAACCTTAGGAAAAAAGTTTATGTTCAGGCCAGGTCTTTTGATGAGCTTATCGAACTGGCAAAGAGCAAGGAAGAGATGCTTCGTTCGGTGCCGGCTATTATTCCAATATCGAACAAGGACCTTACAAGAACCGCATCAGGTTACGGCTGGCGGATTCATCCTATCTACAAGATCAGTAAATTTCATTATGGCATGGACTTTACTGCTCCTGAAGGTACTGAGGTTTATGCCACCGGAGATGGTGTTGTGGAAAAAGCGCAGGTATCCCAACGAGGGCTTGGAAAGCATATTATTATTAATCATGGTTTTGGGTACCAGAGCATATACGGGCACCTCAGTAATTTCAATGTCAGACCCGGGCAGACTGTTCATCGCGGAGATATAATCGGCTATGTTGGCACAACAGGGTTGTCTGTAGCAAACCATCTTCATTACGAGATCAAGCTGAATGGTATAAATGTTGACCCAGTGAATTATTATTTTGAAGACCTTACTGCACTTGAATATGAGAAGATGATCGATATCTCTTCCAAAACAGGTCAGTCATTCGATTAGACTGCAAATACAATTATGAATAAATTACCGGGGATCATTCCCTTATTACTTATATCGCTTTTTACAGGCAGGCTTTATGCATCTGATGTTCCCGATACAGCCAGAACATCTCTCTCCACGGGCAGGAATATTGTGATTGCCGGGGTCGGTGATATTATGCTGGGCTCATCATTTCCGTCAGCCAGGTACCTGCCGCCACATGATAATCCTTTCCTGCTGCTCGAAAGTGTTGCAGACTCCCTCCGTGATGCCGACCTTACGTTCGGTAACCTTGAAGGCTCATTTCTGAACGACGGTCCGGCTGCTAAAAAATGCAAAGATACTTCAGTGTGTTATCTCTTCAGAATGCCTGAGCGCTACATAAATACTCTTACTCAAACAGGATTTGATGTACTTAGCCTTGCAAACAACCATTTCGGTGATTTCGGACTATCATCGCGCCAGCGTACCAAAGAGCTTCTCGATTCAGCAGGAATTAAGTATGCAGGCCTCCAGGAAAATCCTTGGACAATATTTGCTAAAGACTCTGTCAGGTACGGTTTCACAGCTTTTGCACCTAATGCAGGCACGATGAACATTAACGATATTGACAGTGCAGCAGCAATAGTCAGGATGCTCAAAGATTCGTGCGATATTGTAATTGTTTCATTTCATGGAGGTGCTGAAGGAAAGGACTTTCAGAATGTGCCCAGGATACCGGAGGTTTTTTATGGCGAACAGAGAGGTGATGTCTACAGGTTCGCTCATACACTCATCGATAATGGTGCTGATATAATATTCGGTCATGGACCTCATGTTGCAAGGGCTGTTGAAGTATATAAAGGCAGGTTCATAGGTTATAGCCTGGGTAATTTCTGCACTTACGGGAGATTTAACCTTGCTTATCCAAACAACCTGGCTCCTATTGTGCGACTTAAAGTTGGAATAGATGGTACTTTTGTTGATGGTAAGATAATACCTGCAATTCAGCCATGGCCGGGGGGAGTAAAATATGACCCATCCGGGCTTGTAATAAAAAAAATAAGGGATCTTGCTGCAACCGACTTCCCTGAGAGTGAAGTCATCATAAATGAAAATGGTAAAATAACATACAGATAA
This sequence comes from Bacteroidales bacterium, assembly GCA_035297425.1. GTDB lineage: Bacteria > Bacteroidota > Bacteroidia > Bacteroidales > VadinHA17 > LD21. Next base: position 42,040 of record DATGYZ010000012.1, on the reverse strand, counting down.
GCCATGCCTTACAAGGAAAAAAAAGTAGAAAAGCTTTACTATTCTATTGGTGAAGCAGCCGAAATACTTGATGTTCCGGTGTCAACTGTCCGTTTCTGGGACAATGAATTTGAAGTTCTTAAACCAATGAAGAACAAAAAAGGGAACAGGCTTTTCACCCCTGCAGATATGCGTAATCTCAGGATCATTCATCATCTGCTGAAGGAAGAAGGGTTGACAATGCAGGGAGTTAAGAAAAAAATGTCCGGAAACTGGTCAGAAGAGGATTATAAAATCGAGATTAACGAATCTCTTCAAAAGATCCGTTCATTAATAATTGAAATAAAAGACAGTCTTTAAATGAAGCTGAAGGAGCTCTGTTCATTTCTCGATTCACAGGTGCCTTTGTCATTCCAGGAAAGCTATGATAATTCAGGATTGCAGACCGGTAATCCGGACCTTGAAATATCAAAAGCGCTTCTTGCATTGGATATTACCGAAAAGGTTGTTGATGAGGCTATATCCTCAGGGTGCAACCTGATTATTACCCATCATCCTCTTATCTTTGAAGGAGTAAAAAAAATTACCGGACGTAATTCAACTGAAAGGATTATAGTAAAGTGTATTAAGAATGACATTGCTGTTTATTCGGCTCACACAAACCTCGATATCATGAACAGCTCTGTGAGCAGTGTACTTGCAGGGAAGCTGGGGTTGACAGGAATATCACCACTTGTGCCACTTGAAAATAAGCTCCTGAAACTTGTGACTTTCATTCCTGAAACACACCTTGAAAAGGTCAGGAATGCCATCTTTGAAGCAGGTGCAGGTGTCATCGGTAATTATGACAATTGCGGATTTGTTTCATCCGGTACCGGATCTTTTAGAGGCAATGATGGATCAAATCCCTTTGCAGGAAAAAAAGGCGAGTTGCATTTTGAAAGAGAAGTCAGGTTTGAGACAATTCTTTTTATTCATAATAAAGATCAGGTTATCAAGGCATTGCTTGAATCACATCCCTACGAGGAGGTAGCTTATGATCTTTACATGCTTGAAAATAACAATACTCAGCATGGTACAGGTTGCACAGGTATTTATGATGATCCCTGCAGTGGGTCTGAATTTCTTCACAGGGTCGCGGAGGTAACAGGCAACAGGCATCTCAGGTATTCGGGAGACATTGGCAGGACTGTAAGAAAAGTTGCGATATGCGGAGGATCAGGATCACAATTTATAAGGAAAGCATTATTGTCGGGTGCTGATGCTTATGTGACCGGTGATATTAAATACCATTCATTTTTTGACGGTGAGGACAGGATTCTTCTTATAGATGCGGGACATTCTGAGACTGAAAAATATGCAACTGAGATATTAAAAGAACTAATTCTCAAAAAATTCCCTAAATTTGCACTCCGGTTTTCAGATATTAATACGAATCCGATAAATTACTTGTAAGATGGAAAAAGCAAAAGCACATGAAGCCGAAATCTCTGTTGAAGAAAGATTAAGGGCGCTGTATAACTTGCAGTTAGTTGATTCAGAAATAGACAAAATAAAAACACTCAGGGGCGAGTTACCGCTCGAAGTTCAGGACCTGGAAGACGAAATTGCAGGTCTTGAGACCAGGCTTGGCAACCTCAAAGAAGAAGTTGTGAACCTTGAAAAAGCAGTTTCAAAAAAGAATATTGAAATTACTGAAGCTGAAACCCTGATCAAAAAATATGAAGAACAGCAGAAAAATGTCCGTAATAACAGGGAATTTGATTCACTTTCAAAAGAAATAGAATACCAGAGACTGGAGATTGAGCTCTATAATAAAAAGATCAAGGAATTTCTTTTCCAGATTGATGAGAAGAAAGCTGTAATCGGAGAATCTGAAGCAACATTAAGTGACAGGAAAGGTGATCTTGAAAACAAGAAATCTGAGCTTGATGAGATCATATCTGATACACAGAAAGAAGAAGAAGGCCTTTACAAGAAATCTGAAAAAGTTGAGTCAATCATTGAAGAAAGGCTTCTTGCTGCTTACAAGAGGATCAGGTCAAACGCAAGAAACGGACTTGCTGTTGTGCCGGTAAAAAGGGATGCATGCGGCGGTTGCTTTAACCAGATACCACCACAGCGCCAGCTTGATATCAAGTCGAGGAAGAAGATCATTGTCTGCGAATACTGCGGCAGGATTCTTGTTGATGATGAGATTGTAAGTGAAGGTCATCTGTAGAAATTATCCAAAATGATATTTGTGGAAGGGAGGTGAGAGCTTCCCTTTTTTGCGTCTGGGCGTCGTGAGTCCTGGTGTCGCGCGTCTGGGTTTTAAGGAATATTGCCTTTGAATCATGAACTTTAAATACTTTAGTGCACTTTAGGCACTCTAGGCACTTCTTCATAACTTTACGGGATAATCCTCCCGACTATGGAAATTGAAAATTTCAGAAGGATGGTTGCCGAAGGTATTCCTGATTATCTCCCGGAACTGAAGCCCTATGATAACAGCATTAATCATGCCCCAAGAAGGAAAGATATTCTGAGCCGGTCAGAGAAAGTGCTAGCGATAAAGAATGCACTGAGATACTTTCCGGAAAAATTTCATGAAACACTTGCAAAAGAATTTGCAAACGAGCTGAATACATTCGGACGTATTTACATGTACCGCTATATGCCCCATTATGAGATAAGAGCCAGGCATATTGATGATTATCCGTACAGGAGCAGGAATGCAGCTGCAATAATGCTGATGATTTCAAATAACCTCGATGAAGCAGTTGCCCAGCATCCACATGAACTTATAACTTATGGTGGGAACGGGGCTGTTTTTCAAAACTGGGCGCAATACCGGCTCGTTATGAAATACCTGTCTGAGATGACAGACGAGCAAACTCTCGTGGTTTATTCAGGCCATCCACTGGGATTATTTCCTTCACACAAAGATGCTCCCAGGGTTGTTGTTACAAACGGGATGGTGATCCCAAATTACTCATCGCAGGATCACTGGGAAAAATTCAATGCACTTGGCGTTTCCCAATATGGTCAGATGACCGCGGGATCGTACATGTACATCGGTCCGCAGGGAATTGTACACGGAACAACAATTACGCTTCTGAATGCCTGCAGGATTGTTGGAAATAAAACAGGAAAGCCGCTGCTTTTTGTATCCTCCGGACTTGGCGGAATGTCCGGTGCACAGCCGAAAGCTGCAAAAATTGCAGGCATGATATCTGTAATTGCTGAAGTCAATGAAAAAGTTATCGAAAAACGATATTCGCAGGGATGGGTAGATGAGGTTTATAACAACCTTAACGAAGTTGTGTCAGGGCTGAAAGCGGCAAGGGTTTCAGGAAAGGTTGTATCAATGGCTTACCATGGTAATATTGTTGATCTCTGGAAAAAACTGTCAGATGAGAAAATATTGGTTGACATTGGTTCCGACCAGACATCCCTTCATAATCCTTGGGCAGGAGGATATTATCCTGCCGGTATCAGTTTTGATGAGTCAGTTAAACTCATAAAGGAAAATCCTGTAAAATTCAGGGAACTAGTACAGGAATCACTCAGGCAGCATGTAGTACAGGTCAACAGGCATGCGTCAGAAGGAACTTATTTCTTTGATTATGGAAATGCCTTTTTGCTGGAGTCTTCCCGTGCCGGCGCTGAGATAATGAAACCTGACGGATCTTTCAGGTATCCGTCATATGTTGAGGACATCATGGGGCCATTGTGTTTTGACTATGGTTTTGGCCCGTTCAGGTGGGTATGCTGCTCCGGCAGCTCTGGAGATTTGCGAAAGACTGACAAAATAGCTTATGAGGTTTTAACAGGTTTATTGAAAGATGCTGATGAAAGGATAAGGCAGCAGATGAAAGACAATATTCACTGGATAAAAAATGCGGAAAGGAATAATCTTGTTGTAGGTTCCCAGGCCAGGATACTCTATGCCGATGCAGTGGGAAGAACGGCAATTGCTGAAGCTTTCAACAGTGCGGTTGCCTTGGGTGAAATATCTGCCCCGGTAGTTATCGGAAGGGATCACCACGATGTTTCAGGAACTGATTCACCTTTCAGGGAGACTTCAAATATTCGTGACGGTTCATCATTCACAGCAGATATGGCTGTTCAGAATGTTATTGGAGATGCTTTCAGGGGTGCGACATGGGTCTCATTGCATAACGGTGGAGGAGTCGGGTGGGGTGAAGTGATCAACGGAGGGTTCGGAATGGTTCTGGATGGAAAGCCAGAAACTTCTTTAAGATTAAAAAGCATGCTGAACTGGGATGTAAATAATGGCATTGCCCGGAGGAGCTGGGCAAGGAATGATGGTGCCATATTTTCAGCAAAAATGGAGATGGAAAGGACACAGGATCTTAAGATCACGATGCCATATATTGCCGACAATAAACTGATTGAGAAGTTCCTGGCTGACTGAACTTATCTTTTTTCAAGCAGTACAACTGCTATTGCAACAACTCCTTCTTCTCTTCCTGTAAATCCCATCTTCTCGGTTGTTGTTGCTTTTATTCCTATGTCATCAGGGGAGGTGCCCAGCAAGGAAGAGATGATGTTTTTCATATCTTTTATATAAGGAGCTATCTTTGGCTTTTCGAGGCAGAGTGTTGAATCAATGTTAATTACCTTGTATCCCTGCTGCATTATTAGCTCGTTTGTCCTGGATAGCAGCTTAGTACTCCTGATATTTTTATAAGCCGGATCATTGTCGGGGAATTGGTGGCCTATATCGCCCAGCCCTGCGGCCCCAAGAAGTGCATCACAGATGGCATGCAGCAGTACATCTCCGTCTGAATGCGCCACACAACCTTTTTCAGATGGAATGTTCACACCACCTGCATAGAACTTTAAGCCTTTTTCAAGCTGATGAAAATCAATTCCCTGGCCGATCCTGATGTTCATTTAGTCACCTGCATTTCTGAACGAGTTAATATCGAATGACAGAGAGAACCTGAGGGTCTGGGCAAGTGGATGATTCTGTGCCAGAGGCATCAGGTAAGAGAAATCAAGTGTAAATGCCTTAAGCCTGAGACCTGCTCCAAGTGTAAAATATTTCCTGTTGCCTTTGGTCTGGTTTTCATGAAAATACCCTCCGCGAACAGCAAACTGATCATTATACCAGTATTCAACTCCTGGGGAGAATGTAAGTTCCCTGAATTCTTCTGCAATACCACCGGGTGCATCAAACCATGAGGTGAAAAATGCAACAGGCACTGCAACATTCGGGTCTTTACCATCGACTATCTTTCCTGTAACCTCATCATAGACAGGAGGTGTGGGAACAAGAAGTTTATTGATATCGAAAGTTCCGGTTAATTTATTATGTTCATCAAGATCCATTGTAAGAGAGGATCCGATTCTGAAGTTCATTGGTATGAAATCTGCAGTCTGTGCATCAGAATAACTCATCTTCGAACCTATATTCGAAAAGTTAACTCCAAATGCAAGCTGTCCTTCCTTGCCTGCGAGCTCAATATCTTTATTATAATAACCTGAGATATCAGCGGCCAGGGAGATGCCGGGCTTTGTTGCTGAACCACCGGAATAGATCCCTCCGGTAAGATTGGAATATATGAACCTGAAAGCTACACCGCCTGAGAAATGATCAGTGAACATCCTTGAGTAAGCAGCATCAAGTGCAAATTCATTTGGGCTGAATTCCCTTGTAGGTGTCCCGAAATCATCAGTGAAGGTTACAGGACCCAGTGATGAATAGAGCAGGCTTGCACCAAGTACCTGTTTGCTGTCGAGTCTCTTGTACCCTGTAAGATATGCAATATTAATATCGGGGATAAGGTTTCTCAGCCATGGTGAATAAGAAATCCCAATTCCACTCTTACCGTCGATGAATGCAAGCTTTGCCGGATTCCAGTGAATGCTGTATACATCAGGCGATGTGGCGACACCTGCATCTCCCATGCCTCCAGCTCTTGAATCGGGTGCTATAGTAAGGAACGGAACTACGGTCTGTATGGCATTGAGCTCATCTGACTGCTGTGCAACAAGCATGTTCTTACCTGAAATGGCTGTCAGAATTATCAATATTAAAAATAATTTCTTCATGTTATTTTCTCCTCTTAAGTAGTCAAATAATTAATTTACAAATATAACACAAATCAGGCCTCATTATTGTTTAACACTTTACAATATGATCATTCTGCCTGATGCTCTGGTAGTTTCGCCGGTTGAAGATCTTACGGAAACAACATAAGGGTACAATCCTCTTGCTACTCTTGCACCATTTACTTTACAATCCCACTCAATTGCCGGAAGGGTATAGCCTGAAGCCCTGACCTTGTTTGTTATTGTACTGATGAGTGTTCCGTTCACATTAAAGATCCGGAGGACGATCTCAAGGTTTTCTTCAGGTTTGTTAATCTCTGCTGTTATGGTGGTCCTTTCGGTGAAAGGATTAGGATAGTTTATAAGGTTCCTCAGAATCAGTTTTGCATTATCCTCAACAACGAAAAGGAGTGTTTCCTCTGATGAGTTATTGTAGTTATCCCAGGCTTTCAATGTAATTGAATGAGTGCCTTTTGACAGGTCAGTAAGCTGATAAGATATTGATCCCCTGCTGAACTTGTCAAAATCATTCACATAATATTGATTAAGGTTGAATGAATTATTCCTGTCATTATCGAGGAATGCTGTAAGATCATGTCCGATACCTGCACCTGTTGTGTTTATCCCGCCCTTGTCTTCAATTAGAGCAAATAATACCGGTCTGTCGTCTGTCATACCGCCGCTCCTGAATAAGGTGTCATTCATAAAAAGCCTGATGTCCGGTCCGGAATTATCAGTCACAGCCTTTCCTGAAAAGCCTCCCACTACAATATTGCCTGCACTGCCGTTCATATCTCTTTCTGCATCGAATGCGTAGTAACTTATCTTTCCGTTACCATAACTATAATTAATATCTCTGGGCACAATGAAGCTGAAATGGAATATCCCGTTCCTGGCTTTTGTCTGTCCGCTGAATATGACATTATTCATCATGTAGAATTCCATTACCGGGCCGCCATCGTTGGCAAGGGTTCTTACTTTGCTTTCTTTATCAAATACAACGGGTGATACAACACCATTGAAATCATTCATCAACCTGCCTTGAGAATCGTTGATGTGACCTGAAACCGTTACCATTGAAAGAGCTTTGAGGCTGTCTGCCCCGGCTGATATTACCGAGTTATTCAGGGAATCTGTGATCACTTTGCCGTGCCAGGGATATGATAATACCAGTGCAGGATCACCAAGAAGTGAAAAGTTACGTTTATTGGCTCCGGCGCCTGAATCATTTTTAGCCTTTCTGATAATATCACCAAGTCTTATGGGTTCGTTCTTGTTATCTTTTTCAAATATCCTGTTCATTATATTCCTGTTAAGGAAATAGTTAGGAGCCGAAAACACAAGGCGGGTTGTCGACATCAGAGCGATACAACCTCCGTTGCTGTTCCTGAACGCAAGTTCACCCGCGGAAGGCTTGTCGGTTCGGTCCCCCGTTACAGGATTGATCTCAATGTCATCAAACCTGCTGAACTCGCAGGTGGCTGTGATGAACAGTGGCAGTCTCGAACCGTTTTTCCATGATTTTATGTCCTCGACAGTTACTATTCTTTCATGTGCAAGGCCGTTCTCACTCCCGTGACCTGTATAATTGAAAATAAGACACCCCTTGCTGATCCTGTCATTTATTGCTTTGTTAACCTCAGGATATGACTGACCGTTCACTGAAGAAACCTGCCTGTATGAATCGAGATATATCTTCTGAATGTTGTATTCAGGTACGTTCTCTTTAAGAACATCTTCAAGTCCTTCAGCATCGGTCATATGAGCATTGCCGTCCTCATCATCGGCAACTAATGTAATAATGTTCTTCCACTCACCGGTATTAGCCTCTGAGGTGTATCTTTCAATTTTATAGATTACAGACCTGGCCTGGGAAGTATCTGATACCGGTAGTCTTCCGATCCCTATATCTTCTGTGCCTTCAGCTTCTCCTTCACCATCTTCGAGAAGACCAAAGAAATCATCTGATGTGAAGGAAGAAACCACAACATTGGAATTTTGCGACTGGTAAGTAGGTATAAAAGCAGGGTTCCCGGGAGGCATTTTCCTGTTATCGTAAGAACCATCACCAAAAAGGAGCAGGTACCTGAGCGGTCTGGATGTGCCCTGCTGTTTCAGGTACTTCATCCTTATGAAATTTCTTATTGCAGCTATATCCCTGATGCCACCGGAGAATTCATTATATATCTGCCCGGGCGTAACAATCAGTGATGAGAGCCCACTCTGGCGCTGATGCATTTCAGCCAGCTTTTGTGCGTATGGCGCAAAGATGGGATTTGTAACTATTATCATATCCGCTGCTGCTGAGGCATGAAGATCCTGGTTTGGCACCTGAGCCGGCAATACAACAGGACGGAGAACAGTCTCAGGTGTGAAGGCAATGAATGTCCTGAGTGATTCAGTCCGGCTTTTATATGATATAGTGTTATCGGCTTTGACAAAGTTTATTATCATCGGGTCAGTTGCATCGGTAACATCCCAGATTACAGCATTGTTCACAGGGGAATTTATCCTGAATTCAGTAGTCCTTCCGGGTTCAACAGAACTGCCATCCATAAGCTGTTTCTGTGGGCCTTCAAATGTGCTTGTAACCCTGGCATGTAACATTACATAATCAATCCAGCCTTTTGCACCCTGGTCACCCTTGTTGTCAAATCTTATTTCCAGTGTTGCCAGCGATGCTGCAGGGAAGAATGTTGTTGCAGAATCTGCAGTTGAGGCGTAAGTGCCTGTATAATTGAAAAGGTTAACCGGTTGTGTAACAATGTTTTTCAGTGTTGATGAGTTCTCAACGACCCTGAAGTTGGCTCCGTTTGCAGAACGTGCAGCTACACGTATTTTCATCTTGATACCCTCTGTTAACAGCATATTAGTGAAGCCAGGGCTAATTTTCAGTGGTGATTGCGCGGAGACAGGCTGGAACCAGTCACGTCCTGATTTGAGTAAGTTGTCGGTCTCTTTCTCATGAAGGAATAGTGCATCGGAATATACTGAGGTATAGCCCGGAGATTCTGAAGGAGGCTGGTAGCTCCTTATAGCTTTTGCCTGGGTGCCGGATGTCAGAAAATAATATGCAGTGTCTGAATAATTGTGTCTTAAAGCTGAATAACCTTTTGATACAGGATCGAAGATCCATCTTTTTGTTCCCTGCCCGTAGAACAATATGTAATCTCCTTCATTGAATATGCCATCGGTACCGGTTGCCTGATAGATTGCTATTTCCTTAAGATCATCAGGTGCTGAACCATCGTTATAATAAGAGAGCTGGCCATTATTGTTCCCGAAAAGCCGGGTTAAGGCAGGGTTTGTAATACCCAATTGTTTAAGCTGTGTATAGTCAATCCTGTATACGCCATCCGCTGTAACTGCTATTTTGAACCACTGGCCCGATGATAATGCAGAAGAAGCTGCCGGATTATCACCTGCTGCAGAGATGTTTACGCAGTAACAAACAAACAGCATTAAAGGCAGTATAATCTTCATTTTCAAATCAAAAACGTGATATGCTTTTTATTTACTAACTTAATATGTTTTTTTGCATTTATGGAAAGTTTGAAATAATAACGCTGCCATAAACGTTTATATTGCTGTAACACTTAACCTTGGGACGCCTTCTCTATATAACAATAATATGTGTACTCTTGTGCGCTGATCTTAGTGGACAGGATACAGGATATGGTCCTTCATACCAGGCAATGCTTGCCGGCAACCCTGCCATCTCAGGGGCCGAAGGAGATGGAACACTCAGATTATCTTATCTCAGCTTTTATCCCGGCAAAGGATACAACCTGCATTCATTCTTTGTTTCATACGATTCATACATAAGCGGAATTCATGGCGGAGCAGGAGCATGGTTGTCAAATGACATCCAGGGTGGAATAATAAATGACATCAGGGGAGGATTGTCCTATTCTTATCTTCTCAGGGCAGGGGAGGAGCTCTATATTTCTGCTGGTCTTTCGGCAGGCATTTTTCACAGGACTTTCAGTACAGGCACTGCTATTCTGCCTGATATGATTGACCCTTTCGGCGGAGTTGTTTTGCCACCTGGAGAAACACTTCAGAACAGGAATAACACTGTTTTCGATCTTGGCGCAGGATTCCTTTTTATGTATCACAACTATACCGGTGGAATTGCAATGAGCCATCTTTCTCAGCCTGACATCTCTGAGACCAATGATCAGCTTAAAAGAAAACTTATCATTCATGCGTCACAAAATTTTACCATTCGTGACAACAACTCGCTGGCAATTATACCTGTAATTTATTGTGAGATACAGGAAGGCAATTTTATGGCATCACTGGGTTCCTCAGCAGGAACAGATAAGCTGTCTGTCAATGCAATTCTGCTGACTAATTCAAATAATAACCTCAATTTGCAAACAGGTTTATCGGCAGGTACCGGTAGAATCGTTTTTTTTTATAATTACAGGCTTAACCTTGTACGTGGCAGCAATCTTCTGCCAATATCGCTACAACACCAGACAGGCCTGGCTTTCAGTTTAAATCATGTTGATAAAAGAAATCTCCAGAAAACAATTTCTTTACCTAAAATGTAGTTATATTTGAAGGTCAAGAAGTACAGATTTAGAAAAAATATTATATTTGGATACTTTAAAAGCCAACAAAACCGCAGAATTATGTACAGATTCAAAGCATTACCAGTTGTTTTAGTTGCTGCCTTATTTCTCACTTCCTGTATTTTTAGCAAGAAGGGCAGCGATGAAGGCGTATCTTCAGTAACAGGCTGGGAATACAATAATCCTGATAACGGGGGATTTGAAGTTGCAATGGGTGCTGATCAGACTACTGGTCCTGGTCTGGTCCTTATTGAAGGAGGACGCTTCACTATGGGACAGGTCCAGGAAGATGTCATGTTCGATTGGAACAACAAACCCAGGACAGTTACTGTATCCTCGTTCTATATGGATGAAACAGAAGTAAGAAACGTTGATTACCGTGAATATCTTTTCTGGTTAAGAAGGGTTTATAAGGATTATCCTGAAGTTTACAGGAGAGCACTTCCTGACACACTTGTATGGAGAAGCCCAATGGGATTCAATGATCCTTATGTACAGTATTATTTCAGGCATCCGTCATATAATAACTATCCTGTTGTTGGAGTAAGCTGGATTAAGGCAAATGATTTCTGTCTATGGAGAACTGACAGGGTAAATGAACAGATACTTATCGATGAAGGAGAACTGAATCCGGATCCAAATCAGCTTAATGAGAAAAATTTTAATACCGAAGCTTATCTTGCAGGTTTATATGAAGGAGTTGTAAACCAGCTTCGTGAGAGTCTTAATCCCAACCAGACTGAACGCAGAACTAATTTTGAAGACGGTCTTCTACTTCCTTCATACAGGCTGCCGACTGAAGCAGAATGGGAATTTGCTGCTTATGCATTAAGAGGAAATACATTCGAGGAAAGAATTTACGAAAGAAGAATATATCCGTGGGACGGACATAACGTCAGGAATGCAGGTCAGAAAGACCGTGGTGAAATGATGGCCAACTTCGTCCGTGGTCGTGGCGACCTCATGGGGGTTGCTGGCAACCTGAACGATAATGGAAGTATCACAACTGAAGTCAGGTCTTACTGGCCTAACGACTACGGGCTTTATTGCATGGCTGGTAACGTCAGTGAATGGGTCCAGGATGTTTACAGGCCACTTTCTTCAGAAAATGTTGATGACTTTAATCCTTTCAGGGGTAACGTTTATACCGATATAAGAAGAGATGCAAATGGCGCTGTTGTTGGCAAAGACAGGCTTGGCAGGTTATATGTTGACACTGTAAAGGATGTTGATGTTGCCAGCAGGTACAACTACCAGAAAGGCGATTACAGGAATTTCCAGGATGGAGACCTTCAGTCAGCTATTCCCACAGGTGATTCATGGAATGTTGAAGATAACAAGCCAGGCTCTCAAAGGATGTATGCACAGCAGGCTTCCGGTGAAGGCGGTGCTGATTTTGTAACACTTATAAATGATAATTCAAGAGTTTACAAAGGTGGTTCCTGGAAAGACCGTGCTTACTGGCTCAATCCTTCTACAAGAAGGTATCTTGATCAGGAAAGCGCCAGGGATGACATTGGCTTCAGATGTGCAATGATCAGGGTTGGAAGCCCATCTGGATTCTGATAAAAAACAGACTGCAAGTTCTTTTATAAATAGGCCTCATTAGTAATAATGAGGCATTTTTTTGCCTGTATGAACACGGAAAAGCTTTATAAACTATACAAGGAGTCCTCCGGGATCGCCACTGATACAAGGACTATAACACAGAACCAGATCTTTTTTGCATTGTGGGGCGATAATTTTAATGGCAATAAGTTTGCATCAGATGCCATTCAGAAAGGAGCTTCATGGGCAATTATTGACGATCCTCAATTTGAAACAGAACAGACCATTCTTGTTGATGACTGCCTCCAGGAATTGCAGGCACTGGCATCACATCACAGGAAACAGCTCAATATCCCCGTTCTTGCAATAACCGGTACTAACGGCAAAACAACAACAAAGGAACTGATCGCAGCAGTACTGTCAACTAAATTCCGGGTGCATTATACAAAAGGCAACCTGAATAACCATATAGGTGTTCCTCTTACCATCCTTTCTGCACCGCAAGATACTCAGCTTATGATTGTTGAGATGGGTGCCAATCATATTGGTGAGATAACAGCCTTGTGCAACATTGCTAACCCAGATCATGGTATTATTACAAACATCGGCACCGCACATATTGAAGGATTCGGCTCTTTCGAAGGTGTTGTTAAAGCAAAGACTGAATTATACCAGTATTTGCGGAAAGTTAACGGGGTTGCTTTGTATAATGAAAAGGATCAGCTGCTGACTGAAAAGATCTTTAAATATGTTAACAGGGCAGTTCCATATACGGATCCTTATGGTATACCATTGGTTGTTGAGCAGGAACCATCAGATCTGAACCTTGTCGTTTCTGTTAATTATATCCATAAAAACTATAAGATAAGCACCAATCTATTTGGAAAATACAACTACTGGAATATCAAGGCAGCAATTGCTGCAGGTTTGTTTTTTGAAGTTCCTATGGCAGATATAGTCAATGCAATTGAAAGATATACACCGGCAAACAACAGGTCTCAGGTTAAAAAAACATCAGCAAACACTCTTATTTGTGATTCCTATAATGCCAATCCTTCCAGTATGCATAATGCACTGCAATCCTTCAGTGAATTAGAAGCCACCGACAGGATGGTTATACTTGGCGATATGCTGGAGCTTGGTGCCACATCGGAAAATGAACACCGGAAGATCATCGAGGATCTTGATAGGTTTGGGATTCTCAAAGCATTCCTGGTAGGAAAGATCTTTTCGGAAGTATATAAGGGAGACAAATACAAGATATTTAAAGATTCAGCCTCACTTGCAGAATACCTCAGGAACAATCCTTTAAAGGGGAATGTAATACTGGTCAAAGGTTCAAGGGGGATTGGACTGGAAAAGATTTATGATCTGCTATAGCAGCTTCTTATTCCCTGAAAGTAATATTTATTAGAAGCACTTCAGAATGGCTGCCGGACCTTACACGCGGTCCCCACAATCCATAACCTGAAGATACAATGAACTGGGTGTTGCCCTTCCTGAGATAGCCATAACTTAGCTCATAAATCATTTCTGTAAGGTGATTAAGTGGCCACATCTGGCCATTATGTGTATGTCCCGACAGCTCAAGGTCAATGCCGTGTTTCACAGCTTCATCATATTCGAATGGCTGATGATCAAGAAGTATCATTGGTTTTGTGATGTCTGCTTTTTCAAGAAGACTCGCCAGTGACATCCTCTTTGAACCGTAAAACCTTTCAGAGTCCCTGTCTTTCCTGCCGATAAGCTGGATACCTCCATCAAGGACAAGTATCTCATCTTTCAGCATCCTTATTCCTTTGCTTTCAATATAGGGAATAGTCCTTGAAGCACCTCCGATGAATTCATGATTCCCGCTAATTGCAAGCATTCCATAGTCACATTTCGGGCATGAGAAATACTGAAGAAGATCTCCGCGCATTACAGGCCCTATTTCACCGTCAACAATATCACCCAGAAGCAGAACGAGATCCGGCTTGAGCTTAAGAAGGATGCCAGACAGCTTTTTTATGCTCCTTTTTCTTATAATGCTGCCAAGGTGGATATCAGATACTGCCGCTATACGCAATGATTTAACTTCTCCCGCAGGTTTATCAATCTTTATGTTATACTCTTTTACGACAGGAATGACTGCATTTATAAATCCTCCGATAATAAGAACGGCCGAGGCCGAAACAGTGATAATGAAAGCTGTCCTTTTGTATAAAAGTATCATATCTGGCTTCAGAATGCCAGTTAACCTTAGGAGGAGGAAAATAACATCGGACAGTATGAAAAATATGAATCCATAAAGCATGAAAGCAAGCCAGAATCCGCCAATAATATTGAAAATGTCTGTTATGATTGATGAATGCCTTGCCTCAAGGAACTTTGCAACAATGAATATAGCAGCAAGTGAAAAGAATATTAGGGCATATGCCAGCCGGTTTTCCTTTAATGATGGGAACGCACTTAACCCTTTTGCATACAGGTAATAGTTTGCGAGGGAATAGATGAACAATACTATTGAGAAAAATATCAGCATCCTGGTTTTTATCATTTTTCAAATTTCATATTCAATTGTGAAAAGGTTTTTATACCTCTGGCATAAAACTCAAAAACAATGCTCTTGTTCAAAACCGGGGGATCATATTCATTAACATAGTTCTGAACAATTTTTCTCTTTGCCTTAAGTTTACCCCTGTTTCTGTAGTAATCCATGTGAGCTTTAAATACCGATCTGAAGCCTGCTATGTTTCCTTTTAGCAGGAACAGGAGGGCAGCCAGGCCATCGAGTATTTTCCTGATGAACATCTTCTTCCGGAATCCCTCTTTATTGAGGTTTTTATATAGCATATACAGGTTATTCCTGAAATTGAGATAGATTTTAAAAGGTGATTCATATGGCAGAGCTCCACCTCCAACATGATACACTACTGAAGTTGGGACAAAGCCAACCCTGTATCCTGCATGTGCAAATCTCCAGCAGAGATCTATCTCCTCCATATGAGCAAAGAAATCACTATCGAAGCCACTGCACCTTTCCCAGGCGGAAGCCCGTACGATCATACATGCTCCTGAAGACCAGAAGATGTCAGTATAATTGTCATACTGGCCATTGTCAGTTTCAACATTACCGAATATCCTGCCACGACAGAAAGGATACCCGTATTTGTCAATATATCCCCCTGCAGCACCGGCATACTCAAAAGATTCCCTGTTTTTCCAGGAGAGGATCTTTGGCATGCATGACGCCATGCCCGGGTTTTGCTCCATGTGGTTTATGAGAGGTGTAAGCCAGCCGCTCGTGACCTCAATATCGGTGTTAAGAAGTACAAAGTAATCGGCTTTTACCTGCTGCAACGCAATGTTATAGCCACCTGCAAATCCATGGTTCCTGTCAAGCCTTATTACTTCAGCTTCGCGATGATTTGTTTTAACCCATTCAGCCGAACCGTCATCAGAACCGTTATCAGCAACATACACCTTCACGCCTGGTGAGGACGAAAGTTTAATTACATGTCCCAGGAACATTTTAAGGAAATCAAGCCCGTTCCAGTTTAGTATGACTATGGCAGTTTCAGGCATCCGCAGGCTTCTTATGTTTCCATCTTCTGTGTGTCCAGATCCAATATTGAGGATTTTCCTTAATAATCTCCTCAAGCCTTTTTACATGGGCTTCGGTAATAATATGGTCCGGAAGGCCGGCAGTATGTTCGAAAAGCAGCTCAGGTGACAGCACATAATGTCCTCTCGATACTTTTTTGATATGAAAGAACATTACAGCCATGTCATATCTTTCTGCGATTTTTTCAGCACCCATATACATCGGCGTGTCCTGGTTCAGGAATTTTGTCCAGTACCTGATATCCGATACGGGTGGTGTCTGATCTGAGATAAATGCAGATAATGTATTTATCCCGTTTTTGCGGTCATTAATAAGCTCCCTGAGTATTGCAGACATTGGTGTGAGCACCATGCCAAAACGTGTCCTGAAATGATTTATGAGCTCGTCAAAATGCTTGTTATGAAGTGGCTTATATATTGAAATTGATTTGTATTTTGTAGCAAGAGGGAAAACCGTAAGCCATTCCCAGTTATTATAGTGAGCCATTACTGCAATAATGTCCCGTTTCTCGCTGTACAATTTCTCGAGCAGCTCAGAATTTTCTAACCTGAACCTTTTACTCAGTTCTTTTTCGCTTATGTGTGTGAGCTTGAGAACTTCGATAATAAGGTCAGAAAGGTGATGGTAGAATTTCTTTTCTATTGTTTTGATCTCTTCTAATGATTTTTCAGGGAAGGATCTTGTAAGATTTTCCCTTACTACTTTTTTCCTGTACGTGGGGAAATAGTATAACAAAAGATACAGAAAGTCTGAAACAATGTAAAGGAAAGACAGAGGGAGCAATGTTATAACCCAGTTGAAGGAATAGAAAATGTAATAACCAATAGCTCCCATGGAGGAGTTCTTAACTTTTCATGAATTGATTTACAATTTTAAGCATTTCCGGGAATATTTTTCCTGTCGAAGCCACTATCTCATCGCCATTCAATGATTTTTCATTTCCCGAAAAGTCGCTTACCCTTCCGCCTGCCTCACGTAAAATGATTATCGCAGCAGCAATATCCCAGGGATAAAGGCCATATTCATAAAACCCTTCAAAACGTCCGCATGCAATGTAGACAATATCTGTAGCTGCCGAACCCAGCCTTCGTACACCATGTGTGTTCTGACAGAACCATGAGAAGCACTCCATGTACCGGTCCATTTTGCTGAAATTGTAATATGGAAAGCCTGTTGCAACAAGACTTTCAGAAAGTCTGGAAGCATCAGAGACATGAATAGGCTTGTTATTGAGCCATGCGCCTCCACCCTTCCAGGCACTGAACATCTCATCGAGATTTATTTCATAAACGACCCCGGCAACATATTCGTCATCTTCCATAAAACCTATAGAGACTGCATATGGTGGTAAACCGTGCATGAAATTGGTTGTGCCGTCAAGAGGATCGACAACCCAGCAATACTTTGCACCGGCTGAGCTCTCAGCTGTGCCTTCCTCGGTTTTGAAGGATGCTTCGGGGATAAGCAGTCTGAGCCTGCTGACAATAAGCTCTTCAGATTTCTTGTCAACATAACTCACAAAATTGTTAATGCCTTTTACCTCCTTGCTGCTGATGTCGAACTTTAAAGATTCCTTCCTGATGAATTCACCTGCTTCACGGGCAATAAACCCCATTTTTTCTGTAATCTCCTTAAGATCTGCCATTTGTTATATTATTTCTCCACCCATCCTTCCACCCGGAAGGATTTCAGAAAGTTTCATGCTTATTATTTTCCCCGTAAGAGAAGAATCCCAGGGATGTTCAACCCTGATGTAATTTCCAGTGAAACCTGTCATCCTGCCTGCTGACCGGGTATGTTCGAATAAGACCTCAGCCTGTGTTCCGGTATTTCTCAAGCAGAAATCAAGATGCTTTTTGTCCGATAATGACTGTAGAATCTTACTTCTTTCTTCTTTAAATGCTGAAGAAACCTTGTCTTTCATCTCAGCAGCCACTGTTCCTGGTCTTTCCGAGAATGAGAAGACATGCAGGTACGATAAAGGAAGATCACTCAGGAATGAATAAGTCTCATTAAAATCATTTTCAGTTTCACCCGGGAAACCTACAATAACATCAGCCCCTATCCCTGCCAGGGGCATAAGGTCCGTAATTTTTTTTACCCTTTCTTCAAAAACTTTTCTTCTGTATCTTCTTCTCATTAATGCAAGGATCCTGTCGCACCCGCTTTGCAGCGGCATGTGAAAGTGGGGAAGGATCTTATTATTGTTGCTGACAAGTTCTATTATGCTGTCTGAAAGCAGGTTGGGTTCAACCGATGATATACGATATCTTTCAATTCCCTCTATGTCAATAAGATCCCTGAGGAGCTTCTCAAAATCATCCCCTGTAGATTTGCCAAAATCGCCAATGTTTACTCCTGTCAGTACAACCTCCTTTATCCCTGTTCCGGCAATTTTCAATGCTTCTTCTGTAATTGATTCTATTGAAGGATTCCTGCTGTTTCCGCGTGCCATAGGAATTGTGCAATAGGAGCAGCCATAATCACAACCATCCTGGATCTTAAGAAATGAACGTGTCCTGTCGCCCATTGAAAAAGACTGAAAAAACCTTTCTTCAGGCGAATGATCATCTGAATGCACTTCAGCGCTCTTTTTCTTGTTAAAATTATCAAGGTATTTTCCGATATCGAATTTTTCATTCGATCCGAGCACCAGGTCTACCCCTGGTATTGATGCAATTTTTCCCGGGTTAAGCTGGGCATAGCAACCGACAACTGCAATGAATGCACCAGGTGACTGGTGTATGAACTTCTTTATTGCCTGCCTGCATTTACGGTCTGCAGCATCGGTAACCGAACATGTATTAATTATATATATGTCTGCACCTGAACTTGCCGGAACCCTTTCGAAACTTTCCTCAGGAAATGAACGGGATATTGTGGATGTCTCGGCAAAATTCAGTTTACACCCGAGTGTATGAAAAGCTATTTTTTTCTTACTTATTTCTTTTTGAAGCATTACCTGTTTTGTCACTGTTTTTAATAGTAGTCAGAAAGACATTCCTGAACTCAATATCCTTACCCTCGCTCTGGAGACAAATGCTCCCCTTACTGACATTCAGCCCTGTTCCCCGGTTCTGAAGCAACCCATTGACAGTCACTTCGACAGTATTCCCTGAGCATTTTATATCCATCGAGTTCCATTCACCGACAGGCTTTTCATTCGAAGGGTTCATTTTTGTTACAACCCTGTTACTCTTATCCTTCTGCTCATTCATCGAGGTGCCATTCGCACATATAAAATCACCAGCTTTGCCAGCAGCAAGCTGGCATTCAATTGTCTTTGGCCAGATCGTGTCAGGTTTCTGGGCATGTATAAATACTCCGCTGTTTGTTGCTTCAACAGGATATCTCCATTCGACATGAAGGTTATAGTCTGAATATTCCTTTGCAGTCCTCATATATCCGAAGGGATCACCTTTAATATGAATAACCCCGTTCTGCACCGTGAATACTGTTTTGGGATCAACGGCAGGATCCTTTAAGCTGAACACCCAGTTATTGAGGTCCTTACCATTGAAGAGCTGGGTGTTTTTTGATTTAACCTGAGCATTCGCAGAATAAGAAAGAACTAAAAATAGAGTAGCAATAACCAGATTTCTTACCAGGTTCGGTTTCATGGGATATAATTTAGTTCATAATGATTATGCACAATTCTACAGCAGCTTGCTTGCCAGTTCAGCAAGAAAGCTTCTCTCTCCCTTTACAAGATTTACATGTGCAAATATTTCCTGGTCCTTCATCTTGTCTGACAGGTAGCTCAATCCGTTTGAGCCTGTATCGAGGTAAGGTGAATCTATCTGTTCTATATCACCTGTGAAGACCATCTTGGTTCCTTCGCCTGCCCTTGTTATTATTGTTTTTATCTCGTGAGGGGTGAGGTTCTGTGCTTCATCAACAATAAAAAAGATGCTCGACAGGCTTCTTCCCCTTATATATGCAAGGGGTGTAATAACCAGCTTCTCTTCCTTCATCATCTCATTTATCCGCAGGAATTCCGGGCTTTGATGACTGAATTTATGTTTTATTACTGTAAGGTTATCATAGAGGGGTTGCATGTAAGGATCCATTTTTTCCTTAAGGTCGCCGGGCAGGAAGCCAAGGTCCCTGTTTGCAAGTGGAACAATCGGTCGTGCAAGGAAGATCTGCTTGTATCTTTTATGTTGCTGCAAAGCCGATGCAAGTGCAAGCAATGTCTTGCCTGTTCCTGCCTTGCCTGTGAGAGATACAAGTTGTATATCCGGATTGCAAAGTGCATCAAGGGCAAAGGTCTGCTCCGCATTTCTTGGATCAATGCCATATGTTGTCTGCTTAATGACCCTGTTGAGCATCTTGTTTCCCGGGTTATAATGTGCCAGGGCGCTTGAAGTATGGTTCTTCATGATAAAGAACTGGTGCCCTTTGAGATTTTTATCCAGTCTGAACTCCTTTGCTGAAACACCATCCGGAGATTCATACAGCATGCTGATGAGATCCTGGTCGATGCCTTCCATTACTGTGATGCCTTTATAAAGATCATCTATGTTCGCAACTTTATCATTTTCATAATCCTGTGCTATGATCCCCAGCGACTTGGCTTTCATCCTCAGGTTTATGTCCTTTGTTATCAGCACTACGGTCTTATCCTTGTTTTCCCTGCAGACATAATCTGCAATGGCAAGGATCCTGTGATCTGGTGTTTTTTCAGGAAATGAATGATTTACTTTTTCCGAGAATTCCTTACCTGTTTCTATATGCAGGTTGCCCCTGCCTTCACCAAGTGGGATGTTGGCAGTAAGCAACATATCACCCGAAAGCTTGTCGAGCTCTCTGGTGAATTCCCTTGCATGAAAGTTGATAAGATCGTTTCCGCGCTTGAACTTATCGAGTTCCTCGAGAACTACTATTGGAATAATAACATCGTTTTCCTCAAAATTGTAGATGCTCAGGTAATCATGAAGCAGCACATTGGTATCAATGATAAAGAGCTTCCTGTTATGTTTTTTTTTCATTCTCTTCATTTTAATACAAATCCCGCTGATTATGCAGGGTTTATCTCCTCGATGCAAAAATAACTAATTAACTTTGAACTTTTACTATACGTTGTCTTTGAATGAATTATTACGAAACACTGGAATTCCTTTTCAGTCAGCTTCCTGCTTACCACCGGATTGGGAAGGCTGCTTACAGGAACAATCTCGATAATACTAACCTGCTTGATAAGCATTTCGGATATCCTCACCAAAAATTCCGCTCGGTTCATGTTGCAGGAACGAACGGAAAAGGATCAGTGTCAAACTTACTGGCATCAATACTTCAGGAAGCAGGATACAGAACAGGATTATATACTTCACCACATCTCATAGATTTCAGGGAAAGAATAAGAGTTGACGGGAAAATGATTCCGGAGGAGGATGTTGTCGCTTTTGTTGAAGCTAACCGTGCTATTATCGAAGAGATCAAACCTTCATTTTTTGAAATGACAGTTGCTATGGCATTCGATCATTTTGCAAAGCAGGAGGTAGACGTTGCTGTAATTGAGGTGGGGCTTGGAGGCAGACTCGATTCAACAAATATAATAACACCGCTGCTGTCAGTAATAACAAATATAGGACACGATCATATGGATCTGCTTGGTGATACTCTTGAAAAGGTTGCAGAAGAAAAAGCTGGCATAATCAAGCAGGGTATCCCCATCATTATTGGTGAAACAAACAGCCTGACAGCTCCTGTATTCCGTGGAAAAGCTGCTGACTCGGGTTCTGAAATACTGTTTGCCGATCAGATTTTCCGGTGTGACTTTGCTGATTTCGAACCAGCTTCAAATGGCCGGAGATACATTATTACCGATAATCTCCATCATGAAGTTATTAAAGGTGTATCAGCACTCTCAGGTGATTACCAGCAAAAAAATCTTGTAACAATTGCTGCCGCTGTAAGCAATCTCAGGAAAAATTTTCTAATAACTGATAAAAATTTGATCGACGGTATTAGCAGAGTAGCTCAAAATACAGGGTTTTCAGGAAGATGGCAGGTACTGTCGGCACAACCATTAATTATCTGCGATACCGGTCACAATAAGGAAGGACTTGAATATGTAATGAGTCAGCTTCAGTGCGCCCGATTCAGGGAACTTCATATAATAATGGGCTTTGTAAATGATAAGGATATAAGTTCAATACTTCCACTGTTTCCTGTAAATGCAAAATACTATTTCACAAAAGCATCGGTAAACAGGGCGCTAAATGAATCGATCCTAAGGGAAAGAGCCGAAGCATATTCGCTGAAAGGGGAATGTTACAGTAATGTTAGCGAGGCTATAATAAGTGCTTGCCGGAATGCCTCAGATGAGGACCTGATATTCATAGGAGGAAGCACATTCGTTGTTGGAGATGCAATGAATTATTTTGAGAAAAGGGCCGGAAGTATCATGTAATTATTAATTTTAATTAACCAATAATTTCCTGATTATGGCGAGGTTAATTTTTTTGATCCTTCTTCTTCATGTTACCCTGTTTTCAAATGGGCAACAAGGGAAAGAGATAAAAATAATATTTACAAACGACCTTCATTCAAGGCTTGCAGGCTACTCCCCTGAATCTGCATATTCTCCATTGACCATAAATGATGATTCAACAAAAGGAGGCTTTGCGAGGATTGCCACTATAATACGAACTGAGAAAGAAGCAGGAGGCACAACAGTTGTTGTTGATGCAGGTGATTTCCTGATGGGTACACTATTCCAGGCGCTTGAGGTCGAAAATGGCTTTCAGCTGAGGCTGATGAAACAGATGGGTTATGATGCTGTAGCCATAGGCAACCATGAGTTCGATTACGGACCGGAAAAGCTTGCAGCAATAATCGGATCAGCTACTCAGAATGGCAGCATACCTGATGTTTTTCTCGGGAACATAGAATTCGATTCAAGGGATACGGGTGATGATGCACTTGAACTTCTGGCAGAGAAGAATATACTTAAGCGTTCAGTTATCATAGAAAAAGACAACCTGAAATTGGGTATCTTCTCGTTGCTCGGAAAAGTAGCTGATGAAAATGCTGCATTTGCAAAACCAGTATCCTTCTCCGGCCAGGTCAAGGCAGCACGGAAGATTGTTAGTGAACTGAGACAACAGGGTTGCGACCTTGTAATCTGCCTGTCACATTCGGGAGTGACAAGATACAGTGATAATACCTGGGGCGGAGAGGATGTGGAGCTTGCAGAAAAAGTAAAAGGGATCGATGTAATCATCAGCGGACACACACATACAAGGATAGATAAACCGATAATAGTGAAGGGCATACCGATTGTTCAGACTGGCGAATACGGACAGAGTGTGGGAAAGCTTTTATTAACAAGGTATGATGACAGGACTGAAGTGACTGGTTACGAGCTTATTCCAGTTGATGACAGAATACAGGGAGATCCTTTAATAAATTCACTTATAGAAACCCAGAAAGAGCTGATATCCGAAAAAGTGCTTAAACCTGCAGGGATGAGTTACAATACGGTTGCAGGTGAAGCCTTATTCCCTTTTGAATGTAATGAACAGGGAAATTTCAAGGAGAGCAATCTTGGCCCTGTCGTTGCAGATGCAATTCAATATTATGTGAATGCGCATTCAAAGGAAGGAACTGATATCAGCATGGTTGCCGTAGGTGTTATCAGGGACAGGATTGTTCCCGGAGTACAGGCGGTGCCCGACATATTCAGGGTAATGTCAATGGGATCCGGGAACAATAACCTTCCGGGATATCCTCTGGCAAGACTTTATGTTACAGGAAAAGAGCTTAAGAATGTGCTGGAGATACTGCAGGTGGCATACAGGAAAGCACCTGAAAACTACTGCTTTTATTCGGGCATCGACATGATCTTTGATCCCAGGGCAGGCTTCATGAAGAAGATCAAGAAAATTGAGATCACAGGTAAAGATGGGAGGAGATCGGTTGTAGGCTTTTCAAAGGGTGATACAAGGCTTTATTCAATAACAGCCAATTCATATATGCTCCAGTTCATTGGAATAATAAAGAAGATGAGCTTCGGACTTATCAATGTAGTGCCGAAAGATGCGAAGGGGAACAAAGTTCAGGATATGAAAGATGCGGTTATCGATATGGATAACACATCTCCGGGGATACAGGAAGGAAGGGAATGGCTTGCTCTTTATGAATTTATCAGAACAATGAAAGACAACGATGGCGATGGAATTCCGGAGATAATGGGAAGTGAGCTAAAGTGAGATAACAACACAAGAACTCAAGACGCCAGGGCACCAGGACAATTTTCTAAGAATTTTTTCGTAAATTCGCGGACTTAACTTCTGCTATGAGCATTTATTTCTGGATTGGCTTCCATCTTCTGATATTTACAATGCTGGCTCTCGACCTGGGAGTATTTCATAAAAAGACACATAAAGTACCGGTTAAGGAAGCTGTAATCTGGGTTGTTGTTTGGGTAACCCTCGCATTGCTGTTCAACCTTTTCATATATTATGAGTTTGGTAAAACGAAAGCATTGGAATTCCTGACAGGATATGTAATTGAATATTCTCTCAGTGTCGATAATATTTTTGTTTTCATCCTGATATTCGGTTATTTCGGGATCAAGGATCAATACCAGCATAAGGTTCTTTTCTGGGGAATACTTGGTGCCCTTATAATGAGGGGTATTTTTATTTTTGCCGGAGTAGCCCTTATAAACAGGTTTCATTGGGTTGTACTCTTTTTCGGAGGTTTCCTAGTATTCACCGGAATAAAGATGCTCTTTTCTAAAGATACTGAGGTAGATCCGGAAAAAAATCCTGTGGTAAGGTTCTTCAGAAAAATATTACCTGTTACACATACAATCCATGGTGACAAGCTGTTTGTCAGGGAAAAAAATATGATCCATGCAACGCCGCTGTTTCTTGTACTGCTTGTCATTGAATCCTCGGACCTTATTTTTGCAGTCGACAGCATTCCTGCAATACTTGCTATAAGCAAGGATACCTTCATTGTATATACATCAAATATTTTTGCCATCCTCGGATTACGCTCACTCTATTTCGCAATTGCCGGCATAATGGATTACTTCAGGTTCCTTAAGGTTGGGCTTGCGTTTGTGCTGTCGTTTGTCGGTATCAAGATGCTGGCTTCGTACTTCCACTTTGAAATTCCGATAGTTCTTTCCCTGGCAATTATCATTTCAATACTGCTTATTTCAATTCTTGCTTCAGTTATAATCAAGGAAAAAGTTAAGGAAGAATAGGCCACAATCATTTGAGATTCAAAGATTTTTTTATTTTTGCCTTATCCTGAAAAATAACAGGTGGGGAATGAATCGCATAAGCAAAAGCAAACATGTTCCGGGAATTCTGGTATTTCTTCTGATAGCCATTCCTGTTATTGCTTTACTCGCATCTGTGCTGATCTATGAGAGCCGGGCAGAAGAATTTTCATACCAGATAACGATTCCTGCAATAATAGGCCTGCTGCTGATTGTTACAACCGGATTACTTATATCATTCATTCTTTGGGAGCAATGGAGACGATTTTATAATTATAGGCATGAAGCAGAGGAAGCTGAGGCTGCTATCGAAAGATCAAACTCACTGCTGAAAGCTACAATTGAATCAACTGCAGATGGTTTACTTGTTGTCGATGTAAACAGCAAGGTTGTCCTGTATAACAGCAAATTTGCAGAAATGTGGAAGATTCCAGTTGAGATTCTGCAGAAGGGAGAAGATAAATACCTTCTGGAATATGTAATGCCACAGATAAAAAATCCTGAAGTGTTCCTTGAAGGAGTAAGAATATTATATAATGATCCATCTGCAATTACAAATGACATTATTGATTTTGCCGATGGCAGGTGTTTCGAAAGATATTCACAGCCCCAGGTAATAAACGGTGTGAGTGTTGGCAGGGTATGGAGCTTCAGGGATGTTACAGACAAGAAAAAGGCAGAAAAAGAACTCATTGACGCAAAAGAGAGGGCTGAGGAAAGTGACAGGCTGAAAACCTCTTTCCTTCATAATGTTTCGCATGAGATAAGAACTCCCATGAATGCTATCATGGGTTTTTCAACGCTCCTTAATGACAAAAATGTTACAGAACAGGAAAGGTGCCAGTATGCAGGTATAATTTCACAAAGCAGCAGCCAGCTTCTTTCAATAATAAACGACATTGTTGATATTGCCAATATTGAAAGTGGCCAGGTCAGGCCGAATATTTCTGAGATGAATGTTAATAATTCGCTAAGGATGCTCAGCGAACAATTCAGCTATAAGAAAAGCAACATTAGCATTATACTCCACACTCCCCTCGATGATAATAGCTCAACAATAATAACCGATTCCACGAAAGTTATTCAGGTCATATCAAACCTGATAAACAATGCATTCAAGTTCACAAATGAGGGTACAATAGAAATAGGGTACGAATCAAAACCTGATTTCCTTGAATTCTTTGTGCGTGATACAGGTATAGGAATACCACAGGAACATCTTAACCGGATCTTTGACAGGTTTTACCAGGTAGATGCTTCGGGTGCAAGGCAGTATGGCGGAACAGGTCTTGGTCTGTCAATATGCCGGGCTTATGTAGGGTTACTCGGAGGAAAAATATGGGCAGAGTCTAAGCTTGAAGAGGGATCTGTCTTCAGATTTACTGTTCCATTCAGGAAGAGCTGAAATAATCCATTACTGAAGATTTAACAATATTTAGCAATTTCAGCTAATGTCCTTATAAACATCCAATTATAAGGATCAGAAATGAATAATCAGGCAAAATAGCAATACCTAAGATTGAAAATTTAAAAAAGTGATAATTATCACTTTGTAAAACTTATTATCATTGTAGCTGAACAAAAGATAATAAGTTTAAAATGGCAAAGATCAACAGAAGAGAGTTCATTGAAAAAACATTACTCTGCAACGGATCCATTATTCTTGGATCAGGATTTGGTGCTTCAGTTTTCAGCAATTACTTCCTGCTTCCCCCTGCAATAGAATATCATGTTCCTATACAACCGTCAAATCCTTCCCTGGTATGGTCACAGGATAAATGCAAAGGTTGCAGGGAGTGTGTTATCGCATGTACTGAAATTCAGAAAGTTCATGGTTCCTATAAATCTGTAAAGAATCATCATGTTTGCATACACTGCGGAAAATGCCTTATGACATGTGACAAGGGTGCAATAACAGAAAAATTTGGATGGCAGGATGTTCTCAAAGCTATTGATGATCCCTCAAAAATAGTTATAGCTTCAATCTCTCCTTCGGTGCCTGCTGGTATCGGTGACTATTTCGGAATGACGGCAGGGTCTTACCTGCATTCAAATATTGCAGGTTCGTGCAAGGCACTGGGATTTGACTATGTGCTCGATACGAATTTCAGCGCAGATCTTACGATTATGGAGGAGGCTCATGAGCTGCAGAAAAGAATTGAGCAGAAACAAAAAATGCCGCAGTTCACGAGCTGCTGTCCGGCCTGGGTTAAATATGTCGAGATGTTCTATCCTTCGCTTGTGAACCATCTTTCAAGTACCAGGAGCCCGGTGATAATGCAGGGCGCAATGGTCAAGACATATTTTGCAGACAAGATGAAAATCGATCCTTCAAAGATTGTCCATGTCGCATTTACCCCATGCACTGCCAAAAAATATGAGATCACACGTGACGAGCTTACAACAGACGGCATGAGAAGCACTGATTTTGCCCTTACCACAAACGAGCTGGCACTGATGCTGCACTCGAAAAAGATTGATCTTGCTGTCATGAATGGCAAGTATGATTCACTCATGGGTAATGCATCCGGTTCAGCAGCAATTTTCGGAAATACCGGTGGTGTCATGCGTGCAGCAATCAGAACAGCACATTACAATATGACCGGTAAAAATCCTGGTGTTGAGCTTATCAGCCTGAAAGATGTCCAGGGTCTCAAAGGGATGAAAGAAGCCACCGTTGATATTGCAGGGGTGAGCCTGAATGTTGCTGTATGTTATGAAATGAGAAACGCACAGGTTATCCTTGAGCAGGTTAAGAAAGGCACCTGCAAATACGATTTTGTAGAAGTGATGTCTTGCCAGGGTGGTTGTATAGGTGGTGCCGGGCAGCCCACAAAACTGACCGAAGTTTTAGAAAACAGGATCAAAGCTCTTGATACAGCTGATGCCAGTGCCGGTATAAGGTATTGTCATGAAAACCCTGAAATAAAGAAGATATATAAAAAGTTCCTGGGTAAGCCCGGAGGTGAAAAAGCTGAACATTATCTTCATACTTCATTTACAGATAAATCTTCATTGCTTGTAGCAGCAAATGCTGCAGTACCAGCCAGGTAGATATTTACAAAAGCTCATTTAGCAGGTCCTTTTCTGAGGTCTATTCAATAGTCTGAAATTATGGAAGACGACTTCAGGAAGGCGTCCCTGCAAAATAAATAAGTTATATTAATATATATATAATAATATATATTAAAATATATATATAAATTTGTCGGCCCGGTGGGAATCGAACCCACGACCCCATGATTAAGAGTCACGTGCTCTGCCAGCTGAGCTACGGGCCGGTTTTATTGTGCAAAGGTAATATAAATGCCGGTCCTGAAGATGTAATATCATTTATATCAACATATGGCACGTTCTGATTAATAATTTATTAAATAACCTTGGACACTAGCTTTAAGATGAGTATTTTCGTGTTTTAAATAAATTTATCAGTCATGCTACATTACACAGAACTAGGGTTAGTTAATTCGAAAGAGTTATTTAAAAAAGCTGTCAGCGGCGGGTATGCCATACCAGCTTTTAATTTTAACAACCTCGAACAGCTTCAGGCTATTATAAGCGCCTGTGTTGAAACAAAGTCACCGGTAATACTTCAGGTATCAAAGGGGGCGCGTAAGTATGCAAACCAGACCTTGCTCAGGTACCTTGCCAAGGGAGCTGTAGAATATGCCAAAGAACTTGGTTACGCAATACCTATTGTGCTTCACCTCGATCATGGAGATTCATTCGAAACATGTAAATCGTGCATTGAAACAGGTTTCTCTTCTGTTATGATCGATGGCTCACACTTTCCATACGAGGAAAATGTAAGGCTTACAAAGCAGGTTGTTGAATATGCACATCAGTTCGATGTAACTGTTGAAGGAGAACTTGGAGTTCTTGCAGGTATTGAGGATGAAGTATCGGCAGAACACTCTTCATATACAAGACCTGAGGAAGTTGAGGATTTTGTTAAGAAAACAGGGGTTGACTCACTTGCAATTTCGATTGGCACTTCACATGGTGCATTCAAATTCAAGGTGCAGCCAGGACAGCTCCCTCCACCTCTGAAATTTGATATACTTGAAGAATGTGAAAGGCGCATACCAGGATTCCCTATTGTGCTTCATGGCGCTTCTTCCGTACCCCAGGATATTGTTGATGAGATCAATAAATACGGAGGCAAGATGGAGAATACCGCAGGTGTATCTGAAGATCAGCTCCGGAGAGCAGCAGCATCGGCTGTCTGTAAGATAAATATTGACAGCGATGGACGTCTTGCAATGACAGCTGCAATAAGAAAAGTATTTGCTGAGAAGCCAGGCGAGTTCGACCCGAGAAATTACCTGGGGCCGGCCCGTGATAAGCTAAAAGAGCTTTACAAACATAAAATTATAAGTGTTTTGGGAAGTGCGGGTAAAGCGTGATATTATCCAAAATGAATTATGGAGCCATCTGAAAGGATGGCTTTTTATTTTAACCTTAAATAGATATTACAGAAGTGCCTGGCAAATCCGGAACTGTATTCAGTTATGACCAAAAAGGTTGAGGCTGGTAATTTCCGGTTTCCTTTTCTTTCGTTCATTTCTTCCGGAAAAGTTAAAGAAATGAGCAATAAAAAGAAAAAGCCCGTGACAAACGGGCTTTGGTTTTTTGTGGGGGTTGACGGGTTCGAACCGCCGACCCTCTGCTTGTAAGGCAGATGCTCTGAACCAGCTGAGCTAAACCCCCAAAAGCGAGTGCAAATATAGATTCAATTTTTATTTTTACAAAGGAATCGAATTATTATTTTGATTCGTTAAGATTAAGCTTATGTTCATGCCCTTTCCCAGGTGGTCAAGTGCTTATTTCTGATCTAAATAAAAATCTACAAAGAAAGCAACCATCCATACTGTTTATAAGTCTTGGATATGTGTTCAGAATACTTGAATTATAAAGCGTTTAAGAGCATAAATTTCTTTATATTCGCTTAGATTTAAGGATCTGCACAGAATTAATCCCGGGGGAAGACTAAATTCATTCGGGACCTATATGTTTGATATACTTAGAGTTGACTTATTTTGATAATCTGAACCTGACCTATATGGAACCTCACAAACTGGTGTTTCCGGATTTTAAATTATCTGTACAATTTAAACAGGTATCGGCTTGTTTTATTGTTTTATTCGCCTCTTTTTTGAATAAGAAATATGCAGAAAAGCTGATGCAGTTAAAGAAGGCGGTCACTACAATGGCAGTCTTCCTGCTATTTTCAGGTTCTGTCTTTGGCCAGGCAGCCGGTGATTACAGATCCATAGCTACAGGAAACTGGAACGCAATTGCTACATGGGAGTATTATAATGGAGCATCATGGGTGGCAGCAACAGATTATCCGGGTCAGGTAGTTGGAGCCAAGACAATTACTATTAGTAGTGGACATAGGGTTACATTGAATCTTAGTCCTGCAAATTCAATACAAAACCTGACCTTCGCTACAGGCAATACAGCCAACACTGAAGTGTTGTTTGGCGGAGTATTCACATTAACAGTAAGTGGTGCAATCAATTATACTCCTTCTGCTTCCAATTTTGATCAGGTTATTAATGTAAATACCGGGACACTTAATTGTGCTTCAATAACAATGGTGGCGCCTGGTACTGGAGCAAGGAGAGAAGAATTAAACATTACCACAGGTATTGTTAATATCTCCGGTGATTTGACAATGGTAACAGGTGGTTCTAACCGTCTATCTCTCGGCAGCGGAACTCTAAATATCGGTGGAAATTTCAACTATACAGGAGGCAATTTTGCTGCAGGCACCGGGACGGTCAACTACAATGGTGCCGGAAACCAGGTTATAGGTGCTGTAACATATAACAATCTCTATGCCTCAACCAGCGGGATTAAATCAATTCCTGTTGATCTTACAATCGGAGGTTATTTCGATATTAATAATACTGCTTCAGTGAATGTTACAGCAAACGTGAATTTTACAGGACCGACAATGACTGTAAACAGCACAGCTGCAAATGCATTCACCGCAACATCCGGAATATTTACTTTCAATGCAGGCGGACCACAGTCAGTCGCCAATGTTGCAGGGGCTGGTGCAATAACATTTTTCGATGTGGTTGCAGCAAACAGCGGTACAAAGACTATCAACCGTAATGTCACAATCAGGAATCTAACAATAGTTCCGGGTGTAACAGTTGATCTTGGCAATCTCTCACCGATGCTTACAATTACGGGGAATATGGCTGTAAATGGAGCATTTTCTTATGGTACGATAAATGCTAAGATTGTCAACCTGACCGGTAACCTGTCTGGAACGGGATCAATAAACATGACATCAGATCTTGCTCATCAGCTCAATCTCGGTGGTATAAATAATGCAATAACCACCTTCAATACAGCAGGGACAACAAGGGGAATTGTAAACTACAACAGGGCAGGGGATCAGCAGGTATTTGCATCAGCGAATTATCAGAACATGGTTGTGTCAGGTGGCGGTATCAAAAGCCTCCAGGGTGCAACTACTGTAAATCAGAATGTTAACCTGGCAAACGGAGTGTTAAATCTTGGTGGCAATAATCTGACAATCACTAACAATTCTGCTACTGCCATTACAGGAGTTTTCGATAATACAAAAATGATTCAGACAGGAGGTACAGGCTATCTTTTAAGGCCTGCAAGCACTCCTGCACCTATTCTATTTCCTGTAGGATCAGCAGGATTCTACTCCCCATCAAGGATCTCAGTTACAGCCGGAGGTACCACCGGTACAATAAGTATCAGAGCTGTACCGGATGCTTCATCCGGGACTCTTTTTATACCAAGGTATTGGGATGTGATAGCTTCTGCAGGCGGTCAGACAATAACTGCTGTGTTCCAGTACGATCTTTCAGAAATAACAGTAACTCCGACAAACGTATGGTATCGTCCTGGGG
Source organism: Bacteroidales bacterium (assembly GCA_035297425.1). Taxonomy (GTDB): domain Bacteria; phylum Bacteroidota; class Bacteroidia; order Bacteroidales; family VadinHA17; genus LD21. Next base: position 10,117 of record DATGYZ010000012.1, on the reverse strand, counting down.
TAGCTCCATGGAATGCCCCTCCTACAGGCACCACATCATTCGGAGCAAATTTCTTTACTGTCACAGGCACCAGTGCGATTACAACAACAAGCACTCATTGGACAGGTAGTGCTTTGCAGATTTACTATTCTTACCAGACAGGTGACTGGAATACTGCCAATACATGGACGTCAGATCCGAGCGGCACTCTGCAGATCGGGTCAACAATACCCGGTTCCAACAGCAAGGTAGTGATACTTGACGGAAGGACAGTCTCAATGACTTCCGATATAGCATCAACAGGGCTTGATATTTCCATTGAGGCCGGTGGTATCCTGAGCCAGACAGATAAGAGGTTTACAAATCCGCTGATGGCATTGGGAGGCCAGGGAACCCTGCAGCTTCAGACATCGAATTTCCCGTCTGTAGTTCCAGCGGCAAATAACACGTTTATCCTTACCGGTGGTGGTACTACTGAATATAACCCGATAGCAGGGATAGACCTTCCTGTTACACAAGCCATATATAACAACCTTACTGTTAATACTTTCACACCCCAGGTTGTGAGGCAGCTCAGCGACATTACCCTTAATGGCAATCTCAGGGTAATGAATGGAACTTTGCAGATTAATGATAACAATCCGGCAAGGAGGCGTCTGACAATCTCAGGAAATGTTACAGTCGAAGCAACGGGTGCAATTAGTGTCGGAACCGGTAACACAGTTACCGGAGGTCATACACCGGTAACAACGACACCAGGAGGCGTTGCTCCATTCATAAATTATTATGACCAGGAGACACACAGGATAGTTGTTAACGGAGATTTTACCAACAAGGGAACTGTCCGTTTTACAAACCAGGCATGGCCTGTGTATAATGCATTTCCGGCAGACGGTGCTGCAACAGTCTATTTTACAGGAAATACAAATAATGTCGTTTCGTGTGAAGGGCGGACAGATTTCTACAATATTGTAGTTGACAAGGGGTCTGATCAGACTTATACTTTAACGATCAACCCCACAACCTATGGCAATTTCAGTTTGTACGGAGCCAACAATGCCAACTATGAAGGGGCCGTTGGAGCAAATCCTGTTTTAAGAAAAGCTTTATGGATCAGAAACGGGTCACTTGTACTTACAGGATATTCTATAATACCATCTCTTACAGAGGCTAATGCAGGAACAGCTGATTATTTCATTCCGGCAAATGGTGCGATGATTCTTGATGGTCCGGATGTAGTTGTACTTGCCACTGCGGATGATTACCGTGAGGTTAATGCTGCTTACGGGCTTGCAGGAGGTACTGGGCTTGTAAACGGAGTTATAAAAGGCTCAAGCGGAATATCAATCAACGGAAGGCTTCAGGTTAATAATGGTTATTTATCAACCCGTGAATCATCGGGTCTGATCACATGGGATTATTCCTCAGGTCAGCTTGTTATCAATGATGGAGTAATTGATACAAAGCAATTCAGGGCAGCGGGAGGGTCCGCAGGTCTTGCTTCCTATTCACAGGGAGGAGGTACAATGCTCCTCAGGGGCCGCTACCAGCGCAATACAGGAGCAATAGCATCTGTTGCCGACATTGTAAACGCTACGATTAATACAACAAGAGATGCATCAAGTCTTAATCCGGGTGTTGGTACATTTAACCTTAATGCAGCTGCTAACGTTTTCACAGTTACCGGTGGCACAATTAGGATTCTGGATGCAACAGGTGCCGGAGGAAGAGTCTTTGACGTTTTTTCATCAGCGGGAAATATTAATGTTACCGGCGGCAAGACTGAGCTTATTCCCACAACAGGTTCAGGTGGCGATCCTGTATCCTGGTTCGTTGCATCCAATGCCCCATTCTATGATCTTCTTGTGGATAAGACAAGCAGTATAACCGATGTCAGACCAGATGCAGGTTATCCTGATTTGCTGATCATCCGTGATCTTAGTCTTAACAATGGAGCAATTCTCAATACAAACAACAAGAATGTATCTGTTGGAAGAAATTTTGCCATAGGTAGCTCGGCAACATATTATTCCTTGAAAAGCACCATTTTCAACGGAACTGGAAGCCAGATCTTCACAATCGACGGCACTGTGGATAATGGCGCTTCAGGACTGAGAAACCTGTCAATTAACAAATCTTCAGGCACTTTAAGCCTTGCAGGATCAAAACCTTCATTGACAGTCCAGGGTACTTTTGATTTATCCAACGGTACTTTTGATGATGGTGGTAAATCAGTATATGTTGCCGGCAATATAACAAACTCAGGTATTCATATCTCAACCCCGGGTACAGGTTTCATTGAATTGAACGGTACAACCAGCCAGATTATCGGGGGAAATGGCCTTGGAGCATTTAATAATGTCAGGCTTAATAATACCGACCTGGCTTCTCCCGTAACCCTTGCTGCAGGTGCAACTATTACAGGTGCTCTGACATTCGTATCTGATAAAATTCTCGATATTTCAACATTTAACCTCACCATAAATTCAGGAGCGTCCATTGTAAATGCTGGTACCGGTAATAGGTATATAAAAACTGCAGGGAATGCTGGTGATGGAGGTCTTACCAAAGTATATTCAGATAAGACTCCTTTCCTGTTTCCTGTTGGTGCCCCATCAACTAGTCACCCGGGGAATTCTTTATATACTCCGGCTACAATAGGATTCAGCAGTGATCCCTCAACATTTGGTTCAATTACAGTTGTGCTCGCTGGATATGAACATCCTGCAACAACAGTGAATAATGTCAGCCTGACTTATTTCTGGAGAGTTAAATCAACCGGCTTCACCGGTTTCGCTGATAAGGTAATTCATAGTTTCCAGTATGATCAGGCAGATGTAGCAGGTGTTGAAGGCACTTATGTTCCTGCCTTCTTCAACAGGTCGACTTCTGTGTGGAACCCAGGACCCGCCGGAAGCATCAATACAGGAACAAATACAATTTCAGACTGGACGGATAGTGATGACTTCATCGATGCCGATTTTACTGCAGGGGATATTTCAGCCTTCGGGGCTCCCAAAATATATTATAGCCGTCAGACAGGTTTATGGAGCGTTCCTGCTACATGGTCACTTACGAGCCACGTAGTTGACAATGTTCCTGCAACAGTTCCGGGAATAAATGATATTGTCATAATTGGAGATAATGATATAATTACCTTATACAATGATCCGGCATATTCACTGAATACAGCAACTGTGAGCTGCGCATCACTGCAGATCGAAGCAGGATCTGTCCTCGACATCGGGAATAATCCCGGGAGCGTGTTCAGCATGGTTCAGAATCATCCATCAGGAAATAACGGAACTTTCAGGGTAACAACAACCAGGGCATTTGCTGGAGGAGGTAATGAGATAAGGCAATTTTTATTCCCATCCGGAGATTTTTCAGACTTTGATGTTAATAAAGGCACGACGGAATTTTATACAACAACCGATTTTTTTAATTCCTTGTATATACTTCCGCCTAAAGCTATTTTCGGCAACATAATAATTTCGCCGTACATAAAAGACAATATGGTATTTCCCAATGTTCCATTCATCACTGTTTATGGTGATCTCACACTAAAAGGAACGACCGAATTGTCTGCCACAGGAATAAGCTGGAATACCAATGATCCTGAATTTGGCATGTCACCGGCTTATACCACGGTTGAAAAGACCGTTCATATTCTTGGTAACATGAATGTCAACGGTGGAAGCCTTATCTTTTATGATGATAACCAGCCTCAGCATCTCATTGTTGATAAGGATGTTAATGTTGCAGCAGGAAATGGAGCGAACATCTGGGTAATGGATGCGGCTGCAGGTATTATCCCGAATTTCGGTGGTGCTCCGATGAACAATACTTTTGAAATAGGTGGTAATCTGAACAATAATGGTGGATCTTACCTCGGGATATTTGATGGTGTTAAGCTATTGAATTTCACACATTATGTTGATGTAACATTTTCAGGAAATACGAATTCCGTTATTACAGGTACAGGGGCTGATATCTTCAGGAAGGTTACAATAAACAAGGGTTCATCTCCGGCAACAACAATTACTGTTAACAGCTCTGGTAATTTCAGCACTCCGGTTGATAACTGGCTTATATGCCAGAACGGTACACTGATTTATGACAGGACGGGAAACCTGAATATTTCTACTGTTACTGATATAACAATTCCAGGCACTTCAGGATTGACAATAAACACACCATCAAATGTTTATATCTCCAACAGTGCTACAAACAACAGGGTATTAAAGCTTGATGGCCGTTTCACACTTTTATCCGGTAATGTTTATATCGGACCTGCAAATAACACAGCAAACAATGCAGATATAGAATATTCGGGAGCCGGCACTTCTGCTCTCGATATCCAGGGCGGTCAGCTCATTATAAATGGTCAGGTGAGAAGAAGTTTATCTTCAACTTCAGGTGAGTTAAATTATTCACAGTCAAATGGAACTGTGGTTATCTACGGCAATAATGCAAATGTAACACGGGGTAAGCTTGAAGTTACAACCGGGGGCTCTTTCAATATGTCAGGAGGGTCACTTACAATTGTGAAAGGAGGAGCTACTTCAGGCGACTTATACCTTCGTCCATCATCAGGTACTGTTACAGGAGGTACAATTATATTTACAGAGGCACCTTCCGTTGGACCAGCAATCGGCACAGCCCAGAATTACCTGCTTGATGCCACAATTCCTTTGAATAACCTTACCATAACAGGAACTGCTGCACTGAATGCTACTGTAGGCCTGTCCGTTAATCCATTGCAGCTCAATGGTTCCCTGGTACTTACAAATACAAGGAGTATCCTTAACTCAAATAATCTGAACGTATCATTAAAGGGAAACCTTGTAAATAACGGTACATATAATTATGGTACCAACCAGACTACTTTTAATGGAGGTATTCAGACCATTTCAGGAACCACAGTTTCAAATTTCTATGATCTGATGGTTTCACCGGTCACAACCCTGACAGTTAGCAACGGATTTATTGTTAACAGAAACCTTGCACTTACATCCGGAAATTTCATCCTAGGAGCTAACCAGGTAGAAGTTCTGGGAGATTTGTTTAACGGAGGAGCATTTTCAGATAATAATACAACCGGAGGTTTAAGACTGGCCGGTGCATACAAGCAACAGATATCAGGCACTGGCTCATATGGAAGAATTGAGCTTGATAACGTTAACGGTGCGAATCTTAATAACGATATCGTTCTTCAAAATAATCTTTACCTCAAAAACGGGGTTCTTGATATTAACATCTATATGCTTACCCTTAACCAGGGGAGCAATCTTGAAGGTGCCCCATTTGGAATTAACAATATGATTCAGTCAGATGGCGTAATCAGTAATTTTGGAACCAGAAAATTCTTCCCTGCTGCATATGCAGGCACTTTTACATTCCCTTCAGGAGTGTCAGGGAAATTTACACCGGCAATTTTTACCATCACAGGAAGTCCGACGGCGGGTTCGATCAGGGTTAATCCTGTTAATAATACTCATATAAGCTGCATAGATCCTGCTAATGCACTTAAGTTTTACTGGCAGATAGAGAGTAACGGTATAACTGCATTCAATGCAGACCTTGCACTAAAGTATCTTGAATCAGACATAGCAGGTACGGAAAGCAACTATGTTTCAGCCAAGCTGGAGAAGCCAGGTAACTACTGGAGAAAAGCGCTTGCTTCTGATGATCATGTGGATGAAGCAACGAATCTCATTACATTCCATTACCTTGGGGATAATAACCTGAATGGTGAATATACCGCAGGGAACTATGATGCATTCCCGGGTGAAGTTCCTACATATCAATCTGTGGGAACAGGAAACTGGAGTGATGCAGCAAACTGGATTAATGTGGCACCTTCACCTCCATGTCCCGTAGGTGGACCATTCGGAGCAAATGTAATTATCAACAGCGATATAACTGTTAACATCAATGGTGCCCTGGCACTTACTACCACTATCAATTCCGGGAAAAAACTGATTGTTACACCAACAACCTTTGGTCATAACCTGGGTGATGTGAGCGGAGCAGGAACATTGGTTCTTGGAAATGGAACTTTACCGGGTGGTAATTATTTCAATTTCCTCGATTGTTCTGCAAATGGTATACTTGAATATGGCGGAACTGGTGATTATACAATTGTTGCAGCATTATTCAGCAGCCTGCCTAATGTAAGGTTTACAGGAACAGGCAGGAGGATCCTTCCGAATAAAGATCTTACATTCTGCAAATCACTTGTTATTGACGGAGCCACTCTCGATAACAGTGTTAATAATACGAAGCTCACTATTCTTGGCACGATGGAGCGATATAATGCCGGTGTTTTCACAGCAGGCACAGGAGCTTCGCCCGCAGCTACAGTGAGTTTTACCGGGACCTCTGCACAAACAATAGGAGGACCAACAGGTGATTTCACCGGAACAAGCAAATTCAATAACCTTGAGATAAACAACCCTGCAGGTTTAACTATAGGATTGAACGGTTCAGTTGAAGCAGGTAATCAGCTGTTGCTGACAAACGGGAACATTACGACATCCGCAACCGATAAGTTAATCCTCACAAGTAATGCAGCAAATGTTGTAATACCTGCAGGAGGGAGTGCAACTTCCTTTGTAAACGGTCCGCTGATCAAGCAGATCGTGAATGGAGGGACATTCCTTTACCCGATAGGTAAGGGATCAACCTTAGGTCATAACTTCACTCTAACAAATACCGCAGGAAGCTCGCAGTTATGGACTGCTGAATTTTTCATACCTGCCATTCCTCCAACCGCATCTGATCTGAACTTGCCACTGGAAGCATTAAATACGAAGGAATACTGGTCAGTAACTGCTCCTGTTGCTGCAACAGCAAAAGTCAAGATAGGATGGGATCTCACAAGTGATCTTAATCCTCATCTTACAGTCAATGGCATGGTTGATATGAGGGTAGCCGAACTCGCTGCCGGAAAATGGAATGAGCTTGTTTCATCAACAAGTGGAAGCGATGATGTGGGAGATGTTTCTTCATCGAATGATATAAATTTCACGGCAGGAGCAACCAAAAGCTTTACTTCAGGAAGTATAACTACAAGGAAGCCAAGGGCAGCATTCAGTCCTGCAGGCCCTGTATGTGGTTTGACATCAGGTATACCGGTTACATTTACTTCGTTTGATCCGATAAGTCCTGACTTCACAATAACATATACAAGAAATAATGTACTCCAGGCCCCTGTAACATTTACGGCCTTAGATGTGCCGCCATATATTCTTACCACATCTGCATATGCTGATTACAAACTTGTTAGCTTCACTTATTATCAGGGTGCCATATTAAAAACCGGCGTAGTTGATCCCACAATCGTTACTGTTGGAGCGCCTGCAACTGTTGCAAATGCAGGTACAGATCAGTCACTTTGCGGAGCCACAGGATATATGCTGGCTGGAAATGTTCCGGCCGGTGGTGAGACAGGATTGTGGACAATCATAAGCGGAACAGGCGGAGCGCTGGTCAACAATACACTTTTCAATACTAATTTCACAGGTACATCCGGCGAAACATATACCCTTAGGTGGACTATCACAAGAGGATTATGTACATCGAGTGATGATGTGGTTATTGCATTCCCTGTTGTTGCTGCCCAGCCGGCAGGTTTCACATCATTTTTTACAGAAGTATGCCAGGGTGCAGGAGGGTACGTATTTACGGTACCCATGGTAGGTTCAAATGAGTACATATGGAACTATGCAGGCGGTTCAGGCGCAACAATTGTTGGTGCTCCGTCAAATTCCGTTACAATAGCTTTTGATGCAACCGCAACAAACGGCACACTCGAAGTCCAGGCAAAGAATGGTTGCGGAACAAGCGCAGCAAGGACGCTTCCTATAACAGTTAATACGCGACCAGCAGCTGTTGCCGGACCAGCTAAATCGATATGTCTTGGGGAGACTACTACGATCGGAGCTGCTGCAGTTGCAGGAAGTACATACAGCTGGAGCTCAGTACCAGCAGGTTTCAGTTCCACAGACCCACAACCTTCAGTTTCACCTGTGGTCACTACCACGTATACTGTGGTGGAGACTAATATTAAAGGATGCAGCAATATGAACAGTGTTGTTGTTACCGTTAATTCCCTGCCGGCTCCGACTATCGGGGGGTTAAGCCCTGTTTGTGTTAATACATCAGCAACATACACTACAGAAGCTGGAAATACAGAATATGCATGGGTTGTGCCTGTTGAAGGAACAATTGCTGCAGGCGGCGGGACAGGAGACAATTCAGTAACTATTTTCTGGAATACTGCAGGAAGTCATACTATTAGCGTGAATTATAAGAACGCTTCAGGATGTCTTGCAACCACCCCGACAACACGAGCAATCTCTGTCACAGCAGCTCCAACTCCATCATTCACCGTTGAACCGGGGGCAAATGTCTGTGTCGGTGAAGATATTATCTATACAACACAAACAGGAGGCGGGATCAATAGCTATGTCTGGGTAATCCCAGGCACTCCAGCAGTAAATTATAATATTGTTGGCGGTAGTACAGCAACCAACTCTGTTACAATAAGGTGGCTGACACCTGGCAGTAAGAATGTTACTGTTAATTATAAAAATGCAGGTGGTTGTACATCTTCAACACCGGCTTCCAATACAACAAATGCCAATCCTGCTGCTGTTCCTACCTTTACAGCTGCACCAGGCGTTACAACATGTGCAGGTACCAGTGTGACTTACACAACTGAACCTGCAATGACTAATTATGTTTGGAATGTACCTGGAACTGCAGGATCAGACTATACTATTACTGGCGGAGGAACTGGAGCAACAGACAATACTGTAACTCTGACCTGGAATACAGCAGGAGTCAAAAATGTTACTGTTAATTACTCGAATGGAAGTTGCTCGGGAGCAAGTCCTGCGAGTAACTCGACTACTGTGACTGTAGTTGCAGCACCGACAGGATCAGCAGCCCAGAGCTTCTGCGCGATAGATAATCCTGATCTTGGTGATATCGTAGTAGTAGGGGCAGGGATCAAGTGGTATGCAGCCAACACAGGCGGAGCACCGCTGTTGATTACCCAGTCGCTTGTAAGCGGGACGACGTACTATGCAACACAGACAGTAGGCACATGCGAGAGTGACACGAGGTTAGCGGTGACAGTCACGGTTAATGATCCGGCAGCACCTGTTGCAGGACCAAACACATATACTTATGATGGTTTCGTTAAAACTGCAACTGCAACAGTCGGAGCAGGTGAAACAATCGATTGGTATACAGCAGCATCAGGTGGAGTGTTGACAACAGCACCTTCAGGAACTAATGCAGGTACCTATTCTGCTTATGCAGAAACACGGAACATACTTGCAGGATGTCTGAGTGCAACCAGGACACTCATAACTCTTACAATTAATCCGGCAGCTCTTACGATTGATGCAAATGATGTAACCAAATCCTATGGTACTGCAATCACAGGAGCAGCAGGATCGGCAGCCTTCACTGCAACAGGCCTTCAGAATGGTGAGACAGTAGGTACAGTTACGATAGCTTACGGATCAGGAGCAGCTGCAACAGATGCAGTTGGCACTTATGCCAACCAGGTAACTCCTTCACTTGCTACAGGAGGCACGTTCAATGCAGCCAACTATACCATTACTTATACCAATGGAGATATAATTGTTACGGCAGCAGCTCTTACAATTGATGCAAATGATGTAACCAAATCCTATGGTACTGCAATCACAGGAGCAGCAGGATCGGCAGCCTTCACGGCAACTGGTCTTCAGAACGGTGAGACAGTAGGTACAGTTACGATAGCTTACGGAACAGGAGCAGCTGCAACAGATGCAGTTGGCACTTATGCAAACCAGGTAACACCTTCACTTGCAACAGGAGGCACGTTCAATGCAGCCAACTATACGATCACTTATACCAATGGAGATATAATTGTTACGGCTGCGGCTCTTACAATTGATGCCAATGACGTAACTAAATCCTACGGTACAGCAATCGCAGGCGGAGCAGGATCGGCTGCCTTCACGGCAACTGGTCTTCAGAACGGTGAGACAGTAGGTACAATTACGATAGCTTACGGAACAGGTGCAGCTGCAACTGATGCAACCGGTACGTATGCCAACCAGGTTACTCCTTCACT
>DATGYZ010000011.1:0-21621 GCA_035297425.1 Bacteroidales bacterium | reverse complement strand
GATCCCGTTACCCGCTGTTACTGCTCCATCAAGATTCGTTGTCTCGTTTACATCCAGTGTACCACGGACTGTCGTCGCTACTCCCGGTGCTGCAACTGACGTCGACCCAGCTACATCAAGCGTACCGTTGATATCTGTATTATTGCTTACATTCACATCACCTGTTACATCTACTCCGCTACCAGCATCCACATTCCCTGCAAAGGTAACCTGACCTCCTGTGGTCTGGAGTATAGCCTGGTTGTCTATAGTCAGTGATCCGCCTGTTATGTCTATTCCTGAGTTGGCGTTGATGTTCCCGCCTACTGTTACCTGCCCTGTTCCTGTGGTGATCGCTCCATTTCCAGTGGTTATAGTTCCATTTCCTATCGTGATATTTCCCTGGTCATTAACACTCAAAGCTGCCGCCTCGGCTGCATTGCTTATTGTCAGCACTGTCCCTGTCTCTACTCCTATATCCGTCAATGGATTGATCAGGTCACCACCCAGTTGTATATTACCTTCACTGCTTTCATGCAAGCCATTATCTGCCGATACACTGTTGATTAGTGCATCCCTGACAGCTTTCTCCGTTACAAGCTTGGTGTCCTCGGCTGTGCCGGTGGTACGTACCGCCGTCTGTATGTTGTTAACCTGCTGACCGGCTGCTCCAAACTGCATCGTCCCGTCAAGCCTCGTCGATCCTCCTACCTGTGTGTTGCCTGTTATTGTTGCATTACCGTTTATCGTCAGTCCTGCAAAAACAGGCGTTGCCAGCGTATGTATATCCTGTGGTGTTGAAAATTGTATCTGCCCTGCTGAGGGTGTAACAACAACCCTGTTTGGTGTCCCTATAAGCGATTTATATTCATTCAGTCCTCCTAAACCGGTGGTTATTCCAAGTACCTGGTTCGCTGTCCCCGCCCATGCACCCGGTGCATAAGTCTTCCATATGCCTGCAGTTTTGTCATAATACCATAATGACTTGGTATCTGTGTCAAACACAATCAGACCATCCGCTGCATCAAAGATGTTGTTTCTTTGAATTGTTGTCATTCTTGGAACCAGGAGACCTCGTTCAATCGACTGTAGCTCGAGCACCGCCGACTTATCCGGGATGATCGCAGCATCTTCGCTTATTCCGACGCCCTTTACAGCCTGCGCCTGAATCTTCTGTCCCCCGCTGAAAATTAAGAGGACACCCAGGAATACTAAAATTCCGGACCATGAAGTTATTCTAAGTGAAGTTTTCATATTACCTCCTGATTCCAAAATGCAACTAATATCTTTTAATATCTTGTTTATCATATTGATAAAAATGACTGACAATGTTTGAGTTTAAACAAAAAAAGCACTGGACGACCTGTCATCTTTTTTTTTAAAGGGCCGAACAATGCTTCATTATATTATCACTCCGGCAGTATTACTACCGGTAAAATTCAATCCAATACAAGACTGACTAATTCAAATCAGAGTTGCATCAGAACACTTCTAAATCAATTTTAAAGATAAAAATTTATTTGAGATTTCAAGATTTGAGAAATGATCCTGAAAATATATGAAACAAAAATACCTGACAGGCTATAAACCAGTCAGGTAAGTAAGATATTATTGAACCGCTTGTCTAAATAACAAGCATGGCATCACCATAAGTGCCAAACCTGTATTTCTCCTTGACAGCAGTTTTATATGCATCGAATAACAGATCGTATCCTGCAAAGGCAGCAACCATCATCAGGAGTGTCGAATAAGGAAGATGGAAGTTGCTGATCATCATATCAGGTACCTTAAATTCGTATGGTGGAAAAATAAACTTATTTGTCCAGCCGTCGAATGGCTTAAGATAACCATCTGTTGAGACTGAGCTCTCAAGAGTTCTTACTACCGTGGTGCCGACTGCACATATCTTGTTCTTTCTTGTTTTGGCGTCATTGACAGTCTTAACTGCCTCATCGTTAATTATTATTCTTTCAGAATCTACCTTGTGCTTGGTGAGATCTTCCACATCAACACTCCTGAAATTGCCAAGACCAACATGCAGTGTGATTTCGGCAAATTCAACTCCAATTATTTCAAGCTTTTTCAGAAGTTCCCGGCTGAAGTGCAATCCTGCAGTTGGAGCTGCGACTGCTCCTTCGTGCTTAGCAAATATTGTCTGATAGCGCTCATTATCTTCAGGCTCAACAGGCCTGTTGATGAACTTAGGCAGTGGTGTTTCTCCAAGACTGTAAAGGGTCTGCTTGAATTCATCATAACTTCCGTCGAAAAGGAACCTCAGTGTCCTTCCTCTTGATGTCGTATTGTCAATAACTTCAGCAACAAGAAGATCATCTTCCCCAAAATAGAGCTTGTTTCCTATCCTGATCTTCCTGGCAGGATCGACAAGCACATCCCAGAGACGTTGTTCACGGTTAAGCTCCCTTAATAAAAATACTTCTATTTCTGCACCTGTCTTTTCTTTATTGCCGTACAACCTGGCAGGAAAAACCTTGGTATTATTGAAAACAAGTACGTCGTTTTCTGCAAAATACTCAGTAATGTCTTTGAAAACTTTATGCTGCAACTCACCTGTTTTTTTGTTAACAACCAATAGTCTCGATTCATCCCTGTTCTGTTTAGGATATAATGCTATCAGCTCCTGTGGAAGATTGTATCTGAATTGTGACAGTTTCATAGAAAATATATTAAAAATTGGATTTCAAGATTCCTTTATACGTAAAAATATACGATTTGTTTCAATTTGATTAAAAAAAATTCATTTGATGCTAATTATCAGTTTGCTGAATATGATTAATGTACTCCTGGAATGTCTCAGGAGTGTATGAATCTTCAACTCTGAAATGACCTATTGCAGTTCTTTCCAGTTCCGACAGGTATGCTCCGCTTCCAAGCGCCACTCCAAGGTCACGGGCAAATGACCTGATGTACGTTCCCTTGCTGCAAAGTATACGCACTTTCACATCTGGCATTTGAAATGATAACAGCTCCAGTTCCCTGAAGAAGACCTCAACTGGAAGAAGTTCCTTGTGAATACCTTTCCTGGCATACTCGTAAGAACGTTTACCATCTATCAGCTTGGCGGAATATGCAGGTGGCATCTGATCCTGCCTTCCTTTGAATTTTTCAAGAGCTTCCTTTACGAGATTTGCAGTAATATGCTCTGTCGGAAATATTCCGTCTGTTTCTGTCTCAAGATCAAATGAAGGCGTTGTCATTCCAAGACGGAACCTGGCAACATATTCTTTATCCAGATCCCTGAATGAATCAATCATCTTTGTTGATTTTCCAGTGCATATTATCATCAGTCCTGATGCAAGGGGATCAAGCGTTCCGGCATGTCCGACCTTGATCTTTTTAAGACCAAATGAGCTCCTGAGCATATTTCTTACCTTATTCACAAGATCAAAAGATGTCCAGTACAAGGGCTTGTTGAAACAGAGAACCTGTCCCTGCTCGAAAATATTCAGTGGCTTATCCAAAGAAGATACATATTAAACCTACAACAGAACAATATATTGAAAACCAGATAAGCTTGCTTCTTCGTACAAGCGTGATCATCCATTTGCAGGCAGCATATCCTGAAATAAAAGCACTTATAAATCCTGCAAATATTATAGTAAACGGGATATTCACAGTTGATTGAACAGGAGATAATATTTCAAGGAAATTTGCTCCAAGAACTGGTATTAAAACCATAAGGAACGAAAATCGTGCGATCTCATCTTTACTGTTTCCGATGAGTAAACCTGTAGCTATTGTGGAGCCCGATCTTGAAATACCGGGTATAACAGCTACAGCCTGGGCAATTCCGATTATAAAAGCATCGCGATACCCGATATCCCTGTTGCCCCTTTTCATAAAATGTGCTGCAGCCAGAAGTGAAGCTGTCACAAGCAGCATAAGTCCTATAAAAACAAGATTACCATTGAATAATGATTCAACCTTGTCCTTGAAAAGGATACCAACAATACCAACCGGGATCATCGAGAAAATGATTTTGAGTACATACTGTGTCTCATTATTCATACGAAACTCCAGGGAGCCTCTGATAAGCTTAAGTATCTCCGGCCACAGAACAAATAATGTGCTTAGTACAGTTGCACCATGAACTGCAATGGTAAAATAAAAACTCGATTCAGGATCAATACCAAACAATGCTTTTCCTATTTCAAGATGCCCTGAACTGCTAACCGGCAAAAACTCAGTCAATCCCTGGAGCAATCCAAGTATTATCGCTTCAAAAAACGTCATTAAATTTTGGAGTTATCTGTACTACTTCTCAGTGTTCCGGGGCTTTTTCATTATTGCCCATATTTCAAAGACGAAACCTGCAAGGACAACCAGCGGCGCAAGTGTTATCCTTCTGAAACTGAATATCTCTTCACTGAACTTGTTGGGGTCATCAGACTTTCCCCCAAGCATAAGCAGGAAGCCTGCGATTATGATTGCGAAGCCGATAGCCAGTAGCTTATAATTTTCTTTGCCAAGTGCAAAGTCGGGTTTCAATTTGTTATCACTTTTTGCTGTCATGTTTTCAGGAATATAATTTATCCTCAGAGATATTCAGGTAACGTGAGACTGAAAAGAAAGTTGCGGCAATACTTATCAGTACACCTGTTATGATAATTGCTCCTGCCAAAAGGAATAGCATTACGGGGCTTTCAAGACTGAAAATCATATAGAACTCTTTCTCAACAAGATATAGCAATGCTGTAATAAGGCATATTGCAAGCAATGATGCAATCAGGCCCTGAACGGCGCTCTGTACAAGGAAGGGCTTTCTTACAAATGACTTTGTTGCCCCAACAAGTTGCATCGTCCTTATTATGAACCTGCGTGAGTATATTGCCAGTCGTATTGTATTATTTATTACAGTTAATGCAATTATGAACATGAAGGTACTTATAATAAGCAGGAACAAGCTTATTTTTCTTATATTCTCGTTGATCAGAATAAGAAGTGATTCAGGTACAAGCACCTCCTTCACAAAAGAGTAACCCAGCACATATTTTTCAATTTTTGCCACGCTGTCAGCGCTTGTATAACCTGCATACAGGTAAACATCTATCGACGGAGGCAGTGGATTATCTCCAAGAAAGTTAATAAAATCCTCACCCAGCTCCTGTTTCATCTTTAAGGCTGCCTCATCCTTCGAAATATATGCGGTAGATTTCACGTAATGTTTTGCGTCAAGGTCTTTCTGAAGCATTCTGATGTCTGCTTCACGGGTATTATCATCAAGAAAGATTGAAAATGTCAGGCTCTCCCTGAAATAATCTGATAACGATTTGGCATTGATTATTACAAGCCCCAGAAGTCCAAGCAGGAACAGCACCAGAGACACACTTATGATCACTGTAACATGTGATCCCGTAAGCCGTCGTTTTGAATATCCCGGTTCTGCCTTATTCATTCTGCTGAGTATATTCTATTCAATAGTTGTTACCCATCCGTACGGATCTGGTTCGTCTCCACACTGGATTGCAACAAGCTTATTATAAAGCTTCATTGATACAGGACCAGGTTGCCCGTCCTTGCAGTATTCATAAACTGTATTGTCTTCCGGATCAAATATTTTGTTGATAGGACTTATCACAGCAGCTGTACCACATGCACCGGCTTCTTCAAAAGTGCTTAACTCCTCAACAGGTACCTGCCTTCTTTCTGTCTTCATTCCCATGCTTTCAGCAATCTGGATCAAACTCATGTTAGTAACTGAATTGAGAATAGACTCAGATTTTGGGGTTATATATGTATTGTTCTTTATTCCGAAGAAGTTTGCAGGTCCGCATTCATCAATATATTTTTTCTCTCTTGCATCGAGGAAGAGTGTGTTTGCATATCCTTCACACTTGGCTTGTATAAGTGCCCTCAGGCTGGCAGCATAGTTACCTCCGACCTTGAAAGTACCCGTGCCTCTCGGAGCAGCCCTGTCAACATCTCTCGTAATCAACATGTTCACCGGCTTAACACCTTCCTTGAAATAAGGTCCCACCGGAGTTACAAAGACAAGAAAGGTATATTCAGAAGCAGGTTTAACACCAACTTCAGCACCACTTCCAAAAAGAAGTGGCCTGATATATAATGAAGCACCTGAACCGTATGGCGGTATATATTTCCTGTTTAGCTCTATCACACTGAAAATTGCTTCCCTGAACATCTCCACTGGCACCACTGCCATTTTAACTCCTTCTGCTGAAGCCAGTAATCGCTTTGCATTTTCAATCCACCTGAATAACCTAATCTTACCGTCTTTGCCCATATAAGCTTTAAGACCTTCAAATGCCTCCTGTCCATAATGAAGCCCGGTGCATGCAATATGCACTTCCATAAACTCGGAAGTTGAAATTTCCTGTTTTCCCCACTTTCCATCCGCAAATTTGTACCTTACGTTGTAATCTGTTTTGATGTAACCGAAAGGAAGATTTTTCCAATCTGTGATTTCCATAATAATGTTGTTAAAAGAAACGGTAAAAGTACATTTTTTATGGTTTATTTCAGGATGTTCCGGCAAAAACAAAATCAAATTTTTTCCAGGTTCAATATCTGTTCTTCTGCCGGCACACTCCTCAGGAGCCTGGCTGTCTGTGTCTGGAACTCATGCTCTTTTAGCATCGTTATCTGAATTTGATTCCAGTTTTTCAGATCTGCAGGTCTGCCATATTCTGTTCTTTCCCTGAGAAGTTTCTCAGTCAGCTTAAGGTAATCAACCCTCCCAAGGTAATCGTAGCGGGCATCATGAAGAATTTTATCTGATAATGAATCTATAATATTGTTATATGAATTTGTAATTAGCAAACATGCAGCTTCAGTTTCTGTCCTGCTGAATCCGTATTTCGGTAACAGTTCTCCTGCTATCCTGATGGATGATTCAAAAGGGCTCTCGTAATTGTAGATGTAACCGGCATACAGGAATATTGCAGCTATCTTCAGCAATATGAATTCCTCATCACTGAGCTTTTCTGATGTCGACAGGAGCTCAACATGATTGGTGATATTCTTAACCATTGAAGAATTGTGAAAGTAGAGGTTGGGTGAAGCTTCTTCATCGAAAAGTTTTATTATGGCTTCTTCGATGTCAAGCAGCTTGATGATCTTAATTTTGGTGAAAAAATTATTGTTAGGCATCCCTTCTTCATCGCATAATCCCTGTACAATACCCTTCACAAAATACATTTCAAGCTCACCTTTATATTTAACAGGCATTTTACCGCGGTATTCACAAACGAAAAACTCTTTTACGAATTCATAGGTGGTTCCCGAAATATTTATTTTCCCGGCCTCTCCTGAAGATTCCATCCTGGAAGCAGTGTTGACAGTATCGCCCCAGATATCGTATGATAATTTTTTCTGACCTACTACTCCCGCAACAACGGTACCTGTATGGATACCTATCCTTATATCCCAGTGCTCCATTCCCTGCAATTCGGATGCCCTTTTAAGTTTCGTCATGTATGCTTTCATCTCGAGAGCTGCAAGTATTACCTCCACAGGATTAGTACGGTTTTTCTCAGGGATGCCTCCCGCACACATGTAAGCATCGCCAATAGTTTTTATCTTTTCTATGCCGTATTTTTCAACTACCGAATCAAAATGAAAGAAAAACTTATCGAGCTCATCTATAAGAACTTCCGGATTCATCTCTTCGGCAATCTTTGTAAATCCCTGGATATCTGAGAATAATACTGTAACAAAATTGTACTTGATTTTGGTGGCTTTCCCTTTAGCCATAATCTCAGTAGCCGTATTCCTTGGAAGTACATTCGCAAGCAATGCCTCGCTCTTCTCTTTTTCAATAATTAAATCTTCCGTTCGTTTATTGATGATCTGTTCAAGCATGTATTGCTTTCTTGCAAAATTGAGATGGATCTGTTCATATATGACCCATAGCAGCATAACAACAAGCATGGAATATATGACGAGAGCAGTAAATGACAGATACCAGAATGGAAGTATATGCAACCTTACTATTGCAGTATTCTCGGTATTGCCTTTTTTAATTCTTGCATGAAATACATATTTTCCTGCAGGCAGGTTTGTGTACTCTTTGAATCCTGAGGTTCCGCGTTCTATCCAATCCTGGTCAAAACCATTAAGAAAATAGCTGAAATCGGCATTCTCACCTTCATCAAACACAAAGGCTACACTGTTTTCGGATCTTTTCAGTTCTATATCCCTTGCAAAGAAAGCTTCCCTTTCTGCAGTTCCTGCCGGTATCTCAATCTCCCTGCTGCCATTAATGATGATTTTGTTTATGCCTGCATTCTCAACGCCAGCTAAAGTAAGCTGACTCACCAGTGCAAACAGAAAAACCATCAAATGTTTATATCCGGGATACTTCATGAATGTTAAATCTGTTCATTATTCAAATGTACCATATTAAATAATTCAAAGGAAAACTCAATTTTAGTTATTTTTGAATCCTCATTTAATGCAGCATGGATCTGATATTTGCTTCAAATAATCCTCATAAGGTAAAAGAAATAAACAGCATTATCGGGAATGAATTCAGTATTTACGGACTCACTAAATATAACATTACTGAAGATATCCCGGAAAATGAGCTTACCCTTGAAGGCAATGCACTTTCCAAGGCGAGGTATGTTCACAGGCTCACAGGCATGAATGTTTTTGCTGATGATACAGGACTTGAAACCGAAGCACTCAACGGTCAGCCTGGCGTTCACTCTGCAAGGTTTGCCGGTGAGAGCAAGGATCCTGCAGCCAATATTGCCAGGCTCCATGAGCTTTTAACGGGAAAAACCAACCGTAAAGCCCGGTTCCGGACGGTGATAGCTCTGATTATTAATAATGAAGAATATTTATTTGAAGGAATAGTGAACGGCAAAATCATTGATGAAACCAGGGGTGAAAAGGGATTCGGTTACGATCCTGTTTTTGTTCCTGAAGGAGAAACACGAACCTTTGCAGAAATGGACCTGAGTGAGAAGAACACAATGTCGCACCGCGCAAGAGCGTTTACTAAGCTGAGAGACTTTCTCATTTCACATAAAAACATTACTTAATCCTGAAACCAGGTCCATGAGGGTATTAGTATCAATATTCCTGTTTCTCACTGCCGCTTTATGTTCAACCGGACAGGGACCTGTGGGAACATGGACCGATCATCTGAGGTACGACAGGTCTTTCGGCATAGCTGCCGGGGAAGAAAAGGTATTCTCCTCAACAGGTAATTCTGTACTGGTTTATGACAAAACAGTTTCAGATCTGAGGAAATTATCAAAGGTTAATGGTTTAACTGAAACAGGTATTAGTGCAATTGCCTGGTCAGAACAATACCAGACTCTTGTAATCGTATATAATACTGCCAATGTTGACCTGCTTATAAAAAATGTTGTTTATAATATTCCGGATATTAAACTAAAATATATTCCGGGAGAAAAGAAGATTAACAAAGTAAGGATCTCTGGAAAATATGCCTATCTGGCCTGCAGCTTCGGAATTGTTGTAATCGACATTGACAGGAAAGAGATTTACGACAGCTGGAAACCGGGTGCCTCAAACGGAGATGTAAATGTATCAGATATTTCCTTCAGCAGTACAAACATTTATGCAGCAACAGACAAGGGCATATACACTGCGTTGAAAACTAATCCGGGCCTCTCATTTTTTGGCAACTGGAACATTATATCAAGTCTCCCGAATCCAACCGGGAAATATACACTTGTTATGTATGCAGGAGGAAAGCTGTATGCTAATCTCTCGTATCCTCTTCTGCCTGGTGATTATATGTACGTGGTAGATCAGTATGCTTCGGTGTTCCTTTATGAACCAGGTGTTTTCTATAATTCTGCAGATGCTTCGGGATCGGGCTTCACTGTTTCGGCATCAGGGTCCGTAAAATTTTTCAGTCAAACAGGCTCTCTTGTTAAAACAATAACCTATAATCAATGGCAGACTTCTGATATTGCAATGGCTGTTGAATCAGGAGGCGATATCTGGATTGCCGACAGGAGAAACGGGATGATCAGGGCAGAAAAAATGTCTTCACTCTCAAGATTAATCTTACCGGGACCTGCCTCAGATAACGCTTATAGTATTACATCGGCCGAAGGAAAGACAATTATAACAGGTGGAGGAACAACCGCCTCATGGAACAACCAGTGGAAGCCTTTGCAGATCTCCGTTTATGAAAATAATCATTGGTTGAATATTCTTTCGGGAACAATCAGCGATCCTCTTTATGCAGCAATTGATCCCGCCGATAATAACCATTTTTTTGTTTCAACATGGGGAGGAGGATTACTTGAATACAGGAATAATGAACTAGTAAAACAGTACACCAATGCAAACTCTCCTCTACAAACAATTATCCCCGGACAGCCATATGTACGGATTGCAGGCCTTGCTTTCGATGAGGAGAGGAATCTCTGGATTACCCAGACGGAGGTACAGGGTAACATCAAGGTACTGAAACCTGACGGAACATGGTTCTATGATCCGGGTCTCGAGATTGATGCCCCTACAATAGGAGAAATAATAGTAGCCCGGAACGGGTACAAATGGGTTGTGCTTCCGCGGGGTTATGGCATCTTTATCCTGGATGACAATGGCACTCCTGAAGATTTTTCTGATGACAGGAGTAAGAAGATGTATGTTAGAGACAATGAAGGGAATGTGGCATCAAATGTTTATTCTATAACATCAGACCTTGACGGGAACATCTGGGCAGGCACCGACCAGGGACCTTTCATCTATTATAATCCGGAAAATGTATTCAGGGATGGCTACAGTGCTTTCCGGATTAAAATACCAAGGAATGACGGGACAAACCTTGCAGACTACATGCTTGGTACTGAATCAATAACTTCAATCTTTGTAGACGGGGGTAACAGGAAATGGATGGGAACTTATGAATCAGGTGCCTACCTTCTATCTCCCGATGGGACAGAACAACTTTTGTCATTCAACGAAAGGAACAGTCCGCTCCTTTCAAATTATGTAACTGACATTTCAGTCGACAATAAAACAGGCGAGGTATGGTTCGCAACAATAAACGGGATACAGTCGTATCGCGGAAATTCAACTGAGGGGAATCGGGCATTCAGCAATGTATATGCATTTCCCAACCCTGTACGGGAGGATTTCACCGGGAATGTTACAATTACTGGTCTCATTGTCAACACGGAAATAAGAATCACTGATATAAGCGGCAATCTTGTTTTCAGCACCATGTCAGATGGAGGTCTGGCAAGCTGGGACCTGAAGAATTCACACGGCAACAGGGTGGCCACAGGCGTATATATAGTTTTTTGTACCTCGCCAGGGGTAAAGCAGACAGCGATAACAAAGATTCTTGTAATACATTAATCTGTGATCAGCTTCTGGATCCTTTCGATCTGCAGCTGCTTGTTCACCTCCCTGAGGCTCCGGGCAGTTGCAGTGAAATACTGGTGTCCTGAGATGAACTTTACCTGAATTTTGTTCCAGTCATTCAGGCTACCCATCTTGTTCTGCGCCTTCAGCTCCTCATACAATGTGTTCGATACAGGGATGAAGTCGCTCCTGCCAAGATAATCGAGGTCGGAATCACAGATAATGCTTTCGAGAAGGTTCGTTGGTCTTGGAGGCAGTTTTGTTGCCATTATTATAGAACAGATCCTGTCGATCTGTTCTGATGTGTAGTTGTATTTGGGCAGCATCTCGCGTGCAAGAACTGTCCCGTGATATTCATGATTGTCATAAGCAACAGTATGGCCGACATCATGGAACAGCCCTGCTGTTTTCAGTAGAAGTATCTCCTCATCAGTGCAGTTTTCACCCCATCCAATCAGCTCTACCTCTGTAACAACATCTACAGTGTGTTTTACATTATGATAATAAAGGTATGATGGCAGTTCCTTTTCAAGCTTGTCGAGGATTATCTCCTGTATGTCAGTAAACTGAATAAGCCCGAATTTGATCCTGAATGATTCATTTGGAACAACACCTTCGCCGTTAATTGAAAATTCAGATTTGAGGCCGATCAGGTTATACATCTGCAGGTCACCCTTGTATTTTACAGGCAGCTTACCCGTATAGTTGCAGTCAAAGAATTCCTTTACCAGCTCATATGTCATAACTGACATCAGAATTGTTCCCTTTTCTGAAACAGCTTCGATTCTGCTTGCAGTATTAACGGTATCACCCTTGATATCGTAATTCACCTTTTTCTTGCCCGTGACATTGGCAGTTACAGGACCGGTGTGAATACCTATTTTCAGTTCCCATAAAGGGTTGCTTTCCCTGTTCCTGCTGATCTCAAAATTCCTGAGAAAATTTCTCATCTCCATTGCTGCCATAACGACATCGATAGGGTTTGTTATGTTTTTAACAGGAATTCCTCCGGCACACATATAGGTATCGCCGATTGTCTTGATTTTCTCGATTTTGTATTTTGCAACAATCCTGTCGAACTCATAAAGTATCTCATCGAGTTCATCCATCATTGCTGATGAGTCGATCGTTTCAACAAGCTTGGAAAATCCATGAATATCAGCAAACAGGACCGTCGCCATGTTGAATTTAAGCGACTTCTCCCTGCCCTCCGCCTGAGCAGAATCAAAAGTGGATTTGTCCCCGGATGCCTTTAGCTTATCTACCTCCCTGGAAAGCTTTTCATTAGCTTTTTCAAGCTTCTTGATCAGTTCCTCAAGTTCCTGGTTCTGCTTTACCAGCTTTGATATTCGTTTTACAAGCTCGGCGTTTTCTGTTTCACTCATCGTAGGGACCGATTGTCAGGTAAAATTAATAATCTTTTTGAAAAAACCTAAACAAGCCAAACCCATCCCTCATTGTAAGATGGGCATTAGAAAATGGAAATTTTCGAAGAGATAAAACTATCTTTGAGTTATGCTTGAAAAGACGAAAGCCATAGTACTGCATCAGATAAGATTTACCGACTCCGGGATTATTGTGCATTTTTATACCAGGGAGTTTGGGCGTATGCCGGTACTGATAAAAGGGATGAGAAGCAAAAAATCAGGCAAGGCAGCTTCAATGTTCCAGCCAATGTCACTGCTTGATATTGAATTCTACAACAAGCCTTCACGCCAGGTACAGTTGCTTAGGGAAATATCCGTTTCGCATGCTTTTCTCAGCATACATTCCGATATTAAAAAAAGTGTCGTAATGCTCTTCCTGGCGGAAGTGCTTTCTTCTTTCCTTGTTGAAGAGATCCCGAATCATTTACTGTTCGATTACATTGAAAGATCTGTTATATGGTTTGATGAGTCACAGGAAAAATTTTCAAATTTTCATATTTCCTTTTTATGTGGATTAAGTTCCTTTCTCGGTTTTGAACCAGCTGTTAAAAAGAATCGCGAAGACAACTTCTTTGACATGCTGAACGGTCGGTTCGCACCAGTGCCTCCAGTTCACGGAGAATACATTTCAGGCCATCTCGCGGAGATGATGGGCAGTTTTTTATCAACTTCACCCGAAGATTCTGCAGGTATTGCCATGACTGGCAGGCAGAGGAATGAGATGGCGGAGACAATAATAAGATATTACCTGTTGCACCAGCCTTCGGTACGGAAGATTAATTCCCTCGAAGTTCTTAAAGAAGTATTCGGCTGAAAGTTCTATTTTTATTTATCTTTATCGTCCAAATTTTGATTTATGGCCATAATACCTTCTGTTGTGAAGTGGTTGAATTCCAGCCGTCTCGATCAGATAGACAAGTTCAGGAAATATCCAATCGAAACACAGCTCGGAACACTTTACAATCTGCTGGCCAAGGCTGCCTCAACTGAATGGGGCATAAAATACGGCTATTCATCAATTAATTCTATAAAAGAATACCAGCAGAGATTTCCTGTCAATACATATGAAGATCTAATGCCATATGTTGACAGGCTGCGTAATGGCGAAACCAATCTGCTATGGCCAGGCGAGATCAAATGGTTTGCAAAATCCTCAGGAACTACAGCTTCAAAAAGCAAGTTCATCCCTATGAGCAGGGAAGCTCTTGAAGACTGCCATTACAGGGCTGCAAAAGATATACTGGCAATATATACCAGCCTTTATCCCGGCACAAAAATTTTCAATGGAAAATCACTTACACTCGGTGGAAGTCATCGTATCAACCAATTCAGCAACGATTCATTATACGGGGATCTTTCAGCAATACTGATCGAGAATGCTCCATCATGGGTTGAGATAATAAGAACCCCGAAACATAAGATAGCATTGCTTGAAGATTTCGAGCAAAAGCTAGATCTTATAACAAGGACCTGTGTAAATGAAAATGTTACAAGCATCTCGGGTGTCCCTTCCTGGTATCTTGTACTTATAAAAATGATATTGGCTCATACCGGCAAACACAACCTTCTGGAGGTATGGCCGAACCTTGAGGTATTCTTCCATGGCGGTATAAGCTTTGTTCCTTACAGGGAACAGTTTATGAAACTCATACCGGGTTCACAGATGCATTACATGGAAACTTACAATGCGTCGGAAGGATTTTTTGGCATCCAGGATGATCCGCAGAGCACCGACATGCTGCTTATGCTCGATTATGGCATTTTCTATGAATTCATTCCTGCTGACAAGATCGGTGATAAAAACCATCCCGCATACACCCTCGAAGAGGTGAAGACTGGTGTAAATTATGCAATCATTATCTCGACTAACGGAGGTTTATGGCGTTATATGATGGGTGACACAATAGTTTTCACATCACTTGACCCTTTTAAGTTCAGGATATCAGGCAGAACCAAGCATTTTATAAATGTATTTGGTGAAGAGGTAATTATTGATAACGCGGACAAGGCTCTTCAGGCTGCCTGCAATGAAACAGGTGCAATAATATCAGAATTCACCGCCGGACCAGTTTTCATGAATGAAAAATCTAAAGGGGCTCATGAATGGATCATTGAATTTGAAAAAGAACCATCCGATCCAGCCAGGTTCCTGCAGGTACTTGATGAAACATTAAAATCTGTGAACTCCGATTATGAGGCCAAGCGGCATAAAGACCTGAACCTGAAATCGCCTGT
Source organism: Bacteroidales bacterium (assembly GCA_035297425.1). GTDB lineage: Bacteria > Bacteroidota > Bacteroidia > Bacteroidales > VadinHA17 > LD21. The sequence goes on along the minus strand of DATGYZ010000011.1, from coordinate 6,643 downwards.
AATGCATATGGTCCCAAAAGGGACTTTCAACACCTGGCTTAAATCGAAAAATAAGTTCGGCGGTCAGAACAAGGTGCCAAGGCTGGCCAATACAAGGGAATATATTGAAGATCTTTACAAAATTGCAGGACTGAGCTGACCTGGCAATTCTAATTTCATGCTTCTTAATATGTTATAAAAAACTTCTGTTCTTAATCTATTATATCCTTCCTATTTTATTATTTTTAACTCTTCTAATAACCTAAAAATGCACATAGCAATCGCTGGCAACATCGGATCGGGAAAGACAACCCTTGCAGGTTTACTTGCAAAACAATATGGATGGATACCTCACTACGAAGATGTTGATGACAATCCTTATCTTAATGACTTCTACGAGGATATGCAGCGGTGGTCATTTAATCTGCAGATATACTTCCTTAATTCAAGGTTCAGCCAGATTGTAGAAATAAAGAGGTCTGAAAAGACTATTATCCAGGACAGAACTATCTACGAGGATGCATACATTTTTGCTCCCAACCTTCATTCCATGGGCCTCATGTCAACACGCGACTTCGAAAATTATACCTCGCTGTTCAACCTGATGGTTTCTCTTGTAAAACCCCCTGATCTCCTTCTCTACCTTCGTGCTTCGGTACCCACACTTGTAAACCAGATACAGAAAAGGGGACGTGAATATGAGAGCTCTATAAGGATCGATTACCTGAAAAGGCTTAACGAACGTTACGAGGCATGGATTGAAACGTACAAGCTGGGCAAGCTTCTTATTATTGAAGCAGATCATTATAACTTCCCAAACAATAATGATCATCTCAGTGAAGTAATGGACAAAATAAATGCCGAGCTTCACGGTCTTTTTTAGCTGGTTGTTTGATTTTCAGGCTATTTGTTGTTAAATTTACATTTCATAAGGCTGCAATCCTGATGAATACTATTATTCTTTTATTGTAACAACAACTGTCATGAAAACTCTTAAGCTTCTGGTCCTTTTGCTTTTTGCAATTTCTCTTTCGAATGCCTATGCTCAAATTGAACTGTCAGCAAAAGCTCCCATTGATCCTGAAATAAAAATCGGAAAGCTTGAGAACGGACTGACATACTTCATAAGAAAAAACAAAGAGCCCGAAAAGAGGGCAAGCTTTTACATAATTCAGAATGTAGGAGCGATCCTTGAGGATGACGACCAGCAAGGACTTGCACACTTCCTTGAGCATATGGCATTCAACGGAACTCAGCACTTCCCTCCCATGGGCATTGTAAGCTTCCTTGAAAAACATGGAGTAGCCTTCGGCGAAAACATAAACGCTTCAACAGGTTACGACCAGACAGTTTATAATCTTTCTGATGTTCCTGTCGAAGGACCCGGTCTTATCGACAGTTGCCTCCTGGTACTTAATGACTGGTCTCATTACCTTTCTCTAACTGATGAAGAAATAGACAAAGAGAGAGGTGTTATCGAAGAAGAATGGAGAACAAGGAGAGATGCCAATACCAGGATGGTTTTCGATGTCATAATACCTGTTATGTACAAAGGTTCAAGATATGCCGAAAGAAATCTCATCGGTAACCCCGAGATTTTAAGAAGCTTCCGTTCCGAAACATTGCGCAGCTATTACAGGAAATGGTATCGTCCCGATCTGCAGGCAATTGCAGTAGTTGGCGACATTGATCCTGCCGAAGTTGAAAAGAAAATTACAGCCCTCTTTTCAAAGATCCCTGCGCCGGTAAACCCTGAGCCCAGGCCTGAAATTGAAGTGCCTTCACATGATGAGACTTATTTTGTCCTTGCCACAGACAAAGAATCACCCCAGACTTCCATAACTGTTGTAACTGAACATAAAGCAGTAAGACCTGAAGATAAGGATCTTGCCTACATACGCGACAGGCATGTTATTTCCCTGATGAACTCAATGATAAACACAAGGATAAGTGAAATAATCCAGAAACCGAACCCGCCTTTTATCAGCGGATCGGTTTACTATGGGACATTTCTTGCAAGAGGATATGAGGCATTGATGATAAGTGCTGAAGCACGTATGAACGAAGAGCCTGAAGCTCTTGAAGGCATTTACAGGGAAGCTGAAAGAGCAAATAAACATGGCTTCAATGAAGGTGAGCTGAAAAGGGCTAAAGCTTCCATGCTGACTTCATACGAGAGCATGTATAAGCAAAAAGACAAGATTAGTAATGAGACATACATGTCGGGAATAGAACAATATTTTCTCACTGGCGAACCCCTGACATCAATTGATTTTGATTATGAATTCCTGAAGAAAGTAATTGACAATATCACTGCTGAAGAAGTTTCTGCAAGGTTCAGAGAAATGATGTCGGATAAGAACAGGACAATAATCGTGCAGGGACTTGAAGGTGAAAATGTTAAACATCTGTCGGAAGCGGAAGCAATAAACATATTGAGCAGTATTGAAACTTCAGACCTTGCTGCATATGAAGATACCGAAACCGGGGAATCTCTCCTTAAAAAGACACCCGCTGCAGCAGATCCTGTAAGTACAACTGAACTTCCCCAGTTCAATGCCGTTGAATGGACATTTGCAAACAATGCAAAGGTTATATTCCGGCATGCAGATTATGAAAAAGACAATGTACTGCTGACTGCCTTCAGCTTTGGCGGTATTTCAAAGATCGAGGATAAAGATCTTATACTTCCTGCAAACATAATGCAGGCACTTGTTCCTCTCTATGGACTTGGTGATTATGACAATATTACCTTGCAGAAGATGATGGCCGGGAAAAAAGCAAGCCTCAGCCTGGGGCTCAGTGAAACTGCTGAATCGATGAGCGGGTCATCGACACCAAGGGATTTTGAGCTGTTGATGCAGCTTCTTTACCTCAGGTTCGCACAACCCAGGTTCGATTCCCTGGCTCATGGAGCAGCAATAGACCGTTTCTCATCAGTTGTTGCCAACATGGAAAAAGATCCCGACCAGATAAAAAGTGACAGCCTGTCTCTTATTCTCACCAGCCATAATCCGAGAACACCCCTTCTGACAAAAGAGAATGTCGGGAAAATAACTTTGAATGATATCAGGAAGATTTATACTGACAGGTTCAATGCCGCTGATGAATTCACTTTTTTCATTGTAGGAAACATACCTCGTGACACGGCACTGCTGATGGCAGGAAAATATATCGGTTCTCTGCCGGCTAAGGGAAGAAAGGAAATCTGGATTGACAGGGATATCAAACAACCCGAAGGCCAGTTTAAACGTGAGATCGTCCTGCCCCTGGCAGTTCCAAAATCGACAGTTGTTATTTCTTATGAAAATGAGATGAAATACAATCCCGAAAATTATCTTGGAGTTGAAGTCATCGATGGCATACTTGATATACTCTATGTTGAAAAAGTAAGAGAAGATGAGGGAGGCACATATGGTGTATCGGTCGATTTCTCAGCAAGTAAAAGACCTGAAGAAAGCGTTTCAGGATTGATATCGTTTGACTGCGATCCTGCAAGGGCAAATGATCTTAAATCGATAATTTACAAAGAGATAGACAATCTGGTAAAGAAAGGTCCGGCTGCCGTAAACCTCGACAAGGCTGTTAACAACATCCTGAAAAACAGAGAAGAAGGTAAGTTGCATAATGCTTACTGGATGGGTATACTGAGCAGGTACTATAGTTATGGAATCAACTCTGATGATCCGGCAAATTTTGAAAATGTTTTGAAATCATATAATGTGAAATCAATCAAAAAGATCTCCGGGAAGCTGTTCAAAAAAGCAGATGTGGCAGATATTGTATTTATGCCAGGACAATAGAAAAAGGGAGTTACAGTGAGCTAAAGCTTTAATATATATTATAATATAACTAAAATATATATTTTAATATAACATTACTAAAGATTTGCCAGGGGTTATAATGGAGTTCACAAGTTCGTAAAACCTGTAGTTGCCCTGCTATTCATCCTAAATCTGCGATACCTCAGCTGTTGATCTTTTTAATCTCCTCCAGGACTCTCTTCCATCGTTCACTATCCATCCTGGCGCCGATTATCTCAATAACATTTCCTGCAAGGACGGAACCGTAGAGACCACAATTTTCCAGACCCTCATTCAAGGCATATCCATACAGGAATCCTGCAGCGTAAAGGTCACCTGCTCCGGTTGTATCTTTCAGGCTGACAGGAAGAGCTTCAACTGTTAATACTTCCTCTCCCCTTTTTATCCACGATCCTTCTGATCCAACCTTAACAACAGCAATTTCGCACATCCCTGAAATTGTTTTCAGGGCAGCTTCAGGGTATTCTGATGTAAAGGACCTTGCCTCATCCTCATTGGCAAAGACAATGTCGGCATATTTTTCAACTATCTCTGTAAAGTCATCGCGCCTTGCATCAACGACGTTATAGCTTGCCATATCGATAGCCACCTTCATGTTAAGCTCCTTGGCAATACGGCAGGCTGTATCAACGAGAGGCTTATTGATGATAAGGTAACCTTCAAGATACAATATGTCGTACCCGGTGAATAGCTCCGGGGTGAGGTCAGCAGCTTCGAGCTCTACAGCAGCGCCAAGGTGGGTTGCAAAAGTGCGTTCTGAATCAGGTGATATAAGGGCAATGGCTGTTCCGGTTGTTGACTCCCTTCTTATAAGGCAGGTTTTAACACCTGCTTTTCGCATATCGTTTTCAAAGAAATCACCCAGCTCATCTTTTCCTATTGATCCGATAAAGCCTGTTTCTAAGCCAGTCATTGCAAGCCCGTGAATTGTGTTGGCAGCAGAACCTCCCGAAGTAAGTGTACTTTTCAAACCGGCAGTCTGTGATTTGATTATGCCCGATTTAACATGATCGACAAGCTGCATGCTACCTTTGGGTAATCCGAATTTCTTAAGATATGAATCATTGTCGAGCATTGTCATTACATCAACGAGGGCATTGCCGATTCCCAGGATTTTTTTCATACAAACTTTTTTTATCAAGATATTGCTAAATTCATGAAAAGGCCTTACTTTTGGCGTGCTAAAAATAATCAGTTCTTTTAAGAAAAGGTTGTGTTGTGAATAATAAAATATCATTTATGATACAGCTGAAAAACAAGATATAATTCCTCAGTAGCTCAGTCGGTTAGAGCATCTGACTGTTAATCAGAGGGTCGCTGGTTCGAGTCCAGCCTGGGGAGCATAAAAACAGAGCGGGAGTGGGAGCGAGAGCGAGCACTCCCGTTCTGTTTTCTCACTCTCGCTCTCACACTCACTCTTTTTATTACTTCAATTCAAATACTTTGGAGTGAGAAAACACAACTTACTCCCGCTTCTTTTTTCCTCGCTCTCGCTCTCACACTCACTCTTATTTTTTCTTTATCTGCAATTTCGAGAGCGAGCACTCCCGTTCTGTTTTCTCACTCTCGCTCTCACACTCACTCTTTTTATTACTTCAATTCAAATACTTTGGAGTGAGAAAACCCAACTTACTCCCGCTTCTTTTTCCCTCGCTCTCGCTCTCACACTCACTTTTAATAATTTCATTTCAAATTCATTGCGAGCGAGAAAACCCATGTCACTCCCGCTTCTTTTTTTCCTCCCTCGCCCACCGTAGCTTCAGCGAAGGTGGGTACCTCCACTCTCACACTTACTCTATTTTAAGATCTATCACCTGATAATAAAACCTCAACTCACGAGATTATCCGCAATTTTCAACCCTCAACCCTGGTTTCTGAACACGCCCAGAAAGAGACAGTTTTTGAAGGATTTTTTTACTGATTACTGTGGTTAAACAACAATTGGGGTTTAATTAAGCTAAACAGATATGTGCGAATTCTTTAGATAACGAAAAACAAGTCTGGCTATTTGATGTTATTTAGAATGTGTCTAAATAACAATTCAAGTTTTTTGTTTGAGCGTGGGACCGGATAACCACACAAACCGGGGCAGAACTGAAAAGCCATACGAGTAAGATCAATTAATTCCCTTTAAAAATGAAAAATCATTACAATAAAATTGCCTTGTTTGTTGCAGTAACATTTTTAGTACTGCAATCTTGTCAAAAAGACGACCTGGACCCGGAAACTGATCCAAATTCATATAGTCCTGCTGTACAGGTAGGAAACGGTGAAGTCAAAGCCTGGGTAACTGAAAATAATAAAGGAGAGCCTGTTGCAGTGGGTGTTAATTTCTCTGAAAAAGCGCTTGAGAGCCTTCCAGCAGAACCAACCCAGTATGTTCTTATATTTCCCAGTAACAAAGGGAAAAATTTTTATACTCATGTTCTCATTGATTGGAATCCGAATGGTCATGAACCTGCTCATGTTTATGATCTGCCTCACTTCGATGTCCATTTTTATACTATCCCAAATGAGGAACGCCTGTTGATAGCCCCTGACTCTGTAAAATTTGCCAATGCCCCTGCTTCGAAATATATTCCATCTAATTACATGCAGATTCCAGGTGGGGTACCTCAAATGGGTGCTCATTGGGGTGATCTGCTTTCGCCTGAGTTTCATGGACAAGGATTTACTAAAACTTTCATCTGGGGTTCCAACGACGGGAAGGTCATTTTCTGGGAACCAATGGTTACTCGTGATTACCTCCTGACCCATCCGGATGAGCTGGTTGATGTGCGTCAACCACAAGCTTATCAGCTGAATGGTTATTATGCAACAAAGTACAAAGTTTCATATTC
>DATGYZ010000010.1:0-1988 GCA_035297425.1 Bacteroidales bacterium | reverse complement strand
ACAGTCCCCGTAATCATAACTGTCTGAGCCGTTAACAGCGCACCTGTAAACAGCATCAGAACAAAAAAGATCAGACTTTTCTTCATAAAATTAGTTAGTGTTAAGGTGAATAATAGACAGCGAAAATATTCAATTACTCTGTCTGAAAATTATCCTTCAAAACATTTAACATTTTTTAACTTTTAAATCATAAAGCTTAATTTTCAGGGTTTTTGGGCTTTTGAATTCACTTGATCCCTATCAGCAATACACAAAAAAAGGCCGCTCAAAAGAGACGGCCTTTTTCTTTTTAGTAAAACTCAACAGTTTAATTGTTCGGTGTCATAAGCTTATTATAGCTCAACTCGCTTGTCGGAACAGGCCAGTAATATGTTTTACTGGTACTTGGAACAGCTGCAATATTCCCCATCGAACCACCGTTTTTGCCCGGGATGGTCATACCAAGTCGTAAAAGATCCATATTACGAATGCCTTCTCCGAGAAACTCAATATTTCTTTCAAGAAGAACTGCGTTGAGAAAAGCTGTAACATCTGCAAAACCTGCTAAGGTATATGCACCTGCCGCATATGAACGTACCCTGACTGCATTCAGAAGGTCAACTGCTTCTTGTGTTACCACATTCCCCTGACGTACAATAGCCTCTGAACGATTTAGAAGCACCTCAGCATATCTCATAACAGGAGAATAGTCGGTTCTTGTAGCATTATCTGTATATTTCATCACATAAATCTTGTTGCTTACTGTGCTCATCATAGTTCTCCGTGCATCATTTGCATTCAGCGCAGTAAACGCTGCCGAAGATTGATTGAGGTAATACGATTCACCTGAAGTAGGATTAAAATAATGTGCAAGAAAATTCTGGGTCCCAGGATTATTTGCTGATGTATTAGGTAAAGAGAATATTGACTCCAGCGTCGAATGAGGAGAAACGAATATAGCAGCATAGGATGCATTAAGTTTATTTGCAACGCCTGATGGTGCTGTGAATGGAGCTGTTGCAGGCACAATTTTAGCGGATTCGGTAACCACCTTAGACCAATCCTGCAAATGCATATACACCCTGGTTTTCAAAGCGATTACAGTGTTCCTGTGAATCCTGGTAATATTCAGATTTGTAGTGCTAAAATTTAATGCAACAATGGGTTCAGCAGCATCCAGATCCTGAAGGATTTGATTGTAAACCTCGACAACAGTGCTTGGAGACAGATTATTTTCTTCTCTTGATTTGTATGCTTTCAGACGGAGGGGCACACCCTGTCCTGCACCATTGTTAAGATTGTAAGGTTTAGAGTACATCTGCAGGAGGTCAAAATAGCATAATGCCCTGATAGCAAGAGCTTCACCTCTGAACTGGTCATATTCAGCTTGTGTAAGGAAGCTTTTAACTTTGCCAGCATCCCATGCTTTTGTCAAACCATCAAGGAAAACATTTACCACATTGATTGTAGTGTAGACTGCACCCCAGAGGTTTTGAACCTCATTGGTTGAACTTATAACTGTATGGTTCCATGTCTGATAATTTGTAACGCCATTGGAGCTGTTAGGTATAAAATTATCGTCTCTTACTTCATTATAAACCTGGAACCTGCCCCCAAGATGCTGGCCGCTTTTGAGAGAAGAATACATACCATTAACCTGGGCAATAACCCTGTCTTTGGTATCGAATATCGATTCCTCCTGAACTGAACTTATTGGTGCCGGATTCATCCATTCTTCTTTAACGCATCCGTTTATCAATAATATCATAACGAATACCACCGAAATTTTTAATATATTTTTCATATTACGAACTTCTTTAAGAGATTAAAAACTTAGATTCACTCCGAAGGAATATGTCCTTGCCTGAGGAGCAGTGTTCCTATCTATACCAGGTGCCACATTTGAGTCTGTATTTGTGGAAACCTCCGGATCGGATCCTGAGTAGCCTGTAAGTATGAATGCATTGAATATCTGTGCGTATACCCGGATTTTTTCAATATTCATACCA
>DATGYZ010000009.1:0-49788 GCA_035297425.1 Bacteroidales bacterium | reverse complement strand
ATTCCAAAAATTCTGGAAAAAAAAACGAGATAATTTTTTCCGGCTTCCCCTTCCTTCCTTTCCCTTCCGCTTCAGCCGGAATACTTATCTCTCTAACTCTAACCTTTTCAATCAACCTTCGCTCTGAAAGCGGGTGCAAATATATACACTATTTTATTCCATGCAACAGTATCGATAAAAAAATATCAAAAAAATTCAGAGAGTTTTTCCGGGCAATTTACTTCTCATAATAATGCTCCTGATTTTGAACTGAATTATAAGGTATTTGAGTAATTTAGCATAATATTCAGCTGACATGTCGAATCTTGTAATTATCCCTACTTACAGGGAAAGAGAAAATATTGAATCAATAATAAAGGCCATTTCAGACCTTCCGGTAAAGTTCGACATACTTGTAATAGATGACAACTCTCCCGACGGAACAGCAGAGATAGTCAAACAATTACAAACATCATTCACGAATCTTCATCTTCTCCAGCGCCCTGGCAAACTTGGTCTCGGCACTGCATATATTACCGGGTTCAAATGGGCAGTGCAGAAAAACTACCATTATATATATGAGATGGATGCCGATTTTTCCCACGATCCCCGCGATCTTATAAAACTGTATAAAGCCTGCGAATCGGGTGCAGATGTTGCAATCGGATCAAGGTATATAAGCGGTGTCAATGTTGTTAACTGGCCTCTTTCAAGAGTGCTGATGTCGTACATTGCTTCAATTTACGTACGCTTTATAACCGGCATGAACATTATGGACACCACTGCAGGATTCGTTTGCTACAGGAAAGAGGTTCTGGAAAAACTGAAACCTGAACATATAAAATCAATAGGATATGGTTTCCAGATAGAAATGAAATTCACTGCCTGGAAGATGGGCTTCAACATCGTGGAAATTCCAATAATCTTCACAGACCGGAAACTTGGCTCATCAAAAATGACGGGAGGTATCTTCAATGAAGCTTTATGGGGCGTCATGAAAATGAAACTTAACAGCATCTTCAGGAATTATCCAAAAAAATAAATATACTGGCTTCATTATAAAAAGGTATATAACCAGGTCTGGAAACTCACTCATATTTAATATCAGCAAAAGAAGAAATCACACATCTATGGGAACGATATTAATCAAAAATGCCATAATAGTTAACGAAGGAAAAAGCAAAAAGGGTGATCTCCTTATAAAGGATGGCACGATAATGTCAACAGGTGTTGACCTTGAACCGGCAAAGGATTGTACAATAATTGATGCCACCGGCAAGATACTGATTCCGGGTGTTATCGACGATCAGGTGCATTTCAGGCAGCCGGGTTTAACTCATAAGGGTGATATATTTTCTGAATCCAGGGCAGCAGCAGCAGGTGGTATAACCTCTTTCATGGAAATGCCTAATACCATACCCCAGACGGTGACTGCCAGTGCCCTTAAAGAAAAGATGAAGATCGGATCTGAGAATTCCATGGTTAACTTCTCATTTTATATCGGTGCCACAAACGATAACCTCGATGAAATAATGAAAGTTGATCCAAAAGAGGTTTGTGGGATAAAATTATTCATGGGGTCATCAACAGGAAACATGCTTGTTGATAATGAACAGGCACTGAAGGAACTATTTTCAAAGTCAACAATGATCATAACTGCACATTGTGAAGATGAACAGGAAATAAGGAAAAATACCGAATTATATAAAAGAAAATACGGAGAGAACATCCCTGTGAAGGTTCATCCGCTTATCAGGTCGAGAGAGGCATGTTTTGAATCTTCATCAAAGGCCGTACATCTGGCTTTGCAATATAATACACGCCTGCATATTCTTCATCTCTCAACGGCAGATGAAATGAAGCTTTTCAGGCATGATCTGCCATTACAGGAAAAAAGAATTACTGCAGAAGTTTGTGTTCACCACTTGTGGTACGATGAATCATCGTATGAAAGTTCAGGAACCAGGATTAAGTGGAACCCGGCAATTAAAACAAGATATGACCGGGATGCATTAAGACAGGCTGTGAATAATAATACGATAGATGTCATTGCTACTGATCATGCTCCACATACTTTTGAAGAGAAGCAAAACAAGTATCTCCAGTGCCCCTCAGGCGGACCCCTGGTTCAACATTCCCTTGTTATGATGCTTGAGCTTTGGCATAGAAAGATTTTCGGCCTGGAGAAAATTGTCCAGATGATGTGCCATAATCCTGCCATTCTTTTCAATGTGAAAAAGCGTGGTTTCATCAGGGAAGGATACATGGCTGACCTGTGTATTATTGATCCTTCAGATCCATGGATGGTCGAGCAAAACAATATCCTCTATAAATGCGGATGGTCACCACTTGAAGGAACTACCTTCAGGTCAAAGGTTCTTACAACAATTGTCAATGGTAACATTGTCTATGATAATGGGATCTTCAATGAAGAATACAGGGGTGAGCTGCTGAAGTTCGACAGGTAATCATTCTGTAAGGAGATAAAGCAAATTCCTGATCATTCCCTCACAACAAACCTTATGGTGCTCCTCGTCCTCTGCTCTAGAAGTACTTCCCGGCCCGTAGTTATTTTTGCAATTGCTTCCTCCGTATAGTGCCTTATAGTGAGCATCTCCACATTTTCGTTGTAAATAATAGTGAATTCATTCTTAAGGTCTTCAATAAATGCATTTACCTTTTCCCTCTCATCGTTAACGCAGACATTAATGCTCACAGCGCTTGCTTCCACAATATTAACCTTAATACCCCTGTCTGAAAAATACCTGAATATCATACTCAGGTTATCTCCCATCACAAACGAGAAATCATTAGGAAGGATTGATACCAGTATCTGTTTCTCCTTCTTAATAAAATGAGGTATAACTTTCCTGATTTCCGGATCAGATTTAATTACAGTCCCTGCGTGCCCGGGAAATATGAAGGATCTTACATGTAATGGTATGTTTTTGTTATGCAGAGGCTTGATGGTCTTGGGATGTATAACTTTTGCACCTGAAAATGTCATCTCGACTGCTTCCTTATAGGAAAGCTCATCAAGCTTCTCAGCATCATCCATCCATTTAGGATCAGCATTCAGTATACCCGGTACATCTTTCCATACTGTAACAGAAACGGCATCGAGCATATTAGCAAGGATTGCAGCAGTATAATCTGATCCTTCCCTTCCAAGAGTGGAGCTTAAGCCCTCTGGAGTACCACCAATGAAACCCTGTGTAACATAAATGCGTGTTTTTATGAAGTCAAATACTTCCCTTGCTCTTGCTAAACTTTCATCCCACAGAATATTTGCATCTCTGAACCTCAGATCGGTGATAAGGATTTTTCTTATATCGATCCAACTGACACCTGCTGAGACGGAAGACAGGTAGCCTGAAACAATAATTGTCGACAACAACTCGCCGCAAGATACTACCTGGTCATATTCCAGATCATAATCCCGGTTGGCAGGTGTTCCTTTAAGGTACATTGCCAGATTTTCAAATATTGAATCGATCTTTTCCTTAACAGGATTACAAGAAGGGAAGAGATCCTTCATCACTCCGTAATGATAATCAGAAACCTCTTTCAGTGCACCCTTATAATCGTTGCCTGCAAACCAGTCATTAAGAACTTTTTCAAGTCCATTTGTTGTTTTGCCGAAAGCCGAAACCACTACAATAAGATCGTCTTTTTCAAGTGATACTATTCCCGCCAGGTTGATGATCCCCTGTGCATCTTTTACAGATGCTCCTCCGAATTTATAAACCTTCATTTGTTATTGAATTGAAGTATAAAAATACAACATTCAAAAACCTTTATGCAACCGAAGTAAAAATATCTTTATGTAGTTTATTTAAAGCTTTTTAAGCATCATTCCATTTCTACTAAAGCAAGATTTTAGCTATCTTTGTAAATGACACCTCTTCTTAACAAATAATCCTCACATGAATAGCTATACTGTTATTACGCTGAATGATTACATTACGATGAAGCAGAAGGAATTTCCATATGCCAAGGGAGAACTTTCAAGCCTGCTAAGTCATATCGGAACAGCGGCAAAAATGGTGAATAAGAAGATCAATAAAGCAGGACTTGTTGATATTCTTGGCAAAGCAGGGTCAATCAACATACAGGGCGAGACACAACAGAAACTTGACATTTATGCCGATGAAGTATTTATAAATGCGCTCCGCTCCAGTGGAGAATGCTGCGGAATCGCAACAGAAGAGAATGAAGACGAGATCTCATTCACTGATACTTTTGCTGTAAATGGCAAGTATATTGTCTGCATCGATCCTCTGGACGGATCTTCAAATATAGATTCGAATGTATCGGTCGGATCAATATTTTCAATATATCTCAGGATGTCCCCGAGGGGTGAGAAGGTTATTGTTGACGATTTCTTACAGGAAGGATCAAAGCAGGTAGCCGCAGGATACATAATTTATGGTTCATCGACAATGCTTGTTTATTCAACCGGTTATGGAGTAAATGGCTTTACACTCGATCCTTCAATAGGAGAATTCTGCCTGTCGCATCCACTGATAACAACCCCTGTAAATGGAACGATCTACTCGATAAATGAAGGTAATTATGTCCATTTTCCTGCAGGAGTGAAGAAGTATATAAAATATTGCCAGGAAGAGGATATTGAAACAAACAGACCGTACACATCAAGGTACATCGGATCACTTGTTTCAGATTTTCACAGGAACCTGCTTAAGGGAGGGGTATTCTTATATCCTCAAACAAAAAAATCACCTGAAGGAAAGCTCCGTCTTGTTTATGAATGTAACCCTATTGCTTTCATAGCTGAACAGGCAGGAGGCATCGCAACAGATGGCACCAGGAACATACTCAAGATTAAACCTGAATCGTTACACCAGAGATCGCCTATTTATGTGGGTTCAAAGAATATGGTTGAAAGGGTAATGGATTCTCTAAAAACCTGCCAGGGTGCGACAGCAAGAAGTTAGTATATCAACACTTCATGATAGTAGCGGTTGGATGAGTATAATTGTGGTGATTTACTGGTTCGGCCGGTATTTTCCACAGATGCCGAGGTCCTCGATTCCATCCGGTGCAGGAAGTACAACGAAATTACCGATCCTGCCAGCAGGAATAAAATCAGGAAAACTAATATGATCACCTGTCCCTTGCGATCGTAGCTTTCCGATTTCATTAATTCTTTCATGGTTGCCCTTTTTTCAATATAAAGACCCTTAACCCTGCTGTTTTGCTGCATAAAAGACAAGATTTTTTTAAAATTTCTGCAAGACGCTTATAAATAATTGTTTAACAGGCATTTAAAATTTTACACTTCAATGTAAGAAGCTTAAATGTATTCACGAAATTATTTCAGCGATTTCAGGCAAAGGTTTTTAAGCTATTCATACCTGAGCGACTCCACGGGATTCTTCCTTGCGATGGTAAATATCTGCCAGTTTACGGTTATCATGCTTATAATAAGGGTCAACACTCCTGCCATAACAAAAATCCACCAGGGGAAATTCGTCTTATAAGTGAAGCCCTGGAGCCATCTGTGCATTGCGATCCAGGATAAAGGCGTTGCAATCAGGAAAGCAATTGTTGTCCACTTCAGAAAACCTTTATTAATGAGAAACAAAATGTCATTTAATGTTGCTCCATTAATCTTCCTGATGCCAATCTCTTTTGTACGTGCTCTTGCTTTCTGATATGTTACCGCAAGAAGCCCCAATATGGAAAGAAAAAGGCTGATAAGAGAACATGAAACGATAAGTCTCCTGAAATTCATATCATTCCTGTGAAACCATTCAAGCCGCTCTCCTGTGGATTCCATGTTCACAGGAAAATCAGGAATCAACTGATGCCATACCTCATCTATTGCCTTCCTGGCTTCCTGATCATTGCCACTGGTTGCTTTTACAAGAAGGTGGCCTCCCTTATCACTGAATGAAACGAATGCGGGACCGATTCCTTCCTTAAATCCTGAATAGTGAAAATCTTCAACTATGCCTGTGATAATGTTTTCCTCCAGGCCGGGCATGCCCTCTCCAATTAATTTCCTGTCTGGAAATAATCGTGCAAAGGATTGATTTATGATGCATACTTTTGTACCGTTTGTACGTTCATTGAATCCAGTACCATCTATAAGTTTTAAGTTCAAAACGTCGATATAATTTTCATCACCATTAAATCCGGAAGGAACATATTCTTTTTCAATTCCATCCTGCATATATTTAAGTCCCACCAACATATGTTCCAACAATGGTGAAGCACCTACAACTGAAACATTCCTGACAGAACTAAATTTTAAAAGCTCGTCTTTGAAGACGCCTGCCATTTTACTGTGTTGAGCAGGGATCTTAACTTCAATCACATTTTTATCTATCCCGATAGGCTTTTCAGTTATATAACTTATTTGTCTCATAATCACCATAGAACAGATTATGAGGACTATTGAAGCTGTAATCTGGAATATATTGAAGAAAGGAATATTAAAGCTCTTCCATTTATAACTGTAATCAGTTTTTAAAGAAACCAGATTTGAATTGGAGCTGATCAGATAAACGATGAATAACAAGCTGACAATCAAAATAATCAGAAGAAGCGATGCAAAAATCAATAGCTGATCAGCCTGAAAAATAAATTTCCCTGTTACCTGGCTGCTGACCAGAGAATTGAAAAAAGGCAATATGTCAGGAATAATTAGTATTGCCAGCATGAATCCCAGACAGACAACTATGGAATTTTCAAGAAAGAACCTGTATGCCAAATCTTTAACAGTGCCGCCGTTTATTCTTCGAATAAAGAACTCCCGTATTTTTCTATTGAACCTGTTTGCAAGGATTCCAAGATAATTGAAAACAGCAACACCAAAAATCAAAAACCCTATTATGCCTGCAATCAAAAGGTCATTTATGTCCCGGTTTCTATCGGCAACTGTGGCACGTGACGTGTCGAAATAAGCGGTTTTAAAAGGTTCCAGAAAGTACGCACCCGGGTTGCCCATGTGAACAACCGGGATATTATTCCTATCCTCATCAAAGATCTTTTCTACTCCGTTTGGGTCTGAACCAGGGGTTAATTTTACGTAACATCTGCTGTCTTTATCCCCTATTTGCCTGACCATATCGAAAACAAGCTGGGTATTCTCGGTACTTTTTCTAAATACTCCCGTAACTACCATATTTTCAGTAGTATCGGCATATACCAAACTTACAATTTTACCAAGAGCATCGGCGTTAAAATATTTTTCTGCCAGATCAGTCGAAATCACAAGGCTGTTTTTTGACTCAAGAACAGTTTCAGCATTATTGGTCAGGAGATCATAGGAGAAGAAGTTGAAGAAGTTTTGGGAAGCTCCGATCAATTGAGACTTATCAAAATAGCTTTGGTTATTCACAACTATTTTCAAAGCATTGGAATTACTTATACGGCAGTAATCTTCAACGCTGCTGTAATTTTTCTTCATGTACTCGGCAGATCCGGCTTTGCAATAGTACATCTTTCCATCCTTAACCCAGGGATCATCACATTTGAGGGCAAAAATTCTATCCTTATCTTCATGAAAGTTATCCGTTCCCAGTTCATGCAATATAAAGGCTAAAATCATTACTGAACAAAAGACTCCTGTTATAAGGCTGATAATCATAACAGCAGTATTGAAAAGATCACGCGACAAACTTCTGAAAAACTGCTTAAGATACATATGGTTAATTTATATTATAATATTAATAATAATATATATTTTAATATAATACAAACCATGCTTCCCTGGGTCACTCATGTCTCAACGTCTCAACAGGGTTCCGTGTTGCTGCCCTCCAGCTCTGCCAGCTTACGGTAGCCATAGTTATTATCGATGAAACGAGCCCTGCAAGAGCAAAAGTCCACCAGCCAGGGCTTATTCTGTATGCAAAATTCTCAAGCCATTTATGTGTTATGAACCATGCTACCGGAGTGGATACAACAAAGGCAACTGATGCCATTGTTAACAAATCCTTGTTTAACAATAAAAGAATTCCGGATATTGATGCGCCGTTAATCTTTCGGATACCAGTCTCCTTTGTCCGTGTAACACAATTCATAAATACCTGCCCGAGCAAACCCATGCATGTCAGTACTATTGCAATCAATGAAAAGAAAGTGACAGTGCTGGAAAGTTTCTTCTCTTTCAGATACATGGATTGGAAAAAATCATCATAAAAAACGAAGCTAAAGGGCTCATCCGGAGAGAATATTTTCCAGGTCTGTTTCATCTGGTCAATCTGCTGCACTGTATTTCCAGGGTTAACCCTTACAGAAAGAAAATTACCATCAGCTGCTCCGGTCATAATTAATGCAAGTGGTTCAACCGAATTATGGAATGACTCAAATTTGAAATCTTTTACGACCCCTTCAACGCGGTATCCTTCAGGAACTATATCCACTTTGTTTTCCCGGTAACTTTCCCAGCCATAGCTTTTAAGAGCCTGTTCATTTATCAGACAACCTTTGTTTAAATCTCCGGGAAGGAAGTCGCGGCCATCAAGGAGCTCTATATTCATGGTTTTGAGATAATCTTCACCAACATAAATACAGTTTAAATCGAAACTGCCCTTTTCTGTTGTAATGCCATATTTGTGATTGATCATGCCCGGACATCCGGCACTCAGGGTTGAACTCTCAACAAAAGAAAGTTTCCGTATTTCCTGTTGTAAGGCATTGGTCATCTGGAATCTATAGGGTATGTCAATTCTTACAAGCTGTTCACGCGAAAAGCCGGGATCAGAATGATTGACATAGTTCATCTGCCTGAAAATTATCATAACGATTGCTATCAGTGCTGTTGAAACGGTAAGCTGAAAAGTCAAAAGAACCTTTTTCCAGGTCTGACGTCCATGCATCTTCTCTCCGGTACCTGAGAGAAATTCGGCAATTCTGAATTTTGAAATCAGATAAATAGGTGCAAAGCTGTTAATCAGTATAACAAACACCAATACCGCAAGAAAAAAAGGAATCACGGCAAGCCAATCCTGCCAGTCAATGCTAATCTTCTTACCGAATATTATCCCCGAATACGATAATGCAATATCTGTCAGTATCAGTGCGGTGAGAAGGGATATAATTATCCCCAGTGCAACTTCAACAATTGTATAGATTACAAGATTGTTCCGGTTAGCACCGAATGATTTTTTTATTCCTGTTTCACGGAGCTTCAGATATTGCATCGAAACCGAGTAGTTCAGGTAATTAATGCTTGACAGGAATAGTATAAGTGCAGCGACAGCCATCAGAATTTTCAAAAGGACAGGATTTCCTTTGGAATGACGGCTCTTGATTGTCAGCTCGGACAGATAGATGTCGTCAAGGCTTTGCAAAGCGAGGCTGTCTACATCAAGTGATTTCAGTGTTGCGGATTTATTCAGCTCTGAAACAAAATTTTCGGGAGATGCTGCTTCATTCAACCTGACAAAAAGATTTGTCGGATTGTATTTCATCTCATTGACTATGGTTGAGTTAGTTCTGAAATCCTTATTTTCACTGTTCAATATCAAATCAGCCCTGAAGCTTGAATTTTCCGGGAACTCTTCAAACACACAGGAGACCGTTCCGAAGAAGTAATTTCCGACATTGATCCTTGCTCCAAGAGGGTTTTGATCTCCGAACAAAGATGTTGCCAGCCTTCGTGAAATTGCTATTGATTCCAATTCATTGAATGGTTTTGCTGAAATGCTTTCCACCATGTTCACAGAAAAAACCGAGAAAAAATCATTGGTTGAAGTGGCAAGGTAATTTGCCACAACACTTTTCCCGGTTTGTTCATCTTTAATTGTCAGCTGCATATCCTGGTAGTCGAGTGGACAGGCATGTTCAACTGCGGCATAGTCAGAGGCAAGTACCGGGAACAGGTCCCAGTTCAGATTGCACCGGTTCTTCTTTACATCATACAGCCTGAATATCCGGCTATGTCCCTCGAAGCCATCATTAACAGTTGTTTCCGAGCGATAAAACAACCCGATCAGGATACAGGCTGCAAACCCGATCGCAAAACCTCCAATGATCAGGAAGGAATAGACTTTATTCCTTAAAAGATTCCGGAATGCCAGTTTAAGATTTAGGAGAAGCATAATAGTTAATTAATTTCATCTGAGAACAGTGTGTTATTCATGCCTTATTGCTTCAACAGGGTTCCGGTTCGCTATTATTATGTAGTTCAGAATGGCAACCAGTGAAATAAAGAGTAAAATACTCATTCCGCAAATAGCAAATATCCACCAGGGAAGAGAAGTTTTCATGACAAAATTCTCCATCCATTTCTGGGCTCCTGTCCATGCAATTAATAATCCTGTAATGACAGCCGGGATAGCAATAATATCAAGATCTTTTACAAAAAGCTTCAGAATCTGCGAAAAACTGGCTCCGCTGATTTTTCTAATAGCCAGTTCCTTGGTACGGCGTGAAACCTCAGTTACAATATATCCCAACAATCCCAGAAAAGTAATAAGCAGAATAACAATATTGCCTCCAACCATGGCAGTACGGAATCCTCTCAGTGAGGAGTAAAGTTCATTTCTTTCAATATCAAGGTTTTTAATTACTGCATCCTTATGTGGTAAAGCATCATTTAAGACATTTTCTATCTTCTTCATAATGTCGATAGTTGTTCCCTCATAGACTTTTACAAGAATATAGCATGAAAATGAAAGTTTGTTTTCAATAAGTTCCCCAAACTTATCATCAGGCAGGTAAGAAAATACTGCAGGCCTGAGATCAGGTTCAATGAATGAATGAATTACAAAATCAGGAAATATTCCTCTTATTGTATTTGTTCCATGTTCTGTCAATGTAATCTGTTTTCCTATAACGGCATCTTTCCATCCGCTGTTAACCATCAGCATTTCTGCACCCTTATGGCTTATAAGAAAATCATTCGCGACACAGGTTTCCGGTGAAAAACCTGTACCCTGGATCACAGGAATATTGAGTATTGAAAAATAATTTTCATCAATCCAGTAAAAATCAGCAACATTGAACAGGTCTTTATCCTCTCCCGGGATACGTATATTATTACCTGATGCACCTTCTACCGGAACCGAATAACCAACACCAACAGTTTCGACCTGCGGTAAAGACCTGAGTTCGCTTAAAACAAAAGACAACTTGTTCCCCGGCATACCGCTTGTAGAACCGAAATAAACGTTTTCGGCCTGGTACCCATGGTCGGCTTTAATAAGTTTGTCATATTGCATGATTACTATTACAAGCAGAGTGAGGATAAAAGCCGCTCCGGCGAACTGCATTGCCAGGAGAACCAGTTTCCAGTTGTTGCCTTTCTGATGAAAATTATGAAAGACCTTGGCTACAGGAACTCTTGCATAGAATCGTCCCGGCAGATAACTTATAGTGATGAGAATGATGAGCAGTATCAAAACCAGGGGCCAGATCACGACAGGATTCAGGACCGAAGAAAGCGTATGTCCTGTTTGTGATTCAATCAGAGGCTGAATAGTTGTAATGATCATAAACGCCCCGAAAATTGAGACAAGGAAAAGAATGGAGGTTTCTATAAAAATCATCATCTGCAGGTTCCAGGCCTGAGCTCCGAAAGCTTTATAGATCGCAGAAGTTTTAGCCCTGCTGACCAGAGCACTCAATGTCAATAAAATATAATTCATTAAAGAAACCAGTAGAACAGCAAACGCAATTGCAGAAAGAATAATACTCATATCGCGGACTGATTCAAGATGGACTTTTTTCAAAGGCTTAAGACTGTAGGCTAAAACCATCCCATCGTGCAACTTCTCCAGGCGATCAATATCCTGATGTGTTTCCTGCATCTTTCTGACAGCAGGAGCAATGGAGCCGGGACTGACACCTTTTTCCAGTTTTACGCATGCATAATACCGGTCATTTCCAAGCCAGTTATTTGTCCCATCCCACATAAAACTGCCTGTAGAAACCATTGATATAAGTACGTCATATTTGTAGTTGGTATTTTCCGGGAGAGCTTTAAAAATTCCTGAAATGGTAAGTATCTTACCCGGATATTCTTTCAGTTCAATAGTCTCTCCTATTATATCTCCGCCCATCATCGATGCTATCTTATCAGAGACCATACAGGTCATAGGATTTTTAAGTATCTCCACCGGATTTCCATATAGCATTGGCCTGGGAAGAACATCAAAAAGACTTTCGTCGGCTAAAGAGAATTCTCCATAATAGTTGGCATTATCTTTTGTATAGAAAACCGAAGGACCTAGCCTGTTTAATCGCGATGCAGCTTCAATCCCCGGAACTTCTGCCTTTAAACCGGGAGCAATAGCACCACTGACCTTATTGTAATTACTGATTTTGTCAGAGGATTTATCAGCTTTAAAGTTCTCATATACAACATAAATACGATCGGCATCAGGATAGAAATCATCAAAGCTATAATAATAGAATACTTCAGAAAGAAGCAACATGGCGAATGCCAGACCAGCTGAGAGTGAAATAATTCTGGTTAATGAATGTTCTCCTTTACGAAATAATTTACGCCAGGCAATTTTCAACAAGTACATAAATATGTTTTTGAAATATAAACCTAAAACAGTGCCAAAATCATAATTAACTGGTTTAAAATGGATTGCTATAGCGGTCCTCGTAATTTTGTTTATTTTTTTGACAATAACATGTAAATTATTTTAACATCAATTTAAGATAGCAGATTAATTTCAATCATTCCTCAAAGACTCAACCGGGTTGGCTGAAGCAGCTCTGTAACTCTGCAAAGTCACTGTTAGCAGACCTATGCCTGCTGCAACAAAACCTGCAAGAATGAATACCCACCAGCTTATCCCTGTTTTATAGGCAAAGTTCTGAAGCCATATTGAAACAAGATACCATGAGACAGGAACGGATATTATGAAAGCTATTATTATCCAGGTCAGAAAATCCCTGTTAAGAAGGTAAACTATCTCTTTTATTGTAGCCCCATTGACTCTCCTTAGTCCTGTCTCCTTTATTCTTTTCTGGTTCATACTGAATGAAAGTCCCAATACGCCAAGTACACATAAGAATATTGTAATAATTGAAAAAAGGACAAACAGGTTGAAAGTTTTTCGATCAGACTTATAGTATGAAGCTATAAAATCTTCAAGAAATACATACTGAAAAGCCTCGTCAGGGTATATAATTTTCCACTTTTCCTGTATCCTTTCTATAATTCCGGAATATCCTGTCCGGGATATGGATGTCTTAATATTAATATTTCTGAAAGCTGTCGGATTGTTATAAAATATGCAGGGACGTATTTCATCACGAAGAGATCCTGAATGGAAATCATCAACAACCCCGGCAATATAATAACGTCCCTGGGGGCCATTGATTGCAGTTCCGAGAGATTCCTCCGCGTTTGCATAACCTGATTCAAGGAGGAACTCTTTATTCACAATTATAAGATCAGATGAATCTGATGAAGAAAAGTTCCTGCCGGCAATGATCCTGAAATCGTAAAGGTTCAGATAGGCAGTATCGATAAATTTTATTTCTCCATCGAGCTTAATCAGTTCATTATTACGGGGAACCGAAAATTGTGTCCATTGTTGTGCCCTGGCAGGTGCAACAGAACTAAAGCTTACACCTTCTATACCGGGAACAGCAAGAATTTCATTTGATAAAGCTGACATTGATGACAATGAATTTTCGGGCAATCCGGCACAAATTATGTTTTCTGCAGAGTAGCCGAGATCTTTTTTGTTCATATAAGTCATCTGCTTTAATATAAAAAGTGATGTCATAATTACTACCTGGGCGACAATGAACTGAAGAACGACACTTGACCTTCCAAATGTGCCTGCATCAGCAGCCTTAATCTTATAACTTCCTTTTAAAAGTGACGAAAGCGACTCTGCTTTCAGGTTTTTAAATGAGAATATCACAGACAGGACGCTTCCCGTGACAAGCAGGAGCAGAAGAAATAATATTTGTAAGCTTCCGATTCCCGGGGAGTACTTATAAGGTATATCAATGAACGCATAAGCTCTGTCAATCACTTCTGAAGCGATCACCAAACCTGTATACAACGCAAGTCCATTTATTATCATCGATTCTGTAAGCAGCTGCGCGAAGAGCATTGAAGGACGTCCTCCCATTATTAACCTCAGTGCCATCTGCCTGTTTTGTTTTGAAGTTTCGGCAATGAAAAAATTGCTGTAATTAAAAGATGCTATAAGGAAAATAAATATGCCTGTAATAGTTAACGCCAGGATCAGTCCTGTACTTACACTCCTGCTGTTGTAATTCCCGAAACGCGATTCCCTGTGCACGTGTGAAAGTGACTGGAGCTTAAACAAGCGTCTCTCAGCATAATCATCATAAGCATGCGGTGTATAAATCTCCTTGAATTTGGCTTCAACCTGTGCTTTGGAGACCCCTTTACTCAAAACAACATAACATTGATAATTATCCGTCAGGCTCCCCCAGTCATTCATGGAATTGGGGCTGAATACCTCAGTGAATGTTTTTATCGAAATAAATATTCTGAAAGGAAAATCTGAATTAGCAGGAAGGTCTTCAACCACCCCGGCAATTCTGAATTTTGTGCTGAAAACAGATATATCCTTTCCTGAAGGATCCTCGCCTGGATATAGCAATTCAGCAATGCTTTCGGTAACTACAGCTGTAAATGGTTCATTCAGCACTTCGCTGCCCCGGCCACTAATCCATTTTAATTCATGTCCGTAATCAAACACATCAAAAAATGATGGTTCAGTGAAAACAACACCATTTTCAAGGATGAACTCAGCCGGCTTTTCTCCTTCCGCACGGGGAACAGAGACCTTCTGACCGCTGGCATATAACATTGAAACAACATTGCTGATTTCAGGAATACTTTTCTTTATTTCGGCGGGAAAGGGAAAATGAACCCCGGTCCTGTATTCAAGTCCGCCGTTCGTATATTCGAGTCCGGAGGTCACCCGCACCACCCTGTAGATATTTCTGAATTGTGTATGGGAACGATCAAAGCTCATCTCATAACTGATCTTTGTATATATCACAAAACAGGAGGTGAATCCAAGAACCAACCCGGTAAAGATCATCAGGTTTGATTTTAAGTTCGCTGATATTCTTCGGAATGCAATTTTAAAATTCTGAATATTCATCGTCTTAATTTAAAATCTTCAAAAAGTTTCCATCCTTTATATTACCAATAAAAATGCCGATTATATATCTTGCTGTTTTACTTGGACTTACGATACATCATCAATTTAGATATGTAAATATTTTTTACGATTAAGGGTAAATATTTTTTACAAATATTTATAAGATTACTGAATATTATTTAACTTGTCGGTTCATTAAATTCGTATGAAGAAAGGAAAGATATTAATTGCCGATGACAATAAAAATATCCTGAGTGCTCTTGAAATTCTTCTTAATCCTGAGTTTGACGAAGTAGTT
This sequence comes from Bacteroidales bacterium, assembly GCA_035297425.1. Lineage (GTDB taxonomy): Bacteria > Bacteroidota > Bacteroidia > Bacteroidales > VadinHA17 > LD21. Next base: position 34,419 of record DATGYZ010000009.1, on the reverse strand, counting down.
CTGATCAATAACCCAAACCTCATCCTTGCTGAACTAAGGAAAAAAGAATACAACCTGGTGATACTCGATATGAATTTCACTGCCGGAACAAATACCGGGAATGAAGGATTGTACTGGCTTGAGCGAATCAGGGAGCATGATTCTGACATTTCGGTTGTCATGATAACCGCTTTTGGAGATGTAGATACTGCTGTGAGAGCATTAAAGGCCGGTGCATCAGATTTCGTTGTAAAACCCTGGGATAATGAGAAGATTAAAGCAACACTGAAACTTGCCCTTCAGCTTAATCTTTCCAAAAAAGAAGTCAGGAACCTGCAGGAAAGAGAATCCGGGCTGAAAAAAGAGTTTAACCGGGATCAGGGAATGATCATCGGTTCTTCACCAGGCATAATGAATGTTTTGAAACTGGTAAGGAAAGTTGCCAAAACTGATGCAAATATACTCATAACCGGGGAAAATGGCACCGGGAAAGAGCTGATCGCCCAGGAACTACATCGACTGTCTGACAGGTCTGGCGAGCTGCTGGTATCTGTTGATATGGGAGCAATAACCGAGACCCTGTTTGAAAGTGAGCTCTTTGGACATATGAAAGGAGCATTCACCGATGCAAGGGAAAACAGGCAGGGTAAGTTTGAGCTTGCAAACAAAGGGACACTGTTCCTCGATGAAATAGGCAACCTCTCTTTTCATCTTCAGGCAAAGCTCCTGGCAGCTCTTGAGAACAGGCAGATCACAAGGCTTGGTTCAAACAAACCAGTTCCGGTTGATATAAGGCTTATCTGTGCGACAAACAGGAACGTTGAAAGTATGGTCAGTGAAGGTCTCTTCAGGGAAGACCTGCTTTACCGTATAAATACTATCAGGATTGATCTGCCACCCCTGAGAGAAAGAGGTAGCGACATTATCATCCTTACAGAGCATTTCCTGAGAAAGTATGTGCAGAAATATGGAAGGCCTGAGCTGAAGATAAGCAAGCATGCTCTCGACAAACTTATGGATTATGCCTGGCCCGGAAATATAAGGGAGCTCCAGAATACAATAGAGAAAGCAGTCATACTCAGCGAGGATGATATCATAAAACCTGATGATCTCTATCTCAGGCCTGTCTTCCAGGAAACAGGACCAGCTTCCTTCTCGACACTTGAAGAAATGGAAGATAAGATGATCCGCCTGGCACTGGAGAGAAACAATGGAAACTACACTGCGGCAGCAGAACAACTGGGTGTTACAAGGCAGACACTTTATAACAAATTAAAAAAGAAATGATATGATAAGCAGGAAACTCTATCTGAGTATCATCTTCTACGTTTCACTCATAGTCCTCTTTTCAATTCTGCTGGGCTACCTTGTTATGCGCCAAGGAGTGATCAGATATATCATTCTTTGTGGTGCAGGCATTATTACCCTTGCAGTAATGCTTGTCATCTATTTAAACAGGACCAACCGGAATATCAGGCTTTTTTTTGACTCTGTCAGGAATGATGATTCCAATTTCAGGTTCCCTGTCCATGACAGAAGCACAGGATTGAAGGAGCTGAATGAAAGCATGAACAGGCTGAACAGGCAGATACAACAGCTTAAAATAGAAAACAGCCAGCAGGAACAATACTTCAGGATAATACTTGAACATCTGGGAACCGGTATCATAACATATGACAGGAAAGGGTTCATTCATCATACTAATTCAGCTGCAAGAAGACTTCTCTCGCTCGATATACTTACTCACCTTCAACAGCTAAGCAGGGTTGATGACAGGCTGTTACCAGTTATAAATAGCATAAAACCTTTTGAAAGAAGAGTGCTGGGGATCCAGTCAGGCAATGCAGAGATCCAGCTTTCAATAAAATCAACTTCATTCGGATCCGGAGAGAATGAACTAGTAATCCTTTCTGTCCAGGATATTAAAAATGAGCTGGATGAAAAGGAGCTTGATTCGTGGATGAAGCTTATCAGGGTGCTGATGCATGAAATTATGAACTCAATCACACCAATCACCTCTATTTCCGATTCGCTTTCCGCATTATACAAGCAGGGTGATAATGTTATCAGCCCGGAAGAGATTGACCAGGATAAAATAATGACAACAGTCAGGGGACTGAAGGTAATCAGTGAACAGGGAAACGGACTTTCGAAATTTGTTGAATCATACAGAAGGCTTACCCGGATTCCGCGTCCTGAATTGAAACTGCTGAAAATTGCCGACCTGTTCGACAGGGTACGGATTCTGTCCGGCTCATTCGATCAGAAAGCCATAATTTTTGTGTTACCGGATCCCGGGCTTGTGGTTTTTGCAGATGAGAATCTGATTTCTCTTGTCCTTATTAACCTCATAAAAAATGCTGTTGAAGCTAATGAAACCAATGACAAACCATGTATCAAAATTACAGCAGGAAAAAACAAGGATGCCTTTACAGAAATATGTGTATCGGATGATGGTCCCGGAATTGCAACTGAAAACCTCGATAAGATCTTTATACCATTCTTTACAACAAGACCTGAAGGCTCAGGTATCGGGCTGAGTCTCTCAAGGCAGATCATGAGTGCACATGGCGGAACTCTGAGAGTAATATCAATTCCATGGAAAGAAACAGTTTTTTGTTTGACATTCAGAAACTAAGGCAGGCTAAAAATTTTATGAAACATATTTGTTTCATACATTTTTGTTTCATATTTTTGTATTCTTAAGAGTACATAAAATGGAAACTCCTTTTATTTTCGGAAAGATTGCCCAGGGTGAGAATTTTACCGACCGTGAATCTGAAACAGAACACCTTGTTACAAACTTCAATTCGCTTATCAATACAATAATTATCTCACCACGGCGCTGGGGGAAGAGTTCACTGGTTGACAAAGCAGCTTCGCTTGCCCTGAAAAAAAATAAAAAATTAAGAATATGCAGGATTGATCTTTTTAACACCAGGTCGGAAGAACAGTTTTACGAGAACCTCATAATGGCAGTTTTGAAAGAAACAACATCCAAATGGGAAGAAGCTGTTGAGTCAGCCCGCAAACTGCTTAAAACATTTGTTCCGAAGATTATCCTGAATCCTGACCCGGTCAATGAATTTTCAATAAGCCTTGATTGGAATGAAGTTAAAAAGAAGCCCGATGAAATACTTGACCTTGCCGAAAACCTTGCATCATCCAAGGGTAAAAAGCTGATCATATGCATTGATGAATTTCAGAACATGTCAGAGTTTGAAGATCCCCTGTCGTTTCAGAAAAAACTGAGATCCCATTGGCAGAGACATACGAATGTTGCATATTGTCTTTATGGCAGCAAAAGGCATATGATGCTCGATGTATTTACAGATCCGTCGATGCCGTTCTATAAATTCGGAGATCTGATGTTCCTGGGTAAAATTGATACCCGATCATGGCTGAAGTTTATTGATAAAAGATTTTCTGCAACAGGGAAAAAGATTTCTATGAAACAAATAGAGGAGCTGGTTTCCCTTACAGATAACCATCCCTACTATGTACAGCAGCTCGCCCAGCAGGTATGGCTGAGAACCGATGTGACATGTAATGACGATACGGTACACCAGTCATTCGAAAGTATTGTAGCGCAGCTGGGCCTGCTATTTATTTCACTTACAGAAACATTAACGACAAATCAGCTTAATCTTCTAAAGGCTCTTCTGGCCCATGAGACTGCCCTATCCTCTGCTGAAGTCCTTTCCAGGTATGGGCTCGTTTCCTCTGCCAATGTCAACCGTTCGAGGAAATCACTGATTACCCGCGATATTCTCGATGACAGCGGAGGCAAGCTTACTTTCCAGGATCCACTCTTCAGATACTGGCTTGAGAAGAATTATTTTGGCGCGTGATGGCCAGTGGCTGGGACTGGGGCTGGGTGCCGGGTGCTTGTTGCGCACTTTTTCAATGCCCAATACCCAAACCAGTACCCGGTACCCCGCACCCAGCATTCAATACCCAACACCCAACACCCGGTACCCGTTACCCCAGTCCACAAAAAATCCGCTACCTTTGCAGACTGATCAGATTAAATGAAAAAAAACGAACTAACAGATATACTCAGCCAGCATCCTGTCATCCCGGCCCTGATCGATGCAATTAATTCAGAAGAAAAAAACAGGATCAGGCTGAGCGGCCTTACGGGATCAGGTGCCGCAATGGCTCTTTCACTTGTTTTTGATAAAACACAGACAACTCACATTGTAGTAATTCCTGAAAAAGAGGACGCAGCATATTTTTATAACGATCTTACAGCACTGCTTGGAGACCAGAATGTATTCTTCTTTCCTTCAACGTATAAACGATCGGTTCAGTATGAGCAGACCGAACCTGCAAACATTGTCCTGAGGACTGAAGTCCTCAATCACCTTGCATCAGGTAGAAGGAAAGCAATAGTTGTCACTTACCCTGAATCTGTGATGGAAAAGGTTATAAGCAGGAAAAGCCTCAAAAAAAACACTCTGCAGATAACAAAAGGCGATAAGCTTTCCCTGGAATTCCTGGAAGAGATGCTCCATGAATATAATTTCACCCGGACTGATTTTGTGTATGAGCCCGGGCAGTATGCAATAAGAGGCAGTATTGCAGATATTTTTTCATATGCATCCGACATGCCTTACAGGATTGATTTTTTCGGTGAAGAGGTGGAATCGATAAGATCTTTCAATACCGAGGACCAGCTGTCATTGGAGAACCATAACCAGATCTCCGTGATACCAAATATCCAGGATGTATCGATTGAACAGATAAGCGATTCATTTACTGATTTCATCCCTCCATCTTCAATGTTCTGGATTGAAGACGGAGGTTTTATAAGGGAAAAAATTAACGGAATTTACAGCCAGACAGAGCAAAGGGAAGATTCAGGTCAGCTGGCTGGCAGGAAAGAAACGGTTATGACTGGCAACAGCTTTATCGCACATTGTGAAAAATTCAGGATCATTGAAACAGGGCGATCAACGATATTCCAATCACATAATGAATTTCATTTTCGCACAGAGCCCCAGCCAGTATTCAATAAAAATTTTGAGCTCCTTTCTGACAAGCTTATCTCAAACCTCAGTGAAGGATACAGAACCTATATAGTTTCAGAAAGCGAACCCCAGATAGAAAGGCTCAGGGATATTTTCATGGAGATAAACCCGGATGTACAGTTTATTCCACTCCTCCTTAACCTGCACAGCGGATTCACTGATCACGATCTTAAGGTTGCCATATATACAGATCACCAGATATTTGACCGCTATCATAAATTCAGGATCAGGGGATTCTTCACAAAGAAAGAAAGCATATCGGTAAAGGAGCTTACAGGACTAAACCCTGGAGATTATGTGGTCCATATAGATCATGGTATCGGGAAATTCGGTGGTCTTGAAAAAATTGAAGTAAACGGAAAGATACAGGAAGCTATTAAGCTTGTTTACAGGGACAATGATATACTATACGTGGGAATACACTCACTGCACCGGATATCAAAATATAAAGGAAAAGACAATGCCGAGCCAAAAATCTATAAACTAGGCTCGGGAGCATGGGAGAAACTCAAGCAGACAACCAAGAAAAAGGTGAAAGACATTGCAAAAGACCTTATACAGCTTTATGCAAAAAGAATGGCTTCACCAGGGTATTCATTTTCACCTGACTCATATCTTCAGAGGGAGCTTGAAGCATCTTTCATTTATGAAGATACTCCCGACCAGCTCACCGCTTCAGTTGCAGTCAAAGAAGATATGGAGACACCTCACCCTATGGACAGGCTGATCTGCGGAGATGTAGGATTTGGCAAGACAGAGATAGCCATAAGAGCTGCATTCAAATGTGCAACAGAAAGTAAGCAGACTGCCGTCCTGGTACCAACAACAATTCTTGCATTTCAGCATTATAAGACATTTTCATCAAGATTGCAGGGATTTCCATGCAGGGTAGAATATATAAGCAGGCACAAAAAACCTGCTGAACAGAAAAAAATTCTTGCAGATCTTGCAGAAGGAAAGATAGATATAATTATCGGCACTCACAGGCTGGTCGGTCAGGATGTCAGGTTTAAAGACCTTGGACTCCTTGTTGTTGATGAAGAGCAGAGGTTTGGTGTTTCGGTGAAAGAAAAACTCAAAAAATTCAGGGCAGATGTCGATACCCTGACACTCACAGCAACACCGATACCCAGAACTTTACAGTTCTCACTTATGGGGGCACGTGATCTATCAATAATCAACACTCCTCCTCCTAACAGGATGCCAATAGTTACCGAGCTCTATGGCTACAATGAGGATATTATCAAGGAAGGCATAGAATACGAAGTTTCCAGGAACGGCCAGGTCTTCTTCATACATAACCGTGTAGAAAATATAAAGCAGATACAGGCACATATAAGCAGGCTCTGCCCTCATGTACGCACTGCAATAGTTCATGGCCAGATGGACGGGGCCCAAGTTGAGAACATAATGTTCGATTTTATACAGGGCGATTATAATGTTCTTATTGCCACAACAATTATCGAATCAGGGCTTGATATTCCTAATGCAAATACAATATTTATAAATGATGCTCACCATTTCGGCCTGTCGGAATTGCATCAACTGAGGGGAAGGGTTGGCAGATCAAATAAAAAAGCTTTCTGTTACCTCCTCGCTCCTCCCCTTACAACACTTACACACGAAGCACGAAGGCGACTGAAAGCAATTGAAGAATTTTCTGAGCTAGGAAGCGGTTTTAATATTGCAATGCAGGACCTTGACATCAGGGGTTCAGGTAATCTCCTTGGGGGCGAACAAAGCGGATTTATTGCCGATGTTGGTTTTGAGACATACCAGAAAATTCTCAACGAAGCCATGGCTGAACTGCGCGACAGTGAATTTACAGAACCAGACAGGCAGGTTCCGGCTAAGGTTCCGGCTGATTCTGATAAATCTGCCATGCCTCATAAGAAGAAGCCTTATGTAACAGACTTCCAGATTGACACAGACCTGGAAATAATGTTCCCCGATGAGTATGTTTCAAATATTCCTGAGAGGATAAGACTGTACAAGGAGCTTAATGAAATAGAAACTGAAGAAGCACTTTCAATTTTTGAAAAGAAGCTCAACGACAGGTTTGGAAAGATACCTCCACCTGCCCAGGCACTGCTTGACATAGTTAGAATAAAATGGATTGCCGTGGAACTCGGGATTGAGAAGGTTTTCCTCAAAAACGGCCTTCTTATTGCAAACTTTATTTCAGATCCCGAATCATCGTTCTACAAGAGTTCACTGTTCATTTCAATAATGAATTATGTAAACCGCAAGCAGAAACAGATGAATGTGAAACAAAAAGGCTCGAAGCTCAGCCTTACAATAGCAAATGTGAGAACAGTAAAAGAAGGTATTAAAATACTTCTCGAGCTTGTAACCAATACATGATGAGTATGAAGTTGACTGATATTTGTTTTAAGCTGCATTCTTTTATAATTTTACACGATGAACCTTGTTGCTGACATAGGTAATTCTTCTGCAAAGATCGCTCTGTTTAAAGGTAGAGGAATTGTCAGCTCAGAAAGGTACCCGGATCTTACAGTGGAGGTCCTGATGAAGCTACTTTCTTCCGGAAAATTTGAAAAAGCCATAATCTCGTCTGTTAAAACTATTCCTGATACAATAAATAAAATATTATCCTCGAAGGTATCATTTGTTCATTTGCTCTCTGCAAAATCAAAGCTGCCATTCAGGATAGGTTACCTGTCGCCGGAAACACTCGGTACCGACCGGATTGCCGCAGTTGCAGGTGCTCACATGCTGTACAATGGAAGCTCATCGCTCGTAATAGATGCCGGCACAGCATTGACCTTCGATCTGCTTGAAGACGATTTATACCATGGGGGGAATATATCGCCGGGTATACGGATGAGGTTTGAGGCGTTGCATAGTTTTACAGACAGGCTGCCTCTTATAAATACGTTAAAACCCTATGAATCACCCGGAAAAACAACTGAGGAAGCAATAAGAGCCGGAGTGATGAACGGGGTTATTTACGAAATAAATGAGTATATTCGCACGTTTGAAAAAAAATACCCGGGTATTAAGGTTATCCTGACTGGAGGCGATGGAGCCTTCCTTCACGATAAGCTTGAACATAAAATTGATTACATACCCGAAATTGTTATAGAAGGTTTAAATTATATCCTGGAATACAATGCAAAATAAAAACATACTAATTTCTTTGTTCCTAATATTTTTCCTGGCATCTGTCGCACAAGCACAGAAACAGGTTAACTCACCATATTCCAGGTTTAACTTAGGCACACTTGAACCTGCAGGTTCGTTCAAAAGCCAGGGAATGGGTGGTGCAAGCATTGCGTTAAGGGATAAGTCTTCAATTTTCTTTACCAACCCCGCCTCATACAGCAGTTTCGACACTACTTCATTTATTTTCGATTTCGGTTTCGATTACTCACTTAACAAAATAAAATCGGGAACGACCAGATATCAATCTGATGATATGAACTTTGATCATCTGATGTTCGGGTTTCCTGTTGCCAAGGGCTTTGGCGTTGCAGCTGGTATTGTTCCGTTAAGCAATGGCTACTATAACATAACAGACAAGGTTCTGACAACTGATGTTGTGGACGGGTATACTGCTAATCACAAGGGAGTAGGTGGATTGTCGAATTTCTTTATCGGCACCGGGTTGAGAATTAATAAAAACCTTTCAGCAGGTATCAATATGTCAGTAATGTTCGGTGAAATAAAAAGATCGAACTTTTTTGAATTTGAGGATTATGAAAACAATTTCCATAACAGCTCATCAGAAGTACTGCGTGTTAATGGCATAAATATCGATTATGGTCTTCAGTTTATGCTTCCTCTCAGGGACAAGAATTTTTTCAATGCAGGTTTATCGCTGACTACAGGAAAGAACTACAAATCAGGATATGAACAGTTCAGCTACAGGTATAACTATTATAATTCATCAGATACTATTTCTTATACATCATCCAACTCTGAAAAAGTATATATTCCGAGGACTCTCAGGGCTGGTATTGCTTTTGGTAAAACCGATAAGCTGACCGTCGCTGTAGATTATATAACAACAAACTGGTCCAAAGCCAGGATCCCTGGCACGTCAGGCACTTTTGGTGATAACAGCACTTTATCATTCGGAGCTGAATACACACCTGACAAATATTCAAACCTGAGCGGTCTTGACAGGATAGATTACAGGCTTGGAGGACATACTGGTAAAAGCTATGTTGTAATTAACGGAGAGCTGGTCAGGGAAACAGGCATAAGTGCCGGTTTCGGGCTCCCATTGAGAAGGTCACTGTCGAAGGCCAATATTTTCTTTGATCTCACTCATCGCGGTGGTGCATCAGGATCATCCCTGCCATCAGAATATTTCATTACAGTTGGAGCAAGCATAAACCTTTATGATATCTGGTTCCGCCAGTTAAAGTATGATTAACCCGTCATGAAGAATCTCCTTGTTACCGGTTTGATTGCAGTATCTTTTTCATTCGCATCCTGCGAGAACAGGTCAGAGCCAATTCCCGAATCGGATTTTGAAAAGCTACCGTCGCTTACCGTAGAGAAGTTTACAACCACCATGTCAGATTCAGGGATGACAGAGGTTATACTTCGTGCTCCACTGATGGAAAGATATGATTCACGTGATAATCCTTATACCGAATTCAGGCAAGGCATAAATGTGATATTTTATGATCGTAAGCCTGAGCCTCAGGGAACTGTTACCTCGAGGTATGCAAGATATGACCAGGATAAAGATCTCTGGGAACTAAAAGACAGTGTTGTTGTTATAAATAATGAAGGAGACAAGCTTGAGACGGAGCTGCTGAACTGGGACCAGAAAAAAGATCTTATCTATACAGACAGGTTTGTTAAGATAACCGGTACAGATCAGATAATCCAGGGATTTGGATTTGAATCTGATTCTCATCTCCGCAGACAGAAGATCAGGAAGGTCAGTGCAACGATTTATCTTGATGAATAAGAAGAGCTCTTTCAGAGGATGAATCTAATGATCGGGATTATCATACTGCCTTTATCGATGGTGTTCATCCTGTTCTTCTCAGGAGTGAAAACAGCTTTCATCAAGGCTGATCAGCTCAGACTGGAACTTGACAGGAAAAATGAAGCCACAGGGTCAGGCATAATAAGCCTGTTCATCCAGGATTCTTCAGCTTTCATCGTTGCAATGCTAACCGGTAGTATGACCTCAATTGCAATTTTTGCAATATCATTTTACAAATACCTGACTCCTTTAATGGCAGGCATAACAGGTTCTGCTATCATGCTCATTATCATTAATATAGTTATTTTATCGTTCATTATTATCCTTATTGCAGAGATCCTGCCGGCAATGATCTTTGAAAAAGCACCGAATACATATCTTAAGGCACTGGCTGCTCCTGCACTGTTTTTCTTCATTATTCTTTATCCTGTTGCAAAATTACTACTGGCAATACCAGGTTTGTTTTTAGGTTCTTCACCTATTACAGGATTGAAAAGAGATGAACCTGTGATTAAATCAGATTACCTGATCCAGCATAACAATAATGATGATAGCGTATCTGAGATTGCAGGAAATGACAGGCATAATATTAAAATATTCAGGAATCTCCTTGATCTGTCGGAGATGATGGTGAAGGAGATCATGGTGCCAAGAACGGAGATTGAAGCTGTTGCTATTAACGGCACTGTCGAACAGCTCAGGGAGAAATTTATTAATACAAGGTATGCAAGGATCCTTGTATATCAGGATACAATAGATAATATAGCAGGGTATTTTGAGGTTAAGGATCTTTTCAGGAATCCTGATGATATCAAATCATCATTGAGGAAGCTTGTCATTGTTCCGGAAACAATGACGGCAAACAGGCTATTGAAACTTTTTGTGGCAGAAAAGAAGAATATTGCAGTTGTTGTCGATGAATTTGGCGGCACTTCAGGCATGATAACAATTGAAGACCTCCTGGAGGAAATTGTTGGTGACATTGAAGATGAGCATGATACGAACGATCTCGTCGAACGTGTAAAAAATGATAATGAATATATTCTTTCCGGAAGGCTCGAGATTGATTACCTGAACGAAAAATATGGCCTTAACCTTCCTGAAACTGATGATTATGCAACCCTGGCTGGTATGGTTCTCTTTTACAACGGCAGCATCCCCGGCAACAATGACATAATCAGGATAGGGAACAATATAACAATTAAAATACTCAGGGCTTCCGCAACCCGAATAGAGCTTGTCAGGCTGCTGATTGAGAAATGATAAGTAAAGCAGGAAACCTCTGTTCCGAACACACCCCTTATGATTATCTTATATCCAATCAAGAATTAGTTTGAGATAAATCCTGAATGAATAAAAAAAGAAAGTTGCCCCAACAATGAGGCACCTCCTATATTTATTCAATTTTTCCAAGCGACTACCAGTTAGGATTTTGTTAAATGCCTGGAAAAAGGGCTGTTCGATAGTTCTGCAGGAATATCGAGCATAAGCCGGTGAAAAATCAGGCCACCGACTTCCTTCCATACAGAACTCAATACGCCTTTCCACAAAACTCCCCGCTGTTATTGCTTGTGTAGTGGGATCACCCAGGGACCTTTTAACTATTAATATTCTTTTTTAGAAAAGAATATTATCGCTGTCTATTTATCTCTTCGTTTTTGAATATTAATAATTTTTCCTGTGGAGATTGAAAAAAAAAGAGGCTGTCTTCACCTTTGAGACAGCCTCTTCTTAAAAACCTGTAAATTTTATTTTGTCACAATTTCATTGCCTCCTGCCCACCATACTTTATCTGCAAAGATATTAATACTAGGCATGTTTGCTGAATTAGAAGCTTTTTCACTTGTCGGATACGGGAGTCTCCATACAAAACCGCCACTGGCAGTATTATTGTTTGGATTATTAAGCGTCAGGAATGAAGGAACTCTCCTGTAATCATTGTAAGCTTCCATAGCTTCGTGCTCATAAAATCCGATCCATTTCTGAAGAAGGATCTCGTTAAGCTGATTACCAGCGGTGAGCCTTGGAACAACAGAGGTATTATAGTACGTTGTTCCCTGTGCTGCTGTAAGACCATGGAATACGAAATTTGCTTCAATTGCTGTCCTCAGAGCTGTCTGCCATGTCAGATCAGCAGGAGCATTCCTGAATCTGGCTTCAGCTTCGATAAACTTAAGCTCATGATATGTCATTAAAGGAGTTGCAGCAGTTCTTCCATTTGTAGTTATAGCAGACTGAGAGTATTTGCCACCCTGAGATTCAGTTGCAGAACCATTGGGGGCTGGTACATACAGACCACCAATCTGAGTAAAGTATGCCGAAATCCTGGGATCACTTCTGGCAACCATGTAATCGTAAAGAGTTTTACTTACTGAAAGGTGTGTCCTGTCATTAAGGAACTGGTACCATGGGTTTTCACCTGTTGCTGTTGCTTCATATTTTGCGAAAACAAAATTATCGGCGGCACCCGTAAAACCGTTTGCAATATCTGCAATAGCATTTGCAGAAGCGGTTGGGTCGACACGTGAAAGACGCATGTGATAGCGTGCCTTCAGTGAATTTGCAGCCCTGATCCATTTTTGCTTTGCTGTTGCTGCGCTTGCTCCATAAATATAGTCACCTGTAGTCGAAAAGGTTGTTGCTGAATTAAGTGAAGCGATACCAGCATCAAGATATTCAAACAACTTAGGATAAATCTGAGATTGCTTGTCATACTTTGGCTGAAGTTTTTCAGCACCTTTAATGGCTTCTGTCCATGGAACTTCGCCCCACATATCAGTAAGAACTGAAAGGTTATAAGCTGTAAGTATCTGAGCGATACCCCTTACATAAGGGTTATTTTCAGTTCCTGTTGCAGGATCAGTCTTTTTGATGATATCATCAAGAATCATCAGAACATCATAAAGACTGTTCCAGTTATTGCCGAATACGTTATCAGAGGTCTGACCGATACGTCTGTCTGCGTCTGATGACTGGGCCCAGGTACCTGCACTATGCTCAATATAAACAGTTGCATACCAGGCGAGATCTGTTCCAGTAGTTTCAAAGCTAGATTTCAAGATGGCATCAGGGAGCATACTTTGAGCGCTCATTTCAAGCGCATTATTTACGTCCTTGTTGATATCATCCATAATATCCTCACTGCAGGAAAATAGCAGCATCGAGAATATTGTTGTTAAAAGTATTTTAAATGTTTTCATTTTACGTAATTGCTTTTTAATAACGTTTAGAAAGTCAGGTTAATTGTTGCACCGAACGACTTTGTCTGTGGCAATGACATATATTCAAAACCCATTAGACCATTACCCATACCCTGTGATGTTTCAGGATCGACATTGGGAAGTGTTGACCAAAGCAGGAAGTTTCTTCCGACAATACTAACAGATGCAGCTTTGATTCTCAGGTTCGACAACAAACTTGTAGGAATCTTGAAGTTCAGGGCAACTTCCCTTAGCTTGATATAAGAGTTCTCATAAACGTTCATCTCATCAATACCTGACATTACATCATTGTAAAAATCAGCATAAGCCCACTGATCATTAGGACCACCTCTTACTATATCATTAACCTGACCGTTTGAAGCTTTTACGCCAACTCCTTTTGAATTCTGAGTAGTAGCATAGGTGAATGTGCTTGTGCGATCTTCTGTGAAGCCAGCAGCACCATACAGGCCCATAAGTCTGTTTGTTCCTGAATAGATATCTCCGCCTTGTTTCCAGTCGAATTGAGCTGAGAGTGATACCCACTTGTATGAAAGAGTATTTGTAAGGCCCATAAGAAAATCAGGTGATACATCACCAATCTTACCAGACTCACCTGAAACTGGCATACCATAATAATAACTGTCTGGATCATCATCGATGAGAATGTTGCCATTGTCATCTCTTGCCATCATAACACCATAAATTGTCGGATATGTAAATCCGGCATAAGCTCTGACGTTAGGAGTTTCGTAACCAGCAAGACTTACGCTTTCAATTCCTTCTGCAAGTGTAACAACCTTGTTTATAATCTTGGTAAAGTTAACGTTCATTGACCATTCGAAATCGTTTGTCCTGACCGGGCTCAGATTTAAAATAAGTTCATGTGCCTTTGAAGTCATCTCCCCTGCATTTGTCACAAAAGATGAATAACCTGTTGAACCAGCCATTGGAACTGAGAATATCTGTTCTGTTGCAGTCTGGTCTGAATAAGTATAATCGAAACCTACCCTGTTGTCAAAGAACTTCATTTCGAGACCGAGTTCGAAGTTCTTTGTATTTTGAGGTTTAAGATTCGGATCGTATAATGTTGAGTTTGGACGGAAACCTGATATACCACCAAGAGGATAAACAATACCATCATTAAGGAAACCGCTGCCGGAACCTCCTAAAGTATACACTTTCTGATTGTAAGTTCCAGCTTGTCCAACCTGAGCAAATGAACCCCTTATTTTACCGTAAGGAAGCACCTTGTTGTTCTTGAGTGACGGAAGTTCTGTGAATACAAAACCAAGTGATACTGAAGGATAGAAGAACGAACGAGCACCTCTTGGCATTGTTGAAACAACATCATACCTGCCAGTGGCATTGAAATACAACATATTCCTATAAGAAAGCGAAAGGTTACTGTATGTACCTACGGTTCTTTCCCTTTCTTTCGATTCATCAGCATTCTGTGTTGTTGTATTTGACATATTCTGCCAGCCTGGAACAACAAATCCTGTCCCTGACATTGTCCAGGAACGATACTTAGAATCATTGAATTCATTTCCAACTATGAATAACAAATTGAGCTCTGGTGTGATATCCTTTGTGAATGTAATGTTAAGGAGTGAGTTCATAGTTGACTTATTGAGTCCATAATTGTCTATTGATCCACCTGTAGGTGCCCTATACCCAAAAACTGGATTATCAGGAGTAGGATAGTTGCCTGCAGTTGGGAGAGCCTGACCATTTCTTGCACTACCCATCTCATAGACATTTTCATTATCAGTTGAGTATGTATCAATACCAAGTTGATATCTTACATTTATGGATTCAAATGGATTATACTCTATGAATGTGCTTCCAAAGAAACGTCTTGTTTTTTCGAGAAATTTGTTGTTTTCAAGTGCCCAGCGTGGGTTCTCTCCTACAGCGCCCCTTCTGTATGAAATTTGCCTGTATTTACCGAGAGCACCATCCATAGAATATGGTGTACCCATAAGATCGAATGAAGCCGGAGCACCCATTACCGTAAACAGCCAGCTGTCATTTCCTGAAGGAAGTTTCTGCACTGTGACATCTGAATAATTACCTGTAAAACCACCTCTCCATTTTTCTCCGAGATTAACAACAGATTGGGCATTAGCCGTGTATCTGTCCATTCCCGAATTTTTAACAATAGCATCCTGATTAGTTGAACTTGCACCTATCAGGTAATTTCCAAATGATGTTGAATTACTGATATTTACACCTTTATACCAGTTAGAACCATTCTGGAAAAAGTTTTTTGCATTATTATAAGCAATAGGATCAGTCCATGCTCCTTTGTAAGGGTCGAACCACTGACCTGTATGTCCTCTTGTGTTACCACCATAAGTAGGATCAGTTGGAAGTGAAGTTAACCGTGGACCCCATGAATATGAGAAAGCAGGTGTGAATGCAAGATCAGATTCATCAGTTACATTTCCCGTGTAATAACCTTGAGCATAGGTCTGCTGAACATCAGGAAGTACTGCAGCCTGGTCAAGTGTGTATGTTGAAGTAATATTAACTGTTGGAACACCTTTGGAAGCAGTTTTTCCACTTTTGGTTGTTATAACAATAACACCATTAGATGCCCTCATTCCATACAGAGCTGCTGCAGCCTGTCCTTTAAGAACGTTTATAGATTCAATATTGTTCGGGTCAAGGTCAAGTGCACGTGAAGATGAGTATGAACCAGTTACGTTCTGGGTATAATCAGAGTTACTTTCAATTGGCATACCATCCACGACATACAGAGGTTGGTTGTTACCTGAGAAAGAACGGGCACCCCTGATAAGGATTGTTGAAGGTGCACCAGGCATACCAGAAGATTGGCGAACTTCAACCCCGGCAAACTTCCCTGAAAGGTTTGATTCAAGGTTAGTATTACCTGCTCGTGCTATCTGTTCAGTAGAAATATCCTGAACTGCATAACCCAATGATTTCTTTTCCCGGGATATACCCATTGCTGTAACAACAACTTCATTAAGACCGATGACGTCGGACTCAAGTACAGCATCAATAGAATTACGCTGGCCAATTTCAACTTCCTGGGTTTTCATACCGATGTAAGAAAAAACCAGTGTAGTTGCGTTAGCAGGTACAGTTATAGAATAATTCCCGTTAGCATCGGAAAGCGCACCAATAGTAGTGCCTTTAACCTGTACTGTTACACCGGGAATAGCTCCTTCTCCCTGGGTGGCAGAAGAAACTTTACCTGTAATGACTTTTGATTGTGCAAGCAGTGTTGAAGTCCCTGCAAACACAAGCAAAATGATCAACAGAAACGTTTTTTTCATAAAGCTTTAGTATTAGGTTTAGTCAAATTTGGGCACAATATAAATATTTTTTATTTTAATTAAGATTTTTATCTTCATTTTTTAAGTTCCTAGTTAATTATATTTAATTTGATAAATGCTTTAAATAATGATTTAATGGGCCTTTATGTTATGAATAAGTTTATCCTTATTTAACAAAGCCCTCAAAAGTCAATAAACCAGGTAGCTTTAAATTACAAATACGAAAAAAAAAGGGTGCCAAACGGCACCCTCTCTCATGTATTTTTTTTATGATCTTACCTGTTACCGCCAGCCCACCATACAGGAACTGAATAAACATACTGACCATCACCATACGCACTCTGAACTGCAGGGTTGGTAGTTGTATCATCAGAACCGTAAGGAGCCCTTAACGGGAACTGGGTTGCATTGTTCGGGTTTTTCAACTCCACGAAATTCTCATTAAGAGCTTTCATTCTGCGAACATCACTGTAAGCCTCTGTGGATTCGCCTGACGCGCCGAAGAAAGAGATATATTTCTGTACCATAGTTTCTTTCAATGGATTTGCATCAAAAAGAGGAGAAACATATGTGTCGAAATATGCAGATGCTTCAGCAGGAGTTATGGCTGAAGTTGTTTCTTCCAAACCTCCGTAACCAAGGATAGTAGGTGCATCCATAGCTGCTGCCACATTTACTTCTGTATTTGCTATACCTGCTATAACAGCTTGTTTCAATACTGTCTTTGCTTCGGCAATCCTGTTCAGACGGGCAAGAGCCTCAGCTTTAAGGAATTTAACTTCATGATAACTAAGAAGAAGTGTTGGAGCAATCTGTGAGTATGTGAAGATCGAGGTATTATAGAAATACTGTATCTCCTGGTTTGCCCCGTTCGGAGCCATAAAGAAATTCTCATCATCAGCGCCTTCCATCTGAACCCAGTCAGGATCAACAAAGACCCTGCGAAGTCTTGGATCATGGCGCTCTATAAGTTTTTCAGACATACTTTTACTTGCGGCAAGGCCATCACGACTCCACTGGTAATCAAACAACGGGTTCAGGTTTGATGCATCATAAATTGCGAATGCAGCCTGCTCGGCAGCTGATGCAAATGACTGGTCAGCAAACGAGATGACATTCTGCAGATCAGCATTTCTGTTTGTCGAACGTGCAATTAACCTCATAGTGTATCTTGCCTTCAGTCCATACGCAAGCTTGAGCCAGTTTGCCCTGTTGCCACCATAAAGCAGATCATACCCTCCGGTATTGCTTGTACCAGACTGAAGATCGGCAATTGCATCATCAAGATATTTCATTACACCCGCATAAATCTCACTTTGTGTATCTAATTTAGGTGTCATGTTTCCAGGATTACCGTTCTTATCAACGATTGCAGCTTCACTCCATGGAGCATCACCAAACATATCTGCAATAAGAGCTGAGTTGTAGGCGGCAAGAACTTCAGCCATTCCACGGGTAACCCTGTTACCGGCTTCAGTTCCGCCCTCCGAGGTTTTTGCAATGATTATCCTTGCATTCTTGAGAGCTGCATAGGTACTTCCCCATACATTATTGAATGTTGAGGCAGCAGAAGGTTCACTTTCGCGATGTTCAGCCCTGTAAAGCTGGTTGTGAGTTCCAACTTCATGCTCAACATAAACTGATGAATAGGTATTGAAGTCACCACCTGTATTGCTGAAAGCTGTGGATGTAATGACATCAGACAGGATGAACTTAGCCTGTACATCTTTTGAATGGTTCACATCTTCATTGATCTGATCCATTATGTCTTCGGAGCATGATACCATAGCCAATGAAACTGCTATGGCGCCCAGGATTCCTTTTGTTATATATTTCAATTTCTTCATATGTAAGTGTTCATTTAAAATTTAACGTTCAGTCCGAGACCATAGCTTGATGACCCGGGCAGTGAGAAACGTTCAAATGCTCCTGCCATGTTGGTGTTACCCTGTGTAGCTTCAGGATCAAGTCCTTCGAATGTTGACCAGAGAAGAATGTTACGGGCAAAAAGATTAAGGTTCAGATTGAGACCTTGTCTTGTTACCACCGGATAACTCAATGCAACCTCACGAAGCTTGATGAATGAGTTATCATAGATCATTGATTCTGAGATGTTGTTAAGTGCATTGAAATAAGCCTGTGCATTTGCACCATTTATCCTGATATCATTCGGAGCATAAAGTGTGTTCCCTTCCCCATCAGTTCCTGTCACTTTTACAGCAGGCTCATCAAATATGAATGAATCTGATTTGCGGAAATCTGCTGAGCGCTGGCTTACACCATAATAGTCAAGAAGACCTGATGTTCCGCTGTACATCTGACCACCCTGTTTCCAGTCGAACAAAGCTGTGAGACGAAACTTATAAACATTAAGGCCGGTATTGAGACCTAACATAAAATCAGGGGAAACTGTACCTATAACTCTTTCTTCTCCCGGCTGAGGCAAACCTGCTGAATTAACAACGATCTGTCCAGCATCATTACGGAGATAGCTGACACCATAGATCACCGGGAACTTGGATCCGATGCCTGCTCTTACCTGTGGTTCAACAAATCCGCCAAGGAAAATGCTGTTTACACCTGGTGCGAGCTCGTCAACATAGTTGTCGATTTTTGAGAAATTAATACCTATATCCCATTTGACATTCTGTGTTGTCACAGGGTTTGTACCAAAAGTGATCTCATGAGAGTTAGTATGTATCGATCCTCCGTTTGTCACAAGAGATGATGATCCTGTGGATGATGCGAGAGGAACTGAGAAAATCTGGTCAACAACATTCTGACGTGAATATGTGTATGACAATGAGAAAAGACCATTGAGGAAATTGAGGTCTGCACCAATTTCGTATGATTTGGTGTTCTGAGGTTTCAGATTTGGATCATAAACAGTTGAATTAAGGGTATAAGCTCCTATAGTTCCAATTGGATAAGTTATTGGAGTACCTGAAGAGAAGCCGCCGCCATAAACAGGAGTTGTGTAGTATGTCTGGTAATATGTTCCTGCCTGGCCAACCTCAGCATATGAGAACCTGACCTTTCCGTAATCAAGAATGCTGTTGTCTTTCAGCGGGCTGAGTTCGGTGAATATCCATCCGAGAGATACTGAAGGATAGAAGAATGTACGATTGTTTCTTGGCATGCTTGAAACAACATCTTTTCTGCCGGTAGCATTGAGGTACAGCATGTTCTTGTAAGAAAGCGATAAACTTCCGAAAGTACCAATCGTGCGATTTCTTCTGTAAGATTCTGATGCATTGTAAACTGATGCATTGTCAATATGGTTCCATCCCGGGAAGTTGAAATCCTTTCCATAAGCATAGGTGAATTTTGTGCTGCTTTCAACGTACTCGTTACCAACTATAGCATCAAAAATCATATCAGTATTGATATTCCATTTGTATGCTGCGGTGATCAATGAGTTTAGCTCATTAATAGTATATCCATAATGAGAGATTTCTCCTCTCTGGTTAGCATGACCAAAACCCCACAGGTCACTGTAATTAGTAGTATAAGAATCATCCCCGACCTGGTATTTAACATCGAGTGTCTGGTTTTCTGATATGTTTGTTGAATAACGGACATAAGCATTCCCGAAAAATCTCTGGAGTCTTTCAGTAAATTCATTATTGTTGATCGCCCAGTAAGCTCCGTCAAACCCGCTTGTGCCACGATAAGTATTCTGCACTGTTGCGTCACCTGCCACAAATGAAGGGATGCCGGCAAGATCATAGCTTGGGGGTGCACCATACACAGTAGCAACAATTCCATTGTTTGCTGATGACTGCTTTGATATTTTGGAGTTGATGAAATTACCTGAAAATCCTGTTGAGAATTTGCTGTTCAATTTTGCATCCCCACCAAGTTTGACATTGTAGCGATCAAGACCAGTTGAAGGTACAATTCCGCTTGAATTTGTATTACCTACTGAAAAGGAATAATTTCCTTTATCAAAACGCTGTGCAACATTCACGTTATTGCTTATTGTCATACCCTGCCTGAAGAAATCTTCAGCATTGTTATAAACCTGAGGCTCAACCCATGGATTAACACCGGCCAATGCTCTCTGGCGCACATAGTACTTACCAGGCTGCATTCCATCCCTTGTGGTATTGGCATTTGTAACGTTCCCTCCGTATGTGGCATTATTTGCCAATTCAGAAATAACCGGTCCCCAGCTCATTGATGAGTTGTACACGTAAGCACCGCCTGTACCCTGTGCAAATTCTTTCTGGAAATCAGGAAGTACGGAAACAGCATCGAAAGAGATGCTTGAATTAAGAGTCAGTTCCGGTGCGGAGCTGCTGGCACCTTTGCCACTCTTCGTGGTGATGATAATTACACCGTTTGAAGCTCTCATTCCATAAAGAGCAGAAGCAGCCTGTCCTTTAAGAACGTTAATGCTTTCAATATCGTTAGGATCAATATCAACAGCACGGTTTGCAAAGTCTGTACCTGTTACAGAGTTTCCTGTGCTCACGTCAGCCGATGAGGTGATAGGCATACCATCAACAACATAGAGTGGAGTATTATCACCTGTAAAGGAACGCGAACCGCGGATTGTGATTTTTGAAGAAGCTCCGGGCATCCCTGACGAGGGAGCAATTTCAACACCGGCGATCTTTCCCTGCAATGCGTTGCCCAGGCTTGGACTTGAAGCTTGTGTAAGCTCCTCTGATTTTACATCCTGAACTGCGTAACCGAGCGCTTTTTTCTCACGGGAGATTCCCATTGCCGTTACAACGACCTCATTAAGGCCTATCAGATCTGATTCCAGTGCAACACTTACGACACTCCTCCCCTCAATCGCAACTTCTGAAGTTTTCATCCCGATATAGGAGAAAACAAGAGTTGTTGAGCCCGAAGGTACAGAAATGGAGTATTTACCGTTTATATCGGTCAATGCTCCGATAGTAGTACCTTTAACCTGGACAGTAGCTCCTGCAATAGGGCCTTCCCCGTCGACGGCAGAGCTCACCGTACCAGTAACTAAGTTTGATTGTGCCCACAGCGCTGAAACCCCTATGAACACAAACAAAAACAAAAGATAGACTTTCTTCATAGATTTTTGTTTTAGATTAAAATTTGAGCAGCCAAAGTAGAAAAAAAACTAAAAGCAGTCATTTAATAAATGTTAAAATAAGAAGCTCCAAACAGATTAAACCCCCCACAATATGAGGATATAAAGTTTATAACCTAATAAGGAGTATTTCTTTTCTTTTAGTATTTCCTATTTAATTTATGTTAAAATATTACCACCTATTTCTTTAGAAGTATGACTAAAATCATTTTTAATTCCACAGCTTTTTTGTGAAAATAGAATATAAAAAAAGCACCCAATGGATCGGGGTGCTTTTAAGAGCTTGTTATTAAAAGGTTTATGGGGTTACCGGAGCGGCAACATCCCGGAAGATTTCTGGCGTCATCAAATCACCTCCGATGCTTTGTGAAGCCCTGGTGTAATTGGCAGCATTAAGCATCTGTTCATTTATAGGATAAGTGAATCTTTCGGGATCTTGTTATAATCCGTAGGAACAGCGATTGCCGGCTACTTTTGGAGGAACACTATGTACGGGTTAATCTAGCCTTCGCCACTACGTCCATGTTTTTAGTCTCTTTTGTAGAAACGCAATACACGACTGCATAGCAATCTTCAGCCTGCAGGTAGCACACGAGGCCGGTGAGTTCAATGTAACATCCGACCTTGTTTGTTGATAAAAAATTTGCGAGTTAAGCTGGTTAAAATCCCCAAAAATCTAAAAACCTAATCCATATAAAGAAAAGAGGTGCCTGTGAAAAAGACACCTCATAATAAAATTAAAAAAATCCTTCTTCTATGAACCTCCTGCCCACCAGACAGGCTTAGTATACACATACTGACCATCACCGTAGGCATCCGCCAACTCAGGATTTGTGGTTGTATCACTTGATCCATAAGGAAGTCTTTGCGGAAATTGATTTGCATTCAGAGGATTTTTCAATTCAACAAAGTTTTGATTAAGTGCCCTGAGCCGCCTTATGTCATTGTATGCTTCAGTAGATTCACCTGAAGCCCCAAAAAATGCAATATATTTTTGTACCATAATTTCCTTTAAAGGATTTGCAGTGAATAAGGGTGCAACTCTGGTGTCGAAATATGCCCCGGCTTCGGCCGGTGTAATAGCTGCTGTTGTTTCAGTCAGACCTCCAAACCCCAGTATGGTAGGAGCATTCATTGCAGCCTGCACGCTTACTTCAGTATTAGCAATAGCTGCTATGACAGCAACTCTCAGGTTAGCCCTTGCTTCCGGAATACGGTTCAATCGGGCCAGTGCCTCAGCTTTAAGGAACATCACTTCATGATAACTTAATAATAATGTGGGGGCTGTTTGAGCGAAAGTGAAAATAGATGTATTATAATAATATTGAATTTCCTCATTCAAACCGTTAGGAGCCATAAAAAAAGCTTCATCTGCCGGTCCTGTCATTTGCATCCAGTTAGGATCAACGAATACACGACGTAAACGAGGATCATTCCGCTCAATAAGTTTTTGTGACATGCTCTCACTGGCGGCCAGTGCATCACGACTCCATTGAAAATCAAAAAGGGGATTCAAATTTGATGCATCATATACGCTGAATGCAGCTTGTTCTGCAGCTGAAGTGAATGAACTGTCTGCATACCTTAGAACCGCATTCATATCTGCTGCGACATTTGTAGAGCGTGCCAGCAACCTCATTGTATATCTGGCTTTTAATCCGTAAGCGAATTTAAGCCATAATGCCTTGTTTCCTCCGTAAAGAAGATCATTGGTTCCTGGTCCACCTGAAGAACTGGCATCAACACTAGCAGGCTGCAAATCACTTATCGCATTGTTCAGGTAAGTTATTACTCCTGCATAAATCTCCTGCTGTTTGTCAATTTTAGGATTCAAATTCACCGGAGTGCCATCAGGGTTGGTTATAGCCGCTTCACTCCAGGGGGCATCTCCAAACATATCAGCGATAAGTGCTGAGTTAAGAGCAGCTAAAACTTCAGCCATTCCTCTGGTAACCCGGTTACCTTCCTCTGCGCCCCCTGTTGAAGTTCTGGCAATAATAATCCTGGCATTTCTAAGTGTTGCATAAAGAGAACTCCATACATTGTTGAAAGTTGAGGATGCAGATGGTTCATTTTGACGATGTTCAGCTCTGAATAACTGATTATGTGTCCCTGCTTCTTGTTCGACAAAGACAGAAGTGTATGTACTTATATCACCTCCAACGTTGCTGAACGCTGTAGACGTGATAACATCGGATAAAATGTATTTGGACTTAACAGTTTGAGGATGGTTGACATCCATGTTTATTTCATCCATGATGTCCTCAGAGCACGAAAATAGAATACCGGAGAGTACCAGGGCAAACAGTAATCCTTTCGTTATATTGATTGACTTTTTCATATTGCATGTTTTAAAATTTAACATTTATTCCCAAACCATAGCTGGAAGCGCCTGGCAGTGAAAATCGTTCAAATGCGCCGGCCATGTTATTGTTACCCTGTGTAGCTTCAGGATCCAAACCACCGGTAAAAGAGGTCCACAAAAGCAAATTACGCGCGAATAAAGTAAGATTAAGATCTAATCCTGTCCGGCTGACTATTGGATAATCTAAAGTAACTTCCCTAAGCTTAAGAAATGAGTTTTTATATATCATTGATTCAGAAATATTATTTTCAGCGGAGAAATAAGCCTGAACCTTATCGGGTGTAATTACTATGTCATTAGGTGCATATGTGGGATTACCATTACCGTCAGCACCAGTTACTTTAACTGAAGAACGACCAAAAACAAAACCATCTCCTAATCGGTAATCGGCAGAACGCTGACTCATGCCGTAGAAGTCCAGAAGACCAGCAGTTCCACTGTACATCTGTCCTCCCTCTTTCAAATGGAACAGAGCTGTTAACCGGAATTTATATACCTTCAGAGATGTATTGAGTCCCAACAGGAAATCAGGCGAAACAACACCTATGACCCGTTCATCACCTGCTTGCGGGTATCCATTTGCATCAACAATAATCTGTCCCTGATCATTTCTTAAGTAGCTGACACCATAGATGACCGGAAATTTTGCTCCGATCCCTGCCCTTACCTGTGGTTCCACAAAACCACCCAGGAAAATGCTGTTTACTCCCGGAGCGAGCTCATCAACGTAGTTATCAATTTTAGAAAAGTTGAAATTAAAATTCAAGTTAATATTCTCAGAACTGAGAGGTTGAACTCCAAGTGTCACCTCATGGGTATTAGTATGAATTGATCCGCCGTTTGTAACAAGAGACCCCGAACCAGTGGATCCGGCAAGAGGAACTGAAAAAATCTGGTCAACAACATTCTGACGTGAATAAGTATAACTAAGAGACAGCAAACCGTTCCAAAAGGTCAGGTCCGTTCCAATTTCATATGACTTGGTATTTTGAGGTTTAAGCTTCGGATCATAAACTATATTATTTAATATAAAGGCGTTCGTTGTGCCGATCGGATAAGTGATCGGAGTTCCGGAAGAAAATCCTCCGCCATAAACGGGCGTGGTATAATAAGTTGGAAGATATTCTCCAGCTTGTCCGACCTCAGCATAGGAAAACCTTAACTTTCCGTAAGTTAAGAAATCCGACTTCAATGAACCTAGTTCTGTAAATAACCAACCAAGAGAGATTGAAGGATAAAAGAATGACCTGTTATTTCTGGGCATACTGGAAACAACATCATTACGACCAGTGACATTGAGAAAAAGCATATCCCTGAAAGCTAAAGACAAACTTCCGAAAACCCCAACTGTGCGGCGTTTGATCAGAGATTCTGAAGATTGAAAGACAGACGCATTATTTACATGATTCCATCCGGAAAAGTTAAAATCTTTCCCATACGCTTCAGTAAACTTGGTGTTTTTATCAACAAACTCGTTTCCAACAAGAAGATCAAAACCAAAATCATCCCCTTTCCTCGAAAAAGTTCCGGTAATAAGAGAGTTTATCTCATTAATTGTATATGCATAATGATCAACTTCTCCCTGGGCATTTGCATGACCATATCCCCACAAATCGGTATAATTAGTTGTGTACGAATCATCACCAAGCTGATATTTAATATCCAATTTATTTCTATCCGAAATCAGATTAGTAGAATATTTCACGTAGACATTCCCAAAAAATCTCTGCAAATCTTCAGTAAAAGTGTTATTGTTGACTGCCCAGTATGCGGCATCAAAACCAGCTGTTCCACGATAATTGTTTTGTCTGTAGGGATCATCTTTAAAATAAGGAGGAATTCCTGCAAGATCATAACTAGGAGGTGCAGGGTAAACAGTTGCAACAACACCATTATTTGCAGAAGACTGTTTAGATATGTCGGATGTAATAAAATTTCCGGAAAATCCAGTTGACCATTTATCGCCCAGCTTTGCATTGGCACCAAGTTTGGCATTGTACCTGTCCATCCCGGTTGAGGGAACAATTCCGTTTGATGTAACATTACCTAGTGAAAAAGAATAGTCGCCCTTAGAAAATCCCTGGGCTATATTAACTGAATTACTAAAGGTCATTCCCTTGTTGAAGAATTCACCTACATTGTCATAAACCTCTGGGGTGGCCCAGGGGTCTAATCCGGCATCACGCCTCTGAGGCACAAAATACATACCCGGATGCATCCCATCCCTGTTTGTATTTGCATTGACAGTATTTCCTCCATATGTTGTACTATTTGGTAAGTCCGCAATTTTGGGACCATAGCTTGTTGATGTAGTCGGACTAAAGGCGCCTCCTGTTCCCTGTGCAAAAACTTTCTGAAGGTCAGGGATTGTAGACACTACATCAGTTGAGAGTGTGGAATTTATAGTAATCTGGGGTTTATCACTCATCCTTCCGGCACCGCTCTTGGTTGTTATTACAATAACGCCATTAGATGCCCGCATTCCATACAAAGCAGAGGCAGCCTGTCCTTTCAAAACATTAACACTTTCAATATCATTCGGATCAAGGTCGACAGCTCGGTTTGCATAGTCTGTTCCGGTAACTGAATTACCCGTACTTACATCTGTCGAAGATGAGATTGGCATACCATCAATTACATACAATGGAGTATTATTGTCTGTGAAAGAACGTGATCCCCGTATTGTTATCTTTGAGGAAGCTCCTGGCATGCCGGAAGACGGCATAATCTCAACTCCAGAAAGTTTTCCCTGCAAGGCATCGCCAATATTTACGGTAGCACCTTGTGTGAGCTGATCGGATTTCACATCCTGAACTGCATACCCAAGGGCTTTTTTCTCCCTGGAAATACCTAACGCAGTAACAACTACTTCGTCCAAACCCATGAGATCTGGTTCCAATACGATATCAATTACATTACGGCCTCCAATTTCCTCCTGAACTTTTTTCATACCGATATATGAGAAAACGAGGGTTGCTGCTGATGCAGGAACTTCAATAGAATATTTTCCATTCACGTCAGTAAGAGTTCCAAGAGTTGTTCCCAATACGGAAACAGCTACTCCTGGTATCCCTCCTTCTTCCTCGGATGAGGTTACCGTACCTGTAATTACCCTGGTTTGAGCCAGCAAGAAAACATCTGCCAGCACAAACAATACTGCCAAGAGTAATAGTTTCTTCATACAAAAATTATTAGGTTCAATTAACAATGAATCAGGAAGGATCTTCCGGATTCGATAATTCCGAAAGCTTCATCTGCGATTGTATGTGCAAACAGATAAGGTACTTTCAGAAAATTTAACAAACCACAATAAAAAATGTTGAAGAAAAATGAAATTTATATGATTGAATCTAAAATATTTAGTACCTTAATTATGACCTTATTGTCTCTTTTTTTTACGGCTTTTTCGAAGTTCTTCAGCGGCAATACATAATTCATTGTACATATTCTCTCCCAAAGCTCTTGTAAGAGGTTCTTTCAGGAACTGGTAAACATATACACCTTCTTTAGATCCCTTTATCCTTGCCTCTGAGCATACAGGCTGTTCACTGTAATTAACAGCCTGAAAATCTGAGAATTGCTTAATCCTGGCAGGGAAGAGGTGACACGACAGCGGTTTTCTGAAAGAAATTTTTCCCTCATACCAGGCCTGTTCGATCGCACATTTAAAAATGTTACCTTCCATAACAGACCAGGCACACTCCCTGTTTTCAATCAGGGGAGTAACATGTTCATTATCCTGGTCCAGAATACTTGTCCCGCTTTTTTCGATTTCTGCAAGTCCTTCTGGTTTAAGATATGGTTTAACAATTTTGAAGATTCTTTCCAGTTCTGCTGCTTCATCGATCGTAAGCGGAGCGCCGGCATCACCGTACCTGCAACAATTGCCATAGCATCTTGAAAGATCGCAAACAAATTTCTTCTCCAGAATATCTAAACTGAATATTGTATTCTCAATCCTGAGCATTTGTGTTTATTATCAGGCAGATTCTGCCCTGAATCCAATGTTTTTTATAATTTTTATACCAGCACTTTTCCTGTCATAGATTCAGGAATTTCTATCCCCATTATTTTCAGCAATGTAGGTGCAACATCTGCAAGAATTCCGTCATTTATCTTTTTGTAATCATCAGTTACAAGGATGCAGGGAACAGGATTCAATGAGTGCGCAGTATTTGGCGACCCGTCTTCATTCACGGCCATGTCGGCATTACCATGATCTGCAATGATCATGACATCATATCCTTTACCCCTTGCAGCTTTTACAACCTCTCCTGCGCATTCATCGACAGTCTGAACAGCTTTCTCAATTGCCTCATAAACTCCGGTATGACCAACCATGTCGCCATTGGCAAAGTTGAGGCAAATAAAATCAAACTTCCCTTTTTCAATTTCTTTTATTACAGCATCTTTAACTTCATATGCGCTCATTTCAGGTTTCAGATCGTAAGTTGCAACTTTAGGAGAAGGGACAAGCACCCGTTCCTCGTTTTCAAACTTCTCCTCCCTGCCACCTGAAAAGAAGAATGTAACATGGGCATATTTTTCAGTTTCTGCAATCCTTAACTGGTGCCTGCCTGCTTTTGAAATTACTTCACCAATTGTGCCTGTAGCATTTTCTTTAGGGTAAATAATATGCAATCCCTGGAAAGTAGCATCATAAGGAGTCATTGTGCAGTAATATAAAGGTATAGTTTTCATACCGCACTCTGGCATGTCTTTCTGTGTGAGCACAATTGTAAGTTCTTTTGCCCTGTCATTTCTGAAGTTGAAGAATACAACAACATCACCTTCCTTTATTGTGCCAACAGGATTTCCTGAATTATCGGTAACAACAACAGGCTTCATAAATTCATCTGTAACACCTTCATCATACGAAGATTGCATTGCTGCCAGCAAATCTGTTGTTGCTTTGCCTTTTCCATTCACAAGAAGATCATAAGCTTCTTTTATTCTTTCCCATCTTTTATCACGATCCATTGCATAATATCTTCCGATGAATGATGCAACTTTCCCGTTCGACTTTTCAAGATGTTCAAGCAGATTCTTCATATAGACAATACCGCTTCGAGGATCAGTATCACGGCCATCTCCAAATCCATGTATAAAAACGTTCTTAAGACCATAATCCTTTGTCATGTCACACAAATAATACAAATGTGTATCGAGCGAATGAACACCACCATCTGATAGCAATCCCATAAAATGAACCTGGCTGTTGTTATCCCGGGCATAGGTGAATGCCTCAACAAGAGTTTTATTTTTTCTTATATCACCTGTTTTGCATTCCTTGTTAATCTTTACGAGATCCTGATAGATGACTCTTCCAGCACCAATGTTCAGATGACCAACTTCGGAGTTCCCCATTTGGCCATCGGGAAGTCCAACATTTTCACCTGAAGCCTGAAGTCTTGAATTTGGGTAATTTTTCCTAAGATATGTAATATTAGGTGTGGGTACCTGGCTTATGACATCAGCTTTTGAGCCATCACCGATACCCCAGCCGTCAAGAATCATCAAAAAGGTTTTTCTACTGTTCATAATATACGTTTTTATTAAAAAACATAAGCTGTCTCACCTTGTTCAGATAACAGCGTGCAAAGAAAACTAATATAAAGGAGAATATCAAGCATTTGCAGATGCTGATCAGCAATGCTCCCTGTAAACGCAAACAGGTTTCCAAAGAATCTTTACAGGAATTATTATTAATCTTCAGTTATAATAAGCTTTTTAAATCCTGTATCGAATCCTCCAAATGAAACCTTGAGCATGTAAATACCTGCCTTCAGACCAGGGTTCTCAATTGTAAACTCGGTTGTACCTGAACCAGCTTCATATCGTTTAACAACCTGCCCCTGGACATTTAAGATAGAAAGCTCTGCATTCGTTTTAACAGCTTCACCAAAAGAAACAGTTATCCTGTTGCTGGCAGGATTAGGATAAACTGAAAATTCAGTACTTATCAGATGGTTATCCTTCACTCCCACAACAGCGGTGTTGTTAAGCTGGCTTGCAGCCTGGAACACCTCTTTTGTCTGATCGTTCTGGATGAAAGCTATTATTTCAATATCCTTATCGTTTTTAATTTTTTCAATAATCCACGATTGTTCAGGGACGGTCCATTCCTCTCCTGCTGTCCAGACTTTTTTAAGAATGATACCGCCGGCATCGGGCAGGAATTTCCTGAATACATTGTAGAAGCTTGTTTCTCCTGCTGCACCGGTATAATCATCATTTTTCTTCTCAGTTACAGCAAGGTAAAGAACAAGGTTGCCCGAAGTAAATGTATTCAGAGCTTTTATTTTGCAGTTAACGTCAAGAATACCATCTGCAACATAAGATGTCACCGTAATCGAGAAGTATGGATTAATCATGCTCCTTCGTGCAATATCGCTGGTGTCAATTGTATTACTCCTGAAGTCAATCGATTTAGCCCATGTTTCAGATTTGTTACCGCCGTCAATCATGGTATAGGGGACCTTTGTAAGTCCATATGCCAGGACCCTTGCACTTACATCACCCGGGTTAAGATCAAAGAGGGGATCATTGCCGGGAAAATCAACATGGTACTGGATATTGATAATATCCTTGCGTGCTTTTGAAACAGCGTTATTCACTACAGTGTTTGCCGTACTTGCATCCCTTGACGCAGCATTTGTAAAATGTTCAAGAAGCACATTATGGCTCCTCTCGCCTATCCAAACGTCATCGAATGCAAATCCTTCACCTGGTGCAGATACATCATCAGTACCGTAAACAATCCTGAATTTGATGTTAGTTTTACCTGAAAGTTCATCAAGCTTATGACGTGATTCAGACCATGCAGTATCAGGGTCGTTATTCAATGTAGTCCATCCGATCTTATCACCACCGGGACTTCCGTTAATAACAGATGAATTATACCAGTCAATTCCATCACCAACAGAACCGACATAATTCCATTTACTGCTTCCATCAAGCTTATACTGGAGCGCAGCACCATTCCTGTTACGTTCGAAACGTTTGAATGTTTGCATGCTTATCATTGGTCTCTGGATGCCGCTGAAGTCAAAGCATGGTGACACAACGGATGATTGTTCCCTCACAGGGTTAGCAATATTATAGCCTGTGAACCAGGCTTTTATACCTGATGCTGCATTATTCATTACTGCTCTGTCGGGTTTACCGAATTTCCAGTTATTAACCAAAATTGAATCATCCTTTACCCATCCGGAAGGTCCCGTTTCAAAACTCTGGCTATAAAATCCGTCAGCTGAAATCGAATATGTCGGACGCAGGTACATGTAACGTGTTTCTGTGTCTTCGCAACCTGCATAGCTTATTCCAACTACATATCTGACTTTTACAATACCTGTATCGCGCATATGATATACAGGGTTAAGATCTGAGGTGATCAATTCACCATCATTAAAGTTCCATGTCCTACGGGTAATTGTAGTTGCAGACTGGCTAGCGTCATACAGTTTTACTGTTCCTCCCGGAGAATAGCAATCATTCTTCCAGTAGAAAGAAGCTGAAGGCTTAATGCCCAGATCTATAGTAGATGAAGCTGTTACAGAACAACCTATCTGTGTCTGCGCATTCAATGATATTGTATGCAGACCACCCGTCTTATAAAGAAATGCGGGTTCCTTCCTGGAATCCGGAGCAGCGCCGATTTCTGAGAAGATCCACTGCCACCTGGCAACAGGATCTTCAGAGACTGTATTATTAACAAATCTTGTACTGTCGGTAGCTGATTCAATGCAAATATCTGCAGGGATAAAAGCAACCTGGGGAGGTTTAACAATATATATCGGAACATCTGTTGTTGCAGAGCATCCTGTTGTTACATTAGTGTATTTATATGAAACCTGGGTTGCACCAAGTGCTCTTGACGGATACAAATAATTACCAATTACAGGACCTGTAAAAATACCACCGGGAACAGACGGGAAAAGTTCATACTCGGTTTTATTCTGGCATATCTTTTCGCCGGATGCAAGGTTCCGTATTTCGGCAGGTTCAAGCTTATCGATAAATACCGGAGCTGTAAGCCAGAATTCAACACCTCCGTACATATAATAGAATTTCACAATATCGTCTCCAGGTCCGGCCGCAATAATATTATAAGAAGCTGTTGTGGCCCCTGGTGAATAGACTATCGTGGCATTCTTGTTTGTGAACCTTGTTGGAATGGCCTTGACTGGCAATCCGGATACGTTTACGGAATACGTCTTCTCGTCATAGCAGATCTTCGGATCTATCCCTGAAATAGTACCCTGGGCTCTCAACACTCTTGCATTTATGAAAGTTGAATTGGAGCAGCCGTACCTGTCAGTAATGTTATGGGTAATTATGTAATTACCGGTACCGGACACTTCAGGCAGGAATGTACTTCCTGTTACACCGGTTCCGGAAAATACACCGCCCGGAATCTTTGGAACAAGTGTCACAGGACCTCCATCGACATTAAGAGTATCGCTGATATAAAATTCGGGATCTGGCAAAGGATTTATCGTAACATTTACAGGATTCAGTTCTTTGGTACATCCCAGGGCTGAAGTATACTTGTAAGTTATAGGGTATGTTCCTGCCGGACCGCGCGAAGGATTAATTGTGGCACCCTGGGCAGTACCAGTAACGACTTTGTCAGAGAGAAGGTTAGCAGGATCCGTCCAGGTACCGGTACCTCCAAATGGGAATAATGCATCAACCGTAATTGCTGAAGGTAATGCATCAATACAATATTTATCTTTCAAATTACCTATTGAAAGCTTGGTACTAATTGAGTCTATCACGAAAGCCCTGCTGATTTCGAATCTGAGACCTGATCTTATATCATCATAAGAGAAAATAAGGTAATCAGTTTTTGAACCGACTGGCCTTACAGGTGTCATTTCAGTAGGGTATACCTCTACCGTGTATGGATCCAGCGAAACAATCCTGAGATGTGCTGAAGGATTCGTACACCTGAACTGCTTGTTAAACGCACTTACAGGAACGTTTTTAACACTGATTTCTGTTGGCCCTTCACCATAACAATATTTATCCTTGAAATTAACAAAGTCTGTTGTAAGAGGCTGTATAAGCCCTGTCTGTTTTGTTGCG
The DNA here is from genome assembly GCA_035297425.1 of Bacteroidales bacterium. Taxonomy (GTDB): domain Bacteria; phylum Bacteroidota; class Bacteroidia; order Bacteroidales; family VadinHA17; genus LD21. The sequence goes on along the minus strand of DATGYZ010000009.1, from coordinate 1,398 downwards.
GGGGTACCTGTGAGAGGATATCCCGTTGTTGCAACAGGTGTAACTTCGAAAGTTATAATAGTATTCAGATCAGCAGAGGCTACATAGTAATAATCGTTTGTCGCACCAGGGATGAAAGTTCCGTTCCTTAACCACCTGAACGTACATGTTCCCTGGGGATCATTATCCGCATCATTGTATAAATAGGTCCCGATAAGTTTCTGGCCAACTTCTTCTATCCCGGAAATGTTGACAGAGGTTATTTCAGGCTTACTATTAACAGGTCCGTATCCTGAATTTATCATGGCAAGAGTGCCAAAAGCTGTATTGTTCGTACCTGCTTTCGGTGTCACAGAGAACTTAAACCAGTATCCCTGGTCGCTTTCATTTATAACATATGTCTGGCCTGATCCTGCAGTTTCGGCGTAATCGCCAGGTGCAGGTGTAACTCCAGCGGCTGCATATGCCTTATACCATTTATAAGTTGATCCGCTTTCTGCATCACCTTCAGCATCAAAATAGGTATAACTGGCGGTGAGTGTCTGTGTCCATTGTTTAATCCCGGAAATTGATATCGAACCTGGATCAACTGTGGGAACAAGATTTTCTGTGATATTTGTCCATGCACTATACACAACCGGGAAAAGTGGAGATCCGTCGCTTACTTTAACTCCTGCCCTGATGTATTTGTTCTTATCAGCACTAACAGGAATGTAAGTATTATCATCATATTTAGTTGTTATAATAGTTCCCGGGTCAGGATCAGTAAGAAGAGTTTTCCTGTACCATTCTATCTGTGTTGATAAGACAGGAAGACAGAGACCTGCCGAAGAATAACTGATGTTAAGTTCTGCTCCCTGGTGAGGCACCCCGTTGATGGATACTGCACTGATATTTACTTTTGGAGGAACGGTATATGTTACTACTGCATCTTTATAACATAATGTTGTTGTATTTGTAACACGTGGATGGAATACTTCTCCATTGGAGATTGTTTCATTTGACGCATCCGGTACAAGAGATGATCCTATGTTCCTGTACCAGGTGACACTCCTTGGCGAAGCACCCCCGGTCAGGCTGTTGTTGAGCAATGTCAGATCTACACTTGCTACAGTTCCAATTCCGTAAGAGTCTTCACATTTGACAGTTGTGGGAGTGAGATCATTTGCCACTGGCAAATCATTAATAATAATCGTAACAGTATTTGTTGTAAATGTACCACAACCGCTGGCTGATGTCTGTACCAGCCTGTAACTCGTGTTTGCATCAAGTACCGGCGGCTGGTAATTTAACGCGTTCCCTAATGATGGTACTGATGCCCAGCTACCACTGGCATTTGTCTCCCACTGATATGTAAACGGTGTATTGCCTCCTGTTGGTGCAACACCTATTAATTCAGCTGGAGCCGTATGGTAACAT
>DATGYZ010000008.1:0-59978 GCA_035297425.1 Bacteroidales bacterium | reverse complement strand
GTGTCCTGGGGTCCTGGTGTCCTGGTGTCCTGGTGTCCTGGTGTCCTGGGGTCCTGGTGTCTGTATTCTAGTGCATTTTCTCTAGTAACGCCACATTTTCCACATGATGCGTATGAGGGAACATATCCACGGGCTGAACTCTTGTAACCTGGTAATTGCCTGACAAAAGGTTAATATCCCTTGCCTGAGTTGAAGGATTGCAGCTGACATAAACAATCCTTTCTGGCGAAGCTTTAAGTATTGCATTAACAACATCCTCATGCATCCCGGCCCTGGGAGGATCTGTAATAATCACGTCGGGATATCCATTAGCTTCCATAAAACCTGCGGTAAGAACATCCTTCATGTCACCTGAGAAAAACCTTGTGTTCCTGATATCATTCAGCCCTGAGTTAATCCTGGCATCCTTAACAGCATCTTCCACATATTCAATTCCGATAACACTTTTAGAAGATGATGCAACAAAATTGGCAATGGTTCCGGTACCGGTATAAAGATCATAGACAATTTCATTCCCGGTAAGTGCAGCGAAGTTCACTGCGGTATTATAAAGGGCTTCTGCCTGTTTTGTGTTTGTCTGGTAGAAGGATTTGGGGCCAATCCTGAATTTAAGATCTCCCATTCTTTCAATCAGATGATCATCTCCGGCGAAAAGTACAGGATCCTGGTCGCCAAGAGAATCATTCTTTTTTGAATTTATTATGTACATTAACGATGTCACCATTGGAAACTGCCCGGAGATAAATCTTAATAAGGACTCCCGGCGCACTTTGTCTTCATAAAAGAACACCACAATAACCATTACATCTCCGGCTAGGTTATTCCTTATTATGATATTGCGCAGGAATCCTTTCTGTTCCCTCAGATCAAAAAATTCAAGATTGTTGTTGCGGGAGAATTCCCTTACAGCATTCCTTATAAGATTTGTTGGTTCCGGTTGAAGATGGCATTCTGCAATATCAAGTATCTTGTCAAATTGTCCCGGTATATGAAATCCAAGCGCATTGTCCCTGTCGGCACCCGAATCCATCTCATCATATGTAAGCCACTTTTTATGCGAGAATGTGTATTCAAGCTTGTTACGATAAAGATACAGGTCGGGAGAACCGATGATGGGATCAATATCCGGTAATGTTATTTTACCGATCCTCTGGAGATTATCAGTAATCTGCTTTTGCTTGTATTGAAGCTGAAGGGGGTAAGGCAGATGCTGCCATTTACAGCCGCCACAAATACCAAAATGAATGCATCGTGGCTTTATCCTGTCAGGGGAATACTCATGAAATCTTACAACTTTCCCCTCAATGAATTTTCTCCGTTTTTTAACTATCTTAATATCGACAACATCGCCAGGAATGAGCATCGGGACAAATACAACCATGTTGTCTACTCTTGCAATTGCATTTCCTTCAGAACCAATATCGGTTATTTTTACTTTTTCAAGCAGAGGTAATTCTTTCTTTCTTCCCATCCGGCAAACTTAATCATTCTTTTATTACAGAATATTCCTGTAAACTGCCATGGTATCTATATCAACAGGGATAAGATCACTTGCCAGAATTTTTAATATTGTTTATAAAAACAAAACCCTGCACAAGTGAAGGGATTATGCCTTCGGCATGATCAGCACCGGGAATTAAAACTTTCCTGATAATATTTTCAGAGGTCCCGGCCTGTATCATTGCACTGTACATGTTTTCAGTTGTTACAGGCAGAACATGAGTATCAGCAGAACCATGAAACATAAGCAATGGCACATATGTATGCCATGGAGTTACACTGTTCCTAACCATAGCTTCCCTCACAGAAGCATATTTAGTTGATGTTTTGAATCCTGAACGAAAATCAGGATTAATAAGGCTGGTCATGCTTGTTGTAAGCTGACCATTAATCTGTGCTGATGTCAGCAATCCTGTATAAAGGCTCCCTATTCTTGATGCATATGGCTCATTCAGAATGTCAGAAACAGGGTTTGTGAACTGATTATATGCCTTGTAAGCATTCAGTATATAACCTATATAATAAGGCATTGGAAATTCCTCCTGATCGAACATTTCCTCCATAAGCATCATGATATTATATGGTCCCGCCCCACAAACGCTTGCTTTAAGATTGAAATCATTTTTATATTCAAGCTCGAGGGCACGGTGAAGCTGAAGGGTGGCCCAGCCTCCCTGGGAATAACCCATCACATAATATTCATTTTTCACATCAGCATCCGGAAGCTCATTATCCATTTCCTTAACTGCAAATAACATATCGACAAGTGATCTGACAGTCGGTTCGGCGACAAGGTACGGATGCGGGATATCCTTTGACTCTCCAAAACCAGGGTAGTCAGAGATTACAACTATATAGCCCATTGATGATATCACCTGAACCAGCTGGTATCCTTTATCTGCAGGAAATTCACTGGGCGCATTATAGTTCAGTGTATTGGTTCCATTCTGAAATGAAAGAACAGGATAATTACCTCGTTCTGTAGGTACACAGACTATACCTGATAATTTCTTTTTTTCACCCCTGATTGTAGATTCATATACTATCCGGTAGAGACTTGTGCCACTCTTTACATATTGCTTAAGATCCTGTATGGCAGGGAAATAAATCGATGCGGCATCTATCATGCTTAACATGTAAGTCTGGTTGTATGATGTATACAATTCCTTGGAAACAAAATAATTATAGTTCCTTGTATCACTCTCTTTCTTACATGAAGTAAAAGCTGACACCAGTATGAAGGAGAAAGTAAATATTCTGAGAAGTTTTTGCGTTGCCTTCATTGTTCTAATTTTTATTGTGAAGTTTCACAAAGATAAGGAATTAGCTAAGGTATGACTTACATGTATCACTCCATATGTTATCAGATTAAACTAATTGTAAATAATTTATTTTTTGGCTTCCAGGCTATTGACTTTTGTTGAATTTTGACCGAATTTAGCTTCAATATTGTCTCGCTGACATAAAATTTAAATTCATGAAAAGTTGTTCACTCTGCATTCCATTGCTATGGATTGCTGCCAGTATTTATGGCCAGAACCTTGTACAGAATCCGGGAATGGAGGACTGGGAAAAAGTAATACGGCCCTCCGGATGGTCTCATGTTGAGAAATGCACTAAGGATTCATCAGTAGTACATTCCGGAAATTATTCATGCCTTCATTCAGGAGGTACTTCCACAAGCGACCTGGGGCAGAATATTACAGTGGTACCAGGTAAGGATTATACGCTGTCGCTGTTTTACATGACTGCTCCTCTCACTGAGGGCAAAGGATCGAGAATATGGTGCTACTGGAAAGACAGTAATGGGGTGAATTTATCAGATCCTGCAACCGATGAATTAATGCGGCCATCTGCATACCTCAAGAGTCTTGTTTGGGAGAAGTTCACAATCAATGTTAAAGCGCCTGAAAATGCTGTCGTATTTTATCTTGAGGTAAGAACTAACACAAACTGCGGTATTTATTGGGATGATTTCAGCTTTTCAGAAACTACTACCGTGAACATGTACCAATTTGAATTTTCAGAACCTTATATCTACCCTGTTCCGGCAGACGATCAAATTTTCGTGCATATGCCGTCGTCAGCTGAAACAATTGAAATTCTTGATATTGGCGGATCAATGATATTTAAAATTGAAGTCAATGGTACCAACCAGGTTACAATTCCGCTGGAAAGGCTGAAACCAGGGATATACTTTGCAGTTATAAGATCGGGATTGAAATACAGGGTATTGAGATTTATCAGGAAGTAGACACACATCATGGCTGTAACAGGTGAGTTCATTTAGTTTCATTATATTTGCACTCACTTTTTGCAATCTATGGTCTCTGTTCAGGATATTACGGTATCATTTGGTAGTTTTGATCTTCTTACAAACGTTTCTTTCCTGATAAATGATCAGGACAGGATAGGGCTGGCAGGAAAAAACGGAGCCGGCAAATCCACTCTCCTCAAAATTATCTCAGGCATTCAGAATCCAACATCCGGCTCTGTCGACATGTCGAAAGATGTCACAATCGGATACCTGCCTCAGCAGATGAGGGTAGATGATACCACAACCATACTAAATGAGACTATCACAGCGTTTTCAGAAATTACAGGACTCTCAGAAGAAATTGAGTTTATAAGTTCTGAGATTGCACGGCGCGATGATTATGAATCAGCTGAATATCTTAATCTCTGCGATCATCTTACAGTTATCGAGGAAAGATACAGGATACTGGGAGGAAGCAACTACATTGCTGAAGCAGAGCAGACTCTCCTGGGGCTTGGTTTTGACAGGAAAGACTTTGACAGGCCGACCAAAGAGCTGAGCGGCGGATGGAGAATGCGTGTTGAAATAGCCAAGCTCCTTCTGAGGAAACCATCATTGTTCCTTCTTGATGAGCCCACCAACCATCTTGACATTGAATCAATCCAATGGCTTGAAAACTTTCTATCTGCATATCCGGGTGCAGTCCTGCTTGTTTCTCACGATAAGGCTTTTCTTGACAATGTAACAAAGCGTACTATTGAAATCTCACTTGGAAAAATTTACGATTATAAAGCCTCCTGGTCAAGGTACCTGGAACTTCGTGAGGAAAGAAGAACACAACAGGCTGCTGCATACCGGAATCAGCAAAAGATGATCGATGATGCTGAAAAGTTTATCGAACGTTTCAGGTACAAGCCAACCAAAGCCATTCAGGTACAATCCAAGATAAAACAGCTCGAGAAGGTTGAAAGAGTAGAGATCGACGAAGAAGACAGAAGCGCAATGAACCTCAGGTTCCCTCCTGCCCCGCGGTCAGGCACGGTACTTGTTGAAACTGAAAACCTTTCAAAAAGTTACGGGGAAAAAGTTGTTCTGAACAAAATAAATTTCAGGATATCACGAGGAGAGAAGGTTGCTTTTGTAGGGAGAAACGGAGAAGGTAAAACTACATTTGCGAGGGTCATAAAAGGAGATCTTGATCATTCAGGCACCCTGAAGATCGGGCATAATGTGCTGCTCGGATATTTTGCCCAAAACCAGGATGAATTGCTCGATGAGAATAAGACTGTTCTAACTACAATAGATGAAATAGCTAAAGGAGATATCCGCACAAAAATCCGTGATATGCTCGGAGCATTCCTGTTCCGTGGCGATGATGTCGAAAAGAAGGTGAAGGTCCTGTCAGGTGGAGAACGTTCAAGACTTGCCCTTGTAAAGCTTCTTCTTGAACCAAGCAATCTCCTCGTGCTCGATGAGCCAACAAACCATCTTGACATGAGGTCGAAGGATATTCTTAAGCAGGCCCTGATTAAATTTGACGGAACACTTATAGTTGTTTCACATGACAGGGATTTTCTGAATGGCATTGTGGATAAGGTATATGAGTTCAGGAACAATACAATAAAGGAACATCTCGGAGGGATATATGATTTCCTCAGGAATAAAAAGCTTGAAAACCTCAGGGATATTGAAAGAAAGGATAAAACAACACCATTAGATGATCTTAAGGAAGGTGTTTCACTGAATAAACAGAAATATCTCGAGAAGAAGGAATTTGATAAGACACTCCGGAAACTGAAAAAAAAGCTTGAGGATTGTGAAGCTTCAATCGAAAAAATTGAAGAAGATATAAGGGCTGTTGACAAGTCATTTATGGAACCTGGAAACAATTCGGAGATCAGCGAAAAAGAATACCTGAAATACCAGGAACTTAAAGATAAGCTTAACGAGGAAATGAACAGGTGGACCCTATTCAGTGAAGAGCTTGATAACTTTATAAAAACATCCTGATAAATGGAAATGGTTTATAAAAAGAAGTACAGGGTACATGTTTATGAAACCGGTCCGGGTGGAAAACTCAGTCTCTATTCTCTTTTCAACTACCTCCAGGATATTGCTTCTGATCATGCCGAGACCCTTGGATTCGGGAGAGATGATCTGTTAAAAGATAACCGTTTCTGGGTATTGTCAAGAATGTATCTCGAGATAAACCGCTTACCGTTATGGGAGGAGACAGTAGACGTAAGTACCTGGCCCTCAGGAACAGAAAGCCTGTTTGCCCTGAGGAATTATGAAGTATCAGGTTCAGATGGAGTAATAATCAGGGGATCATCATCATGGCTGATACTTGACAGGGACTCAAAAAGGGTCCAGAGACCTGATAATGTTTTAAGCAGGTTCGAATTTCCTGTAAGAGATAACAACATCAGAAATTCAACAAAACTTAACATTGTTGGTGAACAAGCAGTGACAGACCATTGTTTCAGGATAAAAGCAAGCGATCTTGATGTAAACCTGCATACAAACAATGCTGTTTATGTCAGATGGATAACCGACAGTTATGATCTCGGATACATTATGAACAATGATCCACAATCAGTTGAAATTAACTATCTTGCAGAATCCAGGTTTGGTGATGAGATTAATGTAAGAACATCAGCTGACAAGGATTATTACGATCATTCAATCATCAGGACTGATGATAAAAAGGAAATTTGCAGGATAAGGATTGGATGGACAAAGGTTTAATCTATAACGGAATGTTCAGGTTCAAAAAGAACTTTTTGGTTTATGCACCGGTTTTATTATTACTTGCCGCTGTTCTGAATTCCTGCAGTACATCGCAACAGGTCCTTGATTCGAAAGATCTTTCATATCTCTATAACCCAACAAAGAATCCAATCGCTCCCCGGTATTCAATTACAAGCATTTCGGAAAATTCAGCACTTTTTTCAATAAAATTTTATCCTACTGATCTGTTCTTCTCTGAGGCAAATCCAAGGGGTGTTCCAATGGCTCTCATGCTTGTAACAGTCAAACTTTTCAATGTCAGCTCGGGAAATGTCCTCGCCGACACAGCAGTTATGAATCTCAACATTGTAAAGGAAACAGGCCGTAATGAGTATGTCTATTCAACTGAGCTCAATGTGGAAAAAGATCAAAAGTACATGGCAGATGTAAAACTGCTTGACAAACTGAGAATGACTGTGGTTCAGGCATTTGTGCCCTATAATACAACTTCTGAATTCAACAGGTATACCTATACGGCAAGAAGTCATTTTGAAAAGAACCCATTGTTCAATCCTGTTGTAAGAGAAAATGAATATGTAAATCTTGTATATAATCTTGGGCTCGAAGACAGCCTGTATATCTCATATTACAAGCCATTCACACCGGTTCCTGATCCGCCTTCAATGCTTCTCCCTGAAAAAACACTGGATTATGATCCTGACACGACAATGGTCATTCCATATTCACCGGGGCAGCCACTCATGTTCCCTGCAAGGGGCATCTACCTGTGTTCTGTTAACAGCGATGCAAAGGATGGATTTACATTCCTCAATCTTGGAGATGAATATCCGGGTATTACAAAACCTGAGACAATGATTGAACCTCTTGTTTACCTGGCTACTTCGGATGAAATGAATATAATGAGAGCATCTGTTAGGCCTAAAGCAGATCTCGATGAATTCTGGATCAAACTCGGAGGGAATGTTGATAAATCAAGAGAGCTTATAAGGATCTTTTATACAAGAGTGCAGTACTCAAATTATTATTTCACATCGTATAAGGAAGGCTGGCGGACTGAAAGAGGCATGATATACATAATCTATGGTCCTCCTGATAAAGTATATAAATCGGCAGAAGGCGAGAGCTGGGGATACAGGAAACCGGTAATCAAATCATCATGGGGAGGCAGGTTCAGTGTTAAAGATGAATATCTGTTCTTCAACTTCAGAAAAAAGGATGATATTTTCTCAGATAATGATTACTTCCTGAGCAGAAGCGAGACACTGGTAACATACTGGGACCAGGCAATTGCAAGCTGGAGGCGCGGTATAGTCTACAGGCTTGATAACCCGGAAGATCTTTAAGACCGGGCAAATCCCCTTATAAATATATGGAAAAAGAAAAAGATGTAATTTTCGGTCTAAGGCCAGTGATTGAAGCCATAAAAGCCGGGAAACAGATTGACAGGTTACTTGTCAGACAAGGTCTTCAGGGCCAGCTATATCATGAACTGATGATCGAGGTCAGGAAAAATGAAATTCCTTACCAGATTGTTCCCGTGGAAAGAATCGAGATTGTAACACGGAAAAATCACCAGGGGGTGCTTGCCTGGCTTTCACTTGTTGAATATGAGCATGTTGCCAATATCCTTCCTATGATCTATGATAAGGGGGAAGATCCTTTGTTCATTGCACTCGATGGAGTGAGTGACGTGAGAAATTTTGGCGCTATTGTAAGAACTTCTGAATGCCTTGGCGCCCATGCAATAATTATTCCCGAAAAGGGTTCTGCCCGGATCACCTCAGATGCAATAAAGACATCAGCGGGTGCACTTCACTCCTTCCCGGTATGCAGGGAAAAGAGCATTGTAAGAGCAGTCGAGTATCTTAAAGAATCAGGAGTTCAGATCGTTTGTGCCGATGAAAAATCCGGTACTCCGGCATCATCTCTTAAGCTGGATGGTCCGGTTGCTGTGATTATGGGATCAGAAGATAAGGGCATCAGCAGGGAGCTTTTGGCACTTGCTGATCAAAAAGTAAGAATTCCTATGAAAGGCAATATAGGTTCCCTCAATGTATCAGTTGCTGCAGGGATACTGCTATATGAAATCATAAGGCAAAGATCCTGAGTCAGGTTTCAATCACACCTCTTATCCTTTCGTCGATGGCATGCTGGTCGGAGCTGAATGCTGCCAATGCTGCCATGCAGAGCAGTGTGTCGGGCGCTATCTTTCCCTCCTTTGTCTTCTTCTCCCATTTTGAAAAGACAGGGAGTTTGCCATCTGCAGCCATAACTGCTTTTTCCTCCTTTGAAAGGAATGGGAACATGTCTTCACAACCTTCTTCATGAGCTATATGAATAAGCTCTGAAGCATTCACAGGCACCTTTGCGGCAACACGCGAAGAAAATTTCAGAATCCTGGCATCAACTTTCCAGAACTTCTCAATATGTTCCCTGTTCGATTCATCCAGGATGCTTACCTCGTAATTCTCATGTATCCTTGATTTAAGCTTGCCTTTAAGATTTGTATTTGCTTCCGATGCAACTTTGGGTGGCATTGTCAATATGTCTGTCCCGGCCAGGAGGCTAACCTGTTTATGATTCCTGAGACTTGCTGCGATCTGTTTTGTCTGCCACTGGTTTTCTGCTGATATTCCGGTTACCCAGTTCTGTGAAGCAATTGTTGCAAATTCTCCTGTACCGCTTCCGTCACCGAGTTTGTTTTCCTGCATGAATTCTCCTATCCTGCTGACAAATACATTCACAAAGTCGGGCCTTGCCAGCCTTACTGCAAGGACATTCATTCGTGCGCTGAATCCTAAATTAAGGTTTGTCTTCACTCCTGCATCCTTAAGCATCCTGGCTGCAATGAGTCCTTCGGCCGTATAGGGGATCTTTATTATGAACTGTTCAGGGCATATGTCGTGATAACGTTTGCCATAGTTAAAAATAGCTTTGATATCATGAGCAATTTCAGCATGCAGTTCAACATTGATAAGGCAGCGGAACTTTTGTGCAAGCCTGAGACAATGCCTCGCATTAAGAATAAAAGCAATCTCCTTAACGCGCTCTTCATGTGGCAGTTCCCTGATTATAGCTTTTGATTCCGCAATGAAAACATCATAAACACCTTTCTGAACTTCACTGTTAAGGAGTGATGAACTTGTTGTGATTGCATTAAACTCCGATGTCCAGTTAGCCTCGGCTTCAGACATGTCTGCAGTATCGAGCCAAATTTCAGAACCGGCTTTAATCAACGATTCCCAAAGCGGATCTTTCTTGCCGTTAACATGTTTTTCGATCAGGTCTTTCCATACATAGTCACTTACACGGGTATACAGGTCTGCCATAATTATATGTTATTAAATTTCTCACTTAAAGAGGTGTTTGATGCAATAACATCATAACCGGTAGGATGTTGGAATAATTTCAGTCCAAATTCTTTCATCGCAGCCACCAGATGTTCAAAAACCTCGGATTGAAGATTTTCATAAGGAACCATCTGATAGCCTGTAGTGAAGAAATAAACCTGCAGGGGTAGCCCATTCCCGTCGGAAGCCCTGTGCCTCAGAATTACTACCTGCCCCTGGTCGATCAGTGGATTGCTTTTTATATATGTTTCTGCATAATGCCTGAACAAAGCTAGGTTTGTCGGAATACCTTTATTAAATAAAACATCACCCGGGGTTAATACCTTACCCTGCTTTTCAAATCTTTCAATATAATCTTTCAACGGTCCGTGTATGCTGAGCCTCTTCCTCATATCCTCATCCATGAACCTGATACTTTTCATATCAATAAGCAGAGCTCGTTTTACCTGCCTTGATTTTGACTGCTCCATTCCCTTCCAGTTCTGAAAAGATTCATTTACAAGTGCATATGTAGGAACAGTGATGATTGTCCTGTCAAAATTCTGGATCTTAACAGTGTTAAGGGTAATATCCAAAACTGTGCCGTCAACATCACGGCCGGGTATAGTGATCCAGTCACCAACTTTTAGCATTTCATTGGCTGAAAGCTGTATACTGGCCACAAAGCCCAGGATTGTATCCTTGAAGACAAGTATCAGCACTGCGGCCATTGCTCCGAGGCCGGCCACGATGGTGCTTATATCCTTTTTAAATATTACTGAGAAAAGAATTAATGAAGATATGGTGTAAATGAAGATTTTAACAAGCTGAACATAGCCCTTGATATGCCTGTGCTGAGAAATCGGCAGGGTTTTATATATTTCATGCCAGGCATTAATGAATGAAATTGCGACAACAGTTGCAATCGCCACCATGTAAATATAGGTAAGCTTATGAACAAAGGAGAGCCATACAGGGTAATCCTTAAGGGCCCAGCCGGCCATGGTCCATATTATAATTGCAGGCGCAAAATGCGACAATCTTGTAAAAACCTTCTGATCAAGAAAGATATCATCCCATGTCGAGGTTGTTCTCCGGACAATGCGCGAAACAACATTCCTGATCAAAGCTTTTGCAATCAGGTTGAAAAACCAGCTGAATAACAGTACAACAAATACTAAAGTGATGGTTCTCAGGAACGAGGAAACAGACGGATTCAGACCTGCATTTATGAACAGCTCCTTTAGCCAGCCGGAAGGATCACCTAATGAAGGCATGTTTTGTATCAACAAATTTATTTTGGGTCAAAATTAATAAATTATCAATCAAGGAATATATTTAGTTTTGTTTAGGCTAATTTTATTTAACACATGAAGACACCTTTATTCTTTCTGCTCATATTGTTACCATTTCTGCCTGTCAACGGACAGGAATACGAGAAATACTTTACACCGGATGTCCTGCGGTTTGATTTCATGTTTTCGGGCGATGCCTCAAAAACAGCAGTATTCCCCGTTATTATGAAGGAAGAACCAGTATGGGCAGGTCCACGGTCAGGATTTACAAACCTGAATGTTCGCGGAAATTTCAGGTACGAATTATATGATGCCTCAGATAGTTCATTACTGTTCTGTAGTGGGTTCAGTACTCTCTTCCAGGAATGGCAGACAACAGCAGAAGCTAAATCGATTGAAAGAAACTTCTATGAAGTAATCAGAATGCCCTTCCCAAAAAACAAATGTGAACTTGTCATCAGCAAGCGCCAGAGAGATGGCAGCTTCACTGCTCTTTACCATAAAGCTATTGATCCTTCTGATTATTTCATTCTCCATGAAAAACCCGCTGATGTAACATTTACAAGACTCTATGGCAAGGGTGATCCGGAAAATTCAGTCGATCTTGCATTCATTGCTGAAGGATACACAGCTGCAGAAAAAGAAAAATTCAGGAATGATGTCAAGAACATGGCAGAGGCTTTATTTAATGAAGCACCTTTCAATGAGTACAGGGATAAATTCAATATATGGGCTGTTGAGGCAGTATCCCGGGAATCAGGTACAGATATCCCCGGGGAACATATTTATGTGAATACTGCTCTTAACTCAACCTTCTATACTTTTGATCTCGACAGGTACCTCACAACAACCGACATAAAGGCTGTAAACGACTATGCGGCAGTAGTTCCGCATGATAACATTGTTGTACTCATAAATACCACAAGATACGGGGGTGGAGGAGTTTATAACTATTACAGCGGTACCTCTTCAGGCCATCAATATTCGAAAATTGTGTTTGTTCATGAGTTTGGGCATGGATTTGCCGGACTTGCAGATGAATATTATAATTCGGAAGTTGCTTATGAAGATTTTTATCCTTTATCTGTAGAGCCATGGGAACCAAATATCACAACAATGGTCAATTTTGAAAGCAAATGGAAAAATAAGATCAAACCAGGGATACCTTTGCCCACTCCTGCTGAAGAAAAATATGCCGGTATTACAGGGCTCTTTGAGGGAGGTGGCTATTCTGCTAAAGGAATCTTCCGTCCGGAAATTGACTGCCGTATGAAAGGTAACGGTCCTGTGGGCTTCTGTTCAGTATGCAGTGAAGCAATAAAAGATGTTATTGAATATTATATTAAATAAAAAGCCGATCCTTTGCGATAGGAACGGCTCAAAAGAGAAGTCAGTAACTTATTATTTCAGTTTCTTGTCAGTGAAATAGAAGAAAATAAGGCTTAGACCTCCGAACAGGAAGATCATTGAAGAAAAGCTGATCTCCTCAGGAAAAATATTGGAATTTGAAAGAAGTGCCCCTGCAAGGATACCAATGGCTATACCAACTGCCAGCATTCCAAGCTTGAGTGAGAACTTCCCCCAGGAAAACCACGGTTCTTTCTTTCCAGTATTAAAGAGCGTGGCATCAGCGCCTTTTTCAATCAGAGCAAGTCTTTCTTTGTGACGGGTTGTATAAAAGACGTACATGATTCCAAATGCTGCTGCAAACAAAGCGATAAAGACAAGTGCTGCTTCCATAATGAATTTTTTATATTTAAAGTTCCGTTATCTTAGACCTTAATACTTTAACTCAGGTTACATAAATTTTAAAAAATATTTGGTCATATTTCAGTAACCATATTCATAAAACAGGCGTCAAAAGGTCATAATTTATTATGGATTACAAGGGAGATAAGTTTTACATTGAAAATGTATTGAATGGAAGGACAAATGCATTCAGCTTCCTTGTCGACCATCATAAAGACAGGGCATTTAACCTTGCTTTCAGAATCTGTGGCAACAGGGAGGAAGCAGAGGAAATAGTGCAGGATTCTTTTCTTAAGGCATTCAGGTCACTTGGAAGCTTTAAGATGAAAAGCAGTTTTTCAACATGGCTCTATAGAATAGTTTACAATACCTCTGTTTCAACTCTCAGATCAGGCCACAAGATGATCTTATCATCTCTTGAAGAGTCCACACATGCATTGAATGATTTTTCAGAAAGAAGCACAATTGATGAGATGGCAGACACCGAACACAGGAACAAAATTGTAAATTACGCCCTTCAGAAGCTTGAAGAGGAAGACAGGGGAATTATTATCCTGTACTATTATGAAGAAATGCCTGTTGAAGATATTTCAGAAGTTACTGGTCTCTCAATATCAGCTATTAAAACCAGGCTTTTCAGGTCAAGACAGAAGATGCTGGATGTAATTGAAAAAGCAGAAAAAATTAAAATACTGAATCAATGAACAAAGATGACAGGTTCCATGATGACCGGTTAAGAGAATTTATTGATCCCTTGAAGATTGAGAAAGCTCCAGAAGGATTTTCGCCTAAGCTGATGTCAATGATCTATCTCGAGAGCCCTGATGTGCGAAAAGAAAGAAAAACACCGGTACCTTATATTTCAGGAATAATTATTGTTGTCTTTACAGCTGCAGCATTTATGCTTCCCGAAAGCTCCTTCCCAATCAGTCTGTTCGGAAGACCTTTAAATTTCCATATTCAATTGCCAGAATTGAAATTCAGCTTTGAAATGCCTGATTTGATTATTCCGGTTCTTACAGGTATCGTCCTGCTTGTGATATTTGATATAGTCCTCAAAGGACTATTCAACAGAAGAAAATTACAGGATTAATTATCCTTCGGGCAGATTCTGGAGTTTAATCCTTTCATGTTTAAAGACTTGCTCATTTTCTTAAGTGCCTCAGGGAAACCAGTCTTTACTTCGCAACTTCCTTTTAAATGTACTATCATGGCACACTGTTCAGCCTGAACCGGATCGTGGCCGCAGATTTCTACGAGGGATTTAATTACATGTTCAAAGGTATTTACCTCATCATTATAGAGGACCAGGGAAGATAACTTCCCTCTCAGCTTGTCATCAGGGTGGAATTTCTGTTCTTTCATTGAAGGTTTTCAAAAAGCTGTTTTGCAGTGTTTACATCTATCTCACGCCGCCCCAGCCAGGCAACAACCCTGGACTCCCTGTAACCGTTCTTTTGCAATAGATCTGCATAATCTTCAGCGCTTTCAAATGTAATAAAATTCCCTATGAGATATGCAATATCGCCGCTGTTGAGCTGAATTACATCAAGGCCACGGTTCCCTGAAAGTTTTTTCAGAGCATCAACGTCCGTAATGGCCAGTGGTTTCTGGGATCTTGCAACCTCGACCCTGAAATGCAATGTTGGGGCGACAGTGTCAAGCTGGGTACCTGACTGTTCTGTTTCAAATTTATAGAGTGGCCTGGTTCCCCATTCCTTCTCATTTACTGCTGCTCTCTCGGCAGATATAGTCTTTCCGTCCATCATGGCAGCCACAAAGGAGTCTTTGAATCCTTTTCCTTTAACTGCAGCCAGTGATTTACGCGCATCTTCAGCCCTTCTGAAAAGTCCGGCATAATAAATGGTAACAGCTGCCCCGGGAGTCTTGAATCCTTCGATAGGAGTTATACCTTTGAAATAAGAAGGAGACACAGGGTTTTTAAAAACAGCTATCTGGATCCTGTATACAAGTCCCTCGGGTATGGCAGGGTTCACCGTAACATCTTTTGCCTGGGTGGTTTCCTGGATTGCGAAAATTGAAAATACTCCACTTCCCTGTGCGGGTTGATCAACAACAGGTTTAATAGTACCGGCATTCCTGACAGGTGCTGTTTTCTCTGCAGGTTTTTCAGGAATTACTTCAGCTTTGCTTGGTTCAAGTATTATTTCTGCAGCCTTTGCAGTTGAATCAGCCAGTGACTTCGCGACTTCAGTGTCAGGTGTGATCAAGGCCGAAGGCGATTCAGGAATAGCAGCATTACTTCCTGTGGTAGTTTCGGCAGGCTTTGTAACAGGCTTTGTTATTACAGGTTTACCTGATTTTTGCAACGAATCTGCCTTGTATTGATCTTCAAGTATATTATCAAGTTTTATATCATCCTCATCTGAAACAAATTTCTTTTCAACCGGTACAGGAACAGGTATATCTTTAACTATTTCATTCTGCGTTTTCTCAGCCAGGGAGACTGTTGCAACGCTTTCCTGATTGATTATCTGCCCCTGTCCTGCCTTGCACTGAATAATATATTGCTGTACATTCATTTCATTAGCTTTCTTCCTGCCGGCTTCCTGTTCATACCTCCTGTAACTTTTCTCAGCATCGATAAAATTCCCATTCATCTGCAGTGCACGGCCCAGGTAAAAGATCGCATCAGCCGGAAGAGATTTTAACGAACCCCCGGAAAGAGCTTCGCTAAGCAACAATTCAGCCTTTGAAGGATCTTTCTCAAGCATTACAAGGCTCACCCCTGAATAGTATTTATAAAGAGGATCCTTCGGGAAAGAAACAAGCAACTGGCTGTACCCGGCATAAGCTTCCGCATAGTCGCCCCTGTTAAAAGAATCCATTGATGACTGCCTTGTGGCCTTTGACTGGGAATAGACCTCCTGATTAGAGTAGAGGAAAAATCCGGAAAAGAGAATAAATATTAAAAATTTATTACGAGATACTTTCATCAACAGTGCAAACGGAAATTTTATATAAATCGTATTATTCATAAAAATCAGATTGTCAGGTAACATAATGTTAATAATAATCATCTGTTACTATGCAGAATACGGTCCAAATCTCGTAAATTTAGCCATTATAACAAAATAATTTACAATGGCGACATTACAGGAAGGCATGAAAGCTCCCGATTTCAAGGGCACAGATCAGAATGGGAAAGAAGTGAAATTAAGTGACTTTGCAGGAAAGAAATTAGTTTTATACTTTTACCCGAAAGATAACACCCCTGGTTGCACAGCTGAAGCTTGTAACCTGAGGGATAATTATGACGAGCTGCTAAAGAAAGGGTATGCTGTGGTTGGGGTAAGTGCTGACAATGAAAAATCACATAAAGGATTTGCAGGGAAATATTCACTCCCCTTTCCGCTCATTGCCGACACTTCCAAAAAGATAATGGATGATTATGGTGTCTTCGGAGAAAAAAAGCTATACGGAAAAACTTTCCTTGGTGTGCAAAGAACTACTTTCATAATTGACGGTAACGGCACTATTGAAAAAATAATAAGGAAAGTTCAGACTTCTGATCACACACAACAGATATTCAAACTATATAATAAATAATATTGCTGATATGAGCACCGAAAAAAAAGAAATCAACAAGGAAAAGCTTAAGGCCCTTGAGATTACACTTGGAAAGATTGAAAAAGACTATGGTAAAGGAACCATAATGAAACTTGGCGATCATGCCATTGAAAATATCCAGATCATTCCTACCGGATCCATAGGGCTCGATGCAGCTCTAGGTATAGGCGGTCTGCCGCGCGGAAGGGTTATTGAGATTTATGGCCCCGAAGCATCCGGAAAAACAACACTTGCGATACATGCAATTGCTGAAGCTCAGAAGAATGGCGGTATTGCAGCAATAATTGATGCTGAACATACTTTCGACCGCAATTATGCAGAAAAGCTTGGCGTAGATATTGAAAACCTGCTGATATCACAGCCTGATAACGGCGAGCAGGCCCTTGAGATTGCAGATAACCTCATAAGGTCAGGCGCTCTTGATATCATTGTAATAGACTCTGTTGCGGCCCTTACTCCCAAAGCCGAGATTGAAGGTGAAATGGGTGATTCAAAAATGGGCCTACAGGCCAGGCTGATGTCACAGGCTCTCAGAAAGCTCACAGCAAATATCAGCAAGACAAATACATCATGCATCTTTATCAACCAGCTGAGGGATAAGATTGGTGTGATGTTCGGTAACCCGGAAACCACTACAGGTGGAAATGCTTTGAAATTCTATGCATCTGTAAGGCTCGATATCCGTAAAACCAACCAGCTTAAGGAAGGTGAGGAAATAATCGGTAACAGAACCAGGGTGAAGATCGTTAAGAACAAGCTTGCTCCCCCCTTCAGAAAGGCTGACTTTGATATCCTTTATGGTGAGGGCATCAGCCAGCTGGGAGAGATTGTCGATCTTGGCGTAGATTTCGAAATCATTAAAAAAAGCGGCTCATGGTTCAGCTATGGTGAAACCAAGATCGGCCAGGGAAGAGATGCTGTCAAGCAGATTCTTAAAGATAACCCCGAGCTTTATGATGAGCTTAAACAGAAAATATCTGAGAGGCTTAAAGTAAATTAAACTCAAAAATAACACAGGTCAGGCATAACCCTGGCCTGTTCCATTTAACACTTGTACCTATGAAAAAAATCGTCCTTTCAATTCTGGGAACTGCAATCCTATTGCTTTATTCATGCAACAATAAGCAGAGTGAAGTTACACAGGAAGAAGGAACACAATCGCAGATTATCAACCAGCTCACACAGGAAGAGAAAGATGGAGGAGTGATGACTCCGGAATTAATGTGGAAATTTGGAAGACTTGGAACAGTTGCACTCTCTCCTGATGGTCAGACCGTGCTGTATACAGTTACAAATTACGACCTTGATACACAAGAAAATATGACAAGCATTTATAGTATGCCGTCTTCAGGTGGTAATGCAGTAATGCTTGCAGGAAACGGAAGCTCGCCACAATGGATCGACAATGGCAATTCGATAGCATACTCAAGTGATGGTAAGTTATTTACAATGAAACCTGACGGATCAGCTAAAACAACCGTGGAAGGATTGGATAATTTTGAAATTTTCAGCATCTCGCCTAAAGGTGATAAACTTTACTTCACCAGGAGAGTAAAGCTTGACCAGACTGCGAACGAGAAACATAACCTTCCAAAGGCAAAAGTCAGGATCATTAATGATCTGATGTACAGGCACTGGAATGCCTGGAGTGATTACTCATATAGCCATGTTTTTGTGGCTTCATTCAACGGTTCCAAGGTAAGTGGTGAAAAGGATGTGATGGAGGGTCAGAGATTTGAAACACCTGATTCGCCATACTATGATGAGGGTGAATTATCATGGAGCCCTGATGGAAAGTATGTCGCATACACTTCGAAAAAGCTTACTGGAATAGAATATGCGAGGAGCACAAACACTGACATCTATCTTTATGATACTGAGAAAGAATCGGAGATAAACATAACTGAAGAAAACAAGGGCTATGACAAATATCCGGTATTCTCACCCGACGGTTCCAGGATTGCCTACCTGAGCATGGAAGAGCCCGGGTATGAAGCAGACCTTAATCGACTGTTCACCTATGATATTAAAACCGGTCAGCGTACCTGGATTTCGAAAGGCTGGCAGTTTGATATTGAAGAGGTAAAATGGATTGACAATGATAATGTTTATTTTACGTGCTCTCATATGGGAACACGCCAGATATTCAGGATTGCATTAACTGATGGCACAATAAAACAGGTTACAGAAGGAAAACATAATCTGAGTCCTGTCGATTTCAAATCAGGTGTCCTTGTTGCAGGACTTACCTCGATGGCTATGGCCCCTGAAGTTGCCGTTGTGAACACCGGCTCGGGTGAAGTAAAACAGATAAGCTCAATTAATAAATTCATCTATGATTTTATAAAGATGGGCAACTCTGAAGAAAAATACATCACAACAAAAGATGGCATGGATCTCCAGATGTGGGTTACATACCCTCCCGACTTTGATGCTTCAAAGAAATACCCGGCTCTGTTGTTCTGCAACGGTGGACCTCAGTCAACTCTCGATCAGTTCTGGTCATACAGGTGGAATATGCAGATGATGGCAGCAAAGGGCTACATAGTATTTGCCCCTAACAGAAGAGGCGTAAAAGGGTTCGGACAGGAATGGACCAGTCAGATCTCAGGCGATTACGGTGGCGCAAATATCCAGGATTATCTCGATGCAACTGATGCAATGGCTAAAGAGAAATATGTCGACAGGAAAAGGATGGGTGCTGTTGGTGCGAGCTACGGAGGAACATCAGTATTCTACCTTGCAGGGGTTCATGGAGGAAGGTTCAAGGCATTCATTTCACATAATGGCATGTTCGATTATGTAAGCTGGTACGGTTCCACCGAGGAATTATGGTTTCCCAACAAAGATCTTGAAGGACCATACTGGAAATCACCGAAAAGTTACCAGTATTCTCCGCATCTCAGGGTTGAAGATTGGGACACCCCAATTCTCATAATTGCCGGTCAGAATGATTTCAGGATCCCATATACCCAGGCCATGGAAGCATTTCAGGCAGCACAGATACTTGGTATTCCAAGCAGGCTGCTCTTCTTCGAGGATGAGTATCATTTTGTAACAAAGCCCCAGAATGCTGTATTATGGCAGAGGGAATTTTTTGAATGGCTTGACACATACCTGAAATAGTACAGGATATAGCTCACACGGAACCAGCACAGGTTTCGTGTGAGTTTTTTTATTTATGCCCAAGGAGCTCCATAACAGTTTTTACCTTTTCCTCCATCGGAAGCTCGCTATTGATCCAGTTTATTTTTATACCCCGACGTTCCATACCCCTGAACCATGTCATCTGCCGCTTTGCGAACTGGTGAATGGCTATTTCAAGATCGTGGAGCATCTCTTCATATGTTATCCTGCCCGACAGGTAAAGTGTGATATACTTATATTCAAGACCATAATACATGAGAGTCTCCTTCTTTACCCCGTTCTCAAGTAACTTATGAACTTCATCAATCATCCCCGATTTCAGCCTGTTGTGCAATCTTTCAGTGATCCTGACTCTTCGTTGGTCCCTGTCAACATGCACCCCTACAATAACGGAATTAAGCTTCGGGAAAGCTGTATTTCCTGTTTTACGGTTCTTTGAAAAATATTCAATTTCAATGGCCCGTATTACCCTCTTTTTTGTATCGATATCGGTTACATTATGAAGTGACTTGTATGTGGAAAGTATCTCCATGAGCTCTTCCATCGATTTCTTTTCAAGCCTTGCCCTGAGACCACTGTCGGGAGGCACTTCAAACATCTTGTATCCTGAAATTATGCTGTCGGCATACATCCCCGAACCTCCGCATACCACTGGGAATACCTCCCTCTTTTTCAGGTCATTGTAAACCCTCAGGAAATCTCTCTGGTATTCGAATACATTGTATTTATACCCCGGGTCAGCAATGTCAATAAGGTGACAGGCAATTGATCTCCCACCTATGTTATAATCTTCATAATCCTTGCCGGTACCTATATCCATTCCCCGGTAAACCTGTCGCGAGTCTGCACTTATGATCTCCCCGTTAAGCTCTGCTGCAACCCTGACTGCGAGTGAGGTTTTACCAGATGCAGTAGGGCCGGTAATTACAAGAAGATCATAGTCTGATTTCATCACTGCTTCATCAATTGTTTTCCAGGAAGAAAGGCAATTTACCTTAAATTTAAGTAATTTTGTCATTTAATGCCGTCTAAAATTTATTATGACAGCTCACTATCCTGGTAATGAAGACAAGTACAAATGATGTAGTGATCAAAAACAAAAAAGCTCAGCATGATTATGAGTTCATCGAGAAATTCATTGCCGGCATTAAACTTACCGGTACTGAGATCAAATCCATAAGACTCGGGAAAGCCACCGTTGTTGATGCTTATTGTTTTTTCAGCAACAGGGAACTCTACATCAGGGGAATGCATATTGCAGAGTACTGGTGGGGAAATATGAACAACCATGACCCTCTCAGGGAAAGAAAGTTGCTTCTCACAGCCCGTGAGCTCAGGAAGATTGAAAGGAAAGTGAAGGAAACAGGACTGACAATTGTTGTCACGAAGGTTTTTATAAATGACCGTGGACTGGCAAAAGCTGAAATAGCGATCGCAAGGGGCAAAAAGGAATATGATAAGCGCCAGACTCTTAAATCAAAAGATGCTGCAAGGGAGATGGACAGGAGTACGAGAGTTCACTAGGAGTGCCTGGAGTGGCTAAATGGCTGAAGTACTTAGAGTATTTAGTTTCATTACCATAGTAATTGGATACGTCCCCTTAAAGCCAAAGTATTAAATATATATTAAATATATATTAAATTATATATTATAATATATATTATAATATAACTTTCATAACGACACCAGGACGCATGACGCCCGGGCTCAATTTCAGAAGTTCGGGGACAGCAGGTACCTCGAGTAGAACCTGATAATCACATCGACAGCTTCATCCGATGTATCGACAACTGTAAAGATATCCATATCGTCAGGTGCGATATTATGTTCCTCCTCAAGCATTTTTTCCTTGATCCAGTCGACAAGCCCGCTCCAGTATTTTTTTCCGACAAGTATTATCGGGAACTTACCGATTTTCCTTGTCTGTATAAGTGTGATTGCTTCAAACAGCTCATCGAATGTACCGAAACCGCCTGGCAGTACAATGAATCCCTGGGCATACTTCATAAACATCACTTTCCTGACAAAGAAATGATCGAAAGTGATAAGCTTGTCGGGATCAATATATGGATTAGGCCGCTGCTCGAAAGGAAGGTCTATGTTTATCCCTACGGATTTGCCCTTTCCCTTTGCAGCTCCCTTATTTGCTGCTTCCATGATACCGGGTCCGCCGCCTGTAATGACACCATATCCGTTCTGAACCAGCTTATAAGCAATATCTTCTGCCAGCCTGTAATATTTATCGTTGTAATGAGTGCGGGCCGAACCGAAAATTGAAACGCAAGGACCGATCCTGGCAAGCTTTTCAAAACCTTCTACAAGCTCTGCAATTATTTTAAACACCCTCCACGAATCGGTGGTGTGTATTTCATTCCATGCCTTTTGGTCAAATGCTTCTTTAATAAGATCTGTGGGCTTCTCCGTTTTCATTAACCTCGTTATATATGAGCCTCAAATATAATTATTTTCTTAAGCCTGAAGTTCGTGCCTGAGGTATTTTCCGGTATAGCTTGATTCACAGTGAATAATCTCTTCCGGGGTTCCGCAAAAGATAATCTTTCCTCCCTCCCGTCCGCCTTCAGGACCAAGGTCTATTATGTGATCGGCCATCTTGATAACATCGAGATTATGCTCGATAACTATCACAGTATTGCCGCGGGCGACAAGCTTGTTCAGGACATCAAGGAGCACCCTTACATCCTCAAAATGAAGTCCTGTTGTTGGTTCATCGAGTATGTAGATCGTTTTGCCGGTATCTTTCCTTGCAAGTTCTGTTGCAAGCTTCACACGCTGTGCTTCACCGCCAGAAAGGGTTGTCGATTGCTGTCCGAGGCGTATATACCCCAGTCCAACATCCTGCAACGTTTTTATTTTGGTGTGGATTGAATGAATTCCATGGAAAAAGTCAACAGCCTGGTCAACTGTCATTTCCAGAACATCGCTTATGGTCTTTCCTTTATATTTGACTTCAAGAGTTTCGCGGTTATATCTTTTTCCGTTGCAGTCAGTGCAATGAACATAAACATCGGGAAGAAAATTCATCTCGATCGTTTTTACCCCGGCCCCCTGGCATCCCTCACACCTGCCTCCTTTTACATTGAATGAAAAACGTCCAGCGCCAAATCCCCTGATCTTTGCCTCGGTAGTTTGTTCGAAGAGCTTCCTGATATCGGTAAAAACACCTGTGTAGGTGGCAGGATTTGAGCGTGGTGTCTTGCCTATCGGCGACTGGTTGACTTCTATTACCTTGTCAAGGTTCTCCAGTCCTGAAATATCCTTATATGGCAGGGCAAACGTCCCGGCATGATGATATTTTTTTGCAAGTACTGGATGGAGTGTCTGGTTTATAAGTGAAGATTTTCCGCTCCCTGAAACACCTGTAATACAGATTAGTGTACCAAGAGGAATAGCAAGATCAACATATTTCAGGTTATGCCCTGAGGCGCCTGTAAGAATGAGCTTTTTGCCACTTCCCTCCCTTCTCTTTCCAGGAATTTCAAATTTTTTCTTACCGTTCAGGTACATCGATGTAAGAGTGTTCTTCGTCAACAGCTCGGCAGGTGTTCCCTGTGCAACCACAAGGCCTCCCAGCCTTCCGGCACCCGGACCAATATCTATAACATGATCGGCAGATATTATCATCTCCCTGTCGTGTTCAACAACAATAACAGAGTTGCCTGCATCCCTGAGCTGCTTTAAAGCTTCAATCAGCCTTCTGTTATCGCGCTGATGAAGACCGATGCTTGGCTCATCAAGAATGTAAAGCACATTTACAAGCTTTGATCCTATCTGTGTTGCAAGCCTTATCCTCTGACTTTCTCCTCCTGAGAGGGATCTTGTTCCGCGGTTAAGAGAAAGATATTCGAGCCCTACTTCAAGAAGAAAACCAAGTCTTGCCCTTATCTCTTTTAATATTTCGGAAGCAATCTGCTTCTGCCTCGATGTCATGGTTTCCTCAATATTGGATAGAAACCCGCTCAGCTCCCGGATATCAAGAGAAGCAAGCTCTCCGATATTCCTGTTACCAATCCTGAAGAATAAGGATTCCTTTTTGAGCCTTGTACCCTTGCACTCAGGACATACTTCGTAATGGATGTATTGTTCTTTCAGCTTTGATCCATTCTTCTGTCCTTCAGCAGCTTCACTGTTGCCGACGTAATTTACAACACCTTCAAACGTCAGGAAATAATTTGAAGTAAGTCCAAGCGGAGTATTTGAGAGTTTTAGTACTTCATCCGAACCATAAAGGATTTTATTAATGGCTTCCTCCGGAATATCAGCCACAGGTGTATCGAGTGTAAAACCATGCTTTTCTGCAATAGCTTCAATCTGCCAGAATATCCAGGTATTCCTGTATTTTCCAAGGGGTTCTATTCCTCCTTTCCTGATGCTCAGTGAAGGGTCAGGAATAATTTTCTTTTCATCAATGCTTGAGACTTCTCCAAGCCCGTTGCAATGAGGACATGCACCCTGCGGTGAGTTGAATGAGAATGTGTGAGGAGCAGGTTCGTTATATGATATACCCGAAACAGGGTCCATCAGATGACGGCTGAAATAATAAGGCTCGTTCTTCTCAGCATCAAGCACCATAATAACACCATCTCCCTGGTCGAGCGATGTAATTATTGAATCGTGCAGGCGCTTGTCGGAGGTTTCTCCTATTCTGAATTTGTCTATTACAAGCTCAATAAAATGTGTTTTATAACGATCAAGCTTCATTGAAGGGGCAAGCTCCCGGATCTCGTTATTTACTCGTACATTAAGGTAACCTTTCCTCCTTAACTGCTCAAAGAGTTCCTTATAATGCCCTTTTCTCCCTTTTATTAGCGGTGCAAGAAGGTAAACCTTTTTCCCTTCAAATCTTTTTTTGATAAGTTCAAGTATCTGGTCATCGGTATATTTAACCATCTTCTCACCAGATGCATACGAATATGCCTCTCCTGCCCTTGCAAACAGCAAACGCAGAAAATCGTAAATCTCAGTTATTGTGCCTACTGTTGACCTTGGATTCTTGTTTGTTGTTTTCTGTTCTATTGATATTACGGGACTGAGCCCTGTGATCTTATCAACATCGGGGCGCTCCATACCTCCAAGGAACTGCCTTGCATAAACAGACAAAGTCTCCATATACCTTCTCTGTCCCTCCCCATAGATCGTATCAAAAGCAAGTGACGATTTACCGCTTCCGCTCAGACCTGTTATAACAACAAGCTTGTTTCGCGGAATAGTTACATCTATGTTCTGCAGATTGTGTACACGTGCGCCGAGGACATTAATCTCCTCACTCATTGAACCTCCGATTTATCTGTCAGGATAATTGTCTTGTCGAGGTTTCTCATCCCTTCAACCGGGATTTTGATTGTATACTCCTTGTTTGGCCTGGGTGTAAGGTACGGTTTACGCAACCAGGGATTCAGATACTTTATGAGCTTGTAATTTGTATTGAATTTACCCGCAAATGTTGATATATCAGTGATGGCAGTATCCACCTTTACCTCATAATATTTCATCTCAGGATAAAGATCATCACTCTTCAGGTCAAATCCATATGCTGTGGGGTTGC
Source organism: Bacteroidales bacterium (assembly GCA_035297425.1). Lineage (GTDB taxonomy): Bacteria > Bacteroidota > Bacteroidia > Bacteroidales > VadinHA17 > LD21. The sequence goes on along the minus strand of DATGYZ010000008.1, from coordinate 34,796 downwards.
TTATTATAAGCTTATAAGCAACAACCCTGAAAATATAACGTGCTGTCTCTTCATTGAGAAGCAGGTCATAGTAATCTTTCTGGTTCTGAATCTTGATCTGGAGGTCTATACCTGCCCTGCCGCCATTATACGATGCTGCGGCAAGGGTCCAGCTACCATATTTTTCATAAGATTTTTTGAAGAAATCGCAGGCAAACTCTGTTGCTTTTTCAACATTGTAGCGTTCATCAACGATAGAGTTTATTTCAAGACCTTCTTCTTTCCCGGTTTGTGACATTATCTGCCAGAAGCCTGTGGCACCTGCCGGTGAGACAACATTATTATATTCACTCTCAGCGGCTACCAGGTATTTGAAATCATCGGGAATGCCGTTTTTTGCGAGAATCTTTTCTATTATCGGGTTGAATCTGTTTGCCTTCTTGATTATAAGTATTGTTGAGGAATGCCTGTAAGCACTTGTAAGGATTTCCCTTTCAAGACTTTCTCTGGTATCGAAGTTTTCCAGAGGCATTCTTTCCCCTGCAAAAGTCACCTGATCGGGTATCTCGAAAGATGAAACTGTATATAACAACGAATCCCTGCCTTTTTCACCTGGTATAGAAGAAGGCTCCTGCCTGAAACCTTGTGCAATAACGAAAATAGCAACCGATGATAATATCAGTACAAATACTGTTAGTATTGTTTTACTATATTGGGTTTTCATAATTTTTATGCTGTGCTGTAATGCAATCCTGGTGCAAAGTTAATATAAATGCAATTTTCAGCATCAATACAGTAAAGTAATTTTCTCCAGATTTTTACAAAGGTTTGCAGAACCTCAGCGAACTTAGAAACGGAATGAAAATCCTGAAAAAACTCCGAATGAATATGGATGAATTCCGGGTTGAGTGGGTTCATTGAAAGGATTTAGGAAATATCTGAAGGTAGGCTCAAGGTTTAAAGATATTTTATCAGTAAGTCCGTATTCAAATCCCATCCCGAATGAACTGCTGAGTGCCAGCGTATTGATACCTTTTGTATCCCCGACAAGGTATTTAATTCCGTTAACATCCGTATATGCATCATTCCTGATCAGGAAATCATAAGAGACACCTCCTGTAAGATTAATATCAAGGGTCTTGTCAATAACTTTGTACCTGAGGATAAGTGGCATCTGCAGGTAGTTAAAACTCTGAATGAGTTCATTGCCCAGGTAAGTCAGGTTGGACTTTTCCGGGTCAAAAACATCATTTGTATATTGTGTGGTTATGCGCTCCGGATCACCCCTGACTGAAATAAAGACATCGGCATTTCCTGTCTGTACAGGGCCGCTTGCTGTCCTCAGCTCAAAATTAGGCGTTCCTTTTGATTCTGAATAAGCCTGGAATCCGGCATACGAGTAAACACCTGCAAGCTTTTGCCCCTGTGATGCATAAAACAAACCTGTCTGGATAGTAAATCTCCTGTTTATCCGGTAAGATACTGTCAGACCGCCTGTATAAGAAGATATAGGCTTTTCTGAAGCAAGAAGCTGCCGCGAAAAATTATTACCCCCTGCTCCCATCATCGAATAATAGGTAGGAGAAGCCATGGCTTCGACAGACCATCGTCTTGTAACAACAGGTTTACTTCTGGAAAGATAGTCTGAATAAAGAGGCTCTGAAATATCAGGAATCATTATCGTTTTTTCAGCTCTTCTTACAGGCTGAACAAGCTGCCTCTGGCTCACTGTCTGCAAAACTATCTCATCAGTCTGTATAAAATCAGCTGAAGGAGCCTGCAGTTCAGATCCCCTTTCATGAATATTGGTTCCGGCAGGAATGGATGATTCTGAGTTAATGCGAAACGGCTGAACACTGTAATATGGATCTTCCTGGCTGATATTAAACGCGATAAAGGAGTCATTCAGGGATGTTGTTGAGCTTCGCCCAAGAAAGAAAGCAACAATGCCTATCGATGCAAAAGCGGCCACAAGGGCTGCAGTCCTGAAATAAGCCACCCTCTTCCTTCCATAAATTGAAGGTTTTATTTTTTTCCACGCCAGTTCCGGCGGAAGAACTTCAAAATCCTTCAGCCCGTTTCTGAAAACCAGATCAATATTTGCATTTGACCTATCCATTGGCTGCTTTCTTTCTTAAACCTGTGTAAGAACCAACTTTACGCTGCAGAATGATCCTTGCACGTGCCAGGTTTGACTTTGAGGTACCTTCAGATATATTCACAAGTTCTCCGATCTCCTTATGTGAATAACCTTCAATAGCATAAAGATTGAATACCATCCTGTATTTTGGTGGCAGTTCCCTGATCATACTCATCAGATCTGCTGCTTCAAGACCGGCATAATCATGGTTGTCAGGATCATATTCAGGTTCCTGTATTGAATCGATATCATCGACCCTGTAAAGGTTGTGCCTGCTGCGGAATTTTTCGAGAGCGGTATTAACCATAATCCGCCTCAGCCATCCTTCAAATGATCCTTCGAACTTGAAATATTCAAGGTTTTCAAAGATCTTTATAAATCCTTCCTGCAAAATATCACGTGCCTCTTCATCATTACCCGAATACTGCAGGCATACGGCATAAAGTTTCGCTGCATACCTGCGGTATAGAAGCTCCTGATCTCTGCGGTTTCCGTTTACAGATCCTCTTATTATTTCACCTATCTCCTGCACCTTAAGCACATAAGGAGATAAATATAATAAAAGTTTATTACAAAAACCATCAATCGTCCAAAGGATTGATGATTGAAGCGACTGAAAGGTTGCTTTTATTATTTAAAATTACAGGTGAATTACCTCACCATATGCGGCAGCTGCAGCCTCACTGATAGCTTCCGACATTGTCGGATGCGGGTGAATTGATTTTACAATTTCATGCCAGGTTGTCTCAAGATTGCGGCTGACCACTATCTCCGCTATCATCTCGGTAACGTTTGCACCAATCATATGCGCTCCAAGCAGCTCTCCATATGAGGCATCAAAGATAAGCTTGACAAAACCTTCTTTGGCTCCTGCTGCACTTGCCTTGCCTGAAGCTGTGAAAGGAAATTTTCCAACCTTAATCTCATGACCTGCTTTCTTTGCAGCTGCCTCTGTAAGTCCAACTGAAGCTATCTCAGGGTTGGTATATGTACAGGCTGGTATATTGTTATAGTTTATAGGGTTCACATCCAGTCCTGCTATCTTTTCAACGCATGTAATACCTTCAGCTGACGCAACATGCGCCAGTGCCGGTCCATGAACTATATCCCCGATAGCATGAACACCCGGAACATTTGTCCTGTAATAATCGTCAACGACAACCTTTCCTTTCTCTGTTTTAACGCCAGCTTCCTCAAGTCCGATTCCTTCAATATTTGTGGTCACCCCGACAGCAGAAAGAACTATATCAGATTCAATGACAGATTCTCCTTTCAATGTTTTTACAAGCGAATAACATTTGTCATTTTTTATTTCAACCGACTCAACGGTGGAGTTTGTTAATATATCGATCTTCATCTTCCTGAACGAGCGCTCAAGCTGTTTTGAGACTTCCTCATCTTCATTCGGAACAATCATTGGCATGAATTCAACCAGAGTCACCTTTGTTCCTATTGAACTGTAGAAATAGGCAAACTCACTTCCGATAGCTCCTGATCCGATCACTAACATGGAACCTGGCTGCTGTGGAAGCGTCATAGCTTCCCGGTATCCGATTATCTTTTTGCCATCCTGCTTAAATCCCGGGAGCTCTCTCGAACGCGCACCGGTTGCCAGTATAATGTTTTTTGCTGAATATGTTTTTTTGTTTCCGTCATTACCGGCAACCTCTACTTTATCATTGCCTGCGAGCTTTCCTGTTCCATTGATATGGTCAATATTGTTTTTTCTGAAAAGGAACTGAACTCCTTTGCTCATTCCTTCAGCAACCGTCCTGCTTCTTTTAATCATGGCAGGAAAATCAGGTTTGGCGTTTCCTTCCATGGTTATACCATATTCGGCTGCATGATTCAGGTATTCAAACACCTGGGCACTTTTAAGAAGAGATTTGGTAGGTATGCAGCCCCAGTTAAGGCAGATGCCCCCTATTTCAGCCTTCTCAACTACAGCAACTTTCATTTTAAGCTGCGATGCCCTGATAGCAGCAACATATCCGCCCGGGCCGCTGCCTATTACAATAAGATCATAATCCATGGTTGTATAATTTTTTATCTCAGACAATTTAACAAACTTAAATGCAGGATGTTTATCCAACCCTGATAATACCAGGCTGCTGCCTCAGCATTGAAACACCTTTAGCCAGCGTCCAGAGAATAACAAGCGTAAAGATAATTGTTGCGCCAACAGGGATACCTGCAATCCATGAAACGACATAACCGGTCGCGGTTCCCACGAAACCTGCAATAATGGAGAACATAATGATTTTTATGTAAGCTTTTGTAAAAAGCATTGCTATGTTTGGGGGTATTGTAAGAAGTGATATAACGAGCACAACACCTGCCATCCGTATATTCAGCACTATAGTAAGTGCTATGAGTGAAGTTGTAAAGTACTTTATGAGGTCCACATAAGATGAATAAGTTCTTGCATATTGTTCATCAAATGAAATGTAAAGAATTGTTCTGTAAAAGATTGTAAAATACATGATCAGCAAGGCTGACATTGCACCCAATGCTATGAGGTCGGCATTTGTTACGGTCAAAATACTGCCGAACAGATAACCCATCAGGTTAGGAGTGTATCCCGGGGTAAGATAAATGAAGATTATACCAACAGCCATACCAAGAGCCCAGAGGATGCCTATTGCAGAATCCTCCCTGATTTTCTGCCTTACCGAAAGGAATTCGATGCCTAACGCTGAAAGTATGCCAAAGATAGCAGCACCAAGGACAGGGTTTATACCAAGAAAGTACCCAATCCCGATTCCGCCAAATGATGCATGGGTAATGCCACCGCTCAGGAAAACCATTCGCCTTGAAACAACATAAGTACCGGCAAGCCCTGCAGTAATGCTTGCAAACAGGACTCCTGCCGCTCCCCTGACTATAAAATCATATTGAAACAGGCTCTGATCCATTATTATGTCTTTTAAGTACTGTATGAGGCACATCTCCATGTGTCACAAGCTGGATCGGACATCCGTATGCCAGAAGATCATCATCTGTTATTTCGTGAGATGGATGGTAATGGAGTGTCCGGTTTACGCATGCAAATGATTTGATATGAGCGGATATTGTGCCCACATCATGCGAAACCATAAGTATGGCCATACGCCTGTTAAGCTCCTTAAGCTTTTCATAAAAATCCTTCTCAAAGGTAGTATCGACAAAATTCCCGGGTTCATCAAGGAGCAGCAGTCGGGGATCACCAATTATTGCCCTTCCAAGGAATACTCTCTGAAGCTGCCCTCCTGAAAGTTCATTGAGCGGGGCTTTTTCCATACCTGATAGACCGAGTTCATCTATTACCCTGGAAGCTTTCTCCCTGTCTTCGGGTGTCATCCTCGAGAATATCCCCTTTCCTATCATGAGGCCGGATAGTATCACATCTTTTATGCTGAGGGGAAAGTTTATGTCACCTGTTGATATCTGTGGAAGATAGCCGATCCTTGTATGTGAAATAACTTCCTCATTAAATACCAGGGTGCCGCTGAATGGTTTAACAAGTCCGAGTATTACCTTCAGAAATGTTGTCTTGCCACCGCCATTAGGTCCGATAACTCCAATAAAGTCGTTTTCGCCTACCCTGATATTTATGTCTTCCAGAACAGGCTCTGCTCCATAGGACACATAAACAGATTTCATCTCAAACACCCAGTTCATATACTGCCATTAAAGCTTTTATACAAAGCATCAAGGATGAAGTTCACCGATTCTGACCAGTTTTCGGACAAAGGATCAATAATGACAAGTTGAGCACCAATCTCCGATGCAATGGCACGTGCGTTTCTCCTGTCATATTCCTTCTGGACAAAGATTGTTTTAATATTATACTTTCTTGCTTCATCAATAAGTGCTTTCATCGCTGCCGGCGAAGGTTCCTTCCCTTCTGACTCCACTGATATCTCACGCAAACCATAATCTCTTGCAATATAAGCAAGATTAGGGTGATAGATCATGAACGGGGCAGATTGATAACCGGCAAACATCGTCCTTGCCCTCTGATCCATTGCATTGATACCTGAAACAAGGGAAGCACAATTCTGTTCATACTTATCTTTTCCCAAAGGATTAAGCTCAATAAGAAAATCCTTTATTACAGGTGCCATTTTTAGAGCACATGAAGGAGCTACCCAGTAATGCGGATCCGCACCCTCCTGGTGTTCGCCATGATGATCCTCCTGAGGGGCTATAGGTTCAATTACTTCTCCAAGGTTCAGCTTCCTCATTTTTTTGTTTACCTGGTAGAGTCTTTCAAGCCATACCATTTCAAATCCAAGGAACCCGTTGCTTATATAGGCTTCAGATGAACTGAGCCTGGTTATCTGCTCCGGTACCGGTTCGTAAATGTGTGGATCAGCACCCGCAGGAACCATCACATTTACAAGAAAATCCCCCCCCGAGATGCTGTCTATAAAAAACTTATAAGGCGCAATACTGACGGTAATTATCCTTTCATCCCGGGTCTGCCTGCTGCTTCTGTTACATGACACAGACAAAATTACCAGGACCAGGAAAAGAGCTTTTTTCATCCAATGCTATTATTAGATGCAAATTTAACATTAACTGTCTAATATTTGAAAACGTTCACAAATGACCTTGTTCTTAAAATTCTGACAATTCCTGTTTTGTATAAGATAATATCAGCTATTTTTGAGTAAATAACCTTCCTGATCAAAGGATGAAGAACAAAGGAGAGATACTTGCCTCAGTACTCAGAAATTTCAGGGATTGTTGTTTCTTTCTTCATAACACAAAGGAGTTTGAGATAGTTGAGAAGATAATGAATGAAGGCTTTATGTTCGAAAGCCAGCTGCCACATTCAACCGACCGTGTTAATCCTTCTGAACCGATAGAGATCACATATTTCCTTTTCCAGAGAAAGGACTACGGCACATATACAATTATTATCGCCATCCCTAAAACAACATACGACCTTTATTCAGACGCATCAAATGAGATAGATTCAGGACTGGAGGAAGTTCTGACAATTACCGAGCCATATTATGGTGATAATGATGAACTTATATATACTCTTTCACCTAAGCATGTGCTCGGCTATTTCAATATAAAAACCTCTGAATTTTATCAAAACAGGAACTGGGACCCATTTTTTAATAACCTTGACAACAGGAATTCTTCGATGGATGCAATAAAAAAGGGAGGCAGCGCCTCCCCTAAGGAATGAAAAAACTATGGAAGGAACTAGTAAGTCTGGAAAGATAACCTGAAATAACCTGTAGCTTTTTCTGCATCAATCTGCATTTTCCATTCTCCTGTCTTATCCTGGTTTTCAGTTTCAGATATGTTGAACGATTTTCTCACATTCATATTGCCAAAATTATCTATTACTACATCACTGTATGTTTTACCCTGGGGCGTGATTATCTTTATTCTTATCTCACCCTGTTTACAGTCGCCATTTACAGCCATTGAAACAGATTTGGCTGCCTTGTCAACATCAAATGAATAATCCCTTTTAAAAGAGGTTTCCTTTATAGATTTGGAGAATTCAAATGATGTTCTCTGGATATTGTCACTCATATGAAAACTCATCTCGATATCCGGAACCATAGGAACAACAGGAACATTTGGCATGCGGAAATAATCGGCATTGAGAGTCCTGTCACCTCTCCTGTATATCCTTACCTGGTTACCATTCTGATCGACATTGACACCAAAATCCTCAGAAAGCTGGCGTTCAAGTTCTTTCTGCTCTTTTTCGATCTCTTTTGTCTGCTCATTAAGGGCTTTTTTCTGTTCCTCGATTGCACGAAGAACTTCTTCTTTCCTGGCCTGATCAGCATTCTTTTCCTGTGCTAAAATATTCCTGCACAGACCAGTCATTATCATGACTGCGATTAATGTTATTGTACAGAATTTTTTCATGGCTGCTTGTTTTTTGTTTCTGAATGTAAAGGTATGTCACAGATAATGGTTATTTTGTTAACACCTGGTTAACGCAGGGTTAATGTCCAGGAATAGATGGATAGTTACATATAAATGGAATAATTTTGGACTAATGAATCGGACACTATGAAAAAAAAGAATACAGTTCTTCTGCTTGGTATCGCTTCAATAGTGATAATTATTTCAGTTCAGGTTTATATTATTCTCAGTGTTCTTAACGAAAAAAATGAGATGTTTTCACTGAGATATACTATGAGATCACAGGAAGCCCTGATGTTTATAAGAAGATCATCATTTACAGGGGCAGATGACGGGTTTGACATAGTAAGAAGACTGCTTAACGACACAACTGATAAATTAGTAAATTCCGTAAATGACCTGAGCGAGCTAGAGAGCAAGAAATCAGGGATCCTTGAATACTTTGATGTTGTACTTGAGAAGGAGCAGGTACTTTCGAACCTCCTTTCCACTTACTTTGAAATGAGGGGGCTTGAAAAAAATATCAGGCACCGTATTGAAATTAATAACCTTGAACTTATAACCAATGACACCCTTGTTATTCAACGGGTTGAAGGATTTGGCAGGAGAACAGGTCCGCCGGATTCCGGGGGAGGGTCTGAAATACTGGTAAGTCGTTATGGTATTGAAGGCAACCACTTCAGGTTGTTTTTTGATTATTACATTGATTTTTCTGACAAAAAACAGGTAATACTCAGGGAGACATCTGCAACCCTGGGTCTCAGCCTTTTAAGCATTTTCGTAGTTGGAATAATGTTCCTGATTACCTACAGGAACCTGATGGAAGAGAAAAGATTGTCAGATCTTAAAACAGACTTTATAAATAACATGACTCATGAGTTGAAAACACCTTTGTCAACCATCACTGTCGCCGGAAAGACCCTTGAGCTTCCGCAGATACGTTCCAATGAAAATAAAATACTCGAAACAGCAAAGCTTATCGGCAAGCAGAGTGTTCACCTCAACCAGCTGATCAACATGATCCTTGAGATAAGCATGTGGGAAAGAACACAGTTTGAGCTGGACAGGAAAAATGTAGATGTGGGTGAATTGCTTAAAGATATTGTTGACAGTTTCCGGTCAGGTGGAGGAAGCGCTGCAAGTATCAGGGAAAAGTATAATCTTGATGGGATCAAAACGGATCTTGATGTTGTTTACTTCACGACACTCCTGAACAACCTTCTCTCAAATGCAGTAAAATATTCTGAAGCCGAACCTGAAATAGAGATAAATGGCTTCAGGCAGGAGGATAATATCTTTATAAAAGTATCTGATAATGGAATAGGTATAAGCAAAAATGATCAGAAGCATATTTTCGATAAATTCTACAGGGCTTCATCGGGAAATATCCATAAGTTCAAAGGCCTTGGGCTTGGCTTATACTATGTTAAAAGAATAGCAGAAGCTCATGGTGGTGACGTAACCGTGGATTCAAAACCTGGAAAAGGAAGTACATTCACTGTAAAACTTCCTGTGAAGTGAATCGGCAAATTTATTGTACCTTTATTGTAAGAACCTCATAAACAAACATAAAATGAAAGTATTGTTAGCAGAAGATGACAGGGATTTCGGGAACATACTGAGCCAGTATATATCGATTAGCGGGTATGATGTGACACTTGCACGAGATGGCAGTGAAGCGTGGGATTTATTCAATAAGGATAAATACGATATATGTGTGTTTGATGTTATGATGCCCGAAATGGATGGATTTTCTCTTGGAGAAAAAGTGAAGGAGGTCAGACAGGAAATACCGCTAATATTCCTTACAGCTAAAAGCATGAAAGAGGATATTGTAAGGGGATTGAAGATCGGTGCTGATGATTATATTACAAAACCATTTGATCCTGAGGTTCTTATTCTTCGAATAAATAATATTTTGAAAAGAGCATATTCATCAACTAACGATGAATATAAAATTTCAGATACCCTTCTGAAATACAATTCTCTTGAGCTTATCAGCGGCGGAAACAAAGAAAAGCTTACTCTTAAGGAAGCGCAGCTGATGAAGTACTTCATCATCAATAAAAACAAAGTGCTGGCCAGGGAAGACATACTAACGGAGATCTGGGGTGAAGATGATTATTTCCTCGGAAGAAGCATGGATGTTTTCATAAGCCGCCTGAGAAAATATATTTCCGAAGATCATGAGATAGATATCAGGACAGTCAGGGGAACAGGCTTTATCCTTGAAGAAGTCAACAGGGAGCAATGAAACCGGCGTGTAGCTATATCTGATCAGAAAAAGGCGGCAGGAGCTGTTTGGTAAGGTTGTAAAGGTGTAGCTAAATCCACCCTGGACGCCAGGACGCACGATACCTGACACATGATAATGACGGTTATGAGAAAAATAAAAATATACCAGGTTGATGCATTCACAGATAAATTGTTTTCAGGGAATCCTGCGGCTGTATGCATTCTCGAGAGCTGGCTTTCAGATGATCTGATGCAATCAATAGCAAATGAGAATAATCTTGCAGAAACAGCATTTGTCGTTCCGGAAGGAGATGACTTTTTTATCAGATGGTTCACCCCTTCTGTTGAAGTCGACCTTTGTGGTCATGCCACACTGGCATCAGCATACGTAATATTTAATATGACCGGATACAAGGCACAGCAGATAAGATTCCATTCAATGAAAAGCGGGTTGCTCACCGTATCAAGGAAAGAAGATATCCTGTTTCTTGATTTCCCTTCAGATGTTCTTCTTACCTCTGATGAAGACAAACCTCTTATTGAGAAATGCATAGGAATAAGGCCTATTGAAGTATACAAAGGAAAGACTGATTATCTTGCTGTCGTTGATAATGAAACTGCAGTAAGAAACCTTGTTCCCAACCTTAATGAAATAAACAGGCTGAATGCACGCGGCCTTATTGTTACAGCAGAAGGTGATGATGCAGATTTTGTCAGCCGGTTCTTTGCACCACAGTCTGGAGTTGATGAAGACCCGGTAACAGGCTCGGCACATACTTCCCTGATACCATTCTGGTGGAGTAAGAAAGGCAGAATGAACATGAAAGCCCTGCAACTTTCAAAACGCGGAGGAAATATCCTGTGTGAGTATAGAAATGACCGATGCATTATTGGTGGTAAAGCTAAACTCTACTTGACAGGGGAAATCAATACTGCCTGAGATTAGACTTCATAACCATCAATGAAATATCTCTCACTTGTTGTTCTTTTGATATTAAACCTGCCTGTTTCAGGACAGACCCTTTATATAAGTACCGGCCTGAATCTATCCTTTATGAATATTAATGTAAAAAATATTAATGAACAGGAGAGATTTACAGATATCGCATTCCATTTCGATTTCGTCAACATACTGTATGAGAAGAAAATAAATGATCATCTATCCCTGAAATCGGGTTTCTACATAAATCAGGAAAAAGGACATTACATTTATAAAGAACAGTTTTATAACGGATTGATTAAACCACATGTACATGAATTTTTAATTACATCGGCTGATATTCCTGTACTGGTGACATATAGAAATAAAAAATTCAATTTCAATGCTGGTCCGTTCTTCGGGATTGGTATCGTGGGTAAAGAAACCGGAGTATACATTAACAGCAATTATCCGCCATATCTTTCTCCATTTGAGTATGGCATAAATATTTCAACAGGATATGGCCTTGAAAAGTGGCAGATGAGCTGTTATCTATTATATGGAGGCAAGCCTCTTCCTGAAAATACAGAACGAATTCGAAATGGCTTGATAGGATTAAATCTTGCCAGGGCTATTTACTTAGGAAAGAACCTCAAGCAATGAAATAAATACAATGATTATAGTTAACAGGATTGATAACAATTCTTTTGGTCCGTTTGCTTCATCAACCGGTATTTTCATGCTTATCGGGGGTCTGATTATTGCATATTTTAACCTGACAGGTTTATTCTTAGCCATTATTGGTGCATTTGTTGCTTTCACCTCAACAAGCACGATCATAGACACTGCAAATAGAAGGATCAGGCATGCTGATTTTTTGTTTGGATTACTGCCTTTTGGAAAATGGATCGACATTAAGGATGACATGAAACTCGGAATAAAGAAAGTAAGGAGAGGATATACCGGTTATATCAGAGGAACACAGCCGATGAGTATCGTCTCATCTGAAATAAGGATTATCCTTTATGATTCATCACAAAAACAAATTTTGCCTGTAAAAAGGTGCAAATCGGATGAATCAGCCCTGCATGAGATTAAGGAGATTTCATCATTGCTTGGAATTTCATACCAGTAATTCTGATAAAATCCTATACCTGGGATTTGCCCTCCGCACCTGCTAAAGAATGTAATCTGCTCTGATGAGTTTGGGTTTCAGGACGGCCTCAAGGAAATTTTGGAGGCTATTAGGGTAAGATTGAAGGGAAAGCGAAAGTTTTTAGCCTTGCTGCGAGGGCTCTGTAGTGAGCAAGGCTAAAAACTTGAGTCCCAAAATTAACTGAAGCCTTGACTTTTTTGGGTTACTTTTTTATGTCAAGACAAATAAGTAACCGGGGTTTGGGGCGAACGCCCCATATTTTATTTTAAAACCATTTTAATATATATTATGATATATATTATGATATATATCACAGAACCAGGAAATTCATCATTTATCGAACAAACCAGCCCATATTATAGTTATTTAAAATAATTTCATCATTTAATGACTGAATTTAAATTAATTGAAAAAGGGCGAGCCTTAAAAGAAGCGAAAAAAGCGATAATCATTCTTCATGGCAGGGGCGGCACAGCAAACAATATTATTACCCTGGGGGATGAATTCTGCGATGAAAGGTTCTATATCGTAGCTCCGCAGGCACCAGGGAATTCATGGTACCCAAACAGTTTTCTTGTTCCAGCCGGACAAAATGAGCCCTGGCTTAGCCAGTCTGTAGAATTTGTAAAACATCTGATCTCAAAGGCTGCTGATAGTGTAGGGAATGAGAATGTTTACATAATGGGTTTTTCACAGGGAGCCTGCCTGGCCTATGAAGTAACAGCAAGGAATGCTGGAATTTATGGCGGTATTATAGGTTTTTCAGGAGGATTGATTGGAGAAACAGTTAATACATCGAACTACAAGGGTGATTTTAAAAAGACAAAAGTGTTTATAGGCAGCAGTGATGTTGATCCGCATATTCCTTTGGAAAGAAGCATCATAACTAAGGAAATAATGGAGGGTCTTGGTGCGGAGGTGCTATTCCACATCTATAAAAACATGCCTCACACAATAACCGATGAAGAGATAGAAACCGTTAGAAGAGAATTTTTCTGATTTTTTAATTACTAAAATGGATAACAACTACAAAATCCCGGCTGAGACCAGGGTTGGGCATGTGCACCTGAAAGTTTCGGATTTAAAACGATCGCTTGCTTTCTACTGCGATATACTTGGTTTCGAACTTACAACAATGTATGGGAGGGATGCTGCATTCATCTCTGCGGGAGGCTACCATCACCACATAGGTCTGAATACCTGGTACAGCAAAAACTCACCTCCCGCCGATCCACGGTCAGTGGGATTATTTCATGTTGCATTGTTATATCCTTCCAGGAAAGACCTGGCTGCAATCCTGCAGAGGATTCTTGAGGCAGGATACCCAATTGGAGGAGCTTCAGATCATGGTGTTTCAGAAGCTATCTACCTTGAAGACCCGGATGGTAACGGAATAGAGCTTTATTGTGACAGACCAAGGGAAGAATGGAAGTATAATCCTGACGGAACAGTAGAAATGTTTACAGACCCGCTTGATATAAACTCTCTCCTGGCTGAGTTAAAGAAATAAATGAAAATGATGCGTTCAAGCATCAGCCGTGGCTTTTCTTCCATCAAGGCATTATAAAAAGATGTATGACATTTCCTGGACAGTACAAAAACATTACTTTTATAATGTTCTGATTTTATAAAAATGGTTGCAAATAAATCTATTGAATTAAGCTCTTCAATTAAGCTTTTAAACGAAAAACTGCACTTCACAGGTTCTGCCGGAGATAATGAACCGGTTTCAATTGATTACATCCCTCCTTTTGGTGATTCTCTTGGTTATACATCACTTGAACTATTACTCCTCAGCCTTTCATCATGCCTTGGAAGCGCTATGCTCATATTCCTGCGCAGGATGAACAAATCCGTTACCGGATTCGGGATTGATGCAAAAGGTGTGAGAAGGGAAGAACATCCGACAGGATTTAAAAGTATTCATCTGGACATTTCAATTTCATCTCCCGATGTAACTGATGATGATGTGAAAAAGGTAATTGCGCTTGCTGAAGATAAATATTGCCCTGTTTGGTCGATGATTAAAGGCAATACAATAATTGAAACTACCTGCAAAATAAGCAGATAACATTCTTTTTGCTTTATGCCACTTTAAATGAAAGCAGTCGTATATACAAAAAAACATCCAGGAAGACTCTTATTCTGCGATATCAATAAGCCTGTTCCGGGAGATGATGAAGTTCTGATAAAAATTCATGCCACTTCATTAAATGCTGCAGACTATCGGTCGATGTCAATGGGAATAATTCCGGAGAAGAAAATCTTCGGAGCTGATATTGCCGGGGAAGTTGAATCAGCCGGCAAAAACATAACTATGTTCAAGCCTGGCGACAGGGTTGCAGGTGATCTTGCCAGTAATGGCTTCGGGGGGCTGGCTGAATATGTGACAGCCCCTGAAAAATTGCTGACCCGCATTCCTGAAAACATTTCTTATACTGAAGCAGCCACATTTCCTCTCGCTGGTATTACAGCATTGCAGGCACTTCGTGACAAGGCCGGTATTAAAGCAGATCAGAAGGTACTGATTGTGGGCAGTGCCGGAAGCGTTGGACCTTATGCCGTTCAGCTGGCAAAATATTTTGGCGCTGAAGTAACAGGGGTATGCAGTTCCGGAAACATCCGGCAAACACTATCACTAGGCGCAACTTATGCCTTAGACTACACCAGAGAAGATTTTACAAAGGATAATAAGCGCTATGATGCCATTATAGCTGTAAACGGGAACTATCCTCTGAGGGCGTATAAAAAATGCCTTAACAAAGGCGGAACATTCGTGATGGTTGGTGGTTCTTTATCGCAGATATTCAGATCGATACTGTTCGGCAGATTATTATCATCAGAATCAAAAAAAATGAAATTTCTTTCAGCAAAAGCAAGCAAGTCAGACCTGGATTTCCTTGCAGGCCTTATGTCAGGGGGAATTATCAAAGCAGTGATAGCCAGAACTTATCCGCTTGACAAAGCAGCGGAGGCAATGAATTTCATAAGGGGCGGGCATGCTGAAGGCAAAGTAGTGATAAACGTCATTCCAGTATAATTTCGGAAAGCGTGAAATGAACAGGAATATTCACCAGGATCTGAAATATGAAAATTCCCGGTTCGCGGTCATACCACCTGAACCGGGTGACTACGAAAATTGCGTATTTAAAAACTGTGATTTTTCAGGAGCAGACCTTTCAGAACTTAATTTTATCGAATGCCTTTTTGAAGGCTGCAACCTGAGTCTAACAAAACTTCTGAACACTTCATTTAAAGAGTGCAAATTTACAGGCAGTAAGCTGATGGGCCTCCATTTTGAGGACTGCAACAGGTTACTGATATCCATTGAATTTGAAAACTGCGCTGTTGAACTATGCTCTTTCAATAAATTAAAGCTCAGGCAGACTTACTTCAGGAATTCAAGGATCAATGAAGCTGATTTTACTGAAACAGATCTGAAAGATTCTTCATTTATCTCATGTGATCTTCAAAGATCAATCTTCCTGAACACCAACCTTGAAGGAGTTGATTTTATAACTTCATTCAATTATTCCATTGATCCTGAGCTTAATCGTATCAGGAAGGCAAGGTTTTCCGTTAATGGACTTAAAGGTCTGTTAGATAAATATGACATTTGTATCGAGGAATAAAAATACCTTTAACAGTTCAGTGCAATTTGAATTTTGATTATTTGTTTGAAACCGCATAATGGTATATAATCTGACATGCTGAAACAAGACCAGTCGAATATGGATGTCACCACCTATATTGAATCATTTCCTCCTGAAACCCGGGAACTGCTGAAACAAGTCAGGCATACAATCAGGGAAAATGCGCCAGAAGCTGAAGAAGGATTCGCATACAACATGCCTGCTTATAAACTAAACGGAAAGCCGCTCGTATATTTCGCAGGTTACAGCAGGCATATAGGATTCTATGCAACTCCTTCCGGTCATACAAGATTTAAAGAGGAGCTTTCTAAATATAAACAGGGCAAAGGATCGGTTCAGTTTCCTGTTGACAGGCCTCTACCTCTTTCCCTCATTGCAGAGATGGTACAGTTCAGGGTCATAGAGGTGTCTTCCGGTAAGAAGAAACCCAGGAAATGAGAGCCCATTATCACTCAGATCGAAACAGACTTCAGAACTGAAGATAATAAACTGCCCCGTAAAGTTGATTTGAAAATGAAACCGCTTTCTTTGTACAGATAAAAACAAAACGAAAGAAATAATGCCATTGGTAAAGATAGAACTGAGGAAAGGTAAAACAGTGGAATTCAAGAGCACCCTGATGGATACAGTCCACGAGTCACTTGTAGAAATACTGATGATCCCGGAGAATGATAAAAATCAGAGGCTGATTGAGTACGATGCCGGCTGCTTTGATTCGAAACCACCATACGGGTATTTCATAGAACTCACAATGTTTTCAGGGAGAACAAAAGAGACGAAAAAAAAACTCTTCAGCTCCATCGTTAATAAGTTGCAAGAAAAGATGGACATTGATCCTCAATCTGTTTTGATTGTCATTAATGAACAGCCAACTGAAAACTGGGGTGTCCGCGGAGGCATTCCGGCTTCTGAAGTAAAAATGGATTTCAAGATTGAAATATGATAGAAAAGTATCATCTTAACAACCATCCTGAACGTGAGATCACATCCAGGGCGGAAATTGAGGGCATCCTCAAAAACGGCAAATACACTGTAATTTCCATGTGCAGGGAAAATGAGCCCTATATAGTAACACTAAGCTATGGCTACGATACCGGTACCGGTTCATTATATTTTCACTCGGCACCTGATGGTTTGAAGCTTGATTTTATCAAGGCAAACCCTAACGTCTGTGCAACTGTACTTGAAGACGGCGGGTATGTCGAGAATGAGTGTGAACATAACTACAGGACAGTGGTATTGAGGGGTACAATGAAAATTCTGACTGATCCGGATGAAAAAAAACATGGGATGACAATTTTGCTCGGTCATCTGGAAAAAAATGCTGATGTTGTCAAGACAAAGCTCCTCAAATCAGATGGTTTCTATTCCAGGATGGCAGTGCTTAAACTTGAAATTAACCACATCCAGGGTAAGGAGGGAAAGTAATCATGCAAAGATTTAAATCCAAAATAGGTCCTGAGATTGTACTTTTCATTGGTGCTGTCCTGATATTTGTAGGGACAATGGGAGTAATCAATAAATCCTGGCCAGCAATAATTATAGTTGCTGCCGTTGCATTATTCTGTGCATACCTTTTTTCATCAATTGAATATATCATTGAAGATCAGCTGCTTATAATAAAGAGCGGATTTTTTTTTACAGTCAGGATCCGGATTGAAAGTATCAAAAGACTTGAAGAAACCCATAATCCTTTAAGTTCACCGGCTGCATCTCTCGACAGGATTGCCATTTATTACAATAACTTCAATGTTGTTCTGGTCTCTCCTAAAGAGAAGGCAGAGTTTATAAACAAACTGGTAAGCATCAATCCACATATTGTTGTAAAGCTAAGAAGAGACAAAAATAAATTCAGATAAACACCTTCGTCGGGTAATTGGAAAATTATATTTATCAATAAATACCATTTCATATGCTGGAAAAAAAGTTTTATGCAAATGGACAACCTGTTCATGAATTAGCCGGGGACATTCTTACTTATTTCTATAAAAACGGGAACAAGAAAGCCACAGGGCCTTTTATCAACAACATGATGGAAGGTGAATGGACATTTTACAGGGAATCGGGACAGCTCTGGCAGACAGCAGGCTTTAAAAACAATAAAAAGCATGGAATATGGATCCGCTATGACAGATCGGGAAAAGTTGAATACCATGAGGAATTTGATAACAACAAGATAGTCAGAAGGAAGCGGGAATAACGGCTCAAAGGTGTAATGGCTCAATGGCGCAAGGCTAAAAGGCGCAATGGATGGAATAAAACAATAAAACTGAAATAACCAACCCGTGACGCCTGGACGCATGACACCTGGACGCATGACACCTGGACGCATGACGCCTGGGAATTGATGTTGTATAAAAAATCAAAGGGGTATCTCTTAACAGACACCCCCCTGATCACAAGTTGATCTCTCCCCAATATTATTTACTTCCAAAAGTTTCTTTTACCTTATTATAAAGATCTTCTCCCCTCAGGTTTCTGCCAATGATTATTCCGTTCTGGTCAAGCAGGAAATTTGCCGGAATTGCGTTCACCGCATAAAGTTTTGCTGCTTCATTATCCCAGTATTTGAGGTCAGAAACATGTGTCCATGTAAGTTTATCGTCTTCTATTGCTTTAGTCCATGCTTCTTTGGTCTGATCCAGTGATACACCGAAAACATCAAATCCTTTTTTATTAAATTCCTTATATACTTTCACAACATTCGGATTCTCCTCACGGCAAGGACCGCACCAGGCTGCCCAGAAATCGACAAGCAGGAGCTTTGGTCCGATCTTCGAGGAGAGAGATACCGGATTACCATTTACATCATTCAATGTAAAATCAGGAGCTTTCTGCCCTACAGCGACGGACTTCATAACATTAACCCTCTCCTTTAATGATAAAACCTGGGGCGTTTTAGCAAGGGTTGTATCGAATTTATTCAGCATCTCTTCTATCTCAGTTGCTTCCATATCATATGCAAGGCTTGAAAGCAATGACGGGGAAACATAAGATGAAGGATGATTCCTGACAAAATTTTTCTGGTTTTCGAGCATTTCATTCTGAACGGCGTCTGCTTCCTTCTCTATTTCAGCAACTCTCTCTTTATTGCCAAGACGACCGGCATCCTGGTATTCGGAATAAAGTGCTGAATATTTATCACTCAATGGCTTATTTGAATCGACATATGACTGGTATTCATCCTGGGTCTTAGATCCTTTGATCTCAGCTTTAAACAATGAATCGAGAGTACCTTTAACTGTTATCTCGGAATTCTCAAGATAGAAAGATGTTCTTTTCCTTGTATCTCCTGCAACAAGCTGAACAAGTTGCGGATAATCTATTTTACCACCTTTCATAGTGAAGGAACCTTTTTTTGAAACAGCTGAATCGATGTTGACAGTCTGGCCACCTTCACGTTTCTGAAGGTAGAACATTATGCTGTCAGAACCCTCTATATTGCCTTTTACAACATACTTTGGTTCTGAAGAACAGGACCATGCAATTAATGCAATTATAACCAGGTAAACTGAATTTCTCATACTAAATTGATTACATATTTATGAAGCAAAGATATTATATTTCCCGATATAGTTTACTTTTTAAAGTATTTGTCGAGCAGTGTCAATGCTGCTGTATACGAAGTAATTAATCCTTCAGCCAGCTGTTTTTCAATTTCGGGTCTCGACTCTTTCACAAGCCTGTTGTTATAGAAAGAATGTTTTAGAAACTCACGAATAGTATTGTCCATTCTGATGATTGCCTGTTGCTTCCTCAGCTCATCAAAAAAACCTGTGCTGCGGGTAAATTCCTCATATTCCATTATAATCCCCCAGAGTTCACCAATGCCGGTATTATTCTTGGCAGAACATGTTACTACCTTCGGCCTCCAGCCAGATGGAGGTGGGGGAAACAAATTTATTGCATTCTCATAAAGTATGCGGGCATTGTCGGCATTCAAAATATTTTGTCCATCTGCCTTTGTAATTGCAATCAGATCAGCCATTTCCATAATTCCTCTTTTGATCCCCTGTATCTCATCACCGGCTCCGGCGAGCATAAGAAGAAGAAAAAAATCAACCATGGAATGCACTTCCGTTTCTGACTGGCCTACTCCGACAGTTTCAACAAGAATCGTATCATAACCTGCAGCTTCACATACAATGATTGTCTCCCTTGTTTTCCTGGCAACGCCACCAAGCGAACCCGATGATGGTGAAGGCCTTATAAAAACATCAGGGTGAACACTAAGCTGCTCCATCCTCGTCTTGTCTCCCAGGATGCTTCCTTTTGTATGTTCACTGCTCGGATCAATTGTCAAAACGGCCAATTTCCTTCCCTGGCCTGTAAGATAAAGACCGAATGTTTCAATAAAGGTGCTTTTCCCGGCACCGGGAACACCGGTTATACCTATTCTGAGGGATCTTGCACTGTAAGGAAGACACTTCTCAATAATTGCCTGGGCCATTGAATAATGTTCGGGAAGCGAACTTTCGATGAGCGTTATTGCCTGGCTGAGGATAGTTCTGCTACCCGACAATATTCCTTCCACATATTCATCAACAGAATACTCTTTTCTCTTCTTTCTTTTCCCAAGAATCTGAGGGTTCACGCTTGGTGGTTGTTCAACCCCGCTTCTTGTTTTGGCGGAATCTTTTTCCTTCTTTATTTCCATTTCAGGCTTTCAGAGAAAAACTAAAGGGTGCAAGGTAATAAATACCTTAACACCCTTCTATGATAATAATTCAGATAATCTATTTTGCTGCAGTAGGCTGTTCTACGTCAGCCGAGAGCATCAGAACAACCTCTGATTTGAGAGGATCATTCGCATAAACATAAATTGCCTTTGTCACCTTTCCGGAGTAACTTCCTGAATTAAATGTAGCTTTTATTGAACTTGACTGTCCGGGTTTAATCGGATCAGCCTGGTTTCCCTGCTGTATTGCAGTACATCCGCATGATGCCCTGACATTCCTGATAAACAGGTCGCTTTTCCCTGCATTTACAAACTTGAACTCTACATCATTCTGGGTATTACCTTTTATTTTACCAAGGTCTACTGTAGTTGCATCAAGCTTAAATACAGGAGCATTAGCCAGCTGTTCTTTCGTAAGTGAAGAAAAATCCTCAACAAGGTTTGCTGAGATATAATAATATGAATTCTCCTGTGGCACACCATTAAGCTTAACCCTTACAATATCGCTCACATTACCCCATCCTGAATTCTTAGTGGCATCATATGTGCCTTCAACGAGTCCCTTTTGTCCTGGTTTCAGAACTTCAGGATTAACCTTGAGTTGAAGATGGGCCGGCAGATTATCAAATTCAATTTTAACCGGTTCTTTTGAAGTATTAATAACCTGCATCACGCGTATTTTCTTCTCATTCTTTTTGATATTTGTGAATGCAAGCTGTACACTCTCAAAACGTACCCCTGCGACTGGAAATGTAAACAGCTCTTCAACAGTTTTTTCTCTTGGAGTTACCTCACCTTTGATAGTCAGAACTGTGACTTCGGGTTTCGTATTTGTGTATACTGACAATGTTTTGTTAAATGCTCCGGGACGATCTTTCGGATCATAAATGGCTGTTACTTTTGCCTTGCCACCAGGAGGAACAGGCTGTTTAGTCCATTCCGGAGTTGTGCAACCGCAGGAAGCTACAACATTCTGTATAACCAATGGCTGGGTACCTGTATTGGTAAAAATAAAATCATAGGTCTGTCTTCCTGCTTCCTCTTTAAAGGTACCAAAATCATGCTGATCTTCAGCAGCCTTCATTGTTGTTACAGCTATCTGTGAACTTGCCGTTGCTGCAACAAACAATAAAGAAGCCAGAAAAAATAATCGTTTCATCTTACAAAAATTTAAATTATTATTGAATGAACCCGTTTTCATGTTTAATTGTTGACCTACTGAAGTACTACAAAAAACTTTATTACATATATAACTATGCCAGTTAGCAATAGGTTGCATGAACAGTACTGCATAATTTCAACAAGACTTCAAAATTAATAAAGTTTAACAAGAAACGATTGTATGAGGCAGATATTAAGTAGATTTGTTAATGATTTTGAACATGCTATAAATATTGCGGTCCATCTTTATCCGCATTAATGATAATGAAGACTCTTAAGAAATTTATTATACTTCTTTTTTGCCTGACTTCCCTCGATGCCGGTGCCCAGTTTTATAATGGCCACCAGATGACATTTGGAAAGAATAAAGTACAGTATTTTAATTATTACTGGTCGTTTTACAGGTTCGATGATTTCGACTGTTACTTCAATGAGTATGGCCAGGAACTTGCACAGTTCACTGCAAATTATGCAATGAAACGACTGGCAGAAATTGAAGACTATTTTGATTACACTCTTGAGAAAAGACTCGTATTCATTATATATAACAAAAACACTGAATACCGGCAATCAAATATCGGCCTTGTTACTTTCGACGAAGAGACCTACAATACCGGGGGATACAGCAGGATCATAAAAAACAAGGTAATGCTGTATTATGAGGGAGATCATGTGGAGTTTGAAAGACAGATTTCAGCTGCGATCGCAGAAGTTATTATAAATGAAATGCTCTATGATGCAGATGTCAAGGACCGTGTCAGCAGCTCTTCAATGATATATATGCCAGACTGGTACATTAAGGGTCTCGTCAACTATGTGGCTTATGGCTGGGATTATGAAGCTGAAAACAGGGTAAAGGATGGCTTTGCCTCGGGAAAATTCAAGAATATAAACCACCTTGAATACGATGATGCAATTGATGCAGGACAGTCATTCTGGAGATTTGTAGGTAAAAAACATGGTGATGCCATGATACCTAATATAATTTACCTGACAAAAATCTATAAGAATATCAAAGATGGCTTCCTGTATGTGCTTGGAGAGAATCTAAATGATCTGCTGAAAGACTGGAAACAATTTTATAATGAAGAATATGCAGGTGACCAGAAGTTGCCTGCAGATGATAATAATGTCCTGAAAAAATCAAAGAAAGACCAGATATTCCAGCAGGTCAGTGCAAGTCCGGGTGGAAATTACATCTCTTATATAACAAATGACTGGGGAAGAAAAAGGATATGGGTTTATGATGAGGCAACCGGAAAGAAAAAAGTTATCTTCAGAAAGGAACCAAAGTATGAACAGGTTACAGACAATACATATCCTGTTATGGCATGGCATCCTACCGGAAGAATACTTACATTCATCAATGATGAGAAAGCTGCCCTTGTAATTTATTTCTATCGTCCCGAGGATAGATCAATTGAAAAAAGGAATCTACTGTATTTTGACAAGATCCTCGATTTTAGCTATTCTCCTGACGGGTCAAGGCTCATCTTCTCTGCAGTAAAGAACGGAAACACAGATATCTATATTCACACAATTTCATCAGGAACAAACGAACAGATCACTGACGATGTATTTGATGATCTTAATCCTTCATTCGTCAGGGGTTCAGAAGACGAAATTGTATTCTCGTCCAACAGGACTAATGATACTCTCAGCAACAGGAACGATCCTTATGAGAAGTCTGCTCCCAATTTTGACCTCTTCACATATAACGTTGCCAAAAACAACAAGGTTCTTGTCAGGTTAAGTGAAGGTAAATACACCGACAGGTTTGAGCCACAAAGTCTTTCCGGCAACAGGTTTTCAT
Source organism: Bacteroidales bacterium (assembly GCA_035297425.1). Taxonomy (GTDB): domain Bacteria; phylum Bacteroidota; class Bacteroidia; order Bacteroidales; family VadinHA17; genus LD21. The sequence goes on along the minus strand of DATGYZ010000008.1, from coordinate 11,176 downwards.
ACAAGGGAGACCAGAATGGAATTTACAACAGGTATATTGCAACATTCGATAGTTCAATAAGTTACATCGACACTGTAACACATTACAGGTATTTCATCAATTCAGAGCCACTTACTGATTATGACAGGAATATTATCAATCAGTCTGTTGAAGAAGGGAAAAATACTTACAGTGAGGTCATTTTTAAAAACAGGCAGTATAACCTCAGGCAGGGTCCTGTTAATGAACCTCTTCCAAAAGAAGAACTTAAGAACACTGTTTACAGGGAAGAAAGGAACAGGATGCTCCATAAGGCTGATAGCATTGAGCAGCTCAGGCAGTGGCTGCTTGAAGAAGAGAGGAAGATGAGAGACACCCTGAAAAAGCCACTTTATGAATATTATATTAAAGATGAACCCATAAATATCAACCATTACATCTTTGAGAAGGAGAAGCAGAACTATTATAACCAGCTCTGGCGCAAGGATTATATGGATATTGATCTGGATACCTCTGTTATCAACATTCCCCTAATAAGGATTTATGAAACATCTTTTTATAACAACTACATTGTTAACCAGATTGATTTCAGCTTTCTCAATAATTCGTACCAGGTTTACAGCGGGGGATCTTCGTACTTTAATCCCGGCATAAACATCCTGACAAGGTTTGGCACCATCGACCTTTTTGAAAACTACAGGATTACGGGCGGATTCAGGTTTGCCGGTAATTTCGACAGCAACGAATATCTTCTAAGCGTTGAAAATCTGAAGGGAAAATTCGACAAACAGCTCATCTTCCACAGGCAGGCATATTATGCACAGTCGCAGGACACTCTGATAAAGGCATTTACACATAATCTCTATCTTTCATATGCACGGCCCATAACACCGGTACTTGCACTTAAAGGTACGGTTTCATACAGGAATGACAGGTACGTCTACCTTTCCACTGACATCTCTACATTATCGCGCAAAGATGACATGCAGCACTGGGGAAGCCTGAAAGGTGAAGTTATCTATGACAATACAAGGAAGAGGAGTGTAAACATTTACTATGGCACCCGATTTAAGATTTTCGGAGAATATTACAAGGAGATAACAAGGCGCAAATCTGATATGTTTGTCCTTGGGGTGGACTTCCGCAAATACACCCGCATACACCGGGAACTGATCTGGGCAAACCGGTTTGCCGCAAGTACTTCCTTCGGGCCTACAAAGCTCATTTATTACATGGGAGGCGTTGACAACTGGATGGGATATCTTTTTAACAAGTATCCTATGTTCGATCAATCGGTTCCTGTGACTCCAAATGTAAATTATGGTTTCCAGGCACTTGCAACAAACATGCGCGGGTTTACTCAGAATATACGTAATGGTAACAGTTTCGCACTAATAAACTCAGAGATCAGGTGGCCATTTATAAGATATTTTGCCGGGCATCCCCTTCGTTCAAACCTGCTCAACAGCCTCCAGGTTGTCGGATTCGGAGATATAGGAACCGCATGGTCGGGAGCAGATCCATGGTCGGGAGACAATGGTTATGATACACAGGTAATAGAGAGCGGACCAGTAAGAGTTACACTTGACTCCAACACTGAACCAATAATTGCTGGATTCGGTGCAGGGGCAAGGGCACAGCTTTTTGGATACTTCATCAGGGCTGACTGGGCATGGGGAATAGAAAATTACTATATTTTACCCAGAATCTTTTATTTATCTTTCAGCCTGGATTTCTAATAACCGGATATGTCAGACATCAGGCAAACGATACTTAACGGCTCGGAAAACTTAAAAAAGACAGTAACCGGGCTCCGGCGACAGCTCCATCAGATCCCCGAGATAGCATATAATGAATCTCTGACCTCCGCCTTTATAAGACGATGGCTGTCGGAAAATAATTTCGAATACAAGGCAGACATAGCCGGTACAGGAATTATTGCAATAGTAAAAGGCGATAAAAAGGCAGGAAAAACAATAGCCGTAAGGGCTGAGATGGATGCTCTTCCGGTAACTGAAAGGAATAAAACCGGCTATGAAAGCAAACATCCCGGATTGATGCATGCATGCGGACATGACGCTCACATGGCTATGCTTATGGGGAGCGGGTTGATTATGCAATCAATAAAAAAATCATTTGGAGGCAATATACTTCTCATTTTTCAGCCGGGAGAGGAAAAATCACCAGGCGGAGCCAGACTGATGATCGAAGCGGGAGCATTCAAAGATCTCAAGCCTGACATGTTCATTGCCCAGCATGTTCTTCCGGAACTCGAGACAGGCAAAGTTGGTTACAAGGCAGGCAGGTATATGGCATCATGCGATGAAATATACATAACTGTCAGGGGAAAGGGCGGTCATGCTGCGCTTCCCGGCCTTACAACAGACCAGATATATATTGCTTCAAACCTGATTGTTGATCTGAAAAACAACATGTCTCAAAGACAGACGGCAAGGAAGATACCAACCGTACTCGGCATAGGTAAAATATCTGGAGAAGGTGCAACGAATGTTATCCCTGAAAAGGTTGAGATTGCAGGAACCTTCAGAACCTTCGACGAAAAATGGAGATCTGAAGCACATGACCTTATAAGGCTTGTAGCCGATCTCACTGCACGTAAGCACAAGGTTGAGATAGATGTTCATATCGTTGAAGGATATCCTGTACTTGTAAATGATGAAATGCTTACAAAAGAGGCAATAAGGCTGAGCAGGGAACTCCTGGGAGAAAAAAATGTAGAAACTTATGATATCAGGATGAGCTCAGATGATTTCTCATTCTATTCATCTATAGCCCCGTCCTTGTATTACAGGATAGGTATCAAGAGCAGAGGAGGCGATATGAAAAAGCTGCATACTCCTGACTTTGACATTGATGAAGATGGTCTTGAAACAGGTGTGGCAAACCTTTCCTGGCTCCTGTACAATTTTCTTTCACAATGAATTTCACTCACATATTTAATGATTTACTTTTGTTTTTGAAAAATAAAGGTATTTTTGTGCATTAAATTATAACAGAACCAAAAAACTATAGAGATGGCTTACAAAATCAGTGAAGATTGCACAGCTTGCGGAACATGCATTGACGAATGTCCTGTTGAGGCAATTTCTGAAGGTGAGATCTACAAAATCAATCCGGATATTTGCACAGACTGTGGTGCTTGTGCAGATGTATGCCCGACAGAAGCTATTCATCCGGCATAACTTGCAATCAGAAGAAAAAAAGGCTGTACCTGGAAGTACAGCCTTTTTTTTGTGCATTGGTTTCCTGTGTCCGGTGTCCCGGTATCAGGATCAGGCGCTGGCTCAGCCAATCAGCTTAACATTTCTCAGTCTCAGGGAATTAGAAATTACTGACACCGAACTAAAGCTCATTGCAAGAGCGGCTATCATCGGTGATAGAAGTATTCCGAAGAAAGGATAAAGCACTCCTGCTGCAATCGGAATTCCAAGGACATTATATGCCAGGGCAAAAAACAGGTTTTCCTTAATATTTTTCATCACTTTCCGGCTGAGCAAGCGTGCTTTGAGTATCGCTTTAAGGTCGCCTTTGACAAGGGTTATTCCTGCACTCTCTATAGCAACATCTGTTCCTGTTCCCATGGCTATCCCGATATCAGCCTGGGCCAGTGCAGGGGCATCATTAATGCCATCACCCGCCATAGCAACTCTCCTGCCCTGCTGCTGCAGGTTTCTAATCTCTTCAAGCTTGTCCTGCGGAAGCATGTTTGCCCTGAACCCGTCGATACCTAATGAACTGCTTACCGCCCTTGCAGTTGCTTCATTATCACCTGTAAACATTATAATCTTTAATCCGTCGCCATGCAGATTACGGATTGCCTCCTTTGCGGTTTCTTTTATCCTGTCTGAGATTACGACAAAACCTATTGCCTTTCCATTCTCTGCCAGGTATGATACTGTTTTACCCTGGCCCTGTTCTGCAGTAACCTGCATCCTTAAATTTTCAGGTATCGTGGCGCCGGTATTCTCCAGAATTTTCTCATTACCAAGAGCAAGGTTATTGCCGCCATGCTTTCCTGTAACACCCATTCCTGTGACGGCTTCAAACGACTCCACCTGTGATGATCCAATGCCATGTGCATCTGCATAACTGATCACAGCCCTTGCCAGTGGATGTTCACTGTGCCTGTTTAATGCAGCAGCCTTTACAAGAATATCATTCTCGGTATACCTCGCATCGCCGCTTACAACTTTTTCTACTGAGGGTTTACCTTCTGTCAGCGTTCCTGTCTTGTCAACTATAAGGGTATCGATCTCGTTCATTTTTTCCAGAGAAGCTGCATTTTTAATCAGTACTCCCGATTGGGCACCTTTTCCTATCCCTACCATGACAGCCATAGGAGTTGCCAGTCCTAGCGCACATGGGCATGCAATGATAAGGACAGCTATGGCATTAACGAGAGCATAAACATAGGCGTGCTCACCACCGCTCAGTACCCATACAATGAACGTAAGTATGGAAACTATTACTACAACAGGTACAAAATATCCCGAGATACGGTCAGCAAGTCTTTGTATAGGAGCCTTCGACCTGCTGGCTGAATTAACCATATCTATTATATGTGCAAGCAAGGTCTCCGATCCGACCTTTTCTGCCTTCATCACAAAAGTTTTGTTACCATTGATTGTTCCGGAGCTGACATTATCACCCGCATTCTTATCGACAGGGATAGGTTCACCTGATATCATTGATTCGTCAACTGATGTTTCTCCTTCAACGATAACACCATCAACAGGGATCTTCTCACCTGGTTTAACACGAAGCAGATCTCCTTTAACAATATCATTTATAGAAACAACCTGTTCCTTGCCTCCTGATATGCGTGTGGCCTTGTGGGGCGCAAGTTTAAGAAGCTCCTTTATTGCACTGTTTGTTTTTCCATGTGCCCTTGCCTCAAGCAACTGCCCCAGCAGAACAAGAGTAAGTATCACAGTGGCAGCTTCAAAATAAACATAAACCGTTCCATGATGATTTCTGAACTGTTCAGGGAAAAAACCAGGGAACAATAAGGCTCCTACACTGAAAAGCCATGCAACAGCTGAGCCTATTCCAATAAGGGTGAACATATTCAGGTTCCAGGTCCTGATTGATCTCCACGCCCTTTCAAAAAACATCCAGGCGGTATAAAAGACAACAGGAAGAGAAAGGATCATCTGAACCCAGTTCCAGTAGTACCATGGCATTACGGAAAGAAGGGGATTATTTCTGACCATCTCCGTCATTGCTATTATGAAAACAGGGATTGTAAATACAAGTGAGATCCTGAACTTACGCAGAAGGTTTTTGTATGTTTCATCGTCTTCTTTTTCTTCAGGCTCAAGCGGGACAAGATCCATACCGCATATAGGACAATTGCCTGGTTTATCTGACCTTATCTCAGGATGCATTGGGCATGTATAAACAGCTTCAGTCCTGGCAGCTGGCTGTTCAACAAGGTCCATCCCGCAAACCGGACAACTGCCTGGCTTATTGTATGTCTTCTCACCTTCACAGTGCATAGGGCAATAATAAACACCGGTACCAGTCGGCTCTGGAGCTTTCTTCTCCTGTTTCGGCATCTGACCGTAGGGATGTATACCATAATGTCCACCATCTTTTTTAAGTGCTTCCTGGAGCCTTTCAATAGGTATATGCTTATCCATCGAGACTTCAGCCTCATGCTTTGAGAGATCGACTGTAACAGCAGTAATGCCTTCAACTTTCCGGAGTGCATCTTCAACATGGGCACGGCAATTGTTGCAACTCATTCCGGAAACGGAATATTTATGTTTCATAATTTAAATATATCAAATTAATGGTCAGAATTAAAGGTCATCATTGGAACAATATTAAGGGTTGATTGTTTGCAAAGGTCTTTAACCATGATGCGAAATTATACAAACCATTCTCACAATTATGTAATGTGGAAACTCCCATTATTAACCAACTTTGTAAGGCTAAAGAGACAATGATGCTGAGAATTTTAACATTAATATTTGGTTGCATTATCCTGGAGTATGCTGCCTCAGGACAGGAGTTAAAAAAAGATTCAACAAAGGAGTCCGGAATGATGAGGATGGAGACACCTGATGTTGTAGCAAAACCAGTTTTTGAAGGTAGTAGTGGTAATTTTAACCTCACTGTATGGATAATGTCTGCCATAACTGAAAAAAGAAATAATGACGTTAAAGATAAAATTGATACAGGCACAGGCGCTTATCATGTAATGGTTGAACTTAAGGATGCAGAAAAAAGCAGGGATGTAGCAGGTGCTATCGTAAAAGTTCTGTCTGTTTCTCCATCTGGAAAAAAGGAAACAACTGAGCTTGAATCGATGATGAACCAATATGGAGGAAATATTGATATGAATGAAAAAGGTGATTACCAGTTGAATATAAGCGTTGAAGCAGATGGTAACTCAACCCTGTGCCCCGTAGTCTACAGTGTTAAATGATGATAAAAGGAAAGAGAAAGTCAGTCAGGTATAAAAGGTTGGTTTAGGTTAGGTTTAGTGGTGAAAGGGCCCAGGCGTTCTGCCTGGGTTTTCTTTTTCTGCCACCTGTATCTACTAATGCTTGTGTGTTTCGGCATTTTTATTCTCAGAACCGTTTCTGTCATATTTGCAGCACGAAGGAAGCGAATTGTAAACCTTTTCCTCTGCTTTGTAATTACCTGCATCATGGCCAACTCCGGCTATCTTTTTTGAAATTTTATCAGGACTGGTTTTTGCTGCATCATAAGAATAAGCAAGCATTTTGGTCTTCGCATCCCATGAAGGATTTACTGCACCCTCAGATGTAGCAGCTTTTTCAATTCGATCTTCACACATACTGCAATTCCCCAGGACTTTCATTGATTCGGTCTTCAGGTTGTTTTTAGGTGTTTGTGAATAAAGGTTCATTGTTGAAAAAGCCATCACAGCAATTAGGAACATTTTTAATTTTTTCATAAATATTTAAGTTTTATCTCTGCCATTTGTAAAAAATCCAATTCACAAAGAAATGTCAAAAATCCTGCCTTAGTAAAACATTGTGCCAAAAATCATAAAAGGTAAAAATAGAACAAACAATGCACCCTTCATGTTTGACTTTTATACCAAAACCCATTTATTATGAGCCATGAACATTATAAAAACCTCATAGATACGCTCTATGAGTGTGCATCAGAGTGCATCCATTGCGAAATGGCATGTCTTGAAGAACAGGATGTAAAGATGCTTGAACGTTGCATCAGGCTTGATATGGAATGTGCTGAAACATGTATTTATTCCGCCAAAATGTTATCTATGGGAACGGAATTCTCATCAGATATCATTGCACTATGTTCAAGAATTTGTGAAGAATGTGCTGAAGAGTGCGAAAAGCATTCCCAGAAAATGGATCATTGCAGGACCTGTGCGGAGATTTGCCGCAAATGCTATGAAGAATGCAGGAGCATGGCAGATGTGAATGTCATGTAAATTTATTTCTCAGGGTGGTATTTGGCTTCTTCAAGGATCCCCTGAACATCGGAGTCCTTCATCAGCATTTCGAGCGATGAGGATTTATTCTTCATCATATATTGTTCAATGATCCTGAAGCCTATCCATATTGCTGCCCTCCCGGGAGATTCATTGGTGAAGTAACTTGTGAAAGGTGCTTCACCAGTGAACTTGCGGATAAGGAACTGGTCTGTACTGAAAAGAAGATCGTTCTCAATAAGATAATTCCACATCTGATTTTCATTGTTCCTGCAGAAATTCATCTGATCAGCCGTGAAACCAAAAATTATTTCATCTTTTTCCTCAGGCATCATGCATTTTTCAAAATACTTAAGCTTTCCTTCATGCAATATCCTTGACAGCAGATTGTCCTTCTCATATCCAGCTGATTCGAATTCCCATTCAGAAGAAACCCAGCCATACATACAATCGGGGACAACATACTCTGGTGTCATCCTTGCAGAGATATAATCGTATATACCCAGGCGGGGATAATATTCACAGTCAGCTCCCAGGTACCTGTCAAGACCTATTGCCATTATTGAATCGCCTGTGATTATACTGTTATTGAAACCGGTAGTACACGTGTATACCTGCGGTACAGTTTTCCCCGGGAAGTAATGAAGATAATACCTGAACGCCTTTTCAAGGTCTGTTTCAATATTAGTTGTTTCAGGATAAACCCGGTTAACAGTCTCATAAACTTCATTATTCAGTTTATCAGTGCAGAACCTTACCAGGAATTCACCAAAAGCCGGGTCGTCAACTTCCCCTGTATTAATAACATAGCTGAACAACTGAAGAAAATTACCATATTTTTCCTTAAGCCCTGGTACTGATGGAACTATTTCTTCCGGATTCAGAGTAAAAAGATCCTTTTCCAGTCTTTTTATCTCGATATCTGCATTTATACCTTTGGTATTAACCTCGTAATGGTTTCTTTTGCAACTGCTGAATAACAGTATGATTACTATGAGCAGCAGAATTGAAAAAACATTTTTGTTCATTGGCAATTATTTACCTTTCAAGGGCAAATTAACCACTTTTTTGAATAATAAAACGATGTTCCGGTGAACAGTTACTGTTCTATGAATATTTGTTAATTTTACATGGCTGAAAGCTTCATTTTTTTGTTATTTTATTGATAAACAGGGTTAGTTGAAATCTTATTTATAAGCACTATGGAAAATTCATCCGGTATCATTAAAAAAAGAGTGAAGCTTTTGATTATTGCAGCTCTTATTCCACTTTATTCAATGGGTCAGAATGGGGACATCCGCCTTGGGTTGCATTTTGATCCTGTGATATCATGGTTCGGAACCGATATACGTCAGACAGACAGTGATGGAGCCAGGCCTGGTTACAATCTGGGATTAACATTCAATAAGTATTTCAGTGAGAATTATGCCTTTTCATCAGGAATAAACATTATTAGTGCCGGTGGAAGAATATCATCATCCGATACGACAATAATGGATTTCACAAACTTTAATTCAACTGTGCTGCCGGGCAATACTGTGGTTTACAAGGTGCAGTATCTGTCGATCCCCCTTGGATTAAAGCTGCAGACCAACCAGATCGGCTATATTACATATTTCACTGATATTGGGATTGACCCAAAGATCGTTATCGGAGGTAAAGCTGATATTTCATCTCTGAATATCAAAGGAGAAAAGGCATTGCCAGAGCTTAAGGCAATCAACCTTGGATGGCATATTACTGCTGGTATTGAGTATTCACTCGGCGGACAGACTGCAGTAGTACTTGGAATGAACTTTGAAAACAACTTTATGGATATTACGAAGGAAACAGGAGATCAGAGAAAGGACAGGATAAGCCATAAATTGCTTGGTTTCAGGCTTGGTATTAATTTCTAGATCTGATGAAAATCTCCGTTGCCCAGTTAAACTACACAATAGGCGACTTCGAAAAGAATTGTGACCTGATCTGCAGTGCAATCAGGAAGTCAAAAGCACAGGGTGCCGACCTTGTTATCTTTTCAGAACTTTGTGTCCCCGGATACCCTCCTCTCGACCTTCTCGACAGACTGGATTTTGTTGAAAAATGTTCGGCCACAGTAAATGAGATTGCAAAAAGCTGCCAGGGGATCGCTGCAATTGTAGGTTCACCCGTCCTGAATAATAACAAGTCTGGCAAAAAGCTTTATAATTCAGCGCTGCTGCTTTATGAAGGCAGGATCATTGCCACTGCAAATAAAGCCCTTCTTCCCACATATGATATCTTTGATGAATACAGGTATTTTGAACCTGAAAAAAGCTTTGCGGTAACAGAGTTCAAAGGTTTAAAGATTGCAATGACAATTTGTGAGGACCTTTGGGATGAACAGCATTTCGACAATGAATTTGAAAAATCGAGACTCTATTCAATTTCTCCGGCTGACGAGCTGTCGAAGCAAGCACCCGATATATTCATAAACATTTCAGCCTCTCCTTTCTCTTACAGCAAAATTGAAGCAAAGGAGGAGATTTTCAGGTCAAAGGCTGTAAGAACAGGAAGGCCGGTTATTATGGTCAACCAGACGGGTGCTAATACCGAACTTATATTTGAGGGTGGCTCCATGGTCATAAACGGCAAGGGACAGCTTGTTGACAGGCTGCCATTCTTTGAGGAGATAATAAGGATTTACGAAATTGGTGATATCATTTCCGGTTCATGGGGACAGTTTGAGAAGACAGACCATGTGAAGCTCATGCACGACGCCCTTGTAATGGGTGTGAGGGATTATTTTAAAAAAAGCGGCCTGAAAGATGCAATTCTTGGTCTATCAGGGGGCATCGATTCAGCTGTTACACTCTGCATAGCTGAACAGGCTCTGGGAAAGAATCATGTGAGGACACTCCTGATGCCATCAAGATATTCTTCAGATCATTCGGTAAAAGATGCTGTTGATCTTGCCAAACGATTGGGGATAAAATATGATATTCTCAGCATAGAAAAGCCTTTTGCAGCCTTCGAATCGGTACTTGAACCTGCCTTCGAGAATATGAAAGAAGATATCACCGAGGAGAATCTGCAGGCGAGGATAAGGGCAATACTCCTAATGGCCATCTCGAATAAATTCGGATGTATCCTGTTAAATACATCAAATAAAAGCGAGGCATCAGTGGGGTATGGCACATTGTATGGAGATATGGCAGGGGGCCTTTCTGTCATTGGCGATGTATATAAAACAGATGTTTACAGGATAGCTGAATACATAAACAGGGAAAAAGAAATAATACCCAGGAATACAATTCAAAAACTGCCATCAGCAGAACTCAAACCCGGACAGCTCGATTCTGATTCACTTCCTGAATATTGCATACTTGATTCAATACTTTTTAAATATATAGAACTGCAGAAGGATGCCGCTTCCATAATCAGGGAGGGGGATGATGCTGAAGTTGTGCAGCGTGTCATAAGGCTTATTGATTTCAATGAATATAAAAGATACCAGGCTCCGCCGGTGTTAAGGATCTCATCAAAAGCCTTCGGAGCCGGAAGAAGAATGCCGCTGGTTGCGAAGTATTAGAATCTGAGCTATAGTGAGTTGTAACGTGCGTTCAATCCCGTCAATTCCATTTTGAAAAAAATTTAATATATATTATTATATAGCTTATTATATATATAATAATATAACTCACCCAGACACCCAGACACCCAGACACCCAGACACCCAGACACCCAGACACCAAGACACCAAGACACCCAGACACC
>DATGYZ010000007.1:0-90136 GCA_035297425.1 Bacteroidales bacterium | reverse complement strand
CAACTATACAATTACTTATACCAATGGAGATATAATTGTTACGGCTGCGGCTCTTACAATTGATGCCAATGACGTAACTAAATCCTACGGTACAGCAATCGCAGGCGGAGCAGGATCGGCTGCCTTCACGGCAACTGGTCTGCAGAACGGTGAGACAGTAGGTACAGTTACGATAGCTTACGGAACTGGTGCAGCTGCAACAGATGCAGTTGGCACTTATGTGAACCAGGTTACTCCTTCACTTGCTACAGGAGGCACATTCAATGCAGCTAACTATACTATCACTTATATCAATGGTGATATAATTGTTACGGGAGCGGCACTTACAATAGATGCCAATGATGTAACTAAATCCTATGGTACTGCAATCACCGGAGGAGCAGGATCGGCAGCCTTCACGGCAACAGGTCTGCAGAACGGTGAGACAGTAGGTACAGTTACGATAGCTTACGGAACAGGTGCAACTGCAACTGATGCAGCTGGGACTTATGCCAACCAGGTTACTCCTTCACTCGTAACAGGAGGCACGTTCAATGCAGCCAACTATACGATCACTTATACCAATGGAGATATAATTGTTACGGCAGCAGCTCTTACAATTGATGCCAATGATGTAACTAAATCCTACGGTACAGCAATCGCAGGCGGAGCCGGATCGGCTGCCTTCACAGCAACTGGTCTTCAGAACGGTGAGACGGTAGGTACAGTTACGATAGTTTACGGAACAGGTGCAGCTGCAACTGATGCAGCTGGTACTTATGCCAACCAGGTTACTCCATCACTTGTTACAGGTGGCACGTTCAATGCAGCCAACTATACCATTACCTATACCAATGGAGATATAATTGTTACGCAGGTTCCATTGAGCATAACCGCAAGCGACCTTTCGAAATGTGAAGGAACAACACTTACTTTCTCCGGTACTGAATTTACTGCTGCCGGATTAATTGGATCAGATGTAGTAACCAGTGTCACTCTCAATAGTGCAGGAGCCATTGCAGGTGCCGGCATTGCAGGATCACCTTATGCAATTGTACCAAGCAATGCAACAGGCAGCGGGCTTTCAAATTATACGATAAGTTATAATAATGGCAGCCTTACTATTAATCCTGCACCTGCAGCCAGTGTCTCAATCGTTTCAGATGCTGTTATAATATGTGCAGGAACAATGGTTAACTTCACTGCAACTGCTGTAAATGGAGGTGCTACACCTGTATATCAATGGTATAATGGGACAACTCCTGTGGGTACAAATAGTTCCTTATACAGCTCCAACAGCCTGTCTGACAACGATAAGATTACTGTTGTGATGACATCTTCCCTGAGCTGTGTTTCCGGAAGTCCTTCTACCAGCAATGAAATAACAATGGCAGTTAATCCATTATTACCGGTTAGTGTTTCGATAACAGCTGACAACAACCCTGTTTGTACAGGAACAACAGTAAACTTTACTGCAACCCCTGTCAATGGTGGGCTGACACCGGCTTATCAATGGATGGTTAATGGTACTAATGCAGGTATTAATTCGAGCACATTCTCATATGTACCTGCCGACAACGATGTTGTTAATGTTGTACTCACCTCCAGTGAGACATGTCAGTCAGGTGGGCCTGCAACCTCCAATGCAGTAACGATGATTGTTAAAAACATAGTTCCTGTGAGTGTGGTGATTGCACCTGATATAAATCCGATATGTGCAGGTGCCGCAATAACATTCACTGCAACTCCTGCAAATGGCGGTACAACCCCATCTTACCAGTGGTTTAATGGAGCTAGCCCTGTTGGTTCAAATAGTAATGTTTATTCATATGTTCCTGCCAATGGTGATGTTATTACGGCGGTTCTTACATCAAACCGGTTGTGCATAATCGGAAACCCTGCAACTTCCAATGCTGTTACGGTGTCAGTTACCAACAACCTGACTGCTTCAGCTACACCGACGCCGGTTCTCTGTAATGGAGCTTCAAACGGCAGGATTGATGTTACAATTGCCGGTGGAACTGCTCCTTATGTTTACAGGATTGACGGTGGTTCATTCCAACCATCAGCTACATTCAGTAATGTGGTTGCAGGCACACATACTGTTACAGTCCAGGATGCTAGTATGTGCAGTACCACAATCAGTGTTACTGTTACGCAACCGGCAGTATTTAATGCTACACTTGCATCGCAGAGCAGCATAAGATGCAATAACGGCAATGACGGATCTGTTTCAGTAACTACAACAGGGGGAACTTCACCTTACCAGTTCAGCATTGATGGAGGAGCCTTCCAGTCGTCAGGTAATTTCACGGGTCTTATTGCAGGTTCGCACAATGTCGTAGCAAGAGATGCAAACTTGTGTTCAGTTACAATTCCAGTGACCCTGACAGAACCCGCAATACTTGCTATAACCGAGACACATGCTGATGTAATTTGTCCTGATGCAGAAGAAGGGTCTATAGCCCTGACAATAACAGGAGGTACAGGTCCATATTCTGTTCTCTGGGGTGATGATAACACGGCAACTTCTGTGAACAGGGTAAATATTACGGATGGTGATTACAGGGCAGTAGTAACTGATATTAATGGTTGTTATCAGGCAATAGATGTAACTGTTGGTGTGATAGGATCTGAAGACTGCCTGGCAATACCTGAGATCATAACGCCTAATGGTGACGGGTACAATGATGTATGGCGAATCAAGAATATAGACATGTTCCCGAACGCTGAAGTAATTGTATTCAACAGGTGGGGTAAGAGAGTATTCCAGGCTAAGAACCTTCTTGATAACCCATGGGATGGAACAATAAAAGGAGATTTGCTTCCAACGGATTCATATCATTACATTCTTGATCTTCATAATGGTACTAAGCCAAAGTCGGGAGTGATAAGCATAATTAAATAACGGAGAGTGTAGTATGAGAAATTTATACAGGTTACTGACTTTTATTGCATTTTGCCTCATAGAGGCAGCCGGTTTTTCGCAACAGGTACCAATGTACAGCCAGTACATTATGAACGGTTTTCTCATAAACCCTTCCTTCGCAGGAAGGGATGGGTATACCTCCGTGAACCTTACAGTCCGTGAGCAATGGGTTGGTATGGCAGGTGCTCCCGGCACATTTGCTGCAAGCTTCCAGACAAGAATATTGAAGAACAGTTACATCTCCAAATCAACAGCTGTAAGGAAAAAGCTTGTCAGACCAACCCGTGGAGGTAAAGTCGGACTTGGTGGCTATGTATTCAATGATGAAAACGGCGCGATGAGACGTACCGGGTTCCAGGGTGCTTATGCTTATCACATTCCCCTGGGTACAACCATGGGTATACCTAATGACCTTTCTTTTGGATTATCACTTTCAGCCTACCAGTTTGCAGTTAATACAGAGGGCTATGTTTATGATATTAACGATCCTTTGTTGAATACCTACGACAGGCGTGTTTTTATTCCTGATTTCAATTTCGGAGTAAGCTTTACAACTGCAAAATATTATGCCGGGCTTGCAATGACAAACCTTTTCAGGGGAAACATAATTTTTGCAGATTCATCGGCAACAAACAGGTCAGAGCTGGGAAATTTCTTCATAACAGGAGGTATAAAGATTCCACTTACAATGGAGTGGACTCTTGAACCTGCAGGATACATCAAAGCATCAGACATGCTCTTCAAATCCGTGCAGATGGATCTTACAACCCGTGTTTTTTATAAAGAAGATTACTGGGCCGGCCTGTCTTTCAGAACAGCTAATGCGTTGATCCTTATGTTCGGGCTCAGGTATGACAGGTTTTATTTTGCCTATGCAAGCGATTTTGCATTGACTGATATCCGGAAGGCAAATACCCTTGGTACTCATGAAATTACACTTGCAGTTAAGTTTGGTGAGAGCGCCAGGAGGTACAGGTGGATCAGTCCATTCTGATACAACAGAAGATTTAATATAAGAGGAAACCTATCCTCGTTTATGTTTCGCTGGCACCATGATTCGTATAAGGATCATTGTTATTGTCATAATCCTAATGTTACCATATGCAATATATGGACAGGATACATCTTCGTATTTAAGGTTGATGTTTTATAACTGCGAAAACGCCTTTGATATTTACGATGACACGCTTCATGATGATGATGAATTTCTTCCATCAGGAATAAGAAGGTGGAATAAAAGCAGGTATGAAAACAAAATCCAGGCTATTTACAAGACAATAGTCGCTGCAGGTGGATGGGAACCTCCTGAGATAGTTGCATTTTGTGAAATTGAAAATAAACATGTTGTTGAAGATATTATTTCAAAAACCTACCTTTCTAAATATTCTTACAGTATCATTCATGAAGAATCACCTGACCAGAGAGGGATTGACGTCTGCCTTATCTTCAGGAATGACCATCTCAGGCTTATTTCATATGATTATTGGAAGCCTCAATCAGTTGATCCATTTGATACAAGGACAGTATTGTATGCTAGGATGGCTTTCGTCTCCGACACATTCAATGTAATTGTGAATCACTGGCCTTCAAGAAGGGGGGGAGTGCTCTCAGGGCTTGAATTACGTGAGCAAATTGCTGAGATGGTAAAGGAAAGATCAGATTCTTTACAAGATTCAGGAGATAAATATGTAATCATCACAGGAGATTTTAACAGTAATCCGGAAGATCCGGAAATGAAAATTTTCGATTCAGATAAAAGGTATGTTAATTTGTCGGCTCAAATCCCTGCACAGGGAACCTACCGTTACCAGGGAAGATGGGAGATGTTTGATCAGGTGATAGTATCCTCAGCTTTGGCACAGGGAATTTCTGTAAATGCAAGTGTTTTAAATCCCGGGTTCCTGCTTATGGATGATCCTGTTTATCCGGGGAAGAGTCCTTTCTCAACTTACCGTGGGTTCCGGTACCAGGGCGGGTTCAGCGATCATCTTCCTGTTATTGTTACTCTCCGACTGCGGTGAGTCCAAGTTCTTTGCCTTTCTCAATCATCAGCTTCCTCGCGGATTCGTAATCATTTGGGATAATACCATCAAGTATGGCTTCCCTGATTGCATTTTTAATTATTCCGATCTCCCTTCCCGGCTTAATTCCAAAGGTCCTGATTATCTCTGTGCCATCGATCGGTGGCTGGAATTTGCGAACAGCATCTTTTTCTTCAATTTCTTTCAGTTTCTGCCTTACAAGCGCGAAGTTTTTCAGATGCTTTGCTTTCTTTGCTTCATTCTTGGATGTTATATCAGCCTCGCACAGCATCATAAGATCATCAATGTCATCACCCGCTTCAAACAGAAGCCTCCTTACAGCTGAATCCGTAACTACCTCCTGCGACAGGACTATTGGTCTCAGGTGAAGGTCGACCAGCTTCTGGACATACTTCATCCTGTCATTCAGCGGAAGCCTCATCCTTTTGAAAATATCGGGTATCATCTTTGATCCGATATATTCATGCCCATGAAATGACCATCCAGTCTCAGGAAGGTATTTCTTGGTCTGTGGCTTCGCAATATCATGAAGAAGGGCAGCCCATCTCAGCCATAAATTATCACTATGTTTGCTGATATTGTCGAGAACCTTGATTGAATGAAGGAAATTATCTTTATGGCCCTTCCCTTCTTTTGTTTCGACACCCTTCATATTATCCAGCTCAGGGAATATAATACCTAGCAATCCGCATTTTTCAAGCAAAAGAAAGCCTTTTGAAGGCTGATCGCTCATTATTATCTTGTTCAGCTCAGTTATTATTCTCTCCTGGGAAACGATCTTTATTCTTTCAGCATTCCTGCCTATCGATTCGAATGTGCTTTCATCTATTTTAAAATGAAGCTGTGTTGCAAATCTCACAGCTCTCATCATTCGCAATGGATCATCAGAAAATGTTTTGTCGGGATCAAGGGGAGTCCTGATTATTTTTTTCTTCAGGTCTTCTATACCATTAAAAGGATCAAGGAATTTTCCAAAGGTATCCTTGTTCAGGCTAACAGCAAGGGCATTTATTGTGAAATCCCTTCTCTCCTGGTCATCGGCCAGTGTCCCGTTTTCAACAACAGGTTTCCTTGAAGTACGGTCATATGATTCTTTTCGGGCTCCAACGAATTCCAGCTCAAAATCATGGTACCTGAACATTGCAGTGCCAAAATTTTTGAAAGTACAGACCTTAATTTTGTTGTTTATTTTCCTGGCTGTTTTCCTTGCAATATCGATACCATTGCCAATTACCACTATGTCGATGTCTTTATCAGCATGATCCCTCTTTAGAAGGCAATCACGCACCCAGCCACCTATGACATAAGCTTCAATATTCTCTGTTGTGACAACATCGCTCAGGATATTAAAAATATTGTCATTGAAGCAATTGATCATTCGGGAGCATATTTTATTATGCGCAAATTTACAATTATTAGCGAACTATATATTGAACCAGCTACCTGCAATTGTGAGGTGAAGCTAAACAAACAACAATGCTGGTGCGTTAATAATCAAAAAAACAATGGTTGAACATCTTACAAAAGAAACCTTCCTGTCGAAGGTTTTTAACTATTACGAGAATACAGAATGGAAGTTTGCAGGGCAGAAACCAACTGTAATAGATTTTTATGCCGACTGGTGTGCACCATGCCGGTCTGTTTCACCTGTTTTTGATGAGCTTTCCAAGGAATTTGAAGGCATGATCGATTTCTACAAGGTAGATACTGAAGCAGAGAGTGAGCTTGCTGCTGCTTTCGGGATAAGAAGCATTCCTGCATTTCTTTTCATACCAACAGGACAGATGCCTCAACTGGCAACAGGGGCCCTGCCTAAAGAGGTTTTTAAAAGAGCCTTGAAAGATATACTGGGAATAGATGTTGGTCTTCAAAAAAGCGACGTTGGTCAAAATGCAGAGAAGATCGATGATAATACGGAAAGTAATTGAAACTTTTTTTGAAAGGATTACGTTTAACAACTAAAGAAGGTTGTAACCATTGAGTTACAGATTTTTTTCATGGATTTAGGTTTAGGGTAGTAAAGGAGTAATCAGGACTTCGGTCCTGATTTTCTTTTATACCAGATCCTTGAAAATATTATTTATTTCATCCTCAGTAGACTTCAGTTTTTTCTGGCATTGCCTGATCAGTTCAGAGGCATCTTTAACTTCTGCCGAAAGCCTGTCAATATCGAGATCTCCGCTCTCTATACTCTTTAAAATCTCCTCGATTTTGTTCACTGCTTCGTTGAAGGAAAATTCTTTTTTAGTCATATAGATTATTATTTAGGTTAATTAATTTCAGGTTCGATTTCATCGACTCTGCTTGATACTGTTCCATCCCGGAACTTTGTTATCAGCTGATCGCCATTGGCTGCAGTTTTACTGCTTTTCATTATTGTACCATCCCTGTAAGTGATCGTGTAACCACGCATCAGTACGTTTTCAGGGTTCAGTATTTCAACAGTTTTCTCATATGAAGATATCAGGGTTCCTTTTGATTTTAAAAAAAATACTGTTGCCGGTTTTAATGAGTTCTTTCTGAAATTCAATAGCTCTTTCTTTCCCGTTATGAGTGATCTTATTGCTGAGCTCAGTCCCGATTGATAACCGGCTAATGAAACAGATGTGGAATTCAGGTAATAGGTGCCATTTTTAACAAGTCGCATGACCTTCCCAGCAATCCGGTTCTGCATTTCAGAAAGCAGGTTCCTTGTCATTGGAAGCAATTTTATTCTGGCAGAATCTACTCTTCTCCGGCTTTGCTCCAGGATAGTCCTTGAAGCATCCTGAATTCCTGTCCACAGATTAATTAAATATTTTTCTGCTGATGCATTATGTTCAACAATAAAATCAGCAACAGCTGTTGGTGTTTTGAGAGCTGAGAAGGCCACCATATCTGTAACAGACATGTCCTTTTCATGGCCAATTCCTGTGAATACAGGCAAAGGAAACTGAGTTATGTGATATGCAATATTGTAGTTGTCGAACCAGCTCAGGTCAACCTGGGAACCACCGCCTCGTATTATTGCCACTGCATCGAATTTATCAGCAAGTTCAACAATTCTGTCAAGAGCTTTAATAATGCCGGTCTCGGTTTCGGAACCCTGCACGGGACTTTCAAACAGCTTTGTATAGTAAACATAACCATAGCTGTTATTTTCAAGGTGATTTATAAAGTCCTGGTAACCGGCCGCATTCTTTGATGAGATTACAGCTATTCTCTGCATAATTAACGGGAGTTCCAGCTGCCTGTTCATTTCAAATATGCCTTCTTCCTCGAGCTGTTTTATAATGAGCTGCCTTCTGACAGACAATTCACCTATGGTATAAGCAGGGTCTATGTCACAGATATCCAGGCTTAAGCCATAAAGCTCGTGGTATTCTATTCTTGCTTTTATAAGTATTTTCAATCCGCTCTTTAATGCTTCACCTGTTACATTACGGAAGTATGAATTAAGCAAACTATACTTCTTGCACCAGATTACTGCCCTTATCCTGGCTTTGATGTTATTGCTGTCTCCCTGCTTTTCAACAAGCTCAAGATAGCGGTGGCCCGCATAATTTTCTTTTATTTCGGAGATCTCTGCAACCACCCACAACATGTCGGGAAAAGAAATATAAAGCGAGTCCCTTATAACTGCCTGTAATTCCGATAAGCTAAGTTTTTCCGGCATGTTATTTCCCGAGTTTTATTACCCTTCTTACCAGGGTTCCTTCATTAGTAATGATCTTAAAGATATAAAATCCCTGTTCCCTGTTTGCAAGGTCATCAATCAGAACAGATTTTCCGTTAGCGTAATATTCTTTTGAAAGGATCTGTTTTCCGTTTAGCGAATATATTTCCAGCCGGAAGGAGCCGGGAGAATTACTGAAAACAAGGTGGAGGCTTCCGGAAGTAGGATTAGGGGCAACCGATACTTCATCATCAGGATTCCTGAAATGGATCTCAAGCAATGATTTGAATGCTGCACCCATGTCTGGAATGCCATAACCATAAAGATAATCAGGTCTGTTGAACATGCTTGAAGACTCCTTAATTGCATTAAGCACCTCCATGCTGGAAGCTTCTGGAACTGCCTGCATAAGGCATGCTGCCATGCCGCTCATCACAGGACATGCAAATGATGTTCCGTTTCCAGTGATTATTGCTGAAGGGTAAGTCTGTATCGGCACAGCCACTCCCATGGCTGTTATATCGGGTTTCACCCTGCCATCAGCCGAAAAGCCGGCTGATGAAAAATTAGATATCAGCCTGTTGCCATCCACCGCACCTACTGATATAACACTGTCGCCATCCGAAGGAAAAACAATCTTATACCAGTTATTATTTCTCTCATTGCCGGCACTGTTGAATACTGCAATACCCTTTGAAGCTGCAACATCTGCAACCTGGGTTACAAAGGCTGTGTTTCCATCAAGATCCGCCTGTGAATAATTCATGGAAGGATCGTCGAATGTTGAGTAGCCAAGTGAAGATGAGATGATATCAGCTCCTGCGCTATCAGCAAGTTCTGCTCCTGCAGCCCAGAAATCCTCCTCACATGGAAATTCTGACAATACGTCCTCCGTCTTAAGGAGTAAAAATTCTGCGTCAGGTGCACTGCCTTCAATTTTGCCAGGCATTGAACCGGCCAGTATTGACAATGCTGCAGTACCATGATCACTTGATTCAAATACGGATTTGTCATTTTTGACAAGATCGTAGGTGTATTTTATGCCATTCCTCTTTCGTAGCGGATCAAGTGATTCAATTATGTCTGCATATACAAAGCCACCATCGAGGATTGCAATAAGAATATTCTTTCCTTTATAACCTGCTTCATGAAGAACGTTCCCGTTGACCATTCTAATAGGCAAGTCAAACCCACCGGGGGCTTTGTTAATAAACTCGTCCTGGAACTTATCAGCTGATTTTTTTCCTGAAACAGGATATTTTACAATTTCAACCCTGCTGACAAAAGGCAGATCCTCCAGGGAGGAAGCTGTTGAAATGTCATTGGACGAAAAAAGGGCTGTGTTCATCCATTTTGATGTTACATGAAGCATGAACCCCCTGGATTTTATTGCTGAAATATATTCGTTATTAACCGGAAAATCCCTGTAATCAGGGTAGGAGACTCCATTTTTAATCCTTCTTGCTATTGCTCTTTCAGATAATAACTGTGCAGGTTGATAGGCGTTGAGGTTTCTTCCTTTATCTTTAAAATAGATACGGTAGAAAAACAGACCCGATTGGGATGCAGAATCTACGGGGTGCAGCAGCAGAAGAATAGCTGTTATCCAGATTATGATCCTGTAAGGCTTCACATCACCACATCTCTCCTGTTTTTTCAGGATCCGGAATAGTACCTTTGTTCTTTTCAAGGCTGTCAATAAGATTTGAAGCATCAATATCCATCTGCCGGTTATCAGGCACACCTTCTGTATAAGTAATCTTATAAAGTAACACTCCATTTTGATCAAAGATCATCCATGGACCCTCTTTCCTGTCATATTTATACATTCCGGACATCTGGAGTTTACCATTTTCATGCCATGACTCAAACTTCCCGTGCAGCAGGTTTGAGGCGTATGATGCTTTAATCCAAAGATTTCCGTTTTCATAATAACGAATCCATTCGCCGTTCCTGAGGTCGTTTGAGTAATTTATTTTTTCTGCTGTCTTTCCACCCGGATAAAACTTTACTGACAATCCTTCTTTCCTGTCCGATTTATAGGTCTCTTCATTAATCACATAGCTGCTGTCGGGCGAGAAGAACTGCCATTTGCCTGTTTTTAGCTGGTTACTGTAATGTCCTTTGGAAGCAGGTTTTCCTCCAGGATAATACAAAACTGCATCAGCTTCCTTGCCGTCATCACTGAAGTTCATCACTGACTGGAGGATACCTGTGTCATAATATCTTTTAAACTCACCAACAGGATGATTATCAACAAAGGTGCCCTCATACATTGTTACACCATGGGGGTATTTTTTTATCCAGTGGCCCTGCTTCAATCCTTTTTGATCTGTCTGGTTCTGGGCGTGGCAAATTATCGTGATCATTAAAAGTAAAATGGTGACTATAATTGTTTTCTGACGCATAATCTACATTGAGTTTCATGCCAAAAATACAAAAAAAAGAGGCTGAATTAAATCCAGCCTCCATGTGTTGATATTTCAGGATTTATTTAACCTCTTCAAAATCCACATCGGTTACTTCGTCATTACCTGATTTACCCTGGTCTGGTCCGGGCTGGCCATGCCCTGGCTGTCCCTGTTGACCTGAAGCCTGGGTGTTCTTGTAAATTTCCTCTGAAGCAGACTGCCATACTGTGTTCAGCTCAGCGAGTGCGGAATCGATTGCATTCAGATCCTGGGATTTATGTGCTTCCTTAAGCTTTCCAAGAGCTGCTTCAATAGAGGCTTTCTTATCGGAAGGGATCTTATCACCAAATTCCTTGAGTTGTTTTTCAGTAGTAAATATCATGCTATCAGCATTATTGATCTTTTCTACCTTTTCGCGTGCTTTCTTGTCAGCTTCCTCATTTGCTTTTGCCTCTTCTTTCATTTTCCTTATCTCATCATCGCTCAGACCTGATGAAGCTTCAATGCGAATCCTTTGTTCTTTGCCTGTTCCCCTGTCTTTAGCAGTAACGTGGAGTATGCCATTAGCATCAATATCGAAGGTTACTTCAATCTGCGGGATACCCCTTGGGGCAGGTGGAATTCCGTCGAGATGGAACCTTCCAATAGTCTTGTTTCCTGAAGCCATTGGCCTTTCACCCTGCAGAACATGTATTTCAACAGAGGGCTGGCTGTCGGCGGCAGTGGTAAACACTTCTGTCTTCTTTGTCGGAATGGTTGTGTTCGACTCGATAAGTTTTGTCATTACACCACCCATTGTTTCAATACCAAGGGAAAGAGGAGTAACGTCAAGAAGAAGAACATCTTTAACTTCACCGGTAAGAACACCACCCTGGATTGCTGCTCCAACGGCAACTACCTCGTCGGGGTTTACACCTTTTGAAGGGGTACGACCGAAGAATTTTTCTACAAGCTGCTGTATTGCAGGTATCCTTGTTGAACCGCCAACAAGAAGCACCTCGTCAATATCGCTTACTGACAAACCTGAATCCCTCAAAGCCAGTTTGCATGGTTCAATACATGCCTGGATAAGCTTATCGCATATCTTCTCGAAGTTAGCCCTTGTAAGTGTTTTTACAAGATGCTTTGGAATTCCGTCAACCGGCATAATATATGGAAGATTTATCTCTGTCTGCATTGAGCTTGAGAGTTCAATCTTTGCTTTTTCGGCAGCTTCCTTGAGACGCTGGAGTGCCATAGGATCTTTCCTCAGGTCAATACCTTCATCTTTAAGAAATTCTTCTGCAAGCCAGTCGATAATCATGTGGTCAAAATCATCACCACCCAGGTGAGTGTCGCCATTGGTTGACTTGACCTCAAACACACCATCACCAAGCTCAAGAATTGAGATATCGAATGTTCCGCCACCAAGGTCGAATACTGCTATTTTAAGATCTTTGTTCTTTTTATCAAGGCCATAAGCAAGAGATGCTGCTGTAGGCTCGTTAATTATCCTTTTTACATTAAGTCCTGCAATTTCACCGGCTTCTTTTGTTGCCTGGCGCTGTGAATCGCTGAAGTATGCAGGAACTGTAATCACAGCTTCTGTCACTTCCTGCCCCAGATAATCCTCTGCAGTTTTTTTCATTTTCTGCAGGATCATGGCCGAAATCTCCTGGGGTGAATACAGGCGGTCTTCAATTTTTACACGGGGGGTGTTGTTATCTCCTTTTACAACAGTATAGCTCACCCTTTGAATCTCCTTCTGAACCTTGTCGTATGTTTCACCCATAAATCTTTTTATCGAATAAATGGTCTTCTTTGCGTTGGTTATAGCCTGTCTTTTTGCAGGATCACCAACCTTGCGCTCACCATTTTCGACAAAAGCTACAATGGATGGAGTTGTTCTTTTACCTTCGCTGTTGGGGATAACAACAGGTTCATTCCCTTCCATCACAGCAACGCATGAGTTAGTCGTTCCCAGATCGATTCCAATTATTTTTCCCATGATTGATATATTTTATAATTTTTCATTTTCACAACTTCAGTTAAACAATGATTATGCCATACACGCAAAAACGATTTTTCAGGTAAATATGACACTAACATTAAAAATACTTTTGCATACTGAAATTGAATAATGACAAAACGACAGTCTTTATCAGCAGCAAGGCATGAATATTGATCCGTTATCTCTAACATTTTATTGTAACTTTGCATTTATTCTAATTAGTTCATCATGTCAATACACACATCTGTCAGGAGGATTACAACACATGTACTCCATGAAATGAAGCTGAAAGGCGAAAAAATAGCAATGCTAACAGGATATGATTATTCAATGGCACGAATTCTTGACGATGCCGGTATTGATATTGTTCTTGTTGGCGACTCAGCTTCAAATGTTATGGCAGGATATGACACAACCCTGCCTATTACTCTTGATAACATGATCTATCATGCAGCATCAGTTGTACGTGCAGTTAAAAGAGCGCTTGTTGTTGTTGACCTTCCTTTCGGAACTTACCAGGGAAACTCAAAAGAGGCTTTAGCATCATCAATAAGGATAATGAAGGAGACAGGGGCTCATGCAGTGAAGCTTGAAGGAGGTTCGCAGGTAGTTGAGTCTGTTGAGCGCATACTCTCCGCGGGCATACCTGTTATGGGCCATCTTGGTTTGACTCCTCAGGCTATACATAAATTCGGTACATACGTGGTACGGGCCAAGGAAGAAGCTGAAGCTGAGAAACTGCTTGAAGATGCAAGCTTGCTCGAAAAGACAGGTTGCTTTGCAATCGTTCTTGAAAAAATCCCTGCAAAACTGGCAGAACAGGTCACAGGTAACCTGAAGATCCCTGTTATAGGCATTGGTGCAGGAGGGGCTACAGATGGACAAGTGCTTGTACTGCATGATATGCTTGGCATTACCCAGGAATTCTCCCCCAGGTTCCTGAGACGTTACCATAATCTTCATGCTGAAATAAAAGGAGCTGTACAAAATTACATCAATGATGTAAGGAGCCGCGACTTCCCCAATGAAAAAGAACAATATTAAATATACTGAATGGAAGTCCTTTACGAAGATAATCATATTATAGCAGTTTATAAGAGATCGTCCGATCTGTCACAGGGTGACAAGACAGGTGATAAGCCCCTTGAAGATGAAATAAAAAAGTATATTGCCAGGAAGTATGACAAGAAAGGCGATGTCTTTCTTGGAGTTGTACACAGGCTCGACCGCCCTGTGAGCGGCGCGATGCTTTTTGCACGTACATCAAAAGCGCTTGAAAGACTTAACAGGATGTTCAGCGAGGGAAAGATCAGGAAGACATACCTTGCAATTGTAAAGGAAAGGCCACCAAAAGACGAGGATACCCTGACGAGTTACCTGAAAAAGAATGAAAACCAGAATAAGACATATGTCTATGATTCTGAAGTTAAAGGTTCAAAAAAAGCAAGCCTTACATACAGGCTTATAGCAAGATCTGACAAGTTTTATTTGCTTGAAGTGGAGCTTCATACCGGAAGGCACCACCAGATTAGGGCGCAGCTTGCAAGCATAGGCTGCCCCATAAAAGGAGACCTGAAATATGGATTCTCAAGATCAAACGAAGATGGCGGTATAAGCCTTCTTTCAAGAAAGATTGAATTTCTACATCCTGTTAAGAACGAGCCTGTGACAATAATCGCTCATTTTCCGGAAGGAGATATATGGCATCATTTCCCAGTTCAGTAATGGCATAACATCCTCATAGTTAACGAAAAGTTAAATTTTAGCCGGGTATATCTTAAACATTTATTTTTGCATCATGAACAGGCTAAGATTCACAACTCTTATAATAATGATGCTGTTCTCAATCGTGGGCATTATCTGGGTCCAGATTGTTTGGATAAAGAATGCAGTTAACATTCAGAATGAGAGTTTCAATAATGCTGTTGCAATAAGCCTCAACAATGCAGCTGCCAACATAGAAGCCTCCCGGAAGATGAACTTTTTCAGTGACCTGTTGATGGAAGAACCTATGTATTTCGATGATTCCCTCGATATCTCAGGTTATATGAGCATTGAGAGCTATTCGGCCGGTGAAGGCAATAAGATGAGCCTTAACATAATGAACCAGACTATTACAGGTAATGCCGATTCAGCAACAGTCACAACACGTAACAGGGCCATAATCTTTGACGGGGACTCTTCAATAGTAACTGATACTGTTTCGCAGTATATTGCTTCTCCTGATAATAGCGGGCCGATGAAGATCTTCCATGACGACCTCGATAATTCGATTGCAGAATCAGTTTATGTAAGGCAGAATGAATTTCTCAGCTGGCTCCGCCGCAGGGCATATGAGTTCCAGAACCTGAGCGATCAGATGATCGCAGATATATATGCATGGGAGAAAACCCTGGAGCTTGACAATAGCGAAATTGAAGGTGCGATCAGGAGATCATTCAGTTATGCAGGAATAGAGACACCTTTCGAATATGCCATTATTAAAAACGGCACAATCCAGGAGGGTGTATATCAACGTTCCGATGAGGAAGAGATTATGAACAGCAAGTACAGGGTCAGGCTTTTTCCCGACAACATAATAAACCAGGATGTCGTGCTTTCGGTCGTATTTCCTCAGAAAACCAACTATGTGCTTGGATACCTGATATGGATACTTGGAGGTTCACTGCTGTTCTCATTATTTATTCTTGCAACTTTTGCCCTCAGTCTGTGGTTTATAATCAACCAGAAGAAAATCTCGGAGGTGAAATCAGATTTCCTGAACAACATGACGCATGAATTCAAAACACCTATTGCGACTATATCTCTTGCTGCAGACACAATCACAAATCCCAAGGTGATTAAGAATGAGGAGAAGATCCGTCATTTCGTCGGAATGATCAAAAAGGAAAACAGCAGGATGAACAAGAAAGTGGAAAGTATACTCCAGATCGCTTCTCTTGATAAAAAGGAAATTGATTTCAAGTTCAGGACTGTTTCAATACACACAATCATAACTCACGCTGTGGAGACAATTGAGATACAGGTACATCAGCGAAACGGCAGAATAATCCTCCAACTTGATGCACCTAAACCTGAAATCCTTGGCGATTATGACCATCTTACCAATCTTGTCAGCAACTTTCTCGATAATGCTCTGAAATATTCTCCCGATTCTCCTGAGATTATTGTATCAACAAGAAATAATGAAAACGGGGTTGTTTTCACAGTTGAAGACAAGGGGATAGGAATGACGAAAGCTGTGCAGAGCAAAATATTTGAACGTTTTTACAGGCAGGCATCGGGTAATGTTCATGATGTAAAAGGATTCGGGCTTGGATTAAATTATGCCAGGGCGATAATTGATGCCCACAAGGGAACTGTAAATGTTACCAGTGAACCTGGCAAGGGTAGCAGATTTGATGTATTTTTACCTTTTAACTGGGAAAACTAAATGAGCGGCAAAGCAGTGAAAATCTTTCTTGTTGAGGACGACCTGAGCTTCGGGTCGGTACTTAAATCATACCTTGAGATTAATGATTTCCAGGTTGAGTGGATAGATGACGGAAAATACGCGATGGAACACTTCCGTAAAGGAAATTTCAATATATGTATCCTCGATATAATGCTTCCACATGTCGACGGGTTTACTATCGCCCAGGAAATCAGGAAGATCAATTACGATGTGCCTATTATATTCCTGACAGCAAAGAAAGTCAAGGATGATGTTCTGAAAGGTTATAATGTTGGGGCTGACGATTATATTACGAAACCATTCGACACAGATATTCTTCTGGCTAAGATCCGTGCAATTCTTGCACGAAGGGAATCACAGGCTGGGGAGAAAGATATTTATGAGATAGGGAGGTTTATTTTCAACGCAAAGCTGAGGACACTGACAATCGGTAATGAAGAAAAGAAGCTGTCGCCGAAGGAAGCACAGCTCCTTGAGCTCCTTGCACTCAATCCAAATGAGCTTATAAGCCGGGAGCTTGCTCTGAAAAAGATTTGGGGAGCAGATGATTACTTTACTGCACGGAGCATGGATGTTTACATAACCAAGCTTAGAAAGTTTCTTTCAGAAGATCCTGATCTTAATATCAAAAACATTCACGGGGCAGGTTTTCAGCTGGTTATCAGGGAAGAGCAATCCTGAGATTATCTTTATTGAATTGCAGCGGCAATAGACTGCCTGCACTATCAAGAATGATACATTTATCTTCACCTGAAAGAATAATCCTGATTTTTGATGCACTGCGGAATTCTTCTTCTGCAATAAACTGCCTGCAGTTTCCGCATGGAGATATAAATTCCTTCGTGAAACCATCATCGGTACATGCAGCTATTGCTATTGTAATAACCTGGTCGCCAGGGTAGTTTACAATTGCATTTGCGAGAGCATTCCTTTCCGCACAGATACCTGTGGGGAAAGCAGCATTTTCAACATTAGCACCTGTGACAACAGTACCGCTCTTCAGGAGTACTGCAGCACCGACCCTGAAACCTGAATATGGGGCATAAGCTTTTTCAGCAACTGCCTTGGCTGAGTTGATCAGATTAAGGTCCTGATTATCCAGTTCACTACCTGAATATTCCTTAAAGGAGAAAGAAATTTCCCGTATCTTCATAATACAAAGGTAATGATTTTCTTACTTTTGTCTGAAACCCTGGAACAGATGCCAAACAAACTTTATACTGCCATAACATTTATACTGTTTTGTTTACTGTTGTCATGTAAAACATACAAGCCTGTTGCATATGTATCATCAGGTAGGCCAGATGTTGATTATGTGAATACCTATAAAGACATTGCCATAAAGGAAATGAAAAGGACGGGCGTTCCTGCCAGCATTACCCTTGCACAGGGAATGATAGAATCAAACTATGGAAGGAGCACTCTGTCAAGGACAGCCAATAATCATTTCGGAATTAAATGCCACAATGGCTGGACTGGCGCTAGTGTAAGGCAGGATGATGACAGTAAAAATGAATGTTTCAGGAAATATTCAAGTGCATCGGAATCATTTGAAGATCATTCTGATTTTCTCAAAACAGGATCACGTTACAGCTTTCTTTTCGAATTGCCGCCCACTGATTATAAAAGCTGGGCCCGCGGATTGAAGAAAGCAGGTTATGCCACAAATCCCGACTAT
Organism: Bacteroidales bacterium; assembly: GCA_035297425.1. GTDB lineage: Bacteria > Bacteroidota > Bacteroidia > Bacteroidales > VadinHA17 > LD21. Next base: position 71,998 of record DATGYZ010000007.1, on the reverse strand, counting down.
GCTGACATGCTGATAAGAAAGATCGAGGAAAATAATCTTATGATTTTTGATACGGATGCTGTTGCGGGAAAGAAGAAATCACAGGAAAAAATTCAGGATCAAAAATCGGTTTATGCCGGGGACGTTGCCGGTAATGTTGCAATGGCATCATCGGGTAATGAGGTACCAGCCAGGATACCAAGGATCCAGGAAAAGAACAGGATACAGTATATTATCGTAAAAGACGGAGAAACAAGGGAGACTATTGAGAGGGAATTCAGCCTTCTGAAATGGGAGTTGCCAAGATATAATGAGCTTTCTGAGGATTTCCAGGTCACCCCGGGCCAGATCCTCTATCTGCAGCCAAAGCGTGATAAGGCTGAGCCAGGAGTTAACACCTATAAATCGGTGAAAGATGATACAATGTACCTGATATCACAAAAATTCGGAATAAAGACAAAAAGCCTGTACGAACTTAACAGGATGGAACCAGGAAAAGAACCGGAACCCGGAACTACAATCTGGCTGAGAGCAATGAAGCCTGTAAACTAAACTAAACTGCTGAATAATCTTCAATACGGAAGCCTCTTAAAAACTCGTCACTCTTCATCCTCTTTTTCCCTTCAGGCTGAAGGCTGCAAATGGTAACAAAACCATTATTACATGCTATCTTAAGATAACTTTTGCCATCCGACAGAATTGTACCTGCCTGTAAATGATGCGCTTTCATTTCAAAAGTACTTTCATAAACCTTGAACAATATTGAGCTGCCGGGTTTATTTAATCTCATTCTTGCACATGGATAAGGAGCCAGACCCCTTATTAAATTATGGATTTCGATCGGATTTTTATTCCAGTCAATATTACAGAACTCAGGAGTGATCTTTGGAGCCGTTTTAAGCAAATCGTCCTTCGTGATGAAATCAGACTGGGGTTTTGGTTCCAGAGTTCCTTCTGCAAATCCTGAGATTGTTCTGACAATCAGTCTTGCTCCCTGCTTCATTAAACGATCGTGCAGATCACCTGCATTCTCAAAAGAGAAAATCGGAACATCTTCTCTCAGGAGAATATTCCCGGTGTCGATCTTATCATCGATAAGGAATGTTGTCAGGCCCGTTGAAGTTTCGCCGTTTATTATAACATGGTTAACAGGGGCTGATCCCCTGTAATTTGGCAGAAGAGAAGCATGAAGGTTGATTGTTCCTTTTAACGGGATCTTCCAGACAGCTGCCGGCAGCATCCTGAAAGCAACGACAATGAAAAGGTCGGGTTTAAGGGCAGTGAGCTCTTCAATGAAGCCGGGATCTTTAAGGTTTGACGGTTGCAGAACAGGAAGAGAGCTGTATTCTGCAAACTCTTTTACAGCTGATTTTGAAATCTGCCTTCCGCGTCCCGCTGGCTTGTCAGGGGCTGTTACAACGGCCACAACATTGAAGCCATTTATAAGCAGTGAACCCAGGGATGCAACTGCAAACTCCGGAGTTCCCATAAAGACTATCCTGAGATTTTTCATTATTGATTCTTTGCAGCTATCCCAATTAAATTACAACAAATATCAGTCTTTTACAATATGCTTGTAGCAACTGAGATTGTGTCCCATTTTATTTGCTTTGGTCTCGAGGTAAAAACGGTTATGAGGGTTGGCTTCAATGACAAGCGGTATTGTTTCAACAATCTGGATTCCGTAGCCTTCAAGACCAACGCGTTTCACCGGATTATTTGAAATAAGCCTGACCTTGCCAAGTCCAAGTGCCCGCATAATGTTGGCACCAACACCATAATCCCTTTCATCTTCACCAAATCCGAGCTTTAGGTTGGCCTGAACCGTATCCATGCCTTCATCCTGGAGCTTGTATGCTTTTATCTTGTTTAGAAGTCCGATTCCCCTGCCTTCCTGGCTGAGATAAATTACAACTCCTTTTCCCTCAGCTTCAACCATTTCCATCGCTTTATGCAGCTGCGATCCGCAATCGCATCTCATTGAGCCGAATATGTCACCAGTGAAACATGAAGAGTGTAGCCTGACCATGACCGGTTCATCCTTGGTCCATGTTCCCTTAACAAGTGCGGCATGTTCAAGACCGTTGCTTACCTGCCTGAAGGGGATAAAATCAAAATTACCTCTTTCGGTAGGCAGGCTGACCCGCTCACCTGTCTCAATAATAGATTCCCGGTCAAGCTTATACCTGATAAGATCTTTAATAGTAACGATCTTGATATTGAATTTATCTCTTATTTTAATAAGATCATCAAGCCTTGCCATTGTACCGTCGTCGTTCATTATTTCAACAAGTGCACCACCAGGCTGCAGTCCTGCAAGTCTTGTAAGATCAACTACAGCTTCAGTATGACCAGCTCTTCTGAGCACACCTTTTGCTTTTGCCTTCAAAGGAAATATATGTCCGGGGCGGCCAAGGTCAGAAGGTTTGGTTGCCGGGTTAACAAGTGCCTTTATTGTCAGTGCCCTGTCTTTCGCTGAGACACCCGTGGATGTATCTCCTGAAATAAGGTCGACGGATACTGTGAACTGGGTCTCGTGAATTGAAGTATTATTACCAACCATCAGGTTAAGATCAAGCTGTTCGCATCTTTCTTCCGGAAGAGAAGCACATATAAGACCCCGGCCGTGCTTGGCCATAAAATTTACTATTTCAGGAGTAATAAGTTCAGCAGAGCAGATAAAATCCCCTTCGTTTTCCCTGTCTTCATCATCAACAACTATCAGAAGCTTGCCATCACGAATGTCTTCTATTGCTTCCTCAATTGTATTTAATTTATAATTGTTCATCTCTTTAATCATTTTTTTCAGTTAATGCCTCTTTCTTTACCCCATTCATAAAGAGACCATTAAACCAGTCTTTAATTTTTTTGAAGAATATTAAATATGTGTCAATATTAAGAATTACTGAGTCTGTAGTCGCTTTGTAGGTAAGAAAAATTCCAATTGGTAAAAGAATGTATGATGCTGCCCACATGCCCGCAAATGTACTCACCAGATTTTCTTCCACAAGTTTCTGGGCAGATATTGAAATTACATAATAGATAACAAAAAAGAATATTGAGATTACTGCAGGTGTGCCCAATCCTCCTTTCCTTATGATTGCTCCAAGCGGTGCTCCAATGAAGAAGAATACAAGACAAGCGAATGACATTGTGAGCTTTTTGTTCCATTCAACTTCATATCTCTTTATAGCTTTTATGTCATAATACAGAGATTCAGTTTTCAGGGAGAGGTATGCTGCAGCATCTTTCAGATTTTCAATTGACATGGAGAGGGCCGACCGTCTCTCAATAACATCGATTGAATCAAGGATCTTTACAGGATCAAAGTGTAATATCTGACTGGTGGAATCGGCTTTTGGGATTTTGTTCCTGTAATAGTAAGAGCTTTTCTGGATCATGAGCCTTGTCGCATTGAAATCTGCCAGCTGGTATTCAACTTTGCTCGTATATTCTTTATTAAGCGAATCGATATAGTACGTAAGTTGTGAAATATTCTGGGTTTCAGCCCTTGTTTTGAATATCCCGTCCTCACTTCGTTCAAGATCAAACCCGGTAAGAGGTATAACAAAAGTCTGCACTTCAAAATGATCTTTTCTTGAAGGGAAGGTTCTGAAGTTCTGACCTGGCTTATCTTCTTCCAGTTCAACAAAAGTATTCCCGTTGTACAATGTCATTAAAAGTCCCGATTCATCGGGAGTAAGTTTCATAAAGCCTGAATCTGCAGTTGTTACCGAAACATTACCTCTGTCGCTTGAATGATCATATATTATTAGGTCTTCCATCTTGTTTGTAACAGGATCCTTTCTTGTAACCTTGATGCTGTAATCAGGAATACCGTTATAAAAAGTACCTGCCTGTATATTGATATCAGGTTTTTTTCTCCTGATATCCCAAAGGAGGGTTCTTGCCTTGTCAGTGGCATAAGGAAGAACATTGTTTGAGAAGAAGAAAGATATAACTGAAATAAAGACAAGGAGAATCATTACGGGTCTCATTATTCGCTGAAGCGGTATGCCTGAAGCTTTAAGAGCCGTAAGCTCACTGAATTCGCCCATATTGCCGAAAGTCATCAGCGAAGCGAGCAAAATTGCAAGAGGCAAAGCCATTGGAACAAAGGTCAGGGCAAAATTATATATAAGCTCTGCCAGGACCTTGATTTCAAGGCCTTTGCCCGCAAGTTCATCAACATACATCCAGAGAAATTGCAGAATCAGGATGATGAGCACGATGAAAAAGGTTAATACAAGCGGACCCAGAAATGATCTCAGTACAAACAGATCAAGTTTTTTCACCCTAGCTCTTTTATTTTGAAGTGCAAAACTACTTGATTTTTATTTAAAATCATATGTGACTGATGTTAATTAATAAGCAGCAGGGTTTCTCCTGATGCTTATGATTTTTACTGACGCAGTTATTAAATGAGATCAGATAAGAAATTTAATACGTTATTCATTACATTTATCGTGTGAGATTCGTAATATTTAAGTGTAATAGAATAGTACATGGATGTTATAACCTCAGATACCGAACTTGTAAGTCGTTTGAAGAAAGATGATGCCGGGGCTTTCGATATGCTCTATTCAAGGTATTCTGTAAATCTATACAGGTTTGCTTTCAAGTACCTGAAAACAAAAGAAGATGCTGAGGAGCTTGTGCAGGCAGTATTTATTAAAATATGGGAGATAAGAAGGTCGCTTAGACCAGAAAGTTCCTTTAAATCTTTTCTTTATACGATTGTATATAATGAGATATGCAATCTTTTCAGGAAGAGAAAACACAATGAGGAATTTGCAAAGGAGACAATTTACATGAACAGTAAATTTCTAAACCAGGAAATTGAAGAAAGAATTGATTTCAAATTACTTCTCGGCAAAGTTGATAAGATTATTGAAAAACTGCCTGAAAGACAAAGGATGATTTTTCTGAAAAGCAGGGCTGAAGGAAAATCAACTAAAGAGATTGCTGAAGAAGTAGGCCTTTCACCGGGTACCGTAGATAATTATATATCTGAGTCAATACGATTTATAAAAACTAAGTTAAAAAGCGAATCCATTTTTTAGGGCATTTAATTACTTTTGAGCATTTTTTTACCAAAAAGATTATACAAAGAATACATTAATAATGAACCAGGATAAAAAGTCAAAGACAGAAAAGTATATTAAAGGGCTTTCCGACGATACTGAAAGACATGAAATGGAATCTATGTTCCTTTCAGGTGATCAGGATTTCAAGGAGATGATAAAAAATGATTTTAATAAAATTATCAGTGAGCCAGTTGATGAAGATATCAACCTGGATAGTCTGCTTGATAGAATTTACCACACCATAAGTGCGAGAGACCTCGAAAAAAGGAAATCGAAATTTCAAAGAGCCAAGCAATTGTACATGAAAATAGCTGCTGTTATTATGTTACCCTTATTGCTAACCAGCGTTTTGATTTTTAAAGCCAGGGTTAGTGAAGAGGGTAAAACGACAGGTACCGAATTTTCACAAGCTACAATTTATGCACCTTTAGGATCACGTGTCTCATTTAATCTTCCTGATGGCACTACAGGAATGTTAAACAGCGGCTCATTAATAAAATATTCATTACCTTTTTCAGATAACCGTAAGGTTGAATTAACCGGTGAAGGATGGTTCGAGGTTGAAGATGATGCAAAGCACCCTTTTGTTATAAACACACCTACATCCACTATTAAGGTACTTGGAACATCCTTTAATCTGAGCGCTTATCCCGATCAGGATTATGTTGAACTAGTTCTTCACAAAGGGAAAGTGGAATTCTTTGACAAGACCAGCCGGGAAAAAATTTATATTCTGCCTGAAGAAAGACTCGTCTCAATGAACGGGCAGATCACTAAATCAATCTCAGACACCACCAGGTACAATGGTTGGACTGAAGGAAAGCTTATTTTTAAAGGTGACAGCATGGAAGAAGTGGCCAGGCGTATATCACGATGGTATAATGTCGATATTGAGCTTGCAGATAAACAGCTTGAAAATTATTCATTCAGGGGTATTTTTACAGATGACAAATTGGAAGATATACTTTCTTTTCTTGCAATGACTTCACCGATAGAATACCGGATTATTCCCAGAGACATTCTGCCAGACGGCACATTCAGAAAAGAAAAAGTGATAATCTCTCTTGTTAAATAATTGTATTTCTGCAAATTGATCTGTTTCCTGCTTTATTCTCTCCAGATTATCAAATAAAATCATGCTGCTTCCTGGGCTTATTTGAATAATTGTGTTAAAAAAATTTAATTATTTCAATCATTGAGAGTATATTCGAAAACAATGTTTGAAGTATTAATGCCTCTATCCACAATTTATCAGACCATAAAGTTTTCCAAGGTTTAGTTAGTGTATAAAAAATTATTGATAGTATTGATCCTGGTTAGCTCACTGACTTATAATCTGTTAGCGCAGAAGCAGAGGGTTACATTGTCATTTGAGAACGCGCCACTTCTTGAAATAATGGATGCCATAGAAAAGGAAACCGGTTATTTCTTCCTTTTTAATGAAAAATTAATTGAAACAAGGCAAAGTATAACATTGTCTGCTGAAAACCAGGATGTTAGCACTGTTCTACACGGGCTATTCGATAATTCTGAAATTAGATTTACAATAATAGATGACAAGATAATTCTTTCGCCCGGGAACCTGCTTTCAAGGCTTAACCAGCTATCCCTTTTCGGGTACGTTGTTGACGAACTTGGCATCCCCATGCCGGGCGTTAATATTCATCTGGAAGGTACCAAAGAAGGCACAAATACAGATGAGGACGGCCGTTTCTCAATCCTTGTAAACAGTAAAAACCCGGTATTGCTCTTTTCTTTTATAGGATATACCCAACAACGGATAGTTGCTGACGGTAAAGGTCCTATAAATTTGGTAATGAAGCTTGGCATATCTAACCTTGAGGAAGTTGTGGTTGTCGGTTATGGCACAATCAGGAAGTCTGACCTCACTGGAGCGATAATTGCAGTAAGAGATGATGAATATAAAGCTCAGCCTGTCTCCCGTGTTGATGAAATACTCCAGGGTCGTTCAGCAGGCGTAAATGTAACGAATGTTTCAGGAGCACCGGGTGGAATTACATCGATAAGAATACGCGGAGCTAACTCTATCACCGGTAATAATGATCCGTTGTATGTTATAGATGGCTTTGTCGGAGGGAATATGGCAGATGTTAATCCTACTGATATTGAAAGTATCCAGATATTAAAAGATGCTTCGTCCACAGCCATTTACGGAAGCAGGGGAGCAAACGGCGTCATACTGATCACGACAAAAAGAGGTGTTGAAGGTACTCCCAGACTGTCTTTCTCCGGCAGGTATTTTACCAGTAGCCCTGTCAGGTTGTGGCCACTGCTAAATGCCGAAGAATTTGCTCTTGTAAGTAATGCTAGAGCCGATGCACTGGAATACCCCCGGCCATTTTCAGATGCCCAGATTGCAGGTTTTAAGACAGACGGAGGCACCGACTGGCAGGATCTTATTTATCGCAGAGCACCGGGAGAAGAGATCCAGCTGGATTATTCGGGTGGCAGCCAGATTGTAAACTTCTTTATTTCTGCCAATTACCTCGACCAGGGAGGAATATTGATCAATTCATACTTCAAAAGATATTCGCTCAGGGCCAATCTTGAAGCGAGACTATCAGGCAAGCTTACCGGTTCACTGAAAATTAATTTTTCAAGAAGAGAAAATAACAATACAATAGGCAATTTCACCACAAGCAGTATTGTGGCCGGTGCAACAGCATGGTCCCCGACAACACCTGCATATGATCAAAACGGAAAGCTCACAGTGCTTGACCCGGTAAGCTCGACAAAATCGAACCCTGTCGAACTTGCAACAAACGATGACATAAATGAATCCAATGCCTTTATTACAAACGCCAGCTTCAGGTACGATTTATTACCTGGTCTGAAGATAGATCTGGGTGCCGGTGTAAATTATAATAATAATCAGACAAAAAGGTTCAACCAGCGCTTACTGGCAAATGCACCCTCCGCTTCACGTTCCCTGGGAGAATCTGTTTTTCTCCAGAACACAAATATGATCACCTATACTAAAGAAATCAACAATAATGCAATAACCCTGACAGGAGTCGCAGAATACCAGTTGCAGCAAAATGATTATTTTTCAGCAACCGCAACAAATCTCCTGTTTCCATCACTGAAATATTATAACCTTAACCTGGCCCGGACATATTCTCTTTTTGACTATTTCAGGAAATCAACGATCGGATCATACATAGGCAGGCTTAATTACACCCTGATGAACAAGTACCTGGTTACTGCTTCAATACGAAGTGACCGGTCATCCAAATTCAGGGGAATAAATCAGCGTGGTTTATTTCCTTCGATTGGACTTGGATGGCGGATCTCAGAAGAAAATTTCCTGAAGGGGAATTCTTTTTTGACCAACCTCAAGCTAAGAGGTAGCTGGGGACAGACAGGCAGCCAGGCAGTCGATGTATATGGAACTGTAACAACGTATAATACACAGCCAAATGAGACATCTGTATCATGGCAGAATGGTACACTCACTCCTGGGATAAACATCGGGAATCCGGGTAATGAAAACCTGAAATGGGAAACTACAACACAATCCAATATAGGGCTTGATATTGGTTTCCTGAAGGACCGTTTTACTGTCGAACTCGACTATTTCTATAAAGTTACAAAAGATATTCTGTTGAACGAGCCGCTTCCGGGATACGTGGGAGGAGGCAGTATCTTCAGGAATGTCGGGTCAGTGAGGAATTCAGGGGTTGAGCTAACTCTTAATTCTGAGATCATTAACAACCATGATATTTCATGGGACATTAATTTTAATTTTTCTTCTTTAAAAAATGAAGTTCTTGACCTTGGAGGAAAGCCATGCATCCTGCAGACTGGAGGAGCCGGCGCCGGGATTATCACTGCCCCCGAAATGATCCTTAAGCCCGGTTACAGCATTTCAACATATTATGGCTTCAGGTCTCTTGGCATATGGCAGGAGGAGGATGCTGAACTTGCAGCAATGTATAAGCAGCAACCTGGAGATTACAGGTATGAGGATATTAACGGTGATTATGCATTTACCGGTGAGGATTTCCAGATTATCGGTTCGGGTATCCCCCGGTTTGTAATAGGTGTTAATAATACATTAAAATATAAAAATTTTACCCTGAACGCGTTCTTTCAATCAATGCTTGGCTATGAAAAATGGAATTTTGCCTATGCTCAAACCATGATAGCTTCTGCTGATGCTCGTGAATACACACACAAGGATATACTGAACAGGTGGTCTCCGGATAATACCATGTCAAGAGTTGCAGCTTTCAGCAAGACAAATGTTCCCAGGATGCAATCGTCAGAATATGTGGAGAGCGGAAATTATATCAGGATGAAGAACATCAGCCTTCAATATTTGCTTCCTGAGAAAACTTTTAAAGCCGGCAGCATAATGGCTTCAATAAGTGCCCAGAATCTCCTGACTTTTACAAAATACAAGGGTCTTGATCCTGAAACATACTCAAATGTCGGTTCAGGCGACCTGAAGGGAGGCGATGGTGGTGCATACCCCAATGCACGAACCTGGACCTTTGGCCTGACAATAAGCTTCTGATACTTATTCAAAAGAATTTGATTGTTAATTAATTAACAATGACTTTGTTTTCATTGCCTGTGTTATTCATTTTGCAGGCTCCTGTAAAATGAAGCAGATACCTCCCTTTTTCCTGAATACAACAAAATATCTCATGAGATGATTATTCTTCAACCGTATTACGATTGAAGTAATCCTCAACATTTGATTAATTGAGGATTTACATATACGAATCCAGAGAATATCCCTGATTTCTAAACTCAAAACCTGATCGATTATGAATAACTCAGACACCTCTTAAACAAAAAGATCCTGTCAGCAGAATCGAATTAATTACTAATCTAACCAAAGAACCATGAAAAATTCTAAAATCAAAGATGATTTAAAACGTCATACAAAAATCATTCTCACTGGTTTTATCTTTTCCTATATTCTTCTGTTTGCCGGAATTGATAAATTGTATGCTGCCAATCCTGAAAATACTATGAATGAACAGCAACAAAAGGCTGTTACAGGTACAGTAAAGGATGAGAATGGAAATCCCATGCCCGGTGTCAATATACAGCTCCAGGGAACTACCACAGGTATAATTACTGATATTAACGGAAAATATTCAATAACTGTGCCTGGTGAAAACTCAGTTCTTGTTTTCTCCTTTATCGGGTATAACGAAATGAATGTCACTGTTGGGAACAGGTCGACTATTGATGTTTCATTGGAGCCAGCGCTTGAAAGTCTCGACGAGGTTCTCGTAGTGGGTTACGGTGTGGCAAAGAAAAGAGATATAACTGGCTCCATAGCTTCCGTAAAAAGTGAGGATATCAAGAATCTTACCGTGACAGATGCTGCACGTGCTTTACAGGGAAAAGCAGCTGGAGTGCAGATCGTCAACAGCACTGGAGCACCCGGTTCAACTGCATCCATCCAGATACGAGGTTATTCTTCAAACTCAAGAACAAACCCTCTTGTTATTGTTGATGGTCTGAAAGTGCCTGATATGAATTATCTGGATCCTTCGAATATTGAATCCATTGAGATATTGAAGGATGGTGCTTCAGCTGCTATATATGGAATAGAGGCAGGGAATGGTGTAATCCTTATTACTACAAAGAGCGGTAACAAAGGCCAGGGATCCGTATTCTACAACTTCCAGCAGTCGTTTACAAATGCTGCAAATATGCCAAAGATGCTGAATGCCCAGCAGTACATGGACTGGCAGGTATTATCCGGGGCATGTAAGCCTGAAGACTTTCAATACGATGGTGTTACTGATACCTATTGGGCTGACCGGATGTTTGAAACAGGAGCTCTCCAGAAGCATACATTAGGATTCCAGGGAGGTAACGACAGGGGAAACTTTTTTGTTTCAATCAACACTACCAATGATGATGGTATAATTACCGGCGACAAGGACAGCTACAAACGCTTGTCAGGCCAGATAAATGCCGATTATAAGGTAAAAGACTGGGTTTCTGTCGGAATCACAACTTCTATAGACAAGAATGAATCAAAAAGTATCTCGGAAGGAGCAAGCACCGGAATCAGTACAATGGGTTCAATATTACTCTATGATCCAATTACCCCATGGTCATACCTGCCGGGTGAAGAGCCGGCCAGAGTAAAGACATGGATTGCCCAGGGGAACGTAATGCCTACTGATCCGGTTACAGGTAATGTATATGGTACTTCAATATTTGCAGGAAACAGCGGTATCTGGCACCCTGCAACAATGCGTGACAGGGCAGACAGCAAGACCAGCGCTTTTAACCTCATGGGAACTGCATTTGCCAACATCACCCCATTAAAAGGTCTGACATTCACTTCGAGGCTTGGGTACCGCGCTGGCTATACGCAAAGTGCTACATATAACTATCCCATGTATATCAATACAACAGCCAACCAGAAGATGTCGATAAATGCCCGTTCAGCAAACCGTATGTATTACCAGTGGGAGAACTTTGCGAATTATTTATTTACCCTTGGCAGCCACAGTTTTACTTCAATGGCAGGTATGTCATATCAGTATGATTCAAATGATTTTGTGCAGGGCAATGCAGATCTTCTTTCGAACATGGCTCCAAATTACAGGTATCTTTCGAATGCTGTCAATTCAACCGGTATGACAATTAGCGGTATACCAACATACAGCACAAACATGTCATATTATGGACGACTTGGCTGGAGCTATATGAACAAATATAACCTCCAGGCTAGTTTCCGTGCTGATGCTTATGATACATCAAAGCTTGACAAGAATCATCGCTGGGGTTATTTTCCATCAATATCTGCCGGATGGACATTGAGCAGCGAACCTTTTATGAACGGAATTAAGGATCTTATCAAATTATCATACCTCAAACTTCGCAGTTCATACGGAATAAACGGTAACGTTAATGCGTTAGGAAGTTACCAGTACAACACGACACTTAGCTCGAGCATCAGTTCCGGTTATGATTTCGGAAGCGGTTCAGGGCAGCTGACGGGTACAGTACCTTCAAGCAGGCTTCCAAACCCTGAAATAAAATGGGAAACAACCCGCCAATTCAATATCGCTCTTGACTCACGTTTTCTGAATGACCGCCTGGATCTTGGTATCGAGTGGTATAATAAAAATACTTTTGACCTTCTCACAAGCACTGCTGCTTCAGGTCTTACAGGAGCTTCAACAGTATATGTAAATGCGGGTAAGGTGCTTAACAGGGGAATGGAATTTACAGTTGGATGGAGAGATGAGATTAGAGATTTCAAATACAGCATCAATGCAAACTTTGCCACATTGCATAATGAAGTAACTGAAGGTACATCTAAAGACCGTGTAACCGGTGCCTCAATCTTCCAGTCCTATCCGGTTACATATTTTGAACAGGGTTACCCGCTCTGGTATCTTCGCACCTTTGTACTTGATTATATTGACAAGGATACCGGTAAAGCTGTTTATAAGAACCTGGATGACAATCCTGCAATAAATGCTGCTGACCAGACTTATACTGGAAGTGCAATTCCGGATTATACCTATGGACTTACACTGAATCTTGCATACAAAAACTTCGACTTTACAGCATACGGTACAGGGGTTGGAGGAAATGAAAAGCTTTATGCACTGAACCGTGGTGATTTCCCGCAGCAGAATACCCTCCTTGAGTTTTATGAGAACATGTGGACACCGGACAATCCGAATGCAAAATACCCGAAACCCGACTACACAGATACCTATTACAGGGCATCTACGGCCATGATCTTCAATGCATCATTCCTTAAGATCAAACAGATTCAGTTTGGCTACACTTTACCAAAATCACTGCTGAGAAAAGTAATGATGTCTGAATTGAGAGCTTATGTTTCATTCGATGACTGGTTTACATTCACCAAGTACCCCGGCCTTGACCCTGAAACTAACTCTGTTACGTCAACTTCAGCAACAACACAAAACCTTGCAATCGATGCTGCAAACTACCCGATTTCAAGGAAGCTGGTCTTCGGTGTAAATGTTACATTCTAATTCTTAAAAAATTTAGTTATGAAAAAATATTTATCAGCGTTTCTGTTAATGTTCTTAATCGCATCATGCGACCAGGACCTCCTGGACATTGAACAGAAAAGTGCTCTTTCCGTAGATTCTTACTACGCCAAGGCAACTGCTAAAGAAGCTGAATCCCTCATAGCTTCTGTATATGATATATACTACAGTAATTTGAATGGAGTATCACAGATCCTGTTCCTCGATATGTTAAGTGATGATCATTATGCCGGAGGAGCATCATTCTCAGACCAGGGTTCAAATTTCCAGGAAGCGAGCAACCTTATCATTACAGATATGGCATCTCCTCTCAAGACTGAATATAACACCTGTTACCAGATGATCTATCACTGCAATCTGATACTTGAGAAAATCCCTGCCACTACTGATGAGAAAATCAATCGCGTAAAAGCTGAGGCAAATTTTTTCAGGGCATTATGCATGTTCGAGCTCGTGAGATGGTTTGGAACTCCTCCTCTCGTTGATCATGTACTGAAATCAGAAGCTGAATATAAGCTGAAGAACACAGATGCAAAGACAACAATTGAATGGTGTCTTGCAAGAATGCAGGAAGCAGCTGATGCTCTTCCAGCACTATCAGGAATGGGTCAGCAAAGAACTTTCGGAGCAAGGATCTCGAAGCATGCTGCACTGGCTTATAAAGGAAAAGTTGCTCTATGGTATGGCACAAGGTATAATGACCCCGAGATTCTTAAACAGGCTGTTGAACCACTTAAGACAGTTATCAATTCCAATTTATACGGTTTGCTGACAGATATGTTCCAGATTGACCGTGTTGCCGCTGATTTCAGCAAGGAATATGTCTTCGAACATAACTCAGCAGATGCCAACGGCTATTCAATTGAGCAGGCAGATATCAGGCAGACATGGCTTGGCCTCAGGGCTGAAAATATGACTGTTCCAAGTGAGCTTTATCCTCTTGCATGGGGATGGGATCCGCCAACGGGTAATTTCGGAAGATTCCTTGCGGCACATGAAGGAGGAATTGAAAAACCGAGATTTAAGTCGACAATTAAAACATATGAGCAGATCCTTGCCATGTCATATGCTGGCGCTTCAACACCTCCCGGAATTTTCAATAACATCACTGCATGTGAAGGTTACTTCAGGGCAAGACAATTAAATTATGTAGCAGACTGCTACACCGATATTCAGAGATCTTACAAATATTCAAAAGCAAACTATCACTACATGCGCTATCCCGAAGTACTTTTAATGTACGCGGAAGCAAAATTCCTTGTGGATGGCGACCTTGACGGAACAGGTTTGCAGGCTCTTAACCAGGTTCGCCTCAGGGCTCAGCTTGCCCCTCTTGGAAGCCTGACATACCAGGCTATCAAAGATGAAAGACGTGCAGAGATGTGGCAGGAGCATGAGAGATTTTTTGACCTTGTTCGTTGGGGAGATGCAGCTACTGCCCTTAGGGACAAAGGTAAAACTTGGTATACATTCTATGGATACAAACCTGGAACAACAGAATGGGATATAAGAACACGTACAGGAACTGGCAGCGGTTGGTCAGATAAATACAACCTTCTTCCCTTTCCTTACGAGCAGAGGTCAGTTAATCCTAATCTTGAGCCAACACCAGGATGGTAAGAGTTTTCGTTGGGTTGTATAGTTAGGGATTATTGGGGGCTGCCGGATCATTCCGGCAGCTTTTTTTATGGCTGGGATCCCGGAAATATTTTTTAATAAATAATACCTCATATTTCATCTTTCCATGGAATATTCCTAACTTTTGGAAATATAAGAATTGTCTGTTTTTATGGCCTGTGCACCTAATCGATTCAGACTTTGTAACTTCGTGATGCAGCCATTCGTGGCCATTCCAGCCTATACTATAAGAGTTTTTTTTCTGGCTTTTCTCCTAATAGTAACATCCTGTGAGAGATTTTACAGGGAAGATATTTCAACATTGCTGACACCAGAAAGCAATGCCCTGAACAATGAGACCGGCCTTACAGCTGCCCTGGCTGGTGCTTATAAGCCCATGGGGCAGTTTTTCACCCAGGGATATGCCAATGCATCAACTGCAGCAGTCCTGATGGGAGGTGATGATCTTACTACTCACAAGGCAAGTAACAAGGCTGATTTCAGGGAGTTTGATCAGTTTGTTGTGTCAAATACAAATCAGCGGCTTCCTTTTATCTGGAAGGGTGCATATAAATCAATACAGCAATGTAATAATATTATTTCCAGCTATACAGGCGCTACCGGTAACCAGGCAATTATTAACCAGATTGCCGGGGAAGCATATTTCCTGAGAGCATATAATTATTTCTGGATTGTAAGGCTTTGGGGAAATGCTCCTCTGGTGCTTAACAGCAATGTATTCGATGAATCTTTATTACATATCAATACTTCATCAGTACGGGAAATTTATGACCAGATAATTGCAGACCTGAAGGCTGCAGAGATGCTGACAGGGAATAAAAAACCTGCACCCGGCAGGGTCTGTCTGGGTACTGTCAAAGCAGTACTTGCCGAAGTTTACCTGCAGATGACAGGTTACCCGCTGAATGATGTTTCAAAATATGCACTCGCTGCAGCAAAGGCTAAAGAAGTTATTGACAACGAAGCCATATATGGCCTTGGTTTAATGGACGATTTCAAAGCTCTGTGGGTTAGTCCGGGCGTAAATAATGACGGGAATAAAGAGGAGGTATTTGCTTTGAATTTCCTGGGATCTGCCGTGGCAAGTGCAAACGGATGGGTGGGGATTGCTGCCCGTCCTGGTGAAGAAGGAGGATGGGACGACTACATGTGTGAACTGACATTCTTCAGGGAGTTTCCGGAAGGATACAGGAAAAATGTGACCTTCCAGACAAAAGGATTAAACTCAAAAGGAGAAGTAATTCCATATACATTGTTCCAGACAAAAAGACCGTACTATAAGAAGCTCCAGGGTAATGCCCTTACTCAACTTAATGCCATATCCCTGCCACTTGAAAGACTTGCTGAAACTTACCTTATATTTGCAGAGGCACAGGTAATGTCAACTGGCAACCCGAAAGATCCTCTTGCTCTTGAGGCGTTCAATATGATTAAAAGAAGAGGTGCAGGTCTGCCTTTAAATTTACCTGACGTAAATATTGATGCAACATCACTCACGCAAAGAGAAATAATCACTGAGAAAGGATGGGAATTTGCTGGTGAATTTTGCAGGTGGTTCGACCTTGTAAGATTGCAGATGGTAACTGAGGTTGTTAATAAAAAGGACCCCGATGAGCTTCCGCCTCTTGGGCCGGTAAAATACTTTTTACCATTGCCAAATACTGAAACGGACGTAAATCCCAATCTTCTGAATTAGGAAAAAGGATTATCCTGTGATTTAATTATTTCCGGTGTTTTAAAAACCCTGTTCCGGTTTATTTTGTTTAATTTTAAGCTGACTGTATCTGATACAAACCAAAACAACGGAAAGATGAGAATGAATAATCTCTTCAGAGCCCTGATAGCAGGTTATGGTGCCAAAAAGCTCGGGGGTGGGTGTATTTCGACTGTGCTTATATTCCTGCTTCTGTTTTTTCTGCTGAAGCAATGCGGAATGTGATATTTAACCAGACAGAATATGCCCATAATTGAAAGAACTGCAACTGTCATTGGTGCTACCGGACTTGTCGGAAGCAACCTGGTGAAACTTCTTATCCGCGATGATTATTTCAACAGGATAAGGATCATATCAAGACGCCCACTGGAATATAACCATGTAAAAGTAAGTGTTATTGTAATTGATTTTCTGGACTATAAGGCTTTCAAAGAGGCGATCTCCGGAAGCGATTCGGTTTTCTGCACTGTAGGAACAACCAGGAAAAAGGTCAAAGGCGATATGTCCGAATACAGGAAAGTGGATTTTGATATTCCTGTCTTTGCTGCCAAATTCTGCAGCGAAACAAGCTGCCCTGCCTTCCTGCTTGTTTCATCAGTCGGAGCCGACATCAATAGCAGGAATTTCTACCTGAAAATAAAGGGAGAAACGGAGAGTGCGGTTATTGCTGCTTCAATTAAATCACTGTCCATATTCAGGCCTTCAATGTTACTTGGAAAAAGAAATGAAGTCAGGACTGTTGAGAGTATTGCCCAGGCAATAACAAGGCAGCTTATATTCCTTTTTCCTGAAAAATACAAACCGATCCAGGCAGATGTACTGGCAGCTTCAATGATTGCTTTCAGTAAAAAAAAGGTGCCTGGTTTTCATATTTATCATTACTATGATATGGTGAATTCTTTAAATGAAAAATCCACAGCTTCTGAATAAAAGAAACTGCGGATTATCAAAAGATATTACATCTTTTCAAGTTCTTCGAGCTTTGATCTGAGTAACCTGATCTGCTCATCCTTTTTAGTTTTCATAAGGTTGGTAACGGTAACACTCAAAGCCTGCAATTGCTCAAAGCTCAGGCTTTCGAGATTACGGGGAATACGTTTTCCGACTGTTTTAACTTTAGAGGTGCTGCCCTTTTTCCGGCCTCTTTTTTTTGGTTCATTTGAGTTTTCTGCCATAATTCCGATAATTAATTTATCAAATGTAATTCACAAATATTAATGATAAATTAATTTCAGATTAATTTGTTCAAACTGTTATTGGAAATTTCAATTATTAATCTTTATCAAGGCCCGGTTTATTGTGAATTATCCAAAATAAATCCATCTATTTTATTTGTTATTGAATGAATTTCAGATGATTTATTTTTAATTAAATGATTGATTTTGATTAAATTTGATTGAACCCCAATTTATTACAAATTAAATCATAAGAAATTATGAAAGCAACATTATTATTTTCGCTTGCATTAATATTAATTATCTCAGGCTGCAAAAATAATGTTCCCGAAAACGCGGATAATACATTTCCGAAACCAAAAAACGAGGCCACACAGGTAATAAAGGATGGTGTTTTTATTCATATTACACAGAGTTATGATGATCCACACAGGGTACTGATGCCGCTTAAAATGGCAACATTAATGGCGGAGGACAAAGATGTAATTGTCTACCTTGACATCCATGCTGTTGAATTCCTGGTTAAGGAAGCGAAGGACATACAGTATGCAGATTTTGAATCGGCTCACACGTATATTAAAATGCTGCAGGAAAAAAATGTGGGAGTTTACGCCTGTCCTGCATGCCTGAAAATTGCAGGTTTCGGACCCGATGACCTGATTGATGGAGTGCAGACTGCAGAGAAGGACAAATTCTTCAACTTTACACAAGGAAGGATCCTTACTCTTGATTATTGAATTATCCGGGGAAAGAATTTCCCTGGCTCCAGTCATATTCCGGAGTAATATTTTAATTTATTTATATATTCATGGCTGCATAAATGTTCTAAAAATTTTGACATGAAGAAGTCGTTATTATTTTCTTTATCATTCCTGCTCCTGGCCGGATGTGCCGCTGAGCAAAAGGAGAGTACTTCATCAACTGACCAGAAACCTGATATGATTTATCATTATTCTGTTCTGAAAGCTCTCGATAATGGTGTGCTTGAAGGCGATATGAAGATTTCGGAGCTTAAAAAACATGGTGATTTCGGCCTTGGAACATTTAACACAATGGATGGAGAAATGATCGTGCTTGATAAGGTTGTGTACAGGGTCGCAAAGGATGGAACAATTGTGGAACCTTCCGATCAAACTCTGATTCCTTATTCGGTTGTTACAAACTATAGCGAGGATGACACTCTAAAGCTCAATGGTGAATGCGATTATAATGCCCTGAAAAGCTTTGTTGACAGAAGGATACCTTCAAAAAACCTGTTTTATGCCTTCCGGATCAGGGGTGAATTTGATTATATAAAATGCGGAGGTGCAAGTGCACAGGAAAAGCCCTATGATAAATCTCTCAATGAAATTCTTGCAACAAGGCCGGTATATGAAAAAAATAATGTAAAAGGTACACTTATCGGATTCTGGTGCCCTTCTTTTATCGGAGATATAAATACCCAGGGTTTTCACCTTCATTTCCTGGCTGAGGATCACAGTATAGGCGGCCACCTCATGGAATTTAAAGCCCGCTCGCTCGACCTCAGTTATGATATCAAGTCTGCATACCAGATTATGATTCCTGAGACTGACATGTTTAAGAATGCCACATTCAGGGAAGCGGGGGTAAATTATTGATTGTAACAGTTCTGGTTCAGCCGGAACTTTTAAGAAAGGAGCGGCTGAATTTTATTCCTCACTTGTTGCAATGCTGTTGCTGCCTGGTGCTTTGACAAGATATAATCCTTTCTCAAGGTACTCAATCCCGAAAGGAGGCGGCAATTCCTTCATATACTCATCGAGAGCATGCAGATAGATCTTGCTTCCTGACAATTCTTCAATACTGATGGTGTCTGTCCATGTTATTATGATCTTATTCCAGATGTCATAGAAGTAATGATCACCATATAGTTCTTTAAGCTTTTCGGAGTTGGCATTTCTTGAAGCATCATCTCCAAGCTTTAAAGCATATAACGGTGAATCGCTCTGGTATGAATATATGTTTATACCATCTGAGGGTTCATCAGTACTGTAGAAATTTGTCTTGCGGATATTAAAATCACCATTCATTGAAAATCCTGCAATTATCACTGCCGCAACTGACAACACCCTGACTGCATATGGCAGCCTGGCGGATCGAAGTATCAGGAAGATATTGACTGCAAGAGTGGGTACAACCGGCATCAGGTAATACAGGTAGAAATGTTTCAGAACAGCAAGGATAGCTATAACCTGGACAAGCAGGAAGAGAAGAAGCAATTTAAAATCATTATCATATTTCCTGAGTACAACCCGGATAAGCAAAAATATTACCGAAAGTGATATGACAAAGACGATGATCGTTTCACTTTTGAGGAACACCCTGAGATTCTCTGCAAGAGATGCGAAATCGACTATGTTTGCACTTCCGCCTCCATATATTCCAGAATGAATGAAAACCTGTAGATACCACGCCGCAGTGAGCTTATACAGGTAAGCAACAGGGAGAGTGAAGAAAATATATGAAAGGCAGCTTACTGCCAGGAATGTGATTTTGTCACGATATTCAGGCAGAAGTATTACAGGAAGCAGGAGCAGTGAGAAAGTATTGACCTTTGTTGCAAGGCAAAAACCCATCAGGACACCGGATAAAACAGAAAATTTATCTACTGATATTTCAGTCTCTTTTCTCCTGAAAATAACCACGTGGCCGGATGATTTTCCGAAATAAAATCTCCAGAGAATTAACAATACAAAACATGATACACAGGCAAGGATCACAGGCTCAGCTGCAAAAGATTCCAGGGCCCACGGCATGACTGTTCCGGAAAACACAGGGAATGACTGGAAAAGTATTCCAAAAATGATCTCATCCGTCAATTTTGCTATAAAGAAGCCTGATGCAAAGAGCAGTATACAGATCAGGACAACCATTGTCCTAACTACAAACATGATATATAATTGCGGGTTCTTAAGAACATCATCGGTAAAGCTGTCATCGGTGTTCCTGAACATGTGATGGACCCTCATGATCACCGCAGATATCTCGACTGCTGTTGTCCCCTGGGTATAAGTGGCAATGCTTCCGGGATGAGTTGTCAGGTTAAGTGCATTGAACATGTACATGTAATTCGGATCCTGCTCAAACTCTGTTTTATTGTTCCAGAAAACGTTAACAAGGAACATAAGTGGCAATATCAGCAGCCCGAGGTATTTGATTTTTTGCATAGATTCTTAATTCTCGTCTAATTTAAGCAATAGATATTTATTTTAGAATCTGAAATCAGAATCTGAGTATGGAGCTCAGAAGCATTCTGATATTTGTAACATTGCTGCTATTACTGACAGTTCCATCCTGCATCATTGATCCATAAGCAGCAGTTGTTATTTCAGCTTCAGATGCAAAGCTTACTTTCCCGCTTGTAAATATGACCCTGGGAGAGATGCGGTACAGATGGTCAATGTTGCTGCCTCTCGAATATACCTGCCCGGAGATCATGGATGATGAGCCAAGATTCGAGCTGTATCCTGCAAACACTCCTGCTGAAACAATGCTTCCATTTGTCGCAATGTCAATCCATACATTTGCTGAATTCAGAGTTACGTACTTTTTTTCCTGTCTTAAAAGGTCTGTTATTTCTGAAACCGCATATCCTCCAAGCATCATCAGATCAGTCCCGTTCTGAACATAGCTACCCATCATACTTACATTCAATAGTCTGGTTTTAGCTTTCAGGGTAGAAAATACAGCTATTGAACCGATTGCTGATTCTGTTTCAAAATTGGTTGCTGTCTTAATTTCGGGCCTGAGCTTTTTATAATCAATCCCTCCCCATACCGTAAGTGCATCATTAACAGGTATTTTTACCTGGAAATCAGATCCTGGCAATCCGCTGTTACGAAGATATTTGCTGCTGGCGCCATCAACTCCGGTAGAGGTGAAATCGCGTTGTGAATAGAGTGTAAACTGCAGTGTTGCCGGTCCGGCCTTATATGAAAGCCTGGCCTGCGGATTGCGACTGAAAGGAACAAAGGGTGCTCCCGTATTGAAGCTTATTGTCCCCGGAAAGCTTTCTGCCGGAAAGAGCGGATGCCAGTTTTGCCCGACCATCAGTGAAAACCTGGACCAGTCGAGCTTTACAAATGCATGCCTGAGCCTGAATCCATTCAGATCTGATTCACTGGTACCGAAAAACTCTGCCTCAATTGCTCCGGTAGTCTTTGCGCCAAACGCATCAGGTGCAGTTATCTCACCTCTAAGTCTCGACTGCAGGCTGAGCATATGAAATGAAGGATTTGCATTTAAGTCCTTTCCTTCAAAGTCAGGTAAAATATTATCAGGATAAAGATAGAAATGACCTTCCCGTAATCCGTTAGAGGCCGACGATTGCCTTGTATCGTAAAAAAAGTCTGTTTTAACAAATCCTGATGGTTTTACTCCCCAGTCATTTTTATCTGCTTGCTGACATTTTCCATCCTGAAATATGGATACCAGCAAAATGGCCGCCCATAAATATCTCCTCATTTCTTTTGGTTTAGGGTTGAACTTACTCCGCAAAAGTAGAAATATTACAGACCGTATGATAATTTTTTGGAGGAAGCTGTGTCTGATCATGATTTGTAAGTACACCATCCTGAATAATTGCCTCTTAGTAGTCTCAATTCAGGCATTGATCAAAAAGCAAAAAACAATGAATTGAAGGGCTTGTTCGTATTGGTAGGATGATGTGAAAGAGCCGGAGGTACAATATGGAAATCAAAAATTCAAAAGACAGGGTGACCTCAGATAAAAGTTTTGAAGCTGAAAAGGTTATACCTGTTATTGAAGAATTTGCAGATATTGAGACGAAACTTGTCAATAAAGAAACTGTAATTGTTTCCAAAAAGGTAATCGAAGAGATAATCCCAATAAGTATTCCTGCTATTAGTGAGCATTATGAGATTGAAAGGGTTGCCATGAATGAATTCGTTGAATCAAGACCCTCAATAAGACAGGAGGATGACATTATAATAATACCTGTCATGAAAGAAGTTATCGTAAAAAGGCTGCTTTTAACAGAGGAGATCCGACTGAAAAAAGTTGTAATCGGATCCACCGTTAATGAAGACATCATGTTGAAGAAAGAGGAAGTTACAATAGAAAGAAAGGAAGAGTAGTATTAACCAATAAGATCAGAATATATGACACAAACAGTAATAGGATTTTTCAGGAATTCCGCTGATGCGTTCAGGGCAGCGGATACTCTCAGGGACAGGGGTTTTGACATTGATAATGTTGATGTCATGACAAACAGAGGTGAAAAAAACTCAAGCAATGATGATGAGAAAAGCAGCAAAATCGGAAATTTTTTCAAATCCCTTTTCTCGGATAATGATGAAGATGCCGAAAGGTATTCAAAATTTGCCGGGAATAACTCAATGGTAACTGTTCACGCATCTGATCATGACGAGGCCGAAAGAGCAGCTGATGTACTCGATAGTTGCGGGGCAATCGACATTGATAATGGCGACGATTATTCAGGTAATGAAGGAAGGCTAACTGATTCAGATTTCAGTAGTTCACGCGATGATTTTGGCAGGAGGGATCTTGAGGAAGCAGATTTTGATTCTACCAGGCCACAGAAAAATTATCATCGACAGATTGATGTAAACGATGATCTGAACAGTGACATTTCTTCAGAAGATGATATGGACCTGAGGGATGATACTGATCTTGACAGTGATCTTTCGCATGTTGGGGATATTGATGATGACCGCAGGCGTTTTACTGATGAAGGAGATATCGATAATACATCAGAAGCATCAATACCGGTTATTGATGAAGAGGTGAATGTTGGCAAAAGACAAGTGAGGCGTGGCGGAGTTAGGGTACGGAGCAGGATTATATCCAGACCTGTTGAAGAAACACTCCGGCTGAGAGAAGAGCATATCAGGGTTGAAAGAACACCAGTTGACAGGGATGCAACAGATGCTGATCTTGACAATCTCAGTGATGAGACCGTCGAAGTTCATGCTTATGGAGAGGAGCCTGTTGTTTCAAAACGTTCAAGGGTGGTGGAAGAAGTAAGAGTAGGCAAAGAAGTCCGGGAACGCAAGGAAACCGTTCGTGAAAGGGCAAGGAAAACTGAAATTGACATAGAGAACATAGATGATGAAAATATAACCGATTCCGACAAGGTCTGAGTATCTGTTAGTTTTTATACCTGAATAAACCCTGCATTCCAGCAGGGTTTTTTTTTAATCTATAGAGGTCCAGTATGCTTTAATGGTAAAATTCTTATGTATAGGTTATAACATTTAATTTTGTAAGGTGGTATACATGACCCATAAGACCTTACCGAATGACGCTTCGACGAATGACCCCACGTTGTTTTTATGTTAAAAATTAAAATCTGCAGGCAAATTATTATATTGGAATAAATTTACCAGGTAATAATATCCCAAAGGAAATGGACAGAAGAAAATTTTCAAAAAACGTGCTGATGGCAGGTGTCATCGGTTCCTCAAGTCTGAATATGGCTGCTGAAACATCTGATAGTTCCCAGGAGAATGTAAAGAATCTTCCTGTGAGGGAATTTGATGTTGTTGTGGCAGGTGGTGGCACAGCAGGTGCTGTTGCTGCAATAGCTGCAGCCCGGACAGGAGCAAAAACAGCTTTGATTGAAGCAAAGGGATACCCGGGGGGAACTGTTGTGGAAGGTGGAACTGCACTGCATAGTTTTTTCAACCTTTGGAAAGCTTTCCCGGGTGTTGAAAAGCGACAGGTAGTCAAGGGAATTCCGCAGGAAATTATCGACAGGTTACTGTTGATCGGTGGTACATCAGGACATGCAGAGGCAACCTTGCATGCTGATTATGACTCGGTTTGTACTGCAATCGATACTGAATTGTACAAGCTTGTAGTTTTTGAAATGCTGTCAGAAGCAGGAGTGAATATATTTGTCAACACACTCGTTGCAGGAGCATCCCGGAAGGGCTCAAGGATACAGGGAGTGGTTACACAAAGCAGGATGGGTCGTGAGCTATTCACCGGCAAATGTTTTATCGACTGCACTGCATATGGCGATCTTTCTGCCTGGTCAGGTGCAGAATTCATAGAGATGAATGATTATTCAGTTTGTAACAGCATGGGTATTGCAAACGTGAACCTTGAAAAACTCTTTACATATCTTACCAGGAATAATGCTGTCGGAGATCTTACCTTCGGTCTCAGGGATGGGAAAGAAGGTCAGATTATAAGGATGGGAAGCGAGAGTGGTGGTGTTATACGCGACAAGCTGCCAAGAGAGTTTGTGGATGGTATTGTTAAGCTTGGGTCGGGATTGATAACGACAACCGTCCATGATAATTACATGATGTTCATCAAGGTTAACTACAAGATGAGCACCAGTCCCACAAACCGTGATGAGGTAGCGAAAGCCGAGCTTCTTATAAGGCAAAACCAGTTCAAGACCCTTGAGCTGTTCAAAAAGTACCTTCCCGGCTGTGAAAATGCATTTATCTCCCGTACGAGCCCGTCATTAAATATACGCCGTGGAAGAACAATTGCCTGCGACTACGATATTCCGCTTGAAGATGTTATAGGAGGCAGGCATTTTGAGGATGACATCATGGCTTATGGATTTCATGATTCGGCTCCAAGATATAAGATTGCAAATGGTGGCACTTACGGAATCCCATATAAAGCATTAAGAGTTAAAGGTATTGACAATCTACTTGCTGCAGGTATGCTGATCACAACCGATCACGAAGCACATATGTCAACCAGGAATACAGTAAGTTGTATGGGACAGGGACAGGCAGCAGGCACTGCAGCAGCTTTGTGTGCAGCAGCCAACCTGTCTACGAGGGCGTTGCAATATGAAGTTTTACATTCTGAGCTGATAAAAGCCAATGTTTACCTTGAAAAGTAAGAAAGTGTCTGTAATTCCTATAATAAATACAAACAGGTAATATATGTGTGCTCAAATGATAAAATATATATTATAATATGTAATATAATATATATTATAATATGTAATATAATATATATTTATAACGTATATACATCTCCAGGATTATTTTTTTCTTCTTTAATTTTCTTTTTGCCAGGTTATCTGCCTCAAAAATAAGAGGTCGTATATTTGTCCGGGTTTGCCGTCACAGAATATAATTTCCCCGAAAGAAGAATTAGATTTAGAATCTTTATAAATTAGGGTTGGGAGTCCTTTCCGCGCAATAATCAATTCATTACAGGGTTTAGAATATATTACCGGAAAAATCATTTTAAACCTAAAATTAACTTTATGAAAACAAATAAAGGATTGGAATTCTTTTCACAGAATTCAGGAAAAAAACCTCCGTTCTTCATTTCCGTTGTTATTGTTGCTTTTATTTTAATAATAAATGGGTGTACAAAAGAACAGATCGACAAATCTCCGGCGGATTTAACCGGACCTGAAATAACTTCCGTAAGTCCGGCAAACAATTCAACAATTGCAGTATCTTCTACGCCGGAGGCAACATTCAACGAAAAGATTGATGAAACAACATTGTCATCAGCTTTTATAGTCAGAAATGGAAATAATGTGATACCAGGTACTGTCTCATATGCGGAAATGAAAGCCACTTTCATACCATCAGTTTCGTTTCAGCCTTCAACGCTATATACATGCACTATCACAACAGCTTTGCAGGATGTTTCTGGTAACTACCTTGAAACAGACTACATTTGGAGTTTTACTACAGGTCCCGCACCCGATGTTCAGGCTCCCTCAGTTCTGTCTGTTACACCTGCTAATAATTCAACATCGGTTCTGACAAATAGCACAATTTCAGTTATTTTTTCCGAAGCAATTAATGTCCAGACAATTTCCATATCGTCCTTCTTTCTTAAGCAGGGGAACAATCTGATTCCCGGGACTGTAAGTTACTCAGGAAATGCAGCCATATTCACTCCATCCTCAGCTCTACAGAATGGTACAGTATATTCAGCAACCGTTACAACATCAGTAAAGGATGTTGCAGGGAATGCATTAGGATCCAATTACTCATGGGAATTTACAACAGCAGCAACAGTTGATAACATTCCTCCCACTGTATTATTTGTGAGCCCTGCTTCAAATGCAACTGGTGTCGCAACAAATACTAAGCCATCAGTTACCTTTAGTGAACCTATTAGCCAGTCATCTTTCACCTCTTCTTCCTTTACAGTAAAACAGGGGAGTACTTTGGTGCCCGGGACAATCAGCTGGTCAGGAAATACTGCCACATTCAATCCGTCTGCAGCATTTTTAACAGGATCTTCATATACCTGTACAATAACCACAGTAGTTAAAGATGTTGCTGGTAACTCGCTGGCATCAAATTATACCTGGACCTTTTCAACTGCTGCGGCAACAGATAATGTCGCGCCCACCGTTTTATCTGTTAATCCGGCATCAAATGCGACAGGTGTAGCTACAAGCATCAAACCTTCGGTCACGTTCAGTGAACCGATGAGCCAGTCATCTGTCAGCTCTTCTTCCTTTACTTTAAAGCAGGGAAGCTCCACAATAACGGGTGCTATCAGCTGGTCAGGGAATACTGCCACATTTACTCCTACTGCTGCTCTTTTACCTGGTACTTCATATAGCTGCACAATAACAACAGCTGTTAAGGATGTTGCAGGAAATTCGCTCGCCACAAATTATTCCTGGACATTTACGACAGCTTCCGCAGGTAAATCATTCTCAGCAGATGTGGTTCCGATATTGAATTTATGTAACAGCTGTCATAACCATAGCTGGACACCATCGTCAAATCCATCAACCTTTCATGCAAACCTGGTAAATTCCGGTCACATCGATCTGACGACACCAACAAACGGTAAGATTTACAAGAAAGTAAATAGCGGGCATCCTTCTTCAGGTGTGCCTGCAGATAAGAAGAATATCCTGATTACCTGGATTCTCGAGGGTTCAAAGAACAATTAATTGTCCCGGGGATTAAATTTAGCTACCCTTAGCCTGATTTAAAGCAAGAGACCTTACAGAACTTGTCTGTAAGGTCTCCTTTTTTGAAGATGCTGGTTCTCTTACTTAGAGAGAATAATAGTCCTTGTGTATGTGCCTGATGGTCCGGATATCCGGATGTAATATGTACCAGCCGGTAATGCACCCAGGTCAAAAGGTATCTTCGCAGAATTATTCACGATGATTTTCTTCTTCTCGTAAAGCTTCATACCTCCGGGATTATAGACTGTTATATTATAAGTCTCTTTATCTTCGGATTCAAGAGTCATAGTGAAGTTACCTCTGTTCGGTATTGGCCAGATATCGATTGCAAGCTCTTTCTTTTCCTTAATTGGAAGAGTGAAATCTATAACATTCGACCTGGATGAACTGCAACCATCAAGGGTAACTATACTGAAGTATTTTCCGTTTGTTGCCGGAGTGTATTTATTACCCTCTGCATCAACAATTGCAG
The DNA here is from genome assembly GCA_035297425.1 of Bacteroidales bacterium. Lineage (GTDB taxonomy): Bacteria > Bacteroidota > Bacteroidia > Bacteroidales > VadinHA17 > LD21. The sequence goes on along the minus strand of DATGYZ010000007.1, from coordinate 43,963 downwards.
TCTCATCTAAGTACCATTGATTACCGGACAGTGTATTACTGTGAAGAACGTTTTCCACCAGACTGATGACAGGTGTTGAGGGTGTTTCATTTACTGTCACATAAAGAGGAGGTGAAACTTTACCGGTACCACAAAGCTTTGATCCCTGAACTGTTATCTCACCAGATACAGCACTTGCTGAGAAATCAACTACTATGGTTCTTGTATCATTCCCATCTACAATGCTTGCTCCTTTAGGAACCGTCCAGATATAATGAACTGCATTAGGTATTTCGTTGACCGAGTAAACAACCCCTTTTGTTCCCTGACAGATATTGGTGAGGCCTGATATAAGACCGGCAGGACCAGGCAGTTGCCTTACAGTTATCAGAATATTTCTGCTATCACTTATTCCACAATAATTTTGAGCGGCAACTGAAAGGATCCCGGATGTGGCACTTGCTGAGAAACTTATTGTCACACTATTCCCGGTTCCTGTTATAGTGGCTCCTTCCCCGCTGTAATCCCAAATGTATGATACTGAAGGATTCTTCGGTATGGCGTAAGTAGCAGAATTTCCGGCACACATGTATGTGCTGACCTCTGTAAAATCACCGGGAATTCCTGGTCGTCCATCAGTATTTACTATTAATACTGAAGCAGGAGCAGAGACGCACCCAGCAGCATTCCTTACGGTGACGCTGTAAGTACCCGGGACAACACCTGTGAATACACCCGATGTGTTGGTGTATGTCACTCCGTCGATACTGTAAGATATACCTGCAGCCGGGACGGGTGATGTTACGGTTATTGTACCTGTAGCCACAGCACATGTAGGCTGTGCAGTAACACTGGCAACAGGAGCAGCAGGAGTCTCAGGAGCAGCGTTGACGGTTACTGAAGCAGGAGCAGAGACGCACCCAGCAGCATTCCTTATGGTGACGCTGTAAGTACCCGGGACGACACCTGTGAGGACACCCGATGTGTTGGTGTAATCCAATCCGTCAATACTGTAACCAGCTTCTGACAATGGTGATGTCACAGTAATAGTACCATTCGGGACAGCGCATGTCGGCTGAACAATATCAGCTACGGCTGGTGCCGGCAGTGAATTAATAGTTACTGGATAGACTGTCGGATTTACAGCTGTGCAACTACCTGAACTATAATTGACGCTGATGGTCTGGTTTCCTGCTGTTGTCCAGGCTACAGTGACAGTATTATCCGTATTAGTTCCACCGGCTGTTATTGTACCGCCCGGTGAAACAATCCACTGGTAATTTGTCATTCCCGGTTCGGTAGAATAAACAACTCCTGTTGTGCCTTCACAAACCGAAGTAAGGCCTGAGATAACAGGGGCCGGACGTGGATTGACAGTTACTTGTATAGTCCGGGGAATACTGGTGCCGCATGTATTGGTTGCGCTTACCGAAAGATTGCCTGATGTCGCAGCTTCAGAGAAGGCTACCGTGACAGAATTACCGCTTCCGTTTATCGTCGCCCCGTTTCCGGAGTATGACCAGTTGTATGTTACAGTCGGATCGTTCGGAACGGTATATAAGACACCTGAGGTATTCTGACAGACTGCCGATGTTGATTCCGTGAAATCACCCGGCTGGACTGGCAATGGTGTCATTGTTATAACTGCGCTGCCTGTCATTGGTGTTGATCCGGAGATATTGGTCCCTGTAACAGTATATATGCCGGCTGTCTGATTTCCGAAGGAGATTGATGAGCCTGTTCCCGGAACAAGAACTCCTGAAGCCTGTCCATTTCTGAATAGTTGATAGTCAACTCCCAATTGTGAGCCTGCTAGATCAACTGACAAACCTGTCCCTCCTTCGCAATATGCACCACTTCCGATTACTGCATAGGCTGCTGGAGCCCCGGCATTTAACAGAGGATTACAGCAAACAAGTGCATTCGTACCGGGTATAACCACAAGCGGAGTATTAGTAGTCCCAACGTACTGCGATATACGGGTTGCATAGAGTGGTGACAAAGCCGTACTTGAGGTAAACGCCATGTTTGCAAGGGAATTAGGTGTCCATGGAACTGTACTTGTCAGTATGAAATGAGTAAGTAATGTTCCGTTGCCCGAGGTGGCGATGATCGTTCCACCACCTGCACCCGGAGGTGTGTTACCGGCAAGACGGATCAATGACTGTCCGGGGTACCCTGTTAGGGTCGAGACAACAGAGGGCGCTGCAGTAAATTGCTGGAGGGGAAGAAGTCCCGATCCTGCATTGCTAATGGTAGCCGTAAGCGAACCCCCTGTATATATTCCGGAATTGAGCAATAGTCCGATCTGGATAGTAGCAAGCTGGAATGACTGTGAGGGTTCAGTATCGAGAAGATAGACGTCAAATTCGATTGTGTTATCGGTCGGCTGAGTCAAATTCAGAACCTGTAACAGGTAGTCAGTTGTTGACAGACTGTTTACAGTAACAGCTAATGTCCTAGGGATACTGGTACCGCAACTATTAGTCGCAGTAACTGACAATGTGCCAGATGTTGCGGTAGCCGAAAAGTCGATAGTCACAGAATTGGTACTACCTGTGATCAGTGCTCCTGATCCGGTGTAACTCCAGGAATACGTTACCGAAGGATCATTTGGAACAGTGTATACGACATCAGAAGCTCCCTGGTAAACTACTGCAGCAGAGGCTGTGAAATTGCCGGGCTGAGCTGGCAGTAACGTAACAGTTAATACTGCACTGCCTGTCATTGGAGTTGTTCCGCTCAGGTTGGTTCCGGTAACTGTATAGGTACCTGCAGTTTGTATTCCGAAATTAAGCGCAGCGCCAGTGCCGGCAATTGTGCCTCCTGATGCAAAGCCGTCCTTATAGAGCTGGTAGCTGGCGCCTGTCTCGGAACCGGAAAGCCCTACTGAAAGCCCTGGTGTCCCTTCGCAATATGTACCGCTTCCTGTGACATTAAAGGCGACAGGAGCAGATGCATTGAGCATCGGATTGCAGCAGACCAGTGCATTTGTCCCCGGGGTGACAACAAGACCTGTATTAATTCCCCCAATATACTCAGATAAGCGTGTAGCATAAAGTGGGTTTAAAGCTGAGCTAGAGTTGAAGATAAGCTCGGGTCTGGTGTTGTTTGACCATGGCACTGAGCTTGTAAGTATGAAATGCGTCAGCAGGGTGCCATAACCTGAGGTGGAAATAATTGTCCCGTTTCCAGTACCGGGAGGTGTTTTTCCTGCAAGACGTATAAGTGTCTGACCAGGATAGCCAGCAAGGGTCGGTTCAACGCTCGGTAAAGCGGTGAATTGCTGAAGAGAATTCAGTCCTGACCCAGCATTGCTTATTGCTGCAGTGAGGGTGCCACCTGTATAAATACCAGAATTGAGCAGGAAGCCCAGCTGAACTGATGCCAGTTCGAACGGTATCGAAGGATCTGTGTCAAGCAGGTAAACATCGAATTCAATAGTATTGGAAGTCGGCTGGGTCATATTCAGGACCTGAAGCAGATAATCGGTCGATTGCAGGCTTCTGACTGTCACGGCAAGAGTTCTTGCTATACTTGATCCGCAACCATTATTAGCAGTTACTGAGATAATTCCTGAAGTTGCAGAAGCAGAGAAATTGACAGTGACTGAATTCGCCGTTCCTGTAATTACCGCACCGGAGCCACTGTAGGTCCATGTGTATGAAGTTGCCAGAGGATCGTTCGGTACAGTATAGACAACATTGCCAGAACCCTGATAAACAGTAGTGGCTGATGCAGTAAAGAGTCCTGGTTGCTCCGGTGCGCCGGGAAGAGCGTTTACGGTGAGGGCAGTCGGGGCAGAGACGCACCCGGCGGCATTCTTAACCGTGACGTTATATGTACCCGGAACAAGACCCGTGAATACGCCCGATGTATTGGTGTAATCCACTCCGTTTATGCTGAAGGATATTCCAGCGCCGGGAGCGGGAGCAGTTAAGGTTATCGTACCTGTAGCCACCTCGCATGTGGGCTGCTGTGTTACAGAAGCTGTAGGAGCAGCAGGTGTCTCGGGAGCAGCGTTTACGGTAAGGGCGGTCGGGGCAGAAACACAACCTGCGGCATTTTTAACAGTCACGTTATATGTTCCGGGAGCAACACCTGTGAATAAACCTGTGGTATTGGTATAGTCCACGCCATTAATACTGAAGGTGATACCTGCAGCAGGGGCTGGTGATGTTATTGTTATCGTCCCGGCAGGTATGTCGCATGTAGGCTGCTGTGTGACACTAGCAATGGGAGCGGCAGGTTTCTCGGGAGCAGTATTAACTGTGACTGAAGTGGGAGCTGAGACGCATCCGTCAGCATTTTTGACGGTCACACTGGATGTTCCGGGTACAACGCCGGTGAATACGCCGGTTGTATTTGTAAAGGTCACTCCATCGATGCTATATGTTAAGCCTGCAGCAGGAACAGGAGATGTGACAGTTATGGTTCCGGTTGTCTCATTACATAACGGATGTGTTGGAACTGCAACAGGTGCTGCTGGTGTTGCCGGTGCAGTATTGACCGTCACCGTTGCGGGTGAAGATATGCATCCGCTGCCATCCTTGTAGGTCACGCTGTAAGTGCCCGAAGGAACACTGCTGAAGATACCCGTTGTGTTCGTGTAGGTTGTGCCGTTGATGCTGTAGAATATACTTGCGCCAGGAGCGGGAGATGATACTGTGATCGTTCCCGTCGAAACAGCGCATGTCGGCTGGGCCGTTACACTTGCCGTTGGAGCTGCAGGTGCACCGGGTACAGCATTTACTGTCAGTGGTGTTGCCGGAGAAACACAATCTGAGGCATTTTTAACAGTCACGTTATAAGTTCCTGGAGCAACACCTGTGAATAAACCTGTGGTATTGGTATAGTCCACGCCATTAATACTGAAGGTTATACCTGCAGCAGGGGCTGGTGAAGTTATAGTTATCGTCCCTGAAGGAAGTGCGCATGTAGGCTGCTGGCTGACACTTGCCACTGGAATTGCGGGTACAGGATTGACTGTTACAGGGTATAATGTCGGAGTGGCAGCAGTACAATTGCCGTTGTTGTAGTTGACGCTTACGGACTGGCTGCCTGCTACTGACCAGGTAACCGTTACGGAATTATCGGTGCTGGTGCCTCCTGCAGTGACTGTACCACCAGTTGAAATATTCCACTGGTAGGCGGTCATACCTGCTTCAGTTGTGTAGACAACTCCTGTTGTTCCTTCACAGGCAGTTGTAAGACCCGCGATAGTCGGGACCGGTGTGGGATTAACAGTAATTGCAAGAGTTCTTGCTATGCTGGTGCCACAGGTATTTGTTGCTGTCACGGAAAGATTTCCGGATGTAGCTGTTGAAGAGAAATTTACGCTTACCGAGTTGCCGGAACCTGTAAGTGTGGCTCCTGTTCCGGTGAAATTCCAGTTAAAAGTAACTGAAGCGTCTGCGGGAACTGTATAGACAACACCTGATGCACCCTGGCATACTGTTGACGAAGATACAGTGAAATCGCCGGGTTGAAGAGGAAGTGGGTTCATCGCTATTACTACACTCCCGGTCATTGGTGTTGTTCCTGCAGGATTTGTTCCTGAAACAGTGTATGTCCCGGCAGTCTGATTCCCAAATGAAATGGCAGCTCCGGTTCCTGCTACTGGTGATCCTGTTGCTGTTGCGTCCTTAAAAAGCTGGTAACTGACACCTACCTGCGATCCGGCAAGATCCACAGGGAGACCAGTTCCACCTTCACAATATGCTCCTCCGCCTATAACAGCAAAAGCTGTCGGAGGTCCTGCATTTAATGCCGGATTACAGCAGACAAGAGCATTTGTTCCCGGGATAACTTCGAGAGGAGTGTTAGTTGTTCCTATATATTCAGATATGCGGGTGGCATATAATGGAGACAAGGCTGTGCTTGATGTAAATGTCAGATTGGCAAGTGAATAGGGGGTCCATGGAACAGTGCTTGTAAGGGTAAAATGCGTAAGAAGGGTACCATTACCTCCAGTAGATATAATTGTTCCGGAACCGGCTCCGGGAGGGGTGCTGCCGGCAAGCCTTATAAGCGTCTGGTTTGGATAACCCGTAAGAGTGGTCACTACCGATGGTGCAGCTGTGAATTGCTGGGAAGGATTCAGTCCTGATCCGGTGTTATTTATAGAAGTTGTAAGAGCACCTCCGGTATAGATACCTGAGTTCAGCAAAAATCCTAGCTGGATCGTTGCTAGCTGCATAGGTATTGATGGTTCTGTATCCTTAAGGTAAAGATCAAATTCAATGGTATTGTTGGTTGGCTGGGTAAGATTGAGTACCTGAAGCAGGTAATCAGATGGCAGGATCGAATTTACTGTTATTGCCAGGGTCCTGGCAACAGAGGCTCCGCAACTGTTGTTTGCCGAAACTGAAAGTATTCCGGAAGTGGCAGTTGCTGAAAAGTTTATCGAAATTGAATTTGTAGTTCCTGAAAATGTAGCACCAGAACCGGTGTAGGTCCAGGTGTAAGTGGTTGCGCCGGCAACCGCAGGGACTGTATATACCACACCCTGGGTTCCTTTATAAACAACAGGCGATGATGTGGTAAAATCTCCTGGCTGAAGAGGAGGGAGTGTTTCGGTAATAACAGCCGAACCTGTCATAGGAGTCGTTGTGGTGCCAAGCGTCCCGGTGACTGTATATGTACCAGCAGTCTGATTACCAAATGCCAATGGAGAACCGGTGCCAGGTACGGGAGATCCGGAAGGAATTCCGTCTTTCAACAGCTGGTATGTTGCCCCTGCCTCGGAGCCTGACAGCCCGACAGGCAATCCAATTCCTCCCTGGCAGTATGATCCGGTTCCAGTTACGCTGAATGCCACCGGGGCAGCAGCATTGAGTGCAGGATTGCAGCAAATTAATGCATTTGTCCCAGGGGTCACAACCATTGCAGTATTGGTAGTGCCTATATATTGTGATACCCTTGTTGCATAAAGGGGATTGACTGCTGTGCTGGAATTGAATACTATATCGGGGGTCTGGTTAGCTACCCATGGAACTGTATTTGTCAATACAAAATGAGTGAGCAAAGTGCCATCTCCTGTAGTGGAAATTATAGTGCCGCCTCCTGCCCCGGGAGGCGTTTTGCCGGCAAGACGGATGAGTGTCTTGCCGGGATAACCTGCAAGTGTGGTAGTTATACTTGGAGCAGCGCTGAATTGCTGAGTGGCATTGAGTCCTGATCCTGTATTATCAATTGTTGCTGATAAGATCCCTCCCGTGTAAATCCCGGAATTCAACAGAAAACCCAGTTGGACTGATCCAAGTTCAAATTGTTGAAGACCATCTGTGTCCAGCAGGTATACATCGAATTCGATTGTCCTGTCCGTTGGCTGTGTCAGGTTTCGGACCTGAATTTTGAAATCATTCTGGTCTGCCTTAGCCTCGGCTGGCAAAAGAAGCAATGATGTAATCAGCATCATTGCTCTGTATAAGCCAATCCCTAACTTTTTCATATGAAATAGTATCTTTTTACTTTTTTATCTTCTTACGGATGCTGTGTCCCCACATAATTCGCACTGTTGTTATCGATGAAGATCATGTCTGCAGTATCGACAGATCCGTCGCCGTTTACATCCGATGAAAGGTACCCTGAGGCATAATTGAATGAATCATTATCTACAGGTATCATATCGCCGGTGTCAACCGATCCATCCTGGTTGACATCACCTGTGAATATCAGGGATGTTCCGGATGACAGTTTCAGATTCCCTCCGTAAGCCTGTGCCACGCCTGTGGTAAAGTCATGATCTATCACGCTCCCGGCAAACGATTTTGCTGTTGGCGTTGTGGTCTCCACACTGTTCCTGTGTTTGATTGTTATATAATAGCTGGCGTTCAGGCTGACTGGCAATGTCAATGTCAAACTGCCATCAGTTAAGAGTATTGCATCATTAACTGTGTGGACCACAGTGGCATATGTTGCTGCATCGTGAAGTTCAACTGTTATATGATCAGCAACGCCGGCCGGCCAGTGGGGTCCTGCAGCATCAGCTGCCTGGTTCATTACTCCGGCGCCTGTATACAATCCTTCAAGGAAGAGCTTCAGGTTGAGTGTTTTATATGGAATGCCGAATTCATATGCTCCTATATCAGGAGTTGAGGTGCTCCGCGGATTTCCGAGGATATCGGTAGTTACTGAGGCAATCGGGACTCCATGATTATCAAGATTCGCAGAGTTTGGGTTAGTGATGTCTGGTGTCAGATCTGTGCCTGACGTGTAACCAGGATTTCCTGAAACTGAATTCGCATCCTGCATTGAAGCTGTTTTCCAAGCAGCCAAGTCGGCATAGTCGGTAACAACAAAACGGCCGAAAACTCCCCCCGGACTTACATAAATATCATTGTAATCTGATACTATATAGTTACTGTAATAAAATCCAACTCCATAATGTTTTCCGGTTCCTCCCGTTCTTGCATTGTAGATAGCATTATTTTTAATGGTATGTTTAGCGGTATAGCTTCCACCTCCAATTTTTAAACCGGTAGATGTTCCTGCTACTATCCCAATACCTCCTATATAAATCGAATTATAATAGATATATACCACTGGTGTATAACTGCCATTACCACCAGAAAACCACATGCCATTTAGAGTAATGTTAGTATTATTAGTAGTCGCATCCAACGTGATCACGTTGTTATAAATATTCAGGATATCGTTTGGAGTATTGTAACTACTCTGGCCATAAAAAATACCATTAATAGTTCCTGTACTGGTCGTTGAGGCAGGATTCAGATCATGGATATAATTATTAAATACATTGTAAATTCCGGCGCCATAATATGTTCCCAGAGTAATACCGTTCAATGATGTTCCGGAAGGAATTGCATTATATATCTCATTATTGGATACAGTGGTGTTGATATATCCATTGCTTAGAGTAATCCCCGATATTGAGAAGTTGATGATTTTATTATTGTCAACAACATTGTCGTATGAATCATAAGTAATACTTCCATTAAAAGAGATACCATTGGATGGCACGGTTGTACCCGAGGTAATTATGTTGTTTCTTATAGTATTATTGTAGTTTACAGAACCAGACAATGCGGTTCCAAATGTAATTACACTGCCACCATTAGCGGTAATTGTTGAATTTCGGACAGTAATATTGTTTGCACCATTGACGAAATTGATTGTAGTGTTCGAGGCATGTGTATTTGCAATTGTAAGTGTATTACCTCCGGAATTCAATCCATCAATAATTAAATTCTTAGCTCCGTTCAGATAAATCAGACCGCTGGTTCCTGAGGTTCCCGAGACTGTTCTTGCCCCTGAAGGATTAATAGTAACTGTAAAAGGACCTCCGGGACCTTCGGTCCAGGCAAGCAAGGGAATCGTCCCGGTTTCAGCTGTTAAATCAGAAATAATATTGACCGTTAAATTTCCAGTCAGATTTCCGGCGCTTAATTGTTCGAAAAGACCTCCTGGATTCGTAAGTGAAGGATAGTCTCCGCCTGTACCAACAGTCATGGTACCTGAAAAATCCATAGGTATAATATAGGATGAAGGAGTGGCCGGGGGTGTGGTAATTGTATTTACATTAGTTGCGACAACACCTGCAGGGTTTGATGCAACATTAAACGCCTGGTCCTGTGCAGCCACATAATAGTAGATTAAGTCACCCTGAACAACACCGCCAACTAATGAATGGTCAACAGTAAAAGTCCAGGTCCCGTTTGCGCTGGTACCTGATGTCAGGACACCGGGGGTAGATACATAAGTACCCCCTACATTCTTTTTATAATAAATACGAGGAACATATTCGCCAGTGATCGGGACACCTTTACCGGCATCTGTAATTGTCTTTACTAATGTTCTGTCACCGGTTCCGGGAGTGTTGGGAATTGTTTGAGCAGAGATAGCCGGCAAAGTAACATCAGGGTTAAAGTAAATATCAAATGGCCCTGTTATAGCTTGAGTATTTGCATCATTTGCTGTACCGAATGCACAGGTAGCCGTGGTTAACCCGGTCATGGTCACACTGGCAAAATCTGTATCTGAGTTGCCAATTCCGATCGAGTATCCTCCTGCATTGGTTGGAAAATCGCGAAAAGACGGGAACGGTGTTGCTGTCGAACCATAATAAAAACTGATGCCGCCGCTGGCGGTCAATCTCACCTGGAAATCCACGTTGGCAGCACCACTGGTGTTTTTTGGTACTGTTAACCTGAAATTTATATACATTGTACCGCTGTAATAGGCATGTTTTACATACCCGGTAGTACCGGTTGCAAGGTCATCCCAATAAGGTGCAATCTTTATCCCCGGGATGCCGGACGCCATCGAATTTGAAGTTTCATTTCCGGTCAAAGGGGTACTTCCAAGAGTCATAAGACCGTTAGAATTTACCGAAAACTGAGTATAGGACTGACCTAAAAAATTGAACGTGAATGGCAAGTTGACAAGGCCTGATGAAGCATTGTCCTGATTTGGTCCTATTACTGTAGTGTATGTTAGGCCCAGATCGCCACCGTACACAGTGGTTCCGGTAGTAAATACATACGAATTACTTATTGTTTTCTGTCCAAAAACGCTCCCTGCAAAAAACAGGTAAACTGCGAAGAAGCAAAATAATTTGCCGGAAATAGCTTTTTTACGGGCATAGAGATTTTTCATGATTGTATATTATTTTGTTTACTTTATGACAAATAATATCCCACGGCCAGCTCACTGGTCTTTTTTCTTTGTTAAGAACATTCTATTGAACTGTAGACAGATTACCGCTCCTTAGTAAAAGAAGGCCACAGTTTGTTTAATATAAAAAGTATGATTATTCACAAAAGATGGGGTAGAGTTATGCCATATTCTGCTGTTTATTATTTCACACTATAAATTTCATACATTATGAATATTGGTGTATTACATAATTTTTATCAAACTTTGTATAATTCACTCCATCTGCTTATTTGACAATAGGTTGCAATTATTGCCTTTTCCCTTGAATCTCAGGATTTTAGAATTGATTGGTTGGAAAGGTTAATTAAAGCAGGCTGTATAATCAATAGTAAAAGGTTGTAGATGGTTGTAGTTTTTGTTGAGGTTGACTGATACATAACATCAGGACACATGACACCAGTAAAAAAATACCTTCGGTGATTCTTCGAGAGGGGATGCTTTTACAACAAAAGCCTTGTCAGGAGAATAAGGCAACTAACACACTTTAACGTAGTATGCAAATGCTGCAAAAGCTGTCAAGGTCAGGTTGTGGAAGTTGTAGTGTTATGCTAAGTACACACGACGCCTGGACGTTTATTTTTGTGGGACCAGCGGATCCTTCCATGTAATCTGGGTCTGGAAGTTTTCGTGCATCTTATATTTTATAATATGTTTGTCAGGATCGTCACTCCCAATGATGTCGATTTTCTCCCGTTCCACATTCCCGAACCCTGCTGATGCCAGGTAGTTCAGGTATCCCACATTGTCCATGGGTATACCCATAAGCCTGGTACACATGCTGTCTACTGCTACTACATCTTCGCCGGCAAGGGCAATCCTGTGGTTGACCGGAGTGCCTGAAGAGGGTCCGTTCCCCTCCATTCCCTCTACGCCGTCTATGATCGTAAAATCGGGACGTACTTTCTGACCAACAAGGAATATGTTGTAGTGAAGGAAACGTTCTCCGCCTGAATGCATCCTGCTCTTGTAATGCCGGCCGCTTGTCCTGTCATTTGATAAAACGAGAGGGGCACCCATGGCCATATTCTTAACACCAGCAGTCATCACAACACGGTTATGGGTTTTGAGCCTTGACAATGAGATAATGAAGTTATTGGGATCTACATATGTCTGTGCCAGTGGAATCTCCTCAAGGTGAAAATCGCTGTCGACAATATGGAAAGGTGATCCCTTGTCAGTATTAAGATCGACAAATTTAATATTATAGTTTTTCTGCAGATCGAGATATCCATAGTTTTTAAATCCTTCAGATGTCTCTACCACGGAGCTTGATTCAGCGATGATGATCTGGCCTTTATATATTGGCTTCATATACTCCAGCAATGCCCTTAGAGCGTCGACATGCGTAGCACATAGCTCCACATTGGTCGTTACCATGTTTACCTTAACTATCAGCTGTTTCCCTTTTAATCCTTTCCTGATCTCCTGTTCAAAAGGTTTAATGACTTTGTAGATCATCTCCTGCCTGTCAGTTCCGGTGGTGAATGCAACGCTGGAGTTCCCTTTCACGATACTCTCTTTGGGAGCGGGTTTCATATCTTTTGGTTCTGAAGCCAATATATCTGTGAATCCGCCAGCCAGCATACCTGCTGTTCCAAGACCGATCATTTTCAATGCATTGCGTCTGCCAGTGATAAGTTCTTTCGATGAGTTTTTCATGGTTGTACAGTTGTTTCTGATGGTTATCTGAAAATTGCTGATCCTTAGATACTAATTTAGAGAAAAGCTTATCCGTGATTACTTTTACTGTTGGGAAAATACAAAATTTTGTCTGAATAGCCGCAAGAAAAAACTCAAATTTCATTTCTCACTTTGTGGCGAAAAGGGCATAAAGGCGCAAAGGTTTAAATGGACACCAAGACACCAAGACACCAAGACACCAAGACACCAAGACTCCAAGACACCAGGACACCAGGACTCCAAGACACCAGGACACCCAGACACCAGGACACCAGGACACCAAGACACCAGGACACCCAGACACCCAGACACCCAGACACAATTGAGAATTACCTATGGTGATTCTGCGCAGGGGATGCTTTACAACAAAAAGCCCTGCCATGCCGGGTGGATGATTACAAGTGCAGGAGTAATGTGCAAAGGGCATAAAGGCGTAAAGGTTTAAATGGACTCCAGGACACCAAGACACCAGGACACCCAGACACCCAGACACCAGGACACCCAGACACAATTGAGAATTACCTATGGTGATTCTGCGCAGGGGATGCTTTACAACAAAAAGCCCTGCCATGCTGCGCATGGCTACGTGCTTTTGTTTTTTTCCACATCATTGAGCAAGCTCATGATGTTTCAAAAAACAAAAGCCCTGCAGCTTTCGCTGCAAAGGCTTTTTGTTGTAGCGAGACCGAGAATTGAACTCGGGACCTCATGATTATGAATCATGCGCTCTAACCAACTGAGCTATCTCGCCATTTGCTCTCCGTAGTGCGAACCATGGGGAACTTTTGCGGGTGCAAATATAAACAGTTTGTTACAAAATAGCAATATGCGGGACACATAAGGTTTTTTAGTTTGATTTTTTTTTCTATATTGCGATGGTATAGGCTCTGTGAATCAAAAAGAAATGAAACAAAAATATGAGCTGGAGTATAATTTCAACTGTTCACCAAAGGTGTTATTCTCACGTTTGAGTACCCCTGATGGACTTAGTGAATGGTTTGCAGATAAGGTAAATGTCAACGGAGACCTGTTCACATTCTTCTGGAATAAAACTGAACTGAAAGCCAGGTTATCTGCAATAAAGGAAAATAAACTTGTGCGATTTGAATGGTTAGGAAACGAAAACAGTAATTCAAACTATTTCGAATTCAGGATCAACATTGAAGAACTTACCGGCGGAGTAGCTTTAATTATAGTTGATTTTGCAGAAGCTGAGGAAAAGGAAGATTCCATCTACCTGTGGGATACCCAGGTTTCTGACCTTAAGAGGCTATTGGGAAATTGATTATTCATCATTGCAACTCCTGCTTTTTTCCGATAAAAGATACACACCACTTGTTGTCAGGTCTTCTTCCGACAATGATCTGAATTTTGATGCAAGGGAATTACGTCCAAGCCTGTTCTTTAATGTTGCAGGTTCCTTCATGAGTATCCAGAAATTATTTGCATTATGAAGTTCAATATGCTTTGACAATGGTTCCCTGTTAATTAAGAACTTATCTCTGCCTTTTACAAGACGCCATTCAAAATCACTGAATTTCCAGTGGCCGTTCCATTCTGCTGTAAGCTTGTGCGATTTGAAGTCAATCGTATGAGACATCAGCCCCCCGGGCTTGATCCAAAGGCACATTGCCCTGTATGTGCCTTCGAGGTCCTCAATGCATTCAAGGGTTGCCTGTGAATATATAAAATCTACACTGCCTTTTTTAATTACAGATTGATCCTGCCAGGGTATTTTATACTTAATCATGCTGTTTGAAGGGTTGTCAATATCGGATAATTCATTCCTCAGTTGTTCAATCCTCTGGTTACTTAGACTCTCCTCCAATATCTCATCAGTAAGAATATCTGATGGAAAAGAATAGTCATCGATGATTGGTCTTAACCTTGGATAATCAAAGTTGTCAGGAATACGGAACCTTCTTTTAAAGAGTTCCACAAGTTCATTCAGGATCCTCAGGTTTCGCGCATTATCCCAGTATTTTATAACATCAAGTGCATAAAGTTTTGAACTTCCGGAAAGCAATGCCGCAATACCTGTTCCAAGCGAATCGCCCGGACCAAGTTCTGCAACACTTTGTGGGACACCTTTTCTGAACCTGCTCCATTTCAGCAAATGTCTTAGCCAGACCGCATAACAATACCTGCTTTCTATAGTGCCGCCCGTGTAGCTGTACTCTTTTTGCATGCCCGGCAAACGCTTGATCGCTCCCTTCGCAATCAAAAATTGCTTTTCGAGATCCATAAATTGAAATATTTAACATTGCAGACAATTATCTAACAACACTGACAAGCTTTATGTTCCGGCCTTATGACTGGAAGCTCTGTTTTTGGGATCAACAGCAATTAATCTTCTTTAGAGGGAAAAGAATTAATTAACGGCAATAAACTGCAGCAGGAATGCTTTATTTATTTTGCCTGTCATCGGTGTGCCTGAAGGGATATCCGACATGAATAATACTATAGACATTTCTGATTCACTTATCCTTGTAACAAGGCATTCTGTATTCCAGTCCAAAAATCCCATGAAACCGCCTCTTGAGAATGTTATTGTTGTAACATCAGTGAATGTTACCAAGTCAAGGTGAGTTCCGTCTGTTGTACTTACTGTGAGGTCCTTGGATTCATTCAATCCATAAGTAAGATTTGAAAGAATAGTGCTGGAGGTTGCGAGGGTTAATCCTTTTTCAGCAGCTGCAGCAGACGGTACTGTGTTCTGTAATCCTTTAGACAGGCAATATTGAAGTCCCGCTGGTATACCGTTTGTCGTAAGTGTAATTGTATAGTTTCCGTTGTTGAAAAACTGGAATTCATTCTGGGTTATACCTATGAATCCGGCGGAAGCTACAGATGAAGCAGACCATTCTGAAATAACAGAAAATGAAATATCAGGTTTTACAATTTTAATTGGTTCCCCGTCTTTCAATCTCCATTTCTTCCCTGTAATTCTTCCATCTCCTCCTGTGAGCGATTGCATTTGATTTGCAGGTGGGATAGTTACCGTATACCTGAATTCGGAAACGCCCCCCGGGCCTGTTATCTTTAATGTCACAACATACTCCACTCCAAATTTAAGATATACATGTTCAGGATCAGCCAGGGAAGAGGGCTCAGAGCCATCGCCAAAATCCCATTCATACTGATCGCCATCTGTGACCTCAGCGCTGAACTTTACTGTATTGGCATTGATTTGTGCTGAAATGACGGCAGAAGGAGCATGGGTTTTATCTCCGCACGACTGGAGCATCAATGTGAAGATCATGACAACTGTCAGAATAAAGTATTTCCCCATTGTTGCCTTCCTTTGAAATCAAATGTATGAAAATTGTTAAATAAAATCTAATAGGCCATGAACAAGAACAATCAAAAATCTCTTTTATTTGGAAGCATAAATTCTTTAAAATGAATGAAACGCGCTTGCTTCTCGAGGCATTAGATTATGCTGCATTACGGCACAGGAACCAGCTAAGGAAAGGTTCAGGGAGAATCCCCTATATTAACCATCCCATACAGGTTGCAAATCATCTTGCCGCTGCAGGCGAAGCTGATAATATAGTGCTGATTGTTTCAGCAATTCTGCATGATGTGATTGAGGACACTGTTGAACCAGGGTTCACAAAAGAGGGATTGATAGCTTATATTGAAAATAAATTCGGTGAAGATATTCTGTCACTGATACTTGAAGTAACTGACGATAAAAGCCTTGACAAAGAAGAAAGAAAAAGGATACAGGTTGAATTATCAACAAAAAGATCTCTTAATGCCAGGAAGCTGATCATAGCTGATAAGACGATGAATATTCATGATATAACTGAAGATCCTCCTCCTGACTGGGATCATGAAAGGATCACGGGCTATTTCGACTGGGCTGAGAAGGTTATATCAAATGTGCGCGGCCTCAATCCTGTACTTGATGAAGCTTTCGACATAACACTGGCAAAAGCAAGAAAGAAATATCCTTCAGAACAAACCTGATATCCTTCCCTGTCCATCAACATCTATCTTCTCTGCAGATGGCTCAGAAGGTAAGCCGGGCATTCTCATAATTGTGCCTGCAATGGGTACAATAAAACCTGCACCTGATGAAAGCTCTATTTCCCTGATTTTGAATGTAAAACCTTTTGGAACGCCTTTTTTATGTTCATTATCTGAAAGTGATTTTTGTGTCTTTGCAATACATACGGCCAGGTTTGTCAGTCCAAGCTCGTTAATTCTTGAAAGCTGCTGTTTTGCCTGTACTGAATACTCAACATGGTCCGCCCCATACATCTTCGATGCAATTGCTGCAATCTTCTTCTCATAATCCCAGTTGAGATCATAGATTGTCCGCTCATATCCCTGGCAGCCGGAAACTTCATCTATAACTTTCTCTGCAAGTTCCTTAGCTCCTTCACCACCTTTTGCCCATGATTCATTCAATGCAACGGGTGTTTTCAGATCTTTGCAGTGATCAGTCAGCAGCCTGATTTCATCCGGGGTGTCAGTATCGAACCTGTTAATTGAAATAATAGGGTTATGGCCAAATGCTCTTATGTTTTCAATATGCTTGTCAAGATTTTCAAAGCCTGACTGAAGAGCCTGTAAATTCTCATCATGGAGTTCAGTAAGCTTTAACCCGCCATGATATTTCAATGCCCTTATTGTTGCCACGATTACAACAGCATGGGTAAGCAGGTTGCCAAACCTGCATTTTATGTCGAAGAACTTTTCAGCACCCAACTCAGTTGCAAAGCCTGCTTCGGTAACTACATAATCGCTGAATGTGAGTCCCATTCTTGTCCCGATGATTGAATTTGTTCCCTGTGCAATGTTCGCAAATGGGCCCCCGTGAATTATTGCAGGAGTGCCTTCGAGGGTCTGCACCAGGTTCGGCTTTATTGCCTCTTTGAGTAAAGCAGCCATCGCTCCGTGTGCTTTAAGGTCGCGTGCAAAGACAGGCTTTCCTTCAAAGGTATACCCGACGAAAATATTACCAAGCTTTTCCTTAAGGTCCATGAGATCCTTAGCAAGGCAGAGAGTTGCCATAACCTCTGAAGCAGCTGTGATGTTGAACCCTGATTCGCGGGGTACTCCCTGGCTTGTCCCTCCCAGGCCAATGACAACGTCTCTCAATGACCTGTCATTCATGTCCATCACCCTTTTCCAGGTGATGGTCCTTGGATCGATATTAAGGTTCCTGTGTGTATTTTGAATATTGTTGTCGATGAGAGCAGCAAGCAGGTTGTGTGCTTTCTCAATAGCAGCCATATCGCCAGTGAAATGAAGATTTATATCTTCCATCGGAATCACCTGAGAAAAGCCACCCCCTGCAGCACCTCCTTTAATACCGAAAACCGGGCCGAGCGAAGGTTCCCTGATAACTACAGTTGTCTTCTTTCCAAGCAGGTTTAATCCCTGCGCAAGCCCGATCGATGTTGTAGTCTTTCCTTCCCCCGGAGGAGTGGGAGTAATGGCGGTCACCAGGATAAGCTTCCCTTTCTTTACTTTTTCTTCATCGATAAGGCTGATCGGTAGTTTTGCCTTGTACTTTCCATAAAGCTCAATATGTTCCGGATTAATCCCAAGCTTTTTTGCAATCTCAACAACAGGCCTGATCTTTGCTTCCTGTGCTATCTCGATGTCTTTTTTCATATTCTGAAACGGTCCGTATGAAAGCAGGTGAAACTGATCATCTGCTTACAGTTTAATATTTAACTTATAAAGATACTTATTAAACATTAAGTCCGTCTTTGATATTTTAGTGAAAATGTAATAAAATATTTGGATAAGGTGAATGAATCATCAATAAGGCTTCTCCTGGTGGTTATAAAAAATCAGTAATTTTACAACGGCAAAACAATATTTATATGACAGTAACTTGTGTTTATGTTCATGTGAAACCAGAGATGATTGATGAATTCATTAAAGTGACTTCAGCAAATCACATGGAATCAGTGAAGGAGCCGGGAAACTTCCGGTTTGATTTCGTTCAGCAGGCGGATGACCCCTCGAAATTCATGATCTTCGAGGCATATGAAACAGATGAGGCAGCTGCGGCACATAAAAGCACACCTCATTATTTTGTATGGCGTGATGCTGTAAAAGACATGATGCATGAACCGCGATATGGTGTTAAATACAATATAATTCAACCAAAGAAGAAATGATAACGCCATTCGGTTTTGCCACCCCTAAGATAATTTTCGGTAAGGGCAGGATAAAAGAGCTTCCGGTTATCTTAAGCCGCTATGGCAGAAACATTGTTCTTGTAACAGGGAAAAATTCTTTTATGACATCTTCTTACGGAAAAGGTCTCATTGAAAAGCTGCAGTCTGAAAATATATCGTACCGGCAGGTGACTGTCCCTGGTGAACCCTCACCTGATATCGTT
Organism: Bacteroidales bacterium; assembly: GCA_035297425.1. Taxonomy (GTDB): domain Bacteria; phylum Bacteroidota; class Bacteroidia; order Bacteroidales; family VadinHA17; genus LD21. The sequence goes on along the minus strand of DATGYZ010000007.1, from coordinate 25,254 downwards.
GATAGTGCAGTGTTTGACCTATCTGGTTTTAAACCAGATGCAGTCGTAGCAATCGGAGGAGGAAGTGCCATGGATGCCGGCAAAGCAATATCTGCAATGTTGCTGTTGAATGAAAGCGTTGTAGATTACCTCGAGGACGTTGGTACAAAGGAGCACCCGGGAACCAAGGTTCCCTTTATTGCAGTCCCCACTACATCAGGTACAGGTACCGAAGCTACAAAAAACGCAGTTCTGTCAAGAACTGGTAAGAATGGATTCAAAAAATCACTTCGCCACGAAAATATCCTGCCAGATATTGCTCTAATTGACCCGGAACTTACAATCAATTGCTCCCCGGCAATAACTGCCGCAAGCGGAATGGATTGCTTCACACAGCTTACAGAATCTTACCTGTCGACAAAATCAAATCCCATGTCCGATGCAATTACATCTGAAGGTATAAAAGCAGTCAGGGATTCATTAGTGGAATGTTTCAGGAATGGAGATAATATCGAGGCCAGGTCAGGAATGTCATTTGCGGCACTTGCCTCTGGTATCGGGCTTGCAAATGCAGGGCTGGGGACAGTTCATGGCATTGCCGGAGCAATTGGCGGGATTTATGAGATACCACACGGACTGCTTTGCGGAACACTGATGGCGGCATGTAACGATCTTACAGTAAGGAAGCTGAGAAAAACAGGATCAAACCCTGCAGCCCTGAAGAAATATGCTTCTCTTGGCAGAATGTTCTTCGAAGACAATTCAAAATCAGATGATTATTTAACAGATGCTTTTATCAACAAGCTTAATGAGCTCACTCTGGCTCTGAGACTTCCCGGCCTTAAGACTGCCGGTGTTGAGGAGTCATCTTTCAGTACAATAATTGCAGCTTCGTCCTCCAAGAACAATCCTGTTAAGTTCGACGACCAGGATCTTTATGAAGTGCTCTCAATGAGATTTGTTTAGACTATTCCTATATTTGGCTGTGGTTATACTTAGCCGGTAGTTAATACGGGATAGTACTATATGAAATTTAGGAGCATAATTTTTCTTTTCCTGTTTTCAGGCTTTACTGCTTCAGGCCAGGGCAATCACTCAGTAGGAGGGAGAGTTCATTATGGCTTCATAATTCCACATACAGCATCCATTGAGCCTATTTCACATACAAAGCCATACGGATTCGAGGTAAGCCTGAGCAGGCTTCATACAAATTACGAAAGCTGGGACGTATTCAGGAGATACAATATTTCCGGCATCCAGGCAGGATATTTCAATTACCAGAATCCCGAGGTGGTGGGCTCTTCCTATACTCTCACAATTTATACTGAACCCATATTTTTTCATAATGACAAATTCTATTTCTCAGTGAGGGCAGGAGGAGGGATATCCTGGCAAACACGCATATGGCATTATGAATATAACCAGGCAAACAGGTTCTTCAGTACAAGGATAAGCATGCCACTTCTGCTTTCCGCCAGGTTCAATTACAGGGTTGCTGAAAAAACATATCTTACCCTGGCCGGAACCTACAATCACATTTCGAACGGCGCGATGCGTGTGCCCAACATGGGAATCAATTTCCCGACAATGTCGCTCGGATTTGAGTATTACCCATCTTCATTTCCACAGCTTGATCATAATTATGTTCATACAAGGACAGGCAGGTCAGATGTACGATACCTGCTTTTCCAGGTGATCGGAGGATTCAAGTATGTATGGGATGAGCCCACTGTGGCTGTTGGTGGCAGTATAAGATATGTCTGGCAGCTCAGGGATTTTTATTCGCTCAATGCAGGTGTGGAATTCATTGCCGATGGTGGAGTGAAGAAGTACCTCGAGATACACGAAATTTACAAAGACTACAAAAGATTTGCTGTTACCGGAGGCCAGGATTTTATTCTAGGGAAGCTGTACTTTACACAGTATCTCGGATTTTACCTTTATGCACCATATAAAGCAAGGAATCTCATCTATCAGAAATATGAGCTGTCGATGAAAATAACCCCGGGTTTCCGGCCCGGGGTTTATCTGAAAGCTCATACGAGCGATGCTGATCTCTTTGGTTTGTCCCTGAATTATATTCTGGGAATTAAACCATGATCACATCAGTGCTTTTTCAAGCTCATCGAGCAAAGGCTTTGTTGAAATTTTTGATCCTGTTGCGCCCATCATCCATTGCTGCGGTGTTAACCTTCCCTGGCTGAACATACGGTCAATCTCGGATGAAAGGTTCTTGCCTTCAAGATATTGTTCAATCTGGAACTGTACAATATGCCCGTAGGAATAATTTGCCAGGTAGAGCGGCGAATTTACCATATGGGAATAGATAGCAAGAACAGGCGAGTCCTTAACACCCAGCACAGGTGCAAAATAGGTGTTCCATGTTTCAACCGCGATGTTCCTTACTGCTGCTTTAAGTTCAGCCGGTGTTGCCTGCGGATTTTCATACATCCATTTCCAGGTCTTCATGTCAACCATGCCGACCCCCATTATCTCCATCAGCGACCATGCAGAATTCAGAACCTCCATCCTGTCACCTTCCGGGTTTTCGTCCTTTATACCTAGAAGAGCGAGGTCACGCTTCTGGAATACGAAGGCAAGAGCTTCAGTAATCGAAGTGTTTGGCACTCCCGACATCATATAATAATCAACGTCGTACATTGAGATTGTCTGTTCTATGTTATGACCAAATTCATGTACGGCTATGTTATATCCCTTGTAATCCATTCCCTTGTCAGATACTCTTGTCCTGAGATGAGAAACAGCTCCTTTCATTCCTGTTCCCCAGGCGTGACCTGATCCGCGTGCCGGATCAACAACAATCTTATCAGCAAGATAGTTGGCTCTATCATTGCTCCATCCAAGCTTTCTCAGCATGTTGGGCATGTCTTTCCTGAATGCCGCCGGATCGGGATAAAGCTTCTGTGTTTTTGCAGTAAGCTGCTCTTCCGGTATGCCTCCTTTTGACATAAACCCGTTATACCAGATATCGTAAGGCCTTAAATCTCTTCCGAGCCTTTCTTTTATTATTGAACCAAGCCTGGCAAGCTGAGGTGATTTAAGATACGAGTCAAAAAGGGCTTCCACTTCCTCCTGTGAAATCTCCATCTCCCAGGAAAATTTCCTTTTGATTGCTGTATTCATCTGGGGAGTGTACTTATCCGCCTCCTGCATTGCCCTGAAATTATCGAGGATGCGCTGGTACCTGGTATCAGGTTCAGGAGAAGCTGCAGCCTGCTCTCCATTCTTCGTTACCTTGTTTGAGAATGGCGCCCATTCATATTCCGGGTTGTTGATAACGACCTGGGGAATATCCTGGTCAATAATGCGTTCCATCACCTTATAGATCATCTCCTGCTTTGCCATGCCATTCACAGCATCTGCATAATCAGCCTTAAGCTCATCTCTCAGGTTCCAGTGCGAAAGAAGCGACATACCATCGGGAAAAAGCTGGTTTCCTTCATCTGTCCTCAGCTTTCCCATCTGGATATTGTATTCTGCAATATACATATCTGCATTGCCTGAAGCTGTTGCAGCCTGCTGGCTTACTTCGGCAGGGATCCTTGTTACAAACATGTCGCCGAGCCTTGCCATTGCCCATTCTTCGCGGCTCCACTTCGGCCCCAGGTTTTCTTTTTCTTCAAGGGTGAAATAAGGGAAGTTAAGTGCAATACTGAAGGCGATCTTGTTTGCATAAAGGTCATCAGAGATGTGTGAGCCTGGTGAGTAGTTACCAAACATCCTGTCGATCTCATCTATCTCACCCCTCGCTTCATCGAGGTTTTTCTTCAGATCAAGTACAATCTCATTCAGGTTGCCGCTGATTGACTCAAAGTAACTGCTGAGCTTTTGGAATACAATTTTCCTTTCTGAAGGATTGATATAATGTTCCTTTACGAATTTGATGAACTCTTCCCTTGTGCCATCTTCCGCTCTCCAGAGTGTAGAAACATGTTTTACTCCTTTTTCGATCATGGCAGCAGGAGCATCGGGCCACATTGCAGAGAGAGTGTCAGTTGCAGCCTTGGCAGTGCTTTCATCAATGAAAGCTGCCTGTGTTGAGGTGTCTTTTTGCGGTTCTTTCTGAGAACAGGCTGAAAGCATAACTAGCAAAATGAAAAGAATTTTTTTCATGAATTTATTTTTAGGGTTTCAATGGTCAGTTTATAAACTGGTCTGCGTAATGCCTTGCTGTAAGCTTTTCTCCGGTTGCTCTTTCGATCATGTCGTTCCAGTAATATTTTGAGCCAGGCATAAATACTTTTTTCTTAAGGTACTCACCAACATTTTTATCTCCTGCAAAAGCCTTGTTATCAGTTACGTTGGTGGTGATGTAGCTGTATAGCTGCGATGCAAGCATCTCGCCAAGAAGGTAATTATGATAATAGCAGGGGTAAAGTGCTACGTGGATCTTTGTTGCCCAGTCGGGCATATCCCTTCCCTCAGGCTTCGGCAGCAGCTGGTACTTTTCAACAAGGTCCCACCAGAGCTTGTTAAGGTTCTGGTCGGGATCAGCATACATCGATTTTTCAAAACGGTACATTACCTGCACCCACCTGCTGAATACCAGCATCTGCAGCCTCTGGGCCTTACGGCTTTCGTCGCCTATTGCCTGGCTTTCTTTTTCGTCAATAACCCCCATCTGAAGCATCCATTCCGGGTTTGTTGCAAAACGGCCAAAAAGGTTGGCGATGGCTTCTGTTGTGAAGGAATGTGCTGCATCCCTTAATACAAAAGGCAGCTGCCTGTCATTGTAATATGAATACACACCATGTCCAAGCTCGTGCAATATTGTGTTCATCCATTGTGCGTCAGGCCGTATATTGTCCAGAGTCCTTACATCTCCTTCCCTGTCTATATCGGTGCTGAATGCATGCTGGTTCTTGCCTGGCTTTTCGTAAAGATCGCTCTTCTCGAGAACAGGTGTGACATCAAGTCCGATACCTGCGTAAAATTCTGCTGCAAGCTTGACAGGATCCTGGTTTGTATAATACTTATCGAATTCAACTTTGTAAATCTCGGGAGCTTCCTGGAAATACCTGTTCTGGTAATGCCAGGGTTTGAGGTCAGTAACCTTGACCTTGTTATGTTCTGCCAGGTATGTGTCGATCTCATTTTTAAGCCCGGCAAATGCGCCTGCTGTAAGATTGTCAAGCTCATCGAGAATGGCGGTCACCTCTGCCGGCTCCTGTCCGGAGAGTTTAAGGCTCATCTCATGGTAATTGTTAAAGCCAAGCTTCTGAGCAATTTTGTTCCTTTGTTTTACCAACTGAATGATATCCCCGGCAACTACAGGTCCGATCATCTTCGAGCCTTCCCATGCCTGTTTAAGCTCATCCTGTTTAGTTGAAGTCCTGAGTACAAGTTCAATCTCATTATCAGGAACCTGCTTCCCGTTGAATGTAGCCCTGAAATTGCTGTATTTCTTTGTGATTTCAGTTTCCATCCTTATCCTTTCCGAGATCATGGAAGTGTCTACCTGGCCTCCCAGGTAGCCATTGTAGAGTAACTCGAGCTGTCTTGCAAGGAGGGTATCCTTTACCAACCCTGACTCTTTCATTTCCTTCAGCTTCGCGAATGCTTCATTATCTGTAAAGATCTTTTCATAGGCAAATGCAGCCTTTTCACTTTTTGCATAATCTTCTTCACTTCCTGAGATATTCGCATTCCATGATGTTAATGTCATTTCCTTATAGAGGGGTATCGCCTTCTTCTCAAAGGAAGAGATGAATTCCCTCATCGCATTTTCCATTTTTTCCTGTTTTGAAGTGCATGATAATAACTGCAACAGGGCAGCTGTAATTATCACTGTCTTTAATATTTTCATAGGTAGTTATTTTTCACGAAGGTAATAAAGAGACACTTTTTAACAGTTATTATTACAAAAAATTTATATTTGATTCGGAGCTCCTTGCCAATGTTGATTCAGGGGATCGAGATATTGGTACAGGATTTGCAACTGTTTAATAAAACCTGATCATATGAAAAACTATTTTATTCCACTTTTCGCAGCAACAATAACTATCGTTTCCTGCAAAACAAACGAATTATATATCAATGTTATGGAACCTGCCCCGGTTACAATTCCTTCATATGTAAAAAGTATTGCCGTAATAGACCGCAGTGCAACAACTGAAGAAGCTAAGCCGTTGGATGTTGTCGATAAGGTTCTTACTCTTGAGGGAGCCAATCTTGACAAAGACGGAGCTGCCGAAAGTATTGCAGGTCTCAAGGAAGAACTTATGCGAAACGAGAGGTTCACAGAGGTCAAGACTCTTTCAAACATTGAATTCAAAACACCCAGGCTTGCAGTTATGCCACAACCCCTTGCATGGAATATTGTTGAACAGATCTGTTCCGAAAATAAGATCGATGCTCTCTTTTCTCTTGAAAAATTCGATACTGATACAAGGATAGGCTACTCGAACAGGAAGGTTGAGATTGAAACGCCTCTTGGGAAGATCCCCGGCATAGAGCACCAGGCAGATATGGAAACACTCGTAAAAACAGGCTGGAGAATCTACGATCCGAAAGCAAAGGCAATACTGGATGAGTTCATATACGATGAATCGGTAGTCTACCATGGAAGAGGCATTAACCCTGTAGTTGCAGCCGCAGGGCTCATTGGCAGAAAAGAGGCTGTAAAAGAGGTCGGTAATAAAGCTGGACATGGCTATGCATTGCGCCTTATTCCAATCTATACAAGAGTTTACAGGGACTATTATGTTAAGGGCAGTGATAACTTCAAGATCGCAAAAAGAAAAGCGCAAATGGGCAAATGGGATGAGGCTGCCGATTACTGGAACAAGGAGCTTGATAACCCGAAGATGAAAATTGCAGGCAGGGCTGCCTATAACATGGCAATCATAAATGAGATTAACGGCAACCTCGACGAGGCAATAGGCTGGGCGCAAAAGTCATATGAAGACTACAACAACAAGATGGCTGCAAGGTATTTCCATCTGCTGGAGGGCAGGAGATATGAGAACCAGGTGCTGGCGGAACAAGGAAATTAAACTAACTCCAATTTTTTATCTTCATTTCTTTTTGCTTGCCCAAAAAGAAACGAAGCAAAGAAAAAAGGCCCCGAAAATGCCAACTTCAGACTTTTTGGCCCATTAGCCCTGCATGCCTTTACCCGCACCAAAAAGGCTGCAGTTCGCACCATTTTCGGTTTTGCCACCACACGACACAGATGGTGAATTTTTGATATTCTTTATATTATTTCAGTAGTAAGTTCTGCAGAATTCTTAAAGAGAATTTTAGTACTGCACTAGATTATTTACTTACCTCACCTTCTGAATCTCCCTCTGCCAGTGTGATAGGGAGACAATTGAGGACCATGATTGGATTAAGTGGACAAGCAAAGTGACAGGAGTCATGCTAACATAGTTTCCCCTTCAATTTCAATTGAAAGAGCCAGCCCCAGGATGATAGTTAGAGAATTCTTTAGATGGAATTTAATACTTCAGAGGCGCGTGGTAACCCCCAAAAAGGTGCGAACCCGCTGGATTTGGGCCCCGGCAGGGCTGCCTTGTGCGACAACAAATCCAGCAGGTTGGCTTTTTGGGCCGTGTTTCTTTGTTACTTTCTTTTGCGGCTAAAAGAAAGTAAGAAGAGAAAAACACATAATCCCTTACTGATTTAGGTTTTATGATAATCTAGTTGTTTATTATTATAGAGGTTTGCAAGTTGTGTATAAAGGGTAGTGAGGGTGCGATTGTACCAGTGTGAGGGAAGCAAATCAATCAAATCCTATTGGGGTGACAAGAATCCCACCCATCCTGTCCATGATCTCAAACACATAATCACCGTAATACGGTCCGAACCAGCTCATGGTCCTGGGTTCGTAATGATCGAGGTAAAAGTATTTGCCCGGGATTATATACCCGGTGTAGGCGCCATTATAGCCTGAGACTGCTACCTGCAAACCTTTGGAGGCATAAAGTCTTTTGAGCATTAAGGCATATTCCCCGCTGAAATCGCCCGGGGTGAAGTACCAGAGTATATTATTCACTCTTATTGCCTGTATGAATACATTTTGCGGCATAGCCATGAGTCCCCTGCTGAGGAATGACGGAAGAGTAAGATTTTTACTCACTCTTATCCTGTATTTGGGAAGATCAACAGGGAGGGTCATGTAAGAAATGAAAGCTTTGTTAGTAAGTTCTGTCCTGCTGTCAGAATTTATAATCCTGTCTGCGAGTGATTTACCTATCTGCATGGCAGCGTCATACTCCGTTGAGTCGCTCACTGGCCCCTGGCTTCCCATAGAGCCGCCGCAGAAGATAGCAACTGAAGCGTACCCGTTCTCCATCTCGTATGACCACCAGCCCGGGTAATCGCCTGTTATGAGAGTGTTGCTCCTGCCGGTAGTGGTGGCATGAGCGGAATAGGTACCCACGACGCATCTCCGGTTTCCTTCCTGTTCGATAAGGAGGTAATCGAATTCATCATTGATCATTGTATTGTCTCCTGTGAGCCTGTTTCTTACAAATGCCGGTTCGTGAAAGCTTCCTGAGCCGATTTGTGACGGTTTCATGTTTCTTATGGAAGAATCAACTGAAGAGACAATTTGCATGGTAATCCACTTTTTTATCTCATCATCAGGTTTGCCTGCCATCAGCTTTGCGAGCATACCGTAACCCCATCCGCCGATACCCGAATGGGTGTGTGTTGCAGAGAAGAATAGCTTGTCGCGGCCGGTACCTTTGCGGGCAAGGTAGCTGGCGACGGAATCTGCTATATCGGGTGGCATGATCAGCATGTCTGCGCTTATTATTAACAGTGTGTCGGCGCCTGCAGAAAGAGCAACTGACCTTACAAAGATGCTGTCGTGTATGCCTGTTGCATACTTTGTTTTCGCCTGCCCGTAGCCTGCAATGGGAACCTTTTTTCCTGAAAGATCAGGTGTGATGCTCACCCTGGAAAAGCCTGCATATATTTTTCCGGTTCCGGGTACTTTATTTTTCCCGGCGTTTTCAAGTTCTGTTGTGGCAGCTTTATAATAAGGTGTTGCTACGTATGATTTTTTTACAACAGCACAACCGTTTGAAACAAAGGCAATTGCAAAAATTAGTGCAACAATATTCCATGCCTTTTTGGGAGGGGACAGCCTTCCTGTAAGCAGGATAATATCTCCGGTATAGATCATCCTATAAACTTATGCTGTAAATATGGAAAGAAAATGAGAATTAAAGTAAAAGCAGAGAATGATGTTTTACCACGGATTAAACGGATTAAAGCTATCATATCCAGCTTAAATGCCAGGGATCCCTCAGTCAACATCCTGTGGATGTCTCCTTCTTTTGTGATTGCAACTAACCCCACCCAGCCTCCCATTAAGAGGGCTAATATGATGATATTCAGTTAATACCCTTTCCCTTGTTGTTTAAGGGAAAGGGCTGGGATAGGGTTAAGAAAACATTTTGTAAGTGTTATTGTAAGAACGTTCTCATTAGTAAGGAGAAAACCTGAAGGTTTTCGACTGAAGAATCCTCAACCTTTACCTGAAGAACGCTTGGGATCCCCGTTTCGGGTAAAGGGTTTTCGACTGAAAAACACCTTCATTAACCTGATCGAAGTTTCCAATGGCCGTTACAACTAATTATATTTCTGCTGTTTAGTCAGGGATCCCTCAGTCGACATCCTGTGGATGTCTCCTTCTTTTGTGATTGCAACTAACCTCACCCAGCCTCCCCTTAAACTATAAGGGGAGGGTTAATATGATGATTTTCAGTTAATACCCTTTCCCTTGTTGTTTAAAGGAAAGAGCTAGGATAGGGTTAAGAAAACATTTTGTAAGTGTTATTGTAAGAACGTTGCCCAACGCTAACCGAAGAACCTCGTATAATGCCTTTGAGCCTTTATGCCTTTATGCCTTTATGCCGTTATGCCGTTATGCCTTTATGCCATTTCGCCATTACGCCCCTCAGCCCTCAGCCCTCAGCCCTCAGCCTTTCCGATCACCGCCTTCATTTAATAATTTTTTATTATAAAGACAATGATTTAAATTTTATACGTCAATTATATTATTTTTGCGAACAAAATTAAAATTGTATTATAAAAGGGTGACAAATTGAAAAAAGGAACTCCTGAATTTAAACGCATAACAATAAAGGTGGGAAGCAACGTCGTCACACAGTGTGACGGATCACTGAACATTGGCAGGATACTCAGGATAGTTGAAGATGTTGCAGTACTGTACAAGCAGGGAATAGATGTTGTGCTTGTATCTTCCGGCGCTGTTGCTTCGGGCAGAAGCGATGTGAAGCTCTCAAAAAAGACAAACATAGTGGCTGCCAAGCAGGTGTGGGCGGCAGTAGGACAGGTTAAGCTGATGTCAACGTACCAGTTCCTGTTCGGGAAATATGGCATCCAGGCAGGACAGATACTTGCTGCAAAGGAAAGCTTTCGCGACCGCCAGCATTATCTTAACATGAAGAACTGTATAACGGCAATGCATGAGAACAGGATATTGCCGATTGTGAACGAGAATGACACTATTTCGATAGAAGAGCTGATGTTCACCGACAATGATGAGCTTTCGGGTCTCATGACGTCGATGATGGACAGCCAGACTCTCATTATTTTATCGAATGTCGATGGTATTTACAATGGAAATCCTTCTGATGAAGGAACTGAATTGATAAGAGAGATTCATGATGATTCCGAAAATCCCGAGAAATTCATTTCATCTGAAAAATCAGGCTTCGGCAGGGGAGGCATGCTTACAAAATGTGGCATAGCAAGAAAAATGGCCGCCCTGGGTATCGATGTCTTCATCGCTAACGGCACGCGCGATTCAATAATTACAGATATCGTAAGAGGAAAAGATGTGCCTTGCACTCATTTTATTGCCGCCACGAAGAAAAAATCGGGCGTTAAGAAATGGCTTTCATATTCCGACAATTTTGCCCGCGGATCGGTCGTTGTCAATGACGGCGCGCGCGAAGCTCTGCTAAGTGATAAAGCCACAAGCCTTCTCATGGTTGGCATAACCGAGGTGAGAGGAGAGTTCCAGAGCGGGGATATCGTGAGGATCGTTGATGAGCAGGGAAACAACATCGGCCTGGGCAAATGCCAGTACGACTCCGAAAAGGCCTCCGAGAATGTCGGGAAGAAGCTGTCGAGGCCTTTCATTCATTACCACTGCCTGGTCTTCAATGACCGCAGGAACTAAGAACTTGCTAAAATGGATTGCACACCAATATTTATAAAAGCACGGAATGCCGGGCTTAAGCTCCGGTCACTCGATGAGGAAACTATAAACAATATTTTGCTTTCACTGGCAGATGCAGCAGTTGAGAACAGTACAATGCTTCTCGATGAAAACCGCAAGGATCTCGAACGCATGGACAAGTCGAATCCCAACTATGACAGGCTGCTTCTGAACGCCGACAGGATAAATGGCATTGCTTCAGACATAAGGAATGTTGCCCGCCTGCCTTATCCTCTCGATAAAGTGCTGTCACAGAAAAATATGCCAAATGGGCTTGTGATTTCCCGTGTTACTGTTCCGTTCGGTCTGATCGGGATCATATACGAGGCGCGGCCTAATGTTACTTTCGATGTCTTTTCACTTTGCCTTAAATCAGGTAATGCCTGCATTCTTAAAGGCGGCAGCGATGCCTCGGATTCGAATACTGCCATTACAGGGCTCATTAAATCGGTCCTTAATTCGTTCAATGTTGACCCGAATGTCATCACCCTTCTTCCTCCCGGGCGGGAAGAAACAATCCAGCTGCTAAATGCACGCGAATACGTCGATCTTATTATTCCAAGGGGAAGCAGGAGCCTCATCGACTATGTAAGGGAAAATACAAAAGTGCCTGTTATCGAAACCGGGGCCGGGATATGCCATACCTACTTCGATGAGTTCGGAGATGCAGAGAAGGGCAGAGTAATTGTCAATAATGCTAAAACCCGCAGGGTGAGCGTATGCAATGCACTCGACTGCCTTATAATCCATGAGAGCAGGCTTAACGATCTGCCTTATATTGTCGGACTTTGCTCCGGATCTGATGTGGAGATCTTCGCCGATAAACAGTCCTTGCCTGTACTTAAAGGAAAGTATCCGGAACATCTTCTGAAGGAAGCCACCGAAGAATCGTTTGGCACCGAATTCCTGTCATACAAGATGTCTGTGAAGACAGTCAGATCGATTGAAGAAGCGCTTGAGCACATTGCTCAATATGGCTCCAGGCACAGTGAAGCGATCGTATCTGAGAACAATAAAAGAATAATTTTGTTTAACAGGTCAGTGGATGCTTCATCTGTTTATTCAAATACTTCCACAGCTTTCACGGATGGGGCACAGTTCGGACTTGGGGCGGAAATAGGCATATCTACACAAAAACTACATGCAAGGGGGCCAATGGCCCTGGAGGCGCTCACCACATACAAGTGGATAATCGAGGGTAACGGACAGGTGAGAAAATAACAGAAAAATTTTGCATTGATGATACTTGATTTTCAGCTGATCGAAAATTTTTACAGGCAATTGCCTGTTAAAACAGCCAATGCCAGGAAGCAGCTGGGCCGACCGCTTACACTTGCCGAGAAGATCCTCTACTCTCATGTTTTCGAACAGAATGGAAAAATATTCGAAAGAGGTGCAGATTATGCTGACTTTGCACCTGACAGGGTTGCAATGCAGGATGCAACAGCCCAGATGGCAATGCTCCAGTTCATGCTCGCAGGCAGGGACAACTCGGCAGTGGCAGCATCCGTTCATTGCGACCATCTTGTAATTGCCAGGGATGGTGCTGATCCCGACCTTGAAAGGGCATCCGTTACCAACAGGGAAGTTTATGATTTCCTGAAGTCTGCATCTGAAAAATTTAATATCGATTTCTGGAAGCCCGGATCAGGAATAATTCACCAGATAGTTTTTGAAAATTACGCTTTCCCCGGTGGCATGATGATCGGTACTGATTCTCATACTCCAACTGCAGGAGGTCTCGGCATGGTAGCAATAGGTGTCGGCGGAGCCGATGCAGTCGACGTAATGGTGGGAATGGGATGGGAACTTAAATTCCCGAAGATCATCGGTGTAAAACTGACCGGCAGGCTCAATGGCTGGACCTCACCGAAAGATGTTATATTGAAGCTCACAGGCATGCTTACGGTGAAGGGAGGAACAGGCCACATTATAGAATATTTTGGTGAAGGAGCAGAATCGCTTGCCTGTACCGGCAAAGCCACTATCTGCAACATGGGCGCCGAAACGGGCGCGACATGCTCTCTCTTTGGTTATGATAAATCAATGTCTGCATTCCTTAATGCAACCGGAAGGGAAGAAGTTGCAAAGCTTGCTGATTTAAACATGGATCACCTGGTTGGTGACAGGGAAGTTTATGAAAACCCCGGTAAATATTTCGATACTTATATTGAAATAAATCTCTCTGAGCTGGAGCCTTATATAAACGGGCCGTTCTCACCTGATATAGCAACACCACTCTCCAAAATGAAAGAGGCTGCAAAGATAAACGGTTGGCCTGAAGCAGTGGAGGTCGGTCTTATAGGGTCATGCACAAATTCATCATATGAGGATCTTTCCAGGGCTGCTTCAGTTGCAAGGCATGCTATAGGACTGAAGCTTGCGCCGGCATCTGAATTCAAGGTATCACCTGGGTCAGATCAGATAAGAGCTGTTGCGGAAAAGGAGGGTTTTCTCGATACTTTCAGAAAAATCGGAGGACAGGTTTTTGCAAATGCCTGCGGACCATGCATCGGGCAATGGGAGAGGAAAGACTCCGAAAAGGAGAAGGTGAATTCAATTATTCATTCATTCAACAGGAATTTCTCAAAGAGGACCGATGGTAATCCGAATACCCATGCCTTTGTTGCTTCACCTGAAATAGTTACAGCGATAGCAATAGCCGGAAAGCTGACATTCAACCCGCTGACTGATACCCTTGTAAACAACGAAGGTAAGGCAGTTAAACTTCCCGAGCCTGAATTGCCTGCACTGAATGTCCGGTATTCAGGAAAAGCGCAAGAGATGCTTAAGCGTGCAAGCTCAGGGAACAAGCCGGAGGTTATTATAGATCCGAAGTCAGACAGGCTGCAGATGCTTACACCTTTCAGTGAATGGGATGGCAATGACCTTGCAGGGGTTCCCCTCCTTATGAAGGCCAAGGGAAAATGTACAACAGATCATATCTCAATGGCCGGATACTGGCTTAAATTCCGTGGTCATCTGGAGAATATCTCTTCCAATTACATGATTGGTGCAATAAACGCCTTCAACGGCAAAACAAACAGCATTCTTAACCGTTTTAACGGTAGCTATGAAGCTGTACCTTCAGTTGCAAAAGCGTACCGCGATTCAGGTACAGGTTCGATAGTTGTCGGTGAAGAAAATTTCGGTGAAGGTTCCTCAAGGGAACATGCAGCAATGGAGCCAAGGTTCCTGGGTGTTAAAGCTGTTCTTGTAAAATCATTTGCAAGGATACATGAGACAAATCTCAAGAAACAGGGAATACTTACCCTCACATTTGTCTCAAAGGATGATTATAACCGAGTCAGGGAAGATGATCTTATAGATATATCTGGTCTTACTTCACTGAAACCCGGAAATGCTCTGAAGGTTACCCTGCATCACTCCGACGGGACTTCCGAGGCATTTTTTGCAACGCATTCGTATAATGAATCGCAGACTGACTGGTTCAGGGCAGGAAGCGCTTTAAACATAATCAGGAAAAGAAAAAAATGATACCCGAAAAAATCAAACTTACCAACGGGAAACTTATTGTTCCCGACAATCCTGTGATCCCTTTTATAGAAGGTGATGGCACCGGTCGCGACATCTGGAGAGCCTCCGTACGTGTCTTCGATGCTGCAGTGAATAAAGCTTATAACGGCAAACGCAAGGTGGCCTGGAAAGAGCTTCTGGCCGGGGAAAAGGCTTTTAATCTGACAGGCAACTGGCTTCCGGAAGATACACTCACCGGTTTCAGGGAGTACCTGGTGGGAATTAAAGGTCCTTTGACAACACCAGTGGGTGAAGGCATGAGATCTCTTAACGTTGCACTTCGGCAGCTGCTTGATCTTTACACATGCTACAGGCCGGTAAGATATTTCAAGGGGGTTCCGAGTCCTGTCAAAAAACCTGAGCTTGTCGATATGCATATTTTCAGGGAGAACACTGAAGACATATATGCCGGTATTGAGTTCATGAACGGCAAGCCCGAGACAGAGAAAATAAAGAATTTTCTTATCAATGAAATGGGTGTCAAATCTATCAGGTTCCCAAATACAGCATCAATCGGTGTAAAACCGGTTTCTGTTGAAGGCACTGAAAGACTTGTAAGGCAGGCTATAAAATTTGCAATAAATAAAAAGCTTCCTTCAGTTACCCTTGTTCATAAGGGCAACATTATGAAGTTTACCGAAGGCTCTTTCATGAAATGGGGTTATGCACTTGCAGAAAGAGAGTTCTGGAATGATGTCTTCACCTGGTCACAATACAATAATATTGCCGAGAAGCAGGGGAAAGATGCAGCTGAAAAGCTCCTGAAGAAAGCTGAGGCAGACGGTAAGGTGATCATAAAGGATGTCATTGCCGATGCATTCCTGCAGCAGATTCTCACCAGGCCTGCAGAATATTCGGTTATAGCAACTCTTAACCTCAACGGCGATTATATTTCAGATGCTCTTGCTGCAATAGTAGGAGGCATAGGAATAGCTCCGGGTGGTAATATCAACTTTGAAACAGGTCATGCGATCTTCGAGGCAACACATGGCACAGCTCCGAAATATGCAGACCAGGACAAGGTTAATCCCGGGTCGGTGATACTTTCAGGTGCTCTCATGTTCGACTACATTGGCTGGACCGAGGTCACAGAAAAAATTTACAGTGCTCTTGAAAGAACAGTCCAGGAGAAGATGGTTACATACGATTTCCACAGGCTTATGGAAAATGCAACACTCCTGAAGACATCAGAATTTGGGGATAAAATCATTTCAAACATCTGATATGAATCAAGTCAAATCGATAGTAATGGAAGACAATGAACTCTTCAACAAAATTGAGGAGGCTGTCAAACGTTCATGCGAGATTGAATCCGGCTTGTTCGAACAGTTCGAAGTCAAGCGTGGGCTCAGGAACAAGGATGGAACGGGGGTGCTCGTAGGCCTGACAAACATCGGTGATGTTGTCGGGTATAAAAAAGAGAATGGCAAGGTGATCGCCATTCCCGGCAGATTGCTTTACAGGGGCATCGATATTGAAGATATTACCGATGGCTTCCAGCGAGAGAACAGGCATGGTTTCACTGAAACCACATACCTGCTTCTTACAGGACATCTTCCTAATAAACAGGAGCTCCAGGCATACGAAGCACACATGGCTTCACTCAGATCGCTGCCCGATGATTTCACAAAGGACATGATCCTTTCAATGAAAGGCAAAGATGTACTTAACATACTTGCAAGATCAGTGCTTGGACTATATATTCTTGACGAGAATCCAGATGATATCTCACTCGACAATATGATCAGGCAGTCGATGAATATTATGTCTAAGTTCCCGACCATTGTTGCCTATTCATACCAGGCGCTGAGGCATCTTTACAAAGGTAAGACACTCTCAATACGTCATCCCCAGGCAAACCTGTCGGCTGCTGAAAATTTCCTCTACCTCATAAAAGGCGACTGTGCCGGATTTACCAAGCTTGAAGCAGATCTTCTCGATCTTCTTCTTGTCCTCCATGCAGAACATGGCGGAGGAAACAACTCCACATTTACAATGAGGGTTACAAGCTCCACTGAAACTGATATCTATTCATCAATCACTTCTGCAATTGGTTCCCTGAAGGGTCCTCTGCATGGTGGCGCTAACATAAGGGCGTTGCTGATGATGGAGAACATCAAGGAGAATGTTAAGGACTGGACTGATGAGGCAGAAGTTGAAGCATACCTTCTGAAAATACTTAACAAGAAGGCAAACGATAATTCCGGAAAGATCTATGGCATCGGGCATGCCGTTTATACGATCTCGGATCCGAGGGCTGTCATCCTGAAGAAAAAAGCTCGTGAGCTTGCAATCGAAAAAGGAAGGCTCGATGAATTCGAGCTTTATGAAAGGGTTGAAAAGCTTACGCCTGAAGTTTTCAGGAAGTTCAAGGGTGAACAGGCAAAAATAGTTTGCATTAACGTTGACTTTTACTCAGGTTTCGTATATTCATGTCTTGGAATATCACAGGAGCTTTATACTCCGCTTTTTGCAATTGCAAGGGTATCAGGCTGGTGTGTGCACAGGATCGAGGAGCTAACATTCTCGGCAAAAAGGATCATCAGACCGGCATTCAAGAATGTTTGCGAAAAGCAGGAATATATTCCACTTGACTTAAGATAGCTATGGATCCCCAAAACAGGCAGTATGATCTCCTGATAGTCGGCGGAGGAGTTGTTGGTACAGCCCTTCTTTATACTATTTGCAGGTATACTGATCTTAAAGATGTCTGCCTGATCGAGAAATACAAAGATCTCGGGCTCGTCAATTCAGCAGCGTGGAATAACAGCCAGACCCTTCATTTCGGTGATATAGAAACCAATTACACCATCCAGAAGGCAACAAGTGTCAAGCAGATGGCCGATATGGTTAAGAATTACCTTGAAGATGAAAAGAAACGTAACCCGGATAAAAAAATCTTCCACCGCTATTCAAAAATGGTATTGGGCGTAGGGGCTTTTCAGTCGGAGGGACTTCGAAAAAGGTTTCTTGTTTTCAGAGACCTGTTCCCTGATCTGCAGCTGATAGGAAAGGAAGAGATAGCACGTATTGAACCAAAAGTAGTCGAAGGAAGGCCAGCAGATCAGGAGATAGCGGCATTGCTTACACCCGACGGGTACACAGTCGACTTCAGGGAGCTTTGCCATTCATTTACCGACAATGCAAAAGCGCTAAACAACAAAGCTGAAGTGTATTTTAATACGCAGCTGGAAAGCATAAAAAGAGATGGTAACAGCTGGTCAGTTAAAACAAACAAGGGGATAATCAGCGCACGGATTGTTATTGTTGCAGCCGGTGCCCACAGCCTTCTTATTGCTAAGTCACTGGGCTACGGAAAGAACCTGTCGCTGCTATCAATGGCTGGAAGCTTTTACACTGCTGAGAAGGTTCTTAATGGCAAGGTTTACACAATCCAGGTTGAAAAGCTTCCTTTTGCAGCAATTCACGGCGACCCGGAGGTACATGATGAGACAATAACAAGGTTTGGTCCCACTGCCAAACCAATATTCAGACTCGAGCGGCACAGCATGAAGACTGTGGGAGAGTACTGGAAAACATTCGGACTTGGTATCAGTCCTGTTATAAGCCTGCTTAAGATAATCTTCGACAGGGTTCTGTTCGGCTATGTTTTTCTTAATTTTCTCTATGATCTTCCGATCATCGGGAAAAGGCTGTTCCTTAAAGAAGTTAAAAAGATTATCCCGACAATGAAGCTTTCTGATCTGAGAGTTGCAAAAGGTTATGGAGGAACAAGACCCCAGATAGTAAACAACACAACACGCAAGCTCGAGATGGGAGAAGCCAAGCTGACAGGAGACAATATCGTTTTCAATATCACACCTTCACCCGGCGCATCTACATGCCTGGGGAATGCCTATAATGATACCAGGTTAATTATGGATTTCCTGGGAAACAGGTTCAGTTTCGACGAAGCCGGCTTCCTGCAAGACCTGGTGAAATAGTCCTTGCGTCCTTAACTAAATATCTTAAATTCCTGGTTTAATTTCTTTTTAAGGATTGCAAAGTGAATCAGTTTATGCCTTTACGCCCTTGGGCCCTTTCGCCTTTACTTCACCTCGTTCCTGAAAGGAGCTGAGGCCTGCGCACCCATCCTTGTTACGGATATTGCTGCTGCCTCGTTTGCAAAGTTGACTGCTGTAAGGATGTCCTTGCCCTCGGAAATTGCAACTGCCATTGCGCCATTGAAGATATCACCGGCTGCAGTTGTGTCGACTGCCTTCACCTTAATGCCAGGGATCATCATTGACAAAGATCCTGAAAGGATATAAGCGCCTGTTCCTCCCATGGTAATTACAACGTTCTGAACTCCCTTATTCCTGAGATGTTCAGCTGCCTCCCTGGCTGATGCCTGGTCGAAAACCTCAATTCCCGTGAGTAACCCTGCTTCCGTCTCATTTGGTGTAATGAGGTAGATCCACTTATAAAGGTTATCGGAAAGCCAGCATGCCGGGGCAGGATTAAGAATGACCCTGTTGCCGTTTCGATAAGCTTTTTCTGCTACATATTTGACCGTATCAGTTGGTATTTCAAGCTGCATCAGGAAAATATCTGACTTCGATGTTGTAAATATCTCATTCCGTATATCACCCGGGACAAGTGTGCCATTTGAACCCGGTGCGACAACAATAATATTCTCACCATCCTCATCAACATTGATAAGTGCTACACCAGAAGGATTTTTAGGATCTCTTACAACATACCTTGTATCTATTTTTGCCTCTTTGAAGCCATTCATCGCTTCATTACCAAAAAGATCATTGCCAATTTTTGTAACAAATGTTACATTTCCACCCAGCCTTGCAGCAGCAACCGCCTGGTTAGCTCCCTTGCCACCCGGATTCATCAGGAATGTGCCTCCCAATATTGTCTCACCGGGCATAGGAAGCTTCCTGGTCTTAATAACCATGTCGGTATTGGAACTTCCTATAACAATAATCTTTGTCATTGAGGGTTATGCTCGTGAAAATTAAACATCAAAGTTATAAAATTGACGGTATGGTAAAAGTTAAATAAATGCTAAATTGTTGATTGGTCTGAGCAGACACGTATTCATTTTGGAGAAGTTCAAAAGGATTGATGTGAAATCTTAATGTCAAATAAGTATTTTTGATAATGGAAATGATCTGAACCAGCCTCATCAATGAAAAAACAGATATACGGAATTCTTATTACGATCTCTGCATTGCTTGTTGCAGCTGCATTGATATTGTTTCTTTCCGGGAAGGGAAATATCGGGCCTTTTCTTATACCGGCCTTTATATTGTTGTCTCTTGGAGTGAGGGGCTATGAAAAGCTGAAAGGTTTCTCGTATACGCTTTGGATCGTTACTGCAGTAATTACATCGATGTTTTATCCGCAATATTTCATAAGCGCCGGGAATTTCCAGTTCAAGCAGCTAATAGTTCCGCTTCTGCAGATAATAATGTTCGGCATGGGGTCACAGATGAGCTTTGCCGATTTCACCGGTGTGATCAAAATGCCGAAAGGAGTCTTTGTGGGCGTTGTTTCACATTATATGATAATGCCTTTTGTAGGTTTTGCGATTGCCGGAATCTTTAATTTTCCCCCGGAAATAGCTGCCGGGATAATTCTTATCGGGTGTGTTCCCAGCGGTCTTGCTTCCAATGTGATGTCTTTCCTTTCCAAAGCAAACCTCGCCCTGGCTGTAACTGTCGGTGCAATTTCAACTCTTCTTTCGCCACTGGTAACGCCCCTGCTCATGAAATGGCTTGGCGGACAGTATATTGAAGTAAGCTTCTGGTCGATGATGCTTGATATAATGAAAATGATAATCCTGCCGATCATTGCAGGTTTTACATTTAATCTCTTTCTGAAGGGCAAAGAGAGCATCAGATCAATTTTTCTCCAGCTTGCGGCATATACAGGTATAATATTGCTTACCAGCATGCTTTATATGAAAGTCAATAAAACCGACACAGGAGCATTTCTCTCGCAATCGCTGAGGGCTGTATCCTGGTTCCTTCTCCTTCCTTCAGTTGGCGCATTGCTGATGAAGCGTTTTGTGACAGGAGGAGAAGAGCTCATGTCGAGGATACTATCTATGATCTCGATGGTAGGAATTGCAACAATAGTTGTGGTGATTACTGCTTCAGGACGCAATGACCTGATGAAAGTCGGAGCATTGCTTCTGGTTACCAGCCTGCTTCACAACCTTACTGGCTATACTTTAGGTTACTGGCTTTCATGGCTCGTGGGGATGCCTGAAAGAGACAGGCGTACAATAGCTTTTGAGGTCGGAATGCAGAACGGCGGTCTTGCAACAGGACTTGCCCTTCAAATGGGTAAAGTTGCTACAGTAGGACTTGCACCTGCAATATTCGGACCGTTGATGAATGTCACAGGCTCTATACTTGCCAATTACTGGCGTGGAAAGCCTGTTGAAAAAGAATAAAAAGAAGAATAACTTACATTATTAACCAGTATGAATAAAATAATAACCTTCGGTGAGATAATGCTTCGGCTTGCAACACCTGAACATCAAAGATTTACACAGGTAACATCGTATAATGCCTCATTTGGTGGGGGTGAGGCCAATGTGGCAGTCTCCCTGGCGAACTATGGCATTAAAGCCGAATTTGTAACCAGGCTTCCGAAAAATGACCTCGGACAGTCGGTAATAATGGAGCTCCGAAAGCATAATGTAGGGGTAGAACATATCCTTTTCGGTGGAGAGAGGCTAGGAATTTATTTCCTGGAAACCGGGGCAGTATCGCGCCCGAGCAAGGTTATTTACGACAGGTCTAATTCTTCAATAGCTGCCATAAAACCGGGAATGGTTGACTGGAATGCTGTTTTCGAGGGTGCAACGTGGTTCCACTGGACAGGTATCACACCTGCAATCTCTGAAGGTGCGGCGCAGGTCTGCATTGAAGGAATAATTGCAGCGAAGAAAAGAGGTCTGTCTGTATCAACTGATCTTAATTACAGGAAGAACCTCTGGAAATGGGGGAAGACAGCTTCTGAAGTGATGCCAGAAATGGTAAGTCATTGTGATATCATACTCGGAAATGAGGAAGATGCTGAAAAAGTTTTCGGAATTAAGCCTGAAGGATCTGATGTTGCTTCCGGTCATGTGGGCGCAGAAAGCTATCGCTCTGTATGTGAAAAGCTTATGGCCAGGTTCCCCGCTGCAGAAAAGGTTATAATAACATTAAGAGGTTCCATTAACGCAGATCATAACTCCTGGTCGGGGATTCTTTACGACGGGAAACATCTGTTTGAAGCTCCGGTGTACCAGATAACCCATATTGTCGACAGGGTAGGAGGAGGAGACTCCTTCATGGGAGGACTTATCTACGGCCTTCTTACCTGGCCCGATGACGATTCACAGGCATTAAACTTTGCTGTTGCAGCCTCATGCCTGAAGCATACCATCCATGGAGATTTCAACATGGTCACGGTAGCCGAGGTCGAGCAGCTTATGAAAGGAGACGGATCAGGTAGAGTTGTAAGATAAACACCGGACACCCAGACACCCAGACACCCAGACACCCAGACACCAAGACACCAAGACACCAAGACAAAAAAACCCGATGATTTTTCATCGGGTTTTTTATTGTTTTATTGAAATATTTACTATATTTGTAGTACATTTATATATTTCATAGTATTCATGAAAGAAATAACAAAAGCACAGGAAGACGTACTTAAAGCTGTCTGGGAAATTGAAACCGGGGCGGTTACAGATGTACTTGAAAAACTTCCCGAACCAAAACCTGCTTACAATACAGTTGCAACCGTAATCAAGGTTCTTGAAAAAAAGGGATACCTGGGGCACAGAACGTATGGCAAGACTAACGTGTATTATGCACTCATAAGCCGCGATGATTATGGAGCTAACATGTTAAAAAACGCCTTTTCCGGGTTGTTTAACAAATCAGTTAATCAAATGATCTCCCCCTTAATAAGAAGTAATGAGATCAGCCTTGCCGAGCTCGAGGAACTCAGGAAGATTGTCGAATCAGAAATCAAAAAACAAAAGAAGTAAAAATGGACCTGAAACATTACCTGATTTATTCAAACATCTGCCTGGTAATTTCATTTCTGCTTTTCAGGCTTCTGAACAGGGATGAAACGATGTTCCGCCAGCAAAGAATGTTTATTTTGCTTTCTGTATTCCTTTCGCTGGCATTACCGTTTACAGCACACTGGTTACAACTTCCGCAACCAATCCTGGACGCACCAGCAACAGGCGCTGTGACCCTGCCCGGCAATATATTCGCTGCAGTTGAGCATCCAGGTAAAACATTCAGCTACGGAAGAGTAGTTTTTTATTCATATCTGGTTATTACAATCCTCTTTTTACTGAATATCCTTTACCAGGTAGCACGGGTCTTCCTGCTGTATTTATCTTCCAGTGAAAGAAATAACAATATTATTCATGTAAACGGAATAAAAATGGATGGTCCATTCTCATTCTTCAGGTGGATATTCATTCCTGCAAACCGCTCCAATGGCGAAGAGCTTAAAAGTATAATTATCCATGAAAGTGTTCATGCCAGGGAATTTCATACGATGGATAACATCATTCTCGAGATCTCATGTGCGATAATGTGGTTCAATCCTGTTATATGGCTGATGAAAAAATCACTTCACCTTATACATGAATATATTGCAGATGAAGGCACACTGGAGAAGGGAATAGAAAAAACAATTTACCAGTCGTTGCTTGTCAACCAGGTTGCAGAAGAAAAGCTGATATCAATTAACCCGAATTTTAATAATAATAACTTAAGAAAACGCATTATTATGATGACAATGAACAAAAAAGAAGGTCATAACACTCTGAATTTGAAAAAATTGATTCCACTTTCAGCTTTAATCCTGGCTGTGTCAATACTTCAGAGTCTTGTGCCAGTTGAGGTTAAAGCCCAGGAAAAAGCAGGAACCCAAATCAGGAAGGTACAGTCTGAACCAATAGTAGTGACAGGCTATGGCAAACAGGATTCCATTCCCGGAAATATAAGAATAAGGAGCACAGGGTCAGACAATACTCTGGAAAATACACTTTTCATCATAGACGGGAAGGATGCTACCAGGGAGATGGTTGAAAGTCTCCCACCGGACAAGATAGAATCAATCTCAGTATTCCGTAATAAAGATCAGATCAAGGTGTATACTGAAAAAGATTATGATGGAGTGATTGTTATCGCTACAAAGCAGAACACTCAGGGCAGTAACGATAAATCTCAATCGATGAAAACTGTTGTCGTGACCGGGTATGGAAGCAATGATACAATAAAGTCAGCAGGAGTCAGGATCAGGAGCACCGGGGAAAGTGACATAAAAAATACACTCTATATTATTAATGATAAAGAGGTGAGTCGGAATGAATTTGAGAATCTTCAGTCTGACCAGATTAAATCAATAACAGTGATCAAAAACAAAGATCAGATGGCGATATACACAAAAAAGGATTACGACGGGGTGATTGTTGTTGTTACAAAGTGATGTGCACTAGAGTGAGCTAGAGTTAGAGTGCACTATAGTATAGGGCTACGGGCAACCGGCAACCGGCAACAGGGTGTGAGGTTTCAGGGTTTCAGGGTTTCAGTGTTTCAGTGTTTCAGTGTTTAAGTGTTATGTACTTTATCCAAACAGATTTATGATTTAAAATGATCTCAGAATTTAATTATTTAACCTGTAAACTTTTTTCAGGACGAGTCACACCAAGACACCAAGACTCCCAGATACCAAGACACCTAGACACCTAGACTCCCAGACACCAAGACAAAAAAACCCGATGATTTCTCATCGGGTTTTTAATTAAAGTCGGCGACGATTCCGCTTCGCGGAACTTCGCTCATTATACTCGCTCAGCCTCCTTGCCTGCGCACGCTGGTAATTACATAATATTGGCAATAAAAAAACCCCGGATTTCTCCGGGGTTCGTTTTAAAGTCGGCGACGACCTACTCTCCCACAATTAGCAGTACCATCGGCGCTGGCGGGCTTAACTTCTCTGTTCGGAATGGGAAGAGGTGGAACCCCGCCGCTATAGTCACCTTAAGATCCTTTGTCCACCGTAGCTTTAGCTTTGGTGGATTGTATCTTATTCTTTCAATATTGTATGACACATTGGCCAAGTTAATAAAATTGCTTCCTCTGAAAGTTTACGGGTAATTAGTACTGCTCGGCTTTGACGTTACCGTCTTTACACCTGCAGCCTATCAACGTCGTAGTCTTCAACGACCCTTAAAGGAGATCTCATCTTGAGACGAGCTTCGTACTTAGATGCTTTCAGTGCTTATCTCTTCCAGACATAGCTACCCTGCGGTGCAGCTGGCGCCACAACAGGTACACTAGAGGTCTGTCCAACACGGTCCTCTCGTACTAGTGTCAGGTTCTCTCAAATCTCCTACGCCCACAACAGATAGGGACCGAACTGTCTCACGACGTTCTGAACCCAGCTCGCGTGCCACTTTAATCGGCGAACAGCCGAACCCTTGGGACCTTCTCCAGCCCCAGGATGTGACGAGCCGACATCGAGGTGCC
>DATGYZ010000006.1:0-233991 GCA_035297425.1 Bacteroidales bacterium | reverse complement strand
ATATGGCGGGTTTATTTCTCCCTGGATCAGACCTGAGTATTTAAGCTCTTTCAGGTGTTGCGAGAGAGTTGAGCGGGCAATCGGAAGCTCATCCACCAGATCACCGCTGTAGCAGCATGAGTTCATCCTGGCAAGCTTCCTGAGAATATAAACTCTTGCTGGATGGCTTAATGCCTTTGAGACCTTAGCAATCTGGTTATCATCATCACTGAACCGGACTTTCATATTTCATTTTCTTTTTTCGCAAATAAACGAAATGTTTAATATTAAAAAAACTTTTAAGTCAAATACAAGATCAAGATCATATTATATTTTCGTAAATTTCTCGACATGAATACCTGATGAGTTCTTAAACACTATCATATACAATCCTGAATTTAAAGAACTAACATCGATCAGATTTTCTGAGATATTAATAGATTTTACGGTAGTGCCATAAATATCATATATTTGAATAGTAGTACCTTCACTAATTCCTTGCATAAATAATATCTGATTTGTGGGATTTGGATAGATATGTATACCAGATAATTCGGAATTAATTTTTCCTGTTATGATATCAAATTCTGATAATGGTCTTTTATAGATACCTCCACAGTAAGTTCCTATATAGACCTCATCCTGGTTTATCGCAATTGAAATAACATACAAACCTGCATCAGTTAATCCTTCATTCTTGGAAATCCAACTATTACCATCATCAAAAGAGATGAAGAGTCCTCCAAAAGTACATTTAAAGATGATATTGTTATATATCGCTAAAGCTTGAACTCTTAATGAATTCCCAGACTGATTGCTATTTTTGGGAGTCCAATTATTTCCACCATCTTCAGAAAGAAATACTCCTGTCAAATAAGACCCAATAAATATTTTGCTGCCATTCAATGCTATTGAACTGATATATAAGTCATTACCATATAATTGATTATTAGTAGAATTAAAGGTTACTCCATCATTATTCGATACAAAAATTCCCGAATTAGTTCCAGCATAAATATTATTACCATCAGTTGCAAGGGAATTAACCTGTATACCGTCAGTTAGATTATACCAATTGGAACCATTATTATTTGAAGTGTAAACGCCATTTTGTGATCCTGCAAACATGTTGGTTCCCTTTCTAACAAATGATTTTACTATATCATCGCCCTTTATACCATTTATGATTATGTTCCAACTACTCCCATTGTCCGTAGATCTATACATATCCATATAACCTCCAAGAAAAATATCCCCACCAGTTACAGCAAGTGAATAATATAATGGAGATGATAATATTGATGGAGTCCAATTACTTCCTTTATCAGAAGATTTAAATACATAGTATCCGAAAACTGAAGCAAAAACATTATTGTCTTTAATTGCAAGTGCATTAACAAGATTTTTCATTCCAGGTTTAGGAATCCAATTACCTCTATTTTCTGATACATATAAACCATGCCAATATGTTCCTGCAAATATTTTATTGCCATCAACAGCAAGAGATTTGACTACTTCATCTCCGGGGAAAGTGTTATTCAAGACCGACCAACTATCACAATTATTTTCTGAAATGAATATACCTCTCATAGTTCCAAGTATGATTCCGCTTTCAGAAAGATTAATTGTTGTGACCCATTTTTCAGTTAATCCAATACTTTTTTCAATCCAAGAAGTTCCATTATTAGTTGATAAAAACACACCATTAAAGGTACCAGCATATAAATTATTCCCATTTATCGCTAATGCGGATACATTTTTTTCGGTAAGCCCATTGTTGATCGCTATCCATGAGTTACCTTTATCTGATGACAAAAAAACGCCGTCTGGAGTACCCACATAAATGTTTGTACCACTAAAAGCGATTGAACTTATTACACCACTTCTTAGAGAAATCCAAGTATTGCCATAATCCGGTGAAACAAAAATTCCACCAAGTGTAGCAGCATAAATTTCTGTTCCGTTAAATGCTAATTGTCGAATATCTAAACTAAGATAATCATTAGCTAAACCATTATTCCTTTGATACCAAGTTTGACCGTTATCAAGTGACATTAAAACTCCACCACCCCAAGTTCCGACAAAAAGCCTGGAACCAATTTTTTTGATTGCAGTTACCGATGGTCCATATGTAGGAAAGCCTGCAATTAAAGAAATCCAACTATCCCCATTATCCTTAGATATAAAAATCCCAGATCTATCTGTTCCTGCATATATATAGCCTGTGATAGGATCTATTTCAATCGATGGTACACCGATATATAAACCATTGTTGATAGGTTTCCATTGAGCATATGTTAGTGTGATTATAAAAAATGCAATAAGGTTGAATAAAATAAATTTCTTCATAACTGGTTGGTTTAAAAGATAGCTTAAATTTATTAATATTTACATTTAAAAGCAAAACGTATCCTTGCAATGCCATAGATATCAGCCACCTTCGCTGGATTAGTAAGTGCTAGGAACATGATACCTTTGATAAAGCAGTCCGGGTTAACTGCTACTTGTTAAGTATCACTTTTGCTGTTGGAAAAGTGGACATGTTGCCATAGTTCGGCTTGTGCCTTTGTTTCTTGAGCCACATCCCTCTATCAACTCCTTCTCAAAGTAACGATTTTATGTCAACAAACGCTAACCCTGTGAAGCAGCGGTATACGAAGATATCTCTCACCTCCGCTGCTCAAAGTGCTGCAAAACAATGCAATAAGTACTAAATCGTGAGTAAGTAAAAATCTCCGTGAGTGATTCACCGAATTGCACACTGGAAGTATGCATTTGAAGGGTATTTTTTGCACAGGATAAAAAACAAAAAACCCTGCAAACGTGAAGTTTACAGGGTTCTGCATTTTTCTGCATGCATTATCTGCGGAGAAAGAGGGATTCGAACCCCCGATGCCGTGGATACAGCATAACGGTTTTCAAGACCGCCGCATTCGACCGCTCTGCCATTTCTCCAGAACTATGTCTTTTCAGGACCGTCGCTCCCGATTGTTATCAGGACGACCGCTCTGCCAATTCTTCAAATATCGCTGGAAGTCGCAAGAATGTTGCTTTTTAAGACCGCCGCTCCCGAAAGCCATCGGGACGACCACTCTGCCATTTCTCCGCCGCAAAGATAATATTTTTTGCTTTTTTAAAACCAGGTTTGTACCTGTTTTAGCAAAAAAAATACAATGGTCAGATTATCAGGATATTGTTATTTTACGAACACGATATTAACACGAAAGTTGAACAAAGTTTATCATGTTGCCATTTCATGAGCTTTTCCAACAAAGCTCGGAAAATTACATTTTTCATGTAAAAAAATGGTTTTTCAGCCTTAAAGTGCCACTATTTGTGGAAAAACGGTTAAATAAATTTGCATATGATAAATAAAAAAATAAATTTGTATTCAATTAGTAAGATTGGTCTAACCCTTAAATCTTTCATTATGACAAAAAAAGAATTAGTTAATGCTATTGCTGCTGATGCAGGTCTTTCAATCAAAGATGCTGGAAAAGCATTGAACGCTTTTGTTGTAGCTTTCGGAAAATCAATGAAAAAAGGTTCAAGAATTCAGCTCCCCGGTATGGGCACTTTCAAAGTTGACAAAAGAAGTGCAAGAGTTGTCCGCAACCCACGTACTGGCCAGAAACTGAATGTTCCTGCTAAGAAGGTTGTTAAATTCAAAGCAGCTCCGGCACTTAACAAAGGCCTCTAATCTTAACTATTGAGATTGCCGAGGGGTGTCTTTTAACACCCCTCTTTTTATTTTTATCCTTCCTTGCTTTCAGGCTGGTTAAATGAACTTTTTTTACTATTTTTGAAGATAAGATTACCGGCACAGACTACTGACATGAATTGTATTATTGTCGATGATGATCCTCTGAGTTGCAGAATTATAGAAGGGTATGTTAGCAAATATGCCGGTCTTAATCTTGCAGGTTCTTATAATGATGCGGTAGAAGCCCGCAACGCTCTTGCTGAGCGCCAGGACATCGATCTTATCTTTCTTGACATTATGATGCCTGAGATGAATGGTTTCGATTTTATCGGAAGCCTCGAATCACCACCTAACATTATCGTTATCTCCTCCGCTGAAGAACATGCTCTTAAAGCATTCGATTTTAATGTTGTTGATTATCTGCTGAAACCTATCTCATACCCAAGGTTCTGCAAAGCTATCGACAAAGCAGCAAGATATTTTACAAAAAAGGAAGCTGCCAGCACCGATGAAGAGATTTTTATTAAAAGCGGTTCCTCACTTGTAAAACTTAAACTCAGGGATATAATTTATATTGAAGCTCTTGAAAACTATGTTACACTGAATACGAATGATGAAAAATACACCATTCATTTTACGATGAAAGCTATTGAAAACCAGCTTCCTTCAGGTGTGTTTATCAGGGTTCACAGGTCATTTATCGTAAATAAAACAATGATCCAGTCGATAAAAGAAAGCTCACTCGAGCTGATCATTGGAAACTCAGTGCGGACAATCCCTGTCGGAAAATCTTTCCGCGACAGCCTGCTGAATGAAATAAATGTAATGGCAAAATAACTGCCAAAGCTGATGCCTACTCCCAAACAATTATTCTTAGCTCATCTCGGTCAGACTTCTCCTTTCCCGATGCTTATAGAAATATCTTCAGCAAAAGGATCAATTATGTATGGTCCGGATGGAAAGGAGTATATTGATTTGATCTCAGGTGTCTCTGTAAGCAATACCGGGCATGGCAATCCGCGGGTTGTCGAAGCTGTAAAGAAACAAGCAGATTCTTATATGCACCTTATGGTTTATGGTGAGTTTATTCAGACCCCACAGGTTGAATATGCACGCCTGCTTACATCACTGCTTCCTGGTTCACTTGGTAAATGTTATTTTGTCAATTCCGGCAGCGAGGCAGTTGAAGGTGCTCTCAAACTTGCTAAACGTTACACTAACCGGAGCAGGATCATATCTTTCAAGAATTCATATCACGGGAGCACTCATGGTGCACTCAGCATCCAGGGAAGTGAAAAGTACCGGAATTCCTTCAGGCCTCTTCTTCCCGATATCTTTCATGCAGAAATAAATAGTGAAGCGGCCATTGATATGATCGATGACAAAACTGCCTGTGTAATTGTCGAACCTGTCCAGGGAGAAGCCGGCGTAAGAAAATGCTCTTCTGTCTTCCTGGAAAATCTCAGGAAAAAATGTGATGAAACGGGCACATTACTGATCTTTGACGAAATACAGACTGCTTTCGGGAGGACAGGAAAAATGTTTGCTTTCGAACATTCAGGCGTCATTCCTGATGTTCTTCTTCTGGCAAAAGCCCTCGGGGGAGGTATGCCACTTGGTGCATTCATCTCTTCAGATACTATAATGTCTTCATTGATGTCAGATCCTGTACTTGGCCATATAACTACCTTTGGGGGGCACCCTGTTTCATGTGCAGCGGGAATGGCTTCACTGCAGATAATCCTCGAGAATAATCTTGGTGATAGCTCCAATGAAAAATCAAAATTATACAGGAATAATCTGAAACATCAGCTTATTACTGAAATACGAGGCGATGGTTTGCTCCTTGCTGTCTCATTGGCACATCCATCATATGTCGCCTATGCTATTGCACATGCACCTGAATATGGCATCATTCTTGATTATTTCCTCTTCTGTGAAGATGCTTTCAGAATAGCTCCGCCTTTGATAATCAGCGAGGATGAAATTATGGAATCATGCAGCAGGCTCATAAATCTTCTTGATGCAGCAATGGAAAATGTAAAATGAGAAGAGCGGTTTTAATTATTTCATTTATTATTTCAGCGCAGGTTCTGCCGGCACAACAAACCCTTGAAGATATTAATTCAACATTGAAGAACCTGTACCTACGACTTAATACTGCTACTGAAGATACGACCAGGTGCCAGGTAAATGATTCCATCGACCTTTACATCAATTCATACGTAAACTCAAAATCAGTCTTTACAAAGAACCTCAGGGATTTAAGGTATCTTGGTCAGATAACATCTCCTGATTCATTACTGAAGATTGTTACATGGAATCTAGCACTGGAAAATCACAAAGGATTTTTTTATTCATATATAATAAGGAGAAAATCAAAAGAAGAGCCTGCAACAATTTACAGGTTATCCTCACCATATAATGAAACTCCTATTTTGTCAGATACCACATACAGCCAATCGGAGTGGTATGGAGCTCTATATTATGATACCAGGCCAGTCCGGATTAAAGGAAATAATTGTTGGATCGTGCTTGGAATAAACCCGGCTGACCCACTCATAACAAGAAAAATCATCGATGTTATCAGTTTTAATGAAAGCGATTCAATAATGTTCGGCAAAAAAATATTCCTGAACGAGCGACTGAGGAACCGTGTTGTATTCCAGTATGAATCAGCCGGTATGATGACCCTCAGGTTCAACTCTGATACCTCGATTGTATTCGATCACCTGGTTCCTGTCGGTGCAACATCAGATAACAGACCTCTTTATGGTGCTGATTATTCCTATGATTCTTATACCTTTACAAATGGGACCTGGGCATTTTCAAAGAATTTCGATGCCAGAAACAAGGAATAACTGTGAAAAACTTTAAGACTTACCTGTTTTTCCTCGATGATCATAAAGCCTTTTCGGAAGACATACGAAAGAAGTTTGATGATCCTTTCAGGTATGTTATCCAGTTTGTTCACAGCTATGAAGAACTTTTTAAGGCTATTTCGAAAGAAAAAGAAAAGAAGCACTGCAAGATTGCAGTGATCGACATGCATGATCAGTCGGGAAAGCCTGAAACTGATACTTTCCTAAACAGCATTTTAGGGGCCGGCATTTCCGGGATTATACTTATATGCGCTCAGGATAAGCTTGAAGAGATTATCCAAACTACCCATACCAGAATTGATGCGATAATCCCGCAAAACTCCAATCTCATTCTGAGGATACATAATGCTGCAAAGAAAATCATAAGCGAACATAACATAAGGTTGAGAAAGAAGAGAAGGGATCGCTCTCTGATTGCTTTACTTGCTTTTGTGATGCTGGCTCTTATTGCATTGTTTATTATCTGGCGCAGGCTTCCACAGCATTTTTGATGATCATGATATCCCGGTAAGCACAGACACTTTGTCAGTGTTCTGATAACGGCATAAATTTTGAAATTACCGGCCTGTAAAAAATCAAGTATAATACTAAAATTCGTATAGTATGGAAACCGGAAAGATTGGGGTAACCACCGAGAACATTTTCCCGATAATTAAAAAATTCCTTTATTCAGATCATGAGATTTTTCTTCGCGAACTTGTATCAAATGCAGTCGATGCAACACAGAAGCTCAGGACACTGGCATCTGTTGGAGAATACAAGGGTGATGCTGAAAATCTGAAGATTTATGTTTCAGTAGATAAAAAGAAAAAAACAATAACTGTCTCAGACCAGGGTGTAGGAATGACCCAGGAAGAGCTTGACAAGTACCTTAACCAGATAGCTTTTTCGAGCGCAAATGATTTCCTCGACAAGTATAAAGACCAGATTAACAATATAATCGGTCATTTCGGACTTGGCTTTTATTCCGCATTTATGGTATCTGACAGGGTAGAGGTTGTGACATTGTCATACCGGGAAGGTTCCAAAGCAGTAAAATGGAGCTGCGATGGTAGCCCTGAATATACAATTGAAGATACGCAGAAAGAAAAAGTCGGAACTGATGTCATTCTTCATATTGACAAAGATTCCAAAGAATTCCTTGAGGATAACAAAATTGAACAGCTGCTAAAGAAATATTGTAAATTTCTTCCTGTTGAAATTGTTTTCGGGAAAGAACAGGAGTGGAAGGATGGCAAATATGTTGATACCGATAAGGATAAAATTATCAACAACACAAAGCCTGCATGGACTGTCAAGCCTTCAGAGCTGAAGGATGAAGATTATATCAACTTTTACAGGGAGCTCTACCCGGCCGGGGATGAGCCTTTGTTTCATATTCATCTTAATGTTGACTATCCTTTCAAATTAACAGGGATTCTGTATTTCCCAAGGATAAAGTCCAATATTGAAATCCAGAAGAACAAGATCCAGCTTTATTCAAATCAGGTATTTGTAACCGACTCAGTTGAAGGCATAGTGCCCGAATTCCTGACACTTCTTCATGGTGTTATCGATTCTCCCGATATTCCGCTTAACGTATCCAGAAGCTACCTTCAGAGTGATTCCAATGTGAAAAAGATCTCTGCTCATATTACAAAAAAAGTTGCCGACAGGCTTAATGACATATTTAAGAACAACCGTGAGGAATTTGAAAAGAAATGGGACAACCTGAAGCTTTTCATCGAATATGGGATGATGACTGAAGAAAAATTCTATGACAAGGCCATAAAGTTTGCACTCCTTAAGAATACGGAAGATAAATATTTTACACTTGAAGAATATGAGAAGCTGATCAAGGAAAACCAGACGGATAAAAATAATACTCTTATCTATCTTTATTCTACAAGCAAGACCGACCAGTTCTCATATATAGAAAAAGCAAAGTCAAAAGGTTATGATGTGCTTAATTTCGATGGCCAGCTTGATGTTCATTTCATAAACCAGCTCGAAACAAAGCTGAAGAACTGCAGGTTTGTCAGGGTAGATTCTGATGTTATCGACAAGCTAATACATAAAGAGGATAAAGCAGAATCGAAGCTTTCCGCTGAAGAACAGAATGATTTGAGGAGTGTTTTTGCAGTGAAATCAAAAACCAACGATATCTTTAATGTTACAACTGAGAACCTCGATGAGCATGATGCACCTGTTATTATCACACAGTCAGAATTCATGCGAAGGATGAAGGAGATGTCACAGCTTGGTGGAGGAATGAATTTTTACGGTGAGATGCCCGACAGCTATAATCTTGTTCTTAACAGCAATCATCCTGTTATAAACAAGATATCAGGTGATCTTAAAGCATCAAAAGCTTCAATCCTGGAGGAAAACAATAAAGAAAGGACCAGGCTGAAGGAACAGGTCGACTTTATCGAAAATGAGCATAAAAGGAAAAAAGCAGACGAGGTGAGTCAGGTGGAAAAAGACGACCTTGAAAAGTTGCGTAAAGAGCTTGACCAGGTTGAGGAAGAGAGGAAAAAGGTTCTTGAAAATTATGGCTCTGAAAACAAAATCGTAAAGCAACTCATTGACCTTGCTCTCCTGGCAAATAATATGCTGAGAGGTGAGGAACTGAGCACTTTTGTAAAACGCAGTGTCGATCTGCTTTAAATTAAAGGTGACGTTTCAGCTTATTGCTGCCTGTAAAAACAATGCCCTTCCCCATGTTCAAAGGGGAAGGGCATTATTATTTTAATAATATTTCTTTTACATCACTCTTGCAATCTCAGATTTAATATATTCCAGGGCGCCTCGTGTAGGTTCCTTGTCCATTTCCATTATTTTTTCAAGGAGCTGTTTTGAAAATGCAAGTCCGGTTGAGTTTGGCGGCATCTTTTCAATCTCAGTGTTTATTATTTTAATCATGTTCGATCTTGCATTTCTCACTACTTCCCATGCCTGCGAGGTCATATAGATCTGTTGTGACAGATTGTGCTCAAACTCGCTCCTTATTGTAGTAAGCAGAGCAGAATGAAGTTGCGATGCAGTCATTTCTGAAGTACTTACTCTCACGAGCATTGATTCGAGAGAAATCCTTTCAAGAAAGAGAACTATCCTCTCATAAGCCTGGAGCCTGATAGGCATAACAGTTTTGGAATTCTGAAGTATTAGCTCCTGTCTGCGCCTTTCCTGATCATTTTTCAGCATACTTCTGATAACAAGCCATGAGGTTAGAAGAACAAGGATTGCCGGGATCGTAATTTTTATAAGGTCGTACAGGTTTTCCATTTTGGATAATTTTTTTACAAAACTAATCACAAATTCCGAAACAAGTTAAACACAAGATGAACTTACAAAGTATAAACACTATTTTATAAATTTGAAAGTTATTGAGGGCGGTATGAAAAATGCCTAATTTTGAAATTATCATATAACAGAAAATGGAATATCTATCAGACAGAATTAAATCGATGTCTGCATCGCAGACCCTTGCAATGGCACAGAAGAGCCGTGAGCTGAAGGCAAAAGGAATAGACATTATCAGCCTCAGTATCGGGGAACCTGATTTCAATACTCCTGATTACATAAAAGAAGCTGCCAAAAAGGCTATCGATGACAATTACTCACAATATCCTCCAGTTCCCGGATATAGTGATCTCAGGGAAGCCATTTCACTGAAATTCCAAAATGAGAATGGACTAAACTATTCACCCGAACAGGTAATTGTTTCTGCAGGAGGAAAACATTCTCTTATAAATGTGATCCTGTCGATAATAAATCCCGGCGATGAAGTAATAATCCTGGCGCCATACTGGGTTAGTTATTATGACCAGGTGATCCTTGCAGGAGGGAAACCTGTTGTAGTTGAAGCGACGCTCGAGAATGATTTCAAGGTAAAACCTGAACAGATTGAAGCTGCAATAACTTCAAAAACAAGATTGATAATATTCAATTCCCCGTCTAATCCAACAGGCATGGTCTATTCAGGGGCGGAGATGGAAAAGATTGCCCGTGTTGTTGAAAAGCATGAGGGCGTATTCGTGATGTCTGATGAGATCTACGAGCATATTATATTCGATGGCAAGCATGTAAGCATGGCTTCTTTTGATTTTATTTATGACAGGGTTATTACAGTCAACGGTGTATCAAAGGGTTATGCAATGACAGGCTGGAGGATAGGTTATATCGGCGCACCTTTGTGGATAGCCAAAGCATGTAATAAGCTACAGGGCCAGTTCACATCCGGTGTATGCTCTATTGCTCAGCGCGCAGCATTAGCAGCCCTCAAAGGCACAGGAGAATCTCAGAGAATTATGCGTGAAGCATTCCGCAGAAGAAGAGACCTGATCTGCAATCTTCTGAAAGATGTTCCCGGGCTGAAGCTTACAATACCTGAAGGAGCCTTCTATGTATTGCCTGATATTAGCTTTTACCTTGGAAAGAGTGATGGTCAGACTAAGATCATCACCTCCGACGACCTGGCTTTATACCTGCTTGACAAAGCTCAGGTTGCCACAGTCGGGGGTGACGCATTTGGTGCCCCGAAATGCATACGATTGTCATATGCCACTTCAGACGAACTGCTTGTTGAAGCTGTTTCACGCATTAAATCTGCTTTGCAGAAGCTGAAATAAAAAAAGCACTTACACGTGCTTTAATTATGTAAGTGCTAGTATCTGTTATAGGATATAGTCTCCTCCGGAGGTTTTCTCCTTTTTTCCCGTTTGGTACCTGCCGGATAACCAATTGTTATAAGCAGTTCCACTCTCTTTGATTTTGGTATCTTGAGTATGTCCTTCACTTCATCCTCATCAAACCAGCCTATCATGCAGGAACCAAGTCCTTCTGCCTCTGCCTGCAGGCAGATGTTTTCGCAGGCAATGCCAATGTCTATAAGGGAATAATCCTTGTTCTTTATTGTTCCACCGATCTTTGAAGTGAAATTAGGGTTTTCCCTGACAACAACTATTTGCAATGGTGACTGGCTCACAAAGCCATTCATGCCCAACAGCCTGGCTGATGCTGCCACCGAGAGCTTTTGCAGCAACCCGGGCTCATCGACAATAATGAACTTCCATGGCTGCGCGTTGCATGCTGAAGGTGCCAGCCTTCCTGCTTCAATTATTCTGGCGATCTTCTCTTTCTCAATAGCCTTGTCGCTATACTTCCTGTCGCTTTGTCTGCTTCTGATCAGCTCCAGAATCTTTTCAGGTTCCATTAATAATTTGAAGCCATTAGTTCAAAATATGCTTCGGGATGACCACATGCCGGGCAGTTTTTGAGAGCTTTTGTGCCGAAATGTACATAACCGCATTTCCTGCAATACCAGAATACTTTTTCATCACGCTGGAATACTTTATCCTGCATCACGTTCTCCAGGAGCTTCCTGTATCTCTCTTCATGAACCTTCTCAGCAGTGGCAATTGCCTTAAATGCAGTTGCAATCTGTGTAAATCCTTCAGCTTCAGCTATCCTTGCAAATTCAGGGTATAGCTCACTCCATTCTTCATGCTCGCCTGCAGCTGCAGCAGCAAGGTTACTTTTTGTTGTATCGGTTTTCCCGGCAGGATAGGAGGCTGTTATCTCGAGCATTCCTCCTTCAAGAAATTTAAAAAACCTCTTTGCGTGCTGCTGTTCCTGAAGAGCTGTTTCAAGAAAGATACCGGCAATCTGCTCATAACCTTCTTCTTTTGCAACCTTTGCTGCAAATTCATACCTGTTCTTTGCCTGCGATTCACCGGCAAATGCTTTCAGTAGATTTTTTTCGGTCTGGGTTCCTTTGATACTTTTTTCCATATTGTTCGTTAAATTAAAGTACGATGTTAAAATGCTAAAATAGATAAATTTGTCTACATATAACTACATGCCTGTTGATCAAAAATTTATATGTATCATTTACTTAGATTAAATAAAAAATCTGATTTCAGCTTTGACGGACCTATGGTCTCCTCTTCCTGAAATGGATAAGCTTTGCTTCTTCACCGCGCATCAATCTTCCTATATTCTTACGATGGGTAATAATGAGAGCTACTGAAACAAAGACAGAGAAGAATTTAAATATTGTTGAAGGTGAGTCGAAGGCCAGGAACAATATCACAGGAAAGGCAACTCCAGCGCTCATTGATGAAACAGAAACAATGCCTGTCAGGAAAAGTACCACAAGAAAAACAGCAAAGCAGCTGACAGTCAGCAGGGGTTGCAATGCCAGGAGAACACCAAATGCAGTGGCTACTCCTTTGCCACCTCTGAAACCTGCAAAAAGAGGGAATATATGCCCGAAAATTGCAATAATGCCAGCAATGATCTGGTAATTTATTTCTGCCGAACTGCCTGGCTCTGCAAGCCTGAAAAAGACAGGCAGCATTGTTGCCAGCCATCCTTTGCCAAGGTCAATAAGTAAAACAGGTATGCCATTTTTCCATCCCAGAACCCTGATTGTGTTTGTAGTTCCGGCATTTCCACTGCCATGTTCCCTGATGTCGATATTGTGAAATTTTTTACCTATCCAGACGGCTGTAGGTATAGAACCAAGAAGGTAAGCCAGGAAAAAGGCTATGAATGTCTGAAGAAAATCCATTTTAAATTTTTATTGAAGAAACCATTTTCAGATTTGGGGTCCGTATTTTACAAGGCCAAGCGCTTCGGCATTGACGGTGAATTTGCTGAAGTTATTCATAAACTTGAATGCAAGGTCAGTAGCAGCTATACGCCATTTTACCGGCGTATCCCATGCTTTTGAGGGGTCAGGTAGATTTTCCTCGACATTATCTATCCTCACTGGAATGTTCAGATTGAAAATAGGCATAGTTGTGAAACCATATTTTTTTATTGAATCATCCAGGATGGCGTTGATTATGATCCTGGTAGAGGGAAGATCTATCCTTGTTCCGATGCCATAAGGGCCCCCCGACCATCCTGTATTTACCAGCCAGGCATCAGCATTATGCTGTTTCATTTTCCTCGTAAGCTCCTTTGCGTAAACAATAGGATCGAGCATGAGGAAAGCAGCTCCGAAACAGGCTGAAAAGGAGGGTAGAGGCTCAAGAATGCCTCTTTCTGTTCCTGCAACCTTGGCTGTGTATCCCGACAGAAAATAGTATTCTGTCTGTTCCTCAGTGAGATGGGCAACAGGTGGCAATACTCCGAAGGCGTCGGCGGTGAGGAAGATAACTTTCCGGGCATGGCCTGCTTTTGAAACAGGTTTTACAATGTTATGAATATGATAGATGGGATAGGAGACCCTTGTGTTTTCTGTTTTGGATGCATTGTTAAAGTCAATAGAACCATCAGGCAGTATGACAAGATTTTCAAGAAGAGCATCTCTTTTTATTGCATTGTAGATGTCGGGTTCGTTCTTCTTACTGAGTTTTATGCATTTTGCATAGCATCCACCTTCAAAGTTGAAGATACCTTCATCATCCCAGCCATGCTCATCATCACCAACAAGAGCCCTGTTAGGATCTGTCGATAATGTTGTTTTGCCAGTGCCTGAAAGACCAAAAAATATCGCAGTATCACCATCTTTTCCAACGTTGGCAGAGCAATGCATTGATGCAATTCCTTTCAGCGGGAGGTAATAGTTCATTACAGCAAATATGCCCTTCTTCATCTCACCGCCATACCATGTGCCCCCTATGGCCAGCATGTTTTCGGTAAGATTGAAAATTACAAAGTTCTCTGAGTGCATTCCCTGTTCTTTCCAGTCGGGATTAGTGCATTTTGATGCCATAAGCACTACAAAATCAGGCTTAAAATCTTCAAGTTCTTCAATCTCAGGACGGATAAACATGTTCTTTACGAAGTGAGCCTGCCATGCTACCTCCATCAGAAACCTTACGTTAAGCCTGCTGTTCCTGTTAGCACCACAATAACAATCAACTACGAACAACCTTTTACCGGAAAGTTGCCGGGCTGCAAGGTTTTTACAATGATTCCAAATTTCAGGGGTGGTACGTTTATTGTCTGACACAGTCGCCTTTTCGGATTTCCACCAGACAGTATCTTCTGTTTTTTTATCATAAACAACATACTTATCTTTAGGAGACCTTCCCGTGAAGACACCTGTATCAACCGAAATAGCTCCTGTTCTTGTAATAACGCCTCTCTCGTACTTTTCAAGACCGGGTTTTGTCTCTTCTGCAAAAAGAACATTATATGAAGGCTGATATATAATTTCCTTCACATCTTTAATACCATATTGCAGAAGATCATCTTCCGTGACCATAATTCAGTATTTAAGATTCTTTAGCTTTCCAGAGTGAAATGCAATATAGCTCATTTTTTGTTAGCGGAGGGCGATAAATCTCATATAGCATCTCTGCGTGAAAAGAAAAAGGGCATCCAGGGGATGCCCTTTTTACCAGTTATGATTATTACTTACCGTATTTGATTGATGCTTGTGCAGCAGCAAGTCTTGCAATTGGAACCCTGAATGGTGAGCAGCTTACATATGTGAGTCCTGTTTTGAAACAGAATTCAACTGAAGCAGGATCACCGCCCTGTTCACCGCAAATACCTACTTTAAGTTCTTTCCTTGTTGAACGGCCCTTCTGGACTGCCATCTCGATGAGCTGGCCAACTCCGTCCTGGTCGATTGTCTGGAATGGATCTGCTGCAAGTATCTTCTTGTCGAGATAATCGTGGAGGAATGCTCCGGTATCATCGCGGCTGAAGCCAAAGCCCATCTGTGTGAGGTCGTTGGTTCCGAATGAGAAGAACTCTGATGATTTCGCCATCCTGTCGGCAAGAAGACATGCTCTAGGGATTTCGATCATTGTTCCGTACTTATACTCGATGCTGTTAACACCGAACTTCTTGCATACCTCTGCATATACCCTGTCAACGATCTTCTTTGTAAAATCGAGTTCTGCAACATCGCATGTTACAGGAACCATGATTTCAGGGTGAGGCTGTTTACCTTCCTTAAGAAGCTCGCATGTAGCTTCGAAAATTGCCCTGATCTGCATTTCGGATATTTCAGGATATGTAACACCAAGACGTACGCCACGATGTCCCATCATCGGGTTTGATTCATGGAGAGTTTCGCCGCGTTTTGCAACATCTTCTGGCTTGATGCCAAGAGCTTTTGCAAGTTCAGCCTGTTTTTCAGCTCCCTGGGGAACAAATTCATGAAGAGGAGGATCGAGAAGCCTGAAAGTTACAGGCAGACCATCCATTGCAGCCATTGTGGCCTTCATGTCTCTTTTTACGAATGATGAAAGTTCATCAAGTGCTTTTCTTCTCTCTTCAACATTTGCACTGAGAATCATTTTGCGGAGCAGGAACAAAGGCTGTTCTGATCCTTTACCGTAGAACATGTGCTCTGTGCGGAACAGTCCGATACCTTCTGCGCCATAATTCCTTGCAACTGTAGCATCATCAGGAGTGTCAGCATTTGTGCGGACTCCCATCTTTCTGAATTTGTCAACAATGTTCATAAATTCTTTAAACCTGGGATTCTCAGAAGCATCCATCAGTTTAAGAGCGCCTTTATAAACATTTCCTTTTGTTCCGTTAAGTGTAAGAACATCACCTTCCTTAATAACTTCATTAGATCCGCTGATTTTAGCTGTCTTTGAAGCAGCGTCAACATGAAGTGCACCTGCGCCAACGATACAGCATTTACCCCAGCCGCGCGCTACGAGAGCAGCGTGTGAAGTCATACCGCCACGGGCTGTAAGGATACCTTCAGCAGCGCGCATTCCTTCAACATCTTCAGGGTTGGTTTCCTCACGAAGGAGAATTACTTTTTCACCTTTGCGGAACCATGCAACTGCATCTTCTGCGGTAAATACAACTTTTCCTACAGCAGCACCAGGTCCTGCAGGAAGACCTTTTACAAGGGCTTCAACTTTCTTTTCTTCATTAGGATCAGCGATCGGATGAAGAAGTTCATCAAGCTGAGCCGGATCAACACGCAGAACGGCTGTTTTTTCATCAATAAGCTTTTCATGAAGCATGTCCATTGCCATGTTCAGGGCAGCAGTACCTGTTCTTTTACCGGCACGGCACTGAAGCATGTAGAGTACACCTTCCTGTATTGTAAATTCGATATCGAGCATATCATGGAAAGACTTCTCAAGGATATTCCTGATCTCAACAAGCTCTTTGTATGTCCCTGGCATTGCTTCCTGCATACTATGAAGATGCTTGTTCTGCTCATTCTTTGTTTCATTGTTAAGAGGACTAGGTGTCCTGATACCAGCAACAACGTCTTCTCCCTGTGCATTTACAAGCCATTCGCCATAGAAAAGGTTTTCTCCTGTAGCAGGGTTACGGGTGAAAGCAACACCTGTTGCAGATGTATCACCCATGTTTCCAAATACCATTGCCTGTACGTTTACAGCTGTTCCCCAGTCATCGGGAATACCTTCGATACGCCTGTAGGATACTGCTTTCTTACCGTTCCAGCTTTTGAAAACAGCTTTAATACCACCTTCCAGCTGTTCTCTTGCATCATCAGGGAATGGTTTGCCAAGAGCTTTAACAATGATTTTTTTGAATTCTTCAGCAAGGAATTTCAGCTCATCAGCTGATATGTCCGTATCAGATTTG
Organism: Bacteroidales bacterium; assembly: GCA_035297425.1. Lineage (GTDB taxonomy): Bacteria > Bacteroidota > Bacteroidia > Bacteroidales > VadinHA17 > LD21. The sequence continues at coordinate 216,894 of DATGYZ010000006.1, read as the reverse complement.
TAACCTTTTTCTTTTTTAAACTCATCAAGCCTTTCATCAAGCAGTTTCCTGATTCCTTTACCCTGTGCAGGTGGAAGATCTTCTGCTTTTTCCATAACCACGTCAGCATACATCATGATAAGACGGCGGTATGAATCCCATACAAACCTCGGGTTGTTTGTCTTCTTCAGAAATCCCGGTATCGTTGCAGAGCTCAGTCCAATATTAAGAACTGTATCCATCATACCCGGCATCGACTTTCTTGCGCCTGAACGGCATGAAACAAGAAGTGCATTCTCAGGATCACCGTATTTCATACCCATTGCCTCTTCGGTCTTTTTCATAGCAGACCATACTTCAGGCATGAGTTCGGCTGGAAGGGTAGTATTATTTTTATAATATTCCATACAGGCCTCAGTCGTGATTGTGAATCCTGCAGGAACGGGAAGGCCAAGAAGACACATCTCTGCCAGGTTGGCACCCTTGCCGCCCAGGAGGTTTTTCATGTCAGCCTTACCCTCTGCACTTTTTTTCCCAAAGGAGTAGACTCTTTTTGTGTTTGACATAGCTTATTGATTTTGATAAGTTTAAAATGTTGTTTGCAAAAATAAGTCGCAAAGTTAGCAAATTTTGTGAATTATAAACGGAAGAAAAGAAATCAATGTACCAGTAAGTTTAATTCGAAAAGATGGATGAATGTCAGATCAATACTGCTGTTGTTTCGCTTTCTTTGAATAGATTTGCATTTTATTATTTATTAAGTTATGAAATACGCAATCTCATTCTTCATTGCAGGTATTGCAACAATAATGTTCTCCGGTTGCACCGGAAATGTAAAGGAATCTTCAGAGGTTCAAAAAGTATATCCGGCAATCGAGACCGGCAACATGGATACTTCGATTAATCCGGGTGATGACTTTTTTATGTATGTCAATGGCAACTGGGTTAAGAACAATCCCATTCCTTCCGATAAAAATTCATGGTCAGCTTTCGCCGAAATATCCGAACGCAACAGGACTGACATCAAGTCGATTATTGAAAATGCTGCCAGCCAAAAAGATGCAGCTGAAGGAAGTATTAGCATGCAGATTGGAAGTTTTTATAACGCTGGAATGGATACCAGCAAAATTGAGATGAGTGGCATAGAACCTCTTAATGAGCTGTTTGCAAAAATCGAAAGCATAAAATCAGTTGATGATGTACAGTCTGTAGCAGCATACCTTCAGAAATTTGGTATAGGCCCCTTCTTCTATATTTTCCCTAATTCAGATCAGAAAAACAGCGAAATGGTCATTGCCAACCTCTTTCAGTCCGGACTTGGGTTACCTGACAGGGATTATTACTTCAGGACTGATCCAGCTAGCAGGAACATACTCCAGGCATATAATGATCATTTGAAAAAGATGTTCATTCTGCTGAAATATTCCGAAGAATCTGCAGCAAAGAATGCGCAAACGATAATGAACATTGAGACAAGACTTGCAAAAGTATCTTTTACGAATGTTGAAAATCAGGATCCTCAAAAAACTTATAATAAGGTCACCATTGACGATCTGGCAAAACTTGCGCCCGGTTTTGACTGGAAGGCTTACATGGTTAATATAGGCTATCCGCAGATAACAGAAGTAAATGCATATCAGCCCGCATTTCTGAAAGAGCTGGGCCGAATGATGCAGACCGTGCCTGTTGAAGACTGGAAGACATTCCTGAAATGGAATCTTATAAATCAGGCTGCAGCATATCTCAGCAGTGATTTTGAAAAGCAGAATTTTGATTTTTATCACAGGACCCTTTCGGGTCAGGAAAAACCTGAATCCAGATGGAAGCGTGTACTTGATGTAACTAGCGGTTCTCTTGGTGAAGCAATAGGACAGCTTTACGTAAAAGAATATTTCCCGCCTGAAGCCAAACAAAAGATGATCGTTCTTGTAGGTAATCTTAAACAGTCATTGAAACAGAGGATTGAAAACCTCAGCTGGATCGGATCAGAAACAAAGAAGGAGGCATTAGCAAAACTTGAGAAAATGAATGTTAAGGTGGGTTATCCTGATAAATGGAGAGATTATTCAGGCCTGAAGGTAACCGACTCATATGTGACAAATATTCTCAATTCAGGTAAATTTGAATTCGAATATTCAATGAACAAGGTTGGAAAGCCAGTGGACCGTACAGAATGGGGAATGACTCCACAGACAGTAAATGCCTACTATAATCCCAGCCTTAATGAAATTGTGTTTCCAGCCGCCATTCTCCAGCCTCCTTTCTTCAATATAAATGCTGATGATGCTGTCAACTATGGAGGTATAGGGCTGGTAATTGGCCATGAAATGACCCACGGTTTTGATAACATGGGAAGGCAATTCGATAAGGATGGTAACCTGCACGACTGGTGGACACCCGAAGATGTAAAATCCTTTAATGAACACACTCAGGTTCTTGTTGATGAATACAATAAATTTGAAGTTCTTGATTCTCTTTATATTAACGGCAAACTGACTCTTGGTGAGAACATTGCAGACCTTGGTGGTGCAACTGTTGCCTTCAATGCTTACCGTCTGTCGCTAGCCGGAAAACCTGAACCCGAACTTATTGACGGTTTTACGGGTAATCAGCGTTTCTTCCTGTCATTTGGCCAGATATGGCGAAACACCATGAGGGAACAGGAACTTAGAAAGAGAGTTCTGACAGATGAACATTCTCCTGCCCGGTTCAGGGTTAACGGAACAGTATTCAATATGCCTGAGTTCTATGCTGCTTTTCCCCAGGTGAAACCGGGTGACAGGTATTACAGGGACGAAAATATGAGGCCGGTTATATGGTGAACTGCTTCTTTCGGAACTAAGCTCTGGGGTGAAATAAATTGATTTGATCCCTGAGGTAAACCCTGTCAATATGGGTATATATTTCTGTTGTGAGTATTGACTCATGGCCAAGCATTTCCTGAACTGCCCTTAGATCAGCACCCGCCTGAACCATGTGTGTGGCAAATGAATGACGGAATGTGTGGGGATGTACATTCTTCTTAATGCCTGCAGCTGAAGCAAGCTCCTTTATAATATGAAAGATCATTGATCTGGAGAGCTTTCTTCCACGCCTGTTAAGAAAAAGTACATTGCTGTCATGAATAGTCTTCATCCTGCTCCTGTCCTGCAGATACATGTCAATCTCTTTAAGGGCTTTACCGCTTACAGGCACCAGCCTCTGTTTGCTACCTTTGCCTGTCACCATTATATATCTTTCCAGTGTATGAATATCGGTGAGCCTGATGCTGGTCAGTTCACTGACTCTCAGGCCGCAACCATACAATGTTTCCAGAATAGCTTTATTCCTGTGGCCTTCCGGTTTGCTAAGATCAATCTGGTTTATCATGTTATCTATCTCTTCAACGGAAAGCACATCGGGCAGTTTGAAACCGATCTTCGGTGATTCAATAAGTGACGAAGGGTTTGAATCAATTTCACCTTCAATAAGCAGGAAGCGAAAAAATGCCCTTATTCCGGATAAAACCCTCGATTGCGTCCGTGCATTGGTGTTCTTAACACCATACCATGACAAAAATGATTGCAGATCATTGTATGTTACAGACGCGGGTTGGGTGTCTGAGTTTATCTCTGAGAAATAGTGTTCAAGCTTCCTTACATCATCGAGATATGCTGATATACTATTATCGGATAGTGATTTCTCCAGCCTTAGATATGTTTCAAAATCCCTGAACGACCGTTGCCAGCTTAAACTCATAATCTCACTAAAATAAATAATTATATTATAATATATAAATTAATATATATTTTTCTCGTGTTCCTATGAACCGTGCTATGATCGAATTACCTTGTCAATATTTTAGTTACCTTTACCCATATCAGTCGATAAATGGCAGAATTAATATGCTCAACTTAATAAAACACTGAATGCCATGAATATAGGAATTATTAACGGTCCTAATCTTAACCTTCTTGGTAAAAGAGAACCGGAAAAATATGGAACTTCATCTTTTGAAGATTTTTTTACCGTCCTCCAGAAACGCTATCCTGAAATTTCATTTCACTATTTCCAGTCGAACATTGAAGGTGAAATAATAAATGAGCTTCACCGGACAGGTTTTTCATTCGATGGTATTGTACTTAATGCAGGTGCTTACAGTCATACTTCAGTTGCCATTACAGATGCAGTAGCCGCAATTACTTCACCTGTTATTGAAGTTCATATTACAAATGTAGCAGCAAGAGAAGGTTTTCGCCATACCAGCCTTATTGGAAGAAGCTGTATCGGAAGCATCTCAGGCTTTGGAGTCGATAGTTACAGGCTTGCTGTGGAAGCAATGATTGAAATAAATAAAAACAAATAATTTTTAATGATAAGGAAAAGGACAAAAATTGTAGCAACAATTTCTGATAAAAATTGTGAGCCTCCATTTCTGAAAGAGCTGTATGAAGCAGGGATGGATATTGTGAGAATAAACTCGGCTCACCTTAATATTGATAGCGCCCTCAGGATTATAAATAATATCAAGGCTGTTTCTGATAAGATCGCTATACTTATCGATACGAAAGGTCCGGAAATCAGGACAACCACCTGTGATAGTCCCTTGATCCTGAAGAAGGGTAGTAAAATTAATATCATCGGGGACCCTGATAAAAAGACATCATACGAGGCAATTTATGTAAGTTACAGGAATATTACATCTGATGTGCCTGTTGGTTCAGCCATCCTGCTCGATGACGGGGAGCTTAAGCTAACAGTGGAAAAAAGATCCACAGGCATGCTTGAATGCCTTATTGAAAATGATGGTATTCTCGGACCCAGGAAAAGCGTCAATGTTCCTTCTGCAAAGATCACTCTGCCTTCACTTACAGACAAGGACAGGGCTTTCATTGAAATGGCAACGAAAAATGACGTTGATTTTATTGCACATTCTTTTGTCAGGTCACGGCAGGATGTTCTGGATGTAAAGGCCGAACTGAAAAAGTACAACAGTGATATCAAGATCATCTCCAAGATCGAAAACGAGGAAGGTCTTGAAAATCTTGACGAGATACTGGATGAATCTTATGGAATGATGGTCGCAAGAGGGGACCTAGCAATAGAGATTCCATATGAAAAGATTCCGGGATTGCAAAAGATCATGATTAACAAGTGTATCGTAAGCAGGAAGCCGGTGATAGTCGCCACGCAGATGCTGCATTCAATGATTGAAAACCCCCGGCCTACAAGGGCTGAAGTAAGCGATGTTGCAAGCGCTATCTATTCTCAGACAGATGCTGTAATGCTTAGCGGCGAAACCGCAGCTGGGAAATACCCGGTTGAAGCTGTCAAAGCTATGACCAAAATAGCCCTTGAAGTAGAGAAAAACAAGGAGAAGTTCCTCGATATTCCCTACATGAATGTTACAGGAGAAATTTCCGCTTATCTGGCCAAAGTGGCTGTTAAAACAGCGTACCGGATAAGTGCGAAAGGAGTAATTGCCGACACCCTTAGTGGCCGTACAATAAGAGATATGGCCTCTTACAGGGGAATAAACCTTATCTTGGCGCAATGCTATTCCAAAAGAACGATGAGGGCCCTGGCACTTTCATATGGTGTATATGCAAGTTACCAGGAAAGAGGCAAATCTGTTGATGAATTTATTCATACAGCTCTTAAAAATCTTACAAAAACCCATGATATGCATGGTGATGATATAATTGTGATACTTGCCGGTAACTTTTCGAAAGGTACCGGGTTTTCATTCATCGAAGTAGGAACAATAGATTACCTTAAAGAAAGGGTTAATGGTAAAGAATAAAATATACCCCAGATTCTCCATTTCGGGCATTGTTTTTGTTTAGTTAATGTACAAACGAGATTGAACTAAATGTTCAGAATGCTGTTTTTGATATGGTTTTCTCTTCATCCGGTACATGTCTCTGTAACAAGCCTTGACTATGTTCCGGGGAATAACTACTTCAACGGGTTTGTGAGGATTTATATGGATGATTACATTGATGATTGTAAACTTCATGGATACGAAACTTCGCGGGAGAAGATTATTAGCAAAGCGTCTGAAGCTATTCAGACACTTGAAAAATACCTTAATGAGAAGCTGATCTTAAAAATTAACAATAAAGTTGTAAAATGCAGTCTTGACGAAGTAAAGATCAACGAAAACGAGATTGATATTAATTTGACTTTTAAGAATTCTGTTGTTCCGGATAGTATAAATGTTGTGAACACAATTATGACAAGCCTTTATTATGATCAGGCAAACATGATGATAATTAAGGTTGATGACTTTGAAGAGGGTGTGAAATTTACACCCGATAATTTTGAAAAGACCTTTATTGTAAACTGATACCGTGAAGAATTTATACATCAGGATTTTTTTACTGGCAGCATTTGTTTTGTTCGCTGAATGTCAGCTTTTTGCAACCCATAACCGTGCAGGGGAGATTACCTATGTGCAGAAATCAGACCTCACTTATGAGATCACCCTGACAACTTTTACTTACACCCTGAGTTTTGCTGACCGGCCTTCACTGAATATTGAATGGGGAGATAATACTGTTTCAACCGCTTACAGGAAAAATGAACTGATGGTGACTCTTCCAAATTATTACAGGAAGAATATCTATGTGATCGAGCATACATACCCTGGTCCCGGGGTATACAGGATAGTTGTACAGGATCCAAACAGGAATGCAGGGATCAAGAATATCCCTAACTCAGTGAATGTTGTTTTTTCAATTTCAACCACTCTTATCGTTAATCCTTCTATCGGCAGGAACAGTACACCTGTACTACTGAATCCTCCATATGATAAAGCTGCATTCGGGCATATTTTCATCCATAACCCTGCTGCATATGATCCTGACGGTGACAGTCTTTCATATGCTCTTACAGTATGTACAAGGGAAGATGGCAAGCCTATTGAAAATTACACTCTGCCACCTTCAACCAAGTCGCTTAGAGTTGATGCTGTAACGGGTGATCTTATCTGGGATACTCCTGCCGATACCGGAAAATTCAACGTTGCTATGGAGATCCAGGAATGGAGAAATGGTAAGAAGATAGGTATGGTGGTCCGTGATATGCAGATAGAGGTATATAATACAAACAATAAACCGCCTATAAACAAACCCTTAAGAGACTATTGCGTGGAAGTCGGTAAATCTGTTAATTTCATATTTTCATCAACTGATGCAAATGGTGACAGCCTGATGCTTCAGGCAACATCCGGCTTGTTTGGAATAAAACCCTGTCCTGCAACTTTTACCCGTTTAACTTCGACAAGGGGATCAGCATCATCCAGATTTACCTGGACGCCGTGTCATGAGGCAGTGAGAAACCAGCCATATAATGTAATCTTCAAGGCTGATGATAACAACAAGGATATCCAGCTCGCTGATATTGACAATATTAATATCAAGGTGCTCGGACCTTCACCTCATCTGCTCACTGCCATTCCGGAAGGTAAGCTCATCAGGCTCAGCTGGGATACTTACGGTACCAGTGTCATTGCAGGTTTTAGCATATACAGGACTGAAGGAGCAACATCTTTTGTTCCCGACAGCTGTACATCAGGAATTCCTGCTTCATCCGGTTTTATAAAGGTTGGTTATATAGCGGGAAGCGGAACAACAACTTTTATTGATTCTGATAATGGTGCAGGATTGCAGTTTGGCAAAGAATATACCTACAGGATTGTAGCAGTATATCCAAATGGTACAGAGAGCAAGGCTTCGAATGAAGTAACATCAAGCCTGGTATCCGGGGTACCTGTGATAAGGAATGTGAGCATAACTGCAACAAGCACTACAACAGGTTCAATCTTCGTGGCCTGGAAGAAACCCGACAGGCTTGATACCATTCCGGCACTGGGCCCTTACCAATATCTTGTTTACAGGGCGACGGGAATCACTGGTACAGATTACACTCTGACAAGAACTATTAATACTGCTGATCTGAATGATACATCTTTTGTTGATACTCCACTGAATACAGCAACAACAGGGTATATTTACAGAATTGAACTATACAATAACGCTGCAGGAAACAGATTCCTCATTGGTGACCCGGCTTATGCATCTTCAGTTTTTATAACTGTTACCCCGGGTGACAGGAAAGCTAATTTCTTCATAAACAGGAATGTACCATGGATCAATACCAATTATGAAATCTTCAGGTTCAATCCTGTTACTTCTGCATTTGAACCTGTAGGATCGACAAACCTTCTGAATTATTCAGATGTGGGGCTCCAGAACGCGATCCAGTATCGTTATTATGTAAGGGCAACAGGTTCTTACCCAGCCATTGACATGCCCAAGAACCTCATCAACCTTTCGCAGGAAGCTGTTGTGACTCCTGTGGATAACGAACCCCCATGCCCGCCTTCAATAAATGTTTCCACTCAATGCGACAGCCTGTATAATGTTATTACCTGGTCGGTTTCTGATTCTTCATGTTATTCTGATGTCGCAGGGTTCAGGCTTTATTACAAGCAAAAGAAAGATGATGCTATTTTGCAGCTGATGCAGTTCAATAACAATACAACCTTTTCATACAAGCATTATCCTGGAGATCTGATAGCTGGTTGTTATGCTGTCTCAGCTTATGATATTCATGGCAACGAAAGTCCGTTATCAGTAACTTTCTGCATTGATTCATGCGATTTTTATGAGATCCCAAATGTATTCACACCTAACGGAGATGGTATTAATGACAGGCTAATAGCCAAGACTTCAGGACTTGTTGAGAAGGTTGATTTTAAGCTGTTCAATCGTAACGGCCTGCTTATCTTCAGTACATCAGATCCAAGGCTTGATTGGGATGGAACCTATAATGGAAAGATCGTTTCCCCGGGTGTTTATTTTTATTCATGCGATGTTTATGAAATGCGAATCACTGGTCTCGAATTATTCCATTTGTCAGGGTTTGTTCATGTTATTACTGAAAAAGGCGACAGTGTAAGAGAGGAGGTGACACGATGAGGATTCTGAGGATGTTACTTATGTCTGTTTTATGTTTCGGTATACTTGTTAATGCCAGTTCACAGGTTATTTCAGAGAACCTGATGAGGGCTGAGGCACTTGTCAAAGCAGGAAGAGCCGGAGACGCCATTAACAGCCTTGATATTGCTATCGCCGCAAATAAAGATTTCAGGCTATTTCTAAAAAGAGCCGAAATCAACATTATCCGGGGTGATCTTACTTCAGCCATCAATGATCTGAATGAAGCTAATAAGCTTTCTGAGTTTTCAGGCGAATATGCACTTGCAAAGGTGTATGCCCTTATAGGTGACATCCAGACTTCTCTTTATCATCTCGATCAAAACCTTGGTTCAGGGATAAAGGTCAGTGAAAAGGAAATAAACCTCGACCCGGCTTTTAATGCATTGACGAAAAGACCTGAGTGGAAATCATTCTGGAGCAGGGAACGATATACTTCCCTTGAAAGAAAAATTTCTGAAATTGAATTCTATACATCTGCAGGAAAGAATGATGATGCTTTGGAGTTATTGAAAGAGATCAGGATAGAATATCCTTCTTCTGATGAGATTTTTTATGCCGATGCCCTGGTTGCAGTTACTGCATCTAAATTTGATGTTGCTGTTAAGGACCTGATTCAGCTGACTTCAAAATTTCCGGATAACATCAGGTATTTAAAGCTACTTGCCCGTGCCCAGGAAGGCTCATCCAATGCTGCAGGTGCAACAGTAACCTATTCAAAGATTATTGAATCAGGTACTCCTGATGCTGGCTATTTGTTATTACGGGCAGCTGCTTACAGGAAGACAGGGGAGGGTGATAAGGCTCTGGCTGATGTAAACAAATACCTTGAGATGTACCCTGATGACAGCCAGGCAATGAGCTTTTCCGGAAAACTTTATGCCACATCGGGTGATAACCTGAAAGCAATCGAGATATTTAACAGGAATCTTCAGCTTCATCCGCAGGATGCAAACCTTTATATTGACAGGGCTAATTCATATTTTTCGGCCAGGTCATGGGAAAAGGCTTCAAATGATTACAGCATGGCGCTTGATCTTAATCCGGGGAATCCTGATGCCTGGCTTAACAAAGGATTGGCATTGATTAATTCAGGAAAGACAGCTGAAGGATGCCACGACCTGAGAAAAGCCCTGAGCCTGGGGAACAACAAAGCTTCTGAGCTGATCAGCCGGAACTGCATCAAATAAAATATGCATTAATTATAATTCAAAGAATATTCTTCTTAATCCTGTCAAACAGATCATGAGGTTTGAAGGGTTTCAGAACATAATCATTGATCTTCAGGTTTTCGATCTTGTCATGGCTTTCAGACATTATTGCCGCTGTGAGTGCAACAATTGGGATGTTCTTGATCTTCTCATCAGTTGAGTTCCTGATGATCCGGGTTGCTTCAATTCCATCAAGAACAGGCATATGAAGATCCATTAGTATCAGGTCAAATTCCTCTTCTTTCAGAAAATCCAGGGCAAGCTGCCCGTTTTCTGCATGGGTAACTTTTACACCCCAGTTTGTAAGGAACTTATTTGCAACGAAGAAGTTAACTTTATTGTCTTCAGCAACAAGGATCTTCTTGCCCTCAAGACCTGAGTAACTTTCATCGGTTTCAACACTCTTGTTTACAGTTCCTCTTTCAACAATTCCAAACGGGAGATCAAAAGTAAAGGAAGAACCTTTTCCTGGTTCACTATCCAGGGAGATCTGGCCTCCCTGCAATTCAACAAGCTTCTTGCAGATAGCAAGCCCCAATCCTGTTCCGCCGAATTGCCGTGTAGTTTCAGGTGTTGCCTGTGTGAAGCTTTCAAAGACATGATGATGCATCTCCTTTGGAATCCCGATACCGGTATCACTTACTACAAACTCGATTGTTGTGCGATCCTTCGTTTGGGCAAGTTCCCTTATTTTTACTCTTATTATTCCTGAATCGGTAAACTTGAGTGCGTTCGAGAGCAGGTTTGACAGGATCTGGTTAAGACGGATAGGATCACCGGTAACCACATCCGGCAAATTGTTTCCTTTTATTATATCGAAATCAATTCTCTTTGCCTGGGCTCTGAAAGAATATGATCTTTTTATTTCAGCAAGAAGCTGCGATAGACTGAATTGGGTCTGTTCAAAGACAATCTTCCCTGATTCCATCTTGTTATAATCAAGGACATCGTTAACAAGAGTAAGCAGGTGATTGCCTGAAAACTTCAGTGTATTGATGAAGTCCATCTGGTCTTCCCTGGGATTACCCTGAAGAAGAAGGTTTGTTATGCCAATAACTTCATTAAGAGGTGTCCTGATCTCATGACTCATTGTCGACATGAACTGCTGCTTTGAGAATGCCGCATTTTCCGCCCTCTGCCGTGCCTGGATCAGGTTGTCAAGCATTATCCTCCTCTGGAGTGTCATTGCAACCTGGTTTGCAATAAATTCAATTATGTAAAGGTCTTCCTGGGTGAACTTCATTTCATCATTGTAGTCCTGCAGGCACATGACGCCTATGATCTCATTCTCAACCCTCAGAGGAACTCCCATCCATACCTTGCAGGGTGTGCCAATAAGTTCTATGTCGCCTGATTCTTCAAGTTTCTTAAGATCATTTTCACCGAGAAGTACTGACTTGTTTTGTTTTATGACCCATCCTGTAATAGTATTCTTTGTTGGGATTTCATAGAAACTGTCTTTTTCATCCGAAAAGAATGGTAATGACAGGGTATCTTTGGTTTTATCGTATAGGGCGATAAAGAAGTTATTTGTGTCCCATATTTTACTGAGCTCTTTTACTATAACAGGATAGATTTCACCAATGTCAAACTGCTTCAGGGCAGATGTGGAGATGTTGTAAAGTATTTCCTGGACAAGCTGGGTTTTCTTTTCTGTTGTTATATCACGATAAATTCCAAGATGAGCCACAGTTTCATTATTGATCACAATGGCACTTGCTACAACGGTGACCTGAATCTGCCTTCCGTCCTTTCTTTGTCTTATCGTCTGCCTTATCTCTTTTGTGTTTTGTTCTGCAAGTTCATCAATGATTTCTGCTTCCTCAATCAGATCATCAGGAACGATGAGGTTATTGATGTTGTTGTTAACAGCTTCTTCTGGCATGTATCCGAAAAGTTCGGTGAACTCCCTGTTTATCATAGAGACAATGCCGGAAGAATTTGTAATGACTATTGCTGCAGGGATTGAATTATAAATATGTTCCAGGAAAGCCTTTTCCCTGTTAATCTGATCTTCGTACTCTTTCTGTTTGCTGATATCTGTGAGTACCCCCCTGTAACTTACGATTTTATCATGCAGGAATGTTGCAAATGAATGTGTTACAACCGGAGCCCTGGTGCCATCTTTTTTCATGGCATAATATTCATTCACTGAGGATTCTCCAGGCGATCTTAGGGCATTCAGATTTTGAACTATATCTTCATATCTGTCAGGAAAGATATCTTTGACGAAAACTCCTTTTTTTAGATCTTCCACAGAGTAACCAAAAAAGTCGAGGCTGAATTTATTGCCATAAATGATTTTGCCCGACCTGTCAACTTCATAAATCATCTCAGGTAGCAATTCTGCAAATTCCCTGAAAAGAAGTTCCTGCCTGTTAAAATCATCAAGGTTTTTCTGGAAATGTCCCGGTTCCCAGGTAACAACAATATTCCCCGAGGAAAGCGGAAATCCTAGATAATAACCTTCAGAATCGTCTCCCTGTACAGAAGCAGATAATTTATTTGCTTCGCCTGTGATCCTGATATGTTCAAGAAGTTCAGTAAGCTTGATCCTTTTGCCAAGAGGCGTATCCTCAATATTTTTACCGATAACTTCTTCCCTGCTTATGAATTCAACCTGTTCAACCCGGTGGTTCAGGTCAACAACGAAAATATTCCTGTTATCATCGTAGCAGAATAATGCAAGATAATGGCTTACCGTTTCAAATATCTCTTTCGCTATGCTTCCCTGTTGTTCATTTATCTTTTTTGATTTTGAGGCATCAGCAATCTGATACATTATCATCAGGTAGGCTTCTTCCTCAAAGGTCATTGTTTCAGCAGAAAAGAAAAATGCTTTGTCTTCACCTTCCCTTGTCTTAAGAATAACAGGATAATCTTTTACTTTTTTTAATCTCGAAATGAGACGGAGATATTTAAGGCTGTCTTCGATATCAGGGAAAATATTAATATCGCATGAATTTCTGTCGATCACTTCATCTGCGCTATAACCCAGTGTCTCAAGAAAGGTGTCATTTACATCAGTGAAAGATCCTGTTGACAGGTTAATTAATGCCATCAGGTGAGAGGATGAACGAAAGACTTTAAAAATCATTTCCCTGTTAACAGAGTTACGACTATTCTTTTTCAGGGATTCCAGTTCCTCATGCAGTTGCCTGTTTTGTTCCCGAAGTCTGTTATTTTCCTTTTGAAGATCCATGCATTAATCGATGATCCGATCATCGCTAAATTAAATGTTATGTTTTAATTTTTCCCGGTCGACGATTAATTTTCGCGTAATAATTGCAGACCGTTTTTAATCCGCATTCAGTGCATAGCGGATTACGGGCTTTACATATATATCGCCCATGCAAAATAAGCCAGTGATGGGCATTGTGTCTCATGTTCTCCGGTATGTTCCGCGTAAGCTGCAGCTCAACATCAAGAGGGGTTTTTGCATTTTTTACAAGACCTAACCTCGATGAAACTCTGAATACATGTGTATCTACAGCTATTACCGGCTCATCAAAAAGTACTGAAGCAACAACATTTGCAGTCTTTCTTCCAACACCGGGAAGCTTCTGTAGCAATTCTGGATCAGAGGGTACACTACCCTTAAACTCCTTCATCAATATCTTCGCCATGCCTGAAAGGTTCTTAGCCTTATTATTCGGGTAAGTACATGACCTGATGAATTCATATATTTCTGATACATCAGCTTCTGCCATTGAGGCTGCATCAGGAAATCTTTGAAAAAGAGCTGGGGTTATGATGTTAACCCTTTTATCGGTGCACTGGGCTGAAAGGATAACGGCGACAATGAGCTGATAAGGATCATTGTATTCGAGTTCTGTTTTTACCTCCGGCCTGTTGCTTATAAAATAGTCAAGTACAGTTTTGTATTTCTCCCTCAGAGTCACATTGAAGTTTTTAGCTGCGTTAAGGTAACACTTTTTATCTTTGCATAAAATTTACATATGGTAAGCTACCTGCAGGCTGATAGTATCAGCAGACGTATCGGCGACAGACTACTCTTCGAGAATATAAGTCTTAATATAAATAAGGATGACAAGGTAGCCATCGTTGCTGTTAACGGTGCCGGTAAATCATCTCTTCTTGATATTATAGCTGGCAAAGAAAATCCTGATACCGGATCTCTCAGCATTAAACGTGACCTCACTATTGCTTACCTGGATCAGACACCTTATTTAAATGATGAAAACAGGATCATTGATGAACTGTTTTCTACCGGAAGTGAAATTGTAAGGCTTATTAAAGAATATGAGGAATGTATAATATCAGGGACACCGGAAGAGCTGCATTCCGTTATCCAGAGAATGGATGACAACAAAGCATGGGATTATGATGTTGCAGTAAGGCAAATACTCTCAAAGTTGAAGTTGAATGACCTTCATGCCATTATAGGCACACTCTCCGGCGGACAAAAGAAAAGGGTTGCTCTTGCAAAAGTGCTTGTTGAGGAATCTGACCTTCTGATACTTGATGAGCCAACAAACCATCTCGACCTTGATATGATTGAATGGCTTGAGGAATACCTTGAAAAAACAAAGAAGACCTTATTGATGGTTACTCATGACCGGTATTTTCTTGACAGGGTCTGCAATGTTATAATGGAGATGGATAATGGAGAACTTATCTCATATAATGGCAATTATGAGTATTACCTGAGAAAAAAGCAGGAAAGAACAGAAAACCTTAAGGCAGTTACAGAAAAGGCAAGAAATCTTTTAAGAACAGAACTTGACTGGATGAGGAGAATGCCAAAAGCCAGGAGACACAAAGCCAAATCAAGGATCGATTCATTCTACGATCTTAAGGAAAAGGCCACTTTCCGGCCTTCAGACAAGAAAATAAATATCAATGTCAATGTTTCAAGGATGGGGAAAAAGATCCTTGAAATTCAAAATGTAAGCAAGTCATATGCTGAGAGGAATATCATATATGATTTTTCGTATACTTTCAGCAGGTTTGAGAAAGCAGGCCTCATCGGACCAAACGGGTCAGGTAAAACTACACTTCTGAATATCATTACAGGAAAAATCAAGCCTGACAGCGGTGCAATCGAGAAAGGTGAAACAATCGTATTTGGTTATTACAACCAGGACGGTATGTCATTTGATGACGACATGACCGTAATAGATGCTGTTAAAAAGATTTCAGAGACTGTCACACTGAATGATAAGAATGTAATGACAGCATCTCAGTTCCTTAATTACTTTCTTTTTCCACCTGATAAGCAGTATACACTTATCAGAAAACTGTCAGGAGGGGAGAAGAGGAGGCTTTACCTGATGACTGTCCTTATGACAAGTCCAAACTTCCTTATTCTTGATGAGCCAACTAATGATCTTGATATTCTAACTCTCAATGTTCTTGAAGATTATCTTGCAGGTTTCCCGGGGTGTGTAATAATTGTATCACACGACAGGTATTTTATGGATAAGGTTGTTGATCATGTATTCGAAATCAGGAACGGTGACATAAGAAACTACATGGGTAACTATACCCAGTTAAGGGAAAAACAGCAGGAAGAAGAAAAGATAAGTGCCGAGGTTAAACCTGTTCGCGAAACACAGCAGGTAAAAAAGGAGAAAAAACAAGGACTGACTTACAGGGAAAAATTGGAATTTGAAAAGCTTTCTGCCGAAATAAGTAATCTTGAATCAGAAAAGACTGAAATTGAAAATAAGATGAGCAGTGGTTCGAATAATGCCAATGAGCTCTACCAGTTATCAGCAAGACATGGTAATATTCTTCTGGAACTGGATGAGAAGGAGCTCAGATGGCTTGAGCTAAGTGAGAAAGAATAGATGCCCCGGATGCCACATATTTGCTATCTTTAGCTTTTTATTGACTGAATTTTGGAAAGTATTATTATCAGAACACCCGTTACCGAATCTGAAATCAGGATTGGAGAAGCCTGGGAGAATGTATCAGGAAAGCTTCCTTCATCAGGTGTTGTCCTGATTACTGATGATAACCTTAAGAAGATATATGGGAGCAGGTTCCCTGATTTTCCTGTACTGAGTATCAGACCAGGTGAAGAAAGCAAGTCGCTTGAAACAGCAGGAAGATTATCAGCTGAAATCATGGATCTTGGTATTGACAGGTCGGGATTCATCCTTGCAATTGGAGGAGGTGTAGTGTCCGATCTTGCAGGTTTCATTGCCTCAATATACATGAGGGGAATAAGGTGTGGTTATGTATCCTCATCCTTACTCTCACAGGTTGATGCAAGTACCGGAGGCAAAAACGGCGTGAACCTGGGCGGTGTAAAGAACATACTTGGAGTAATAAGGCAACCTGAATTTGTGATATGTGATCCCCGTATGCTGTTGTCCCTGTCCGAGGATGAATATCTTTCAGGTATGGCAGAGTTAATAAAAACTGCAATAATCGGAGATACGGAACTATTTGGTATACTCGAAGAACAGTACGCTGAAATTAAATCCCGGAATGTAGATCTTCTCGAGCTGCTTGTTACAAGAGCGGTTCGTTTTAAAGCCAGGGTTGTAACTGAAGATGAAGATGAAAAAGGGTTGAGGCGGATATTGAATTTCGGACATACTTTCGGTCATGCTTTTGAGGCAGGGCTGGCGATCAAGCATGGATTTGCAGTTGCCTCAGGTATGGTGCTTGCTTCAGCCTTTTCAGTTGAAAAAGGTTTTTGTTCAGAAGAGGATAATTTCAGGATAATCTCCCTCCTCAAAAAGTTTGGATTTCAGCTGAAACAGGCTGTTACACCCGGTATGATGGAAAAGTTGATACTTCATGATAAGAAAAAAGCAGGCAGTGATATTTTCTTTGTCTTCAATAAAGGAATCGGAGATGCAACATTTATGAAAATACCTGTTGGAGAACTATCTCATTTTTACAGCAGACAAAACATTTGATGATATGAATTCGTTCGGCAATATATTCAGGGTTTCTTTGTTTGGAGAGTCTCATGGTAACGCCATAGGAGTTACAATTGACGGATGTCCGGCTGGATTGCCCCTGTCTCCCGAAATTTTTCTTCCGGATCTTAAACGAAGGCAGAGCGGTAGCCCTGGTACAACTCCCAGGAAAGAGCCTGACCTGCCTGAAATTCTCAGCGGTGTCTTCAATGGCTTTTCCACTGGTGCGCCAATCACAATTATAACACGTAACCTGAATAAAATTTCGGAGGATTATGAAGCTTTCAGGAATGTGCCACGACCCGGCCATGCAGATTTTGTTGCTGGTGTAAAATATAAGGGATTTGCAGATATGCGCGGAAGCGGCCATTTTTCAGGTAGAATAACCTGGGGCCTTGTAGTGGCAGGGGTGATTGCCAAAAAGATCATCCATGAATCTGAAGTTCATGCCAGGCTTATTATGGCAGGCGGATCTCACGATATTGATAAGGCGATTGAAAAAGCAATGGAATCAGGTGATACAATTGGAGGAATAATTGAGTGCAGGGTCCAGAATCCTCCTCTTTGCGCAGGTGAGCCATTTTTCTATTCCGTTGAATCTGCAATCAGTCACATCGTATTTTCAATACCTGCAATCAAGGGTATTGAATTCGGTGCCGGCTTTGCCGCCGCGACAATGAAAGGATCGGAACATAATGATGCTTTTACAGAAACCTCAGGAAGAACAATCACTAATAATTCAGGTGGAATAAACGGAGGTATAGCGAACGGTAATGATATTCTCTTCAGGGTAGTTGTAAAGCCAACTTCATCCACCGGGGTTGAGCAGAAAACACTCGATTTCAGAAGTGGTAAGATGACCACTCTGAAAGTGAAGGGAAGGCATGACACATGTATTGCATTAAGGATCCCTGTTATTGTTGAAGCGGCAACAGCAATTGCACTTGCTGATCTTACGATGATTGATCGCGGGATCAATAGATCCCGGTAAATATCACTTCTTGTATTTGATAAGTAAAATCTTTGATGTGGAGGATGTTATGCGATACCTGTTATCGATGATGACTCCTGCAATCCAGATAATATTTCCTCCTGAAACAAGAACCTTTTTTTTCTCCTTATCAGGGATTGAATATTTCCTGTCGATGAAATAGTCACTAAGTTTCTTTTGATTACTCATACCCAGTGGAATAAACCTGTCACCATATTCCCATCTCCTGAAAATTAAAGGGTATTCGATCCTTTCAGCATCAATACAGGCGGTTGAGGGGTCTTCAGGTATCAGAAAATCGTCAGAGACAGAGATTATTTCAGCTGAAAGGTAAGGATGGCAATTTATATCTTCGAGGCTGTTGAAAATAACCGGCTCATCCTTTACGTCTGAAAGTGGCTTTACAATAATTTCATCCCTGTTATTATAGATCCTGTGAGTTTCCGTAGAGAGATAACTGCCGGTTCTTCCTTCAATTATATTAACAAGATCTTCTATTCCATTTCCTCTCAGGCCATAAGTTCTGAAAATCTCATACAGTAATGTCCTGTTATTAAGATATGAGGTTAAAGCACTTTGATTAAAGATTACCATATCACCCGATATGTTTGATATGCGTTCTCTTATCAGATCAGTATACTCATTCATCAGCATACTGATGTCACTGAACCTTGAGGCTGCCTCAACGAGTGTATTTTCTATCGACGGGTTGATCTCTTTTAGAACAGGGATTACAAGATGCCTTATTTTATTACGCATGTACTTAACCTCAGAATTGGATTTGTCTTCCCTGTAGACTATACCATTAGTACTGCAATATCCAGAAATTGTTTCCCTTGAAGCAAAGAGGAGTGGCCTAATGATGAAACCGGCAGATGATCTTATCCCTGTCAATCCGGTCAATCCTGAACCGCGGACAAGATTTATGATCATTGTCTCTATATTGTCGTTCAGGTTATGTGCTGTGGCAATTTTATCAAATCCTTCCTTTTTCCTGATCTCTTCAAACCAGGCATATCTCAAATCCCTTGCAGCCATCTGGATTGAGATGCCTTTTTCCGTTGCATACTTGGATGTTTCGAAGCTTACGCTGTAAAATGGAATATTATTCAAGCTGCAGTAATTCCTTACAAGATCCTCATCCTTATCGGAATCGGCACTTCTCAGCTTGAAATTACAATGAGCAATACCTGTTGAATAAGGGAGTTTGCAAAAAAGATGCGCCATTACCATGGAATCTATCCCTCCGCTGACTGCAAGAAGAACCCTTTCACCATTCTTTAGAAGGTTATTCTCCCTGATATAATTCTGAAGCGTTTCGAGCATACCAAATGTTGATATGCAAAAGTAGGATAAACGCACGAACTTTTTTATGCGTTTAATTTCATTTTCAGTGCTTTCTTCTTTTTCTCTTCCTGCTGCTACCCAGAATAAATGCAACGACAAAGGCAACTGTTGCAACTCTTATCACACTCCTGGTCACAAACTTCTTCTTGTTGTATTTAAGCTCTGATCCCCATCCTCTTTCCTTGAAAATATTTGGAAGCTTTCCCTTGCCAAAATCCTTTATGTATCCTTCCCAGACATTGATCCTGTCGGCGAATATTAATGGGAACCAATGACCAAAGCTTGATTCGCTGTACCTGAAAGCCAGCCTTCGCAGCAAACCGCTTAAACCTGATGGCGGCATGGAAGTTCCGAAGACCGATGATATTGACGGCCTTTCATTTGAATGCAGAACTTCGATATTCTTAAGCTGCTGTTTTGGTCTTTCATAGTTCAGTTTTTTATGATCATCACCTGTATAATCCTTCATTGGGTATGTTGGTTCATTACGCGGATCTGTATCAACACCCCATCCTTTTATATTCCTGTATTTTTCGTTATTTTCCATGACTGGGGGATTTTAAATTGAAGTATCCGGTATCAGCACCGGTTTAATCATATTGTCCAGTTTTGCAGAGAACATCCTGTATGCTTCTGAAATATCTCTCAATGGTATCCTGTGGGTTATAAGCTCTTTTGGATTCAAAACCCCGTCCATCACATGTTTGATCAGTTTGGGAAGCAGTCTTTTTACTGACGCCTGGTTAGCCCTGATTGTAAGTCCTTTATTGACAATATTTCCCAGAGGTACGAGGTTGGCTGTCGGACCGTATACACCGACTATTGAAATTATTCCTCCTTTTTTTACCGAGTTGATTGCCCACTGAAGAGCAACAGATGAACCGGCAAGAAGCTTAAGCTTTTTACCTTGAACAGTCTGCATGGCACTTCCTGATGCGTCTCCGCCGACTGCATCGATGCATACATCTGCGCCGAACCAGTCAGTTGTTTTTTTCAGGAAGAGTACAGGATCATCCATTGACTTGAAGTTATATGCTTCACACTGGGCATATTTTCTTGCAAATTCAAGCCTGTATTCCAGATGATCAATTACAATAACGCGATGCGCTCCGAAAAGCCAGGAACATCTTGCCGCCATAATGCCAATTGGTCCGGCACCAAATACTACAACAGTGTCACCTGTTTTAATACCGCCCATCTCTGCAGCCTGGTAGCCGGTTGGAACAACGTCAGTTAACAGCACTGCATCGTCATAATCCATGCCTGCAGGAATAATTTCGGGACCCACATCGGCGTATGGTACTCTGACATATTCAGCCTGACCACCATCATAACCACCGGCAAGATGTGAGTAGCCAAAGATGCCACCTACAGCAGTTGCCTGGGAATTTGATTCATGGCAGTTACCGTAAAGGCCCTGCTTACAGAAGGTACATTGCCCGCAAGCAATATTAAAAGGTACAATTACCTTGTCGCCTTTCTTCAGTTTCTGGACGGATTGTCCAACCTCTTCCACCACCCCGATAAATTCATGTCCAAACGTCATTCCGACTCTTGTGTCGGGCACCATGCCATGATATAAATGCAGATCCGATCCGCAGATGCATGATCGGATAACACGAATAATAGCATCGCTGGGATGAAGTATTTCAGGATAGGGCTTTTCTTCAATCCGGACCCGGAACGGTCCGCGATAGTTCATAGCTAACATAATCTTAATGTTTTAGTTAAAGCCGCTTTGTCCTATAAATCTTTAGAGAATTTTGATTTGCAGATTCTAATATATTTAGGACAAAGCAGGAGAGTCAAATGTTCACTATCTATATGGAATCATCGATGGTGGTCCTGATTCAAAATTATCGAATCTCAGTGGCTGTTCTCCCGTTAAGATCAGATGATCAATCCTGGAATACTGCGGAGGATCTGGAAAGAACCCGATCCTGATCTGAAATGTATTAAAGATCAGATTGTCATTTCTTACCCTAAGGCCTAAACCCACACCGGTAAGTATTGTACCGTTAGACAAAATCTGGTTTGTGCCTGAAAGTGATGAGATATCGGCAAAGCCAAAGAAAGCAAATCTGAATCCATAAATATTTACGGGACTGAATAATACTGTTTCAATATTCAATGTGAGCCTCTGCTTTCCATGAACTGAATCGTTCCGGAAACCTGAAAACCCGTTGTCCCTGAAAAAATGAAGATTTTCGTCGAGGTTTCTGTCGAATCCTCTGGTATAATTGATATTTATAAAACTTCTCACCATATATTTTCCTAATGGAAGAAGATTTGAAAAATATCTCGTTTTCAATGTCATAATACCCTGCTCAGTTCTGTTCTTATTAAGATACGCCCCAAGACCAGCCGAAACATATAAATAGCCATATTCAGAGAATGATTTGCCGTATGCAAGTTCTGAACCTGCATAATTCCTGATCTTGAATTCATTCAGTTCCCTGCCAAATGTCACTTTTGCAAGCATTCCGTAAGGTATGTCTTCATTTCTACCATATTCATGGATAAGACTTGACTTAAAATACCTCTGTCTGGAAAAGGCAACTGAGCCCAGGAAGGTTCTGTATTTCTGTAACGAATGGTATGTGTCAGGGCCTATTTCAGGTCTTGTAAATACATTATTAACTGTATACCTGGCACTGAAAATCATTCTTGTGACACTTTCTTTATCCATTAAGACAGATCTTGAAAGCCAGTAATCCTGATAAACATACTTGAGGGGAAATACATTTCTCATTGTATCGAGGGCTTTATTTTTATTTACCCTGCTTATTGTTAATCCGCCTGCATATTTTGTTGTTGATGTCAGGAATCTCCTTGAGATATCAATTCCATATGAATTTTCCCCTATATCATCGTTATAATATAACCTTAAGTTGGCAAATGTGCGGGCAGGATTATCTATCCTTAGGTATGTACCGATACCGGGTGAATCTGATGCTGTATTGTCAAAAGGCATCTGGAAACCAAGTTCATTGCCAAGTCCAAGTATATTATTATCGAACACAGATAATTTGCCTTTTTTGAAACCAAATGGTGAGAAGGAGCCTCCCAATGAGTAGACATCTTTTGTAACCACCAGGATATCTGCTTCATCATTTCCTGCAGGCATGACGAATATTCTTGCATCGTCAATAAAAGGGAGATCCCTTAAAAGCCTCTCATTGTCACTCAGAATGATTGGTGATATTGTGTCTCCTGATGAGAAAAGGAGATTGTTCTTTATAATATACTCAGATGTACTGACATGAGTTTTATTCAATATTTTCTGGCTGTTATAAGGATTGTAGTAGTCGGGGTTGTTGATGTTTGACCCGAAGACAGGTAAGCTTCTGATCTCAATATTTCTTATCCTTTTACCTGAAAACCGGGAGTATTCATATTCACTGTCACCACGTATATTCCGGTTATTTATCGAATCAGGGGCGACAATTACAATTTCATAGATCTTTCTGGTAATTTTATTCCTTGATGATTTGATCTTCAGGGTATCAAGGAATGCAAGGTTCCTGTTTTTTAACAGGGTGCGTGACGATACTGGTTTTGAAGGGTATTGTGCTATTACTGTAAAATCATGTATCAGGTGATCGTATGAAGCATGGTTCACCTTTTCAGTTTGGGCATGTATAAGATTACTGAATGAGCTGCTTATTAAAATAAGCAACTGACACAGTAGCCTGGATAAACTATTGCTGTTGCTTATTTTCGGTTTTTCCGTTTTTGCCATTCAGTACGTCATCTGAATTGAACTGGAAACCTAACCTTTTACCTGTCATTACTTTTGAATGCTGGATTTTAGCTTCAGCCTGTCCTACAGAAGCTATCTTGACAGTGTCATATGGGGGTACCAGAAGATCAAATTCAAGAGCATACTGTATTGCAGTAGCAATAATCACCTGCAAGGATAATTTTGAAATTTCTTCGCTGCCATAATTTGTAAAAAGCATTCCCATCTGTCGCTTCCCTTCAACAAAGTATTGTTTCTCATGGTTTATAAATATCCTTGCAATAAGATAGCCAAGATCATCATTCCTGGAGTATTTGAATGAATCTGCAAGGAAGTTATAAATGTTTATTATTCCGGAATAAGCGTTGAATTTATTTTTTTGTATGTAGGAAGTCTTCCATGCAGGATGTTCCCTGTCAAACTGGAAAATATTGGAATGCATGCTGAACAGGAGAATGTCTCCAGCTATCTTGATCTGGGCATCAAAGCTGCTTCTGTCGGTATATTCAAGTTTAATCCTGGAATCCATTCCTTCCAGTTGTGCATTTATTTCCTTTACCATGGATTTCAATACCTCCTTGAGAGTATTAAAAGCATCAAGTGTATTATCATATACCTTTTGCTTTAACAGGGATTTTTCTTTCAAGGTTGATACTATCGAGTTTTTTTTATCTTCCGGGAATGGCATGGACAAACTGAGTTAGGATGGTTATGAAAAGTTAAATTTCAGAAAAAGTTTAGTCATTTCAATAAGATCTGGCAAAAAGAACTCTTTTTGTTGATGGTTTGCCCGAATAAATGCATTTTCCTTCCTCTTCAGGTGAGTCGAAAGGGATGCAGCGAATAGTTGCCTTGGTTTCCTCTTTTATCTTTTCTTCGGTCTCCTTTGTTCCATCCCAGTGAGCCATTATGAAACCACCCGGTTCATCAAGCACTCTTGTAAAGTCTTCCCACTTATCAAGGTAAAATGTGTTCTCTTTGCGGAATGTCTGTGCCTTGGTATATATATTTTTCTGTATTTCATCCAGAAGGTTTACAACGTGATCAGTTATTGTTTCAATAGATATCAACTGCTTGGTTAAAGTGTCGCGCCTTGCTATTTCTACGGTCCCGTTCTCAAGATCCCGGGGACCTATTGCAAGTCTTACAGGAACTCCTTTAAGCTCATACTCAGCAAACTTAAATCCCGGAGTGTTATTATCCCTGTCATCATACTTTACTGAGATGCCCCTGGCTTCGAGGTCTTTTTTGATCTTTACTACTTTTTCTGATATAGCGGAAAACTGTTCCGGCTTTTTGAAAATAGGTATTATAACAACCTGGATCGGAGCAAGCCGGGGAGGCAGAACAAGCCCGTTGTTATCCGAATGACCCATGATTATCGCTCCCATAAGTCTGGTGGATACTCCCCATGATGTTGCCCATACGAAATCCAGCTTGCCAGTCTTATCGGTAAACTGCACATCAAATGCTTTGGCAAAATTCTGACCAAGAAAATGACTGGTACCTGCCTGCAAAGCTTTACCATCCTGCATTAAGGCTTCGATAGCAAGTGTTTCGAGAGCACCTGCAAAACGTTCATTCTCGCTCTTATAACCTTTGATAACAGGGAGGGCCATGGAATTTTCAGCAAAATCAGCATATACATTTATCATCCTCATTGTCTCTTCCATCGCTTCCTCTCTTGTAGCATGGGCAGTATGACCTTCCTGCCACAAAAATTCAGTTGTTCTCAAGAACAAACGTGTCCTCATTTCCCACCTTACAACGTTTGCCCATTGGTTTATAAGGATAGGCAGATCTCTGTAAGATTGAATCCAGTTTTTGTAAGTGTTCCATATGATGGTCTCTGAGGTGGGTCTTACAATCAGCTCTTCCTCAAGTTTAGCAGCCGGGTCAACTACAATCCCACCCTTACCGTCGTTCTTCAGACGGTAATGGGTTACAACTGCACACTCTTTAGCGAATCCCTCAACGTGAGCAGCTTCCCTGCTGAAAAAAGACTTGGGTATGAATAATGGAAAGTATGCGTTAACATGCCCCGTTTCTTTAAATAATTTATCTAATCCAGCCTGTATTTTTTCCCAGATAGCATAACCATATGGTTTTATAACCATACAACCTCTTACAGCTGAGTTCTCTGCAAGATCAGCCTTAATTACAAGATCATTATACCATTGTGAATAATTTTCCTCCCTGTTTGTTAAAAACTTAGCCATTGTTGTTGGTATAGTATTTGTTTAGTATATTTTAAAAAATTAGATTGCTAAAATAAGGAAAAAGTCCGTTATTTGATAAAAAGAAAGGTTGGTGCCACATGAAAGCTAACTTATATTCCTTCATTTTGTTCTTATTCCTGGCTTCTCTTTCTGAATCTGATGCACAACTTTCCACAGTTAGTACAAGTTATTATGGAAGTTATGACTACCAGTTCTCATCAAGGATCAACAGGTTCCACAGGTCATACACTTCATTTACATACTATGCGCCCGTTTATACAGACGTTTACTGGTATAATTACCAGCCATATTCATGGGGATTAACAATCTATGGAAATGGTGCAGGATTTGGATATTCGGATTATTATCCCGGAATGGAAGGTTCTTATTCCTGGGGATACGTGCCTGTTTACAGCTGGTATGGTTCCGCACCTGTTTATGTCAATTCCTATTACAGGCCTTCTTACAGAACAGTAAATGTTTATAATACCTACAACTACTACCCTGAACCTGCAGCAGTTTTTTACCAGCCATCATCATCTGGTAAATCGATCACCCGAACATATACCGAATCACGTCGAACATTAAATACTCCTGCCAGGGAAAGAATATCTTCTTCACCTGGACGAAGGAATGACCAGGAAAGCAATGGCAATAACGGCCATTCCGACGGGAATAATGGTTCCAACGGTAATAATGGTTCCAACGGGAATGATGGCACCAATGGTAACAATTATACCAGCGGTAACAACGGCAATAGTGGTAACAATGGTAATAATGGGAATAATGGGAATAACGGGAATAACGGGAATAACGGGAATAACGAAAACAATGGGAGTAATGGGAACAGTGGTAATAGTGGGAACAGCGGCAACAACGGGAACAATGGTAACCGATATTGGGATGACAACAACAGAAACGAAAATACGGGAAACAGGTATGGAAATGAAAATAACCCCGGGACAAATAACGTGAATCGGGGGAAAAATGACAGGTCGGTTCAAATGTCCGGTAGCCGGAGTGTACAGAATAATGGTCGACAAGTGAACAGCAACTCTTCAGGGAATGTAACCTCCCCGGGAGAAAGAACAGGAAGAACACCAGCCGGCACCAGGAACCAGTCAGACCGGTCTTCATCAACAACCTCTGGTCCATCTTCCACAGCCCCAAGAAGAGTTTCTTCTTCATCCGGAAGTTCCTCCGGCACAACTAAAAGCTCAGAGACAGCTCCTTCACGTTCATCGTTACCAGGATCATCACGAAGGAGGTAGAATAGTTAAAAGTAAGTTAAAAAAAAGAAGCATTTGGTACAGTATTTGCATGATTAATAAAAAATTAAAGTATAGTATTAGCTGGATAAATAAAAACATGGGGGGAAAAATGAAAAAACTAACTTACATATCGCTGATTGCTTTTCTCACTGCAACTGCATGTACATCATCATTGTATACTGGTGTGGAATATGATGATGTGTATTTTCAGCCATCAGATCAGAATATTGCCAGTGCCCGTTCTGCAGGAACTCAGCAATACAACGATTCAGGTACTGATTACTATGATAACATATATGCCGCAGATACCCTGGTTTCGGAAGAATACTCCGACGCAGTTGATATTGATAACCAGTATATGGCAAACAACAATGGGTATGATTATTATGACGATTTCTCATATGCAAGCAGGATAAGCAGGTTTTATGGAAATTACTTTTATCCTTACTGGAGAGATCCTTTTTACTATAACTACGGATATCCTTATGCATTTAGTTTCGGATATAGCTATGGTTGGCCTTATACCTTCGGTTATTATGATCCCTTTTACTATGGTTACGGGTATTACGATTTTTATTCACCCTACAGTTATGGATATAACTACGGATACTATGGTGGTTACTGGGGTGGATATTATGGAGGATATTATGGCGGTTATCCCTCTTATTATGCCAATGATAACGGCGGATCTGTTGCCTACGGCAGGAGAGACAGAGCAAGTACAATGTCTTCGCGATGGAATAACTCAACAGGACTTACAGGTGCCTCCTCTATGAGAAGAGATTCATATGTTTCGGGTCAACCATCTTCAAGGCGTGTGGCTCCTGAATCAACTGCTACCCCTGCTCAAAGGGCTGCTACTACTGCAAGAACCTCAACCCAGGGTGCAAGATCAGCTCAGGGTGGGGAGAATGCACGTCCTTCAGCATCAACACCGCGTAATGCAGCATCAATGCCTCAGTATGACAACTCTAGAAGAACATATACTCCAAGCTATAACAGCCCAAGAATGCCTTCAAGGCCTTCATATAACAATAGCAGGTCTGCAGAAGGTTCGGCAACAAGAAGCCAATCTTCCGATCAGGGAACAATGCGTTCACCAGTGAACTCTGGTTCCAGAACCACATCAAATGAGGGAACATATTCAGAACCAAGAAACTCTTCTTCTTCACAGGGATATGCCCCTTCAAGGTCAGCATCTTCCGGCAGCAGGAGTGTAGCACCTTCTTCGGGCAGCCGTTCTGGTTCATCATACTCTGCACCGCGTTCATACTCTACTCCATCTTCAAGAAGTTCGTCTGGCAGTTCAGGCAGTTCAAGTTCTTCAAGCCCGAGATCTTATAGCGGAGGCTCATCATATGGAGGCAGTTCATCTTCCGGTGGAGGAGGCTCATCATATAGCGGTGGCTCTTCGGGATATTCCGGAGGTTCATCTTCCGGAGGTTCATCTTCCGGTGGATCAAGATCTTCATCTTCAGGTTCATCAGGCAGCCGGAGGTAATCCTGGAGAGTTTATAAAAAAACTATACAACAATCAGTTATGAAAAAGCTAAGTTTCGTAATAGCAATTCTAATATCCTTTTCTGCAGGATTACTTGCCCAGAATGTGGATGATGTTCTCCGTTACTCACAGATATTTTATGGAGGTACAGCCAGGTTTAATGCAATGGGAGGTGCATTTACTGCAATCGGAGGAGATATTTCAACTTTAAGTCAGAACCCTGCGGGACTGGGGTTCTTCAGATCATCAGAGTTGACGATCTCTCCCCAATTATCACATATTAAAACTGATGCAAGGTTTCATGGCCTTAATAGCGACTACATTTATAATTTTAATCTTGGACAAGCTGGACTGGTGAGCAATCTTATAACTTCAGATAAAGGTCTCATTTCACTGAATTTTGGATACTCTTATTCGAAAACAAACAACCTTAACCAGACTGCCAGAATACAGGGAAAAAGCTCCACAAGCTCAATGACCGATTACTGGGCTAATTCAAGTAATGGGACTTACTTCAAGGATCTGACTGATGCTGCCGGCATTGCTTATGATGCATGGTTGATAGACACAGTAACGGGTACAAGAGGTTTGGAATATGGTACTGTATTTTCGAACTATGGTGATAATCCTCCATCAGTCTACGGTCAGAACATAAGAAGGCTTATTAACAATGAAGGATTCACAGCAGAGCATGCCCTGTCTATTGGTGGCAACTTTGAAAATAAAATCTACTTTGGTGCTACCCTTGGCATAAACAGGCTGAATTTTACAAGCCATTATGAGCATCTTGAATCTTCAGAAGTATCTCTCCCTTCGGAGTTCAAAAATTTTACTTATACTGACCATTTTGAAAATACAGGAACCGGTTACTCCATAAAGCTTGGTGCTGTAATCCGTCCTGTCGAGATGTTAAGAATAGGATTTGCATTTCATTCGCCTATATGGTACAGGATCAATGAATACTTTACAGAAGACATAGTATCTAATTTTGACGGAGGGGGGAAATATTCTTTTTCAACAACCCCTGCACGCTATAAGTATGGTATAACCACTCCGTTCAGGGCTCTTGCAGGAGCTGCCGTGCAGATCGGAAAGCTTGCTGTTATCAGCGCAGATTACGAGTTTGTTGATTACAGTACAGCAAGGTTTAGGGCTGTAGGTGATAATGAGGATTACAGTGAGAGAAACCTCGGAATCAAAAACTCACTTAAACCTGTGCATAATTTCAGGGTTGGCGGTGAATTACGCCTCGATAAATTTTACCTGAGAAGTGGTTATGGTTATTATGGAAAAGCATTCCAGGCAAGCGAAGATAATGCCGATCTTAGTTATGGTGTGATCTCCGGAGGGCTTGGTTTCAGAGAAAGAAATGTTTTCATAGATCTGGGGTATTCAAATACAAACTATGACCAGGTATATTTCATGTATCCTCTTGATTCTTCATATGATCCTGCTGCAGCTGGTTTAAATACAAACCGGAATAATTTTACACTTACTCTGGGATTGAAGTTCTGAAGCTTTTCTGATAAAAGTACAGGAGGGTATCTCAGTTAATTATGAGATACCTTTCTTATTTTTGAATGAAAAGAAGGGAGTCAGGTCCCATGTTGAAGATCAGATCAATAATGCTAAGGTCAGGAACAAAACCATTATTCATAAAAACCTGGGTGTATTTTAAAGACTCATTCACTGGTTTTTCAGGGTTTATTATATATCTGTAATCGTAATCTGATTTCCCTGTTTTTTCAAATTCAGCTGTAAATTCAGGTAACATTTTAATTTTTAAAACATCCAGAACAACCTTCAGGAGAGAATTATTAAGTTCCCATAGGAATTCAAATCCTGCTGATATTGTATTTTCAATATCATCAAAATAATAATCGAAAAAAGGTGAATTTTTGTAAGCAGAAACCATAGCCCTGAGATGTACCTGTTGCCATCTTTTTGAATAATCAATCCTCACCTCAGTAATGCCTATCTTATGTCTGCTTCCTTCAAGAACAGGAACAACAAGCAGTTGTCTTCCATGAGGGGAAAGTATATAGCATCTGTTCCTGTATGTTTGTTTAACATAGTTTTCATTTTTCTCAATGAAGACTGAAGCCGATGATGATAATAATGTAAAGTAGCTGATCGGAGGGAGGTATGCCGTTGTCAGAAGTATCTTATCATGCATTTTTTTCAGTCAAGCTTGTTAATCATGCTTGCACAGAAGCCTGCACCAAAACCGTTATCAATATTAACAACAGATACACCTGATGAACAGCTGGTAAGCATTCCGAGAAGGGCAGATATTCCCCCGAAATTTGCACCGTATCCAACACTTGTGGGCACTGCAATTACAGGTTTGTCGACAAGACCACCCACAACACTCGACAGGGCACCCTCCATGCCTGCTATAACAACGACCACCCTGCATTTACGTATTTCAGGAAGCTTGTCAAACAGCCTGTGAATTCCTGCTACACCTGCATCATATATTCTCAGCACATTATTACCCAGCAGTTCCGCAGTAACAGCAGCTTCTTCTGCAACAGGCATATCAGAAGTGCCTGCAGTGATTACAGCAATTTTCGTTGAAGGTGCTTTAGTTGTTTTTTTCTGCACTGAGATGATTCGTGCGACCGGGTAATAAACTGTTTCGGGTAAAATGCTCTTCACTGCTTCATACATCTCAGGTGTGGCACGTGTACCGAGAACATTATTTTCCTTTTCTGCCATTACCCTGACAATCTCCTTTACCTGATGAACAGTTTTCCCGGCACAATAAATTATTTCCGGATAACCAGTCCTGATCTCGCGGTGATGATCAATCCTTGCGAAGCCCAGATCAGTATATGAAACCGTTTTGAGCTCATCAAGCGCCTCGGTAACACTTTTTTCTCCGACGCTTACCTGAGTCAGGAGCTTTTCAACATCGTTTGCATTCATTTCTCTTTGATTTCAGGGTTATAACTTCCTGTCCTGTAACCTTCAAGATCCAAAGATACATATCTGAAGCCTATTTTTTTCATCTCCGTTACTATATGTTCACGGGTTTGTCTCTGTATAATTTTATCAATGAAGCCAGGAATACATTCAATTCTTGCCATATTATCATGAACCCTGACCCTTGTGCCGGGAAAACCCTGTTCGAACAGCATGCTTTCACCGGCCTCAACCATTCTGAGTGTATCCTGGTCGATCTCAGTATCATAAGGAACCCTTGTGAGCAGGCAGGCATACGCCGGCTTATCCCAGGTATCAAGGCCGGCTGCTTTACTGAGTTGCCTTATCTCTTCCTTTGTCATCCCAGCTTCAAGGAGCGGACTCCTGATGCTAAGCTCCTCCAGTGCTTTAAGGCCTGGCCTGTAATCACCTGTATCATCTGCATTTGATCCGTCTACAACAAAGCGAAGATCATTTCTCCTGGCAAAATCAATGAGCTGGGTAAAAAGGGTCTTCTTACATAAATAGCATCTCTTTAAAGGATTCTTCCTTATTGAATCTGGTATTTCAAGATTTATTATACTGTGCCGTATTCCGTATTTACTTGTGAATTCAACAGCCTCTGTGACTTCCCTTGCAGGGATATATGGAGTCCTTATTGTGACCGCAAGCACATTCCGTTTTAATAATGTATGAGCCCTGTAAAGGAGAAAAGAGCTGTCAACTCCACCGGAAAAAGCTACAACAAATGATCCCAGCTCTTTTAGAATACTATTAAGTTTTTCTGATTTAGTTTCAATCATACGTTTTTTGTGTGCGTATTGTTATTTTTTATGCAGTATCGATAATACCTTGTTATAAACTTCCTTTAGTGGCAGTACCTTCTCCATCGCAACTCTTTTACAATCATCATATTCGGGTTTGACTGACACTTCCTTACCTTTATAGAAGGATCTTTTAATGTTTATTTTGCCAAATTCAGTATCGATGACTTCGGGTTGTCTTGTAAGGGTGTCTTTTCTGAACTTAAATGTCCTTATACCAAGAGTTGTTGATTCTTGGAACAATATCTCCTTCAGCGACTCAGAATTCTCATTTTCACAGATGATGCTGAGAACTATTCCAGGTCTTCCTTTTTTCATCATTATGTTTGTAAGGTAGACATCAGCTGCTCCTGCTTTAAAGAGCTTTTCAGAAATGAACTCAAAAAATTCGGGATTCATATCATCAATGTTGCATTCAAGGAGTGTGGCATCATGGCCAGGCTCTGCAACATCTGTTTCAGCTATAAAAACTCTCAGAAGGTTTGGAATATCATTATTTTCTTTCTGACCAACTCCGTAACCTGTTTTTTCAATTTTTAATGCAGTTCCTTTTGTGAAGTTTGTTCCCAGTACTGCAAGTATTGCAGCTCCTGTGGGCGTTGTAGCTTCAAAAGATAAGCCTCCCTGTTTAACAGGCAATCCCTTAACAATCTCAGCAGTCGCAGGTGCGGGTACCGGAAGTTTTCCATGATCACACTTAACAAATCCTGAGCCCAGCTCTACAGTGGATACATGTACACCCTCAACATTGAGTGCATTATAACAGATTGCTGCACCTACAACATCGATAATTGAATCTATCGCACCTACTTCATGAAAATGAACATGTTCAACAGGCATGCCATGTACTTTTGCTTCTGCTTCAGCAATCTTCATGAATATTTTCATAGCAAGGCTCCTGGTGTTTTCATCAAGAGAAGAATTTCTTACTATATCCTCAATATCTTCCAGGTGCCTGTGTGCATGTTCATGTCTGGTCTGCTTTACAGTTACTTTTGTTCCGCTTATACCATGCCGCTGATCCCTGACTGCGATGAGTTCCCAGCCCTGGAGATTTAATTTATTAAGTTCCGATATAAGAAAATCCTTACTGATGCCCAGATCGATCATGGCTCCAAGATTCATATCGCCGCTAATCCCCGAGAAACAATCATATGACAGTACTTTCATTTTAAACTCTTATTTATAATTAAAATAAATAAAAGACAATATTAAGATAATAATCCTTACATCCTGCAGCCTGTATACAATTTACGATCTTTAGGGATAAATAATAAAAAAAATAGTATTTTCGGCGATGCGGATATTGTGTTTAAATAAATAGGGCATTGATGAAAAGAGGGGAATTTCTTAAAACATCAACAGCCAGCATTGCGGCCGGAGCTGCTTTTTATATTATGCGTCCGGACAAATATCAGAAGCCTATGACAGGAATAAAATACGACATGATTGCCGTCATGGGTGGAGAGCCTGATGCGATGTTTGATATTGGCATACAGGAATACGGTGGCATGTCTTCGTTTGTTGAAAAAGGACAGAAAGTATTGATAAAGCCTAACATAGGTTGGGATGTTACTCCTGAACTTGGGGCTACAACAAATCCTGCCCTTGTTAAAAGGATCGTTGAACAATGTTTTAGTGCAGGCGCAAAGGAAGTCTATGTTCTCGATCACACCTGTGATAACTGGGTTAATTGTTACAGGACCTCAGGCATTGAAAAAGCTGCTCGAAGTGCAGGGGCAAAGGTTGTTCCTGCAAACTCAGAAAACTATTATCATGAAATAAGTATATCCGGGGGAAAAAATCTTTCGTCTGTCAAGGTGCATGAGCTGGTTCTTGATACAGATGTATTGATAAATGTTCCTGTATTAAAAGATCATAACTCAACAAGGCTAACTGCCTGTCTTAAAAATATGATGGGTGTGATCTGGGACAGGGCTTTCTGGCATTCCAACAACCTTGATCAGTGCATTGCAGATTATGCTTTGTATGAGAAAAAGCCCATTCTTAATGTAATTGACTGCTACAATGTTATGGTAAAGCATGGACCAAGAGGCATCTCTGCGGAAGATATTATACCCATGAAATCACAGATACTTACCCGGGACTGGGTGGCAGGTGATACTGCTGCGGCAAAAATGCTCGGAGTCCCGATTGATAAGATTTCTTATTTAAGCCTGGCCGGCAAAACAGGGCTTGGAAAAACAAATCTTGAATCTCTGAATATCAGAAGGATAAAAATGTAATCGGATGAAATCACATCATCTCAGAACCTTGAGGATTATAGTTGCCGGACTGTTCTTTGTTTCATTATTCCTGATCTTCGTCGATTTAAGATCTTT
Source organism: Bacteroidales bacterium (assembly GCA_035297425.1). Classification (GTDB taxonomy): domain Bacteria; phylum Bacteroidota; class Bacteroidia; order Bacteroidales; family VadinHA17; genus LD21. Next base: position 182,659 of record DATGYZ010000006.1, on the reverse strand, counting down.
GATACCTGCAAAGTATATCCAGGGTCTTTTATATATTCAGTTTGTTCCTTCATTGCTTAAATATCTCAATACTGCTATTATAGCTGTCTCTTCAGGTTTCGTTCTGGTACTAATTCTTACTTTACTTTCAGGCCGTACATATTGTTCATTTATTTGTCCCATGGGTATAGGGCAGGACATATTCAGCAGGATAGGAGGAAGGGTAAAAAAACGTTTCCGCAGGTTTGGCTACCGTAAAGCAGATAATATCCTGAGGTATATTGTGCTTATAACCGCAGTAGGTGTTACAATAATCTGGGGTATTTATGTACTTACTGTTTTGGATCCATTCAGCATTTTCGGAAGGTTTATGACTTTCCTTGGTAAACCTGTTTTTGTATCAATTAATAATTTCCTTTCGGGAATTCTCGGAAAAGCAGGAATTTACACATTGGCTCATACTCAGCACAGGCCTTTTACCCTTGTTATGTACTCACTTCCTGTATTGTTCTTCTTAATTTCTGGAATAATGGCTTTTACAAAAGGGCGTCTGTATTGCAATACAATATGTCCTGTCGGAACTCTGCTCGGCTTTGTATCAAAATTCTCTTTGCTGAGGATAAATTTTGATGACTCCTTATGTACCAGGTGCGGAAGATGTTCTATGAGGTGCAAATCATCATGCATCGATTCCATTAACAGGAAATTTGATGTTTCAAGATGCGTAGGTTGTTTTAATTGTGTGAATGTTTGCCAGGAAGACGCTATTTCATACAGCCTTGTTAAGTTTCGCAGGTTAAAGGAACCAAAAACTGATGAAAGCCGGAGGAAGATAATCGTCGGATCAGTCATGTTTTTGCTTGGGATGCGCACTTTTGGGGCAACCCAGGATAAAAAAGCTCCGAAGCCAAAACAGGCTTCGACAATTATGGAGCAACGGAATTACCCGGTTTGTCCCCCGGGAGGAATATCAATTGAACACTTTAATACAACATGCACAGCATGTTCTCTTTGCATAAGTGAATGCCCAAATGGTGTATTGCAGCCCGCATTCAGAGAATATGGTCTTGTTGGCCTTATGCAGCCTGTAATGAATTACAGCAAGAGTTTTTGTTCATATAAATGCACCATATGCACAGAAATTTGCCCATCATATGCTCTTCAGCCTCTAAAACCGGAAGCAAAGCAGCTCACACAGATCGGAAAAGCAAGGTTTATAAAAGATAACTGTATTGTTAAGACAGAAAGAACAAACTGTGGTGCATGTTCGGAAAGCTGCCCAACAAAGGCTGTTTATATGATCCCTTTTGAAGGCAACCTTCTGATACCTGCAGTTAATGATGAAATCTGCGTAGGATGCGGTCATTGTGAATATTCATGCCCCACATCACCCTACAAAGCAATATATGTTGATGGCAACCCCGTTCATATTGCTGCTCTGAAACCTGAAAACTCCAGACCTGATATTCCTGCCCTTACAGAATTCCCGTTTTAAGTTTAAATTTTAATTATGAATCCATTATATATCGAGCACATCGGAATAGCAGTTTCAGATATTGATGCTGCAATTATTCTTTATGAAAAATTACTTGGACAGAAATGTTATTGTATAGAAGAGGTGCAGGATCAGAAAGTCAAAACTGCATTCTTTAAGGTAGGCCAGACAAAAATAGAGCTGCTTCAGTCCACTGATCCTGAAGGTCCTATTGGAAAATTCATTGAGAAAAAAGGGGAAGGCATACACCACATTGCCTTTGCTGTTGAAGATATTGAAAAGAGCCTGAAAGATGCTGAATTAAAAGGCATCAGGCTTATTGATACCAGACCAAGGAAAGGTGCTGAAGGCCTTGATATAGCATTCCTGCATCCTAAAACTACTGCAGGGACACTTATCGAGCTTTGTCATGATCCTTCGTCACATCGGGCAGATAACCTTTAATATGCAGTTATAGGTTAATTGAGTAAATTTACCTATGATTATTAATTATCATTTATGGATAAGTACAGGTGCCTGATTTGCGGTTATATATATGATCCTGCTGAAGGGGACCCGGTATCAGGAATTCAGCCGGGAGTTGATTTCAACGACCTTCCGGATGATTATTTATGCCCTGTTTGCGGTGCAGGAAAAGAAGAATTTGAGAAACTAGATTAAGACAATATTCCTCAGGAAGGAATCTCTTTTATCACATCGATGAGCAGGTCCCAGAACATCTGTGCAGTTTTGATTTCAATCATTTCTTCAGGGGTATGAGCACCTTTTATTGTAGGTCCAAACGAAATCATATCGATCCCGGGGAATTTTTCATAAATAAGTCCGCATTCTAGTCCTGCATGAATTGCTCTTACTTGGGGGTCTTTGCCGAACAATTTCTCATAAGATTTCCTGGTGATCTGCAGAATTTCTGAACTCAGGTCAGGGGTCCATCCCGGGTAACCATCAGAGTGAATCACACTAGCACCGGCAACTTTCATGCACGATTCAACAGTGCCTGCAACACGATGCTTTGATGATTCAATAGAACTTCGTTGTGTTGTTACAATCTTAATGGTGTTCTTTTCTTCGAATTTTGCAGAAGCAAGGTTTGTGGATGTTTCCACCAGATCCTCCATTTCAGTCGACCAGTCAATTACTCCATGAGGACAACAGTTAATGACATCAATAAACCTGGCCTGGCTTTCATGGTCCATAACATATCCAGGAACATCAATGACTGAAACTGAAAGCTTAAGATCTTTTTCTAGATCGCCAAATTCCTTCCTGAGTGTCAGCATGAAATCATCGGCAATTTTTCTGATGGAATCAATCTCACCTTTATCCGACACTATTGATGCAAATGCTTCCCTCGGTATGGCATTTCGCAGGTTACCTCCGTCAAAATCAGCAATTGAAATATGTTGTTTTTCTGAAATATCCGAGATCAGCCTGTTCATAAGTTTGACAGCGTTTCCATAACCTTTGTGTATTTCATCGCCTGAATGGCCGCCATGCAGGCCGGTAAGTGAAATTTTTAATGCTGCAGATCCTGGTTGGGTTTCTACTTTACCATACTCCATAACACCTATTGTATCCATCCCCCCGGCACAACCAATAAACAGAATACCTTCATCCTCAGAATCCAGATTCAGAAGGATCCTTCCAGAAAAGAAATCAGGCTTAAGGTTAATTGCACCCGTCATCCCGGATTCCTCATCAACTGTAAAAAGACATTCTATTTTGCCAGCCTTAAGATCTTTATCTGTCAGAATTGCAAGCTGTGCTGCTATTCCTATACCATCATCGGCTCCAAGGGTGGTGCCTGTCGCTTTTACCCAGCTTCCGCTGATAACAGGCACAATAGGATCAATGGTCCAGTCGTGTTTAAAATCAGCATTCTTTTCTCCGACCATATCCATATGACTCTGAAGGACTATGGTTTTCCTGTGCTCCATTCCGGGAGCTGCATTTTTTACGATGAGAATATTCCCTACCTCATCCTCCCTGCTTTCAAGCTTGTTATTAGCAGCAAAATCAAGAAGATATTTTCTTATTAATCCTTCATTTCTCGATAATCTTGGAATCCTGCAGATCTCTTCAAAATAATACCACAATGAAAAAGGATGAAGCTTACCTAATACATTCATAATTTTATAATAAAACCCCTCTGGAGAGAACAAAGGTACTAATTAACAATGATATCAGTGGAATTTTTATAAAAGTGTCAAAGTTTATGCCTGCAGGTATAAACAAAGATCAGCGTGTCTCGCAAAATATTATCCCAGTTTCATTTTTTCCACCTGCTCAATATTCCTTTCATTTGTTACTGCCTTGGCATCCGGCGTATACAGATATTCAATAAGATCCTGGTACTTTTCCATTATCCTGCCCCTTATAATTTTCATTGTTGAATTCATGAGGCCGTTATCTTCAGTAAATCCTTCTTCAAGAATCCCGATTGCAACCGGAAGCCATCTTTGCGGAAACATATTTCCGTATTTGCCATTGGTCCTGTATTCATTTATTTCACTCTCAATGAGATTGATCACCGCTCTTTTCCCTTCGTCTGAATCTGCAGTAAGATTTTTTTCCTCCAGATACAGCTTTAAAGCATGCTGGTTTGGTATTACGAGAGCTACTGTATACGGCCGCTGGTTATTATACAGCATACACTGGTCTATAAATTTCGATTGCTCTGAAATTGCTTCTTCAATACCCTCAGGACTGAACTTCTCACCATCATCAGCTATCAGGAGGCTTTTAAACCTGCCAAGTACATAAAGATAGCCGTCATTATCGAGGTAACCCATGTCGCCGGTATGGAGCCATCCTTCTTTTACAGTCTCCTTTGTTGCTGCCTCATTTTTCCAGTAGCCGTACATAACATTCTCACCCCTTATAATGATTTCGCCCTTCTGACCTACAGAAAGTTCATTGCCATCATCATCTATAATCTTAAGTTCCATATTGTTTACAAGGACTCCAGAAGATCCAAGCTTATGCCTGCTGGTTGAGTTCGAAGATATTACAGGTGATGCTTCACTTAAACCATAGCCCTGGTACATTGGTATTCCGAGGGCATAAAAAAATCTCTGAAGTTCAATGTCGAGAAGTGCACCGCCACCGATAAAATAATCAAGTTCCCCTCCATAGGCTTCCCTTATCTTGCTGAATAAGATTTTGTCAAACAGGTCAAGAAGCGGTTTTGTAGCTCTATGAATTCCTTGTCCTTTATTCCATCCTTCCTTGTTATAGGCATAAGCTATTTTCAGGGCATAGTTAAAAAGGATTTCAGTCAACTTACCTTTCTCCTTAATTCCTTTCTCAATATTCTTTCTGAAATTCTTTGCAATTGCAGGAACACTCATAAGCAGGTTGGGCTTTATTTCCTTCAGGCATACAGGAAGGTTCCTGAGAGTTTCCATAGGAGTTTTGCCCGTTTTGACAGAGGCAATGCTTGCACCTTTCCCCATAAATGCAAATATTCCGCAGGTATGGCCGAATGAATGATCCCAGGGCAGAATAAGAAGAGTTTTATAGAAGGCAGGAATATCCATTAAACTGTAAGCCTGATAAACATTGCTTACATAGTTGCCGTGTGTTAGTATTATCCCCTTGGGGTCGGCTGTTGTTCCGGAGGTATAACAGATATTTGCAAAATCAGAAGGAGTGATGCTTTTTGATAATTCAGTGAAGAAATCCATGTTTGAAGGCTTATCCAGCCATTCCCTGCCAATTTTTCTTACTTCATTAAAATGGATCTCGTTAGGAGCATAATCTTCCTGTGTATCAAAATGAATGATCTTCTCGATTGAAGGACAATCCTTAAGAATATCTTTTATTTTCTGAGCCTGGATATTGGATGCAAGGATCATTCTCGAACCCGAATGATTTAGCCTGAACTTTATTTCATCCGGATTCAGTTTTACTGAAAGGGGAACGTTCATGGCGCCAGTATAAAGAATTCCAAGTTCTCCGATTACCCAGCTGTTTCTGCCTTCAGAAAGCAGACTAAGCCTGTCTCCTTTATTAATTCCTAATTTTAATAATCCGGCGGCAAATTCATACACCTGCTTCTTGGTTTCACCATAGGTGGTACCCTCATATTTATCCTGCGGTTTTTCCCACAGGTATACATTGTTGGAGTGTTTTTCAACACTCTCTTCGAAAAATTTTATCAATGACTTCATAGCAGGTAATTTAAATGTACCATCAAATTTGCGCAGTCTAATATACAAATTCCCGACAATCCAGCATTTGAAAATAAATTTGGTTTATTTCAACAAATATGTAACTTTGGTTTGATAGCTTACTGAAACTTCGTTCTTCTAACCTTAAAATGCTGAATATGAGATTACTATTAAGTATAGTATTGGCAATAATGCTTACAACCCTGCCATCGTGTAAGTTTATTAATTCGAAACTATTCGGGAAGAAAACCAGGGCGCTTGCAGAGATGAAAGCACGGCAGGATAGCATCCGTGTTGCAGATTCAATGAGACTGGCTGCAGAACATCTGCTTGCAATTGAGAATGCAAGACTTGATTCAATAAGGCTGGCAGAGGAAGCGCTAAAGGCATCTGAAACAAAGTACAATATTATAGTTGGCAGTTTCCTTACACCTGAGTATGCGAAACTGCTGTCGGAAGATTATACAAAAATGGGTTATAAAGTGAGAATTCTTAAGCCAGCAAACAGCAAATTTGAATTTGTTGCTGCCGAGGGATATAACAACCTTGCCGCAGCTTCAAAAAGGCTGGCCATGTTCCAGGATACTGTGCAGGTTGAATCGTGGATCTATGTGAACAGGTAAGTGCAAAACCTGCCTGACACCCTTTTCAGGATCTGAAAATTGTTTCTTCCCTGTCAGGTCCTACAGACACCATTGTAACTGGCACTGATGTTTCTTTTTCTATGAATGAAATGAAATTTTTCAGTTTCTGAGGTAATGCTTCATAATCCCTTATGCCAGAAATATCCTCTTTCCATCCGTCCATTTCAGTATATACAGGTTCGATAAGTTCCTCCTGGTTATAAGGTACTTCTTTTGAGAGTTTCCCGTTAATCCTGTAGGCTGTACATATCTTAACAGTATCAAACCCTGAAAGCACATCTGCTTTCGTCATAAAAAGATTTGTTACCCCATTTATCATAATGGAGTACTTTAGAGCTGGTATATCGATCCATCCGCATCTTCTCGGTCTGCCTGTTGTGGACCCGAATTCATGACCTACTTTGCGGAGAATATCACCTGTTTCATCATGTAATTCAGTAGGGAAGGGGCCTGTTCCAACCCTGGTGCAGTATGCTTTAAAAATTCCGAAAATATTGCCGATTGTTTTTGGAGAAATGCCTAATCCTGTGCATGCCCCGGCACTAATTGTATTCGACGATGTTACATATGGATATGAACCGAAATCGAGATCAAGCATTGTTCCCTGTGCACCTTCAGCCAGTACCTTTTTACCTTTCAGAAGGCTTTCATTAATGAGGTATTCGGTATTGATGATTCTGAACTTTTTCAGCATATCTATTCCTTCGAACCAGCCACTCTCGTATTCTTCAATGTTGAAGCTGAAATCATAATTCCTGAGAAGGGAAAGATGTCTTTTTTTATGATTGTTATACAGATCAATAAAATCATTTCGCAGAATATCGCCGGTCCTCATGCCATTCCTGCTTGCCTTATCTGTATATGCCGGACCAATTCCTTTGAGAGTAGATCCAATCTTTGTAAGACCTTTCTGACTCTCATAAGCAGCATCAAGTATCCTGTGGGTGGGAAGGATAAGGTTAGCCCTGGTTGAAATTATAAGCCTCCTTGTCAGCTCTTCAACAGAGGGGCCCAATCCTTCAATTTCTTTTCTGAACACAGAAGGATCAATTACAACACCATTGCCAATAAGGTTGAGCTTTTCCGGGTGAAATATTCCTGAAGGAATCAGGTGAAGAACATGCTTTACGTTATTAAATTCAAGCGAATGACCTGCATTTGGCCCTCCCTGGAAACGTGCGATTATATCGTACTTTGGACTGATAACATCAACAATCTTGCCTTTCCCTTCATCACCCCATTGTAAACCTAACAAAATATCGATCTTCATTTTTACGGTAGCTGATTCATTTAACTAACGGCTACGAAATTAATCTTCTTTTTAATACCGGAGTAAGGATTGTTAATAAATGTGGAAACTACGCATTGCAGTGGCCTAAGGAATTATTTGCTTTTTTCATTTTATAGCCTACATTTGCTATATCACTTTTAAAACTAACTTAAAAATACAACGATGAAAAAATCTTTACTCCTTTTAATTGCAGTTTTGCTTCTTGCTCCTGCAACATTGATCAGGGCCCAGGAGACTTCAACAGAGAAAAATGTTCTTAAAGTAAATACATTATCTCTTTTTGTTGGAACAGGATCCATATTCTATGAAAGAGCGCTTACTGCAGGTGTATCAGGACAATTGGGTCTTGGTTATCTTGGTTTCCATTCTTCTGACACCAAATTCAGCGGCCTTATCCTTACCCCTGAAGTCAGACTCTATCCTAAGAAAAACGCCAGTGATGGATTTTATGTTGCTCCTTATCTGCGTTATCAGAAATTCAGTGTTTCAAATGATATAGAGAATGCAGAAGGTTCACTTAATTCATTTGGTGGTGGTCTTGTTTTTGGAAGGCAATGGATCACAAACTCTGGATTCACAATGGATCTTTTCTTTGGAGGACATTATGGAAGCAGTAATGTAAAAGCTTCAGAAGGTAATGCAGACGTCCTTGATATTAAATTCTTCAAAGGATTCAAACCAAGAATTGGTTTTGCTCTTGGTTTCGCTTTCTAAACAGCATTGTATTAAACAAAAAAGGGTGTCTCAAAAAATTGAGACACCCTTTTTTTTTGGATCATTCTACAAATGAAGAAGGGTGTTTTGAGACACGCTTCTTTACAGTAATCATGGCTTCTTGTCAGGACCATTATAATGACCGTATATGTACAGCGAATGAAACTGGGGATTAAAATTATGTAATTCGCTTGCTGTATTAATGATTTCCTGAATACGGGGATCGCAGAATTCAATTACCTTTCCTGTTTCAATGTCTATAAGATGATCATGCTGTCCGCACTGGTATGCACGTTCAAACTGTGCAATGTTCTTTCCAAACTGATGCTTGATGACCAGATTGCAGTCAAGCAGGATTTCTATTGTATTATATAAGGTGGCACGGCTTACACGGTAATTCTTATTTTTCATGAATATGTAAAGCGACTCTATATCGAAGTGGCCGGTACGGGAGTAGATCTCATCCAGTATTGCGTACCTTTCAGGTGTTTTCCTGTGACCTTTCTTCTCAAGGTACTCTGTGAAGATCTTCTTAACCGTCAGCTTAGTATCATCGTTAATCATATCTGGTCTTATTTAAAATAATACAAAAGTACATCATTTTGAGAAATCTTCAACTCTTTTCACAGACTCAATCCCGCTGATACCTGATATTTTCATTATCAGGTTGTTAAGATCCCTGGTATGATGAACATAAAGATCTATGGTACCTTCAAAGATACTGTCCTTGACAGAAATATTTATATTGGTCATGTTGACCTTCAGCTCAGATGAAATGATATTTGTGATATCATTAACAAGTCCAATTCTGTCGATACCCGACATATGTATTCTTGCCAGGAAAGATACAAGCTTATGAATTGCCCATTTTACGGCAATTATCCTGTTTCCCTCGTTTGACATCAGCCTTATGGCAACAGGACATTTCGGTTTATGAATTATTATAGTACCTTCCGGGGAATGGTACCCTGTAACCTCATCACCAGGAATAGGATTGCAGCATTTGGCAATTTCATATGACTGTTCTGAATTATCAACATTTTCTCTCAGCAGGAATGGTGCATTTTTGTCAATAATTCCCTGGTCCTGGTTTTTTTTCTCTTTTCTCGAACCGATAAGCTTAAGCTCCCAGTATTTAATAACACTCTTTGCAGGACCTTTTTTTGCAATTTTTTTAAGATTATCAAGGCTGATCCTTCCATTACCTATTGCAGAATGAAAATCATCTTTGTTTTCAAATTCATAGGCTTCAAGCAGGTTCGCCATGAATTCAGAGTTCAAAGGTTGCCCGATCTCCTTCATCTTTTCTTCAAGCATATCCATGCCTTTCTGGATACTTTCCTTAGACTCATTCCTGAGAACATTTTTAATCGCTTCCCTTGCCTTTGGTGTTTTTACAAATGAGAGCCATTCAACTTCGGGTTTGGCAATGTCGGATGTCAGTATCTCAACCTGGTCACCGCTCTGGAGTGTTGAACTTATAGGACTGAGCTTGTAATTAACCTTGGCTCCGATGGCCTTGTTCCCTATTTCGGTATGGATTTCGTAAGCAAAATCAAGGGCCGATGCTCCTTTAGGAAGGCTTACCAGGAGCCCTTTAGGAGTGAAAACCATGATTTCAGAGGCGAAGAGGTTCATCTTGAATTCATCAAGGAATTCTATGGGGTCCTCCCTCGGATTTTCAAGCATAACCCTGATCTTCTTGATCCACTTATCGAGCTCGGTTTCCTGCGAATCGTCGCCTTTATATTTAAGGTGCGAAGCATAACCTCTCTCTGCAATCTCATCCATCCTGTTACTTCTGATCTGGATCTCAACCCACTGTCCTTCCGGACCCATCACTGTCACATGCAAAGCTTCATAGCCGTTTGGCTTTGGCCGGCTTACCCAGTCACGCAGCCTGTCAGGCTTGGGCATATATACATCGGTTATGATAGAATAGATGTTCCAGCACTGTGTTTTTTCAGGTATTCCTTCCTTCGGCTCAAAAACGATCCTTACTGCAAGCACATCATATATCTCCTCAAAAGGTACATTCTTTGCCTGCATCTTTTTCCAGATGGAGAATATTGACTTTGGTCTTCCGGAGATGTCAAATCTGAAACCTGCTTCTGTAAGTCTTTCAATTATCGGTAGAGAAAATTTGTTGATAAGGGAAATGTTCTTCTTTTCGGAATGCCTGAGCTTTGCAACTATTTCGTCATAAATCTGTGGCTGCCGGAATTTAAAGCTAAGATCCTCGAGTTCACTTTTTATTGCAAATAAACCAAGCCTGTTTGCAAGAGGCGCGTATAGAAAAATTGTTTCCCCTGCAACCTTCATTTTCTTATGCTCGGGCATGGAATCCAGGGTTCTCATATTATGAAGCCTGTCTGCAATTTTTATAAGAATAACTCTCAGATCGTCAGACAATGTGAGAAGCATTTTCCTGAAGTTTTCCGCCTGGAGAGAGGAGGTATTCTCTTTGTTATAAGTACCTGAAATCTTTGTAAGACCATCAATAAGTGATGCAATTTTAGGCCCAAATTCCCTTTCAACTTCCTGAAGAGAATATTCAGTATCCTCCACAACATCATGAAGCAGAGCGGCAGTTATTGACTTGGCGCCAAGTCCGATCTCCTGGTTTACTATCTTGGCAACGGATATAGGATGTATAATATAAGGTTCCCCGGATTTTCTTCTCATGTTCCAGTGAGCCTCATTTGCAATCCTGAATGCCTTGTCAATCATTTCCCTGTCGCCTGGCTTGTTGCACCTGAGCAGGTTATTTACAAGACTTTCAAATTCTGATTGTATATATTTTCTGTCTTCCTCGTCAAAAATTGCTTTTCCCATAACCGCCACGAAAATTTCCGCTTATCACAAATATAACTGTTTTCTGTTTGTTTATAATGATTTTAAATACCTCCCCTTATTGTTCAGAAAAGTATGAAGGTCGCTGCTGATAAAAGTATTAATGAATTATTGTAACAGTTCCGGTTTTAAAGATCATCTCACCACCGGGTGTCCTGATCTTAACAAACCAGAGATAAACTCCTTCAGGTTCCGGCTTTCCATTGACCGTACCATCCCATTTTTCAAAGTGATCCCTTGTTTCAAAAAGCTTTTTACCCTGCTTATCAGTAATTAACAGCAAAAACTCTGCCGGAGTGAATGATAAAACAGGACTGAACTGATCATTTTTAAGATCGTTGTTTGGAGTGAATATATTTGGTACTGTAATTATTACGGGAAGTTCAAAGCAGGCATGTGATGACTGTATATTATTGTTTATACCATGTATATTGCCAGATTCATGTGCTTCGACCCTGAAGCAGACCTCACTTTCCATAACATCATATAATAGATCACCCGGTCTGATTGAACAGGTGGTATCTGATATTGTAGCAAAGCTGCTGAAACCGTTTCCCCGGTCAGCAAAAACTTGATAATCCAGTGCTGAGCCTGTTAACCTGCCAGGATTATTCCATTTCAACAGAATATTATCGCCGGGTTTACTGACGTTTGCAACAATATTCGATGTAGCATTTGAAACAGTTACAGAATTATTACATCCATTTATTGCCGATACCCGGTATGTATATATTCTTTTATTATCAATCTTGTTGTCAGTATAAAGGATTTTGTTATTTACAGAGGCCAGTTCTTTAACCCTTGCCCATGATCCGTTACCTTCCTTTCTTTCAAGGTTGTACCGGACTATTTCAGAAACAGGATCTGCTGTAAATGAAACCTTTATTTCATTTCCTTCGGTTGAAGCATAATCTGCATTTATCCATTGTGGTGGCCTCATCATAAAAGTTGAGACTTCACTGCGATATGAAGTTGAAGTACCACGTTCAAGGGTGGCGCTTATAAAAAAAGAATAATAACTGTCTGTTGAAAGGTCTGTTATAATGTGATTTTCAGCTGCAGGTCCAAGTGCATATGTTTCAACATAGCTGCCATTGTTTCTTGAAACAGATATCCTGTAACCTGATACGGGGTTTGAAACATCTGAATACCTGTTCCATTTAAGTGTTATTTTACCGAGGCAAGTGTCAGCTTCAGCAACAAGGAATATGGTTGAAAGTGTATTTGAAAGCTTGCTCGGACAACCCGGCCGCCCTCGAACAAGAGGTGCCCTGTACGATGCAACCCTGAAATCCATGCTCTGGTATTTGGTCCCTGAGGTTGTATATTCATAATTTGTTGCAGCAGGATTCCATATAGTGTCATTTACAGCCATCCAGCCATTATTTGCCTTGTCGTACCAGTAAACAATATAGGCTGAAATACCTGCGGAAGGACTGCTGCTCCATTCAATCTCTACCCTCCCTGTCTGAGGATCTACAGATACGAGCTTAAGAACAGGAGGCTCCGGTACTTCACAATCCTGCGAATATGAAGACTGGTTAAGGATAAACAAAAAAAGAATCGCAGTATGAGTAATTTTTTTGATCATTTCCTTCCGGCCCTGACTTCATGCAACCCATCAATATTATAATATTCACGGGCGAGTGATCTGATTTCTTCAGGTTCTATTGTCCTTATCTTCCCGGCAAACCTGGTGTAGTAGCTATTATCGAAACCGAATTCCCATGCTGATCTGAAACTCTCTGCCGTAGCAAAGGGACCATCAAACATCCTTACCATCTCACCAAGCATATAATTCCTCACTGTTTCAAGCTCATCAGACTTAATAAGCTCTTCATGTAATATAGCGATTTCCTTATATATCTCGTTTACTGTATTTTCGGCATATTCATTTCCCACCTCAGTAGATATCATCTTGTAGCCTGATAGTTCAAGAGATGTAAGATTCGACCTTATTCCGTAAGTGTACCCTTTGTCCTCCCTGATATTCCTCATCAATCTTGAGCCAAAATAGCCGCCAAGCAGGGTATCGACAACCTTCAATCCATGGTAATCGGCATGTCTCTTATTAATGGAAGGTGATCCTATCCTGATTGCAGTCTGTACTGCAGATGATTTTTCAATAATGAGTTTTTTCGTCGTACTGCTTTTCAGATCTGTATTAAGCTTTATTCCAGCATTTCCATGTCCTCGTAATGATCCGAAAAGCTCTTCAAGCACTCCAATAGTTGATGATGGGATCACACCTGAAACTATGATTGTCATCTTCTCCGGGACATAAAAAGAAGAATGAAACTCTTTGAGTAAGCCCGGATTCAGTTTTGTATAATCCTGTTCAGATATCTGCCTTCCATAAGGATGCTCTTTGCCGAACATAAGTTCGAAAAGCTGGTCATATGCTAAATTCTGTACTTTTTCCCGGTTGATCCTGTACCATTGCTGTCTTTTCTTCATAAGGGCATTCATTTCCTTTTCAGGGAATTCAGGCATGAACAGGATCTCCTTGCATAATTCAAGCACTTTATCCTGGTGCCTGTTGAGGGAGTAAACAACCATGCCACCCATATCCTTATCTATGGCCAGGTTCAGAAAAGCACCGAAATAATCGAGTTTATTATTGATCTCCTCAGCTGTGTAGTTGCGGGTGCCTTCTTTAAGCATCATATTTGTTGAAGATGCAAGAAGTGGAATATGTTCCATTACCTGTCCTGCCCTGAAAATAAATTCGATCCTTGTTATCTCTTCAGTGCCTGATTCTATCAGGTATACTTCAATTCCATTACTCAGCTTCGTTGAATTAACTTCCGGCATTGTCATTCTTTCAACCGGAAATACAGGGGGCTGCACTCTTTTTAGCTCTGCCATATTATTCTGCGGTTGATTTATAATATAATGTGCTGCAATTAGCTGGTAAGAGGTATTTTCCTGCAGCATCTTCAACCATTTCTGAAGTAACTTTATGATAAAGCTCTACCTCTTTATTAATCAGATCTGCATCGCCTAAAAGCTCATAGAAAGAAAGGTTTACAGCTTTGTTCATACAACTTGAATTTGAAAATACTGTTGACGATTCAAACCTGTTTTTAACCTTTTCAAGTTCTTGATCCTGAATGGCTCCCTGGATTTTCAAGTTCTCAATTATCTCGCATACAGCTTCATCGGCTGTTTTGATGTCAACGCCTTTCATTACATTGCCATGCAGGATAATCAGGCCCGGATCGATGTCTGAGGTTACGTATGCATTTATTTCACTGAACAGCTTCCTGTCTCTCACAAGATTTACAAACAACCTTCCCGATTCTCCGCCTGCAAGTATATCAGTCAGCATGTCCATAGTCTGAAAATCATTGCTTGTCCTTGAACATGTATGCCAAACCTTGTATAATGCATCAGAGGGTACATTCTTCTCAATTGTCATGAAACGCGGTTCATCCTGCAAAGGTTCCTGCGGAAGGTTCCTGGGGGCAACTTTTCTTCTCTCAAGAGGACCGAACCACTTCTCAGCAAGGCTAATTGCCTTTACTGTTGATATATTCCCGGCAAGGCACAGAATAGCATTGTTCGGTGCATAATGTGAAAAGAAGAAATCTTTTGTATCATCAAGAGTAACCTTTTCAATATGCGAAAGGTCCATCCCGATTGTCGGCCACCTGTAAGGGTGAACCTTGTAAGCAAGTGGACGAAGGTTAAGGATGGCATCGCCATATGGCTGATTAAGATATCTCTGCTTGAATTCCTCTATAACCACGTTCTTCTGGGTGTCAAGATTCTTTGGTGAGAAGTTCAACTCAAGCATTCTGTCTGATTCGAGCCAGAATCCTGTTTCTATATTATCGGCAGGAACATTAAGATAATAGTTTGTGATATCATTGTTGGTAAATGCATTGTTTTCGGCGCCAACCATCTGCAGAGGAAGATCATAATCCGGAATGTTGACAGATCCGCCAAACATCAGGTGTTCAAAAAGGTGGGCCATTCCGGTCATCGCCGGGTTCTCGTCCCTGGAACCTACATCATACAGTATATTCATAGTGACAAGAGGAGTTGACCTGTCTTCATGTACAATGATTCTTAAACCGTTCTCGAGGGAAACTCTTTTATATTTTATCATAAGAAGTAAATCAAACCTCCATTCCGTGTGCGGTAATCAATCAGTTTGCCAAAGACAAACTTAACTAAAAAACAATGATCCACCGAGTAATGTTTCTATATTTGCACACTATGTGGATGAAGAATTCAATCAGGAAATTATTCATTAATCCTTCCGAAGCAGACCAGGTAAAGTTGCTTTATATCCTCAGCTTTGTTGTTGGTATTCTCAGCGCACTTGCTGCAAGCTTACTTAAGAACGCAGTCCATTATACTCACAGGTTGCTTACTGAAGGGATCAGTCATGGTTCGGGCAACTATTTATATCTTGCCTATCCATTGCTGGGAATGTTCCTGACAGTACTTTTTGTGAAGTATGTTGTCAGGGATGGAATCAGTCATGGCATAAGCCGTGTTTTATATGCCATTTCGAAAAAAAGAAGCAAGCTTAAAAATCATAATACCTGGACCTCACTTGTTGCCTCAACTATAACTATTGGTTTTGGAGGATCTGTCGGAGCTGAAGCCCCCATTGTTCTTACAGGATCATCGATAGGTTCTGCAATAGCCGGATTTTTCAGGTTGAATTACAAAAATGTAACTCTTCTTGTTGGATGCGGAGCGGCCGGAGCTGTTGCAGGCATATTCAATGCTCCTATAGCTGGCATACTGTTCACACTTGAGATATTGATGCTCGACCTCACGATTTCATCGGTGGTACCTCTTCTTATTTCTTCTGTTACAGCTGCAATAGTTGCCACATTCCTGATGGGAGAAACGGTTCTCTTTAAATTTACGATTGTTGAAAGCTTTAATGTAAAAAATATTCCCTGGTACATACTTCTTGGAATAGTATCCGGATTCATCTCACTCTATTTTTCAAGGATGACCTTATTCCTTGAACGTGGGTATGAAAAGATCCGGAACAGTTATGTCAGATTGTTAACAGGAGGAATTATTCTTGGTGGTCTTGTCTTTCTTTTTCCTCCCTTTTTTGGTGAAGGTTATGATACAATAATGTCCCTTCTTGAAGGAAATGTTGGTATTGTGATGTCAGATTCAATGTTTGCAGATTATTCGGGAAATTTTGCAGTTATAATGCTCTTTATGGCAGGATTGATCCTGTTCAAGGTTGTGGCATCAAGCTCAACAAACGGAGCCGGTGGTGTTGGCGGTATATTTGCGCCGACATTGTTTCTTGGCGGGATAACAGGATATTTCATGTCAGAATTGCTTAAGGCAACCTTGAATATCGATCTTCCCGATAACAGGTTTGTTCTGGTGGGAATGGCAGGTATGATGGCCGGCGTTATGCATGCACCTCTTACAGCTATCTTTCTTATTGCTGAAATTACCGGTGGTTACAACCTGCTGATTCCTCTCATACTTACTTCAACAGCTGCATTCATTACAACAAGAAGCTTCGAGAAACATTCAATATATCATGTTCAGCTTGCTGAAAAGGGTGAACTTATAACACACGACAAGAATAAAGCTGTTATGATATATATGGACTGGAAAAAGGATATTGAAACAGATCTCCAGACAATAAGACCGGGGGAATCCCTTGGAAGCCTTATAAAGAAGATATCTGCATCAAAGCGCAATATTTTTCCGGTTGTTGATGATTACAATATTCTCGAGGGAATTGTTTCTCTCGATGATGTCAGGGAAATAATGTTCAATACTGAACTATATGATACAATAACTGTAAGGGATCTGATGACAATACCTCCCTCATATATTGACAAAGGTGAAAAGCTTGAAACTGTGATGGAGACATTCAGGACGACAGGTGCATGGAATCTTCCTGTACTCGATAAAGGGTATTATGTTGGATTCATTTCCAAATCACGGATTTATTCAACATACAGGGAAATGTTATCAGAGTTTACCGGAGAGTGACTATCTTTATGAATCAAAAATAAAACAGAATGTACAGGGATAAACAGATCTTCGATCTTATCGAAAAAGAGCGTCAGCGTCAGATTAACGGAATTGAATTGATCGCATCTGAAAATTTTGTAAGCCCACAGGTTCTTGAAGCCATGGGTTCGGTAATGACAAACAAGTATGCAGAGGGGTATCCTGGAAACAGATATTATGGAGGCTGTGAAATAGTTGACCAGTCAGAACAAATTGCCATCGACAGGCTTAAACAGCTTTTTGATGCCGAGTATGCAAATGTCCAGCCGCATTCAGGCGCCCAGGCAAATATGGCAGTGTTTTTTACCGTTATGAAACCAGGTGACACATTCATGGGTCTGAACCTCGCACATGGCGGACATCTTTCACACGGTTCGCCTGTGAACTCTTCGGGATTGCTGTACAGGCCTGTTGCATACAGTGTAAAGGAAGAAGACGGGCTTATTGATTATGATGCAATGGAAGAGACGGCCCATAAAGAAAAGCCTAAAATGATTATAGGAGGCGCATCAGCTTATTCCCGGGAATGGGATTACGAAAGAATGAGGAAGATCGCTGACAGTGTAGGGGCAATATTTGTTGTTGATATGGCTCATCCCGCAGGGCTTATAGCTGCAGGATTGCTGAAAAATCCACTTAAATATGCCCATATTGTAACATCAACAACCCATAAAACACTGAGGGGACCGAGAGGCGGCATTATACTTATGGGTAAAGATTATGTAAACCCCTGGGGACTTAAGACACCAAAAGGTGAAGATAAAATGATGTCTGCTCTCCTGAATTCAGCTGTTTTCCCGGGCATACAGGGCGGTCCGCTTGAACATGTAATAGCCTCTAAGGCTGTTTCATTCGGAGAAGCTCTTACCCCTGAATTCAGGGAGTACCAGGGACGGGTTAAGAAGAATGCAGCAGCTATGGCAAAAGCATTCATGTCAAAAGGTTATAAGGTTGTCTCATCCGGCACTGATAACCACCTCATGCTAATCGACCTTCGGACCAAATTCCCTGAAATATCCGGTAAAAAAGTTGAAAATACTCTTGTTCTCTCTCATATTACTGTTAACAAGAATATGGTACCTTTCGATTCCCGTTCACCATTCCTCACCTCCGGATTAAGGGTTGGCACTCCTGCAATTACGACCAGAGGACTGAAAGAAGAACATATGCCTGTTATCGTTGATATGATCGATGAGGTTATATCCAACATCGAAAATGAATCCGTGTTAAAGAAAGTGGGAGACAAGGTAGTTGATATGATGAAGACCTTCCCGCTGTTTTCAATGTGATTTTAAGCTGAAAACATACTGATTCAGAGGATTAATTTGTTTTTTCATGATTTTAGAGTTAAATTTACATTTAGCCCTAAAACCGTTTTTAATGAGTAAAAATAAGCTGATCTTTATTGTTGATGATGATCCATTCATCAACAGGATTGTCATTAAAAAATTCACTAACGAAGGCTACAGGCTCGAGGCTTTCGAATCGGGTGAGGATTGTCTTAAAGCGATCAGTCTTAATCCCGACCTTATCATTCTCGATTATTTCTTTACCAACAGTGCCGAAAAAAAAGCAATGAACGGTATGGAGATATTTGATGTGATAAAACAGCAGAAGCCTGGAATTCCGGTTATAATGCTTTCTGGGCAGGATAAAGGTGAAGTGGTTCTTGAGCTCGCAAGAAAAGGTGTAGACGACTATATCATTAAGGATAATAACCTTGTCGATAACCTCAGTACGGCAATCAACGATATCTTCAATAGAAACTGAATTCCGCTGCCTATTTCAATCTAAAATTATAGGTAATTGTTCCTTTTTGGGAATCAGGTGCACCTGGGTTAGCCTCAAACCTGGTTTCTAACGCAGCTTCTTTTGCTACCTTCAACAGATAATCATCAAGTATGGTTGATCCTTTTGTTCCGGGAATAGCCTGAGTTACCCTGCCATCCCTGTCAACGTATACATCAACAACTACTATACCTCCCTGCTGATAATCATATTTTGGAGTTTGAAGCTTCTGAATACCTCTGCCACCCAGATCATATGAAATCCCACTATCGCCAGTCCCAGTGCCGGTTCCCCTTACCTGGGAATCAGGAGACCCCGTGGGAACACCCTGGTTGCCCGTACCACCCGTTATGCCTTCACTAGTTGAAGATGTTCCTGAATTCTTTGCATTTGCAAGTGCATTCCTTGTTCTGTTCATTATGTCAGCACTTCTCTGCTGTTCTTCTGCGATCCTTCTTTTTTCAGCTTCCTCAAGCTGTCTTTTTATTCTTTCAGCTTCAGCCTGCTCTCTTCTTATCCTGTCAGCTTCAATTTTCTCAAGTCTCTTCTTCTCGGCTTCAGGGTCAACCTTCTTCACTTCGGGTGCATCTTCATTATCCTGGGTGAGAATCGGTTCATCTTCTGTCTGTGGATTGATGTTAGCCGGAAGGGGAGGAGCAGCTTCAGGCATTGCTGCAGCTGATGGTTCAATGAGTCCCGAGCCGGTCTCGTCAGTTCCGAAATTGACAAGGATGCCTTCTTCGATCTCTGGTGGCTCAGGCAGTGAGAACGCAAGAAGTATCATAAGCAGGAAAACGGCAGCGTGTATTATTACGGTACCTGCAAGACCTTTCCCCTTTTCAGAAGGGATGTGCCTTAACCGGTTATTTCGGTGAGGTTGCAATTATCAGTTTGTAATTGTTTTTCTGAGCAATATTCAAAACCTGTACCACATTGTCGAAAGGAACTGTCTTGTCAGCATGGAGAGAAATATATGTCTCGGGATTCGCACCGAGTTTTTGCTTAAGAACGGATTCTAGCTGATCAATTGCCACTGGCTGTTGCTCCACATAATAATTTAGGTCACTTGTTATTGAAACAGTTGTCTGTGGCTTTGCAGAAGTCTGCGAACTTCCCTTTGGGAGAAGAAGCTTTAATGCTGTGGGATGCACCAGTGTTGAAGTAAGCATGAAAAAGATGAGAAGGTTAAAAACAACATCCGTCATACCTACCGAACTGAAATTGATGCTTATCTTATTTCTTTGTGTTATCGCCATTTCTAATGATCTTTCTTTATGGGTTCATTTAATATATCCATAAACTCCGTGAGGGTTGCTTCAAGGTTAAAAACAACTTTTTCAACCCTAACCACCAGTGTGTTATATGCAAAATAACCGAGAATACCGACAATAAGTCCGGCTACTGTTGTTATAAGCGCTGTATAGATACCACCAGACATCATAGAGACATCAATGTTATTACCGGCCTGGGCCATAGCCATAAAAGACTGAACCATACCTATTACTGTTCCAAGGAATCCAAGCATCGGTTCGGCACCTGTAATTGTTGCCAGTGTTGGAAAACCTTTCTCAAGCTTTGATATTTCAAGCTTTCCAACGTTTTCTATGGCAGTACTGATATCCTGCAATGGTCTGCCAAGTCGTGTTATTCCTTTCTCAACCATCCTAGCAGAAGGACTGTCTGTTGACCTGCAGAGTGCAAGAGCTGCTTCAATCTTTCCGTCATGGATATAATCTTTGATCCTGTTCATGAAATTTGCATCTTCAGCCTGAGCTTTCTTGATCACATAAAACCGTTCTATAAATATGTATGCTGCTACAAATGAAAGGAGGATTATCGGGATCATGACCCAGCCGCCTTTAATCGCAAGATCCAGCAGAGTGAGCTTTGTATCTATTGCCTGAACAGGAACTGTGCCTTCCTGCATTAAGATCTGTATAAATGCCATTTCTTTTAAATTAATTAATTACCTGTTTTTTCCTGCTTGCGTTATACTTCACGAAGTTATTAAAAAACGAGATTATTGCTTTTCTATTATGCACGATTAATAACAATCATGGAACTACTTATTAACAACAGGCTCTTTATTTTCAAGGGTTATTTCTTCTTCTTTTTTTGCCGGCTCCCTTGATTTTTTCCTGAAAAGGTCACTGAACTTTTCAAAGTCACGCTTGAAGAATATACCAATTCCCTGCGTGTAAGGTCCCTTTCCCAATGAAATATCATTAAACCTGTTAAATACCTTGAAACGAACCTTTTCAGTTAGTTTGACATCTGCTTCAAAGTCACCGGTAAGCTGTTCCGTAGAGCTTCCTGAGGTTGTTGACCTGTAGTCGAAATTACCATTTAATACTACCCTGTCATCGAGGATCTGTGTTTCGAACGCAAGCTGCAGTTCATCGGGGTTGAGGCTCCTGTTACCTGTTCCGGGCTGGTAGTTAATACCCAGGTTAAAATTGTCGTTTATCTGGGATATCCAGTTGCTGAACTGGTTGGCAACCATCTCGAAGGTGGTGGCAGCCATTGCGGTTGTACCAGCAGTGCTTGAACTGTATTGTGCTGATGCCTGCTCTGCGTAAAAGCTCCTCATAACCAGAAGATACATGAACTGCCGGCTGAGTTCCTCATCTGTGGCAATTGCATTTCTCAGGTATGTTTTTGTTTCCTCATCAGAATCAGGAAGGTTAATCTCAAATTTGACAGTAGGATTGAAGAGCCTTCCCGAAAGGACAAGCTGTGGTTCAACTGAGACTCTTTCATTCCTTTCAGGATCCTGAAGTATTGGCCCCAATGAAGTGTTAAATTTCTGGTAAATCGCCCGCAGGTCTATCTCGGCATTGTCAAGATCACCGTTAAATGTAATTGTTCCTCCATTCTCCACCTCGAAACGTTTGTTAAGGATGTTTCCAAGTGTGAACAGGTAATCGCCTTCTTCAATTATATAATCGCCGGTTATCTTAAAATCCCCCTTGGGGTTAAGATTAATGTTAAGCATGCCTGTTCCGCTTCCTGTGATCTTATCACCCACTTTTTCATCAAATATTATTTCAGCCACTGCATCAGAGGTTACCTCAAGATCGATATTGATGTTAAATCCAAGCTGCTTAACGGGTTCACTGACAACTTGCTGCCGGCTTTCACCTGATTGATCGATAAAATTTATGAATGAATATTCTGAAACTGAAAGTTCATCAGAAAGAGGGATTGAAAAACGGGTATTCTTTCCGGTTGACGCAGCAATATCAAATGAAAGGAGATCAGGTGCAACATTTATCTTTACCACTCCCGATGCATATACAGTTCCGTAAAACGAAGAATTGTTCTTCAGCTGGGTATTTAATACCTTGAAATCATTCCCCATGTTTATGGTAAGATCAGCAGTATACTCCCTGAAATTCCTGTGACGTATGATACCATTCATTATTGCTGTCTTACCGTCCTCATCGACAAATTTTGTATTGTTAAACCTGAAACCTTCATTATCGAATCTTATCGAATCGTTGATTGTATAAAGTGTCTGAAGGTAGTTTATCCTCATATTCACATTCTGGGCTTTTACTGCTCCATTGAGGAACAACCGTTCTGTTGTGCCTGACAGCCGAAGTTTCCCGCTTGCGAAACCTGAAATGTCCGAAGCAAATGATCTTAACAGTGGATTGAGCGCACCCACAGGCAGTTCATCAGCCAGAATATCGAGAAGGATTCTTTTATCAGATGGATCATAGTAACCTTTTGCGTCAAACATTCTTACACCATCGAGGTCGTTGCTGGCGCCTATATTCACAACTTTCCTGTCGTAATCGAACTCGGAATTTATTGAGATCACACCATATTCACTTCCTAAAATTGAAAAGTCAGTAATCCTGAGATCACCTTCCAGTACGGGTTTGACATAAACATTGGTAAGTGCTATATTCCCATTAAGCCTTCCTCTTAGATTCATATTTAACCGCGATGAATCTTCAGTCTTACTCTCTGTCTTTTTACTTGTTAAATGATTGAGAGGTGAGATGTCAATACCCATAAATGCCAGGTGCAAGGTATCTGTAGTATTGTGGGATACAGCACCATTTACATGATAGAAACGGTCCCTGCTTTTTATATTTATATCATTGATCCTTACAGAGCCGGAATCAAGTAGTACTGATGATCTGTTAATGGTCCAGAGGTTATTGTTGGCATACACTTCGGATGAATCGATATCGATCTTCATGGCGGGTATGCCTTCAATTTTGGTAAGGAAACCAGTTGCACTTATTAATCCTTTGTTCAGCACATTTTCATTGTTGTTCCATTCAGTGATCATTCTGATCGTATCAGGAGCTGAGTTGATGCTGACAGAAAAGTTCTTCATTGTTGTGCTTCCTGGCAACTGAAGCGATGCTGTGTTAATTTTTGTCTTTAATACCGATTTATCTGCCTCAGCGTGAAGGTCAATACCATCGAACCTAATATTTTTGATTACTATAAAATCTGATGCACCATCAATACTTATTGCTGTATCAGGGAGGACAGCTCCTCTTACGTAGCTGTTCTCTGCCACAATCAGGCCGGTCTCAAAAAAGTCATTTAACCGGTTGGTGTTTTTGAAGTTCAGATTGAAAGTGAAATTATTCTCACCATTAGCTTTTATTTCCGAGGCCTCACCTGCAAGGGATGGCATTAGTGAGGAAAGTACTGTAGTAAACGTTTTTTTCAATCCACTGAAGCTGTATGAACCGTTGATCTCGGCGTCGAGAAAATCTGTATTCAGACTCAGGACAGGCTTGCTGTCTTCAATAAATGCCCTTATAGAGAAATCCTTAAGCTTGATTTCTTTACCGTGTTTGGTTAAATCTGCACTTAATAGCTTTATCTCACCATCCAGATTGTCGATATTATTTCCTGTAAAATTTGAGGTCATAATAAGTGAAAGCGCAGATGTGCTGTCAGTCTTATCAATGTTAAGCTTATGAAGGTCAGCTTCTGCAAGATTCAGTGTGAAGTCAAATTTTGGAAGTGTGTCCCTGAAATTGAACATTCCGAGAAGATCCAGCTTTATGTTTTCATCAGTTATGTTGATGCTCCCATCCCAGGTTTTATCAGTAAAGCTGCCTGTCAGTTCTATGTTCCTGTAATTGTAATCCTTGATATCTATGCTGTCGATCCTGCCTTTAAGACTGCCAGCAAAATTTTCGAAAGATGATGCAAATCCGTCAACATTGGCATGTACCGTTATCTGTCCTAATATTTCTGAGCCGGATATTCGGCCCAGGTCTATGTTAAGTCCGCTGATCAAACCCTGCATCCTGTATTTCTGAGCCTTGTCGGGCCGGAGAGAAATGTCAGTATTAACATTCCCGATACCTGTCCTGAATTCACCGTATGTAACAAAATCGGTCGTAAAACCTGAAAAGCTTCCGCTGAATGATAGTTTGCCCAGACGGTATAATACTTCAGGCAGCGTAAAGTTGGTTCTTCCGGGAAGCTTGAGCTTTTCAACATCTTCCACACTGGTTGTGAATTCACTTATTCCCAGGTATATGAATGAATTATCTATTTCCGGTAGTCCGGAAATATCGAAATCACAATCAAGAATTGTATTGTTCCTGTATGTTATTTTAATATCACGACCTCTGAGTTCTGCAACCGTACCGGTAAACCTGCCTGTAAGTGTAACGGATTCTTCTATTTCTTCAGGAACAGGAACAAAATACCGGAGATCGGATGTACTTATTAATGACTTTTCAGACCTGATATCGAGTTTAACATCAGAAATAAAATTTTTGAATCCACCCGGGCCTGTTGCATTAACTGCTATCTTATCAAAATTCAATATGCTGCTGTCTGACCTGATGTAAGCAGACTCCAGAAGAATATAGTTTCCGGACAGTTTCAAATTACAATCGAGCTCTTTTATTTTGAATCCGCTTTGGTCATTAAAGGCCAGCCTGTAAAGATTTAGTGAAGTAGTATCACCGTCAATCCTGAAATTTTCAATGATGCCATTCAGCGCGCTGAGATCAATATTTGAAAAGTCAACCTTTTTCCCTTCTTTTTTGGTGCTGGCTGAATGGTTTATGTAGGCGAAGCCTGCATTTTCAATATCAATCCTGTCGATCGAAAGTTTGAATGGTCTGCCTGCAGAATCAGGTTCACTCTTCAACTTTTTAAGATACCATGCCAGGTTCATCTGACCTGCAGTATCTGTAATAACCTGGAATAGAGGATTTTTGATATTGATCCTTCCCAGCCTGACATCTTTCTCCCTGATTGAAATTTTCCTGATGCCAGCAGAAAGATTTTCAGCAAAAAGCAGGGTGTCATTATTGATATCCTTAAAGAGAATTTCAGATAATGCTATTTTGTTGAAAAAATGGTAATCTACTCTGCCTATTGATATTTCTGACTGGAAATTTTCGGATAATTTTTCAGTAACTTTCTTAACAGCCAGTGTCTGAACAGCCGGAATCTGAAGTAAGAGATACAGTAATGCAGGGATCATTAAAAGGATCCCCAGAAAGATAACTGTGTATCTGCCCCATTTCTTTAATCTGCCGGCCATTACTGCTAACCTTGTTCAAAGTTTAAAGATAATAACAATTCCAAACCCCAAATAGTGTACCAAAAGCAATATAAATGTGAAAAGTCCTTATTTTTGAACAATTAACAATGTAGTTTTTTTATAGTTGTAATTAATCAATTTAATGGCTGTTACAATTCTGGCAATAGAATCCTCGTGTGATGACACATCTGCAGCAGTGATCAGGGATGGTTATATGCTCTCGAATCTTATTGCCAACCAGGAGATTCATATGTCATATGGTGGTGTTGTGCCTGAACTGGCATCAAGAGCTCACCAGTCGAATATTGTACCTGTTACTGAGCAGGCCATCAGCAGGGCAGGTATAGCACAGGATGAGATCAGCGCTGTGGCATTTACAAGAGGGCCCGGGTTGCTCGGGTCATTGCTTGTGGGTACATCCTTTGCAAAGGGATTTGCACTTGCACTGGGTATTCCGCTTATTGAGGTAAATCATCTTCAGGCACATGTACTTGCTCATTTTATAGGAACTCCGGGAACAGAATTCAGGCAGCCTTCTTTTCCTTTTCTGTGCCTTATAGTATCAGGAGGTCATACCAGGATTGTTGTATTGAAGAGCCATCTTGAGATGGAAATAATAGGTAATACAATTGATGATGCAGCCGGTGAGGCTTTTGATAAATGTGGTAAGATAATGGGGTTTCCTTATCCGTCAGGACCGGTTATTGATAAGCTTGCTGCAAAAGGGAACAAAGATGCCTTCAGGTTTGCAAAACCGCATGTAAAAGGTCTTGATTTCAGCTTCAGCGGATTGAAAACAAGTTTCCTGTATTTTCTCAGGGATAAAATAAAGGAAGATCCTGATTTCATTGAAAATAACAAAGCTGACCTCTGTGCTTCCCTGCAACATGTAATCATTGAAATCCTTTTATCAAAGATTGTAAAGGCAGCTGAAATAACAGGTATTTCTGAAATAGGAATTGCCGGGGGTGTATCTGCAAATTCAGGCCTTCGTAATGCAATGAAAAAGGAAGCAGAGAAGAGAGGTTGGAATCTTTTCATTCCTGAGTTCAGGTATACCACCGACAATGCTGCAATGATTGGGATTACTGCTTACTATAAATACCTGAGGGGTGAATTCACCGGTCACAATGTCGCGCCTCTCGCCCGATATTGACGTATGTTATACAAATTTTAATATAAATCCATCCATCAGAATGGATTATATTTGTATTTTCGGAGAAAGATAGAAATGAAAGAGCTCAGGATCACGGCATCAAAAAATACACCAGAGGTTCTTCTGAACCCCGAAGGTGTAATCCGTATCAGGGGCAGGTCGATTCATGAAAATGTGGCTGAGTTCTTTGCACCGATAGAAGAATGGATAAATGAGTATATTGAGATTCCTGCTGAGTCGACTCAGGTTGATATTAACCTGGAGTATTTCAATAGTGCCAGCGCCAAAGTTTTTATTCATCTGTTTCAGAAATTAACCTATGTAGCCCTTAAAGACAAGAAGTACATCTTCAACTGGTATTATGAAGATGGGGATGAAGATATTTATGAAAGGGGTGAATATTTCTCTTCAATACTCGATATCCCGTTCAATTTCATAAGAACCAACTAATCAGCCTTCAGAAGGGTTCATAACTCTTCCCATAAAAATAATGCTGTTGGTAGTAGTTTCCCTGATTATATAAAGAAAAGGCCTGTCAAAATTAATTACATATGTTTCTGGCAAACTGGTAACACCTATTTCGACTATAGTTGCAGCGGCTGCTTCTGTTCCCTCCTCATTTGTTTCAATATAGGCCTGGTGCAATACACGGTTAATGAACAACTGCCTGTCAGAGATTCCCGAAAAATCAGCATTATCACCAAAAGCAACTGCCATCCCCATAGCTGAAAGTATTTCATTTAAACTCTTCCTGTACGCATATTTGAACCTTGGAAGACCAAGCCTGACTTTGACAACTCTAAGGTTCGATGCTATATTATTGTAACTTTCTGTGTTTAAATTTCGTATAAACAAGTTTATATCTGCCGCATCAGGCAGCAACAAATCCATCACATAGTTCCCCTGACCGTAAGGCAGTTCCACCATCCTGAACCCATTACCTGAGTACATCTTAATATCTTCTTCCTTCCTCATCATCTTAACCTGGATCGCACGACCATCCTGAAGACTGAACGGAGCATCGCTTGTCTTCGTAATATTGAATTCCGATTGCCACTGCCCTTTAAAATATATTGCATTAATTAGTAGCATGACAGCATCAGGGTCTATCCGGTCAAGCATGTTCTTTATAAGTCCCGAAGTATTATCCTCGATCCACCTGTTTACTGCTGCAGCTGCTCCCGGATCTGACTTGTCGAAAGACCGGGCTTCGGCATCATAAAAATTATTCAGGGCATCTATAAACTGCTTCCGTGCAGTGAATGTTTTTTCTGTCCAGACTGAATTTGCTATTTTGATAGCAACTCTCCTGTCTACAGTTGTAAGAGCTTTAATAAGTTCTTTATACGATTGATTTAGAACATCGTTCGAAATACCATCGAGCTTAAGTGCTTCCATCATTGCCTGGCGGGTTGTGCCACCAGCCCCGTTGACAGTCATTGATAAAGCTGTTGAAATACTAAGCGGAGAGATTATAATATTCTCCTCACCTGAGGCTGCAGCTATTCTCCTGAAAATATCCAGCGCAAAATCATTAGTGTTGGTGACGATCCCGGCCTGTTCGGCTGTAAGATCAATTATTACAGGTTCTGTTGGAAGAATTTCATCCTGGGTTTTACTGCACGATAAGAACATGATCATGAGTAAACTGATTGAAAAGCAAATGATAGTTTTCATAGGTAAAGCATTAACCATGAAATACCATCAAAAATCATGCTGGTTTTATTTTTTTTTGGAGTCTTTCAGCCAGGAGCGCAGATAACCGAAGGAAAATATGAGGAAAACAAGCCCCAGTGTTATAAGTAGAATAAACGACAGGAGTGAAGGTTTTTCTCCATTCCATGGATGATCAAGCCTGTATTTGTAACCCATTATCGTATATACCAGGATCAGGATCGAGATTACAAAGCTGTAGATTGTTCTTGTACCTTCAAAAACACGGGTAGTCCTGTATAACTGACTTTTTCTGAAGTTATTATATGAAGTCTTAGCGTATGAGGTAGCTCTTTTTCTTGATCGGTCCTGCCTGTATTTCCTCCAGTCCTCCATGGCTTTGTTGTAAGCCTGTTCATCTGCATGGGGTCTGCTAATGTAAGATATAAGGAATTCATATGCCTCTGTGGCATAGATGAACTTATCCTTAGCTTCCGGTGAATGATTTATATCGGGATGATACTGGTATGCTTTCAGGCGGTATGCCTTCTTTATATCATCAATACCTGCATTTTCAGGTAAATCCAGGATGTCATAATACTCCTTTACTGTCATATTTTACCCTTATTGGGGATAAAACATACAATAAACGAAATTTTTTCTATTCCTTAAACTTTTTGTTGTTGTTATTTAACTATCCCGGTGAAACCCATGAATGCCATGGCAAGTATGCTGGCAATGACAAGAGATATCGGAACACCTCTCATACCTTTGGGAATATCGACAAGCTCAAGTTGTTCACGGATGCCGGCAAGTATTGTAAGAGCCAGACCGAAACCAACAGCTGTTGATGCTCCGAAAACAACAGCCTGTATAAGATTATAATCTTTCTGTATAACAAGGATGGCAACTCCTAGTACAGCGCAGTTAGTTGTGATAAGAGGAAGGAAAATGCCAAGAGCCTGGTATAGAGACTGGCTTACTTTCTTTAGTATGATCTCAACCATCTGCACAAGGAACGCAATAACAAGGATGAATGTTATCGTTTGCATGAATGCAATTCCAAGCTTGTTAAGAACATATATCTGAATCAGATACGTTACAAGGGTTGCCAGAGTAATTACAAATACAACAGCACCGGCCATTCCAAGGGCAGTATTTACCCTGTTTGAAACACCGAGGAACGGGCAGATACCCAGGAACTGTGCCAGTACCACATTGTTGATGAGCACAGCTGATATTATCATTAAAATGTATTCCATCTCTAACTGATTTTTTTCTTAATCTGATTGACAATAGCTATAAGGAAACCAAGTGCCATGAAAGCTCCGGGAGCGAGTATAAAAATAAGAACACCGTCGCCGGGTATGAATTTGTGTCCGAAAATTGATCCGCTGCCGACTATTTCCCGGAAAGCACCCAGGATACCTAATGCAAGGGTGAAGCCAAGTCCCATTCCCAGGCCATCGAGAAGTGATGCAAAGACTGAGTTCTTGCAGGCAAAAGCTTCAGCACGCCCAAGTACAATACAGTTCACAACAATAAGCGGGATAAATATACCAAGGGTCACATAGAGATCGGGGACATAAGCCTGCATCAGGAGGTCGACAACTGTAACGAATGAAGCAATGACAACAATGAAAGCCGGGATCCTGACTTTATCAGGGATAAAATTTGCGAGCATTGAAATAACAGCATTGGATCCGATAAGGACAAAGGTGGTTGCAATTCCCATTCCCATGCCGTTTAGCGATGATGATGTTGTTGCAAGAGTAGGGCAGGTGCCCAGAACAAGAACAAGGATAGGATTTTCCCTTATTATGCCTTTTGTTAAATTCTGCAGATTATTCATTTTTGTTCTCCTTTCTGAAGTGTGTTATAGCTTCTCTGTACAGCATCACAAAATGCCCTTGAGCTGATTGTAGCGGCTGTTATGGCATCAACCTGGCCACCGTCTTTTTTTACTTTCAGCTGGAATTCAGCGGGATCTTTTCCTTTAAACTGATCTTTGAAAGCAGGTTCAGCCATCTTTGTGCCCAATCCCGGTGTTTCCTTCTGTCCGAGTACGGATATGTCAACAACAAAACCATCCGGATTGAAACCGGTCATAAGTGTAATTCTTCCACTGAAGCCATTATTCGAATAGGTGCTCACAGCATATCCTACCAGCTTGTCGTTCATCCTGGCGGGATAAATATCGAGACTGTCGCCTTCACCGGTTGGAAGCCTGTACATTTCAGCATCAGGATTGTTGTTAAACTCTGGCACAACCTGCTTTATAGCATTGAGCTTCTTATTGAGATTAGATAGCTCGATTGGTTTTTTCGTTACCTGGTAAACAAAACCAAGGCTTGCTGAAGCAACAAGAGAGATCAGCGTAAGTGAAAGCACCATGTTCTTAAGCGTAGATTCAGTCTTAGCCATTTACAACCTCCTTTCCGAACCTTCGTGGTTTAACATATGCATTGAGCAATGGAACAAAAGCATTCATAATTAATATTGCAAATGACACACCTTCGGGGTATGCACCGTATAACCTTATTATTATTGTAAGTATCCCGATAAAGCAGCCATAAATGATCATTGCTGTCTTGTTCATCGGGGAAGTTGTATAATCCGTTGCCATGAAGACAGCTCCAAGCAATAATCCTCCGCTAAGTATATGAAACGCTGGTCCTGCACTTGTTTCAGGTGATATAAACCATTGTATGGTGGTGAAAATGGCTACTGTACCTATAATGGAAACAGGTATATGCCATGTTATTATTTTTTTATAAAGCAGGTATGCAAAACCTATAAGCAGTGCAAGAGCCGAGACTTCTCCCATCGAGCCACCCATTTTGCCAAGTATCATGTGCATTGTGTCCGGAACACTGCCAAGAAGAGTTGACAGGGACTCTCCGTTTTTCAGACCTTCCTTGATCACTGCAAGGGGTGTGGCTCCGGTAACAGCATCTGTATAACCGGTTTCAAATCCGCGGGGTACAGGCCATGATGTCATTGCAACAGGAAATGATATCAGCATAAAGACCCTTCCTGCCAATGCTGGATTGAATGGGTTGTTGCCAAGACCTCCAAAGGTCATTTTTGCAACTCCTATAGCCATAAGACTTCCAAGTACAATCATGTATACAGGAATGTTTGATGGAAGGTTAAAAGCCAGCAGGAGCCCTGTTACTACTGCAGACCCATCGTTTATGGATAACGGTTTTTCGAGAACATATTTCTGTATAACGTATTCAAATAACACGCATGATAAAACGGATACAGCGGTTACAATAAGAGCCCCGGTTCCGAAGTAAAGGACTGAAGTGATGAATGCCGGAATAAGGGCAATTATCACTCCTGTCATGAGTTTATTTGTTGTCTCCTTTCCGTGTGAATGCGGGGAAGGAGAGACATTCAGGAGGTTATTCATAGTATAAATTAGTTTCAGCTTATATCAGCAGATATTATTATTGTTTAATATTCCTTTGCCGGATCATTTTCGAAACTGTTGATTTTCCCAGTCTTATATAATCCAGCAGCGGCCTTCCGGCAGGGCAGGTATAGCTGCAGGAACCACACTCCATACAGTCAGTAATATGCTCTTTTTCAGCTCTTTCGTACATGCCTTTTTCTGATAATGTTGCCAGAAGAAAAGGCTCAAGATTTAGTGCACAAACAAATGTGCATTTTGCACACCTGATACAGGCTGTGACTTCAGATCTGGCTGATTCTTTTTCTGGAAAGAGGATAATCCCGGAGGTTCCTTTTACTACCGGGACTTCGGTGTTATTCAATGCTTTGCCCATCATTGGTCCACCGCTTACAATCTTACCTGTATCAGCAGGAATGCCGCCGGCAGCCTCAATTAGCTTACTTACAGGTGTTCCAATTCGTACAAGATAATTCCCCGGGTTTGAAAGTGACTTGCCGGTTATTGTCACAACTCTCTCAAACAATGGCTTGTTTTTCTGAACTGCTTCATATACAGCGAATGCAGTCCCAACATTATGAACAACAACGCCTATATCGATCGGGAGTTTTCCTGAAGGTACTTCCCGGTTGACGAGGGCTTTTATTAGTTGCTTTTCAGCCCCCTGGGGATACTTCACCTTTAATGCATGAACGCTTATGCCCTGGTATGATGATGCCAGTTGAGACAGGTGAGCTACAGCATCAGGTTTATTGTTTTCAATGCCGATCATTGCCTTTGTCACATTCAGGGCTTTCATAAGCAATGTTATGCCTGTAAGTATCTCATCACCTTTTTCAAGCATAAGCCTGTGATCCGAAGTGAGGTATGGTTCGCACTCAACTCCGTTTATCAGCAAAATCTCGCACTTTTTCCCCTGGGGAACCGATAATTTTACGTGTGATGGGAATGTAGCGCCTCCAAGGCCAACAATACCTGCTTCAAGGCATTTCTTTATTATATCTTCAGATGCCAAACCATTATTCCTGTTAATGTCGGGAGTCCTGTCGATGGTTTCAATCCATTCATCACCTTCAACATCAATAATTACAGCGCTTTGCCGGTAGCCTGTGGAGTCAATAACCGAATCAATACGGTTAACCTTGCCCGAAACCGACGAATGTATGTTTGCAGATATGAACCCTTTGCTGTTGGCTATTACCTGCCCTGTCTTTACATAGTCTCCCTTGCTGACAATAACATTGGCAGGGGCACCAATATGTTGCGAAACCGGTATTGCAACTGTTGCCGGAAGGGGAAGTACAACAATAGCTTTATCTGTTGTTATTTTATTTTCAGGAGGATGAATGCCTCCAACCGGGAATGTCTTTAACACAATCTGTATATTAATTTTTTATAAACTCTGAACTACTTCTGACTGAACTTCGCCCTTCTCTTTTCTGGGTGGAAAGTTGATTTCAAGAATCGAACCTGTAGGGCATTCTGTTACACACTTTCTGCATAGCCTGCATTTTGTTGCATCGATATATGCAAGGTTGTTCTCAACAACGATTGCATTATACTCACAAACCTTGACACACTTATTGCAGGCAATACACGCAACCTTGCAGGCCCTCCTTGCAGGTCCTCCCTTGTCGCAGTTTGAACAGGCAACATATATTTTTTTGTCTTTTTTGTTCTTTTTGCGAAGTTCTATGAGATTTCTAGGACATGCCCTTACACAGGCACCGCATGCAACACATTTCTCGTCACTTATCACAGGCAGGCCTGTGCTCTGATCCATATACATTGCATCAAACTGGCATGATCTTACACAGTCACCATGCCCCATGCAGCCGTAGCTGCAATCTGTTTCGCCAAGGTAGAGGCTGTGTGAAATCCTGCAATCACCGGCCCCATTATACTTTGAGGTCCTTGGCCTGAACTCTGGTGTTCCATTGCATTTTAGTACGGCAACCATTGGATCAACAACCGGAGCCTCGCGGCCAAGTATCTTTCCAACCAAACCCATAACCTCAGCTCCGCCAACAGGGCAATTTAATCCTTCAAAAGAATCACTTGCAACAATAGCCTCAGCAAAGTTGCGACAACCTGCAAAACCGCAGCCACCGCAATTAGCCTGGGGAAGTACCTCCTGAACCTGGTCAATCCTGGGATCCTCAAAAACCTTGAATTTCTGTGCAACAATATACAGGATCACTGCTGAAAGCAGGGCCAGCACACTAAGACTCACTATAGTTATTATGATTGTGGAATTCATTATTTATGCTTTTATTTTGAATATGAATTTCTCATTGATTCTTTTCCTGAAAAAATATACCATCATATAATAAGGTGCAAGGATGACAAGCGACGAAACTCCTGCTGTAAGCTCACTGAAACCTGCAGCGATCATAATTATCAGGGTTGACAATAATATGACAAAAGGTAGGAGATAACCATAAAGCAGGGCTGTATATCCCATGGATTGCTCCATAAGCACATTCACAGACTGTCCGGTTTTGAAATCATAATTCCCTTTAACTTCAACAATTCTGTTCTCGCTGCCAAACATGTTGCATGAACTTTTTGCATGGCAGCCGGAACATGCAGAGGACGTCGAAATAGTTACAAATAAGGAGCTGCCAGTGTTGTCTGAGACTGTTCCCGGATGATTTATTATTGCTCTTTCTGAACCCTTCATTGATGTTCTGAAAAAAGAATCCGCAATTTCACATTTTGTGCAGAACTAGGGAAGGTTTTTTATCAGTTTTTACAATAAAGATTATAATTTATACAGAATATAAATAAGGTGGAAAATGAAGTTAAATGAGGTGTTCCCGTCAGGATATTTTTGCCCAGGATTGCCTGCCTGAGACCTGTTTTTTCAATTCAGACCTGATAACTGCATTTTTTTCATTTGCAATCAATGGGTCATCAAGAAGAATCTCCTCTGCAATATTCCTTACATAAGCAATCAGCTGACCATCCTTGCCAAGGTCAGCAATCCTGAGGTTGAAAGGAATTCCACTTTGTTGTGTTCCTTCAATATCGCCCGGGCCGCGCAGCTGGAGGTCAGTTTCGGCAATCTCAAAACCATCATTTGACCTTACCATTACTTCGATCCTTTTAGAAGCTTCCTTCGACAGCTTGTCGGATGTCATTAGTATGCAGAATGACTGGCCGGCTCCTCTTCCAACCCTGCCTCTAAGCTGGTGCAGCTGTGACAATCCGAATCTTTCTGCACTCTCAATTACCATCACTGTGGCATTTGGAATATCAACTCCAACTTCGATCACTGTTGTTGCGACGAGGATATGTGCTGTACCATCACGAAATAGTTTCATCGACATCTCTTTTTCGGACGGAGACATCCTTCCATGTACAATGCTTATACAATATCCTGGAGGAGGAAAGGCCCTTGAAACAGAGTCCCATCCATCCTCAAGGTCCTTGTAGTCCATAGATTCAGATTCTTTTATAAGCGGATATACAATGAAAATCTGTCGTTTATCTGCAATCTGATTCCGCATGAAAGCAAAAACCTTGTTCCTCTCTGAATCAAAGAAGTGCATCGTTCTGACCGGCGTTCTTCCTGGTGGCAGCTCGTCGATAACTGAAATATCAAGATCTCCGTAAAGAGTCATGGCAAGTGTCCTGGGTATCGGGGTGGCTGTCATTACAAGTACATGAGGAGGATTCAGGTTCTTGCCCCACAGCCTGGCTCTCTGTGCAACTCCGAACCTGTGTTGTTCATCTATTACAACAAGACCAAGGTTATTGAATTTAACGGGGTCCTCAATGAGAGCATGGGTGCCGATAAGAATATTCAGTTTTTTCTCTGATAAAGATGACAGAATTTCTTTCCTGGCAGCTTTCCCTGTGGAACCGGTAAGCAGACTTACCCTTATGTCCAATCCTTCGAGCAGGTTACTGATAGTACTGAAATGCTGGTTTGCCAGTATCTCTGTCGGAGCCATCAGGCATGACTGGAATCCGTTATCAAGGGCTATGAGCATGCTCATAAGGGCTACCAGGGTCTTACCGCTTCCTACATCGCCCTGCAGAAGCCGGTTCATCTGCTTTCCGGAACCCATGTCTTTCCTGATCTCCTTAACAACTCTTTTCTGCGCGTCAGTAAGCCTGAAAGGAAGTTTTTTATTATAAAAATTGTTGAAATTTTGCCCTACTGAAGAAAAGAGAAAACCTTTGATCTTCATGCTTCTGACCGATTTCAGCCGGAGGATGTTCATCTGGATGTAAAAAAGCTCTTCGAACTTTAGCCTGTACCTTGCTCTTTCCAGCTCATCAGGATCAGCCGGGTAATGGATCTTATGCAAAGCTTCATGAAGCTCCATGAGATTATACTTTTTTACAAGATAGGGGGGGAGTGTCTCCGGAATCCTGAATCTTATCTGCTTGAGCAGCACACCAACGAGTTTTCCTATTGTACGCGAGCTGAGGAATTGGTTTTTAAGTTTTTCTGTTGTTCCGTATTGCGCCTGGAGAGCTGAGTTTAGCCTGCCACTGACTTTTTCAACAGCTTCTATCTCCGGATGGATAATATTTATTATTCCGTTAAATACCCCGGGTTTTCCAAATACAATATATTCTTTATCAGGAGAGTAGGTTCCTGTTATCCATTTTGTACCCCTGAACCAGATAAGCTTGATCACACCTGTCTCATCCTGGAAATCTGCGACAAGTCTCCTTCCTTTTCCCTGCCCTTCACTGTAGTAACCCCGGATGGTACCTTTAATCTGTACAAAAGGAAATTCCGGATCGAGTTCAGCAATTTTATAAAACCTTGTCCGGTCAATGTATTTATATGGGAAATAATATAGAAGATCCCTGAATGTCAGTATATCCAGCTCCTCCTTAAATAATTCTGCCCTTTTGGGTCCAACACCCTGAAGAAAGGTTATTTCTGTATCCAGGAATTCCTGTGTCATGGTCACCGAAAATAGCTATTTTTGAAAACCTGTCCAATAATAGTTGTGCATGAAGTTTCATAAGCTTATAAAATACCTGCAATACTGGATATTCTCACGCCACAGCAATGGCCATGGGATACATAGTCCGTTTATTTTTAACATAGTTTCAGAATTGTTCCGGAATAAATCCAATGATGATATTGTCTGTACTATTGAAAAAGTCAGGGAAACACTGATCAGGGATAAAAGAATAATCAGAGTCCATGATCTTGGTTCCGGACAAAATAAAAAACAAGTTTCCAGGAAAGTGTCAGAAATTGCCAGATATTCAGCTGTAACGAAAAAGTACGGATTGTTGCTTTCGAACCTGGCTGCTGAATTCGGACGAGAGAATATAATTGAGCTTGGTACTTCATTGGGTATCAGTACAATGTATCTTGCTTCAGGTTGTCCCGGTACTGCAGTTCATACAATTGAAGGGTGTCCGGAGTGTTCGGATATTGCACGTGATAACATTTCCGGGACCGGATTTGAGAATGTACATGTAATTACCGGATCATTTGATGAAAAGCTACCTGCGTTGCTTGCCGAAGGAATTAAACCGGGACTGGTGTTTATAGATGGCAATCATCGCTATTCCTCTACAATTGGGTACTTTAACATGATCATGAAGATCTCTGACGAACAAACTGTATTTGTATTTGATGATATTCACAATTCAGTTGATATGAGTCAGGCCTGGGTTTCGATAATCAATGATGAGAGGGTGACGGCAACAATTGACATTCACAGGATGGGTATTGTATTTTTAAAAAAGGGAATAACAAAAGGTAACTACACAATAAGGTATTGATAATTTTATTTGCATAATAATCAAGCTATTTAACTTATTTAATCTATTTTCGAAAACTTAAAAACGGTATCATGGACAAGGTTATTGAAATTCAGAATATTGTCAAAAACTACCAGGTAGGTTCTGTAATTGTGAGGGCATTAAGAACTGTTTCTGTGGATATTCATAGAAACGAGTATGTTGCT
The DNA here is from genome assembly GCA_035297425.1 of Bacteroidales bacterium. Taxonomy (GTDB): domain Bacteria; phylum Bacteroidota; class Bacteroidia; order Bacteroidales; family VadinHA17; genus LD21. The sequence goes on along the minus strand of DATGYZ010000006.1, from coordinate 144,983 downwards.
ATAATGGGTCCCTCCGGATCAGGCAAATCTACACTGATGAACCTTCTGGGTTGCCTCGATACACCCACGAGCGGAAAATATATTCTGAATGGAACTGATGTTAGCAAGATGGAAGATGACTTTCTTGCGGAGATCAGGAACAAGGAAATTGGTTTCGTATTTCAGACTTTTAACCTTCTTCCGCGATATACGGCCCTTGAGAATGTAACCCTTCCGCTTATATATGCAGGGGTTCCCAAGATTGACAGGGAAAAGCTTGCAACTGAAACTCTGGAGCAGGTTGGCCTGGCTGACAGGATGCATCACAGGCCTAACGAACTGTCAGGGGGTCAGAGACAGCGTGTTGCAATTGCGAGAGCTCTTGTCAACAAACCTTCGATAATTCTGGCGGACGAACCTACAGGTAACCTTGACAGCAAGACATCTGTTGATATTATGAGTCTTCTTGATGCGATTCACAAGAATGGCAACACTGTTATCCTTGTTACACATGAAGAAGACATAGCGCGCCATGCTGCTAGGATCATAAGGCTTCTCGACGGTGAGATCTCTCAGGATTATGTCAACGAAAAATATGTTAAAGCCTGACCTTATTGATGAAAATCTATACCCTGACAGGTGACGATGGCACTACATCATTATCAGGTGGTAAAAGGTTGCCAAAATCCCATCCAAGGGTTGAAGCTTATGGAACTGTGGATGAGCTTATCTCATGGATAGGACTTCTGCGGGATGTCAATCAGGACGACAATACACGCAAAGCGCTTCTGTTTATACAGGATAAGCTGATGGTTTCAGCCGCTGTTCTTGCAACAGATGACCCGGTAAGCAGAATAAAACCTCCTGATGAAGGTTTATTGACTTTCCTTGAAAAAGAGATTGACATGATGGAGAGTGATCTCCCAAAGCTGAACAGTTTTATACTCCCCGGAGGAAACGTTGTCTCATCATATACCCACATTGCAAGAAGCGTATGTCGGCGTGCTGAGAGAGCTGTACTGAGGCTGAAAGAAAAAGAACAAGTTCCTGATATTATCAATAAATTCCTGAACAGGCTTTCGGACTATTTATTCGTTCTGGCCAGAAAATGCGGATATGATTCAGGATATAAGGAAGTTAAATGGCCTGTTGAATAGATTTTTCAAGAGTTCGGAAGCTATTGTTTTTTATTTAAATAATTGTATATATTTGCGCTTTTATTTTAAGCTTTTAATTTATCAGGAACTATGTATTGGACGCTTGAACTGGCCTCAAAACTTGAAGATGCTCCCTGGCCCGCAACTAAGGATGAACTGATTGATTTCGCCATAAGGTCAGGAGCGCCTATGGAGGTAATTGAGAATTTGCAGGAGATCGAGGATGAGGGTGATATCTATGAAAGCATAGAAGATATTTGGCCTGACTATCCAAGCAAGGATGATTTCTTTTTTAATGAAGATGAATACTGAAAAAAGCTGACTGACAGTCAGCTTTTTTTTACCTGTGCAGGAAAATATCTGTCTTTTTTTTGGGCCTTATATTATTTAGCCAGGAAAATCCTTCAAGTCTCAATTCGCCTGTTTTCTTAAGAGCAGGGGGATCAATTACACCTTCGGGTGTTCCAAAATCCGTAATTTCAACTACTTCACCATCCTTCAGTTTTGCTTCTATCCTGGCACATTTCGAATGATTCACGCCAGCTATCTTATCCTTGTCGATGAGATAATAAAGCGATTCCCCGTTGCCATTTATATCTACCTTTTCAAGTTCATTATTAACAAAATAGCCTGTTAGTGTGCGTCCTTTTATTTGGTTATACCTTACAGAATCGACCTGGCTTGTGATGAATGCAGCATTGTAAAGCTCGAGTCTTTCCGCCTGCCTGTTTTTTGTGAATATTGCAAGGGAATCAGCTGAGGTCAACTGGTTCTCTTCCGACCATAGAATTGGTTCCCTGTAAAATCTTATTACAGAATCCTGGAATGAGTAGGAGATTGAATCACACATTCCCTGCAGACCTTTACTGAATATGCGGCACTTGTAATAGGCTCTCGTAAGCCTGTATGAAGATGTGTCGCTCATTACTGTTATGGAATTAATTGTGTCTGCATGCATGAACAGAGAATCATTTTTTGAGATCTGAATGAATACAGCTTTATCTGTTACAAGGAATCTCTCAGGTTGCTTATAGTACCAGGCATAATTACCTTCAAGTGCTATCTTATTTACAGTATCCTGTATTACTACATTCCTGAAGGCTTCACCATATCCTGTGCTGTCGTTAAAAAACAGCGAATCTCCGGTAACTATCTGCTTCCTGTTATCTATGAGGGCTTTTTTCCAGATTGATGTTACTTCATTTTTAGTGTCATACCAGCCTTTTTCACAGTACAGGTACAGACTGTCACCTTTCAGCTCAGTAGGACCTGTGAAAAATGATGTTTCAGTAAGGGTGTTATAATCCATCGTATCGGCTGTCATCACGTAATCGGGATTAACAATCTTTACATCATCTTTAAAATGAAAGAGCTTCTCTTCTGCATAATAGACACCATGGACACTTGTGAGGGTATTGTCAGCATTTGTTATCCTTCCACCGGTGTTATACCGTGCTATTTTATTTCTTACATCATAATCTAATGCATCAGTGTAGAGATGTGTTTCCTTATCGACAAGCTCCACATTCTTTCTTACAATGGCCTGCTCTGTTTTTCCATCATAGAACAGATAATCACCGAATAGATCGAGAGTATCACCCTGTTCAATGTTTACATGACTGAATGCGGTAATCTGCTCTAATGAAGGTGTATAAAGAGCACTGTCGCATTTCATTGTTACATCATTATGCCTGAAAAGCACATGACCAAGGATGTGATTGACCTCCCTTCCTGATGCGTCCTTTACCCTGACATTCTCATCGGCATAAATCAGTTCGATGCGCTTCTTTGTGGTCTTTTGAGGACTAGCCTGACCAATTACATGATAGGATATAGAAAGAAGTAAGGAGATCAGAGTCAGTAATGAAAACAGAATGTTATTTGGTTTTATTTCAGCCATCCTTCCTTCAGAAAATCACATGTTTTATATTCATCACTGATCTTAATGTACGTCGTTTTGATCTTATTGTCGATCCATTTTTTAAGCACCTTTGAACGTTCTTCAGCCCATGCAGCATTATAGATTGACTGGTAGTCATCTTTAAGGTTAGCCGAGTGTGCCGGGAGTATATTATCCAGGCGTACAATTCTGAATACTTCCTTATTGTTCTCGTCAAGTGTTCTGAAAGGCTCTGATATTTCACCAACATTCATATCCCTGATTCTTGTATAAATATCAGGATTGAGATCTTCCAGGGCAAACCATGTAATTCTTTCTGATGGGTTGGAGCTTACATATTTTCCTCCGTTCATCCTGCTGTCTTTGTGTGTGGAGAATCTCATTGCCGCATGTTCGAAAGTAATGCTGTCGCGTCTTATCTGATCAGCTATGCTGTCGAGTTTTGCGATTGCTCTTTCAGATTGTTCTGCTGTGATCTTTGGCCTTATAAGTATGTGTCTGGTGTTTACCATGTCACCCTTCCTGTCTATAAGCTGAATGATATGAAAACCATGTCTAGTCTCCACAATTCGTGAAACAGTGTTTTTAGTGAGGCTAAAAGCTACATCTGCATATTCTTTCTCAAGTTCACCTCTGGTCATATATCCGATTTCGCCACCATTTTTTGCCGATCCGGGATCTTCAGAATACATGATTGCCAGAACATTAAAGCTTTTACCTTCAAGTATCTGGCTCCTGATATCGAGCAATTTCTGTCTTGCTTCAGCTTTGCTTTCCTCAGCTGAAGGTGGATCAAGCTGGATAATACTCATCTCATATTTTGCCGGCACAACAGGAATGCTGTCCTTTGGAATGGAAGAATAATATCTTCTGAGTGCAGAAGGCGTAACTTTAATATCTTTTGTTATCGACCTTTGAACTTCGTTCACTGTCTCCTGTTCGAGCATCCTTTTCCTGAGGTCGCGCCTGATCTCGAGGATGCTTTTTTTGAAATAGGTGACAAGAGCCTCTTCACTTCCGGCTTTTCTGACAGCATCATTCATCTGCATGTCTATCTGGCTGTTAACCATGTCGTCTGTAACAGTTATACTGTCTATCCTGGCCTGGTCGAGAAATAATTTTGCAACCAGCATATCATTAAACATCCTGCACCTGAGGTCAGCAGTATTGAGCCTTGGATCACTCCTTCGCATATCGGCTACCGAGGCTTCAATATCTGAAAGGTATATAACTTCATTTCCAACAATCGCTGCAACTGATTCAAGAAGCATCTGTGACCTGGCAACTCCCGGAATAAAAATTGTTATAAAAAGCAACAGATATTTCATTTTCAAATTCTTCATTTTTACCATCATCTCAATATATTGTGACTTTATTTTCTTTAAGAGCATCATTGTAGATCCCGTTTTCAATATTTTGTATAAGCTCAATTCTCCTGTTGTTCAATATTATCCTTTTAATATCGTTTTTTACATAATCAAAAGGGGCAATTGAAGATCTTAATCTGTAATCCCTGACAGATACCATGTAAATGGAAGAGGAATCAGCATTTTCATAAAAGGTATTTCTTTTCAGGAAATTGTCCTGGTTCTCAATATCTTCATGAAGTTCAAGAGTAAGGCGATCCATCTGGATCCATTCTTCATTGAAATCATCATACTTTTCAGCAAACTGGAAGCAATAACTTTCAAGCTGATGCATCTCTGTTGGATCGTTTGAGCGGATGAGCTTTCTTACATTTTCCAATGAAGGAGCATCGGCAGGTAGTTGTATGAAAAGAGCCTTGACAATGTTGGAGGTTAGCATGAATGCATTCTCATTTGATACATAATAGTTCTCAAGCTCAGTCTCAGTGATCAGTGTATCCATTTTTTCAAGCAGTAACTGCTTTTCATACTGGTATATTAAAAGGTTTGAGCGGCTTTCTTCCATTTGCCTGTCCACTTCATTCATCAGGTCAGATGACAGGTTCTCTTCGGCTTTCATGAGCAACAGCTTCTTCTTTGTCCAGTTGTTAATATAATTCTGGATGAAGACAGTACTATCCTGTGGTGAAGTGCCTTCATAGATCTGCCGCGGCAGTTCGTCACTATACAAAACTGTTTTACCCACCTCAGCTACAGGGATTCTGCTGTTAAATCCGCTCCGGTTTTTGCAGCCGGTCAGGATTATAATAAACGATACTAAAAGAAAGATCCTGTTCATTGCCCAAATTTTCTTCTTATTTCAGAAAGAACAACGTTATCAATTTTAACGGTATATTTTTTGTTTAATTGTTCCGCCCATGCCTTCTCAAGAGATTCCTGAAAGCCTTTAATCATCTCTTCCTGAACATCATTAAATTCAAGCGGGACAGGATCAATAAGCTCCTTTATCACTATAATTGAAGGATTCCCCATATAAGCGAAGGATTGCTCTCCTTTTACCCATCTTAGAGCATCAATTGTTCCATCCTGTCCCTTCATCCATGTGCCTTCATTGATAACAAGTGCTGAATCGTTCTTCCTGTTGAACTTTTTCCTAAGCATTGAGTCAGGATCTTTCTTTCCGGAGTACTTTTTGAAGTAAGTTGAAAGCAGATCCTGGTTGCCCGTTGATCTCAGCGTGTAAATTTTTGCACTGATTCCGGGTTGGGTAAGATGTTCGTTTTTATGATCCTCATAGTATTTCTTAAGCCCCGACGTATCTTCACTTACGGGATTCCATATTTTATCTGCAGATATCTCAAACATTAGTATGCCATCATGAAATTCATTCATAAGATACCTGAACTCCGGGTTCTTCATTTCAAGTCTTGAGTTTTCGTAGTCAAAGATATGATCTGACGATCTTATTTCAAGCGATGTAGTGATAAAGAATAAAGAATCCTTTGTGTCTATGATAAATCCTCTTTTTTCAATATAATCAGCAAATTCCTGGTTGGTAAGTTTCTGATTCGCAAAGCTGTAAATGTTTCCTGCCGGTAAGCTTGTCTTATCATATTTTTTTAATCCCTGGATTATAAGTGTATCTGTATTGTTAACAAACCAGTCAAACGACTGCCTGTTGACAGTATAATTATAGTCTTTCCTGAGCTTATCTATAAACGTTTTACGGCTTATTGAATTAAGATAAGTCTGGTTAAGCCTGCTTTCAAGAAGAGGACGGGCTTCTTCATAAGATGGTGGAGGCCTTTTTTCAAGAAGCTTGATTATGTGAAAGCCATAAGGAGACCTCACAGGCTTTGAATATTTCCCGGTATCTCTTATTGCAAATGCAGCTTCAGAAAATTCGCTTATTATTTCACCGGTACCAAACCAATCCATCTGGCCACCTTTTTCAGCAGATTGCCTGTGATCTGACTTTGAAGCGGCAAGTTCAGAGAAGGAAGCTCCGCTGTTAAGAAGGGCATATATCTCATTGATTTCATTCTCAGCTTTTTTTACAGTGGCATCATCGGCTCCCGGGGGTGCATTCTTCATTATATGTGCTACCCTTACCTTACCTCGTGAAGCCCTGATATCAGTAACTTTTATAATGTGATATCCATACGGCGATCTTACAGGTTCTGATATTTCACCTTTTTTCATGGAGTATGCTGCATTCTCAAAAGGGGTTATCATCTGAAACACAGTAAAATAACCCAGATTGCCGCCATTTGTAAGAACGGATTTATCATCTGAAGTGCTGCGTGCAACATCCTCGAATGGCTCGCCGTTAAGAATCCTTGTCCTGACATCAATAGCTTTTTTCCAGGCTTTCAGTGTATCATCCGGTGAAGGATCTGGATTCATTCCAATGAGAATATGCCAGGCATTGATCTCCTTCAGCGATCTCTGGTAGGCCTGTTTGAGAAGCTTTTCTTTTGTTGAGTTGTCTGTAAGGTAACTTTGAGCTACCTGGTTTCTATACCCCTCAAGCTCTTTCCTGAAAGATTCAGTTGAATCATATCCCAGGTGAATAGCATCTGCAACCTTGAGCTTGAACAGAACAAACTGCGGTATGTACTGATCTATTGTTAAATTTTTCTCTGTATCAAGGCTTTTAGCGTACATCCTGATAAACTCACCTGCTTCAGTATTTTTGCCATCAATAGTCATCAGAATCCTGCTGCCGGGGTCCTGTGCATTGCAGACTAATGATGACAGCATCATCAAAACCGATAACGATGATGATCTTATGTTCATCAGGCATAAACTGTTATTCAAAAGTTTTCCTGCTGTAATTCGGTGCTTCCCTTGTGATCGTTACATCATGCGGATGACTCTCTATGATCCCTGAGTGTGTTATTCTTACGAATTTGCCTTCTTTTTTTAATGTATTGATATCCTTTGCGCCCAGGTAACCCATCCCTGATCTCAGGCCACCTTTCATCTGGTAAATTACCTCAGCAAGGTTTCCTTTGAATGGAACCCTTGCTTCGATACCTTCAGGAACGAGTTTTTTGATATCATCTTCAACATCCTGGAAATAACGGTCTTTGGATCCCTGCTGCATTGCCTCTGTTGATCCCATACCCCTGTATGCCTTGAATTTACGGCCATTGTAGATTATTGTATCTCCAGGGGATTCCTCAACGCCTGCGAAGAGCGACCCAGCCATTATAGAATCGGCGCCTGCTGCAATTGCTTTGACAATATCTCCGGAGTAGCGGATACCGCCATCTGCTATAACTGGTATACCTGTACCTTCAAGAGCCTTAGAAACATTGTAAATTGCTGAAAGTTGCGGTATTCCAACACCCGCAACAACCCTGGTTGTACAGATAGATCCTGGTCCTATTCCTACTTTCACTGCGTCCGCGCCTGCTGCTGCAAGCATTTTTGCAGCTTCCGGAGTTCCGATATTTCCGGCAATAACATCAATACCAGGGAACTTCTTTTTGATCTCCTTCAGTATCTTAATGACACCTTGTGAATGCGCATGTGCTGTATCAATAGCGATTGCATCCACACTGGCACTGATGAGAGCTTCAACTCTTTCAAGCGTATCTGAGGCTATACCCACAGCTGCAGCCACCCTGAGCCTTCCTTTATCATCCTTGCATGATTCGGGTCTGTCCTTTGTTTTTGTAATATCCTTGTAAGTGATAAGTCCGATCAGCTTGCCATGATCATCAACCATTGGAAGCTTCTCTATTTTATGTTTCTGAAGTATTTTCGCAGCTGCATCGAGGTTTGTCTGATGATTTGTTGTTATCAGGTCCCTCGTCATAACTTCAGTTATCTTCCTTGAGGGATTATTTTCAAACCTTAAATCGCGGTTAGTGACAATACCTTTCAGAATACCTTCCTTATCAACAACAGGTATACCTCCGATCTTATATTCATTCATAAGGCTTATAGCCTCTTCCACTGTTGCTCCAAGGTCAATTGTTATCGGGTCATAGATCATGACATTCTCTGCCCTCTTTACCTTTTTAACCTGGGAGGCTTGCTTCTCGATAGACATATTCTTGTGAATAATGCCGATCCCGCCTTCCCTTGATATTGCAATGGCCAGCTCATCTTCCGTGACGGTGTCCATTGCAGCTGAGATTATCGGTGTGTTGAGACGAATGTTCCTTGTAAACATCGAACTCAGGTCAACCTCCCTCGGGAGTACTTCTGAGAATGAGGGTGCCAGAAGCACATCATCGAAGGTCAGACCTTCGTATAATATTTTATCACTGATAAATGACATCTGTTGAAAGTTTATGAATTTGCCGCGCAAATTACGAAAAAAAAGGAGAAGTTAAGCCCTTTATCTTTTTTTTAACCACGCAGTTCCTGCGGTGATTCAGCACAAAATATTGCTACATTTGCTAAAGGTGGATAAAAAATGGATCAATACAGGGAGCTGCTAAAGAAATACTGGGGTTTTTCTTCTTTCCGTCCTTTACAGGAAGAAATTATTAAGAGTGTCATTGGAGGGAACGATACTCTCGCACTTATGCCCACAGGCGGGGGCAAATCTGTTACTTTTCAACTGCCCGCCCTTGTGCTTGATGGACTTTGCCTCGTTATAACACCACTTATCGCTCTTATGAAGGAGCAGGTGAACAGGCTCAATTCATTATCCATAAAGGCTCTTTGCATTCATTCAGGAATGACCTCTGAAGAGATTGATATAACAATTGAAAACGCTGTTTACGGCAATTTCAAGTTCCTGTATATATCACCGGAAAGGTTATCATCAAGGGATTTTTCTGCAAGGATAAACCGTTTGCAGGTTTCTATAGTAGCAGTCGATGAGGCACATTGCATTTCACAATGGGGATATGACTTCCGGCCATCATACCTGAGGATCGCTGAGATAAGAGAGAAGATAGGCGATAAAGTACCATTCCTTGCTCTTACAGCCACAGCTACTGAAGATGTTATTGAAGACATTGTAAAAAAACTCCATTTCAGGGAGACAAATGTACTTAAGGCAAGCTACAAACGAGAAAATATCTCATATCTGGTTCGGAAGGTTGAGGACAAGCCACGATACGTCCTGGATACTCTCAGAAAAGCTAAAGGTTGCGGGATAATATATGTGAGGAGCAGGAAAAAGACAAAGGAGATAGCTGAAATTCTCAACCAAAACGGCATGAGCGCAGATTATTATCATGCCGGACTATCTGATGAACTGAGGGACAGCAGGCAGAAATCGTGGATGAATGACAAGACAAGGGTTATTGTTTCCACAAATGCATTCGGCATGGGAATAGATAAGCCTGATGTAAGATTTGTCATTCACTGGGATGTTCCGGATTCAATTGAAAACTATTTCCAGGAGAGCGGTCGTGCAGGACGTGATGGCAAAGCATCCACAGCCGTGCTTTTGTCAGGACCATCCGACAACAGCAGGCTTTCGGAATTGCTTAACAAAAAATTTCCCCCAGTCGAGAGAATTAAAGATATCTATGAAGCATTGTGTAATTATCTGCTTGTGCCTGTAGGAGCGGGGAAGGAAGTGGTTTACGAATTCAATTTATTCGATTTTGCGGCAAAGTACAGGTTGCCCGGAACTGAAACAGCAAATGCTCTCCAATTTCTCCAGAGAGAAGGCTACCTGGAATTTACGGGAGAATTTAATAATCCTTCGAGAGTGCATTTTATTGTAAACAGGGATGATCTTTATAAATTCCAGGTTTCAAACGAAGCTTTTGATAATTTTATAAAACTGCTGCTGCGATCCTATTCCGGGCTCTTTACAGAATTTGTCTCAATCAATGAAGCTGAACTTTCAAGAAAATCAGGAGCTTCAAGAGACACAGTCTATAATTACCTGTTAAGATTATCACAGCTCAGGATTATAGATTATATACCGGGCAAAAGAAGTTCACTTATTATTTTCAGGGAAGAAAGACTAACAAGGAAAGCTCTGAAGATATCTCCTGAAAACTATCTGCTTGTTAAGGAACGGTATAGTGAAAGGCTTGAAAAAATGATTGAATATTCAGGAAACGACAAAACATGCAGGCAGGTATCTCTCTTAAAATACTTTGGTGAAGAATCTGAACCCTGTGGCCGCTGTGATGTATGCAGATCAAAAAAGGAAAAAACCGGAAATGATGAAATTGCTGAAATCAGTCTTAAAGTGCGTGAAATACTTCTTAATAAGAACCCTGATATTAAAGAGCTGGTTTCAGCTCTTGATATCCCTGAAGAAAAGCTTATCATGATTATCCGAATTCTAATGGACAATAATAAAGTAGGTTACCTGCAGGGAAATAAATTATACTGGAAAAAAGCTAATTGAGGTATTGAAGCATAACACCTGAGTACATCTTATTGACAGGATCAATATATAAAGGCACTGATGCATCTTTCATCTTTTTATCAGCTGATTCTTTAGAGCAAAACCTGCATCCGCATGTGTTAGTGAAGTATTCTTTCCCGATTATCCCGGCATCATTACCTGATGGGAACATTCCAAGGTAAATTCTCTTTTCAGATTCAGGCATAAATGGGCAACCTTCTTTGTGAATTGAATGGATTTCATCAGTCTGGGGTCGTGTTGCAACATAATATTTTTCCATATCTTCAGTTTTTTTAATTTTTCTGTAAACGTTGTCACAATCTTTTCGTTTAAGTAAAACAGTTTTACTTTTTATTGCTTAATGGGATTGTGGTGTCTTTTGTTACCCTCTTTTTGGAGTTTTTTTAAAATCTCTTCAAAAATTATTTTTTGTGACAATTTTTAATGAAAAAAAGTACATTTGTAAGATACTGAAAATGAATTAGATAAAAATTATTTTCAAAAAAATCAAAAAATAATTGAAAAAACAGGGTAACAAAAAGGGGGCATTTCCCATTAAGCAGTAAAAGACAAACTCAAAAAAACCACTGCAATGAAAAATTTCAATAAATCAATTGAATCAGGAAAGACCCTCGATGTAATTCTTTCTAAAATATCAGCAACAAACATTCTTTCTGTTGAAGACATGATTTGTGTGAGAGGTGGTGAAGGCGATGGCGATGATCCAATTATTATCCCGCCTATTCCACCCAGCAAACAGCAATAAAAACTTGAACCCGCAAATAATCTGCAATCGTTTACTCTAGGTGAAGGAGAAGTGCATTCTTAAGGATGCACTTTTTTTTTTCAATTATCATATTCTTTTATCTTTACTGCTTCATTGGGAGCAGTTGAAAAGGTTTTTCATTTCATTATTATTTTGTTATTTCTTCATTACAAGTGCATCAGCCCAGGTGTATGAGACTGAAATGCTAAATTATTTTAATGAATTTTCAGAGTCATACAGAGCCGGAAATTTTCTGAAAGCTGAACTGTCCCTGAGGGCAATACTTGAACTTCCCATTGATGAGTATGTTAAATGCAGTACCTATAGTAACCTTGGATCAATTTGCATAGTTCTTGGCAGGTTTGATGAAGCCCTTGATTATTTCGGTAAAGCAGAAATACTTAATCCGGAAGGTAATGATGGAAAGTATCTCCTGGCAGGCATTTTTATTAATAAGGCAATCATTTACAGGAACCGGAGATCATTCGCAAATGCAAAAGAATATTTTGAAAAAGGTATACGGCTTTACAATGATGTGATAAGCATTAATGAACAATACCTACGACCACTTGCAACAGCATATTACAATTTCGGCATATACTATTTTACAGTAGGTGAGTACCAAATCTCCCTTGATTATTACAGGAAAAGTATTGAGATCAAGCAGAAGCTAAGGATGCCTGTTTATCTTGAATTAATGAATTCTGCCAAAGCATATGCAGGTATGAATGAGGTAAAAATGGCTGACCGATATTTCAAGGAAGGTTTGGCAAGGATGATCGCTGAGCAAGGCAAAGATAATTTCCGACTGGTTGATTTCAGCTTCGGGTATGCACAGTTTCTCCAAGCAACTGGCAATCATGAGCTGGCCCTTGAAAATTACAGGAATGGTTTACGCATTAGTCTTCAGTCATTCGGGATCAAAAATACTATCACATCCCTGGCTTATAAAAACCTTGGAGATTATTATGAGAAGATTCCTGATTATGACTCATCCTTGTTTTATTATCAGAAATCGTTGATTTCAGTAGTAGAGGATTTCAATGATAAAGATGTATACAAAAATCCTAAAATTGATTCCTCAATACTTGATATCAGGCTTCTTGACAATCTGAAAGCCAAAGCCAGCGCCTTTGAAAGAAAAGCATTGCAGGAAAAGGATGTCCCGATGAAGGTGAAGGATCTAAATGCCAGCCTGAATACAATTGAGCTTTCCCTGGATCTTATTGAAATTATTAAAAACAACTTTCCATCCGAGGAGAGCCAGCTTTACCTTGCGGATAATGAAAAGGAAACCTATATGTCAGCAATCCGGATATCGTCCGAGCTATATTCCATCACAGGTGATAAGGATTTTCCCGGCAGGATGTTTTCTATCGCTCAAAAGGCAAAAGCTTCGATCTTAAGGAACCGGGTCAGGCAGAACGATATTCTTTATTCTGCTTCGATACCTGACAGTCTCAGGCAAAAACAGAGAAATCTGTCCATTGCAGTAGCATCATATAATAAGAACCTGAGGGATGAAGTGACAAAAAAAGACCACGACAACTCAAAAATCGGGTTCTGGAAGGATCAGCTTTTTATATTGAACAGGGAAAAAGAAGATATTGACAGAAAAATTGCAGCAATGTTTCCTCAATATATTGATCTTGTCAGGAGGATGGAACCTGTCACTTACGATGAAATCAGAACAAGGCTGAAAAAGGATGAGACCGTTATTGATTATATTCTTTCAAATGAATACACCGGAGGATACAGGCAACTGTACGTATTTATAATCAGTAAAAAAGGCTTGCAGTTCATAAGTATGAGTCTTGATAAAGAATTTAAAACAAATGCCTTGCTGCTCAGAAATATTACTGATCCGTCACTTGAAGAAGGAAGGGTTAGCAGGTTCCATAATTTTTCAACAGCCATGCATTATATGTACAATAATCTGTTTTTTCCAATAGAAAAAATGATTGATGGTAAAAGGCTGATTATTATACCTGATGAAGAAATTGCATGGTTGCCTTTTGAAACTTTTCTAAAAAAGCTTCCTGCCGATGATGCTTATGATTTTGAAAATCAGGATTTTCTCATCAGACATTACTCTTTTTCATATGGTTATGCCGCATCCCTGTTGTCAAAACTCCCATCACCCGGAGTGCGAAAGCCTGAAGTGTTATCCTTTTCGCCTTCTTATGGTATGAATAATCCATCGATCGATTCGCTGGAAGGTGCAATGAACGAGATCAGGGAGATTGATAAAATTTTCAAAGGCAGGGCTTTTATAAGGGAAGATGCAACAAAGGAAAATTTCAGAAACGGGATGCTGAATCCTGCGGTCCTTCATCTTGCAATGCATTCAATTTCAGATAGTATTAACTCTCTTTATTCTTATCTTTTGTTCAGTCCATCAAAGAATGATGAAAACTCAAGATTGTACAATTATGAAATTAGTTTAAGCAGGGTAAATACACCTATGATCGTCCTGAGTTCCTGCAATTCCGGAACAGGAACATTATTCTCCGGAGAAGGGCTTATGAGCCTTGCCCGTAGTTTTATCCTGGCTGGTGCACGTTCTGTTGTGAGAACCGCCTGGGAAGTCAATGATGAATCCGGCTCCGCAATTATTACCGGATTTTATTACTATCTCTCAAAGGGTAAACGGAAAGATGATGCATTAAGGCTTGCGAAATTAAACTTTATAAGAAATTCACCTCCTGCCTATTCTGATCCATATTACTGGGCTGCTTATGAAGTTTTGGGCGATAATGAACCAATAGTTGATAAAAAAACAAAAATTGTAACAATTGTTACAATTTCGGTTCTCCTGGTAGCAGGCATTTGTATTTATTTAAGACGTCGCAATATCTTCTCCGATCGTTCCATATAATAGCCATCTGCTTTTGAGAGGTCGGAAAAACACTCCTTTGCACTGGCAACATCACCTTTTTTAAGGTATGAAAGGCCGAGGTACCATTTTGCTTCTTTTGAATAGATGCCGGGAACATCGGTGATGCTTCTGAACCTGTTTATTGCATCATCAAATCTGCCATTGGCAAGCTCGGTCAAACCCAGATAGAAAACAGGTGATCGGAGGGTAGGATCATTAAGTGACGATTCCTGGAAATAATAAGCAGCTTTATTGAGATCTCCCGATTTATAATACATAATTGCTGAAGCATAGCTGCTCGATGCTGAATTCCCGTCTCTCATTACCGGTGAGATGGCTTGATAGGGTTCGTAGTATGAGTCAAAAAGTTTCTCAGGACTGGAGGGCGACAGCAGAGCTGTAAAGATCAAAGCTGCACCGATTAGTGAAGCGGCAGCAGAAAGATATACATACCTGAGTTGCCTTTTCTTCACCACAGGTTTTTCATTTGCCGTCACAATTGGCTTTTCTGCAGTGTTTGGTGCAGGTTTGTCGGAAGATTTCAGTGATTCAGAAATAAAGCTCTTCCTTTCCCTGTATGTGGCAGTAATCTCCTTCTGTTTTCTTCTGTGCCATTCATTTACCCATTCAGCGGTAAGATCATTGATATTGCTCTTACCCATTTCATAATGGATTGATTTAATTTCCGTTGAAATTCTATCCTGTGTGCGTTTTTCTTTTAAGGCTCCTTTGATGAAATCTTCCCTTTCCCTGTCTTTAGTATCCCTGATTTTTTTGTTGTTTTCTGAATCTGATTTATTCAGCATTGAAACAGTTTGACTATAAAAAGGATCATTTTTAATTTCATCCAGATCAGAATGTGCCCTCATGTTCTCTTTGATTGCCTGATCAAGATCTGTGTCTGACACATCAGCAGTTGAACCATTTTTTAAATCATCCAGACTTAGTTTACCGGATTTTAAGCTCATAATATTTATATTTACCTAATGCAACGACAGCTTAATCTTTATTCCCTGTATTCTTAAGAAGCCACTTGGGCTTTAGTCATCAGCTTAATACTTTCTTTACCGGGCTTTCCCGGATCATTAGTTTTTTATATTCAGGATGTTCCTTGACTTTCCTTATTAATTCATTCTGGGCCTCACACTTCTTTTTTCTGACATACCCATATGTAAAACCAAGCCTGTCAGCTATCTCCTGGTTAGATACTTCCTGCCAGTAAAGGTTTAGTATCTCTTTGCTTCCATCATCCATTGTATCAAAAACTTTCCTGAATATACTGTGATACACATCGTTATCCATGAACTCAGAAATATCGTCTTCAACTTCTTCCTCATAACGTTTGTTCAGGTAATTGCTTGCTGCGGTCCGCTTATCAATCAACCCTTTCCAGACATGTTCACATACAGAATACAGGTAAGTTTTAAATTTACACTGCAGTTCTAGTTTATTCTCGTCTATTTTTTCAAGGAGTATGATAAGTCCATCCTGAAATACATCATGTGCATCTTCGTTAGATCCACCACCGTTTTGTACCATCATCCTGATCAGAGGGAAGTAACGGTCAGAAAGATATTGTACAACGTAGCTTTCGCGATTACGAAGACATTCGATGATTTCTATGTCAGTAAATTCCTTCACCCAAAAAAAATAAAATATTGCAGATCACATTCAACAATCACCAAATTTATGAAAAATTTGAAATTGTCCAAGTATTTTTAAACTTTTTGTAAAATTTCTTCAAAAACAGGGTAACAAAACAGACCCATTTCCCATTAAGCAATAAATAACCGAAACGGATAAATACGTTTCAGAAATTCAATCCGGCTTTCCCAGGAGGGTATTGCTGATTGTTGTATTTAAATTTTATACAATGTCTGTGGAAAAGAACATAGTTGAAAGAATTCTCCATCATGAAGAATCCGGCTCTGATCTGATCTTTCGAAAGGTCAGTACAGATCTGGAATCACAGCTGTATAAACTTATTGAATATGACCAGGGAGTTCTGTTTCATATGTTTTTTGGGTCTGAAGCTGGGGAAGGAGATTACATCTTCTCGGGCCCCGGGATCAGACAACTTACAGGTTTTGATCCGGAAGAGATCAATGAAAGACTTTTTATTGATAATGCTGAATCTGTTATCGATATATCAACAGATAAGGTAGCCGATTTAATTCAGTTAAGATCAATGTTGTCGACAGGTAAGATTTCTTTCTACAGGATTGAAATGCTTCTGAGAACAAGGTCAGGTGAAAAGAAACGGATACGTGAAACAGCAATGCCTTTAAAAGATGAGCATTCAGGTAAGATCACAGGTTTAATCGGTTTATTAAGCCCTGTTACATATTCAAATAAGTCTGTTGAAGTAAATTCCAGTCTGGATGATACTGAAAAACTAAAAAACACTTTTCTTCAGAATATTTCACATGAAGTAAGGACTCCGCTGAATGCAATTGTTGGGTTCTCGTCTCTTATCTGCGAACCCGAGGAAACTTATACAAAAAAGGAGGAAATTGTTAAACTCATTAACAACAGCACCGACCATCTGCTTCATATTGTAGACAGCATTATAGAAATTTCGAGTATTGAAGCAGGTTCTTCCACGATCGATATTTCTGTTGTAAACCCTCACAACATCATGAAAAGGATTTACGCCTCTGCAATTAAAAAAGCCGGCGAAAAAAATATTATGCTTAAATATACCTGTCCGGACAGAGGTACAGGTTTTATTATGAAGACTGATGAATACAAACTGTATCAGAGCATGAATAACCTGGTTAATAACGCAATCAAATTCACTCCTGCTGATGGAAGTGTTGAATTTGGGTTCTATATACGGGAAAATGAAGTTGAATTTTATACCACTGATACGGGAATCGGAATTAAAGATCATCAAAAGTCTAAAATATTTGAAAAGTTTTACCAGGCAGAATCCGGGATCACACGCAGGTACCCGGGTGTAGGACTGGGACTTACAATAGCAGGGGCATATATTGAAATGCTTGGAGGAAAGATTGATTGCCAGTCTTCAGCAAACAAGGGCACAACATTCAGATTCACATTGCCCTCAGGATTATAAAAAATTATAAAAAATCTTTTTTCAAGTGTCAGAAAACTATCCTGATACTCATTATTATTACATTTACAGCGCAAAACCATGTGCTGATGTCAGAAAATCCAAGTAACAGACTGGGCGGTTCAGATGATTATGATGAGGAGGGCAACCAGTCAAACGCAAGGAATCTTCCGGACCATGATTCTTCAGAATTATCCTTCCTCGACAGGATAGCAGGGCTTGCTTCAAGTCAATTAACAAATTTCCAGGTTTCTGTTAAGGATTTGAATACTATATCACTTGACGATTTTGAAAGTATTGATGAAAGTGAAGATACTCTCAGGAAAATTGATGAACTAAACCAGATTATACGGTCAATAGAGGAAAGGTCCTCTTCCAATGAAGAAGTGAGGCTTGAAAAAAAGTATCTCATTAACTACAGGGAAGAATTGAATGAATCACAACTTCAGGCTGTTACTGCTGTAAATGGGCCAGTTCTTGTTATTGCAGGTGCAGGCAGCGGGAAGACAAGGGTTATTGTGCACAGGGTGGCATTTATGCTGGAGAATGGCATTGATCCCTCCTCCATTCTCCTTCTTACATTTACAAGGCGGGCAGCAAGTGAGATGCTTGGCAGGGTTCAGGGGCTTCTGGCTAACAACTCAGCTGAAAATATATTCGGAGGCACCTTTCACTCATTCTCAAACTATATCCTCAGGAGGTATTCGGCTATGCTTGGTATACCTCCCAACTTTACAATAATTGATTCAGAAGATTCAGCTGATACAATAGATCTTATAAGATCTGAGCTCCGGTTAGAAAAAAAAGAAAAAGCTTTTCCAAAAAAGCACAGGCTCCAGGAAATATTCTCATCAGCCCGTAACAGGAATCTTACTATTCGTGCTGTTATTGAAAATGATTTTTCAGGATTGACAGAATATATACCCCAGATTGAACTTATTGGTAAAGGATATGAGAAGTATAAGAAAGTCTGCAGGATATATGATTATGATGATCTGATGGATGTACTCAGGGATGCTTTAAGGGATAATAAGTCATTCCAGAGAAGCCTTAACGAAAAGTTCAGGTATATTATGGTTGACGAGTACCAGGATACCAATATCGTGCAGAAGGAGATTGTTGAGCACCTTGCCGGCAATTCAGGGAATATAATGGTTGTTGGTGATGATGCACAGAGTATTTATTCTTTCAGGGGGGCTAACTATGAGAATATTCTTCGCTTCCCGCAAAAGTATCCCGCCTGCAGGGTGATAAAAATCCAGGAGAATTACCGCAGCAATCAGAAAATACTTGATTTTACAAATGAGATTATATCCAATGCCAGGATAGGCTATAAAAAGCAGCTTTTCTCAAGGATCATGTATGAAGGTCTTCCCGAGGTGAGAAAGTTTTATGATCAGCTCCAGGAAGCTCAGTTTATTACTGACCGGATACTCGACTATCGTGAAAAAGGAATCGCGCTCAACCAGGTGGCGATTCTTGTAAGGGCTTTCTGGCATGCCAGATATATTGAAGCTGAACTGAACAGGAGGAGCATTCCATATGTGGCCGTGGGAGGCATAGCATTCAACGAAAGAAAACACGTTAAGGATATCATATCCTATCTCAGGATAATGCACAATCCCTATGATGCTGTTGCCTGGCACAGGGTGCTGAAATACCTGCCAGGCGTCGGGCTCGTGACTGCCCGGAAAATAATTGAACAACTTACCTCTTCTGCCGGGTTTAAGGTTGGCTTGTTTGAAAAATCAAAGTTTGCCAGTGAGCTTGACAGGCTGATGATAATGTTTGCTGAAGCGGAAAGGACCCAGCACATCTCAGCAAAATTAAGGCTTGCAAAGGAATATTATATTCCTGTTCTAAGGGCTGCTGAACATGATTTCCAGGTAAGGATACTTGATATAAATGTACTTGAAGATCTTTCTTCAAGGTATGAAAGTCTGGACAAATTCCTTACAGATTTTGCACTCGAGCCGCCATCAAAGAAATTTGGTACCAGGACGGTTCCATTGATTGATGAATCTGAAGATAAGCCTCTTACTATCTCAACTATTCATTCAGCCAAGGGACTGGAATGGTACAGTGTCATTATTCCGCATGCACTTGACGGCCTTATTCCCTCGGTCAGGTCGGTAAGTAATATTGAAGAACTGGAGGAGGAGAGACGACTCTTTTACGTGGCATGCAGCCGTGCCAAACAGGAGCTTATAATAACCATGCCATCATATGTGGCAACATATAATGCTTTTCTTTCTTATCCAAGCAGGTTCCTGGTTGAAATGAATAAGGAGAAATTCCTGTTTAAGTAAGTTTAATTACATTCTTTTTTCTTTTCTAAAGCTGCTATAAATATTATCAAACAATTGGCTCTAACTGATTGTTAATCTTTCTAATTTCATAATCAATCAGCCATGACAAAAGAATTCTGGATAAACCTCCCGGTAAAAGATATTAAACGAACCAAGGATTTCTTCACCCAGTTGGGATTTACATTTAAGCCTCTGCCCGGAAACAGGGAAGATGCAGCCTGTCTTATACTTGGCAGCAAAAGCGTTCAGGTTATGTTCTTCGAGGAACATGAATTCAGAAGCTTCACCAATTCTGATATACCTGACACATCAAGGAACAATGAAGTTCTTTTCTCTGTTGATGCTGAGAATGCGGAAGAAATAAACATGCTTGCTTCAAAGGTCAGCAAGGCAGGAGGAAAGATCTTTGCCGAACCAGGTGAAAAGGATGGCTGGATGTATGGCTTTGGTTTCACCGATCCTGACGGGCATAAATGGAACGTGCTGCATATGGATGAAAGTAAGATGCAGCAGCAACATCAAAATCAGGAACAGGGACAGGAACAGGAACATCCACAGGACCATGAGCAGGTGCAGGAACAAGAACAACAGCAGCAACAGACCAGGCAGGAACTGCAGGTGCCGTGATGATAATTAAAGCTCTTCGACGACCATAATGGTCAGGTCAAAAATTCTCCAGTCGATCGACGTAAGTTTCTTTCTCAGCTCTTCCGTCTTATGATTTAAATTTGCATGGTCAGAGGCAACGATAAAAATTTCACCAAAATATACATGCCCTTCCTGCCTGAATCTGACTTCCGCTTTTTTTACCCAATCCTCCTTCTCTGTTTCCTTCTTTATCCTGTCAAAAACCGGGTCAGGTTCCTTTTTATCCATTGTTTTTGGTAACTGATTCATCAGGTCGAGCACTGATTGCTTTAAATTCGATATGCCATCATGAAGTATATCAGCTGAAATTACTATTGCAGCCACTGAATCCATCCACCACCATCCTATGCCAATGCCTGCAATACCACACATACCTGCAATGCCGCTCAGCCAGTCGGCTTTATTCATTACAGCATCAGTATAAACAGCTTTATCTGCAATCTCTTTGGCAAGTGGCAGCTTTTTTAATCCCAGTATTATGGACGGAACGGTGGAATAAATAAGAACGGCGATCATTATATACCCCATCCACACCTGGTGTCCTGATATCATCATTGTGTTTATTGTCGGATGCTCGACCTTTAGAAGCTTGAATGAGGAATCAATCAGAAGGAAAAAACCTATAAATGTCAAAGCTACTGCACTGATAAGAAATGAAATACCCGCCACACGATGATAACCATACGGTAAGTTCTTGTCAGGTTTGCGTTTATATATTCTTGATATGATGAGGAAGCTCAGTGGAGGTATGATACTAATGGCATCCTCAATCCAGGCAGTTTTCATTGTTTGTGAGTTGCCCATGACAATAGCCATTAAAATGGAAGCTGATGAAAAGTACAGCAGTGTTATCCATTCTATCTTTTTTACAGAATTGAACTTTGACTGCAGTTCTTGCGGGTATTCAAAGGTTCTGCTTAGATGCATCAATAATTAGTTTTATTGAATCGTTGTTGTCATAAAAAAACTTTTCAAGGTTTTTGATGAGCCTGTTTTCTCCCTGGATAACAGCTATAACCCGCTTGTCCTTACCATTTTTATAATATGGATTTGTAAGGCCAATCTTCTTCTTTTTCCATGGAGTATCTTTCTTGATACCTGAAATCACTATATCAATTTCCTTTTCTTCAAGCATTCTTAAAAGCTCCTGTTCAGATCCCTTCTGCCAGTCTATTGTCATGTTATTGCTGGCAGCAAATTTCTTGATTATAAAACCTTCAGGACCACCTGCAGAGGAGCTGTCATCAGTTGTCCATGGAGGATTTATGGAATATCCAACAGAAAGCCCTTTCTCCCTGGCTTTTTCGAAGGTTTTAGCAGGATCAACGGGAATCTTATTGCATCCTGTAAGAAGCAGTAAAAAAATTGCAGATAATGTTTTAATCATCAGTTGCTATGAAACAATTATTGCGGATTTCAGAACATAAGCAAAAGCAATATTGTTCTAAATAAACAACGTCTGTAAGCAGTTGTTTAATAAAAGTATACCATAATAATTTAATCTCCGGTTATATGAATGAGCAGGAATTTGCAGTTGCAGGCAACAGCATTATTGAGGAAGAAGGAATTACAGCCTGGCCGGGGAATCCATATCCGCTGGGAGCAACATATGATGGCCTTGGAGTCAACTTTGCCCTTTTTTCCGAACATGCTGAATCTGTAGAGCTGTGCCTTTTTGACACACAAGGAGCAGAAAAAAGGATCAAAGTCACTGAGAGGACCCACAACAGCTGGCATGTATATCTTCCGGAGATTAAACCGGGGCAGCTTTATGGTTACAGGGTAAACGGCATTTTCAATCCGAACGATGGTCAGCGGTTTAATCCCAATAAGCTTCTGATCGATCCATATGCATATTCAATAAACGGAACAATAAACTGGAATGATGCTCTTTTTTCATATAAGATAAACAGTCCGGATGCAGACCTGTCCTTCAGTTCTGCAGACAGTGCGCCTTTCATTCCCAAAGGAATGGTGATTGACAAGATATTTGACTGGCAGGGTGATAACAGGCTTAATATTCCTTTGCATAAAACTGTTATTTATGAACTTCATGTAAAAGGATTCACTCAGCTGGCAGAACATATCCCCCAGAATATCAGGGGAACTTATGCCGGACTTGCTCATCCGAAAACAATAGACTATTTCAGGAAACTTGGAATCAATGCAGTTGAGCTGATGCCTGTACATCATTTTGTAGCAGACAGGCACCTTGTAGAAAAGGGACTTACGAACTATTGGGGCTATAATTCAATCGGATTTTTTGCACCCGATATCCGATACTCCAGCAAAAGGGCCGACCAGGTTGGTGAATTCAAGCAGATGGTGAAAACACTCCATAAAGCAGGAATAGAGGTCATACTTGATGTCGTTTATAACCATACTGCGGAAGGCAATCATATGGGACCCACACTGAGTTTCAGGGGTATTGATAACCTGTCATATTACAGGCTGGAGGAGGATAAGAGGACTTACAAGGATTATACCGGTACCGGCAATACCCTGAATACTGTTCATCCTACCGTACTCAGGCTGATAATGGATAGTCTAAGGTACTGGGTAATTGACATGCATATTGATGGTTTCAGATTTGACCTGGCAACAGTCCTCGCACGTGAATTCCATGATGTTGATAAATGGGGATCATTCTTCGATGTCCTTCACCAGGATCCAATACTCTCCCAGGTAAAGCTCATTGCTGAACCATGGGATGTAGGTGAGAACGGATTCCATGTTGGTAATTTTCCTGTTGAATGGATGGAGTGGAATGCAAAATACCGTGACTGCATAAGGGAGTACTGGAAGGGTGATCAGGCTACTTTGCCCGAGTTTGCCAACAGGTTCACTGGCAGCTCCGATCTTTATCTCGATAACTGGAGAACACCTGTAGCGAGTATTAACTTCATCACTGCCCATGATGGATTCACTCTTCAGGACCTGGTATCGTACAACCAGAAGCACAATGAGTCAAACGGCGATAATAACTCTGATGGTGAAAACAATAACAGGTCATGGAACTGCGGTGTTGAGGGACCAACTGACGATGAAAATATAAACAGGTTAAGGAAAAAACAGGTCAGGAACTTTCTTACAACATTGTTCCTCTCACAGGGTGTTCCGATGCTTGTTGCAGGTGATGAACTTGGCCGGACGCAGCTTGGCAATAACAACGCATATTGCCAGGATAATGAAATATCATGGGTTAACTGGGATGCCAAAGATGAATCTTTGATAGAATTTACTTCGAGGTTGATAAATTTCAGGCTTTCTCATCCGGCATTCTGCAGGAACAAATGGTTCCAGTATAAATCAATAAAGGGAATTAAAGACATTGAATGGTTTCTTCCCGATGGTTCAGTAATGACTGAAAAACACTGGAATGAATCGATGGCCAAGTCGCTCGGAATATTTCTTTCAGGTGAACATCTTAACCATAAAGACGAACACGGTGAACTGGTAACCGATGATTCTTTCTATGTAATATTCAGTTCAAGTGAAGTCCCGGTGTTATTTAAAGTCCCTGATAAAACCTGGAGCATGTCATGGTATAAGATCCTTGATACATCTGAAGGATACTTTGATCCAGAAAGCACTGACAAGGTATTAAAGCCGGGAGATAGCTTTGCGGTAAACGACAGGTCAGTTGTAATGCTCGTCAGTAAAGTCAAAAAAGAGCAATGATTTATAATACGGATAGAAGGACCTTGGGCTTGAATTTCATCAGGCAGGCTGATCCCGAATTCCTTCTATGGGCTCCATTTGCTGAAAAAGTTGAATTGCAGGTCAATGATGCTGTGTCCCTGGATGCTGAAAAGGAGGATTTTGGTTACTGGTCTGTTAAGGATAATCTTACTATTTCTCCCGGTGACAACTACATGATAAGACTAAACGGACAGGGAAGCTACCCCGATCCTGCGTCCCTTTATCAGCCTGAAAATGTTCATGGAAAATCACAGGCTTATGATCTTTCAGCGTTTGGATGGCAGGATAATGACTGGAAAGGACTTCAGGAAGAAAATATTATATATGAATTGCACACCGGAACATTTTCCGAACAGGGAACCTTCAGCGGCATTGCCGGGAAAATCGGGTATCTTAAGGATCTTGGCATAAATACAATAGAGATTATGCCTGTGGGACAGTTTCCGGGATCAAGGAACTGGGGATATGATGGTGTTCTTGTTTATTCCGTGCAGAACTCATACGGAGGTCCTCTTGAGCTGCAAAAACTTGTAAACCTGTGCCATCTTAATGGTATTGCAGTAATCCTGGACGTGGTTTATAATCATCTCGGCCCTGAAGGCAATTACCTGAGTATGTTCGGTCAATATTTTACAGACAACTATAAGACACCATGGGGCAGCGCGATCAATTTTGACAGTGAATGGTGCGATGGAGTGAGAAGGTACTACATAGAAAACATGCTGATGTGGTTCAGGGATTTTCACATTGATGGTCTGAGGCTCGATGCGGTGCATGCTATAAAGGATTTCAGTGCAAAGCATATTCTGAAGGAACTTCGCGAGAATGCTGATGAACTTGAAAAACAAACCGGCAGGAAGTATATGCTTATCGCCGAACTTGACCTTAATGATGTAAAATATCTGGTGCAACCCACTTATGGTGGGTATGGCCTTGATAAGCAATGGTGTGATGAATGGCATCACGCAATTCATTCGCTGGTTACCGGGGAACGTAATGGTTATTATTCGGATTTCGGTAAAACATTTCACCTCGTGAAATCATTTAATGATGCTTATGTTTATGATGGTGTCTGGTCAGAACACCGGAAAAGAACTTTTGGCAGCAGTACGCGAGGCATAGACAAAAACAGATTTGTAATATTCACACAGAATCATGACCATATCGGGAACAGAATGCTCGGGGAGAGACTTGGGAGGTTGATTGATTTTGAAAGCCTTAAGTTAGTAGCTGCTGCAATGTTCATCAGCCCTTTCACCCCAATGATCTTTATGGGAGAAGAATATAATGCACCAAATCCATTCCTTTATTTTACAAGTCATAGCGATGAAGAGCTTAGTCGCCTTGTTTCCCAGGGAAGAAAGAGTGAGTTTCAAGATTTTTTGAACTCTGAAACTTTTCCTGAACCACAGGATGAAGCTGTTTTTAATAAATCTGTACTAAAATTTGAAAATTCAGGAATGCACAGGTATATGATGAATTATTATAGGGAACTTATAAGACTGAGGAAATACCATCATGTTATAAAAAAATATGATTCATCGGAAGCCAGGCAATCCGGGGATATGAAGGCTATAGTTTTTTCAGGGATAAAAAACGGGAAAAGGATTATTGCCATCATGAACTTCGAAGATCAATTATTAAAAATCAGCAATTCCGGGTATCGTTTTACTAAAGATAATATTCTTATCAATTCAGCTTCTGAAATATGGGGTGGTCCGATTGCTGATAGGGATTCTCAAGATGTTATTGCAGATGACTATATCAAAGTAAATCAACGTTCAGTTATCATTTTTTCAGATAAAGAATAAAATATGTTTAACCCGGTCTCGACTTACAGGATCCAGTTCAACAGGGATTTTACATTCAGCGACTTCCTTGAAAATCTGGAATATTTCGATCTTCTCGGAGTTTCAACCATATACGCCAGTCCTGTGTTCTCAGCTGTACCAGGAAGTATGCATGGTTATGATGTGACCGATCCTCTTGAAATAAACCCTGAGATTGGGAATTACGATGAACTGAGGACAATTCAGGAATGGAGATCCTTGAGAAATATTGGCTGGTTGCAGGATATTGTTCCAAATCACATGGCATTTCACAGCAATAACAAATGGCTCATGGATGTTCTTGAATTTGGCTCAGGATCAAAGTATGCAGATTTTTTTGATATAGATCTCAAGAATCCGGGTTTTGATGGGAAGCTAATGGTGCCTTTTCTCGGCAAGAAGCAGGAAGAAGCAATCAGGGAACATGAAATTGCCGCCGGGTGGAAAAACGGGAATTTCCATGTAAAATATTTTGATTTTATAATGCCCTCTTCCCCTGAAGCTTCTGCTTTCCTGATGAGGGAAACATTTAAGAATTTCTTTTCATCAGCCTTGAACAGTACAGGTATTGCGCTTTATTCAGAATGGGAAGGAATGAAAGCTGACTGGGAAAAAAATTATAAAAATGACCCTGTTTTTAAAACATCAATAGACTCAATTATAGATTCCGTTAATAAGGATGCTACACTGATGGAGCATTTTCTGAGTTTACAAAAATTCATGTTGTGCTACTGGAAAGAATCATTGGAGAAAATTAATTACAGGAGGTTTTTTACTATCAACAGCCTGATTTGCCTTGCAACAGAAAATGACACAACTTTTGATAAATACCATCAGTTCATCGGGGATCTTGTAAGCCAGGGAATTGTGACAGGCTTAAGAATAGATCATATTGACGGCCTGAAAAGGCCACTCTATTACCTTGAGAAGCTGAAACTTCTTACTGATAATTCTTACATTATTTCAGAAAAGATACTTGGACTGGATGAAGAAATCCAGGATGGCTTGATGGCAAACGGCACTTCGGGCTATGATTACCTTGGTATCGTCAACAACCTGTTTACTTACAAAAAGAACTACGATCTGCTTAAACGATTCTATGCAGAGCTCACCGGCATCAACGACAGTGTTGAAGACATCGCCTACATCAATAAGAAGATGATACTTAGTCACTCCATGAACGGAGAATGGGAAAACCTCACTCGCCTGTTTGATGAATGTGGCTATTTAAAAAGTGATCCGGAAATTTCACACGACTCGGTCAGGTCTGCAATAGGTGAGCTTCTTATTTGTTTTCCTGTTTATAAAATTTATCCTGAGTATAACAATCTGACAGTTTCGGAGGAAGCCTGTATTCAATCAGCTTACAAAAAGGCTTCCTTAAAGAATCCTGTACTTATTCAATCGCTGAATCTTGTAAAGGATATTCTTATAAACGAGAAATACTGGAATAAAGAAGGTGACATTCCATTCTCCCTGAGGTTCTTTCAGTTTACAGGTCCATTAATGGCAAAAGGGGTTGAAGATACGGTAATGTACTATTACAACTGCTTCATTGCTCATAATGAGGTTGGAGACAGTTCCGGATCTGAAGGTTTCAGCATCAGTGATTATCATGATCATATGATCAGGCGCCGGAGGAACATACCATTTTCTCTGAATTCAACATCAACACATGATACCAAGAGGGGGGAGGATGTAAGAGCACGATTGAATGTGCTTAGCGAAATGGCTGATGAATGGATTTCAAAAGTCAGGTCATGGAGTGAAATCAATACGGGGTTCCGGACAATTATAAAAGGTAAACCGGCGCCCGACAGGAATGAAGAATATCTTATTTACCAGACTATCGTGGGAGCCTTCCCTGTAAACATGCAATCAGGCGAACAATTTCTTTCAAGAATTGATGCTTACCTGATTAAAGCTCTCAGGGAAGCTAAGATGAACAGTGACTGGAATGCACCTGATGAAGACTATGAGAAAGCTGTAATTAATTTTACCAGGAATATCCTTGAGCCCGGCTCTGTCTTCCTGAAGAGTTTTCTGCCATTTCACAAAACTGTTGCACGATATGGTATAATCAACTCACTTTCACAATTGGTTTTAAAAGCAACATCGCCGGGAATACCAGATTTTTACCAGGGAACTGAAGTTTGGGATCTCAGCCTTGTCGATCCCGATAACCGTCGTAAAATAGATTACCGTGAAAGATATAAACTTCTTTCAGAATTGACTGGCAGACAAAATCTGAATGATCCGGCTCTTATTCCTGAGCTTTCGGAAAATCTCACTGACGGAAGGATGAAACTTTGGCTGACTCATACCCTTATGAATCTCAGGAAAGCTGACCCCGGTCTGTTTACACATGGAACATACCTTCCTCTTGAAGTAACAGGAAAGAAAAAGGAGAATGTTATT
The DNA here is from genome assembly GCA_035297425.1 of Bacteroidales bacterium. Classification (GTDB taxonomy): domain Bacteria; phylum Bacteroidota; class Bacteroidia; order Bacteroidales; family VadinHA17; genus LD21. The sequence continues at coordinate 116,614 of DATGYZ010000006.1, read as the reverse complement.
GCGTATGCCAGGGTTTATAAAAATTCCTGGCTGATAGTTGTGGCTCCTCTTTATATTTCAATCCTGACATCAGGCAAAAAATCTTCTTCGGAAATTTCATGGAAAGACACTGCTGTAAAATTGCCTGGAATGTACAGGGTTAATCTCCAAAATGTTATAACAGGGCTCAATTATAATGCTGAAGGTAGCATAATGCTATCTGAAATTATGAAACGACCATTCCCTGTAATATTGAAAGGTGAAAGGCTGAAACCTGCCAGGTCTGCAGGAGTGTTACTCCACATATCATCGCTTCCGGGTGATTACGGCATTGGTGACCTGGGCAGTGAAGCTTATAAATTTGCAGACATCCTTAACAGGAACGGCCAGGAATACTGGCAGATACTTCCATTTAATCCAATAGATGAAGGATATGCCTGGTCACCCTACAGCTCAGCCTCAGCTTTCGCCGGGAACATCTTGTTTATAAGTCCTGAAATGCTTGTAAGATCCGGGTTTGTCAAAAGGAAAACAGCACAGTCATTGATTATCCCTGAAACAGGAAAGACAGACTTCAAAAATGCCTTAAAGGTCAGGATGAATTTGATTGATGAAGCATTCAGTAACTTTTTTGAGAATAAGAGGCCATTTCAACAGAATTCATTTAGAATGTTCTGTGAAAATGAAAAGTACTGGCTTGATGATTATTCTCTCTTCCGTATTCTGAAAACAGAATTCAGGAACAAGCCCTGGTATGATTGGCCGTTAAAATTTAAAGAACGTGACCATGCCGCACTTGATGAATACAGGAAGAAACATGAGACTGAAATACTAAAAGAACAATTCGGCCAGTTCCTGTTCCAGGAGCAGTGGAAAGCTCTGAAAGAGTACTGCAACAATCAGAATATTAAAATTATAGGCGATATGTCATTCTATGTTAATTATGACAGCGCTGACATATGGTCACATCCCGGGTACTTCAAGCTTGATGATAAGAAAGTGCCTAAGAAGGTTGCAGGTGTGCCACCTGATTATTTCAGTGAAACAGGACAGCTCTGGAACATGCCTGTTTATAACTGGGAAAAACTCAGTGAAGATGATTTCAGCTGGTGGGTTAAAAGAATTCAAAGGAATATTGAATTATGCGATGTTGTCAGGTTTGATCATTTCAGGGGATTTTCAGAATACTGGGAAGTCAACTTTGGTGAGAAAACGGCAATAAATGGTGAGTGGGTAAACTGCCCGGGAGAGAAGTTCTTCAACAAGATAAAAGAGATTTATCCGGAGATGCCTTTCATTGCCGAAGATCTCGGCACCATCGACGACAAGGTAAGAAAATTGAGAGATGACTTCGGGTTGCCCGGCATGTCGATAATACAGTTTGCATTTGGTGACAATACTCCAGGTTCAGAATACATACCACATAATAATAATGTCAATACTATTGTCTATACCGGTACGCATGACAATAATACAACAAAAGGATGGTTCGCTGACGAGCTGAGTGAAAAGGGAAAAGCAGAGGCCGGGGAATATGCGGGGCACAGGATCAGGAAAGACAGCTGTCATATAGATTTTATCCGGATGGCATACTCCTCTGTTGCAAAGATTGCAATCATTCCTGCCCAGGATATCATCGGGCTGGGTAATGAAGCAAGGCTGAATAAGCCATCAACCACCGGAAACAACTGGAAATGGAAAATGAAGAAGATCAATCTTAAAGAATTCATCTCTCCGGAAATCAGGAAGATTGGTGTTTTATATGGTCGTATCTGATAGTTTTTATTGGTAAACTGCAATCGAGACTTATCCCATGCTACATTTAGATATGTGCATCTAATTATCTAATTTTGTACGACAACAAATACAGCATGGAAAGCAAATCAGGACCGGTTTATTCAAGAAATGTAGTTGAGTTTGTGGCTGTTGCAAATGAATTCTGTAAGTATGCAGAACGTGCATCAGAGATCAAAGGTGATGAACTTCTTAAGATACTCCAGCGAATTCTGCCTCTGATGTACATTAAAGCATCCCTGCTTCCTCAGCTTGAACCTTTTTTTGAGGATGGCAATGAGAAGTTCGTCAATGAGCAGGATTGGATCAGGATTCATGATACTCTTCGTGAAAAATTTGGTTCGGCAGATGATTACCTGGAGGTTTTCGATGATAAGATTAAGGATGCTGAAGGTCCGCTGACTTCAAGCATTTCTGAAAACATGACTGATATTTACCAGGATACAAAGGATTTTTTATTGCTTTATCAGACAGGTACTGATGAAGTTATGAATGATGCAATCTGGGAATGCAGGCTTAATTTCGAAAATTACTGGGGACAGAAATTATTGAATGCGATGAGAGCCATTCACAGGTTCATATATTCAGGAGAGGAGATTACTCAGGTTGAGCATGATGAGGCAGCTGATGAGCACAGGGATACCTCCGACTGGTTTATTTCAAGGAGGCAAAAAGATTTGAATGGAGATGGAAGATAGGAAGTACCCTGAGGAGATATCAGTTGAAGAGCTTGCAGGATTTGAGCTCTCGTGGTTTAAAGGTGAAATAGTTCTTGTTGATGACATGGAGACATTCCGCAGAATTATTCCACGATTGAAAAAATCAATAATACTTGGTTTTGATACTGAGACAAAACCCAGCTTCAGGAAGGGCAGGAAAAACAAGGTTTCCCTGCTGCAGCTTGCAACTGCAGATCTTGCATGCCTGTTCAGGATAAACAAAATCGGCATGCCCGATGAACTTGTAAGCTTGCTCTCAGATAAAAAAATCATCAAAGCCGGGGTTGCTATTCACGATGATATAAGGTTTCTTTCGGGGATACGTAATTTTATTCCGGCAGGTTTCATTGACCTCCAGTCACTGGTGAAAGATTTTGGGATTAAATGCTCAGGATTGAAAAAGCTCTGTGCAATAATACTCGGATTCAGGATCTCTAAAAGACAGCAGGTTACAGACTGGGAAGCGGAAGAGCTGTCGGAAGCTCAACAGGTATATGCTGCAACTGATGCATGGGTATGTCATGAGATATACGTTAAATTAAAACTTACATCATGAGAAGATGGCAGAGAGGATAAAATTAACATTAAAGTCGGGTAAGGAGCAATCGGTAATGAGATATCATCCCTGGATCTTTTCAGGTGCCATAAAAAAGATTTATGGTGATCCGGTTGAGGGTGATATTGTCGATGTGTATGATAATAAGGACAATTTCCTCGCGTCTGGTCATTACGCCCCGGGTTCAATAGCAGTGAGGGTGCTTACATTTGAGAAGACAGAGCCGGATATTTTATTTTTCAGGAAAAGGATACAGGAAGCAATTAATTTCAGAAAACAAATCGGGTTAATGGGTGATCCCGGAACTAACGTGTTGCGCCTTGTCCATGGTGAAGGTGACGGTTTGCCCGGACTGATAATAGATTACTATAACGGGGTTGCAGTGGTGCAGATGCACTCTGTAGGCTTTTACCGTTTAAGAAATGAAATTTCTGACATCCTAAGGGATTTGCTTAAAAATGATCTTATAGCCATATATGACAAGAGTGAAGGCACAATCCCACATATGGCAGGGCTGAACGTCTCTAATGGTTTCCTGTTTGGTGATTCAGGGAGCAATGAAGTTACCGAAAATGGGTTTAAATTCAGGATTGACTGGACCACAGGACAAAAAACAGGATTTTTTATCGATCAGCGTGATAACAGGAAGCTTCTGTCTGAATATACAAAAGGAAGGCAAGTTCTCAACATGTTCGGCTATACAGGAGGATTTTCTGTTTATGCAATGAAGAATGCAGCCCTCGTTCACACTGTCGACAGCTCAGGACCTGCAATTGACATGGCTGATGAAAATGTAAAGCTGAACTTCGGCAATGATCAACGTCATGAAGCAATTAAGGCTGATGCCTTCAGCTTCCTTGAAAACATAAAGGATAAATACGATCTGATTATCCTTGATCCTCCTGCATTTGCAAAACACAACAATGTTCTTGCCAATGCTTTGCAGGGTTATAAACGGCTGAATATGAAAGCTCTCGAGCAGATCAGGCCGGGAGGAATATTATTCACATTTTCCTGCTCCCAGGTTGTTTCCAGGGAAAATTTCAGAAAATCGGTGTTTGCAGCATCTGCAAATACAGGCAGGCGGGTAAGGATACTTCACCAGATGAGCCAGCCCCCTGACCACCCGGTAAACATTTATCATCCCGAAAGTGAATATCTTAAAGGTCTTGTACTATACGTTGAATAATGGGTATCAATAAGAACATCTCCCTTGTCGCTAAAAAGCTTACTCTTCATGAATGGCAGGTCGAGAACACCATCAGGCTTATGGATGGCGGAGCTACCGTTCCTTTCATCAGCCGCTACAGAAAAGAAATGACCGGAAGCCTTGATGAAGTTCAGATAATGAACATCAAAGAGGAGTATGAAAAGCTTAATGAACTCGATACTAGACGTGAGGCTGTAATCCGTTCAATTGAGGAACAGGGAAAGATGACAGAAGAATTGCAGAAAAAGATAAATGCTGCTGTTACAATGTCAGAACTCGAGGACCTGTATCTTCCTTTCAGGCCTAAAAGACGAACCCGTGCAACAATTGCAAAAGAGAAAGGACTTGAACCACTTGCCGAACATATTTTTACACAGGATGACAAGAAGCCGGAACTCTTTGCAGAGAAATTTATCAGTGATGATGTTTCGACTATTGACGATGCAATAGCAGGAGCTTCAGATATTATTGCAGAATGGGTGAATGAAGATGAAACTGCCCGCAGGCATGTGAGGCAATTGTTTGAAAGAGATGCAGTAATTTATTCAAAAGTCATCAAGGGTAAAGAAGCAGAAGGGATAAAATTCAGTGATTATTATGACTGGTCAGAACCATTAAGAAAATGTCCTTCACACAGACTTCTTGCAATGAGGAGAGGAGAAGATGAAGGTTTTTTAAGGTTGTCTGTAATACCGGATGAAAATAAGGCTTTGAGCATTCTCGAATCACTTTTCATCAAAGGTCGTAATGCATCATCAGATATTGTGCGTGAAGCTTTAAAAGACAGCTGGAAAAGGCTTCTTTCTGCATCTCTTGAGACGGAATTCCGCAACTTGTCAAAGGAAAAGGCTGACGAGGAAGCAATACTGGTTTTTACTGATAACCTGCGACAGCTTCTTCTTGCTCCTCCGCTGGGAGAAAAAACCGTTCTGGCAGTTGACCCCGGCTTCAGAACAGGTTGCAAACTCGTATGCCTCGACAGGCAGGGGAACCTGTTGCATAACGAGACTATCTATCCTCATCCGCCTCAGAATGAAACTGCCAAATCTGTAAAGAAAATACTGTCACTTGTAAATGCATATAAGATAGAAGCTATTGCAATCGGGAATGGTACCGCAAGTCGTGAAACCGAGGATTTCATAAAAAAATGGGTCAGGTTTGAAAGCGATATCCAGGTCTTTATCGTAAGTGAAGCAGGAGCATCTGTATATTCAGCTTCAAAAACTGCCAGGGAAGAGTTCCCCGATTACGATGTAACAGTCAGAGGCTCTGTTTCGATAGGAAGAAGGCTGATGGATCCTCTTGCAGAACTGGTGAAGATTGATCCGAAATCCATAGGTGTGGGTCAATATCAGCACGATGTTGACCAGAACAAGCTTAAAAAATCGCTCGATGATGTTGTTGTAAGCTGTGTCAACCTTGTCGGTGTGGAAGTGAACACTGCAAGCAAGCACCTTCTTACTTATGTTTCAGGCCTGGGACCGCAGCTTGCCCAGAACATTGTGGATTACCGCACTGAAAACGGCCCTTTCAGGTCGCGTAAACAGCTGCTTGAAGTTAAGCGAATGGGAGAGAAGGCTTTTGAGCAGAGTGCAGGATTTCTCAGGATCCGTAATGCTGAAAATCCTCTCGATTCCAGCGCTGTTCACCCCGAAAGTTATCATGTGGTTCAAAAAATGTCGAAAGACCTGGGATGCGAGGTTCTTGATCTGATAAGGGACGAGGAAAAAAGAAAGCAGATCAACCTTGAGAAATATATTACGGGTAATATCGGACTTCCAACACTTAAGGATATTGTGCAGGAACTTTCAAAACCAGGACGTGATCCAAGGTCAAGAATAAAGGAGTTCAGGTTTGCAGATGTTCATACTATGGATGACCTTATACCTGGTATGATTATTCCCGGAATTGTAACAAATGTTACAAAATTCGGAGCCTTCGTCGATGTAGGCATTAAGCAGGATGGTCTTGTTCATATCTCAAACATGAGCAATAAATACATTTCTGATCCCTCCACAATAGTAAAACTTCATCAGCATGTAATGGTGAAAGTAATATCAGTGGAGCCCGAAAGGAAAAGGGTGCAGCTCTCTATGAAGGATGTTGATCAGAAGAAAAAGATTGAATAACCTATTTCGACTGCCCTGCAGTTGCTTTCACAACCGGTTTTGATGGTAGTTTCTGATCTCTCATTGCAGCATTATAAACGAATGCTGCTGTGATAACTGCATTCTGCTTAAGGTCAGGTATTGACAGTCTTTCATAGGTATCCATTACTGTGTGATAACTGCGGCCATATTCGATTGCATCCTGTATGAACTGGAATGCCGGCAAGCCATAAGCATCAAATGAGAGATGATCGGTTCCGGTTGTGTTTCTCAGTGCGATCGTGCCAGTACCCATATCGTTAAAGGGTTTCAGCCATTCTTCAAACACCGGTCTTACAAGCTCATTCTCCTGGAGATATATTCCCCTGTATTTACCTGAGCCGTTATCCATGTTAAAATACCCGGCAAAATTCTTAAAGTCTGCTTTTTGCTCTCCACTTGCATCCACGAGGTATTTTTCCGCGTAACCTTTTGAACCATGAAGTCCCTGTTCTTCACCACCCCAGAGAGCTATCCTTATTGTGCGCCTTGGTGAGGCATCGAGGGCTTTTAAGATCCTTACTGCTTCAAGCATTACAACACAGCCAGAAGCATTATCGGCTGCACCTGTTCCGCCATGCCATGAATCGATATGTGCGCCCAGAAGTACTACTTCATTTTTGAGAAGCTTGTCGGTGCCAGGTATTTCACCTATAACATTGAACACTGAGGGGCTGTCGAAAAACTTATTTGTTATTTCCATCTCCATCTCAACACTTACATCGTGCTTCAGCAGTCTTTCTATTCTTCCATGATCTTCAAGGGGAAGATAAACCTGGCAGATTGGTTCTTCTTCACCTGCGGTAAAGTTGGCAGATGTTGATCTGGGCACATTGAAAGCGCCACCTCCAAGGAGGACAGCTGCAGCTCCTTCCTCTGACAGAAAGCTGGTTATCCTTGATCTTAAAATACTCTGTGTGGATGCTGCAGCACTGGTATTCGGCCTGTTTGTTGCAGGCAAAGGATAGTCTGCAATTGTTGCAAGCTGGGCCTCAGTGTACCTGCTGGCAAGTGGTTCAAAACTCGGAGTATAGGTTGTTTCTGATGGCAGAAGAATTATCTTGCCTGTAACTTTACCCCTGTACTTCAGAAGATCTTCCTCTTCAGCAACATTAAGTAACAGCACTTTTGCTTTAACAAGTCCCTTAGTACTACCTGTCCACGCAACAGGATTGCATGCAAAGCTCGAATAATAGGGTGAAGTCATTGCAGCGTAAGTCTTTACATTATCCCAGCCACCGTTTTTGAAAGCCCTGGCTTCTTCAATTCTTACATTCTGAAGACCCAGTTCTTCCATCTTTTTCTTTGCCCATTCATTCCCTTTTTTATTACCAGTTGAACCGGTAAGCCTGGGACCAACATAATCTGTCAGCCAGAATGCAAGATCCTCGATGCCGGAATTTTTTAAGCCTTCCTGCTTGATACGGTAGATCATTCCCAGGTCCGTCTTTTCCTGGGAAAACAATGCAACATTTACAAAAATTAATATTATACCTGCAAGAGATAATTTTTTCATAATTCAGAATTGTATGAGACGTTCAAATTTAGCAAAAAAATAATGCAGGAATATATTGGCTCTGTTTTTGTAATTTTGCAGCTATAAAATTGTATCTGGTCGATAGCAGTATTAAATACTTTCCACATAAAAAATGATCTATCCTGAAAATTTTGAAATAAAGACCGGTTTTGACAGGATTCGTAAGCTCCTCGCTGAAAAATGCCTCAGTCCGATGGGAATTGATATGGCAGAAAATGTCAGGTTCAGCACAGATCATAAGTTTATTGAAAATGAATTATCCGCGACATTTGAATTCCAGCAGATATTGACTTTTGAGTCTGGTTTCCCGTCTGAAAATTATTACAGGATCTCTGATACGCTCAATAAGATTAGAATTGCAGGTACTTTCCCTGAAGTTCAGGAAGTTTTTGACCTCAAGCGCACTCTCGAGACTGTAAAATCAATTCTTGCCTTCTTTAAAAGTAAGGAGGGTGTGAAATACCCTGTATTGCAATCTCGCTGTGGTTCAGTGAAAACTTATCCATTCGTGCTTGACGCAATCGACAGGATTATTGATAAGAAAGGAATCATAAGAGACAGCGCCTCGACAAGGCTTCGGGAGATCAGGTCTGAAATTGCGGCAAAGACAATTCTTGCCTCAAAGAGGCTTAATGCAATAATGAAACAGGCGCAGGCTGACGGGATTGTTGATGCTGATACGGCAGTTTCAGTCAGGAATGGGAGGGGAGTTATTCCCGTAAATGTTTATGACAAGAGGAAAGTGCGTGGTCTTATCCATGACCAGTCAGCATCAGGGAAAACTGTCTTTATTGAACCTGAGGAAATTGTCGAGATAAATAATGACCTCGTCGAACTGGAGTATGAAGAGAGAAGGGAAATTGTACGTATTCTCACAGTACTTGCTGATGATATAAGGCCTTATATTGAAGAGCTCTTGCTGGCAAACGATTTTCTTGGTGAAATTGATTTTATTAGGGCTAAGGCTCTCCTGGGCAACAGGCTTGGATCTGTCAGGCCAATTCTTGTGAGAGAGCCTTTGATATCATGGCGCAGGGCAATACACCCGCTGCTGTCGCTTACATTCGAAAAGCTTCCCGGGAGGAAAGTTGTGCCTCTTGATATTTCACTGGACGTGAAAAACAGGATACTTCTCATTTCAGGACCGAACGCAGGTGGTAAATCTGTTTGCCTGAAAACAGTCGGGCTGCTACAGTATATGTTGCAGTGCGGTCTGACTATACCTGTTGCGGAAGGATCGGAATCCGGCATCTTCAATAAAATACTTATTGATATCGGTGATGAGCAAAGTATTGAAAATGACCTTAGCACATATAGCTCTCACCTGATCAATATGAAATTTTTTGTCAGGAACGGTGATGCAAAAAGCCTTATTCTGATCGATGAATTTGGTACAGGTACAGAGCCAATGATAGGAGGGGCAATTGCTGAAGCAATCCTTGGGGATCTTAACCGGAAAAAGGTATTTGGAGTTATAACAACTCATTATACAAACCTGAAGCATTTTGCATCAATGACTGAAGGGATCATCAACGGTGCAATGGCGTTCGATAACCACCTGATGCAGCCTTTGTTCCAGCTTACTATTGGTAAGCCGGGAAGCTCATTCGCATTTGAGATAGCAAAGAAAATCGGATTGCCGGATGAAATACTCAATGATGCGGCCGGTAAGGCAGGTGTGAAAAACGTAGATTACGACAGGCACCTGAAAGATATAGCACGCGATAAAAGATACTGGGAAACGAAAAGGCAGAATATAAGACAGCATGAGAAACGTCTCGAGGAGCTTATTGAAGAGTATGAGAAAGAGATTTCCGGTGCTAAAAGCGTTCGTAAGGAGATAATAAGCAAGGCGAAGAATGAGGTTGAGGGTATGCTCAATGAATCAAACAGGATGATTGAAAATACTATCAGGCAGATCAGGGAATCACAAGCTGAAAGAGCCAAGACACTGGAAGCACGTAAAAAGCTTGAGGAGTACCGGAGCAACCTAAATGAGGAGAAAAAACCAGCAGAAACAGATGCTGAAGCAAAGATGCAGGCTCTTGCAGCAAAAGCAAGGAAGATCACTCCAAAAAAACTGGTTGTTAAAGAAAAGCCTCTTCCCGCCGATAGCAGCCTTAAACCCGGGGATGCCGTAAGGATGAAGGATACCCAGGCAGCCGGCGAGGTTATTGAGATTAAGGACAAGATGGTCCATATTGAAACAGGGTCTTTACGATTCCTGGTTCCGATTGACCGTGTGGAAAAAATTTCCGCTTCAGATCTTAGAAAAAGTCTCAGGGCAAACCAGGGTACACGTGAAAATGATCTGTCAATAGTGCAGAGAAGCCAGAGTTTCAGCCCTGAAATTGATATCAGGGGAGTCAGGGGTGATGATGCCATTGAACAGGTAAGAACGTTGATAGATAATGCCATTATTGTACGCCACAGGAATTTGAGGATCCTTCACGGGAAAGGAAATGGTATCCTGAGACAGCTTGTCAGGCAATATCTTGGGGCCGTTGATGTTGTGAAGTCCTTCCGGGATGAGCATGTAGAGTTCGGTGGGTCAGGGATAACAGTAGTAGAAATGGACCTTTAATATTCTGGTACCTAATTTTCAAGATATGAAAAACCTTGTTGGTTGTTCCTTTGCAACTGTATTTTTCCTTTTGCTTATCGGATGCAGTAATACAAAATCACCTGACGCTGATGATTCCCTGGCACCTCGGCAGGAATGGGCAATTGTTATCCATGGAGGTGCGGGAGGACTGACAAAGGAAGGCTTACCACCACAAATGGATTCACTATACCGTGCCGGACTTAAGGAAGCTCTTGAAAAAGGTATAAACATACTTTCATCCGGTGGCAGCGCCCTTGATGCCGTTGAAAAGACAATAAACATACTCGAGGATAATCCTCTCTTCAATGCCGGCAAGGGTGCTGTATTCAATCACGATGGCATTAATGAGCTTGATGCCTCCATTATGGATGGATCAACTCTGGCGGCCGGTGCTGTTACCTGTGTTACTGACATAAAAAATCCTGTTTCGGCAGCGCGTGCGGTGATGGATAGTTCAGGTCATGTTATGCTTTCAGGGAATGGAGCCTCGCAGTTTGCAAGAGATCAGGGACTTGAGATTGTAGATCCTTCATATTTCAGAACAGAAGCAAGGTACAACGAGCTTCTCAAAGTGCTGAACAATGAAAAGAATGGTACTGTAGGCTGCTGTGCGCTTGATAAGAACGGCAACCTTGCTGCAGGGACATCGACGGGTGGAATGACCAACAAACGATACAACAGGATAGGGGATACCCCAATTATTGGTGCAGGTACATATGCAAACAACAACACTTGTGCCATATCGTCAACTGGTCATGGAGAGTACTTCATCAGGTGGACAGTAGCACATGATATTTCAGCATTGATGGAGTACAAAGGCATGAGTGTAAGGGAGGCTGCATCGCTAGTTATTAACGAAAAGCTTGTGAAAGCTGGAGGCAGCGGAGGTGTTATTGCACTTGACAGAAATGGCAATATTGCAATGCCATTTAACTCAAAAGGTATGTTCAGGGCCTATGCCGCTGCTGATGGCAGTTCAGGAGTTTATATATTTAAGGAAGAGAGTAAACTGTAATAAGCTGAACTTTTTCTTGCTGGTTTGTTTTCTATATAGACCAAAAAAGAAAAACTATGCTAAATGACTTACTAGGCAATCTGAAATCTGAAGTGGGAAACCAGATCATGAGCCAGACTAATCTTCCCGAAGGAAAGCTTGATTCTGTGTTTTCAGTTCTTGGTGATGTCACACAAAAAGAGGTTACCAGCCAAATGGCAGGAGGGGGGATATCCAACGTTATGAACCTGTTCTCTCACAAACAGAATAATGAGAATGCCAACAATCTCCAATCCAGGATTACATCAGGTGTTATATCGAATCTTGTCAGCAGGACAGGCCTTTCAGGAGATATGGCAGGTAAAGTTGCACAGATCGCTGTACCAGCCCTGATAGGTCTCATAACAAAGAAAAACAGTTCCACTTCCGATGATGATCCGTCACCGCTCAATGATATATTCGGGGGTGGTAAAGCCACACTCGAAGGGGCTAAAGGCATGCTGGGGAAATTTCTTAAATAGAGATATTGCAGGCTTGTCGATTGATTCATAACTAGAAAAAAGGGTGTCTCAGAAGCTCTGTTCTTTTGAGACACCCTTAAATCCCGTGCTGGAAATCTGATATTTCATCCCCCTTGGTGGCTTGGGGTAAAAGCAAAGGTTTTCGGGAAACCTTTTATTACCAAATCTTCAGAATAGCCTTACAGAACCGTATGAAGCTGTAACATTTACATATGCTTCAGGGTTTTCGTTCTTCCCGACAACTCCCTGTATTTCACGTGTATTGTTTTCAATGATCCGCCTCTTATTGATGAAATTCTCCTCGTTGTATTTAAGTCCGCCATACGATACCCTGGCTTCAAGATTATAGTCAGCATTCTCCTCGATCCCCAGGTTGACCCCCATATATCTGGTATTCAGGTCAATCGACTCAAATCCCGAAGGCACGCTGTTTACAGTGAATGATCCGTAGCTTCCGTTGTAATCAAGCTTTTTATTGAGGGTGCCGATTTTAACTTCAGTATAGCCATTTTCAAGCACCAGGTTGTTGATATTATCTATTGTAAGGTTGTCATACTTGCTTTCTCCTACAACTGAGCTTACTTCTCCGATATTTACCTTCGAATATTTGCTGTCAAGAAGGAAAGCCTGTCCACTTGTTATATCCAGACCGGAAGAATAACGTACCATCAGGTCAATCCATCCGGCTTCATCGATCGAACCTTTACCATATGCAATTGACAGCCTGTTAAGAGGTTTTTCATTGCCCCTGGTCAGTTTGCCTATTGTGATGTTGCCATATTTAATATCGAATTCAGCAAGGCCTTTCAATTCATCAACATTTGCATTACCATATTTATTTGTTAATGACAAGGAAGATTTTACAGGCATTCTGACACTGTAATCTATGCTGAATCTTTTGTTGCCGCCTCCCCAGCCAGAAAAATTGAACTTATCATCAATTACGGTCTTTGCAGAAATCACATCGCCATTCTGAGTGAATTCAACAGAAATGTACTGTAGCAGTTTTTCGGCTCTCTCACGGTCAGGTAATTCGAGAGTGACTTTTACATCAACTACAACCTGGTCATTATCCCAGCTGTCGATGATAACATCACCATACCTGTTATTGATCTGGAGTGTTGTGGCTGCACCGGCATTATATTCTTCGTGGTATTCTTTTGTAACTTCCTGTGCTGAAAGTGATAATGATAATAATATCACTGGCAGGAGGAAGATCCCGTGTTTATAGGCTGACTTTTTCATTTTCTTCCATGTATTGGTTCTCACTACTGATAGTTTTGAGCTGATTTATTATAAAATTCATTACATCGACTTTAGTCTGGTAATGCTCAATCATTGCATTTATTATTCTCTGGTCATCAGGATGTGCTTTTAACTCCTTCTGCAGCGATACATAAATCGAATCCATGCTTTTCATCTCAGTCATTAGCATCTGTTTCTGCTCAGGGTTGAACTGATCGGCATCTTTTATCTCGCCTTCCATCAGGCTTACCTGGTGGATGTAATAATTCTCAACCTCCCTGTACTGCGGTGATACATCTCCAAGAGTCATTCCTTTATTGTCGTTTCTAAGGAAATTATCCCATACATACAATGAGGACAGGGTAACAAGAAGAGTAACTACAGCAGCTCTGAGCAGGTACGGAACGATGCTGATTTTTAAAGCTTCTTTCCTGAATCTTGCTTCGAGCAAAGCGTTGAATTTTTCGAAATGACCCTTCGATGGTTCTGCCTCTTCGAAGAAGTCTTTGTTTGCCCTGATTATGTCTTCTATATTTTTCATGTCACAAATTTTTCCGATTACAGTTTTTGTCATCTTCCTTTTAAGTCAGCAATTAGCTTCTGCTTTGCCCTCGAGAGCTGTGACCTTGAAGTGCTGCTGCTTATTGAAAGTATTTCAGCTATCTCATCGTGATCATACCCTTCAAGTAGATAGAGTGACAGGATGATCCGGTATCCGTCAGGCAGGTTTTCGATTGCCTCCCTGATCTCTTCAACTTTAATGTCCATCTCTTCATTCCTGGCAGTTTCATCCCCGCTGTCATCCCTTATCCCGGTATGTGATTCAATGTCTTCAAAGACCGCTTTCCGTTTGCTGAGAGCATCGAGTGACCTGTTAATGACTATCTTCTTAAGCCAGGCTCCAAAGCTTACTGTTCCTGAGTAAGTATCTATCTTTTCAAATGCCGTAAGAAAGGATTCCTGCATAATATCCTCGGCTTCCATTGTATCATTTACTATTCTCAGACTTGTATTGAACATCGCCTTATAATACAATTTATAAATTTGGAACTGAGCTTTCTGGTCGCCTGTCTTACATCCATCAAGCAGGTCCTGATGCAAATTTCTGAATGCTGCTTCTACATTTGTCATCTTTGTATAAAGACTGGTTTTTATATGTGTTGCTGCATCCACTTCTATTGATTTCTGAATTTTTTTCAATCAATAGACGATGGATATTTATCAGTGCTGCATGAGAACTGAAAAATTATATCAAATTTTATAAAAAAATCCTGAATTATCCCTGAGTAATCTCACCTGTTGAATAATCAAGTTCTGATCCAAACATGCTGTGAGGTATTGAATAAACAAGAAGAAGAGCTAAAGATGCAATTGCGGTAAATACTGGCTTGTCTGTTTTTCTGTTCATGTAAACAGCGATAATCCAGAATATTACAGCTATTAATGTTTTATTATCAGTAAGATCCCAGCCGAATGGTATGCCTGTCCATAACTCCCCGAATGCATAATATTGCACAAGGGGGCCGAGCATCATACCACCTGCAAGTAAAAGGATGAGAGTCCATCCTGAGTATTTCTTATAAGCAGGGTATTTTATTATACTCATTATACCTGCAAGATTTGAAAAAAACATTGCAAGGAACATAAGAAGAATATGCGGAACCAGGATAAAGGCAGGTACAGCGCCTTTGAATCTTATAACGACAGGTTCTTCCCTGAGGAGTGTAATAGTTCCCGATGAATCAGTAATTTTAATGTAATACTGGATCTTGCCTGCAGCCGGCTGTTGTGGTACAGGCGCATAAAAACCAGGTTGTTCCTTTTCTTTGCTGAATGAAAAGTTAACCTGTGCATATGCTTCATCTGTTCCGAATCTTTTATAAAACAGCACAGGTTTAACAGAAGAATCATTTATCCCCAGAAATACCTCCGCAGGCTCATCCAGTGAAAGGCTCCTTACAAGTGAAAGTTCCCATGACTTTCCGTTTGCAGTTACGGCTAATTCCTTCGGGTATGTCGGACCTGTATGCCTCTGGTATACAGCGGCGCCTATGGTTATCAGGAATGCAGTGAACCAGAGGAAAAATATTTTCATATGAATATTAATATCAGAGCTGTATTAACAAACCCAGTTTCTTACCGTTCCTCAATACATCAACAGTTATTTTCTGTCCGCGTTTTAGCTGGTTCATGCGGTACATGTAATCTTCTATGTTATTTACAGGTTTGCCTTCGATTGCAACAATTATATCGCCTTTTTTCATTCCTCCCAGGTCTGCAGGTTTCCCTGGCGTTACAAAGTCAGCCCTTAAGCCGTTTTTGATAACTCCTGCAAAGTCAGGCATTATTCCCAGGGTAATGCCTCTTACTCTTCCGGCAGTTGGTGTCTTTGGTCCTGCTTCCCTGAAAGAAAGAGTGCTGTCAGCATTTGCAAGGCTTGATCCAACACTGTAGAGCAGATCGGATATTTTCACCATGCCATCATAATTGATTGCATCATAGGTGTCTTTGGGTGTATGGTAGTCTTCATGCGCACCGGTAAAATAGAAGAGTACAGGGATATTTTTCCCGTAAAAGGACGAATGGTCTGATGGGCCATAGCCCTGTTCGGAAAGTGAAATTTTTATTTCAGAAGTGTCTGTTAATGTGAGTACGAGATCCTTCAAACCAGCAGCAGTCCCCACGCCAGATATCTGCAATGTTTTGTCTTCATTAAGCCTTCCGAGCATGTCAAGATTAATCATAGCATTTACTTTGGACAGGTCGATGGGAGGGTTATCAGTAAAATATTTTGAGCCGAGAAGTCCCTCCTCTTCCCCGCTAAATGCAAGGCACACCACGGAACGCCTGTGACTGTTCTCATTTATCGCGAACTTTTCAGCCAGTTCAAGCATCATTGCAACTCCCGACGCATTATCATCTGCTCCGTGATGAACAGCAACAGTATCAGGATTACGACTTCCGGAACCACCCATGCCAAGATGGTCGAAATGGGCGCCTATGACCAGGTATTCATCCGAAAGTTCAGGATCGTCGCTTCTAAGCACCATTGCAACGTTTCTTGTAGGTGCAGTTTCCCTTACAAGATCGGCATTGCCTTTTACAACAGCTTTTGTATTGAATGTTATAGGTTTTCTCCCTGTATTGAGCTGTTTCTCGACAGAGTCGATATTACGGTGTGTATGGGTGAGAATAATATTGGCAATGTCACGCTTGATCCTGAAGGCTGGTAGTCCAACTGAAAAACCTTCTTCGCTCAGACTTTCAATCTTGTCTTCCGGATCATAGTTTGAACCAGACACTAATAGTACTCCTGAAGCCCCGAGATCTTTCGCGACCATTGCTTTTCCCCGATCTGTATTGAACGACTGGAAAGGACTGAGCATCTTATCTGGTTCAGGGTCAGCCCTGAGAATGAGAACCCATTTACCTTTTACGTCTATGTCTTTATAATCATTCCATTTGACGGAATCATTATCAATATTGAAACCATAACCTGCAAATACTACTTCTGCCTCAAGAGAATCGTTGGAACTGAAAGCCATTGGCTGGAAATCAAGCCCTGCCATATAGTTAAAGTCATCAATCCTGAGTACATTTTTTTTACCTGTTTTAACATTTTTTGTAACGGTAAATCTCTGCCATCCGTCATCAATAAGAGGAACCAGTCCATTGGAAGCGAGATCTTTCCTGATATATTCCGCTGCAAGGCTGTCGCCTGCAGTGCCTGTCAACCGGCCTTTTAGAGAATCGGATGACAGGTATTTTATATGATTGCGCAATTCATACTGTGTAACTCTTTCAAACCGGTTACAGGAGCTGATCAGTACAGTCAGGCAAACAAATAATAATATCAGAACGGGTCGTTTCACTCTTAAGATCATAAGCAGAGATTTGACCGTTAATATAACAAAAAGAACAGATTTTCTATTCAAACTGTTTAAAAGCTTCCTTTATCAGAGATATTGCTTCCCTCAGCTGTGCTTCAGTTATGACGAGGGGAGGAGCAAACCTGATAATATGCTGGTGAGTGGGTTTTGCAATCAGACCTTTGTTTTTCATGGCAAGGCATACGTCCCATGCTTCTTTCCCGTTTCTTGGCTTAATCACAACGGCATTCAGAAGGCCTTTTCCGCGAACAAGCTCGATCATGTCAGATTTGATTGCCTTCATCTCTTCACGGAAGATCTTACCAAGCCTTTCAGCATTCTCTGCAAGCTTTTCATTTTTTAAAACTTCAAGTGAAGCAATTCCAACTTTTGCTGCAAGAGGATTGCCGCCGAAAGTGGAACCGTGCTCTCCTGGTTTTATGGTAAGCATGATTTCATCATCTGCCAGCACGACAGATATAGGCATAACACCACCTGATAATGCTTTACCAAGTATAAGAATGTCAGGTCTCACACCTTCATGATCACATGCCAGGAGCTTACCAGTTCTGGCCAGACCTGTCTGTACCTCATCAGCAATGAATAAGACATTTTTTGCTTTGCACAGATCATAAGCCTTTTTAAGATATCCGTCATCAGGAACAAATACCCCTGCTTCACCCTGAATTGGCTCAACTAGGAAACCAGCAACATCGGGATCCTGCAAAGCCTTCTCGAGAGCATTAATATTGTTATAAGGTATTATTATATACCCTGGTGTGAAAGGACCGAAATCAGTTGTTGAATCGGGATCGGTCGACATGCTGATAATGCTGATGGTTCTTCCGTGAAAGTTTCCGGAACACGCAATTATCTTGGCACTATCCTTTCTGATACCTTTCTTTTTATAAGCCCATTTCCTGCACAGCTTCAGGGCAGTTTCATCAGCTTCTGCTCCTGAATTCATTGGCAATACCTTATCGTATCCGAAATATTTTGTGATGTATTCTTCAAATTCGCCAAGTGCAGAATTATAAAATGCCCTCGAAGTAAGTGTCAGCTTTGAAGCCTGGTCTGTCAGAGCTTTAATGATCTTCGGATGGCAATGCCCCTGGTTTACTGCTGAATAAGCAGATAAAAAATCAAAATACCTCTTTCCTTCCACGTCCCATACAAACGGACCTTCACCTTTTTCAAGTACAACTGGAAGCGGGTGATAGTTATGTGCACCATACTTGTCTTCCCGGCTAATATAATCCTGTGAGTTCATCTAATTGATTATTAAATAGTTATTAAACTGTTAATTGTGAGTACAATCTTACAAAAGCTTTTTATTATTTCAAAGACAAAATGCATAAAATTACATTTACATTGTATTTTTATGCATCTTTTGTAAGATCGGGCCTGAGTTTCTGAGTTCTTTCTACTGATTGTTCATGCCTCCATCGTTCAATATTTGCGGTGTGTCCTGACAACAATATTTCAGGTACCTTCCAGCCATTGAATTCAGAAGGCCGTGTATAAACAGGTGGTGCAAGAAGGTCATCCTGGAATGAATCGGAAAGGGCTGACTGTTCATCCGACATAGCCCCCGGTAACAATCTCACAATGGCATCTGTAATAGCTGCTGCAGGTATTTCACCTCCCGACAGCACATAATCACCAATAGAGATTTCCCTGGTGATAAGATGATCGCGTATCCTTTGATCGATACCTTTATAATGACCTGCCAGTATTATGATGTTATTTTTCAACGACAGCATATTTGCCATCTTCTGGTTCAGTTTCTCACCATCCGGAGATGTATAAATTATCTCATCATACTCCCGCTCGCTCTTAAGCTTTTCCAGCACCCTGTACACTGGTTCGATCATCATTACCATACCTGCTCCGCCGCCAAATGCATAGTCGTCAACACTGCGGTATTTATCTGTTGCATAGTCGCGGAGGTTTATAATATTTATTTCCACGATATTTTTCTCCCTGGCTCTTTTCACTATTGAATAATTAAGAGGGCTTTCAAGAAGTTCGGGCAGGACAGATATGATGTCAATTCTCATCTCACAACTTTTTGCAAAATTATCAATAAAACTTAACAGCGCCTAAAATTGTGGGAATGCCATCTTACTCATTATTCATATATTTGCCGGATGGAATGTCGTCCTAATTGCGGTGCCTGCTGCATAGCTATTTCAATCTCATCCAGTATTCCCGGCATGAATGGGGGTAAACCTGCCGGAGTGCGATGCATTCACCTTCAAGATGACATGAAGTGCAACCTGTTTGGTGATCCTTCCAGGCCTAAGGTATGTTCCGATTTCAAGGCTGAAGAGGCCTTTTGCGGGAACAGCAGGGAGGAAGCAATGCGAATTATCAGTTCACTCTGCAACTGAATAGTTTACCGTTCGAATACAATCCTGCCGCCAGTAATCGTAAAGTCAATCTTTGTTTTCATTATCTCCTGCTCAGGAATTGTAAATAGATCCTTGTCTGTGATCACAATATCCGCAAGGTAACCAGGCTTTAACAGTCCTTTCCTGTCTTCCATAAATTGCGCATATGCTGGCCCCAAAGTGTAGAACCTTATAGCTTCTTCCATTGTGAGTTTCTGTCCCGGAAACCAGCCTTCACCTTCTTCCCCCATCCTGTCTTTCCTTGTTACTGAGGCATACAATCCTTCCATTGGATTCAATGGTTCAACAGTGTAATCAGTACCAAAAGCAATTGCAGCACCGGCATTTGCAAGACTTTTCCATGCATAAGCACCTGCTGCTCTCTCAGTGCCAATCCTCTTTTCACAAAATTTCTTATCTGATATGCAGTGGGTAGGTTGCATAGATGCTATTACTCCCAGTTGTGCAAAACGTTTGATATCGGAAGGTACCAGGTTTTGGGAATGTTCATCACGATGCCGGCTGTCCCTTCGTCCATTTGCCGCAATGGCATGTTCAAAGGCATTCAGAACCCAGTTGTTCCCTTTATCGCCAATTGCATGTATTCCTACCTGGAAACCCATGCTGTCTGCAATAGTGACTTGCTTCTGAAGCTCTTCAAAGGTCATCATTGCAAGCCCTGAAGTGGAAGGATCATCATTGAACGGCTCAAACATCAAAGCTGTGCCCGAACCTATTGTACCATCGATAAATCCCTTCAAATATCCAAACCTGATCCAGTTGCCCTCTTTGTTGTATTTATCCCTGAGCTTTGCATAATTATTCAAAGTCTCGATATCTGCAGTAAGTGGCATTCCTATATCTATCCTTGATGTAAGCTCTCCATCCTGCAGAAGCTTTTCGTAATATTGAAAATCAGCTTCACCTGCATTCTGGATACTGGTTACACCAAGTTCGGCGGCTTCTTTTAAAGCCCTTATGTAACCAAGATGTTCTCTTTCCTTCTCTTCTGCTGAGGTTCTTTCAACCCCGATCTCACCTGTTTTAATCATCGCGGTGGCAGTTTCCTTCAGGATGCCGGTTGGTTCACCTGTAACAGGATCCCTCTGGATCTCACCACCTGCAGGATCCGCAGTTTTCGCCGTAATGCCTGAAGCTTTGAGAATATATGAATTTACAAGGATTGAATGACCATCTGCACGGCTCAGGATAACAGGATTATCAGGTGCTACACTGTCGAGCATGCTTTTATCGGGCCACTGTTTATTAAAGAACATTTCATGTTCCCAGTGACCTCCCTTTATCAGCTGTCCCTTCTTAGATTTTGAAACCTGTTCCTGAACTTTTTTCGTTATTACTGCAGGGTCTGTGACGTACCTCAGCTCCACAAAATCCGGGTCAAGCGGTCCGAAATGAAGATGCGCATCATTGAAACCCGGCATGACAAGCCTTCCTTCAGCATCAATGATCCTGGTGTGACCTTTTTTGTTAAACCTTGCAATCTCCCCTGAGGAACCAGTTGCTATTATGAATTCACCTTTTATTGCAACAGCCTCAGTGAATTTCACTGAAGTGTCCCCGGTGAATACCCTGCCGTTGGTAATAATTATATCTGCCATCTCTTTTTGAGTACAGGAAAAAGCTGCTGATAACAGTAAAACAAGCGGAAATATTTTTAATTTCATAAGACAAGAAAGCCGAAAGATAAAGAATAAATCATCATATGTTTTTTCTTTAATGGTTGTAATGACGATAATTTTAACTTGATTTTAAGATTTTTGTATGCTTCAGGCTATTGCAGGCATAATCAAAACTGATACTTTCGCATAAAATGCTATAATCTATGAATCTTGCACTTATTGGATACGGCCGGATGGGACATGAAATAGAAAGTATTGCCATCAAACGTGGACATGTCATCAGATTGATAATCGATGTTGACAACATCGATCAACTGAACAGCAAAAACCTTAAGGAGGTTGATGCTGTCATTGAGTTTACTACTCCTGAATCTGCATTCAGTAATATCTCGAAGTGTCTGGAAAACAAGGTCCCGGTTGTCTCAGGCACAACAGGATGGCTGGAAAAATATAATGATGCAGCAGAATTGTGCAGGATCAATGATACAGCATTTATTCATTCATCAAACTTCAGCATAGGTGTTAACCTCCTGTTCAGGCTCAATGCCGACCTTGCAAGGTTAATGGCACAGTATAAAGATTATACAGTGTCTGTTGAGGAGATACATCACACAAAAAAGCTTGACGCACCAAGCGGAACAGCTTTAAGTATCGTTAACGGGATAGTTAAAAACCATGGCGGTTATACGGGATGGAAGTTTGAGGGCGAAGCTGAAGGAAAGAATATCCCAGTGAAAGCTGTCAGGGAAGGCATGGTGCCGGGAACGCACATCATTACATGGGATTCGGAAATTGACACCATTGCACTTAAGCATGAGGCTAAGAACAGGAAGGGCCTTGCTCTTGGCGCTGTTGTGGCTGCAGAGTTTATTGCAGGAAAGAAGGGTGTCTTCACAATGAATGATGTAATGGGATTCTGATAATAATGATTACTTTTACGCCTCAAAATATTTTAATATGACTGATTGGTTTTCAAGCAGAAACATAAGGTTTGCACTTGCTGCGCTACTTTATATTATTGTTGTTATCTGGATAGGCAACTACTGGCTTCTGCTGGGACTTGCCGTAGTTTTTGATATCTATGTAAGCCAGAAGGTTAACTGGACATTCTGGAAGAAACGTCACGGGAAGAACAGTGCATTCATTGAATGGCTCGATGCTCTGATTTTTGCTGTTATCGCTGTTACATTAATTAATATTTTCCTTTTTCAGAATTACCGTATCCCGACACCTTCAATGGAGAAATCCCTCCTTGTAGGGGATCACCTGTTTGTGAGCAAGCTTGCCTATGGTCCGAGGATGCCCAATACACCTGTTGCTTTTCCATTCACAAGCAATACAATGCCACTTACAGGCGGCAAATCATGGTCGGATGCAGTTTACTGGCCATATAAAAGGCTTAAAGGTACAGGACAGGTCAAAAATAATGATCCGATTGTATTCAACTTCCCTGCCGGTGATACAGTGGTGCTAGAAGAAACCGCGACAAGCTATTATGAAATAGTGAGGCGGAGGGCAAGGGAATTAAAGGATCGCGACAGGTATGACAATGCAACAAAACCCTGGAATTATTATTTGCAGACTGCAAGAAATGAGATCCGGGAAAGGAATACCATTATCTACAGGCCTGTTGACAGGAGAGATAACTATGTGAAAAGATGTATCGGAATCCCCGGAGATTCAATTTACATTAAAGGTGGATCAGTATGGGTGAATGGAGTTGAGCTACCTGATAACGGAACTCAGCAGACCAATTATATTGTAAGTACAAACGGTACTTCAATAAATCCAAAAGCATTCGAACGCCTGGGCATATCGAAGTATGATCAGAATATGTTGTCGGGGGCCACATATTTCCTTCCCCTTACAAAGGAAAATGCAAAAGCAATAGCTTCATTTTCAAATGTCACCTCTGTTTCACCGATGTATGAGAAACCAGGGGATTTTGTGGCATATATCTTCCCTTACAGCAGTACTTACAGCTGGAATGAGGATAATTATGGACCCATCTGGATCCCTGAAAAAGGTGCCACAGTAAAGCTCGATACATCGAACCTGCCTCTCTATGAAAGGATCATTGATGTATATGAAGGTAATGATCTCAGGGTTGACGGAAGCACAATTTACATCAACAACGCTGTTGCTGACAGCTACACCTTTAAGATGAACTACTACTGGATGATGGGAGATAACCGCCATAATTCGGCTGACTCACGCTACTGGGGATTTGTCCCTGAAGACCACATTGTAGGAAAACCGAAATTTATCTGGTTATCAATCGACAAGGAGGCAGCCGGTCTGAAGAGGATCAGGTGGGGAAGGATGTTTATGAAGGCAAGGTAAATAGATGATCGACATAAAAAGTGCCTGGTAAAGGCACTTTTTTTTGTCTCTTCATAAGAACACTTAAGAGCAGATAATATTTCAGAAGAACTTTAGGCAATCGTGTATGTTAAAATCTTATGGCTTATCTGAAGATATTGATGCTGTTGCTTTCATCTATGGATCCCGGGCGCCAGGAACTCATTATTCCTCGTAAAAACTCCGTCGGCGCATATTTTGGATTTTTTGAGGGCAATATCAATTACGAAAGGAACATGTATGTTTTCTCAAAATCGTACATTAATGTAAGAACCGGATGGGGGCAATGGAATAACCTCCAATCTGAGGCAGATGTATACAATCTGACTGCTGTATGGATAATCGGTAAAAAACTTTCTCACCTTGAATTAAATGCCGGTGCCAAATACCTGGCAGGTCCTGGTAAGAACAGGGTCTATCCTGACATGTTCTTAGGTTACAGGCTTGAAAAACCTGATAGCCGTTTATATGGAAGAGCTGGAGTTTCAGGCTTATCGGTTGTGAATATTGGTGCAGGAATCAAATTCTAATTAGCTCATCTGAGCATAAAAGCAGTTTGAAAATTCAAAACAGGTGAATATACCTGTTAAATTCACGTGCAAATTTTTTAAAATCGGGTATCTCCTCCCGGAATCATGCTAAGGCATTCAAATATTTTTGTTTCGGATGGTTAAAGACCTTTTCGATAAACAAAAATTTAAGAATATGAAAAAATCATTCCAAATCAGGAGCATATCTGTAAAAATCATTATCTGCTTGTTTTCCCTGGTATTTTTTTCATGTGCGCCGGATGTTTGCCCGACATACATGAAAGCTTCAGAAAGGGCCAAATCAATCCGTGGACAGGAAATTAACGGAAGCTGGGAACAGAAGAATATTCCTTCACCCAGAATTGAAAAGAACAAAAGTAAAAGTTCTTAAAAAGTTCATGGTCTACGACTAAAACTTCTTTGGGACTGTAATATTGAGCATTGTATCGCCAAACCGTTTCAAGGTTTCTTTCATAGGGCTATTTTGGAAGTGAGTACCCGCCAGGGACATCACTTCCTTTTTTTTTCGTCTACATACTAAAACCAAAAATCTGCCGTTATTTGCCGCTTTTATATTTTTTTTTACATTTGGTGAAATTCTATATCAAAGTGAAGGAAATATACAAGGTATTCATTGTAGACGACCACAAGATTTTTCGTGAGGGACTTGTGTTTATGATCTCAAAAATGAAGGGCTTCGAAGTTGTTGGTGAAGCATCAAACGGGAAAGCCTTTCTTGATATTGTTGATGAACTCGACGTTGATATAGTCATTATGGATATTGCCATGCCGGGTATAGACGGAATAGCTGCAACGACCAGGGTCCTTGAAAAGCATCCGGAAATAAAAGTCATTGCCCTGACAATGTTCTCAGATGAAGAATACTATTATAAAATGATACAGGCAGGCGTTGCAGGGTATATTCTTAAGGAATCAGGAAAAGAGGAACTTGCAACTGCGTTGAACACAGTCATTACCGGTGAAAACTATTTTTCGCAAAAGATTCTTCATAACATTATTGTAAATATGAATAATGTGAAGACTTTCAAGAAGAGCAGTGCGGATGAAATTAAGTTAACAAGAAGAGAGAATGAGATACTTACACTCATTTGTCAGGGCCTGTCAAACCAGGAGATTTCAGACAAATTGTGTCTGAGCCTTAGAACCATTGAAGGCCATAAATCTAATCTTCTCAGCAAGACAGGTGTCAAGAATTCAATCAGCCTTGTGATGTATGCAATGAAGCATCATCTTGTTGAGATCTGAACAATTTTCCATCCATATTTTATTAATGAGGGGCAGCCTCCAGGTATTGGAATCTTCCTTCCATAAACTCCATAAAAGATGTTTCAAATGGATGGACAGATGCGTATTTCCACCTGTTCATTTCAAGTGTAAGAAGAATTCAAAACGCGTATTAATTTACGTCTCAATGGGAGAAATCTCCTGAAAAGTTGAATCTTCTGAATAATATTTTTGCAGTATATCAACCTTTCCGGAGTTATAAATTGAACAGGATGGATTCTGATAAGAAGATACTGATTGTTGATGATCACAGGATCTTTCGTGAAGCATTATCTTTTCTTATTTCCCGGATTGAAGGTTATACAGTTTCAGGGGAAGCCCCGGACGGGAGATCATTTCTCAGACTGCTTGAGCAGGACAATGTGGATATCGTCCTTCTGGACATAAACATGCCTGTTATGGATGGTGCAACCGCATCTTCAATTGCACTTCAGAAATATCCCAGGCTCAAAATAATAATTCTAACAATGGGATTTGACACCAGGATGTATCACATGCTTGTCAGTTCAGGAGTCTCAGGCCTTATTCTCAAGGAATCAGGTATAAAGGAGCTGCATAAAGCACTTGATACTGTCAGCAGCGGGGAAAAGTATTACTCCCAGAAACTACTTCAGAGAATGATAACCGGGAATGACCAGGGAAAAGTCACATTGTGTAAAAATGAAAACAATCTGAAACTGTTGCCGCTGGAAAGTGAAGTTTTAAAGCTGATCTGTAAGGGATTTTCCGTAAATGAAATCTCCGGGAAACTTTCGATTAGCATCAGAGCAATCGAGTCCTGTAAAGCTGAGTTGCTGGCTAAGACTGGATCAAAGAATTCCGTCAGTCTTGCGGTTTTTGCATTGAGAAATAATCTCATTGATTGATCCCTAAAAGTTTTTTGCCTGTTCATTTAATAACATAGTCGTCAGCAGGTAAAATCACCCGCTTTTTCAGGTGAATCCACGCAGTCAAAACAGGTGTCAATTCTTCTTAATCGGGTAGAATCTCCGCTATTTGCAGGATAAAGTGAAAATACTTTTGAATAAACACAACTATCATTAAGAACAACGATTCAGACCAGTTGAAATTTTTTTAGTAAGACATGAAAAAAACTCTAAGATTACTTCCAGTCCTGATTTTGATTTTTGCCTTGACAGATGTTTTGAGAGCTCAATGTGACAGCGATGAATTTCTTGACAAATGTGCTTCAAATCTTGGAACATATAATTATCTCAAGACATTTGTTTCCCGGGTAAATCCACGCAAGAAATCCAGTCCCGAAAATATTTATGTTTTCAGCAAGGGTTCCACCTATAAAATGATAGCCTGCCTGGATGACCCGCTTGCAGGTAAGATGATAATAAGCTTGTATGACCGGAACCATAACCTAATTGGGAGCACTTTTGACGAGTCCTCCGGGAAATACTTCTCCGAGCTGCAATATCCATGTCCGGCTACTGGAGTATACTACATTAAAACATCATTTGAGGGTATGAAGTCCGGATGTGGTATGTGCATACTTGGTTTCAGTAAAGAATAATAATATCAAAAAGATAATTACATGAGATTACTTAAAACTCTACTGGTGATTTCCCCCGTATTCCTTCTGGCGTGCGGAGGAAATAATAACGGTGATACCGGAACTGATATTAATATGTTGCTTCAGGAGAGCGCAGCCAACAAGGATCTGGAGATCTCTGCTGAATCAATGAATGCAATTATTGAATCTATCCCGTCTCCCGTTGAGATTGCCTTAATAATCAAGAACTCAGGCACTGGGTTTGATGAATCACTTATAAATCCGCAGGAAAATTCCAGGTTCTACAATTCTGACAAATCGAAAGCTTTCAGTATTGGTGTATACAGCGGAGACCTTGGATATATAAATATCTATGAGAAGTCCTTCCTGACGGTCAACTACCTGACAACCGTGAAGAAGTTGGCAGATGATATCAGTATCGGACAGTTCTTTGATTTTGAGTTAATTAAGAGACTCGCATCAAATAATGATAAAATGGATTCTCTTGTTTATCTCTCAACAATGAATTTTAACAAGATGGATGCATTCCTGAGAAGTCAGAAAAGGACAAATATGAGTATCCTGATGGTTACTGGAACATGGCTGGAAGGCTTCTACATTGCAACACAGAATTATCAGGATGGAAATAGCCCCCAGATAATGGAATGGATAGGCAATCAGAAAGTCATCATTGATCAGCTTATGTTAGGCCTGTCAGCCTTCAGAAACGATCCATATTTTATCCAGGTCATCTCAGATTTTAATGAGTTGAAGGCAATTTATGATACTATTACGATAACTTATGAATACCATGAACCCGAATCAGTGGAGATCGACGGCAGACTTGTAATTGTTGACAAGAGTACTTCAAAGGTCAATATAACAGAAGAACAGATAGATCAGATATGTGGTATTGTTAAACAGATCAGATCTAAGCTGGTATCCAATGCCTGAGAATTCACAATACATTCCAAATGAATTAATATGAAGCACTGGCAACATAGATTGCATCCCTGTAAGATACATTCAGAAATGGCCTATCCAGGTTGATATCTATCTTGACATGAGCAGCTTCAGCATATTTGATGGAGTTGTTAATGAGTTCTGTAACAATCCTGTAAGCAGTGAATTCAACAACTTCATCAAGTCTTTCATCATAGTTATAATGCACCTCGAACTTGAGGTCAGAAATATTCTCCAGGTTATGAGTAAAAGCAATTACTGCCTGGACAAGACCAAAATTCCTCAGGACGTGCGGACTTAGATTATTCGATATTTCCTTTATGCTCACAAGAGCATCATCCAACAGTGACAGTGCCCTCCCTGAAATTTTAAGGAGTTCGTTCTCCTGCGACAACATTTCATTAAGTGAATGCAGGTAGATCTTACAGGTGGATAGGATAGGACCGAGGCCATCATGAAGCTCTTTTGCAAATCTTTCTCTTTCTCTCTCCTCTGACATGATTTCAGAATTGAATATCTGCTTTTCAAGCATTTTGCGTTCTGTCAGATCACGTACAGTGGTCAGGATTCCTTTTTTGTCCGCATATTTGATTGGAATGCTGTTTATTTCAATCGGTATCGTGGCACCCGAACTTTTCCTGACTTCAATTTCAAGTGGTGCTGTGGCCTCATTCTTAAAAAGTTGAACCGCCCTCTCGAGGATAAGTTTGTGAGCTGGTTCAGGGATATAATCGAGTACATTCTGAAATGCGATATCTTCGAATTTATATTCAAACATTCGGAGCATTGCTTTATTCGCATTCAGTATCTTATGGTGGCTATCCAGTACCAGAATTCCGTCTGAGCTTGTATTGAATATGTTTTTGAAATATTCTTCACTTTGTCTGAGCGCTGATTCTGTATATTTCCTCTCTGAAATATCAATTCCAACTCCTGTGAAAAACTTTCTATCGGTTTCAATGAGATTGGCAACAAAAAGATAAGGAATATCAAAACCTGCATTATGCCTGATATTAATTTCAAAATCAGCGTTTTTCGAATTTTCCAGTATATTAATGATACTTTTGGTCTTACTTGTTTCATCCGGGGAGAACAGGAAATCCGGATAAGAGGCAGGAATTGCATTTGTTGCATATCCAAGCTTTTCATGATACCATCTGCTATTGAACCTTAAAAGGTATGCATGATCAAAGCCTTCAGTAACATCGTAAATGAAAAAGAGTCCAGGAAAAATATTCAAAATTAGGTTATTGAGTGCATTTTCAGTTATACTGCTATAAACCTTTTCATGACTGTTTTTAATTACAACCTGAAAAAATCTCTCCTTTTCAAAAAGTGCAGAAGAGATACAAAGTTCTGATCTTATTTCCTTTCCTGATGGCAGCTTAAAACACCACTTAATACTGTTACCTGATTTTTCATTTTCCGTTATCTCCGGGAATGCAAAGAACTCGAGGGATCTGCCAATCAGACTCTCCCTGCTGCTTTCGAATAATATCACAGCAGCCTTGTTGCAGTTGACAACTCCTGACTTATCAAAAATTAACACTGCATCATGTGAATTCTCAAGCAGATGTTTGTAAAAACTTTCATATATATTCGAATTGCCTGGCATTTCCTTTTTCCTTACATCTGAAACAAAGTTAACTTATTCATTAAAAACATACAGGTGGGAATCTCATGGTTTTGCTGGCATGACACCTGATTTTGATAAGTGGAAATACCTGAACATTACCAGTAAAATGCACATAAAATATATCAATCAAGGTGTTTCCCGACAATGGTCAGCAGGTCATTACCATTTTCTGATTATCTATTAATACGGAATATGCATTCTGATCTCAGCTATTCCCGGTGCCGGAAAATTATAAGCAGTCCGAGAATAACCAAGCCCATCAGCCCGCCAGTGAAAAAGTCGAGATTTTTGAGCCATGTACCCGTTATGCCTGCAATGATATACCCAATGGCCCACCAGACATGTGTCCAGGCGAAATGGCTGCCATAGGCTTTTCCCTGTTGTTCCGGCTTTATATTCTCTGCAATTAGTATCTGCGAGGGCATGTCAGTATAGCTAATGCCAAGACCTGCCACAATAAACAGAACCATCATCAACCCGAATGATGCAAAATTTGTCAGTGTCACTGCGACACCAAGCATAAGAGCCCCGGTACTCAGAAGTACGGACTTGTTCGCTGATTTGTCAATTGTACTTGCTGTAAATGCAGCTACTGTTGCTCCTGCACCGAATGCAGACATTATAAGCCCGTATCTGTCATCTCCGAGCATCAGTTCACCTTTTACCTGACCTATAGTGTTTACAAGTATCTGTGACCCTGCTATGGCGCCTGCAAGTTCAATAAACACGGCGAATCTTATGGGTTTATTGCTGAAAACAAGTTTTGTTCCGGCTTTCATATCATTCCATACTGATGTGATGCTGAAAGTACTGTTTTCAGTATTACCGATTTTTGAAATTGGAATGAACGATACAAGTATGATTGAGATAATGAAAGTGAATGCATCGGCCAGGAAGATTTGCCTGGCTCCCCATGCAACAGCAAGAATTCCTGCCAACCCTGGTCCAAGTATCCCCAGCAGCTGCCAGGTGGCATTTGATAATGCAATTGCATTGCCATAATGTTCCTTTCCTTCTACCAGTTGTGGAACGGTTGCTTTATATGCGGGTGTAAAGAATGCATTGAAGATGTTAAGAAAAAATATCAGCAAATATAGTTGTGATGTATTTGTGATATATGACAGTGAAAAGACAATTACCATCCTGAACAGGTTCGTTATGATCATTATCCTCTTCCTGCTGAACCTGTCTGCAATGATCCCTGCGTAGGAGCCAAACAGCACAAATGATGTCACCCTCAGGGTCAGTGATGTTGCAAGTATTTTTGATGACTCGTCGCCGCCAAACTCATAAGCCAGGAGCGCGATTCCCACCCAGGTAATGGAATCGCCGATAAGGCTTATTGCCTGAGCGATAAAAAGCCGTGCGAATAATGGCTGACGAAGGGTTTTAAGAGGCTCAAGAATCCGCATTTCACAATTGGAAGAGGAGTGAGGTTATTATATATTAAAATATATATAATAATATATATAATAATATATATTGTAATAACACAAAGTATATAAATAAAAGTACAAAAAAAGGGTGAATCATCAGATACACCCTTTTATATGTTTTGTAAAATGTTATTCTTTTACTTTATCAACAATAGCTTTGAAAGCATCGGGATTGTTCATCGCAAGGTCGGCGAGAGTTTTCCTGTTGAGTTTGATCTCTTTTTTCTCAAGCTTGCCGATAAATTCAGAGTAGCTCATATCATACTGGCGCACTCCTGCATTTATTCTCTGAATCCAGAGAGCCCTGAATTCCCCTTTTTTCTTTCTCCTGTCGCGATAAGCATACTGCATCCCCTTGTCGAGGGTGTTCTTTGCGACTGTTATTACATTTTTTCTTGAACCGAAGTTCCCTCTTGTCAGGCTCAGCACCTTTTTTCTCCTGGCGCGTGAGGCAACTGAATTAACTGATCTTGGCATAATTCAATTTTTTGAAGGTCAGCGTTCCGTCATTACGGAATCTTTACAGCTGAACAATCTGTTAATACTAAAAATAACTAAAACGATCAAAGAACGATTATTTCATTCCAAGCAAAAGCTTCACATTATCCCTGTCAGCGCTGCTTACAGCACCGTCATAACCGAGGAATCTCTTCCTTTTGGTTGCTTTTTTTGTGAGAATGTGTCTCTTGAAAGCGTGTTTGCGTTTGATCTTCCCTGTACCGGTCAAAGTAAATCTTTTCTTTGCACCCGGATTTGTCTTCATTTTTGGCATTTCTCTCTTTCGTATATTAAATCTACTTCTTCTTTTTTGGAGAGAATGAAACTGTCATTCTCTTGCCTTCAAGCTTTGGAAGCTGTTCTACCTTACCGTATTCCTCGAGATCATTTGCAAAGCGAAGCAGCAGAACTTCTCCCTGTTCCTTGAACAAAATCGATCTTCCTTTAAAGAACACGTATGCCCTCACTTTTGCTCCTTCCTCAAGGAATTTGATGGCATGCTTAAGCTTGAAATTATAATCGTGATCATCAGTGTTCGGACCAAATCTTATCTCTTTAACAACAACCTTTGATGTCTTCGACTTTATCTCTTTCTGCTTCTTCTTCTGCTGATAAAGAAATTTCTGATAATCAACAATTCTGCATACAGGCGGATCTGCACTGGGAGATATCTCCACTAAATCCAGCTCCATGCTGTCTGCCAGCCTCAGAGCGTCCTGAATGCTCATTACTTTTGCTTCTATCTCCTCACCTACAACTCTGACCACTTTTGCAGTGATCCTCTGGTTTATTCTGTGAGCCGGCTGGGTTATCCTTGCCGGGCTTCGCCTTACTGGTAAAGCTATAGCTAATTCCTCCTATGTTTTGTTAATACTAAAATTACTTATTGCGCAATTTCTTTTTCAATCTCGGAGTTTATGAAACTTACGAATTCATCCAATTTCATGCTACCAATATCGCCCGCACCCTGCTTTCTTACAGAAATTGTGTTGTTTTCGGCCTCTTTTTCACCAATGATAAGAAGGTATGGGATCCGCTTTAATTCATTATCCCTGATCTTCTTACCTATTTTTTCATTCCTCTCGTCAATTAGTGTGCAAATATCGGAATTATTCAGAATATTCAAAACATTTGCTGCATAATCATTGAATTTTTCGCTGATAGGCAGTATTACAGCCTTCTCTGGTGCCAGCCAGAGCGGGAATTTCCCTGAAGTATTTTCAATGAGAACCGCCACAAATCTTTCCATCGATCCGAAGATTGTCCTGTGGATCATCACCGGCCTGTGTTTCTGATTGTCGCTTCCGTTATATGTAAGGTCGAAACGCTCCGGAAGATTGTAGTCGACCTGGATTGTTCCAAGCTGCCATTTCCTGCCTATTGCATCCTTAACCATAAAATCAAGCTTCGGTCCATAGAAGGCTGCTTCACCTGTTACAACAGTGGTTCTTAGATTTTTGGCATTTGCTGCTTCGATAATGTCAAGTTCAGCCCTGTCCCAATTTTCATCAGAACCAATATATTTTTCCTTGTTCAGAGGATCCCTCAGCGATACCTGCGCCGTAAAATCATTGAAATTCAGGATCCTGAAAACATACATTATCAGGTCAATGATACTTTTGAATTCATCTATAAGCTGATCCTGGCGGCAGAATACATGTGCATCATCCTGTGTAAAGCTTCTTACTCTTGTCAGGCCATGAAGCTCACCGCTCTGCTCATACCTGTACACTGTTCCGAATTCAGCCATGCGTAATGGCAAATCCTTGTATGAATGCG
Source organism: Bacteroidales bacterium (assembly GCA_035297425.1). Lineage (GTDB taxonomy): Bacteria > Bacteroidota > Bacteroidia > Bacteroidales > VadinHA17 > LD21. The sequence continues at coordinate 83,396 of DATGYZ010000006.1, read as the reverse complement.
GTGTTGCACTGTAAATCTCACAATGGTGCGGACAGTTCATTGGTTTGAGCATGAACTGCTCACCTTCCTGGGGGGTTGAAATAGGCTGAAATGAATCTGCCCCGTATTTCTCGAAATGTCCGGATGTTTTATAAAGATTCACATTCCCGATATGCGGAGTGGTTACAATCTTGTAACCTCTTTTTCTGATTTCCTTGGTAAGGAATGTAATAAGATTCTGCCTGATATCTGATCCTTTAGGCATCCACAAAGGCAGACCCATACCTACTTTAGGTGAGAATGTGAACAGCTCGAGCTCTTTGCCTATTCTCCTGTGATCTCTCTTCTTTGCTTCCTCCAGGAATACCAGGTATTCGTCCAGCAGCTTCTGTTTGGGATAGGTTATTCCATATATGCGCGTTAGCATCTTGCGTTTTTCATTGCCACGCCAGTATGCACCTGCAACATTCAGAAGCTTGATTGCCTTCAGGGGCTCGGTAGACGGAAGGTGAGGGCCACGGCAAAGGTCGGTAAAGCTGCCCTGCGAATACAATGTAATTGTACCATCCTCTAGCTCGCTTATAAGCTCTGTCTTGTATTCATCACCTTTTGCTGAGAATAACTCCAGAGCTTCTTTTTTTGAAACCTGCTTTCTTGAATATATTTCATTTTTTGAAGCCAGCTCCTTCATTTTCTGTTCAATCACAGGAAGATCCGCTTCAGTTATTATCCTGTCACCCGGATCAACATCATAATAAAAACCATTCTCGATTGCTGGACCAATACCGAATTTAATACCAGGATAAAGCGCTTCGAGAGCTTCTGCCATAAGATGTGCGGATGAATGCCAGAATGCATGTTTCCCTTCAGGATCATCCCATTTATGAAGCTTCAGCGTTGCATCGTTCTCTATTGATCTTGTCAGATCCCATACTTCGCCGTTAACAGTTGCGGAATAGACTTCTTTTGCAAGACGGGGACTGATCTGCTCAGCTATACCGAGACTGCTGATACCTTTGCTGAATTCTCTCACAGAACCATCGGGGAAGGTAATTTTTATCATAATAAAATAATTTTCAGGAGTGCAAAGATAGTTATATTTTTAATATAAGAAGGCTGAGTGATAGGTGCTGCATTTCGTTATTCTGTTATAGTTTTTATATTTGTCCGTAAACATGGCCCGTTATTTGCTATCATCTTTGAAAAAACAAGTTTATATGAAAAAAGTACTTTATTTCTCTGTTGTTCTCTCCCTCATCCTTGCTTCCTGTAAAAGAACCCCGGATCCTGTTGCTGACTTTAAGGTTGAATCATCAAGTTTCGTAGTCGGACAGGAGCTGTATTTCGAAAACCTTTCGACTGATGCAGTAAGTTTTGACTGGGATTTCGGAGATGGTTATGGTTCTGATGAAGCTAATCCCTTCCACATCTATAACAGTAACGGAACATTTACTGTTACACTTACCGCAACAGGTGAAGATGGAAAGGAAAGTGTTTCCACGATGAATCTTGTGATTAAAATTCCAACACTTCTTGTAATAGATGTTGTCGAATGGTCTGATGATCCAAATGCATATTATATAGTACCCGGTGTTGAAGTGCGACTTTATGAATCAATTATTGACTGGGATGCCGCGAATGAAAAATGGCTATACATGGGTACTACCGATGCAAGTGGATCCACAGTTTTCTCAAACCTTGGTCCTTATGTGTACTATGTTGACGCATTCAAGGGGTACAATGTAAGCAATGGATATGATAATTATACACTCAGGGATGAAGATGTAGACTTCATTACAACACCTGTTGTCAAGCCTAATTATGTTAACTTCTTTGTTGCATATGTTGATCCTGTTGATCACAGGAACAAGGGAGAAGCAGCCTCGAGAAGCAGGTTTGTAATAAAGAAAATTGTCAGCAGGGATGCCGTGCCGGTTTTAAAGGCAATGAAGCAGGATAACTGGAAAGAACTGTACGAAAGAAGTATTAAATAAATATTTTACCGCAGGATATTTCTGCCGGATCATAAATAAAAGAGGGTGTTCCTGCACCCTCTTTTTTATTTGCCTGATAATTTTTTTATCATTTGAGATCGTCCGAAAATACAGCTTTCGGCAAATCGCGCATGTTATATCTCGATGCCATTGCTTCACCATAAGCCCCTGCCGACCTTATTGCAATCAAATCGCCTCTTTTTGATTCAGGCAGCTCGATCATTTTTCCGAATACATCAGATGATTCGCATATAGGACCCACAACGTCATACCTCAGGAGATTACCTGAAGATGTAAGATTTTCGATCTTATGCTTCGCCTGGTATAATGCAGGTCTGATGAGATCAGACATCCCTGCATCGATTATTGCAAAAACAGTGTTGCTCCCGTTTTTAATGAACACCACCCTGGAAATAAGGCTTGAGCACTGGCCTACTATTGACCTTCCGGGTTCTGTATGTAATGTTTGTCCTGGCTTCAGATCAATGAATTCATTCAGCATTGAAAAATATTCCTGGAATGCCGGTGTTTTCTCAGGATTTTCGTAGTCGATTCCAAGGCCGCCACCAACATTGATTACACTCAGGTTAAAATTTCTATCTGAGAACCACTGCTGAAGCTCGTTTATCTTTGTACAAAGACTTTTAAAGACAGACATTTTTGTTATCTGTGAGCCGACATGGAAATGAATTCCGATAAGATTTATATTTTTCATGGAAGCAAGTCTCGATGTAACCTCATCGAGTTCCCATGTATTGATACCGAATTTACTCTCTTCAATACCTGTCGTGATGTACTTATGAGTGTGCGCCTCGATATAAGGATTGATCCTGAGTGCTATATCTGCAACTTTATTGTTCCTTCCAGCGATCTCATTTATAACTTCAATCTCAGGTATTGATTCACAGTTGAAGCAGAAGATATTGTGCTTAAGGGCGAGTTCTATCTCGCGATCTGTTTTACCTACACCGGCAAAGACAATACCTTCAGGCTTGAAACCTGCCTCAATTGCACAGGAAATCTCATTTCCACTTACACAATCGGCTCCAAAACCATATGATGCAATCAGCTTAAGCACCCTTGGGTTGGGGTTCGCCTTTACCGCATAATGTACCTGGAAACCAGACAGGTCAGATTCTTTCCTGATAATGTTTAAAGTCGACCTGAGAACATCAAGATCATAGTAATAAAAAGGAGTCTCAATACCCCCGAATTTCTGAACGTAATTTTTATCAATCATTGTTAGTCTTTAAAAAGATGCTTACTCAATAATCTGAGAGCTTCAACCTTATTCTTTGTGTCAATCAGGAGCGAAATGCTATGAGGACTTCCTCCGTATGATATCATTTTAAGAGGGATTGTATTGAGAGCTTCAAATATTTCAGGGGCTGAACCTACACGGTCGGGGCGGAAATCGCCCACAATGCATATTATCGACTGATCTGTTTCAATCTCAACCTTGCCAAGCTCCTTCAGATCGCCTGCTATCTGGTTTATGAATTCAGCATTGTCGATTGTAAGAGATAATGAAACTTCTGAAGTAGTGATCATATCGATAGGAGTACGGTAGGCTTCAAAAATTTCAAAGACTTTTCTCAGGAACCCGTAAGCCATAAGCATCCTGTCGGATCTTATCCTTATTGCTGTAATGCCATCTTTTGCTGCAACAGCCTTGTAATCGACCCACTCAGTAGTTGATTTTATTAAAGTGCCGATATCTTCAGGTTCAAGAGTATTCTTAAGCAATACAGGTATAGACTTCTGTTTTGCGGGGTTCACGCTTGAAGGATGCAGTATTTTTGCACCGAAATAGGCAAGTTCCGCAGCTTCATCAAACGACATATCCCTTATAACACCTGTATTATCCACATACCTTGGATCGTTATTATGGAATCCATTGATATCAGTCCATATCTGTATCTCTTCAGCATTGATTGCAGCACCTATGATAGATGCAGTGAAATCGCTGCCTCCTCTCTTGAGATTATCTATCTCTCCATAAGCATTACGACAGATGAACCCCTGGGTGATTGTAATCTTTTCTTTTTTATGATTTTTCAGCTCACGCTCAATGTTTTCTTCTATATAGAAATAATCAGGTTCCCCGTCTTTGTCAATTCTCATGAAGTTTAAAGCTGGCAGAAGTACAGAAGCTATTCCCCTCTCAGTAAGTAGAAGATGGAACAGGGAAGTCGAAATAAGTTCACCCTGCGCGACAATTGCTTTTTCCTGGAGCTTAGTAAAAACATTCAATGCAAAGTTCCTTATATAATCGAAATGTGAATCAATAAGTTCATGACCTGATTTCCGGTACTCTACTGAACTGTAAAGCTCATCGACTACATTGTGGTACCTGGATCTGAGTTCTTCATTTTTCTGTGTGGCCTCTGTTATCTTATCTGCATACAGCAGGTTCGTTATTTCAACAAGGCTGTTTGTTGTTCCCGACATGGCAGAGAGAACAACTATCTTGTCATTACCATCATTGATCAGTTTTATAAGCGCTTTCATTCTTTCGGAACTACCAACGGAGGTTCCTCCAAATTTCATAATCTTCATCTTTGCTTTCTTTTTTAAATAAAAAAACCTGCTTCTGCTGCAGGCCATTCATCTGAAAACTGTGGATATAACAGAGCAGAAAATGACCTTATTACAGATATTTCTTATGCTTTATGATATTTAAATTTTTACTTTTCATTTTTTCAGTCAGCAAAAATATACTTTTAATTAATAAGCTGAATTTTAACATCATTTTTTTTATAAACAATTATACAAAAATTAAGTTTTGCTTAGAAACCAAAACATTTTCCATTATTTAACTATTGATTTAAAACCAAAGATTCTGAAAATTAACCTAATGTAATTTCATCGCCGGTTTAGGTATGGTGGCTGGCTTTTTTGAACTATTTGTTTTTATGATATTGCTCTTTGCGAAAATATTTTTTACTTTTGCACCCGCTGATAACATCAGGCCGTTCTTTAACAGGATATAAAACGCGCAGGGCACAGGTAAGGGACTTATCTTTGAGCTCTGAGCCTTCTTGCCCAGATGGCGAAATTGGTAGACGCGCTAGTTTCAGGGACTAGTGTCAGTAATGATGTGCAGGTTCGAGTCCTGTTCTGGGCACAAAATGATTAAAGTAAAAAGCAAAATCCCTTGCAATTTAAATTTGACTTTTTACTTTTGCGTAAGTTTTAAAAGCCCAGGTGGTGAAATTGGTAGACACGCCAGCTTGAGGGGCTGGTGCTCGTAAGGGTGTGCAAGTTCGAGTCTTGTCCTGGGCACTTCAGAAAACCAGATTGTAAATACAGTCTGGTTTTTCTTTTTTATTCTTTAATTGAGGCATATACAGCTTCCAGGACTCTCGACCGGATGTTCATTTGAGATAGAAGATTGTTTTCTCTTGACGGGTTTACCCTGTTGCAAAGGAAGATATACGATATGCCATATTCGGGATCAACCCAAACGAAAGTGCCTGTGAACCCCGAATGACCGAAGCTGGAAGGCGAGGCGCTTTTTGATGGATAAGAGTCCTTCTCGGCAACTTCAGTGTTATTGAGAAGGGGTTTATCAAATCCCAGGGCACGCCTGTTATTGTTTTCCGGAAACTGAACCCGTGTATATTCTTTAATCACACCCGGATTGATTATCTGCTCACCACCGTATTCACCCGTTCTCCTGTATAGCTCAAGAAGTTTCATCAGGTCGTTAGCAGTGGCAAAAAGTCCGGCCTGACCTGATATGCCTCCAAGCATTGCTGCCCCTTCATCGTGTACAGTCCCGTGAAGAAGCTGCTTTCTGAACAATGAGTCATATTCTGTCGGTACAATACGCGAAAGATTATATTTAAGATATGGGTTAAAAACTATTTCAGTTGCACCAATCTTCCTAAATAGATTATTTTCCACGAAATCATTCCATTTCTCTCCGGAAAGCTTTTCGATAATCCTTGGGGCAAGTATGAAGGTAAGGTCTGAATAAAGGTATTTCTTTTCACCAAGCGGACTTTTCCTTATCTCCCTGTAAATTTTTTTACTGTAATTTTTATTGATGAATAAACCATTGGCAACTTCAAGTGGATACTTTGATGACATTTCTTTGCTGAAAACATTGCGCCTGAAGTTGCCATTTTTTTTTACGGTGCTCTTCCAGAAAGGGATCCATGCAGTGAGACCAGCCTGGTGTGCAAGCATCTGTCGTAGTGGGATATCTCCTTTATCTGACCTTTTAAAATCGGGAAGGTATTCGCCAAGCTTTGTATCGGGAGAGAATTTTCCCCGGCTGTTCAGAAGCATCAATGCGGGCAGCGTTGCGGTTACTTTTGTTACTGAAGCCAGGTCATATAGATCGTCCTCCCTTACCGGCACACGATTCTCATATGTCTGGAAGCCGTAGGTTTTCTGATATATACAGATGCCATTTCGTGCAATCATTACTTCGCATCCGGGAAAAGCTTTGGCATCAAGACCTTCTTTTACTATCTGATCAATAGTCGTTTCAAGCTTTTTCCCATCTTCACCCGCATTTGCCGGGTAACCATACTGTAACCTGAGATTGCCGGGTGTAACAATACCAAATCCTGCAGGCCATCTGTCATTGATTGTAACAGGAAGTGTACCTGAAGCTCCGATAGCCCCGAAAATAAGCTGCGCTGAAAGATCTTCAGTGAAATCATTCTCCTGGTATGCCAGGATAAGTCCTTGGGAATTGCCGAGAGTTTGAATCCTGTCAATTCCATAAGGATTTCCAAACCAGGTTATTACTGAATTGCCATATCCTGTAAGCATGTTTATTGCTGCAGCAAGACCGGGTTTGATACCGAACCCCGCAGATGGCCTCTGGTCAAGTCCATATATGCCAGTGATGACGAGATTGTATTTTTTTAAATTTCTTGCAACTGAATTGACGGAAGCAGTATCCTCCGGGTTTACATAATAATAATCGCAGGGTAAATATTTCCCGAGTCTTTTCTGGAAAGTAGTCTCTGCTGTTTTGTTAACTGCAACAGCGGCTATCTTCATTTCAGCAAGATTCTTCAAAGGTATTATCTCATTCTGATTACTCAGCACTGTGAGCGAGCCTGCATAAAGATCCCTGATGAGAGCATTGGTATTCTCTGAAGAGAGGTCATCTTTAATACCTTGTATTTTTATGTCTTTAATGTTGTTCAATCCCGACCAGTATTTTGCTGCAAGCACTTTCCTGCATTTAATATCAATATCTGATTCTTTTAGTTCACCTTTCCTTATCTTTTCTACAATAATTTTTATTGAAAGTTCCGGATCGTTAACATATTCTAGTACATCCATCCCTGCTTTGAGAGCCATGGCTTCAGATTCACCAGGTGCAAAATATTTTGTCAACGCACCCATGTTCATTGCATCTGAGATCGCAATTCCCCTGAATGCAAGTTTCTCTTTAAGCAGCCCTGTTAAGATCGGATATGAAAGTGTTGTCGGAATTCCAGGCGAAGGATCGAGCGATGGGATATTGAGATGTCCGGGCATTATACCTGAAACACCCTCTCCGATGAGCTTTCTGAAAGGTACGAGCTCGACAGAATCGAGCCTGGCTGCTGTATGCCGGATAACAGGAAGATCGACATGCGAATCTGTTTCAGTATCGCCATGACCCGGAAAATGTTTGGCGACAGCAAGTATGCCATTATCCTGCAGACCTCTCATATATAATGAAGCTTTCCTTCCTGTTTTTTCCGGATTTTCGCCGAACGACCTGTAATTAATCACAGTATTCAGCCTGTTATTATTCACATCGGCAACAGGAGCAAGGTTGATCTGCATCCCGGTTCTGTGGAACTGTTCAGCCACTGCTCCGCCCATCCTGTATATAAGTGAATCATCATTAATTGCTCCAAGTGTCATCTGGTATGGGAATCGGGGAACACCACTCAGCCTCATTCCCACACCCCATTCTCCATCCATTCCGATCATCATGGGCACTTTCGAAATCTTGTTGAAGTAGTTGATCATGGCAGACTGTTTCTCAGGATCGTCCTGGAAGAAAATTAATCCCCCAATGCCAGTCCTTTGAATGAGGTTGCTAAGATTAACTTCATATTCGAGATCCTTGTTTGAGTAGGCAGCAACCCAGATCAGCTGGGCAACCTTTTCCTGCAGAGTGAGAGATTTAAAAACCGAATCTACCCAGGGATGGTCGATATATTTTAAAAAAGGAGGATCACTTGACTGTGCATTCAGGATCATTCCGGAATACGAAAGGATAATTGTTGTTAGTATTACAGAAATTTTGCTTTTTATTTTGATCATCATGTTTGCCGGATAGTTATTGTTTCCTGGTTAAGAATGGATTATGATTTTCAATATCACAGGACATAAGCGAGATATTTTCAGAAAATAACCTTTTTGCAAAAATATTAATTATATCGTGATGAGGTCTGCGGATGCCAATTAGTTTTTAATTAGTAATTTTGTATTTCAGTGATCATAATTAATTGTATTACCGGATTTTAGTGAAGGTATCAGAACTATTTAACGAAATGGATGAGCTCGGTATTGTAAAGGAACAATATATTAAATTATTTAAAAATTCTGATATTCAGATAACTCAGTTGCCGAGGTCAGGTTCCGACAGACGGTATTTCAGGATTTCAGATAAATCAGGAAGAACCCTTATCGGGGCTTACAATACTAATCTGGAGGAGAACGAAGCATTCACAGGGTTCACAAAACATTTCAGAAGTAAAAACCTTCCCGTGCCTGAAGTTCTTGGTTATATTCCATCCAGCTACGTTTATTTCCTTACAGATCTGGGTGATGTAAACCTTTATACATGGCTGCATAACAGGCCTGATATAAATGAGTTCAACGATGAAACAAAAAAACTTTACAGGAAAGTACTTGACAGCCTGATCGTTTTCCAGGTTGAAGGCATAAAAGATCTTGATCTGAACCTATGCTATCCTCACAAATCATTCGACAGGCAATCGATGATATGGGATCTGAATTATTTTAAGTATATGTTCCTGAAGCTTCTTGCAGTACCTTTCAATGAAAGAGAACTTGAGAATGATTTTAATACATTCTGTGATTATCTCCTGGATGCGGGACAGGATTACTTTTTATATCGTGATTTCCAGACAGCCAATATCATGGTGATTGAAAATGAACCATGGTTCATTGATTACCAGGGTGGAAGAAAAGGTGCGCCCCAATATGATGTTGCTTCCCTGCTATATGATGCTAAAATACCGATGAGTGAAAAAGACAGGGAAGAGCTATTGTCGTACTATGCAGGAAATTTCTGTGCCAGAACAGGAGAGGATAAGGAGAAGTTTCGGCAGCATTTTACAGGTTTCAGCATGATACGACTTATGCAGGCACTGGGTGCGTTTGGTTTCAGGGGTTTATATGAAAAGAAGCCGACCTTCGCCGAAAGCATTGTGCCGGGTGTCGGAATACTGACAGGGATTGCACAGAAGGCACAAGATCATATCAGGCTTCCAGAATTATTCAAGGTGGTAAATGCTATACATGAAACACCGGTATTTAAGAAATTATAACAGAACTGGCAGATGAAAGCAATGATTTTTGCTGCAGGAAGGGGAACCCGGCTTGGTGATATAACAAGGACCATTCCAAAGGCTCTTGTGGATGTTAATGGGAAGTCAGCACTTCGCATTGCTGTGGAAAGATGTACAGAGTCAGGTTTCAACGACATCATTGTAAATGTGCATCATCTGGCAGATCAAATTGAAAAAGAGGTAAACCTCCTGAAAGAAGAAGGGTACCAGATATCGATTTCAGACGAGAGGGATGAGCTTCTCGAAACCGGTGGAGGCTTGTTCAGAGCTAAATGGTTTTTTGATGACAAGCCATTTCTTCTTTATAATGTTGACATAATTACTGACCTTGACCTTTCTGTTCTATATGATTTCCATATAAAAATGAATGCCCTGGCAACCCTGGCAGTGAGGAACCGAAAGGGAAACCGCTTTCTTCTGACAGACACTGAAAACAGGTTGTGCGGCTGGAGGAACAAGGCAACGGGAGAAGAAATACTGATCACATCCAAAGAAGAACTGAAAGAAATTGCTTTTTCGGGTATTCATGTTGCAAGCCCGGAGATCTTCAGCCTGATGACAGAAGGGATTTACTCACTTACAACATTATACCTGAGGCTTGCCAGACACCATCTAATTTATACTTACAGGTTTGATGAAGGCTACTGGGGTGAGATCGGAACCCCGGAGTCTCTGGAGAATGCCAGGAGAATTTCAAAGTTTCCAGAATGACATAGTGAACAGCGACAGTATTGCAATAATTTCAATCCTTCCTATTATCATAAGTAAACTGAATATTGTTTTTGCAACAGCCGGGAAATGTGCATAATTGCTCATTGGCCCTGCAGCAGCCAGTCCGGGTCCCACATTTCCCAACGAAGCTGCAACCGCACTTGACGAAGTTATAACATCGGAACCGGTAAACACGATGAGGATTGTCCCGGCCATAAAGATGAACAGGTACAGCATCACAAAAGATATTATCGATACACACATCTTTTCAGTCAGGATTCTTCCATTCAGCCTGATGTTCATTACAGCACTTGGATGAATAAGTTTAATGAAGGCTGCTTTGATTGATTTTACAACAATCAGGTGTCGAGCAACCTTTATGCTTCCTGTTGTTGATCCGGTGCTTGCACCTACGAATAGCAGCAAAAACAACAGCAGTATTCCCTGTACCGGCCAATGAAGATAATCGACAGAGGCGAACCCGGTCGTTGTGATCATTGATACAACATTGAAAAATCCCTCACGGAGAGCATGCTCCGGAGTGTACGAAGAATTTGCAAGGACTATTACACCGGCAATGGTTCCCGCAATTAAAGTGATCAGCGTATAAAACCAGAGCTCTTCATTATGTTTTATTTTATTGAAATTAAGCTTAATAAGATAGTAATACACAAGCTGGCTTACACCTGCCAGGAACATAAATATCATTACAATATACTGGCTGTATGAAGAATAGGATACCAGGCTGTCATTCCTGAGAGCAAATCCTCCGGTTGCAACAGTACCGAAAGTATAGCAGATACTTTCGAAAAGATTCATTTCGCCTGCCACGAGAAATACAATCTCGGCAGTTGTCAGGCCCAGGTAGATGAAAAGTATCCTGAAACCGATTGCTTTGGTTTTTGGATGAATCTTTTCCTTGAGTGATGATTCCAGTGTGAACAAATGATATCCGGTGATCCTTAATGAGGGAAGTATGATTATCACCAGAGCTATTATTCCAAGCCCTCCGATCCAGTGCGTAAGGCTGCGCCAGAACAATATTGACCTGGGAACAATATCAAGATCAGGTATAATTGTGGATCCTGTGGTTGTGAACCCTGAGCTGCATTCAAAAAACGCATCTGTAAATGAATTAGTAACCCCGCTGAAAAGATACGGGAGTGTTCCGAAGCAAATGAAAATAAGCCAGGCAAATGTAACAACAAGGTATCCGTCCCGGTTGCTGAGATTGCCAGATGCCTTCTGTGATATAAGTGAAAAGGCAAGTGATACAATGAATGTTACTGCCACCGCCATGACAAACGGCGAAACCGGTTCTTTGTAAATGCTGGCAACGGGTATGCAGATAATGAATGAAGCGCATTCAATGAGCAGTATTGTACTTAGAATCCTTACTATTTGCAGTGGATGAAAGAGCTTCATGTAAAAATTAAAACAGTGTACAAATATAACAGATTTGAATTGGTTAAGGCATTTGTTCATTGGAAGGTCGTCAGAAAAAATGTATATTTACAGGCAAATTTAAAATCCGGAAAAACTATCAGTCAATGGGAAAGGTACTTGTAATAGGAGCAGGGGGAGTTGGTACAGTTGTTGTACACAAAATGGCCTCACTTCCTGAAGTATTCAGTCAGATCACTCTGGCGAGCAGAACCAAGTCAAAATGCGATGCTATTGCTAATAAAATAGGAGGGAACAGGGTTCGGACAGCACAGGTAGATGCTGATGATGTAAAGCAGATGGTTGATCTCATCAGAAAAGAAAAACCGGATCTTGTAGTCAATGTTGCCTTGCCGTACCAGGATCTATCGATAATGGATGCATGTCTGGAGACAAAAGTATCATACCTCGATACAGCCAATTATGAACCACCTGAAGAGGCTCATTTTGAGTATAGCTGGCAATGGGCGTACCAGGATAAATTCAGGAATGCTGGCATTACTGCAATTCTTGGTTGCGGCTTCGATCCGGGAGTGACTTCAATTTTTACAGCCTATGCTGCAAAACATCATTTCGATGAATTACATTACCTCGACATTGTTGATTGTAACGCAGGGGATCACGGAAAACCTTTTGCCACCAACTTCAATCCGGAAATCAATATAAGGGAAGTGACCCAGAAGGGCAAATACTGGGAAAACGGCAAATGGGTTGAAACTGCTCCTCATGAAATACACAAGCCTCTCAACTATCCGGAAATTGGTCCAAAAGAATCATATGTAATCTATCATGAGGAACTGGAATCGCTGGTTAAGAACTTTCCGACCCTGAAGAGGGCAAGGTTCTGGATGACCTTCGGACAGGAATATCTGACCCATCTCAGGGTGATCCAGAATATCGGGATGGCAGGAATTGAACCTGTAATGTTCGAAGGAAGAGAGATTGTTCCGATAAAGTTCCTGAAGGCTGTTCTGCCTGATCCGGGTGACCTTGGAGCAAATTATAAAGGGAAAACATCAATCGGCTGTCGTATTCGTGGAATAAAAGAAGGCAGGAAGAAAACCTACTATGTCTACAACAACTGTGATCATGAAGCCGCATACCGTGAAACAGGCACCCAGGCTGTAAGCTATACAACAGGTGTTCCCGCTGCAATAGGTGCAATGATGTATCTTACGAATACCTGGAAAAAGCCGGGTGTCTTCAATGTTGAGGAATTTGATCCGGATCCTTTCATGAAGGAACTCAACAGGCTTGGACTTCCATGGGTCGAACTGCATAATGCTGACCTGGAACTGTAATTAATTTCTGATTCCTGAGAATTATTAATAATGATCGATTATTCCAAGGTACCATCTCCATGTTATGTAATGGATGAGGAGAGGTTTCGTAAAAACCTTTCACTCATAAGGAATGTTTCTGATGATTCAGGGGCAGAGATTATACTGGCATTCAAGGGCTTTGCAATGTGGGGAGTATTCCCTGTATTCAGGGAATATTTCTCCGGAGCTGCTGCAAGCTCTGCTGATGAAGCTCAGCTTTGCTATGAAGAGATCGGTTCCCCGGCTCATACTTATGCACCGGCTTTTCGCGAAGCAGAGTTTGATAAAATAATGAAGTTCAGCTCACATATTACCTTTAATTCTATAAACCAGTACAATAAGTTTTCGACTATTTTAAAAAATTATTCGAAAAAGATATCTGCAGGATTAAGGATAAATCCTGAGTTTTCAGAAATTAGCCAGGGGTTATATAATCCCTGCTCGCCTGGTTCAAGGCTGGGAGTTACAGCCGCTGACCTGAAGGATGGGTTGCCCGAAGGTATTGAAGGCTTGCATTTCCATGTTCTTTTTGAATCAGATTCATATGCTCTCGAAAAAGTGCTGAAAGTTGTTGAAGAAAAGTTTGGTCACCTGTTGCCGGCGATAAAATGGGTCAATATGGGCGGTGGACACCTCATGACAAGAAAAAACTATGACACTTCTCACCTTATCAATATTCTGAAAGAATTCAGGAAAAAGTGGGGTGTACACGTTATCCTTGAGCCTGGCAGCGCATTTGCCTGGGAAACTGGTGAGCTTGTTTCAACAGTGGAAGATGTTGTTGAAAATAGTTGCATCAGGACTGCCATTCTGGATGTTTCTTTCACCGCACACATGCCCGATTGCCTGGAAATGCCTTACAAGCCGGCAATTATCGGCGCTTATGATCCAATGCCTGGCAAACCTGTTTACAGGCTTGGAGGCAACTCATGCCTGTCTGGCGATTTCATGGGTGACTGGTCATTTGATAATGAGCTTGTACCCGGAGACAGGGTGATTTTCCTTGACATGATCCATTACACAATGGTGAAGACTACAACATTCAATGGTGTTCATCATCCGTCAATCGGGATCTGGACATGTGATGGCAAGTTCAGGCTTATAAAGGAATTCGGATATTATGATTATAAGAGCAGACTTTCGTAAATGTCCTGTTTTTCAATTTGATATGGTTTGAATAAATCAGCTTGTATAAACGCAGTAGTAACGTATTTTTTATATTTTTGCCCCTCAAAAATAATTTATGATCAAACGCTGGGTTAAGACCCGGGCACATGTGGCAATCCTTGCAGGGAACATCATCTACGGGTTCAATTATTCGATCGCAAAGGATGTTATGCCTGAACACATAAAACCATTTGCCCTTCTTGCTTTACGAAGTTTTGCAGCCGCCATACTTTTCTGGATCACAAGCATCTTTATGCCTAAGGAGCCTGTTAAATGGAAAGATCTGCTTTATTTGTTTGCTGTTTCTTTTTTCGGAGTTGTCTTTAACCAGCTTGCCTTCCTTGTAGGTCTGTCCATGACTTCCCCGATAAACTCCTCAATATTGCTTTCAACAAACCCGATCTTTGCTTTTGTATTTGCAGCGCTTATACTCAAAGAAAAAATAACCTTCTGGAGTGGATTGGGTCTTGCAATTGGATTCTCGGGTGTAATGATGCTTATCCTCCAGAACGGAACTCCCGATGTTTCCAGTTCAACATTCATTGGTGATGTTTATTCGCTAATAAATTCAATAAGCTGGGCATTTTTTACCGTTGTAATAAAAAGGATGCTCGATAAATATTCGCCTGTAACAGTTATGAAGTGGGTGTTCTTCTTCGGGATGTTTACAAATATCCCTGCCGGCTTCAAAGAATGGAGTACGATGGACTGGTCTGAAATTACTACAGGCGCATGGCTGGAAATAGCCTTCATTGTTTTTATGGCAACATACCTTGGCTACCTTCTTCTTACTTATGGGCTTAAGCGTGTAAGTCCGACTGTTGTGAGCATTTACACTTATCTGCAACCTGTTATGGCTGCATACCTTGCGACACTTCTCGGTCAGGATCATGTGGATGCTGTAATGATCTTTTCTGCAATCCTGATTTTTACAGGGGTTTATGTTGTAAGCAAGCAGAAACAATTAGCAGGTGAAGCATGAAATCACTGAAAAGCCTTTCTTGTAATTTACTTCTCCTTCTTTTTACATTAAACCTTAGTGCATCCGATAAGTATCCCAGGAATTTCAACATCGACATCCTGCACTATTTATTCACTCTTGATATAAATGATTCGACAAATACGATCCGTGGAGAAGCAACAATTGCGGTACGCATTGTTAATTCATGCAGTACTATAAGCCTGGATCTGAAATCCGTAACACAGGACGGTAAAGGTATGAATGTTGTAAAAGTTCTTTGCAACGGTTCCGACCTTAAATGGGAGCATTCAGGGGAAAGGCTGGTTATTTTCCCGGCAGAAACTTTTACCAAAGATGATACTGTTAATCTTCAAATCAACTATTATGGAATTCCTGCAGATGGACTGATAATATCACGCAACAGGTTTGGCGACCGGACATTCTTTTCTGATCACTGGCCGGACAGGGCTCATAATTATCTCCCGTGTATAGATCATCCGTATGATAAAGCCCCGGTTGAGTTCAGGATAATTTCACCCGAGAGGTGCAAGGTTGTTTCAAACGGATTGCTGTTATCAGAATCAGCCCAGGACAAACACAGGAAACTTAGTGTCTGGAATGAAGAAAAACCTCTTCCGGTTAAAGTTATGGCATTCGGGGCTGCTGCATTCTCAGTTGAAGAAAGCAGCAATATTAATGGTATTCCGGTTACCACATGGGTATTTCCGCAGAACAGGGCAGAAGGATTTTATGATTATTCAGTGGCCGGAAAACCTCTCCAATACTATACCAACCTAATTGGTAAATACCCTTTTGGCAAGCTTGCCAATGTTCAATCAAAAACAATATACGGAGGCCTTGAAAATGCCAGTGCAATTTTTTATGCTGAAAGATCTGTTACAGGACTGGGAAGAGCTGAAAAGCTTATTGCACATGAAATAGCCCACCAGTGGTTTGGAGATTGTGTTACCGAAAGTGATTGGCATCATGTTTGGCTCAGCGAAGGGTTTGCCACATATCTCACGTCGATGTATTTTGAGTATTATAAAGGCAGTGATGAACTTAAAGCTGATCTTGATTCGACCCGTAAACGTATAATTGCATATACACTGGATGACCCCAAACCACTTATTGACGAAAACGAGACCAACCTTATGGAGCTTCTGAATGTAAACAGTTATCAGAAAGGGGCTTGGGTCCTTCACATGCTTAGAAATGAGCTGGGCGATGAACAATTTTCAAAAGGTCTGAAATTGTTTTTTGAAAAAAATACTTATTCAAATGTTCTCTCTTCAGACTTCGAGAGTGCAATGGAGGAAGTTTCTGGCAGGAACCTTGATCAGTTTTTCAGGCAATGGCTTTACTATACAGGTAATCCGGTTCTTGAAATAAGAAATTATACAAAGAAGAATTCATCAGTGCTGGTCATCTGGCAGAAGCAGAAGGATAAATTTGTATTTCCGATTGAATTGATGGTTCAGTCAGAAAACAGGAATGAAGTCCTGAAATTTGATATTAAAAAAAGAGTAACAAAAATCAAGATTGACAGGACTATCAGTTCGGTGGTTCCTGATCCAGGCGTTAAGCTTTTATTTCAATATAAGATGAGGTAACTAGCTGATAACTCCTGAACCAAGCAGCTCATCTTCATTATACCAGGCAGCAAACTGCCCGGGGGCAATCCCTCTCTGCAACTTGTCAAAAATTATGTATAAACCATTTTGCCTGAAAAATAATCTTGCCTTCTGAAGAGGCTGCCTGTATCTTATCCGGACAAGATAATCGCGGGTGTCATTGTCTGTACTCTGAAGGTCAGTTCTTAACCAGTGTATTTCATCCTTTTTAACAAAAAGGCCCTTTCTGTTAAGTCCCGGATGATTTTGTCCTTCTCCGACATAGACTATATTATTTTCAATGTCAGTTGCAATTACAAACAAAGGTTCTTTGTAGCCGCCAACATTCATCCCTTTTCTCTGGCCAATTGTAAAAAAATGAGCTCCCCTGTGATTACCTATGATCTTTCCTGATTCTTTATTATATGAAAAGGGTTTCGTCATTTCGGAAAGCGTATCTTCTTCTGCATCTTCTGCAGGGTACCCGTCTTTATAATCAGGGAAGCCTGATAAATTTTCAATTTCGATGATATGACCTTTCTTCGCTTCTAGTTTCTGCTGAAGGAATACAGGCAAATCGACCTTGCCGACAAAGCAAATGCCTTGTGAATCTTTCCTGTGAGCAGTTGCAAGACCAAGATCCGCAGCAATTTTACGTACATCGGGTTTGAGAAGATCACCAACTGGGAAAAGGGCAGTTTCGAGCTGCTTCTGGCTTATCTGGCAAAGAAAATAGCTCTGATCCTTATTAGGGTCGGAACCGGCAAGAAGCCTGTATATCATTCCGTTACTGGTACTGATCTCATCTTTCCTGCAATAATGACCGGTTGCGACAAAATCACCCCCAAGCTTCCTGGCTTCTTCAGCAAATGAATCAAATTTTATTTCCCTGTTGCAGAGCACATCAGGATTAGGGGTTCGACCTTTTTCATATTCACTGAACATGTAATCCACAACCCTCTGCCTGTAAACATCGCTCAGATCGACCTGGTAGAAGGGAATTTTAAGCTTATCGGCAACCATTGATGCGAACATTAGGTCATCTTCCCAGTGGCACTCGCTTTGCAGCAATCCTGTTGTATCGTGCCAGTTCCTCATGAAAAGGCCTTCAACTTCATAGCCTTTCTGTTTCAGAATCCAGGCAGCAACACTCGAATCAACACCACCCGACAGACCTATTATGACCTTCTTTTTCACACTGCAAAGATAGCCCCTTTAACGTTTATCACAAATCAGGGTTGAAATGTTATATTTTTTACTTCACAAGCCAATGCTTAATCGTTTTACGAATTTTCAGATAACTTAGCACTATGCCATCTGGAACTCTGAAAATATACAATGCTTCCGCCGGTTCGGGTAAAACTTATACATTAACAGGACTTTACCTGTCAGCTTTGTTCAGCTCGCGGTACAATTACAGGAAGATTCTTGCTGTAACCTTTACAAACAAGGCGACAGCTGAAATGAAATCACGGATCCTCCAGAACCTTTATAAGCTCTCTTCAGGTCAGCATTGCGATTACCTCCCGTCTCTCATCAGTGAAAAGCATACTGAGAAATGGGTGAGGAATGAGGCAGGCGAAATACTAAATTCAATTCTCCACGACTTTTCGAGATTTTCCGTAACAACTATCGACAGCTTTTTTCAGAAAGTTATCAGGGCTTTTGCAAGAGAAGCAGGACTGAATTCAGGATTCAGCGTTGAACTTGATCATGAGCTTCTGCTTTCTGCTGCTGTTGATAAGATGATAGCTTCGGCAGTTCAGGACAGGCAGTTGAAACAATGGCTGTCTGATTTCGCCAGGGATAACATTGATGAGGAGAAAAGCTGGAATCTCAGGGAATCATCGATGAAGCTGGCTCAAGAGCTTTTCAGCGAAAAGTTCAAAATTCTTTCTGATGATCAGATACTTAAGCTTTCTGATAAGGATTTCCTTTCTGAGTATATCAGAAAACTGAAAGCGATCAGGAAAGATTTTGAAAAAAGGATGAAGGATTTTGGAGTGAAGGCTAAGTCCATAATGGCTGGTTATAATCTGAAGGATGAATACTTTTTTCAAAAAAGCAGAGGAATCCCAAAGTACCTCGGTTGCCTCGCAGAGGGTATAATAACTGAACCGAAAGGAGCTGTAAGGGAAGCACTTTTGCCTGAGCCAAGGTGGTCATCCGGGAAAATGGTTCCGTCTCTTGCTGCAGCTGTGGCCGGAGGACTTGGTGATGTGATAAGAGATTCTGTCCTTTTTTACGATGCTGAATTTGCCAGGTATAATACTTCAATTGTAATCCTTAGCAATATTTATGCACTTGGCATACTGACAGATATCCTTAAGCAGATAAGGATGATTACAAGTTCTGCCAACTCATTTTTACTTTCTGATGCAGGGGAACTTCTTTACAGGATTATCGGTAACGATCAATGTCCGTTCATCTATGAAAAAATCGGGAACCGGTACGAGAACTTCATGATCGATGAGTTCCAGGATACATCGGTAATTCAATGGAATAA
The DNA here is from genome assembly GCA_035297425.1 of Bacteroidales bacterium. Taxonomy (GTDB): domain Bacteria; phylum Bacteroidota; class Bacteroidia; order Bacteroidales; family VadinHA17; genus LD21. The sequence goes on along the minus strand of DATGYZ010000006.1, from coordinate 64,138 downwards.
TTTCAAACCGCTGATTGATAACAGCATGGCCCAGGGTTGCAGCAATCTTGTTGTGGGTGATATAAAACAATCAATTTACAGGTGGCGAAACAGCGACTGGAGCATTCTGGGAGGATTGCATTCGCTTGATTCAGAATCATTCAGGGTATTAAAAGAGTCTCTTGCCACAAACTGGAGAAGCTCCGGGAACATAATAAAATTCAATAATGCACTGTTTTCAGAGATCCCTTCAATACTTGATGAAAGGCTTGAGGAGGAAAAACTTCCTGGCAAATTAAGTGATATCTATACTGAAGCGGTACAGAAAGATCCCGGAATATCAGAGGGTGGTTATGTCAGGCTGGAGTTTCATGAGAGCGATGAACAGAGAACATGGCAGGAGAAAGTTCTTGAAAAAATTCCGGTACTAATTGTATCACTGCTTGAAAAAGGTTATTCAGCCTCCGACATAGGGATCATAGTGAGGGAAAGCAGGGAAGGAGCGATGGTGCTTCGCACCCTAATAGATTTTACATTTAAGCCTGAAAATCAACATTGCAATTTTAATTTTATATCGGATGACTCTTTGTTGCTTTCAGGATCCCCTGCTGTAAACTTCATAATTTCCGCTTTAAGGGTTATCAGCGACCCTTCTGATATGGTTTCAGAAGCTGCCATGTTAAGGTATTATCTCTCTTCAAGGGATGAAACGGTTGACAGTATAATGCCGCTATCAACTGAGGCTGCAGGACGATTGCCTGAGGGTTATTCAATATTCCTTGATTCACTTGATGAGGTTCCGCTTTTCGAAGCTGTTGAAAAGATAATTGGCTTTTTCGGTCTTGGTGATTATTCCTGGAATGTGCCATACATCTCCTCCTTCCAGGATGCGGTTCTTGGATTTACTTCAGGGAACACCGACATACAATCATTTCTTGAATGGTGGGATAGTTCAGGGTTTAAGAAATCTGTTGTTCTTCCCGGGAACCAGGATGCAGTCAGGATACTTACAATACATAAATCCAAAGGCCTGGAATTCAGGACTGTGATTCTCCCCTTTATTTCATGGAATCTTGATCATTCACCATTTCACCAGCCATTATTATGGGTAAGACCTCATGAAGCTCCCTTCAGCGACCTCGGAATAGTACCGGTAAAATGCAGTAAAAAGCTAAACGATACATACTTTGCAGATCATTTCAGAAGGGAGAAATTTTCTGTCCATCTCGATAACCTTAATCTGCTCTATGTTGCATTTACCAGAGCAAGAGAGGCGCTCTATGGCTTTGCTGAACAGAAGCCTTCTTCCGGCACCATATCAGGTTTGCTCAGGGAAGCATTGAATTCACAAAATGAATATCCTGGCATTCGTATGTCTGATCATCTCAATCCTGATGAAAATATTTTTGAATACGGGGAAACAGGTATGGGAGAACGATCTCCTGTCAGAATACCTGACATCAGTATTCATACATATAAGGTTAGTCAGCTTTCATCCAGTCTTAAGCTTAAGCTTCATGGGGAAAACTACTTTTCGCCTGAAGCAGGAGAGATCAGGAAAAGGATTAGTTATGGCAAGATTATGCACGAAGTTTTCGAAGGCATAGACACGCCTGATGATGTGAATGCATCTGTTAAAAAACTTGTGATGGAAGGTAAGATACCCGGAACAGAATCAATACTTGTAGAAGAAAGGATCAAAAAGCTTATTGCCGATCCTGTTGTTAAAGATTGGTTCCTGCCCGGAGCAAAAGTGATGAAAGAGTCAGGTATCATTCTGACCTCAGGCAATATAAGGAGACCCGACAGAGTTATATTGCAGGATGGTAAGGCAATAATAATTGATTTCAAATTTGGCGAGGAAAAGCATGATCATCTTCTGCAGATTGAACTTTACAGGAGCCTGCTTGCTGATATGGGTTACGGCAGTACCATATGCCATATCTGGTATGTGGATAAAAATAAGATTATAACCGTTTGATGGAAGGAGAAAAAACACAAATATTCCCATGGGGCCATAAGAGGAGGTTCAACTCGTACTCAGATTACTTTCGCAGGAAATTTGGGGAAAGGGTTCAGAAGGTCTCAATTGATGCCGGATTTTCTTGCCCTAACCGGGATGGGTCAAAAAGTACTGGAGGGTGCACCTTTTGCCTGAATGATGCCTTTAATCCTTCTTACTGCATTCCTTCAAAGCCTGTAAGGAAACAGATTGAAGAGGGGATTGAATTTCATAAGAAACGTTATTCGGGTACATCATCATTCCTGGCGTATTTCCAGGCGTTTTCTAATACATACGCTAAAACCTCAAGGCTCATGGAACTGTATGAAGAAGCGCTGTCGGTTCCAGGTATTATTGGCATAATAATCGGTACCCGGCCAGATTGTATTGACAATGAGAAACTTGATTATATAAAATCTCTCTCTGAAAAGTATTACGTTGCAATTGAATATGGTGTTGAATCATGTTATGATAGGACGCTGGCGCGTATCAACCGTGGACATACATTTGAAGAAGCCGTTGCAGCAATTGTAAATACAGCAGCTAAAGGAATAAACACGGGAGCTCATTTTATTTTCGGCCTTCCCGGTGAATCCGTTGATGATATGCTACGTGAGGCAGGCATAATTTCAGATCTTCCGCTCACAACAGTTAAATTCCATCAGCTGCAGATAATCAAAGGCACAAAAATGGAAAGAGAATACCTGATCAATCCTTCTGAATTCAATCTGTTCACACTAGAAGAATATATAGATTTCTTTGTCCTTTTCCTGGAGAAGTTCAATCCGTCAATAGTAGTTGAAAGATTCACAGGCGAAGCGCCCCCGAGATACCTTGATAAAATGCGATGGGGCAAAAAAAGGACCGACCAGATAGTAAATATTATTGAAGCACAGCTGGAAGAGCTCAATACATGGCAGGGAAGGTTATACCAGGGAAAGCCCAGTCAGCTGTAAAAACAATTCATTATTACAAAAACAAAACTGTAAAGTGGAATATTTTCTGGAGAGAATTGCCAGGGCGCTGAAGGAAGAATATGGTAGTCTTAACAGGCACTGCCTGGTATTTCCCGGCAGACGAGCAGGTCTCTACATTATAAAGTACCTTTCTGAAGGACTTCAAAAGCCACTATGGGCACCGGCAACTTATACAATAAACGATCTGATAAGCTCAGGCACATCGCTGCAGGCTGCAGGAACTGAGATATTGCTGTGTGAACTTTACCAGGTTTATTCTGGTATCCGCAAAGCGCCTGAAAGCTTTGATGATTTTTATTTCTGGGGCGATATGCTCCTTAATGATTTTGATGATGCAGATAAATATCTGGTCGATACTTCCGCTTTGTTCGGTAATATAAGAGATCTCAAAGAAATTGATATCAGGTTCGGAAATCTTACAGACCAACAGAAGTCAGTCATTAAAAATTTCTGGATCAACTTTGATGTTTCAAAGCCGACCAGGGAAAAGGACAGTTTTATTAACATCTGGTCAATATTGAATGATCTCTACACCTCATTCAGAAGTAAGCTGAGAAGCAGGAATATAGCTTATGAAGGAATGATATTCAGGGATGTGGCTGAATCGGCTGATCCTATGACACTGATCGCCGGTTCCTGGGATATGATCCATTTTATCGGTTTCAATGCTCTGAATGCATGTGAAAAGAAAATAATGCTGTCTCTCAAAAATGCAGGGAAAGCGAAGTTTTACTGGGATTACGATAACTCTTATATAAAAAAAGGGACTTATAATTCAGCAGGATTATTTATGTCTGAAAACCTGCAGCTCTTTGGAAACGACATGCCTGAGGATTGGAATTACAACACAATGCTTTCTGCTCCTGCAGGAAAAGTTCAGAGGAAGGTTATCCAGACTTCATCTGATATAGCACAGGTGAAACTGATACCTGGCATGGTCTCAGAAATTCCCGGCCTTTCAAATGATAATTCACATCATACGGCAATTGTTCTTTCAGATGAAAATCTTCTTGTGCCTGTACTTACAAGTCTTCCTGATTCTGTCCAGGATATTAATATCACAATGGGATATCCGTTAAGGCAATCGCAGGTATATACTTTCACAAAGATGCTGATGGACCTGCAGCTCTCAGCTGTTTCATCGGATGGGATAACAAGATTCCCATGCAAACTTTCGAGGGCATTGTTAAAGCATCCTCTTCTGAAAAACATAATTCCTGAAGATGAGAAAAGAAAAGGCGAAGAAATTACAGGAAAGGCTTCATGGGTGTCAGCTTCTTCTTTTGAAGAGATGAAGACCTGCCTGATGCTCTTTCGGAAATTGGATGATAATGCAAGTCTTGCAGGATGGTTCAGGGAAATACTTTCCTCCGTTGCAGTTGCCCAGTATAAAGAAAATGACGGGGAGGATGATAACCTTCGTAAAGGATTTGTGAACGAGTTTATTTACAGGATTGTACTGGCTTTAAACAGGCTTGAGACTGTAATTAATACACCAGGGATGAATTTCTCAGCAGCTACTTATATAAGGATTTTTGACAGGCTCCTGAGAAACCAGTCAGTTCCATTTTCCGGAGAACCCTTGTCGGGTATACAGATTATGGGTATTCTCGAGACCAGGGCGCTTGATTTTAAAAACATAATAATTCTCTCAGTAAATGAAGGTGTAATGCCTTCCTTATCATCATCTTCATCATTTATACCCTTCAGCTTGCGTGAAGCATTCGGCATTCCTTCACTCAATCACCAGGAATCAATATTCGCGTATCATTTTTACAGGCTTCTTCACCGGGCTGAAAATGTAACATTCACATACAATTCAAATTCTGAAGGACTTAAAAGTGGTGAGATGAGCCGTTTTCTCATCCAGATGCATTACGATGATCGTCTTAAGCCTTCGTTTCTTACTGTAGGCTACAATTTTAAGGCTCTGACAGTACCGGGAGAGATACTCAAAAGAGATGACTCCCATTCGCAGCTTCTTTATACGAGATTTGTAACAGAAGGAAGGCCTCTTTCACCTTCGGCCATAAACACCTGGCTCTCCTGCCGCATGAAGTTCTATTTCAGGTATGTAGCTGGAATCAAAGAACCTGAACGTCCTGCGGAAGAGATTGATCCTGCAACTTTTGGCACAATACTTCATGAGATAATGAGATTGCTCTATGCAGGTTACACAGGAAAGATTATAGGTGCAGCACAGATCGATAGCATCATCAAAGATGAAGATCTTCTCAGAAAGTTTGCTGAGGAAGCAATACTGCATAAATTCAGGAAAGGTATGGACGGGCCTGTAACAGGCAATGAGCTTATTGTAAAAGAGATACTGCTGAATTTTGTTAAAAGGATCCTTATTGCTGACAGAGATGCAGCACCTTTAAAAATTTTTCACATTGAGGAATATTTTGATTTTCCGATAGAGCTACGGCTTGACGGATCACAGGTAAAAATAAGGACAGGAGGTTATACAGATCGCATAGACCTGGTCAAGAGTGAAATAAGAATAGTTGATTATAAAACCGGTACTATTTCTGACTCGATCAGTGGAATTGAAGATCTTTTCGGCGACGACAGGAAAAAAGATCATGACGGATGGCTGCAGGTTCTGATATATTGTGAAGCTTACCTGAGAAAGTCAGCAGAGAATTTAACCCTTAAACCATTCATTTATAAGATAAAAAAAATGTCATCCGGGAGTTTTACAGGTGACCTTATTATTAAAAGAGAGAGAGAGGATATTCCTGTATCAAATTACATAGATATAAGGGAACAATTCATGAAAGGTCTGAATGAAACAATAACTGGCATCTTTGATCCTGATGAACCGTTTGTTATGACGAAAGATACAAGGAATAAATGCAGATACTGCCCTTATTGCAGCTTATGTTCCAGGTGATTACTTAGAGTTGGGATTATTCTCCATATCGCTCTGAAGTGCTGCCATCCTGATCGCGGTTATTGCAGCTTCATCGCCTTTGTTGCCATGTTTCCCTCCTGATCTGTCTTTAGCCTGTTCCATTGTATCAACGGTCAGTACCCCGAAAATGAAAGGGATGTTGTACTCAAGATTCAGGCTGGTTATGCCCTGTGTTACTCCCTGGCAGATATATGTGAAGTGAGGTGTTTCGCCCTGTATTACACAACCCAGGCAGATCACTGCATCAACATCATCATACTCAGCAATGAATTGTGCTCCCACTGTAAGCTCAAAGCTTCCCGGCACGTGTTTCACAATAATGTTCTTATCTGTGGCACCATGCTTATGAAGTGTGTTCACAGCTCCGTCAAGTAATGCCCAGGTAACCTCCCTGTTCCAGTCAGAAACCACTATCCCGAATCTCATCCTTCTGGCATCAGGAATCTTTTCAGGATCGTACGATGAAAGATTTGCTGTTCCCATACTGTTTAAATTAAATAAAAAACGCATCTGTTATCAGCACTGATAGGCCAGATGCGTCTTCATCCCCTTAAATGATTATTTAATAAGAACTTTTACCCTTGCAATATTTTTGTCTATTGTAGATCCTTCTGTACTTTCAGGGTAATCTTTCTTTATTCTTTCATACAACTTCAATGCTTCACTGTATTTATTCTGTAATTCATACAATTCAGCAGCTTTCATGAGATAGACCGGAGTGTTGAATGAGTTTTGGGCATAATCGGCTGCTTCTAAGTACTTGTCCACTGCTTTTTCTACATTTCCAAGTTCGGCATACGCATCACCTGTGGCTCCGATTGCTATCGAACCGATAACTTCATCTTTCTTTGAATATTTGTCGAGATATTTGATAGCTTCCTCAAAGTTGCCAAGATGCAGGTATGAAATGCCAGCATAATAATTTGCCAGGTTACCTGTTTTAGTGAATTTGTAATCATTAGCAATATCAAGGAATCCCAGGTAGTTGCCATCACCGTTGAGAGCAAGTTTAATTGAATCTGTTTCAAAGTACCTCTCTGCCTGATATATCTGCGACTGAGCCTCATTATTTCTTTTGTTGAGATATAACTTGCCAAGCCATCCTATTGCAACCAATCCTACAATTACACCAAGGATTATAAGAAGGATTTTATAGTTCTCTTCCAGAAAGTGCTCTGTCCTGGTCAGTGTTTCCTCAACATTGGAAAATGTTTGTGGATTTTCTTCCTTTTTTGTCTTAGCCATTTTGGTATTAAATATTTTTGCTACTGATTTTTCCACCGCAAAAGTAATTTTTTTAAAGTAAATCTGAAACATAAGTACAAAAATTTAGAGAATACCTTTTATAAAGCCTTATGATATTGATCTTATAAATTACTGTTTATTTATACCTTTGACTACTCTATCGAATAATGCCGCATGTATCTTAAAAAGCTGGTCCTTACCAATTTTAAAAATTATGAATCCTGTGAGCTGGGGTTTTCTCCCAGGATTAATTGCTTTACAGGCAACAACGGCGTTGGCAAAACAAACATACTCGATGCAATCCATTACCTGTCGCTTACAAAAAGCTTTTTTAACAATACTGACAGCATAAGCATAAGGCATGGTGAAGATTATTTCATTATAAGAGGGTCATTTGTCGTTAACAGCAGTGAAGATGAGATAATCTGTTCATTCCAGAGGCATAAATCAAAGCAGCTTAAAAGGAATTCAAAGGAATATCTGAAACTTTCGGACCATGTTGGAAGATATCCTGTTGTTATGGTTTCCCCGGCCGACAGCGCTCTTATTACAGAGGGCAGCGAGGAACGCAGGAAATTCATGAACAAGATAATCAGCCAGTATAACCCTGAATATCTTGAAGCTGTTCTCAGGTATGGGAAAGCGTTACAGCAGAGAAACAGGCTGTTGAAGGATTTCAGGAGAACAGGGAAAACAGACACCGAAATCATTTCCGTATATGATGAACAGCTTATCGAGTATGGCTCTTTTATCTATAGTGAAAGAACCAGGTTGGTGAATGAGCTGATTCCTGTCTTCCAGGAATATTATACGATGATATCTTCAGGCAGGGAAAATGTTAAACTTCAATACAGGTCACATCTGGCAGAAAATAATTTCAGGAAAATGCTGCAGGAATCCCTTTCAAGAGACCTTTATGTTGAGTATACTACTATAGGGGTTCATAAAGATGATCTGTCACTTGAGATGAACGGACATCCTGTAAAATCGCTGGGATCTCAGGGGCAGCAAAAATCCTATCTTGTTGCACTGAAGCTTGCAAAATTCGTTTACATCAGGAGCATGGCAGGATTATCTCCGGTTCTTCTGCTTGATGATATATTTGACAAGTTCGATGCAGACAGGGTAGAGAAGATAATTAAGCTCGTGAGCGAGGAGATGTTCGGTCAGATATTCATAACTGATACTCATGCAGACAGGTTAAAGGTAATCCTGGCTTCACATAATACAGGATATAAGTTATTCAGCATCGAGGACAATACTGCAAAGGAAGCTGGCAATGAGACGAAGTAAGACAATATCACTTTCGGAAGCAATCTCCGACTTCATAAGGGAAAACAACCTTGGAGGAAAGCTCAATGAAGTATCGGTGATAAATTCATGGGAAGATATTGTTGGCAAGGCAATAAGCTCGAGAACATCAAAGATTTATATAAAGGATCACGTTTTGTACGTATACCTGAATTCATCTGTTGTCAGGAATGAGCTGCTCATGCTTCGTCAGGCCCTTAAAGAAAAAATCAACGGTAAAGTGGGAGAGGAGCTTATAAAAGATATTGTTTTACGATAAAGCCACCATCTCTTCAACCTTATAATTGCCTTTCACAATCTCAATTATTTTTCCAAATCCTTTCCTGGAGGTAAAGCTGTAATTATGAGTGCCACACTGTAATGTTACCTTTTTTCCATGTGATGAAATCCTGATTTTTTGCGTGTTATCGGTATGGATTATGAAATCTGCAAGCAGCAGTGCTTTCTCAAGGCCATCTCCTGTTCTGAAATTCCAGACTTCGTCAGGGAGAGCCAGGCGTTTGCCATCATAGATCGATTCCTCAGGCATTCTTTTAATGATCTCAAATGATTCATCAACAGATCTTCCGTCGAGATGTGAAAAACAAACAGGATTTCTTTCAATTGCTGCCTTGATAAATGGTCGCCAGTCAATTGATTCCATTTCCCTGAACACATACAATGCAAGTTGTCCTGTTTCTGATTTTTTTGAGTACCTTTTTACCTTTGTGATAATCTTATCACGTGTATCTTCAATAGAAATGCTGAGATCTTCGGGTTCCAAGTAATCTTTGTTGTTGTCAGGCAGCTTTGGAATTGTAAGTATGAAAGATGATATTTCTTTAAACATTTCCCTGATAACATCATGGTAGCCAGGATCAATGGCGTTAATGAAAGCCTTTTCAAAAAATTCAATACTCTCACCTTCACTCTCGGCGATAATTTTTTCAAGATCGTTAAGTACCAGTTTGCCCTGAATAGGACTCAGATGAAAATCATCACTGTCAATTTCCATAAGCAGCTGATCGCGTGATTCAAATGCATTGAATTTACTTGAGTGTTCGTATTCGAACATTCTTTCAAGAAGAATATATTTCCTTGAACCTGAACGTTCGTTGCAATACTGAAATAATGATTTGTATTTCGATTTAAATCTCAGGAAGTTAAGGAATATAAGTGTTGAAAGGTTGGTAGAAAGAAATTCTTTCAATTTTTCAGAAAAAAATTCATACCCTTCCTTGTCAATGGTTGCCTTTTTGTAAACAGTATGGATATAACCTGAAATATGTGAAACGATTGTAACATTTTCATTCTCAAGGGCTCTTCTTGCTTTCTCTGAAAGGGAAGTTCCGTTGAACCACATATTTTTTGTAACGATCCTCCTGTTGTTAGTGATAAGGCCTTCTTTTTCAATTATAAAATTCTGGGAGTGCAAAGGAGTTGCAATAAGGAAAATTTTTTCAAGTGGTATCCTGCCAACTACGAACATGGCCGCTGCATAAAGGGCAGACAATGACACACATTCGCCCGCACCGGTGCTGAAACTCTCCTTGTTCCTGAATGCACCCATTGCCTCAACGGTTTCCGTTTTCCAGTAAGGTATTACATCGGAGTTGAATTTATCAAGCCCGAAGTGTTTTCTTATATCTATATCAAAATAATACTTGTCACCCTCATAACCGAACAGGGCGTTCGATTGTCTCAGCATTTCCATGTCGAAGAAATCGCTGAACCTTGCTATCTCCTGTGTTTTGGTTGTAAGACCCCATGTGGCCAGGTCAAGGTTAAAAACGTAGTTTTGTATGATATACTGCTTAATCCTGTTTGCCTTACTTGTAAAATTTTTCTTCTCAATATCTTTGAACCATGGATCTTCTCTCCATTTCCAGATTATTGGCGACATTATATTTGAAAGTACAAGCGGGTAAAAAAGTTCAGGAAATATGAAAACTTCCATGTCAGAGAGTGTAAAGGCAGAGGAATATTTCTCCAGTGTCTTCTTGTCATCCAGGTTGAGGTCCATATAAAATTAAATATTCACACTAACAGGCAACTTTAATGATTGTTTAAAGGAACCTTTCTATCTCAGGGAAAAAGTAGTTGGATTCTTTTATTGCATTTTCATCACTGTCAGATCCATGCACTGCGTTCATCTGCACTGAAACAGCATACAATTTTCTTATTGTGCCGGGTTCTGCTTTTTTCGGATCTGTTGGTCCCATAAGTTTCCTGTATTCCGTTACTGCATTCTCATGTTTCAATATCATTACAAATACCGGCCCTGATGTCATAAACTCAATCAGACCTTCATAAAATGGTTTCCCTTTATGAATTGCGTAAAAAGTTTCAGCCTGCTGCAGGGACAGATGAAGCATTTTCATGGCTGCAATCTCGAATCCGGCTTCATTTATCATTGCCAGGATCGGACCTGTTTTACCAGTTCTTACCGCATTCGGCTTAATGATCGAGAATGTAAAATTGTTGCTCATGTAATTCTTTTTTTGATGATTACGATATCGGCAGACTTCGAGGAATAATAACTATCTTTATCAGCCTGAAAAAACAGAGGCTTTGTGATTGATCTTAACAAATATACAAAAGAATTAGGCAATCTCATTTCGGAGTCAAAGAATATCCTTATTGTTTCACATATCAATCCTGATGGTGATGCGATAGGTTCCCAACTTGCTTTATACCATTATCTTACTTCCGTAGACAAGATTGTTAAAATGATTGCCCCCAACAATCTTCAGGAATTTCTGAAGTGGATGGATGGCAGTGATTTGATCGAAGTTTTTATTAAAGACAGGAAGAAGTGCAGGGCAATAATTTCAGAAGCCGATCTGATAATAATGGTTGACTTTAACAGCTCAGGAAGGATGGGAGAGGCTGAAGATCATATACTGAAAGCTTCATCGAAAAAAGTGATGATTGATCATCATCTCGAGCCTGGCAATTTTTGTGATCTTATTATAACCGATCCCTCAAAATGTGCTACTGCAGAGCTTGTTTATGAACTCGTAAACCGTTTTAATGGTAAGCCTTTTTCAGACAGATCCTTTTCCGAGTGCATTTATGTTGGAATAGTAACAGACACCGGAAATTTTGAGCATGGCAATTATTCTCCGGATACATTTCGTATCGCGGCTAATCTTGTTGATACAGGTATCAGGAAAGAGAAGATACTGAACCTGGTTTACAATAATTTTTCGGCAGACAGGATGAAGCTTCTGGGGTTCGCACTTAACCAGAGAATGACTGTGATTCCGGAGCAGAAAACTGCTTATATATATCTTTCAAAAGAAGATCTGAAAAATCATAATCATGTCAAAGGCGATACTGAAGGTTTTGTTAATTATCCACTCTCAATAAAAAATATCCAGTTCTCTGTCATGTTTATTGAAAAGGACGGATTTGTGAAAATTTCATTAAGATCGAAAGGTTCATTCCCAACTAATGAGTTTGCATCAAAGTATTTTGCCGGGGGAGGACATCTAAATGCTTCAGGAGGAGAATTTTATGACACCCTTGAGAATACAATTTCATACTTTTTAAAAGTACTGCCGGAGAACATTTCCAAATTTGAAGAAGATCTATGATGGTTCCCAGGATTTTTATCCTTATCCCATTAATTGTTATTGTATCATGCAATAATGATAATACCACCGGTACTACATCATCACGACCTGGAAAGCAGGATATGGAAGATATGAACAGGTATTTTGTGCAGAAGGACAGGGAACGGATTGTAAGTTACATTGAAAGAAAAGGTTTGAAAATGAATGAAACGCCCTCAGGATTATGGTATCAGGTTATTAACGAGGGTAGTGGAAATCTTCTGAAGGAAGGAAGCAGGTTAAACATGGAGTATGAATGTTCTCTTCTCGATGGAACAGTTTGTTATTCTTCATCCGTATCGGGACCCAGGCAACTGGTACTTGGCCGCACTGGCATTGAACCCGGACTATACGAAGGATTGATGTTGCTGAAACCCGGATCGGAAGCGATATTCATTATGCCACCTTACATGGCATATGGCCTGCCAGGAGATGGAAAAAAGATACCACCAAGGTCTGTGATAGTATATCATTTGCGCCTTTTGAATAATGAATAATAAAAATAAATTTGTGACGTTTTATATCATCAGTAACTTTATTCTAACATGAAGAAAAATAAAAATACATGGTTTCTAGCCTCGTTGACCCTGTTGATGCTGTTATCAATGGCATCATGCATGCCTGATGAAAAAAAATATGAAGAAGAAGAACAGCAGGAAATTAATAAATATCTTACTGATCATCCTGATTATAATTTTGAAAGAACCCCAAGCGGTCTCTATTATCTTGAACTTGCTCCGGGTACCGGCTCATCACCGGCAGTTAATGACACTGCGTATATAATTTACACGGGTTATTATCTTGACGGAGTCAAATTCGATTCAAACGTTGGCAAGAAAAATTATATTTTCCCTGTAGGCCAGGATTACTGGATTATAGAGGGTCTAGATGAAGGTGTTTCATATATGAAACCGGGAGGAAAATCATTGATGCTGTTGCCATCGAGCCTGGCATATGGGTCAACCGGGACATATGGTATTTCTGGTTATACCCCACTGCTTTTTGAAATCACACTTGTGAAGGTTGTTCCTGGTTCTCCTAGGTAAAATTTATTGCAGAACAAAAATTACCAGCCTGTCTTTCAGATCAGGCTGATTTTTTATCCACTGACTGATTGTCATTGTTTTTATCCATTCATCAGGAAGAGTTATGTTGGTGGCAATGCACAACTTCCTGCTTTTATCGCATACCTCCAATATTGAAGTAAACAGTTTTTGAGCCCGGTATGGCGTTTCCATGAAGATCTGGGCATATCCCTGGCTGGCACGTTTTTCAAGCTCTTTCAATACAGGTGAAACCTCTGCCTGTTTCGCAGGCAGATACCCGTTAAAAGTAAACTTTTGCCCGTTTAATCCTGATGAGATAAGCGCAAGCAGAATGGATGACGGACCGGCAAGTGGAACCACGGTAAGGTGCCTTGTATGTGCAATAGCGACAATTCTTGCTCCTGGATCCGCAATACATGGCAACCCTGCTTCACTCAGCAATCCGATGTTGTTTCCGTCCTGAGCAGGATCAAGGTAACCAGATATCTCCTTATCACCGGTATGTTCATTTAAAATGAAAAATTCTGAAGCATCGATGGGAAAGTTCCTGTCAATCAGCCTCAAGAACCTTCTTGCACTGCGAAGGTCTTCAACAATAAAGTGCCGGAGAGTGCGAATTATTTCCAGAACTTTCCCCGGAATTACTTTCTCGTAATCATCGTCTCCCAGTGTAACTGGTACAAGGAATAATTTTCCTTTCATCTGATTGATCTTTGAGCAAAGATAAAACATAGAAAACCAATTATCCGTTTTGGCTGTTATACTTTTTTGAATTAGGTTTGTTGTTCAAAATTCCGACTGTGAGAATCACATTTCTTGGTACAGGCACATCACAGGGTGTTCCGGTTATTGCCTGCGAATGCAGGACCTGTCTGTCTGAAGATTCATATGATAAACGGCTGAGAACTTCGCTTCTTCTTGAAAATGATAATATCAACCTCCTGTTTGATGCTGGTCCCGATTTCAGGCAGCAAATGCTTCGCGAACATGTGACGAAGCTTGATTCAATACTGCTGACTCATGAGCATAAGGACCATATTGCAGGTCTTGATGATGTAAGAGCTTTTAACTACAAAAGTCAGGATGCTATTGATATATGGGCGGAAGACAGGGTGAAGAAAGCCCTCAAGAAGGAATATTCTTATGTTTTTTCAGAGTACCAGTACCCTGGTGTTCCCAAAATGAGGCTCAATGATATTACGGAAGCCGGTTTCAGGATAGGTGATATTGATGTACTGCCGATAAGAGTATTTCATTACAGGCTTCCTGTTTTTGGTTTCAGGATTGGTAATTTTGCATATATCACAGATGCGAACTATATTCCTGAAGAGAGCAAAGAAAAGCTGTTTGGTGTTAAATATCTCGTTATAAATGCCCTCAGGAAAGAAAAGCATATTTCACATTTTTCACTCAGGGAATCAATCGGGATAATAAGGGAAATTTCACCTAAAAAGGCTTTTCTTACCCATATTAGTCACCAGATGGGCCTCCATGAAGAGGTCTCCAAAGAGCTTCCTGCAGGTATATTCCTGGCATATGATGGCCTTTCATTTATTTGTGAATGATAACTACTTTCTTTTTTTGTAGTTTGAATTGAGCTTTTTCTGGTATTGCGGAGAGAAAAAGTACTTGTTTCTTCCAAGCTGTTCTGAATTTACATGAGAAGCTTTCTTCCTTTTCTGGTAGTAAGTATTTTTTCTTGTGGGCGCACAACTGATAATCAGAAATGCGGAGAGGGCTATAAGGAAAAATTTGAGTATTTTGTTAGCTCTGGTCATCAGGTTTATTTCCTACTGCTGACGAAAAGTACAAAATTTATTTTTCTTAAAAGAAAAATTTGCACTAATTGTGGCAAAGGGAGGTGATTTTTATACACTTTTTTGTTACAAACCTTTGAAGGGATATGCTTATGTAATCAGAGGTAACTTAACTTATTCTCCTGGCTCCGTCACCTATTTTCGGTAAATAGAAATCAGGCACAAGTCCTGTTTTTTGAGTATACGTTTCGGAAAGCTTTTGCATGAAATTTTCTACGTGCTCCTTTTCGATTATGCTCACGGTACATCCACCGAAACCAGCACCTGTCATCCTTGTACCGATGACACCCGGAAGCTTTCTTCCTTCATATACAAGAGTGTCAAGTTCGGTACCCGTAACTTCATAATCATTCTTCAGCGAATCATGAGATTCATTCATGAGTTCACCGAATTTCTTAAGCTCATTTTTCTTTAATACCTCAATAGCACTGAGAACCCTGGCATTTTCAGTAATAATGTGTCTTGCCCTTTTCTTTATGACATTTTCCGGTATGTACATATCAAGTTCTCCTATTTCAGTGATGCTCAGTTCACTGAGGTTCCGCAAGTCCCTGTAATATTTAAGATAATTGACTGCTCTTTCGCATTGCTCCCTTCTTTCATTGTATTTGGAATCAGTCAGTCCTCTTCTTTTATTTGAGTTTGTGATTATCAATGAATGGGTCCCTAGCTCTACCGGCACATTTTCATATTCCAGCGTATCGCAATTAAGGAATATGGCATGATCCTTTCTGCCAAAGCCTACAGCAAACTGATCCATTATTCCACAGTTCATGCCTACAAAAACATTCTCAGCCCTCTGACTCATTTTAACAAGATCGAGAGTAGAGATTCCTGCTGAGAAAATTTCATTTATTGCAGTTGCCGTCACCATTTCGATTGACGCTGAAGATGAAAGGCCGGCACCATTTGGAACATCGCCATAAAACAGGAGCTCGAGCCCGGAAAGTTCAATTCCTCTCATCATGAATTCTTTCATTACCCCAAGAGGATAATTAATCCATGAATTACCACTTTTCACAGGCATGCTGCTGATATCAGTTTCAGCATCTTCATCGAAGTTGAGGGTGCTGAACTTTATTGTTTTACCGCCGGCTTTCCTTACAAGCAGGTATGTCCCGTAATTGAGTGCACATGGAAAAACAAAACCTCCGTTGTAATCGGTATGCTCACCAATGAGGTTTACTCTTCCCGGTGAAAAGAAAAGTGCAGGTTTCTCCTGCACTTTCCCATATTTCTCTGTAAATATTTTTTCAAAAGATAACAGATCCATTATTCAGACTTTTAATTTCTTTTCAATGTCATTTATCTGTGTCCTGAAATGTTTGTCAGTGTCAATAAGGTTGTTCACTGTTTTGCATGCATGCAGCACTGTCGCATGATCTTTGCCGCCTATATGGGAACCTATGCTGGCAAGAGATGCCTTGGTAAGATTTTTCGAGAAGTACATCGAAACCTGCCTTGCCTGTACTATCTCTCTCTTCCTTGTTTTTCCCTGGATAAGCTCGATCGGAATCTTATAATAGTCGCAGACAATCTTCTGGATGTATTCAATAGTGATCTCGCGCCGTGCCGTACTAACTAGCTTTTCAACCATCAGTCTCGCAAGATCGAGAGTTATCTCTTTCCTGTTGAGTGTAGACTGTGCGTAGAGCGATATGAGAACTGCTTCAAGCTCCCTGATATTATTTGAGATATTCAGAGCCAGGTACTCAAAGATCTCATCAGGTAACTCGATACCATCATTGTAAGCTTTCTTTTTCAATATGGCGAGCCTTGTCTCATAATCAGGTCTCTGCAGATCTGCCTGCAGGCCCCACTTAAACCTTGATAAGAGCCTCTGTTCCAGGCCCTGCAGTTCGACAGGAGGTTTATCGCAGGTTAGGATAAGCTGCTTGCCCGACTGATGAAGATGATTGAAAATGTGAAAGAACGTATCCTGTGTCTTTTCTTTACCTGCAAATTCATGAACATCATCAAGAATCAGAACATCGATCATCTGGTAAAAATGCAGAAAGTCATTCTTGTTGTTGTTCCTGACTGATTCAACAAACTGTGTCTGAAATTTGTTCGCATTCACATACAGAACAACCTTGTCCGGATGTTTTTCCTTTACAAGAATGCCTATTGCCTGTGCAAGATGTGTTTTCCCAAGACCTGAATCGCCATAAATCATAAGGGGATTAAAGGCTGTACCGCCCGGGTTATTGCCTACTGCTATCCCTGCAGATCTTGCAAGCCTGTTGCATTCACCTTCAACATAATTGCTGAAATTGTAGTCCGGATTCAGTTTGGGATCATAATGGATCTTCTTTATCCCGGGTATTACAAAGGGATTTTTGATCGATGGCTGGGTTATGTCAAACGGAACCTGAACAGGTTTGTTGTTCAGATCTGTTTTGTTTCTTGAAGGATATTTTACTGTATAAGGTTTACCATCAGAGTAGTTGGTGTTTTCCATAACGACGTTATACTCAAGCTTGGCGCCTGTTCCAATCTCCCTCCGTAACGTTTTCCTCAGGATATCAATATATTGCTCCTCCAGATATTCATAAAAGAAGGGGCTTGGCACCTGAATAGTCAATACATTATTCTCCAGTTTTAACGGGATGATAGGTTCAAACCAGGTCTTATAGCTGATGGATGGAATAATATCACGGATTATCTGAAGACAGTTACTCCAAACGTCATTATGCGACTTATTCATGCAGGTTGGTTTTTTAAAAATGTTTCAAGATTTGAATCAAGCTGATTCATGAAGCAATATTTGTAAAAAAATAAGTAATAAAAAAAATTTTTTTTGCTTGATTTTTTCAGAATAACTATATGTTTTTAAACATCAGTTACTTATAGAAGAGTTTTTTTTCATTAGTTGTATTATTTTGATAATCAAATATATACAAACAGGTAATTTGATTTGTTAGTGTATAACAATTCATTAGGGGGCTATGGTCAAAAATCAACATAGCCCCTTTAAAACTCTTACTTTTTTAACTTCGAATTTTTAAGATTTTTTAAGATCAAGAATATCTGATTTTTACCTGCCTGATCTTCTTATTTGTCTTTTTTTCCAAAGACTGAAAAGTGAACATATCTTTTAGGATTTTCCCTGAGATCTGCAAGAAATAAATTAAGATTCTGGAGACTGTTCGACAGATTTATATATAGTGAGTCGTTTGTTAACATCTGTCCAGCACTTCCTTTTCCGCTATTAAGATCGTTAAGGATCATTGTTGTCTTCTCGAGACTTGCCTTAAGGTTGTTTACCGTGCCATAGATATCTGCTGACTGCAATGTGTCTGTTATGGATTGAAGATTACTGAATGTTTCATCGATCTTTGATGAGTTTTGTGAGAGCATATCAGTAAAAGCATTCAGGTTTGCGAGTGTCGCCTCAAGCTCTTTTTTCCTTGAGCTGAGTATTTCATCAACACTTGCAGAAGTGCTGTTAAGGTTTGAAAGAGTTCCCCCAAGGTTTTTCTTGAAGTCATCGTTCATAATTTCATTGATTGAGCTTATTACTGAATCCACCTGCGATACAAGGTGCGAAACCCTGCCTTTCAATTCACTCTCGATCATATCTGTAAGTGATTCAGCAAGTTTTCCGGGGATGGTATCCTTGGATTTGTAAAATCCGGGTCCTTCGCCATAAACAAACTGTACTTTCATTCCTCCGAGAAGAGAAACAGGAACTATTTCAGCAACTGTATTTTTTGGTATTTTGAAATCATTGTCGACAGAGAATTCAACCAGCAGCTTTCCGCTTCCCGGATCTGTAAAATTAATCGATTGCACTACACCAACCCTGTAACCGTTAACCTCAACAGGGCTTGATTCTGCAAGACCACCGACTTTATCGTAAACTGAATAATAAATGGCATCAGAGTTCATAAGGTTCTTACCTTTAAGAAAGCTGTATAGCCAGATGAATACAACAATAGTAACAATTGCAATTATGCCTACTTTGACTTCGTTTGAAATACTTCTCATCTGTTAGTTTGTTATTTCTTTTTAATCTTATTGAGTGCCTCCTTCAAAGGCATTATAGTATCGTCTTTAACAGCAATCACAAAAGCATCAGGGTATAATGCTGTTATTTCCTTCCTGTATTTCACTGCTTCATCATAATCAGGAAAACTGCCTGTAACGTACTTGAATCTCCCTTCTGATACTATTTCGGAAATATCCTTTATTCCTTTAAAGTTTTCAGGTGTGATCTGTTTTTTTGCCGGAGATGAGGAAACCTGGATCCGGAAGGTCAGTGATTGTTTTACTTCCGCAGGGGGTTTTGTCAATGCAACAGACTGCATAGTATCTTTTTTTACACTTGCAAGATTTATGCTTCTGCTGCTTATTTCATTAATGTAATCTCGGCATGCCCTGAAGATTGCCGAGGCCATATAGTCCTGGCCCTGTTCAGACATTAGAAACTTTTCTTCGCCCGGATTTGAAATGAAGCCCGTTTCAATAAGAATGCTGGGCATGGCAGTATTGAATAAAACCCAGAACCCGGCCTGTTTAACCCCCCTGTCTTTGCGCGAAAGACGTTCAATGAACTGATTCTGTACCTTCGAAGCAAGATTTGTACTCTGTTTAAGGTAGACATTCTGCATCAGTGTGAAAATGATATAGGATTCGGGTAGTTTCGGATCAAACCCCTGATAGTTCGTGGTATAATCATTCTCGAGGTAAATAACCTCGTTCTCCTTCATTGCAACTGCCAGGTTCTCCTCATCCTTGGTAAGCCCCATTATGTAAGTCTCTGCTCCGGTTACTTCAGTCGATTTGGTCTTGTTTGTATGTATTGAAATGAACAGGTCGGCATTCGCTTCGTTTGCAATTTTCGGCCTTTCATAGAGGTCGACTGTTTTATCTTCTTTCCTTGTATAAATTACCTTAACATTTTCGAGATTCTTTTCAATGTAATTTCCTGTTTTTAAAGCTATTGCAAGATTGATATCAGATTCCCTGCCATGTGCTCCCAGTGCACCCGGGTCTCTGCCACCATGACCCGGATCAATGACTATAACCCATTTTTTGCCGTCAGGAGCTGCAAATGAACATGAAAAGTTAATAAAGAAAAGAAGAAGAGACAAGATGATCCACGGAGTGTTAATATTAATGGTACGATGTTTGTCGTTTTTACGTTCTATGGTCATTTGGGTTAAGGTTTTTTAATTAGTTTTGCGCTTAATCCCGGCAACAAAAACTATACAAAAATAAGTATTAAAGTTGTATTTTATTACACAAAAGAGGTTACTTGCTGTTATCCCGATGTTACTCTGGGTTGCCGTGATTTTTGGTCAGCAGGATACCCTGCAGTTGCAGATTGAAACTGATTCATTAGCAGTAACTCCCGTCTCTCCTTCAGCAATCACAACAACTGTTACTTACAATGCCCAGGGATACATTTACCGTGATATTGTTAATAAAAAAGTTGTCCTCGTTACTGAAGCAAAAGTTGATTACGGAAACATTGAAATAACGGCTGATTCAATACTCATTGACATGAATGCCAATACGTTATATGCTGTTGGCCGTAAAGATACCAGCGGCACTGTCAAAGGCAGCCCTGTATTTAAGGAAGGTGAACAGGAGATAGCTGCAGACAGCCTGTTATATAACTTCAAATCCAAAAGAGCAATTGCTTCCAATATTGTAACAAAACAGGACCAGGGGCTGCTTAGGAGTAAAGTTACCAAGCTGCTGGAAGATGGAACCTCAAACATTGCCAAAAGCACATATTCAACATGTGATGCTCCTGTGCCACATTTTTATATAAACCTGCCAAGAGCAAAAGTCTATCCCGGTGAAAAAATTGTATCAGGCCCCGGAAATCTTGTCCTTGAAGGAATTCCGTTGCCCTTATTTCTGCCATTTGCATATTTCCCCATTCAGACAAAAAGTGCTGCTTCTGGGATACTGATACCAAGGATAGGGCAGGAGGCACAAAGAGGATATTCTCTTACAGACGGCGGATATTATTTTGCAATAAATAATTATTTCGATCTCACAGTAAGAGGTAACATCTATACAAATGGAACCTGGATGGGTACAGCCACTACAAATTACAGGAAGCTATACAAATACAGCGGCAACTTCTCGTTTAGTTATGCAAATAACGTTTCTGGTCATAAAGGTCTGCCTGATTTCAGCGAATCATCCAACTACAAGATAGGATGGACCTACAACCAGGATCCGAAGGCTGCACCAGGATCAAGATTTTCTGCAAGTGTCAACATGAGTTCTGCTGGGTTCGACAGGAATAACAGTTATGTTGTTTCAGAACATGTCACCACACAGCGTCAGTCAAGTATCAGCTATTCCAAATCCTGGGCAGGTACCCCGTTCAACTTCTCAACAAGCATGAACCACACACAGGATATTCGGCAGCATACGGTGAGCCTTAATCTTCCAAAGGCAAACTTCAACATGAACAGGATCTATCCTCTAAAAAAAAGAAATAGTGCAGGCGCTGCAAAATGGTATGAGGATGTGCAATTCTCTTATTCTGCATCCCTCGATAACAGGATAAAAACTACCGACTCCCTGTTGTTCACACCGGCAATATGGAAAAATATGGATAATGGCTTCCAGCACAGGGCACCATTATCACTGCAGATCAGGCCATTCAGGAACTTCTCAATAACACCTTCAATTACCTATGAAGGTGTTTTGTTCAGTAAAAAATATGATTACAGGTTTGTTAACAGATTTACAAACCCTGAGACAGGTCAGGTTATGTCTGCAATAATAAGGGATACTATCAGTGGATTAAGCTATGGACATGCACTTACTACAAATATAAATATGTCCTTTAACCCACAGATATACGGTTTATTTGAATTTACAAACCCGGCTTCAAGGGTTCAGTCAATCAGGCATGTGATAAAACCATCAGTAAGCTTCAGCTATGATCCCGCACTTCGCGGCCTTAGCTCGAAAATGTACAGGCAGGTTCAATATGATACCCTGGGTAACTACCGTAATCTATCTATTTATGAGAATATGATTTACGGGACTCCTTCAGTAGCTGAAAGGAGCGGAAGCATAAGCTTAAGTCTTGTGAACCTCGTAGAAGCAAAAGTTTTTGAGCGTAATGATACAACAGGCAAGCCAAAGAAAGTCAAGATCATTGATAATCTCGGTATCACTACTTCATATAACGTGTTTGCAGATTCAATGAGATGGGCACCTATATCAATGCAGGCAAGGACAACAATAGCAAATAGCATTAATATATCGGCAACCAGCAGCTTCTCTCTATATGGTTATGATCACAATGGAAGGACTGTAAGCGACTTCGCAATTAAGAGGAACGGCAAACTGATGAGGATGACAAACTTCAATACAAGCCTCGATATGAGTGTCAGTGACCTTCTGAAGGGTAATAAAGCCGGAAACAGAACCTCTGTTACACCGAATGCACTGACTGGAGGTGCACAAACCAATGCGCCAACTGATGGCAGCGACTTATCACAACGTAATAATGGTACCGGTATCACAGATCCCTATGGATATACTGTTTTTAATGTGCCGTGGACAATGAACCTTAGCTATAATATCAGCTATATGAATACAGGTATCTCATCGAGGATTGATCAGACTATGACTCTCAGCGGCAATGTTTCAGTTACGAAGAAGATGTCGATGAACTATGCCACTGGATATGATTTCAAGGGGAAGGAGATAACGATGACCCAGATCGGCATATCGAGAGATCTTCATTGCTGGGAAATGAGCTTCAACTGGGTTCCAAACGGTACAATGAAGATGTGGAACTTTACTATCAGGGTTAAAGCATCTGTTCTTGGCGATCTCAAGTATGAGCGCAGGAAGGATTTTCACGATATTTATTAATCATTGAATACTATGAATAAAAAGGTATTTACAACATCAAAAGCGCCCGCGGCAATAGGTCCTTACAGCCAGGGTGTTGAAGCAGGTGATACACTTTATGTTTCCGGGCAGGTAGGACTTAATCCTGAAACAGGCCAGCTCGCCGAAGGTGGTATTGCAGAACAGACACGCCAGGCGCTTAATAATATTGGCGCAATTCTGGATTCTGCAGGGTATAATTTCTCAGATGTTGTCAAATCAACCTGCCTTCTAAAGAACATGTCTGATTTTAAGGCAATGAATGAAGTCTATGCACAGTTTTATACTACATTGCCACCTGCCAGGGTAACATATGCAGTTGCAGATCTGCCATTGGGTGCACTGGTTGAAATTGATGCAATAGCAGTAAAATAAAGTGAATAAGCTATAAATAAAAAAGGTGTCTGTTCAGGACACCTTTTTTTATAACATGAAGTAGTATTATTCGCCTACAATTTCAAAATCAATCTCAACCTTAACATCCCTGTGAAGCTTAATAACAGCTTTGTATGTACCGACTTCTTTTACCTGGTCATCAGGAAGTGTGATATTCTTACGGTCAATGTCAAATCCTTTTTCCTTAAGCGATTCAGCAATCTGAATTGTATTTACAGAACCGAAAATTTTACCTGAAGTGCTTGTTTTTGCACCTATGGTAAGTTTGATACCCTGCATCTTTTCTGAAAGAGCCTGAGCTTCAACTTTGATTTTTTCTTCTTTATGTGCTTTCTGCTTGAGGTTTTCTGCATGCATTTTCTTTGCAGAAGGAGTCGCAGCAACAGCATAACCTTTAGGAATGAGGAAATTTCTTCCGTATCCGTTCTTTACACTAACGAGGTCATCTTTCTGACCAAGCTTGTTTACATCTTGTAATAGTATGATTTCCATATAGTTTCCTCCTTATTTTAATAGGTCAGTTACATATGGAAGAAGAGCTATATGCCTTGCTCTCTTAACTGCTTTTGCAACTTTCCTCTGGTATTTCAATGATGTACCTGTGATTCTCCGGGGAAGTATTTTACCCTGATCGTTAAGAAACTTTTTCAGAAACTCAGGATCTTTATAGTCGATATAACGTATCCTGTTCTTTTTGAATCTGCAGTATTTTTTCTTTTTGATCTCAACAGTAGGGGGAGTCAAATATCTGATTTCTGATTCGTTCTGTGCCATGTTTTATTCCTCCTTTGTTTTACCTGATTCTTTTTGTCTTCTCTTCTTTTCTGCGTATTCGACGGCAAATTTTTCCATCCTGAAAGTCAAAAACCTGATTATTCTTTCATCTCTTCTGAACTGAACTTCAAGTTTTTCAATGAGTTCACCTTTGCCTTTGAATTCAAGCAGATAATAAAAGCCTGTTGATTTCTTCTGTATGGGGTAGGCAAGCTTTTTAAGCCCCCAATTTTCTTCATGAACGATCTCACCTTCGTTATCGGTGATGACCTTCTTGAATTTCTGTACCGCTTCCTTCATCTGGTTCTCAGACAAAACGGGAGTTGCAATGAAAACGGTTTCGTACTGGTTTAACATACTGATTATCTATTTTTAATTTAAAAATTTGGTTCGCAAAAATACGATAATTTTACAATTTGCCAAAAGGTTTGATATTAAAAATCTGCCATATACCGTGCATCATCCCCTCCGGATAACTTCAAAAACGAAGAAATAATTGAAACATTTACCTTAAACCTTTTTAATTATATTTGTACGGTTCTGCCACGCGAAATTATGGATAATTTTATTGTATCAGCAAGAAAGTACAGGCCGGCCAGCTTTGACATGGTTATTGGACAGGAATCTATAACAAGAACCCTGAAAAGTGCCATAAGGAACAATAAGCTGGCTCATGCATACCTTTTCTGCGGACCAAGGGGAGTTGGCAAAACCACTTGTGCCAGGATATTTGCAAAAACAATTAACTGCAGCAATCTCAGTTCCGATTCGGAAGCATGTGATCAATGTGAGTCATGCATTTCATTTAATACCCTGCGCTCATTCAACATACACGAGCTTGATGCAGCCTCAAACAACAAGGTTGAAGATATAAGAAGCCTGAATGAACAGGTCAGGATACCACCACAGGTCGGAAAATACAGCATCTATATTATCGATGAGGTTCACATGCTCTCATCATCTGCATTCAATGCGTTTCTCAAGACTCTCGAGGAACCCCCTGCACATGCAATCTTTATTTTGGCTACAACAGAAAAGCATAAGATAATACCAACAATCCTTTCGCGATGCCAGATCTTTGACTTTAACAGGATAAGGATTGAAGATATAGTTGCAAGGCTTATGTTTGTGGCAAAGCAGGAAGGCATCAATGCTGAAGAAGAAGCTCTTCACGTTATTGGGCAGAAAGCTGACGGGGCCATGCGTGATGCACTTTCGATCTTTGACCAGATTGCAAGTATAAATGGCAAAACCGTATCATATAAGGATGTCATTGAAAACCTCAATGTCCTGGATTTTGAATATTATTTCAGGACTGTTGACGGAGCTCTGCTGGCAGATGTCAGCTCTGTTCTTCTGACATTCAATGAAGTCCTTGAGAAAGGATTTGACGGCAACAACTTTATATCCGGTCTCAATAGCCATCTTCGCGATCTTCTGGTTTGTAAAGACGAAGTAACGCTAAAATTGCTTGAGGCAACACCTTCCATTAAACAGAGATATATTCAGCAGACATCAAGGTGTTCAGCTGATTTTCTCTTCAGGGCACTTGAAATCGGGAACAACTGTGATCTTACATATAAAAACAGCAGGAATCCACGACTCAATGTCGAACTTGCCCTGCTGAAAATATGCAGCCTCAGCAACGCTTCTTCAGTGGAGGCTGAAAAAAAAAAGCCTGAACAGTTAATCCCTGAAAAGCCGGAGGCTGAAGAGAAAGCAGTAATTAATGAGCCTGAAAAAATAATTATACATAAGGAGAAAAGTGCTCCATTATCTAATGGATCTCCTGCAAAGCATACCCCCGTTGTAGAAAAACCTTCAAAGTCTTTTTCGATCAAAGATCTTCTTTCAGACGAAAAACCAAAAGAAATACTTGATACTACTGTAGTTAATAAGCACTCATCACAGGCGGCAGAAGAATTTACCCCGGAAGCATTCCAGGCTGCCTGGCAGGAGTATACCGACGGCCTCACAGGCGAAGGAACACGAATAGTCAGCATGTTCAAATCGATAAAGACAGACTTTGAAAGCGAATCTTTAATCAGGATTCATCTTAATAATGCTGCGCAGAAAGACCTGTTTATACTTAATTACAAGCAGAACCTTCTGAATTTTCTCCAGGCTAGGTTTTCGGTTCCTGCACTCGATATTGAAACACTTGTTGATTACTCCGAAACAAATAATATACTTTATACCGATAACCAGAAAGCCGATTACCTCATCGGCAAATACCCCGCACTTTCAGAGATGAAAAAAATGTTCAATCTCGATATCCCGTAGCCTGCCATTTATTATTGGATTTATTTGTAAATTTGTGATTATTTAATTAAACAGAATGATTTAATTATCTGTTATTTAATACTAATTAAAATACCAGGATATGCTTAAAAAGTCGATTGAAGATCTGTGTAACCGTCAGGTTGAAAGAGAAGGTTATTCCTCCAACCTGTATCTTGCAATGGCCTCATGGGCAGAAACAAAAGGTTTCAGCGGAGTTGCGGAATGGCTTTATGTTCAGTCTGATGAAGAAAGATTGCACATGCTTAAATTCATAAAATACATAAATGAAAGAGGAGGGAAGGCTGTGATGCCAGCTATCCAACAACCACCAGCCGACTTTAAGAATGTGCAGGATGTATTCCATGAAGTGCTGAAGCACGAAGAATTTGTAACCGCCAGCATTAATGAAATAGTGGCTATGACACTCCAGGAAAAAGATTTTAATACCCATAATTTTCTCCAGTGGTTCGTGATGGAACAGGTTGAAGAGGAAGCTTCTGCCAGGGCTGTTATCGACAAACTTAATCTTCTTGGAGACTACAGCCTTTACCAGTTCGACAGGGATATCATGACTTTGCGTGCACCTTCAGGCAAGCAGCAGCCAAATGCATGAATAAATTAAGCTTTTCTCTGACGCTTCTGCTATTGCTTATCTTAGTCAAAAATGCAGAAGCTCAGAAATACATCAGGAATTCATCAGTAACAGGAATATGTTATGCCGGCAGGACTGTCAAAGATGTCTCAGTCCCGCCGCCTGATGTCTTTTATAAAAAAGGAGGGGCCGATAGAGCAGTGATTACAATTAATTATTTTAATTTTTCTACAAGTGCAAAAGCAGCATTTGCCTATGCTGCCTCTATCCTTGAATCACTATTACCCTCCGGAACTCACATTACTGTTGATGCATACTGGCAAAACATGTCAGACGACGTACTGGGAAATTCAGTAATCACAGGAATGGTAGCCGGCTGGGCAGTGGACGCTCTCAATCCTCTTGTTTATTATCCGGTTTCAGTTGCTGAAAAGATTGATGGCGGTAACCTGAATGAGTCAAATAAGGCTGACATAGAAATGAGATTTAACCGTTCAGCCAACTGGTATTATGGTACAGATGCAAAACCTGGTACTAAATATGACCTTGTTACCGTTGTGCTGCACGAGTTATGTCATGGACTTGGTTTTTTCGACAGCATGAATTCTGAAAACAATATTGGTTATTACGGTTTCGGAACTATTCCTGTCATTTATGATACATTCATCGAAAACCAGAAAGGCAAAAAACTGATAGATACAACTCAGTTCAAAAATAATTCAGCTTCCCTGAATGCTGAGCTTGTAAGCGGAAGTGTCTACTTCAGCGGACCTCTCCACAACAGATTTACCAACGGTGTGCGTTCAAGGCTTTATTCTCCTCCTGTCTTTGATAATGGATCCAGCATCTCACATCTGGATGAAGATAATAGCGATTACCCTTTGATGACTCCATTCATAAATCCGGGTGAGGCAATACATAATCCAGGGACACTTACGCTTTCGATCCTTGGAGATATCGGGTGGATTAATACGAAAATAATTCATGAGCCCAACAGAGATACCGAAGACGCTTTATCGGAGCTGTCTCTTTTAATAGAGGTCAGATCAGACACCATCTACGATAAAAATTTTGTAGGACTTGTTTATTCCTTTGATGGATTTGTAACATTTGATACAATCCTGATGAATTCACCACTTTCAGATGGTAAGTATTCAGTCAATGTACCCATTCCTTCATACAACTCTGGCATCCAGTATTATTTTTTTGCAGAGGATACCTTCAACAGGCTGTACCGGCTTCCCTCATATACCGATGAATTAAAATTTTCAACTTTCATCGGCACTGATACCGTTCATCCTTTATTATTCCATAACCCTGCCACATATTGTTTTCCAAAGACTGATTCAATAAGACTTTTCAGCATAGCAACTGACAACATTGGTATTGACAGGGTTTCTCTTGAATACAGGATAAATGAGGGTCCTGTAATAACAAGGGCTCTTACCCGGGGAAACAATGAAGGAGAATATTTAACATTCCTCGAGCCGTCAAAGATGAACCTGTCGGGAGGAGACTTAATATTTTACAGGATTCTGGCTGTCGATAAGTCATCAGGTGCTAATGTTTCATATTCACCGCGGAATAATCTTTACACAATATCGGTAGAACGCATCGGGTCAACACTCGAAAGTTTTTCAACAGACTTTACAAATGTTGAAGATGATTTTTTCAATAGTGGTTTCTCTATATCAAAACCTTCAGGATTCAGCAAATACGGACTTCATACTATCCATCCATATAAAAGTCCTGAGACTAACGATGGATTCTTTGAATATTATTCAATGTTAAGGCATCCGGTTAAAATGAATGAATCGGGATTACTCATAACCTTTGATGAAATTGTTCTTGTCGAACCAGGGGAAGCCGGATCAACTTACCCATCGGAGGATTTTTATGACTATGTGATCCTGGAGGGATCAAAAGATATGGGTAAAACATGGCATCCACTGGCGCCCGGGTATGATTCCAGGAGAATGAAATCATGGGAAAATACTTATAATGACAAAATTTCAGGAAATAACTCAACAGCCATTGGTGATGAATCAATGCTAAGGGAGCATATGATTTTCGTGAAGCCTGGTAATGATTTTAATGGCGGAGATGAGATGCTGATCCGGTTCAGGTTGTACTCAGATCCTTTTGCAAATGGCTGGGGATGGGTGATACAGGATCTTAAAATAAACTCTCTGATCACTTCAGTAAATACTGTGGAACCCAGAAATATTGAAGCTTATCCAAATCCGGGGAACGGTATTATAAATATTTCAGGTGCCGGAAATGGAGATTTTCATTATTCAGTATTCAATGCCTCCGGAATCTGCCTGGTTAATGAAAAACATCTGTCAGATAATGGAATAATTGATATATCGCAGTTACCCAACGGGTTATATCTTATCAGAATGAAGTCAGGAGATAAGGTCATTACTGTAAGATACAGCCTTATCAGATAGCCTAATATTATCGGAAAAGAATGATTTTATGCCAATTTGATAACATTGGCTGGGTTTTTGCTTTATCGTCTCCAATTAAAGAAATTTACAGTAATTTTGCTGTGATTTTTAAGAAACTGTAAAACATTAAAAAATGAGTATTATTAACAGTATTCTGGGCGTCTTTCTTGGCAATAAATATGAAAAGGATATCAAGGAAATAAATCCTTATGTTGAAAAAATACATGCTGAATTTGCGAAGCTTGGAACCCTTTCCAATGATGAGTTGAGAGACAGGAGTGATGAGCTTAAGAGAGAGATCACCGGAAGTACATCCGATTTAGAGACAGAAATATCCGAATTAAGGCAAAAGGCAGAAAAAGAAGAAAATATGGATCTCAAGGAAGGGATCTATAACCAGATAGATAAGATTGAAAAGCAGATCGATGAGAAACTTGAGGTTGTTCTTGACGATGCATTGCCGAGGGCGTTTGCAATAGTTAAGGAAACGGCAAGAAGGTTCAAGGAAAACAGCATTCTTGAAGTAACTGCAAGACAATATGACAGGGATCTGGCTGCAACAAGGCCATCAATAACAATAACTGACAATAAAGCACAATGGTCTAACAAGTGGGTTGCTGGTGGTAATGAGATCACCTGGGACATGGTTCATTATGATGTCCAGCTTATTGGTGGTGTTGCCCTGCATAAAGGAAGGATAGCTGAGATGGCTACAGGTGAAGGAAAAACTGTTGTTGCTACTCTCCCTGTATTTCTGAATGCGCTTGCCGGCAGAGGAGTTCATATTGTAACAGTTAACGATTACCTCTCGAAACGTGACTCCGAGTGGATGGGCCCTATTTATGAGTTTCATGGTCTGAAAGTCGACTGCATTGACAAGCATCAACCCAATTCAGCTGACAGGCGGAAGGCCTACAATGCTGATATTACTTTTGGGACCAATAATGAATTCGGCTTTGATTACCTCCGCGATAATATGGCAATCAATCCTGAAGACCTGGTTCAGCGTAAGCATCATTATGCTATAGTTGATGAGGTCGACTCTGTACTCATCGACGATGCAAGAACTCCGCTTATTATTTCCGGACCCACTGCTAAAGGAGAAAACCAGCTATTTGATGAGCTGAAACCCAAAGTAGAAAAACTTGTGTCCGCCCAGAAAAAGCTCGTAACGCAGATACTTGCTGATGCGAAAAGAATAATTAATGAAGGGAAGAATGATGAAGGCGGCAAGTTGCTTCTGAGGGCCTTCAAGGGACTTCCCAAGAATAATGCTCTTATAAAATTCCTGAGTGAAGAAGGAAATAAATCCCTTCTTCTCAAGACAGAGAATTTTTATATGCAGAACAACAGCAAGGAAATGCCAAAAGTAACCGATGAGCTTTTCTTCATCATCGATGAGAAGGCAAATTCCATTGAGCTTACTGAAAAGGGAATCGACCTTATCTCTACTTCTGTTGAAGATGCCAGCTTCTTTATCCTGCCTGATGTCGGATCTAAGATTGCCGATCTCGAAAAATCAGACCTTAATGAAAGAGACAGGCTGAGAAAGAAAGATGAGATTTTACAGGACTATTCTGTTAAATCGGAGAGGGTTCATACCATGACCCAGCTCCTGAAAGCATGGACATTGTTCGATAAGGATATTGAATATGTAGTAATTGACAATAAGGTTAAAATTGTCGATGAGCAGACAGGCCGTATTCTTGAAGGAAGAAGGTATTCCGACGGTCTGCACCAGGCAATTGAAGCCAAGGAGAATGTTAAGGTTGAAGCTGCAACACAGACTTATGCAACTATAACTCTGCAGAACTATTTCAGGATGTACCATAAGCTTGCCGGTATGACAGGTACTGCTGAGACTGAAGCTGGTGAATTCTGGAATATTTACAAGCTTGATGTAGTTGTGATCCCAACCAACAAGCCTGTAATAAGAACTGACCTCGAGGATCAGGTTTATAAGACAAAACGTGAAAAATATAATGCTGTAATAGATGAGATCTCCGAAATGAACCGGAAAGGGAGACCTGTTCTAGTCGGTACAACATCTGTTGAGATTTCTGAACTTCTCAGCAGGATGCTCAAGATGAAAGGACTTAAGCATAATGTTCTTAACGCCAAATTGCACCAGCGCGAAGCTGAGATCGTTGCAGAAGCCGGTAAGCCTGGAACTATCACGATTGCAACAAACATGGCAGGTCGCGGTACTGATATCAAGCTTACCGAAGAGGTAAGAAGGGCAGGAGGTCTTGCAATTATTGGTACAGAACGTCATGAATCGAGGCGCGTTGACAGGCAGCTTCGCGGCCGTTCCGGGAGGCAGGGAGACCCTGGTTCATCACTCTTCTTCGTTTCCCTTGAAGACGAATTGATGAGACTTTTCGGCTCCGATAAGATCGCAGGTATCATGGACAGGCTTGGCCTGAAAGAAGGCGAAATGATACAACATTCGATGATCACAAAATCTATCGAACGAGCTCAGAAAAAAGTCGAAGAAAATAACTTCGGCATACGTAAGAGATTGCTTGAATATGACGATGTTATGAACTCCCAGAGGGAGGTAATATATAAGAAAAGGAAACATGCTCTTCTTGGAGAGAGACTCACTGTGGATATTGCAAACATGATGTTTGACGTAACAGAGAATATTGTATCTGTTTACCATGATGATTCTGACTTTGAAGGGTTTGACTTCGAGCTTATTCGTTCGTTTTCCCTGGATTCACCTGTAAGCCCGGATGAATTCAAAAGTGACTCAACAGAAACTCTTACTGATAAAGTATATTCCAGAGTTCTTGAAGCATATAAGAGAAAAATAGAGGCAATATCTGCCCAGGCTTATCCAGTACTGAAAGATGTTCATGACCGGATGTCTCATGTTTATGAAAATGTTGTTGTGCCGATCAGCGATGGCATGAGGGTTTTCCAGGTTATAACTCCTCTTAAAGCTACTGTTGAATCAGGTGGCCTTGAACTTGCAAGATCATACGAAAAAACAATAGTTCTTGCTACTATAGACGATGCATGGAAAGAGCATCTCAGGGAGATGGATGAGCTCAAACAGTCTGTTCAGAATGCAACATACGAGCAGAAAGATCCTCTACTTATATACAAGTTCGAATCATTCGAACTTTTCAAGACAATGATAAATAAGGTCAACAAGGATGTGGTAAGTACACTTATGAAAGGTCATATACCTGTTCAGGAACCGGATCAGGTAAAAGAGGCGCAGAGAAGAAGGCAGGTTGATATGAGCAGGTTGCGGACCTCAAAGAGTGATTTTCCACAGTTGAACTCTTCAGGTGGCGGTCCATCCGAAAACCATAAAACAGAACCCGTCAGGGTTGATAAGAAGGTTGGAAGAAATGATCCCTGTCCATGTGGAAGCGGGAAAAAATATAAGTCATGCCATGGTGCACAGCAAAGCACACCGGCAAGCGCATAAGGCCTTATCGGTTGATTAATTAAATGCCCTGACAGCTTTCTGGATCTTCTCCATAACAGGCTTGCCCACAGGTACAAGTGGTAATCTGAGGTTATTCTGGCATATATTGAGCTGATTCATTATTGCCTTCACTCCTGCGGGATTTCCATCAGCAAATAGGAGATCGATCATCTCCATACAGCGGAAGTGTATCTCCCTTGCTGCTTTAAAATTATGTTTTAGTGCATTGTTCACTATCTCAGCTGTCTGGGCAGGGTATGCATTGGCCAGAACAGAGATAACCCCGGCACCGCCTGCTGCAATGATCGGTATTATCAGCATATCGTCGCCGGAGATTACGAGGAAATCATCAGGTTTGCTTTTTACTATTCTCATGATCTGGGCAAGGTCACCTGAAGCTTCTTTTACCCCGATAATATTTTTACATTCCCTTGCAAGCTCAAGACAGGTATCTGAACTGATATTGCATCCGGTCCTTCCGGGTACGTTGTACAGGATTACTGGGAGCGAACAGCAATTTGCAAAAGCCTTGAAATGCTGGAACAAACCGCTTTGCCCCGGTTTATTGTAGTAAGGAGCCACTGAAAGTATAGCATCAGCACCTGTAAGATCTGTCTGTCTTACGAAGTCAATGATTTCCTGTGTGTTATTACCCCCCACACCTACGACCAAAGGAACCCTCTTGTCAATGGCCTCGGCAACATATGATATCACTGCTTTCTTCTCTTCCTTTGAAAGTGTTGCTGATTCACCTGTTGTCCCCAGGGCAACAATATAATTTACCCCGCCGTTTATTACATGGTCGATGACTCTTCCCAGAGCTGCAAAGTCAATGCTCAGATCATTTTTAAAAGGTGTGACTACCGCAACTCCTGTACCTTTGAATATTTTCATTTAGAATATTAAATTGTTAATGTTTTTGGGCTATGATTTTATCATTTCAAGATAATACATGGTCTGTTCAAGAAAATCACCTGCATCAACAGGTTTTTTCATTTCCATCATCATGTCAAAAATATCGTTGTTCTTTTCGTCTTCAGATAAACCTATCTTAAAAGCTGCCTGCGACATGGATGAAAGATATTTCAATGGCAGCAGGTTCTCAAAATTCATATCAATTAGTATGTCAAAACGATCATTTATAAAGTGATCGGATTCACCGGAATTGGGAATATAGAAGAAATTTACATCGTTTCGCCTGAGGCAGGTAAGATACCTTATTGCTGTGTACTGATCCGGCATATTTTTGCCGGGAAAGTATCCCAGTACTTTAACCTCAATATTTCTGTCATTCATTTTCTGGTGAAACTTTGACAGGTTATTAAATTCGTTGCTGTTTGAAGCATCCCATACAACAGCTATTCTCCTGACCCTGTCGAAGCCATTATAACTGACTTTTCTGCAGACCTTTAAAGCCTTTTTTTTCAATAAGGATTTGCCTATCCTCAGCCTGATGTTACTAGCCAGTTCCATATTACAAACCTAACAGATTTTTATCATAATTCGTATCAGATATTTATTCTTCATTAATTATTTTAAGAAATTCTTCTTCTCCGATTAATGGAATTCCCGATTGGGCTGCTTTCTCTTTTTTTGCAGGACCGATATTTTCACCGGCAAGGATAAATGATGTGCTGCCGGAAACAGATGAAGAATTTTTTCCACCATTTTGTTCTATTATTTCTTTATACTCATCCCTGCTGTGTTTTGTAAATGAGCCAGAGATCACAATGGTCTTTCCCTCAAGAACATTGCTCATCTTTCCTCTGTCAGTATCATCACTCAATTTTACTCCGGCTTTCTTCAGCCTTTCAATTATTGAAATATTGTCGCTGTCAGAAAAAAATGCGGTAACACTCGATGCTATTTTCGGGCCAATATCCTTAACTGAGGTTATTTCTTCAACGCCTGCATTAATAAGCTCATCGATATTTCTGAAGCGTTTTGCCAGTGTCTTTGCAACAGTCTCACCCACGTGTCTTATTCCAAGTGCATAAAGCACACGGTTGTATGGTACAGATGATGAACCTTTTATACTGTTAATTATATTTGAAGCAGATTTTTCACCCATCCGTTCCAGGGGAATAAGATCTTCTTTTTTAAGGTCATAAAGATCAGCAACGGTCCTGATCATATTTAGCGAGAACAAGAGGTCAACAGTTTCCTGGCCAAGTCCTTCTATATCCATGGCGCGCCTGCCGATGAAATGCTCAATCCTGCCTTTGATCTGGGGTGGACAATGAAGGTAATTAGGACAAAAATGATTTGCTTCACCTTCATTCTTTACCAGCACAGTACCGCATTCAGGACAATTTGTTATAAACATTATGCGGTTGCTTTTTTCATCACGGGCTGTTATATCTACACCGGTAATCTTTGGAATTACTTCACCTCCTTTCTCAACATAAACAAGATCGTTTTCATGCAGATCGAGAATGGCAATCTGATCAGCGTTATGCAAGGTGGCTCTTTTTACGGTTGATCCGGAAAGAAAAACAGGATCAAGATTGGCGACCGGCGTTATTGTTCCGGTCCGTCCAACTGAAAAAAGAACTGATTTGAGCCTTGTTGAAGCCTGTTCTGCTTTGAATTTGTAGGCTATTGCCCACCTTGGTGATTTTGCTGTAAAACCAAGCTCTTCCTGCAGGCTTAATGAGTTTACCTTGATTACTACCCCGTCAATATCAAAGGGCAGCTTTTTGCGTTCAGTATCCCATTTTGTTATGAAATCATGTACCTCAGAAATATCTTTACATAGTTTTATGCTTTCAGGCACATTGAAACCCCATCCTGATGCAGCCATAAGATTGGCGTAATGAGTATCGTGAGGAAGCTCTTCGGCCAGAAGAAAATAAACCATGCAGGTAAGTGACCTGGAAGCAACAATTTTTGTATCAAGAGTTTTTAATGTTCCTGCAGCAGCATTCCTTGGGTTCGCAAATGGAACAAGACCTGCCTGGGTGCGCTCGGTATTAATCCTGTCAAATACTTGTCTTGTCATCAGTATTTCACCCCTTATTACAAATTCATCGGGTGCTGATTTATCATTGATCTTCTGAGGGATATTTTTGATTGTCTTTACATTCATTGTCACATCATCACCACGGGTACCGTCACCACGGGTAAGAGCCCTGACCATCAAATGATTCTTATATGTGATGCTTATTGATGCACCGTCAAATTTGAGCTCACAAACATACTCTATATCACTTCCTGCAGATTTCTGTAATCTTGAATCCCATTCACGTAGCTCTTGTTCACTATAAGTATTGCCAAGTGAAAGCATTGGATATATATGCCTGTACTGTACAAATTCTTTCTGAATGTCACTTCCAACCTTCCTCGTTGGTGAATCTTCTGTTGCAAACTCCGGAAACTTCTTCTCCAGTGTTTCCAGTTCATTCAGTAATATGTCGTATTCGAAATCAGAGATTAGGGGCTGGTTAAGTACATAATACCTGTAATTATGGTCATGCAGTTCCTGCTTAAGCTTACTGATTCTTTCACCTGCTTCCTCTCGATTCATACTGCTTTTTTATTTTGCTATGACCAGATACCATCTATTTTTGTTCCGCAGTCAGGACATTTTCCTGATTTAATATTATTCACACTTACACGGAATCCAATCCTTCCAGTAACAATGCGGCGACATGAGGGGCATTTTGTATCGGCAATTTCATTTCCGGGTACATTTCCTGTATAAACGTACAGAAGCCCTTCGCTTTCAGCAATATCATACGCTTTCTTCAGGAGTTCAACGGGAGTTGGGGGCAGCTGATCCAGTTTATGAAGAGGATAGAACCTGCTGAAATGGATGGGAGTGTTTTTAAATCCGTTTTCTGACAACCATTTGCACATTCCTGCTATCTCGTCAAGATTGTCAGTCCATGAAGGGACAATAAGATTCGTAATCTCAAGCCAGACACCATTGTCGCGATATACCTTCAGTGAATCCAGTACAGGTTGAAGCTTACCTCCGCTAAGTTTCAGGTAAGTGCTTTCATTAAATGATTTCAGATCAATATTTGCTGCATCCGCAACAGTGCATAGTTTTTTGAGGGGAGTAGGATTAATGTACCCGTTCGATTTGATTATATTTTTTATTCCTGAACTCCTTGCGATTGTTGCAGTTTCAAATACATACTCATAAAAAGTTGTGGGTTCCGAATATGTATAGGCTATCGAGACACAATTCCCTTTTGCAGCCTCTTCCACTACCTTTGCTGGCGGAAGATCATAATTTTTTGTTTTATCGGGTGATGACTGGCTGATCATCCAGTTCTGACAATTCAGGCATACAAGGTTGCAACCCGCAGTTGCAATTGATAATGCACGTGACCCCGGAAGAAAATGAAACAATGGTTTTTTCTCTACAGGGTCAATTGCAACACTGCACGGATTTCCATAAGCAAGAGTATAGAGCTTTGAATTGTGTACCTTCCTGTTTCTGCACTGGCTGACTTCACCTTCCTTCAGTACACATTCATTAGGGCATATTCTGCACATGATACCCCTGGGCGTGCTCTCCTGGAACATTGCCTCTCTCCGCAATATCCCTTTGGGTTCATCAGTTTGATCAGCCAGAATATGGCTGCATGGATAACAAAGCAGCCCGGCTGTAGCTGTAAGTGATCTCCTTACAAATTCTCTTTTGGTAATATTTTGTTTGTTTGGCTGCATTTCAAAAATGTAATATAAATCTACTTACTGAATTTAACTGAACCAAATATTGTCCCTGAAATTACAATCATGCAAATTAGGAAAAGTGAATTTTGTATTCCGATTGCAGGTAATGATATAGCTGACAATACAACAAATCCAAGAGCTGATCCGGCAAGATCAGCACTGTAAATCTCAAATGTTTTTTCTTCCCGGCCGGAACCGGTAAGCCTGCTGAAAAGGTTACCTGTGATAAACGCCGGGATCATTGAAGTTAATATAAGTATGCCTGCAGAAAATATAGCAGCTTCTGACTTCAGAAACCAGCCTGAAAGCAATGCGAAAAGTGCATAGAATATGATGAGAGTTACGCATTGTAATAATAAAGAAATGCCTTTCAGAATACCTGTTGAAGATAAAGCTCCCAGTGAGAGTCCTCCCATCATTGCAGCAATAACAAGCCCTGTAATATGATACATGTTTCCCGCATTGCTTTGTATCATGAGCAATATTATTATCTCAAATCCGGAAAGTGCAGCAGCTCCTGAATACATGAGCATTTTCTTTTTTCTGAGTGTTACTCCGGGTAACGCGAAGAGTACTATCAGGAGAATATATGAAAAAAAATTCGCATTCTTTTCCTTGCTGAAGATATAATTCTGATAACCGAGAGAAGCAACTGGAAAATCAATTTTATTTTCCTTTGCTGAAGTATCCATCAATGCAACAATTTCCTGCGACTTGGCTCCTGTAATATCATCATACAGGTAGTCGCATCCCACATAAATATTTTGGATATCTTTCAATTGTGTCAATAGGCAAAATGATGCTGAAAGTTGTTTATCCGATGCAACAAAATATAGCTTATTACCAGCAACAGGAAGAACGTTCTTGAAGCTAGCCTTAAGGCTTTTGTAAACAGAAGAATATAAGGCCAGAGACTGTGGGTTGAAATAGGTTTCTGAAGTACCTGGCGAGCACATAAAGATTCCATTTACGTTTAAGCTGTTTTTGACTTCCCTGAAAAACTCTGTGGTAAAATACCTGTTAAGCTGTAATGTTGACGGCGGAGGAACAAGTGATATAATTACATCAGCCTGTTCCTTGTTTTTTCTTATGTACCTGAGTGCATCATCCTCTTCAATCTGTACAATTGCTTTTAGTGAATCTGCAATATCAACCCTGGATAGCAATGGATCTCTTTCAATATGTATGATTTTAGAGGGATTGTACTTCAAAAATTCCCCCGCCTGAGATGTGAGCAGGCCTGAAATCTGGATGACTGTTTCAGGTTTGTCTGTCTGCAGCATCGCATAATGAATGTTCTCCTCTCTTTCAATTACATCTTCTTCATTTGATATGAGTCTGTGATTATAATAGGTACTTTTCTCGCCATTGTAAGTGCCGTAAGATATATTTCCATACGGCGTATCAATTGACTCATCTATACGCAAGCCTGGTATAAGCAGTTGACTGATAGCGATATCAGTATTGAAAACTATCAGTACAGATGCAATTATAAGGGCAAGTAATTTTATTGCAGTTTTATTTACTCCTGTGAAGTTTATTATTACCCATGTTGAATAAAGAATTGTTATGAGGAAGATTATCTGGTACGTATTCAGAAAACCCGAAGTCATTATGGATACGATAATTCCTGATACAACCCCGCCTGCAGTCTCAATAGAAAATGATCTTCCTGCATTTAAGTTCTCTGAAGAAGCTGCCAGGTTCAAAAGTTTAATGAAGATGAATCCTGAGACTATGCAGAATGGCCCAGAGATGATAAGGATAAAGACTAAGCTCAGAAGGAAAGAAGGTGTCTGACCAGTTCCAAGAAAAAGTCTCGACATAATTATAAGAAGCACAACAGAGATCACAGGGCTTGCTGAAAAGATAAAGTTGAGCTTTCTCTGGTTGTTCATATTTGATCTGCCTGACAGTGCTGATCCTGCTGAAGATGCTAAGAGCCATGATCCCAGGAAAATGCCCGATATTAGCTCATAACCTCCTGTAATATTCATTATCTCGCGCAAAAGAAGCAGCTGCATCGATGAGCTTACAAATCCAATTAGAAAAAGGTTGGTTCTGATATTTTTCACAATATCAGAAGGGACTTTGTCAAAACCACTTTCTACACCCGGTTTGAATATTCCCGTATAGAATGAAAAATGTCTGACGAGGTGTATGATAGATGTAAATGCCAGGGCAGCACCAGTCTCTACATGATATTTCAGGATTTTTTCAATATACGGCACATCCCATTTATAGTTTACCTGCAATGCAAGAAAAACTCCTGCAAGAGCAGTTAAAATGAAAGTAACTGCAAGTACTGAATTCCAGATATGCCAGTGAAACTGCCTGGAGAACAGGCCGGTGCGATAAAACAAAAAGCTGATCAGGTATAAAACAGAAAGTACTGTAACCGTTCCAATTACATGATACATGATCTATTTCCCGTTTTCTTCCAGGACTACACCTTCGTATATATATATTTCGGCATTCTTCCAGCCATCCCAGCCAATACCTGCTTTGTCTCTTGATGTATATCCCAGGAATTGCTCCCTCGTCCAGTTGTTCTCAGTTGCCACCTGGGGAAGCAT
This sequence comes from Bacteroidales bacterium, assembly GCA_035297425.1. Lineage (GTDB taxonomy): Bacteria > Bacteroidota > Bacteroidia > Bacteroidales > VadinHA17 > LD21. The sequence continues at coordinate 24,165 of DATGYZ010000006.1, read as the reverse complement.
TGTACCGGCATGGTTATCTTTCCTGATATAAATACCGTGCCTGCCGAGTATTATTTCATTAATGTCATGAATTCGTTTTAACGGCCCCAGTACAGTTATTTCAAACTCGGTTTTGCTATATTCTTCTTTTGTAAGAGGAGGAAAGCGTGGATCTGAAAATGCGGAAGAGATTGCTGATGCCCTGATCACTTCTGAAAGAGGTTCTTCAGAGATGAATCTTCCTATACATCCTCTTAGTACACCATCAATTTTCAAAGTTACAAATGCACCCATCTGTTCTGATAGTTTAGGAAGGAACTCACTTACAGGCTTTAATTTGCCCTGTATTCCGAGCTTCGATTCTATGCTGCTTCTTGCTATCGAAAACATCTGCGTCTTTTCCTCCTTGTTGAAAGAAAATGACTCTTCTTTTCCTTGATTCTCCATGACTAAAATTGCATTGTAGCCTACTACTTCATCTTTCCCTCCATAAGGAGAATCACCTGAATTGGTATAATCGATGACTTCATACCCGAGTTTTTTGTCTTTTTCAGTAAGATACATAAGAGTGAGACCTGAAGTCCATCCGCACATGCTTGTCACCATACCCTTGTATGAAAGCTGCGAATTCTCTTTTATAGCAGCAAGAAACTGGTCCGGTTTGCCTGAAGTAATACCTTTTGCTGTTCTCTGATCAGCAACAACTGCATCATTGTAAGAAGGATAATGGCTGAAATCGCTGCTTATAATGAAAAGATTATCGGGAGTAAACCAGGGTTGCAATGCAGTTGCTATCTGTTTTATCCTTTTGGTATCATTTGTTCCTATTATTATCGGCACAATCGGCGCTGGCTTTTTAAAATGGTACTGAATGAATGGGATCTGTACCTCTATGCTGTGTTCCTGGATGTGTGAAGTTTCAGGGTATTTGAATACATCGTTTTCATTCCTGAGCTTTTCAGCAATTTCCTTATTTACAGCCACCCTGCCAAGTGGAGTTAAATAATCACCATCAAAATATACAGATGCCCCGTCGAACGACATTATATGACTGGAACCAATTATAAATATGTTACTGAATTCAGCATCTGCCGCAATGGATGAATATGCTGCTGCTGCAGTTCTCCCTGAAAAGACGTAGCCTGCATGAGGGACAATTACAGCCCTGATACTTTTATTTATTACAGTCCTGTTGGAATCATCGAATAGTTCTTTGAGATCTGCGGTGAGAGATTCTTTCCTGTCAGAATAGAATCTGCCTGCAGCAACAGGCTGCCTGTCATTTGATCTGGTTTGCGAAAATAAATTCATACTTGTAGCAATTGAAAATATCAATACTAAAAATATTCGCATGGCTTTACATTCAAAACTTTACTGTAAAGTTAGGCTAAATAATTGAAGTCAGGTAGTTTGGATGGAAATGTTAGCAATCAGATCAGTACGATTCCCTCCTTGAGAATCTTACCTTCTTTATCTGTCCCATAGATCTTGATTCCTATGCTGATACTGGGTGTCCCGATCATATCCATGATAGGGCTGAGGGCGTCTTTCAGGTCCTCCTGGTTCATGCTGTCGAAATCTTCAATATCAAAATATAGATGTATAAATAATGTAAATCCACTTTTCTTTACAGAACAAAGTGTCTTTATTATTTTGGCAAGCCATATGGAAGAAGCTGAATTAAAATATTCCAGGTTCAGACGTAGGTTTGTTGTAAGCTTTGGCTTCTTTGCATAATCATGAATCCAGTTATAAACCTTTTCATAAAGCGAACTTGCATTTTCAGGGATTGACCTGCCTGAAAAAATCAATTCCCCCGTATATGGGTTCAGGTCAATCTGTGGCGTTTTCACACCCGCATCAATAAACAATTCCTTAGTTTCCACTTTCAGCCTGATGTAATAGCCAAATGTAAGACATCTTTTAATTTGCAGAATTTTGTTTGTCAAAAAGAGAACAACAATCATCAATATTTTTTAATAGTTGTCAAACATTCTGTGGTCGTCCTGATTCCTGTTTTTATCGATTATTGACGTATTTTGCTATCTTTGCAGGCTGAATTATTTGGCAAAAATGGAGATCATTCTTAAAGACAAGGTTAAAGAAGCTGTTCAGAAATTGTATAATAGTGAGATTCAGGATGATCTCATTCAGATTCAGGAAACAAGAAAGGATTTTAAAGGCGACTTTACAGTAGTTGTATTCCCTCTGCTTAGATTTTCAAAAAATACGCCTGAGAGAACAGGCGAAACAATTGGTAACTATCTCCTTGAAAACTTTCCTGCAATTTCCGGCTTCAATGTTATAAAAGGATTTCTGAACCTTGAAATATCAGATACCTGGTGGGTTGATTATTTCTCAAAGCTGGCTCAGAAAGCTGATTATTTTGAAGAAGCAATGGTTTCTCACCCGGAGACAATACTTGTTGAGTATTCTTCACCCAATACTAACAAGCCACTTCATCTTGGCCATATACGGAACAACCTGCTGGGTTTCTCATTGTACCGTATACTTGCTGCGTGTGGTCATAAAGTTATTAAAACCAATATCGTAAACGACCGCGGCATCCATATTTGCAAATCAATGCTTGCATGGCAGAAGTTCGGTAATGGCGAAACACCTGAATCCTCTGGCATGAAGGGTGACCATCTTGTAGGAAAGTATTATGTTCTTTTTGAAAAAGAATATAAAGCACAGGTTGAAAAGATGATTGCTGATGGCGTCAATGAAAATGAAGCCAGGAACAATGCCCCAATGATGAAGGAAGCCCGTGAAATGCTTATAAAATGGGAAGCCGGCGAAAAATCTACATTTGATCTCTGGAAGTTAATGAATACATGGGTGTATGCTGGGTTTGATGAGACATATAAAAAGCTTGGAGTGGATTTCGACAGGATCTATTATGAATCTGAAACATATAAATTGGGAAAGGAACTTGTCCTTGATGGTCTTAACAGGAAGATCCTTTACCAGAACGAAGATAGTTCAATATGGGCAGACCTTACAGCGGAAGGACTTGATCAAAAACTCCTTCAGAGATCCGATGGAACTGCAGTTTATATGACTCAGGACCTTGGCACCGCTGTTAACAGGTATAACGAGTATAATTTCAGTAAAAATATTTATGTTGTCGGCAACGAACAAAACTATCATTTCCAGGTCTTAAGAGCGATACTGAAGAAGATGGGTTTCAGTTGGGCCGACGGATTGATTCATTTTTCATATGGCATGGTGGAGCTTCCTGAAGGCAGGATGAAATCCCGGGAAGGAACTGTTGTTGACGCAGATGACCTTATCTCTGAAATGCAGGATACTGCGCGTGATGTTTCGAATGAGCTAGGAAAGCTTGCTGGCTTTTCCGAAGATGAAAAACAGGAAATTTTCAGAAAAATAGGTCTTGGCGCGCTGAAGTACTATATTCTTAAGGTTGATCCCAAAAAGAATATGACATTCAATCCTTCCGAATCAATAGATTTTAATGGTAATACAGGTCCTTTTATACAATATACCTATGCGAGGATCAAGTCAGTTTTCAGAAAAGCAGAACAGATGAATATCCAGGCAGATGCACATAGGATTGAAAGCTCTGCTGCAGGAACCAAGGAGATTGATCTCATAAAGCTTCTCAGGAGATTCCCGGAGATTGTTTCAGCTGCTGCAACAGAGTACAGCCCTGCTCTTATTGCCAATTACTGTTATGATCTTTCCAAGGAATACAACCAGTTCTATCATGATTTCTCCATCCTTGGGGAAGAGAATGCAGCAGTCAGGAATTTCAGGCTTGTGCTGTCGAAAGTGACAAGTGAAATCCTTAACAGGGGCATGTGGCTCCTTGGCATTGAGATGCCTGAAAGAATGTAGTGTAAATTAAAAAAGTCTTAAATATATGTTTGAAAATCTGAGTGACAGGCTGGAGAAATCCTTCAGGATACTTAAAGGACAGGGAAGGATCTCGGAAATTAATATAGCCGAAACTCTGAAGGAAGTGAGGCGTGCTTTGCTTGATGCCGACGTCAACTTTAAAATTGCGAAGCAGTTTACTGATAATATAAAGCAAAAGGCAATAGGACAGGAAGTCATCAAGGCAGTTAACCCTTCACAGATGATGGTCAAGATTGTCCATGATGAGCTTGTAGAGCTGATGGGAGGGGACAGGACTGATATTGACATAAAAATCAATCCATCTGTGATCCTTATTGCCGGTCTCCAGGGATCAGGTAAGACAACTTTCAGCGGCAAACTTGCGAAACTTATTAAATCAAAAAGGGGAAAACATCCTTTGCTAGTGGCATGTGACGTTTACAGGCCTGCTGCTATTGAGCAGCTGAAAGTAATAGCTTCACAGGTTGAAGTACCAGTATATACCGAGGACGGTAGTATGAATCCTGTAGCAATTGCAAAAAATGCGGTGAGGGAAGCAAAACTGAAAGGCAATGATGTGGTTATTATTGATACTGCCGGACGTCTTGCGATAGATGAACAGATGATGAATGAGATTTCTTCAATCAAAGATGCTGTCAATCCTCATGAGATATTATTTGTTGTAGATTCAATGACAGGCCAGGATGCTGTAAATACTGCCAGGGAATTTAACGACAGGCTTGATTACGATGGTGTTGTGCTTACAAAGCTTGATGGTGATACCCGCGGTGGTGCTGCTCTTTCAATCCGCTCAGTTGTAAATAAACCGATAAAATTTGTCAGCTCCGGTGAGAAGATGGATGCCATCGATATATTCTATCCGGCAAGGATGGCCGACAGGATACTCGGCATGGGTGATATTGTTTCCCTGGTTGAAAAGGCGCAGGAACAATATGATATCGAGGAAGCCAGGAAGCTGCAAAAGAAGATTGCCAAGGATCAGTTCGATTTCAACGATTTTATTTCCCAGATACAGCAGATAAAAAAGATGGGGAATATCAAGGATCTTATGGCTATGATACCTGGTGTCGGAAAGGCAGTTAAAGATCTCGACATTGATGATAATGCCTTCAAGGGAATTGAAGCAATAATAAGGAGCATGACTCCTGAAGAGAGGACCAATCCGGTAATTCTGAATGGCAGCAGGAGAAAAAGGATTGCAGTTGGCAGCGGCACAACCGTTCAGGATGTAAATAAGCTCTTAAAACAATTTGATGATACCCGGAAGATGATGAAGATGATGACAAAAGGCAACGTGCCGGGAATGATGAGGAAAAAATAAATCCTTTATATGTACACTGTTATTGACGGTAAAAAAGTTGCTGAAGAAATTCGTAATGAAATTGCTTCTGAAGTAAAACAAATTGTATCTGAAGGAAGAAAAGCACCGCACCTGGCTGCTGTTCTTGTTGGCAATAATCCTTCAAGCGAATCATATGTCGCAAATAAGATCAAAGATTGCCATGAAGTTGGTTTTAAATCATCCCTGATACGTTTTGATTCAGATGTAACCGAAGCTGAGTTGCTGAATAAAATTTCAGAGCTGAACAACGATGACGACATAGATGCATTCATTGTGCAGCTTCCTTTACCCGGGCACATTGCTGAAAATAAAGTAATAGAATCGATCAACCCTGCTAAAGATGCTGATGGGTTCCATCCTGTAAACCTTGGAAGGATGATGATTGGAATGGATTCATTCCTGCCGGCAACTCCTTATGGTATTATCGAACTTCTGAAAAGATACAGGATCCAGACAGCCGGTAAGAATTGTGTCGTTATCGGGAGAAGCAATATTGTTGGTCGTCCTGTTTCTGTCCTGCTGTCCAGGAAAGGTATGGATGCAACAGTAACAGTAGTTCACAGCCGGTCTTCTGATATAGAGAAAATTGTGAGAAATGCCGACATAATTATAGCTGCTATCGGTTCTCCGGGATTTGTAAAGGAGAATATGGTTAAGGAGGGAGCAGTTGTAATTGATGTTGGAACAACAAGAGTTGCCTCTTCAACAAGTAAATCAGGATTCAGGCTCGCCGGTGATGTTGATTTTGAGAATGTAGCTGAAAAATGCTCATTTATTACACCCGTTCCTGGTGGAGTTGGTCCAATGACAAGAGTATCACTGCTGAGGAATACTCTTATGGCTGTAAAGAAAGGCAGATAGGCTACTCGACTTTAAACCCTGTATAATAAAGGTCATACCTCCCTTTGCCACCTGGCCTGTCTGATGAAAAGATAAGCATCTGGTTGGAGAATTCAGCATGGCTGCCAATAAAAGGCCTGTATTCATTATACTGGGTATTTATACCGGGACCGAAATTTACCGGTGCACTCCAGTTGCCATTTTTGAAAACCGAGTAGTACAGGTCAAATCCTCCCAATCCACCAGGTCTGTCTGAGGTGAAAACAAGTACATTTTTATAGACAAGCGGACATTTGTCATTGGCACTGCTGTTAATGCTTTCAATTCTGACGCCTTCTGTAAAGCCATTATCCAACCAATCGGCAAGGCCTATGTCAAGTGACCGTTTCAGCAGATATATATCAAAGTTTCCTGATCTGTCTGAACAATAATAGGCTGTATCGAGATTGGCGTCTAAACAGAGATAAGCATCGTTTGAGCTTGTATTAATAAGATTCACAGGGAATGGACCTTCAATATCCGGTATGGAATTACCATACTGCGGCAGATTCCTCAGGTACTTCAGATCAAGGCTTCCATTGCTGTTTGCAGAGGCAAGAACCAGGTATTCATAACCATCTTGTGAGTTGAAAAACCTGTATGGCCCAAAGTCGTTATACGGAGTTTGTGCCCGCCTGATCAACCTGTCAAGGTGTTCATTGTTTGATATACCTGCATCAAACATAAATGTTCCGTTCTTCTGATCGAAAGTGAATGAGATATATCCCTGCTCGAGGTCGAACTGTCCACCCGCGCTTTTCCAGTTGGTTGAAAATATGATTGGACCACTACCGTCAAGCATGCCCACATTATAATCATCATACTGAGAGTTGAGATCAGTTATGTTTCTAACAGTATCAGGAAATTCTCCAAATACAAATTTTATGTCATCATCTAACTTATCCATGAAACATCCCGTAAGAGGTAGCATCAGGCCTAACACAAGAAATATCAACGATTTAATAATAGTTCTTTTCATTATGAAAAGTTTTGTTCATATACAAAGATATTAATTATAATGAAAAAACCGGGACGATATCCCGGTTCTTCGAAGGTTGAATTCAGGTTAGTTTTAGGAAAATAGATTATAATTAGGTCTTATAATATTATTCCAAAACATAGATGAAAATATGGCTCCTCAGGTTGCGTTCCTTCGGAAAATAATTCTCAGTTTCAGGCAAAGGCGTTAAATACCATACGGTTCAACTATCTTTATTATCCCGATAATTCATTGATTAACAATGATGAAATCTTTCCATTAATAATATTTTGATTACCTATGTTGCAGGGAGTCAATATATTAATAAAATGTTAATTGTTGATAAATTGCTTTTTGTATAAACAGGTTGATTCAAATTATAATTAATTTTGTAAACATATTTTTTGGTTGGCTATGGAAGAAGAAAAGTTCGGGTTTGCCTATGATGATGAGGTGAAGCAGGCTGTCCAGAAGTTTGAACGGATGAGGAGAAATAATGAAAGTTATTTCTTCGATGTAATAGAATTTGAGTCAATTATAGATTTCTATATTGAATCCAATAATTCCAGTAAAGCTTTTGATGCGGCAAACCTTGCTACGCAGCAGCATCCCAATTCAGTATCCATACAGATCAGGAAGGCAAGGGTGCTCCTTGACAAAGGAAAGGCTGTAGAAGCTCTGAGGATTCTTAAAAAGCTTGAGAACATTGAACCGGGTAACCATGAGATCTTTGTTGCCAAAGGAACTGCTCTCGGTATTCTCGGGGATATCCAGGGAGCAAAAAGAATGTTCGACTATGCGCTTTCACTTGATTCCGAGGATACAGGAAATATCCTTTTTGATATTACCTCAGTCCTGCAGAACCTGAATTACTATGAGCATTTAATTCCATACATGGAAAGGCTTGTAGAGCTTGAGCCTGCTTTCAAATCACACCTGTACGATCTGGCATATGCCTATGAGAAGACAGAAGATTATGAAAAGAGTATTAAATACTATCGTCTTTACCTCGAAGAGGAGCCTTTTTCTGACAGCGCCTGGTATAATATGGGGATTGTTTATAACAAGCTTGAGCAATATGAGAATGCAATGGAGGCTTATGACTTCGCTCTCGCAGTGAATTCACAAAATACATTCGCTCTCTTCAATAAAGCAAATATCCTCAGCAATCTTGAAAGGTATGATGATGCCATACCAGTGTATCATGAATACCTGGAGAATGAGCCTGACAGCTTTGAAGCAATGACTTACCTGGCTGAATGCTATGAGAAGACCGATGACATGGAGATGGCTAAAAAGTATTATCAGGAAGCTATCGAACTTTCTCCTGATTTTGCTGAAGCCTGGTTCGGACTTGGTTTGATTGCATTCAATACAGGCAGGATTGACGACAGCCTGATATTTTTCAGGAAAGCAGTGAGGCTCGATGATGAGAACCCTGAATACTGGTATCTTCTTGGGAGAGCACACCATGCAAAAGGAGAAAAAAAGGCTGCGATGCGTTGCTTCCGCGAAGCGCTTAAGCTCGATACTTACTATGATGAAGTGTGGATAGATTTCGGTAAAGTGATCATACTTAATAACCTTTCTGAGAAAGCCATACCTTACGTTGAGCATGCCCTGAAAATAACAGGTGATCTGCCCTCTATAAATTACCTTCTTGCTTCATTCCATCTGCATGCATTGAATAATGAAAAAGCATTTCGCTGCCTCAGGCATGCACTCGAACTTGATAAAGACCTCTTCCAGCAGTTCGAAAGTATTTTCCCACCAAAACTGATGACAAGAAAAATTAAAAACCTTTTGAAAGAAAACGGATTAACACACTAATAATATTTTCTGACCTGATGAAAACCCCCCTCTCTTTTATACCTGAAAGGCCTGTTAAACCAAGGAATTCAGGGCTTACGATGGTTATGGACAAAGGACTGAGCCTTCGGGAAGCCGAAGACTTCATGTCAGTAGGAAGTGAATATACTGATTTCGTGAAGCTGGGCTTCGGAACATCTGTAATAACACCCCGAGTCAAGGAAAAAATTGCTTTTTATAAGAAGTCTGGAGTGGTTCCTTATCTTGGAGGAACACTGCTAGAAGCTTTCGTCGTCCGCGATATGTTCGATGCTTATGTCGATCTCCTGGATGAATATGAAATTGATATGGTAGAAGTATCAGACGGATCATATGATATGGACCGTAGCAAGAAACTTGGGTACATAAGCAAACTTGCCAGGAACCGGACTGTTATTTCTGAAGTAGGATCAAAAAAGAAAGATGTTATTTATACTCCTGATCAGTGGGTCGACATGATGAAGGCAGAACTTGATGCAGGATCAGTAAAGGTTATCGCAGAGGCCAGGGAGACTGGTACCACCGGTATCTACAATGAAGATGGCTCAGTGAATAATAAGATCATCACTGCAATTACAGATAATGTCAGGATGGAGAATGTACTGTGGGAAGCTCCTTTGAAATCACAACAGGCATGGTTCATCAAAAATTTCGGGCAGAATGTTAATCTTGGAAACATTCCTCCTAATGAAATAATACCACTCGAAACTCTGAGGCTCGGATTAAGGGGAGATACGTTTTTCCAGTTCCTGTCCTGAATATTCTGGTTTTCACTGGTCTTATACCATAGGTTCTTACATCTGCCTGTGATTCAATTTTAATTCGCATGAGAAAATTCGGTCTCATAGGATTCCCTTTAAGCCATTCCTGGTCAAAGAAATATTTCCAGGAGAAATTTCTTAAGGAGAATATCATTGACTGTGCCTATGCTCTTTACCCTCTTCAGGACATAAATGAGCTGCCTGTGTTGCTTGAATCTGAAAAAGATTTGCTTGGCATAAATGTTACAATCCCTTATAAAACCACTGTTATTCCTTTTCTTCATTCTGTTTCCGAAGAAGCAAAAGAAATCGGGGCGGTAAATGTCATCAAAATACGACGAACCGGAGACAAGGAACCTTATCTTACCGGTTTTAACAGCGATGTAACGGGCTTCATTCAATCACTCACGCCACTCCTTAAAGGACAGAAAAATGCTCTTGTTCTGGGGACTGGTGGAAGCTCAAAAGCAGTTGTCTACGCTCTGAAAAAGCTGGGATTTAAAGTCACCAGTGTGTCTCGTACAAGAGGAAATGGAATCTTAACCTATAGCGATATTGATGAAGCTATAATGAGGAAATCAAAAATAATCGTTAATACAACACCTGTCGGAATGTTTCCGGATACAGCTAATAAACCAGCTATCCCTTATAAGTTTCTTCAACCCGGTCATATCCTTTTCGACCTTGTTTACAATCCCGAAACTACATTATTCATGAAGATGGGGCAGGAGGCTGGCTGCACCGTAGTTAACGGATATGAAATGCTCAGGCTCCAGGCTGAAAGAGCCTGGGAGATATGGAATGATGAAAATATTTGATTATTTTCCTGCCTTGTCTGTTGAGCCTTTTCTCCTGAGCCAATACCTGGGATCACATTCAGTGCATTCTTGTTTCCAGTAGCCTGGTGTAACAATGCTTCCTTCAGCAGTTTTCAGCCTTCTCTCGTAAATTGCAAAAACAGGATTGAAGACAAGATCTGTGACCCCGATTGTATACAACTGTTCGTCTCCGGGATTTTTAATGGCTTCCTTCATTTCCAAAACTTCCAGGTTGTTGACTGAAAGCAGTTCGTTAAGGAATGCCGCTCTTTCCCTTGTCGCACCGGTCTCGATAATGGTGCATCTTACACCATTTATTTCACCGATGACATGTTTTGCATTATTGATGGCCATGTTATTTATTTATCAGATTCCAAAGCTGAGATCCCTTATAACTTCAAATATGATGCTGCTAAATCCAGTAATTACAATACCTGCAATGCATAATCCGAGTGCAATTTTTGTTGACAGATCACTCCTGAACCTGGCAATGGGTGCATCGTTCTTATTCATGAACATTGCTTTAACAACAAGCAAATAGTAAAATAATGATATTATCGTGTTGAGAACCGCAATAAGAACCAGCATGTAGAAACCTTCCTGGACTGCTGCCATGAAAAGGAAGAATTTGCCAAAAAATCCTGCCACAGGTGGAATCCCAGCAAGTGAAAATAATGCAAGTGTCATTGTGAGACTGAGTGCAGGATTTGTCTGGTATAATCCATTATAGTCATCGATATTCTCTTTTCCGGTTTTGTTCGAAATAGCTGTGATAACACCAAATGCTCCAAGGTTCGAGAAGACATATATAAGAACATAATACATCACTGAAGCCATTCCCATTTCATTCCCCCCGATGAATCCAAGCAGAATGTACCCTGCCTGTGAGATTGACGAGAATGCCAGGAATCTTTTAAGATTCTGCTGACGTATTGCAAAAAGATTACCTATTGTCATCGTGAGAATTGCAATAACATAAACTGTCTTCTGCATAATGTCAGTTATTATTGGGAAAACAGTGAAGAGAATAATTATCAGTATGAAGACTGCAGCTCCTTTAGATACTACTGAAAGATATGATGTTATGTTAATTGGAGAACCTTCATAAACGTCAGCAGCCCAGAGATGGAAAGGTACAAGTGAAATCTTGAACGCCATCCCGGCAAAGAAGAATATAAATGCAAGTACATGTATGCCGGATGTGCTGAAGCGTTCTGCTACTTCGGTAAAATAAAGCGAGCCGGTAGTGCCGTAGATCAACGATAAGCCATAAAGCAATATACCGGAAGAAAACGCTGATGAAAGGATAAGCTTTATACCTGCTTCAGCTGACCTGTTTTTGTACCTTTCGAATGCAGCTAGAGCAGTAACAGGTATTGTTGCGAGTTCGATGCCGATGTAGAACATGAGGAAATGACCTGATGAGATCATGAAGTTCATCCCGGCAACAGTTGAGATAAGAAGAATGAAATATTCTCCTGCCTTGGCAGCATTTTCTTCTTTTTTAAGCCATTCTGCTGACTGTATGAGAACAAGTAACACCCCGATATTCAGGATGTTTTTCATAAGTATCCTTGTACTGTCTGTAACGTACATGCCACCAAAGAGAGTACCGTCTCCTGAAGGTATGAATCCGGCTATAGTAATTATTCCGAAAATTATTGTTGAAAAAAGGCTCAGGTTCCTCTTGCGGGGATCCGAAAAGATCTCAGCCATAAGAATAAGCAGGGCTGCTGCCGTGAGGAGCAGCTCATGTCGCATTAGCAAAAAAGTTTCAGCATTCATTATATTTTTGAGCTAGTCAGTCTTATATTAAAATGGATTGAGTGCAATAATTTTTTCGACAACAGGCTGCAGGCTATGTGTTATCATATCCGACAACCATAATGGAGCAAGACCGATACCTGCAACTGATGCAATCAGTGTTACAACAGACATCTTCTCATACCATTTTGCATCAGGAAGATGATCAAAATGAGGGTCTTTTACAGGACCAAGCAGCAAGATTGCAACAACTCTCAGTATATAAACCGCTGTTATCACAATTGATGATACCACCACTATTGTAGCAACCCTGTGAAATGTATCAGTATGCTGGAATGCACCGACAAAAACCGTCATTTCTGCCACAAATCCGCTTAACCCGGGAAGTCCGAGTGACGCAAGACCTGCAATCACATATGCTACCGAGAGGAATGGTATGATCTTCATCAATCCGCCCATCTGGTCGATCATCCTTGTATGTGTCCTTCCATAGATCATTCCTATAAGAGCAAAGAAAAGGGCTGTCATCAGTCCGTGAGAGATCATCTGGATGACGGCTCCGTTCATTGCGGTCTGGTTCATCATGAGAACTGCAAAAAGCACCAGCCCGCAGTGACTTACAGATGAATATGCATTGATATATTTAAGATCTTTCTGAACAATGGCTCCAAATGCCCCGTAAACCACGCTTATCGAGGTGAGGATAATGAATATCCATGAAAGTTCCTTTGCAGCTTCAGGCATAAGGAAGATAGCTACCCTGAATGCACCATATCCTCCGAGTTTCATCAGAACCCCTGCATGCAGCATGGATACTGCGGTAGGCGCTGAAGCATGTCCGTCGGGTGACCAGGTGTGAAACGGAAATAATGCACCGAGTACTCCGAATCCGACGAATGTCAAAGGGAAGAATAACCTTTGTGCTGCAATCGGTATTGATACTTTCGATATTTCAAGAATATTGAAGGTATATTGTCCACCGGCGGGTGCAGAATTGAAATATATGCCCAGGAGGCCAAGAAGAAGTAATGCAGATCCTCCCATAAGCATGAGGGTAAGCTTCATTGCCGAGTATTCCTTTGGTCCGCTGCCCCATATTCCGATGAGCAGATACATTGGTATCACGGCAAGCTCATAAAACAGGAACATTGTGAAGAGATCAATTGAAATAAAGAATCCGAATACGCCGGAAGCCAGGAGTATGAGAGATACAAAAAATTCCTTCCTCAGGAACTGAACTTCCCATGATGCAAATATTCCTGCAAAAACTACAAGCGATGTAAGACCTATCATTGCAACTGAAATCCCGTCAACGCCCACCGAGTAATGAATATTAAGACTCGGAAACCACAAGTAGTCATTCATAAACAGCATCTCAGCTGTGTTCCCGGCATTACGGGCTGAAAGATAGAGGAAGATAAGCACTCCTGCCATTATAAGCTGAATACCCATCCCAAATGCTGCTACCATCTGAACCTGCTTGTTATCCTTCATGAAAAGGATTGAAGTTATTGTGAGCAGTGGGATAATTACGAATAATGATAATATGTCCATTTTTATATCTTATCTCGGGTTATAGGTTCATTTCCACAGGTAGATGAAAAGTATTGCAAGCATTACTGCACCAGTAATGAATACATATGCGTATTTCTGAAGCTGACCTGACTGAAAATCACGGATGCGGAAAGAAACAACCTGCGTTACTTCAGCTATGGCATTCATGGTTCCATCAACAATATGCCTGTCAAACCATGCAATAGGTCTTGAAATATACCTGAAGACTATTTTCTTCGTAATGAAAAGGTACAATTCATCTATATAAAATTTATTATGGGCCCACTTGTAACCGGTGCTGAATGCTGCTGCGACCTTGTCAGGCAGGCTGTTCTGTTTCCTGTACATGAGCATTGCTCCAAATATTCCGATAAGTCCTATCAGTACTGAAGGTACAGCCACAGCCATTTCTATGTGCGATTCAAAAGCCTGGCCATCTGATGTAATAAGCTTGCTGAAAGGAATAAAGCCTGTAAATACAGAACCGATGGCAAGTATTATTAAAGGTATTGTCATTACTGCAGGAGCTTCGTGAGGTGTGTGATGGTAATGGGTATCACGGCTCCAGAATATGCTGAAATAAAGCCTGAACATGTAAAATGCAGTAAGTCCTGCAACAAGGTATTCGACCGCAAACAGCAGCTTGTTATGATGCAATGCTGCAGTCAGTATTTCATCCTTGCTGAAGAAGCCACTGAACGGTGGAACTCCGGCTATGGTAAGGCAGGCAATCAGGAATGTGATATGAGTTATCGGAAGGTATTTTCTCAAACCTCCCATGTCTGTCATATCATTGCTGTGAACTGCATGAATTATTGCTCCGGCACCGAGGAATAATAAAGCTTTGAAAAATGCGTGTGTGAAAAGGTGAAACATCGATGCCATATATCCTAATCCATCATGACCTCCATAGCCTGATACTCCCAGTGCGAGCATCATATATCCGATCTGCGACATTGTGGAAAAGGCAAGCACTCTCTTGATATCGGTCTGAGTACAGGCTATTACAGCAGCAAACAGCGATGAAAATGCACCTACATAAGCTACTACATTTAACGCTTCAGGAGCACTGATGGCAAATATCGGGAACATTCTTGCAACAAGGTAAACACCTGCAACAACCATTGTTGCTGCATGAATGAGAGCTGAAACCGGGGTAGGGCCTTCCATGGCATCGGGAAGCCAGATGTGGAATGGGAACATAGCTGATTTTCCTACACCGCCCATATATACGAATATCATTGCCCATGTCATAACTGAAAGGCCAAGGAAAGCTGCACCGCTACCCTGAGCGATAGCAGGCCCGTTGACATCGGTAAGAGTTATGAAATCGAATGTTTTGGTATTGAATGAAAGAATAAGTATCCCTATGAGAAAACCCATATCTGCAAAACGTGTAACTATAAAAGCTTTCTTGGAGGCTCTTACAGCCGAAGGCTTGGTATAATAAAAACCTATCAGCAGGAATGATGATACACCAACAAGCTCCCAGAATATGTACATCTGGAATATATTTGATGCAATAACTAGCCCCAGCATTGAGAATGTGAACAGCGACAGGAATGCAAAGAATCTTTCAAACCCTTTTTCACCCTTCATGTATCCGAGACTATAGATATGAACCATGAGGGATACTGTTGTTACAACGATGAGCATCATAACCGAAATCGGATCGAGTATGATTCCCATATCAATATGGAGATTCTCTGTAAACCTTAGCCAGGTTGTATTAAATGCAAGCAATTTCTGGAATACTCCCTCAACTTTACCGCTTCCAAAAAAATACTGGTATGCAGTTATATACGAGATCAATGTGATAACACCAAGACTTAAAGTCCCAATCAGCCCTGAAAGCCTAGCTTTCAGCTTATGGCCTGCAAGTCCCAGGAGCAGGAATGTCAGCAGGGGCAGAAGCGGTATCCAGATTGTATAATTAAAATTAGCCATTGTTTATTTTCCTAATATCAGTATTTCAATTCGTTGACATCTTCCACATTGATTGTTGCAAACCGCCTGTAGATATTGATAATGATGGCGATAGCAACTGCTGCCTCACATGCGGCAACGGCAATAACAAACACGCTGAAGAGCATTCCTTCAAGCTTATGAGGAAAAAGGTACCTGTTAAAAGCAAGAAAGTTGATGTTTACAGAATTCAGTATTAACTCAACAGACATCAGTATGGTAATGAGGTTTCTTCTCGTCAGGAAACCATAAACGCCTGTAAAAAACATTATGGTAGCCAGTATAAGAAAATATTGAATAGGTATTCCAGTGTTCATTTTATATCGATTTTATTCTTCAGCATTCTTTGGTCCGCCTTTTTTTGCAATTGCTATTGCACCTATCATTGATGCAAGAAGGAGTATTGAGATCACTTCAAAGGGGAGGACATAACCATCGTAATCAACCGAAAGCAGGCTTCTTCCAATTAAATTCATGTTAACCTCAACGGCTGCCTGTGTTGTTGCCTGGAAGCTGTAATCAAGAATTGTTACAATTGCCAGTATGGCGCCTGCAAGTGCAGCCAGTGCTGAGAATGCAGCTTTTTTAAGGCCGACAGGTTCAAATTTCTGGCTGATATGGCTTGTAAGAAGGATTGAGAAAATTATGAGAACAACAATTCCTCCTGCATACAGAGTAAGCTGTACAGCGGCAAGGAACTGGTAATTCAGCATGAAGTACAGTCCTGCTGTCGAAACAAGCACAAACAAAAGGTATACAGCTGCACGGAGGATTTTTCTCGAAGTGACCGTAAGTATTGAGAACACTACGATCATAATGGAGAAAAGCAAAAACATGATCTGACTGGATTCCATCATTCTGTCCCTTTCATTAATTTTGAACCTGGTTTATTGAGAACTTTTACGAGCAGCTGCCTGTTGAAGACGGCATGCTCAAACTCCTGTGAGAAAGCAAGTGCATTTGAAGGACATGTTTTTACGCACAAAGCACAGAATGTACACATGCTGAGCCTGTAAATGTGCTTGTCAATCACCTTCTTTTTCTTGCCGTCCTCAGTTTCAATTGTTTTGGTGATTATCTCTATTGTTCCGTTTGGACAGTTCATCTCACAAATGCCGCATCCTGTGCACCTGTGTTCGTTGTTTTCATTGTGCGGCATCACCACTTCACCCTTGAAACGGTCAAACATAACAAGCTCTTTCCTGTTATTAGGGTATTTCTGGGTAACGATTTCAGATGGTTTGAAAAAGTATGAACCCGTAACCGTCATACCCGTAAGCAGTGATTTTACGCCGCCAACTATTTCTTTCAGGTATTCAATTATACTTCCCATTAATTATATGTTGAGTCTGTATATATTAAAAATGCCACCCCATAAGGACTACTAAAGCCATCAGGAGCACGTTAACAAGGTTTATAGGAAGAAGGTACTTCCACTCAAGTGTCAGGAGCTGATCGATCCTGAGCCTCGGGAATGTCCATTTAAACCACATCATTATAAATACTATGAAGAAAGTTTTTCCTATATACCATATGAAAGGAGGAATGAAATCCATTACATTGTTGAATCCTTCCCATCCTCCGATGTGCAACGGCATCCATCCTCCCAGGAATACGGTGGCAGCTATTGAAGCTACAATGAACATGTTAATGTATTCAGCAAGGAAAAAGAATGCGAATTTGATTCCGGAATATTCTGTATGAAAACCTGCTGTAAGCTCCGATTCAGCTTCTGCAAGGTCAAATGGGCCACGGTTTGTCTCAGCAGTACTAGCTATAAGAAATATTATGAAGGCAATGAATGCCGGAATGTGCCCTTTAAAGATAAACCATCCGTTACTCTGTGCTTCGACGATCTCAGAAAACTGCATGGTGCCTGCAAGTATCACAACTGTTATTAGAGCAAGGCCTACTGAAAGCTCGTAGCTGACTATCTGGGCGCCGCTTCTCATGGCACCAATAAGCGAGTATTTGTTATTGCTCGACCAGCCCGCCAGCAGCACGCCGATAACTCCCATAGATGACACGGCAATTATATATAATACACCTATGTTTAGATCAATGGCATGCAATCCTTTTGCAAATGGTATTGCAGCTATAGCCATGAATGAGGCAATAATTACAATGAAAGGAGCAAGGTTGAAAAGTAACCTGTCGGCATTCTTTATTGGTACAAGCTCGACAAAAAGTAGTTTTACAAGGTCTGCAATTGTCTGGAATATACCGAACGGACCAACCCTGTTCGGTCCAAGCCTGTTCTGCATGAATGCACAAACTTTTCTTTCTGCATATACAAGAAATAACCCTATTATGGCATAAAAGACAAGAATGAGAACACCGATTATGAGCATCTCAGCTACTGTCGTCCAGAATGGTGATAAGGCGCTTTCCAGGGCATTATCTATTCTTGTTGTCAGCGATGTGAAATCGTACATGTTTTATTTTATCAGTTTTGTTTTCTAATTGAACTGTTTTTCTAAGTTTCGTTATATTATTATATATATTATAATATATATTAAAATATAACTCTTATCTGATTCATTTACCTGTCAATATCAGGGATGATAAGATCAAGTGATCCGCCGATTGCTACGAGGTCAGCTATCTTAAAACCTTTCGAGATCTGGTTCAGGACAAAAAGGTTGGAGAAATTGGGTGATCTGAACTTGATCCTGTAAGGATTCTTGTTGCCGTCACTGATTATGTAAACTCCAAGCTCACCTCTTGCTGTTTCAACTCTCTGGTAATATTCTCCTTCGGGTAACTTGATGACAGGTTTCATCTTCACTGCAAAAGGTCCTTCCGGTATATTATCGATAAGCTGATCGATTATATGCATCGATTCAACAATCTCATCCATTCTGCATGTATATCTTGTATAGGTATCTCCTTCAGTTTTAATGATTTCATTAAATTGCACCCTGTCGTAAGCACTGTATGGTTCCAGCTTTCTGACATCGCATGCAAACCCTGATGCTCTTGCAGTTGGTCCGGTTGCACCGTACGATATCGCATCCTCAAGCGACAGCTTGCCAATGTTCATCGTACGCTCCCTGAAGATTACATTACCCGTGAGCAGCTTATTGTATTCAGGAAGCTTCTTCCGGAAATATTTAAGGAACTCTTTTACCCTGTTCTGGAAATTCGGGTGTATGTCATACATCAGTCCCCCCGGGCAGCTGTAACTAACAATCATTCTTCCGCCGGTAGTCTCTTCAAAGATGTCAAGAACTTTTTCCCTGTCGCGCAGCCCATAGAAAAAGGTTGTAAGAGCGCCAAGGTCCATTCCGAAGGTTGCCCAGAATAGCTGGTGCGACTGGATCCTTGTAAGCTCAGCCATCAATGTGCGTATCACCTTGACTCTTTCAGGAATTTCAACCTGCAATGCTTTCTCGATGGCAAGGCATACTGCTTCATTATTGATATGTGCCGAGAGGTAATCCATCCTGTCTGTCAGGTGGATGATCTGAGGATAGGTCATGCTCTCACACATCTTTTCAATACCACTGTGGATATAGCCTATGTGGGGCTCAACATTCTGTACCATCTCACCCTTCAGCGACACAACGAGCCGAAGCACCCCGTGAGTGGATGGGTGCTGAGGTCCCATATTTATTACATACTCCTGCTGCTCGTCAGGCAATATATTCTTTTCGTTCTCTGTCATAATCATTTGGTAACAATGTTGACATCATCAATAAAATCTTTCCTGAGAGGGTAGCCGAAAGACTTCTCGAGAAAAAACCTCCTGAGGTCAGGATGGTTATTGAATTTTATTCCAAAGAGATCAAATACCTCTCTTTCATGAAATTCAGCAGTTTTCCAGAGATCGGATACCGTGTCAACTTGCGGATTGTTCCTGTCTGAGATTCTTGTCTTAAGAACAATAGTATGACCAAAAACAGTCGATCTCAAATGATATACAACTCCAAGATCCTGTTTGTAGTCGACTCCTGAGAGACAAAAAAGAAAATCAAACCTTGTTTTTTCATCATCCCTCAGTTTTGCTGCAACCTGGTGGAGCAGGGCAGGAGGCACTGTAACTTCAGTAAACTGCTTTCCTTCTGCTACAGTAATGTCGGGATGAAGATTTTTTACGAATTCAGTGAGCTGTGTACTATCCATCATTGTTCTTTTTATCCCAATATATCTAAATGTCGTTGTGTGAAGCGTTACGAACTTTCCTCGACTTAATGGTCTCGGTCTCAATTTTCCTCTGAAGCTGAAGCATGCCATAAAGTAATGCCTCGGGGCGCGGAGGACAGCCGGGAACATATACATCAACCGGGATCACATGTTCGACACCTTTTATAACACTGTATGAATTCAGAAAGAAAGGTCCGCCTGAAATAGCGCAGGCTCCCATTGCAACTACATACTTCGGTTCCGACATTTGATCGTAGAGCCTTTTGAGAACAGGTGCCATCTTTTGAACGATTGTACCGGCAACAACAATAACGTCAGCCTGTCGGGGGCTGGCACGGTACACTTCCATTCCAAACCTTGCAAAATCGTGCCTGGGAGCACCAGCAGCCATCATTTCGATGCCACAGCACCTGGTCGCAAAAGTAAGCGGCCAGAGCGAATTTTTTCTTCCCCAGTTTATAATATCATCAACAGTAGCAAGAAGAACGTTTGCGCCTGAATCATTTAACTCTTTGAGGGTTTCATTATCCTTGAACTCCTCATTTTTTATTCCTTTTATTCCCATATCAAAGCGTGTTTTTTCCAGGCATAGAGCAAGCCCAGCCCAAGGATGAAAAAGAAGATAACTATTTCAATGAATGCTGCAAGGCCTACCTCTTTCATCACTACTGCCCATGGAAACACCAGAACTGCTTCAACATCAAATACAAGGAAAAGTATTGCAAATAAATAATAACCGACATTAAATTGAAGCCAGGTTACACCCTGTGTAGGTATACCGCATTCATATGGGTCAAATTTCTGTGGGTTGACAGACTTGGGTGCTACAATGCCTGAGAATATTAATACAGCCCCTACGAAAATTGCCCCGATGAGAAAAAACAGAATTAACCATTCATTACTCATAATAATTGTTTTAAGTGCCGCGCAAAAATATAATTTATTTCAATAATCCTGAAATACCCCATCTGCTTCTAAAGTGATAAATATCATTTTATATGAACAGGTCCCTGGGATATTCGATTTCTTCAAGAAATAAACCGGCTGCAGGAGCAGATTTCCCCGCACGGCTCCTGTCCCTGGCTTCAATAATAATCCTGAAATCTTCTGCCGACCGCTTTCCTTTACCTATGTCAACGACTGTTCCCGTAATTGCCCTCACCATATTCCTAAGAAACCTGTCAGCCTTTATCGTAAAAACAAGCTTATGTCCTTCTGTATGCCATACTGCATTGAAAATCCTGCAATTATTTGTCTTAACATCAGAGTGAAGTCTTGCAAAGCTTGTAAAATCAGTATAATCCTTTAGCATAGAGCATGCTTCATTCATCATGTCAATGTTGAGATCACCATAAATATACCATGACGAAGATTCCAGAAACGGATCTTTTGTGCGGGTAATATAATAACGGTATGTGCGTGATATGGCGTCAAACCTGGCGTGAGCATCACTTCTTACTTTCTTAATGCTGCTGACCGCAATATCTGGTGAAAGGAACTTGTTTATCCTGACTATCAGCTTCTGATTATCATTAAGGTTCTCCCGGGCACTATCAAAATGGGCACAGTAGAACCTGGCATGTACTCCGGTATCAGTTCTTCCTGCACCAGTAAGGCTTATGTTCTCTTCAAATATTGTTGTGAGACTTTTTTCCAGTGTCTCCTGTACTGTTACAGCACCTGGCTGAGTCTGCCATCCATGATAAGATGTTCCTTTATATGACAGGAACATGAAATATCGCATCTCTGATTGATTTTTTATAAATATAGGGCAATAAGTTCAAAAATTATCATGTATGGAGTATTGAAATCGGAATTGATTAATATACTTTTAACATAATTTCATTGCTTGTAATAGTCATATTATTAAAAAAAAACGCATTATGAAAGTAGAACTGATCTGGATCGACTACCTGATAATGATTATCTATTTCATCTTTGTACTGGGTATCGGATGGTACCTGAGGAAGTACATGAAGGATGCAGGAGCTTTTCTTGAGGCCGGCAGGTCAATACCGGCCTGGGTTGCAGGACTGGCATTCATTTCCACCAACCTGGGGGCGCTCGAAGTAATGGGAATGACAGGTTCCGGGATGAAGTACGGAATGCTGACATCTCATTTTTACTGGATTGGAGCAATCCCTGCCATGATCTTCCTGGCACTATTCATGATGCCTTTTTATTATGGTTCAAGGGCAAGATCAGTCCCTGAATTCCTCAAGTTAAGGTTTGATGAAAAGACACGTGGACTCAATGCTTTCCTCTTTGCATTGATGACTATACTGGCGTCAGGGATTTCGATGTATGCACTGGCTATCCTTATGGAGAATGTTCTGGGGTGGAATTTCAGCATGTGCCTCTGGATATCTGCTCTTATTGTACTTGCGTATACATACCTTGGAGGCTTATCTTCAGCTATCTACAACGAAGTTCTGCAATTTTTTATCATAGTATTCGGGTTGCTTCCTATGGCAATACTGAGCATAATGGAAATTGGCGGATGGCATGGGCTTGAAGAAAAACTATCATCAGTTGCTGAAGCAAAAGCACTTGCACCTGAAGCTTTTACATCGACCTGGAGGTTTACTGCTGATGCCTCTGCAAATCCACTGGGAGTGGATTGGTTCGGAATTTTGTTTGGACTGGGCTTTGTTCTTTCATTCGGCTACTGGTGTACGAATTTCCTGATAGTCCAGAGAGCATTTGCTGCTGAATCAAAGCAGGCTGCCAGGAAAGTACCCCTTATCGGGGCTCTACCAAAGATGTTCATCCCTTTCCTGATAATAATTCCCGGCATAATTGCACTGGCATTAATTAACGATCCTTCCAAAGGTTTTACGCTGCCGGTTGATGGTGCTGGAAACCCTGTCTACGATTATACTATAATTATGCTGCTCAAGAGATATCTGCCGGCAGGAGTACTGGGATTCGGGTTCACAGCGCTTATTGCATCTTTTATGTCAGGTATGGCAGGAAATGTATCGGCTTTTAACACAGTATGGACATATGATATTTACCAGAGCTATATAAGGCCTTCAACAAATGATGCAGTTGCCGATGGTAAACATTACCTTAAGGTTGGAAGGATCGCTACTGTTGCAGGCATACTGTTAAGTATTGCAGCAGCATATATTGCCAGTAAATTCGGTAACATTATGGATTTCCTCCAGACAATATTCTCATTGATCAATGCACCGTTGTTCGCGGTAATCTTCCTTGGAATGTTCTGGAAAAGGACTACTGGTCATGCGGCATTTACCGGTCTGCTTTGCGGTTTCCTGCTTGCATTGCTTCACCATGGTCTTACGGCGCCAGCAGGTGCTACAACTGCTTTCAAGGGAGGTTGGATAAGTGTTATTCATACATACCCTGTGGAGATGGCACAGAACTTCTGGACAGCCATAATTGCTTTTTCGGCAAGTACACTGCTTACTGTTTCGATAAGCCTGGTCACTGTAAGGCAAAAAGATGATTCAGAGCTGAAAGGATTGGTTTATTCTCTGACCCCCAGGGAGCCGGAAGAACTTAATAAACCATTTTATCAGCGTCCGGCAGGCCTTTCCCTGATTGTTGGCATCATAGCTTTAATTTTAACAATAATTTTCTGGTAGGAGGTTCGTATGGTAGATATTAGATTTCCGATTGGGCTGATGTTCAGTATTATAGGTTTGATACTTTCAATCTATGGAATTGTAACGACATCAGATACAGAATTATACAACAGGTCTTCAGGTATTAACATCAACCTGTACATGGGTATATTTATGCTTGTTTTCGGTCTTATTATGCTTTATTTTGCAGGCCGGAAAAGAAGAATTAACAAAGGTTGAATTTAATACTTGAGATTACTGATGAGTACTGAAATAAAAAGAGGTTTTGCAAGTGATAACAATGCAGGTGTCCATCCTGCAATCCTGGAAGAGATAAGAGCTGTCAATGAAGGCCATACAGTGGGATATGGTAATGACCGATACACCGAAAAGGCGGTTGAGCTCTTCCGTGAACAGCTTGGAAGTGCAACTGAAACCTTCTTTGTGTTTACAGGTACGGCTGCGAATGTTCTCGGAATAACGGGAGTAACAAGATCGTGGAATTCTGTTATTACAGCAGCCACCGCTCATCTCCAGACAGATGAATGCGGCGCTCCGGAAAAATTTGCAGGCTGCAAGATACTTACTGTTGATACACCCGACGGAAAGATAACTCCGAATCTTATTGAAAAACACATGACAGGATTTGACTTTGAGC
>DATGYZ010000005.1:0-52664 GCA_035297425.1 Bacteroidales bacterium | reverse complement strand
TGTGTTCCAGACTGGGTTGAACTACCCTGTCCCTGGGTACCATACTGACCTGAAGGCTGTGTTCCAGACTGGGTTGAACTACCCTGTCCCTGGGTACCATACTGACCTGAAGGCTGGGTTCCTGACTGGGTTGAACTACCCTGTCCCTGGGTTCCATACTGACCTGAAGACTGCGTTCCTGACTGACTTGAACTACCCTGTCCCTGGGTTCTTCCTGTACTCTGTGTGCTTGTTCCCATAGAACCAGATGAAGATGAACCCTGGCCGGTTTGTGAACCTACCTTTCCGGCTTTGTCTTTTTCGCTCTTTCTCTGTTTATAAACTTTGAAGTTATCATCACCGATGATAGCCTTAATTTCTTTATCCTTTTCTTCTTCGTTCTTTGCGACTTCAGTTGTTGAAGTTGAAGTGTTTTGTCTTTCATATTTCAGAAGAACATCCTGCAGTCTCTGTTCTTTTTCTGAATCCAGATTAAACTCTGACTTCATCCATTGAACTTCCTGCCTGACCCTATCCTCAGCTGATCCCATTCCTTGTCCGCTTTGTCCGCTCTGTGTACGTTGCGTACCAGACTGTGTTCCCGATTGTGAACCTGTTCCTGTTCTATCCTGCTGCACTGAGGATCCAGATGAGCCAGTTGAGCTCGATCCCTGTGAGCCTGACGAACCCTGCTGTCCAAATGCTGTCGTCACTGCTAATGACATTGTGAATACTGCGAGAAATCTCATTCCTTTTTTCATAACTCAATTTTTTAGTTTAATCTGTTTTAAAAATGATATACTGGTTAACACGGGGTTTTCGAAATTGTTTTTGAAATCAGACCTCTGAAGTATCCCTCAATCACTCTTTTAACACTTGATTTAGAGTATTTTAAGAAAACATTAACGTTTGATGGTTCTCACCTGCTAAAAACCAATGATGCCAGGCTTACATCATCAGAAAACATATATTTGTGGTTTTATATATGAATAATCCAGATCCAGATACAATAGTTTATAGTGTTATTTATTCCGGAAGAAAGTCACTTGGCATAAGTATCCGTAGGGATTCTTCGATTATAATCAGGGTTCCTTACGGAACACCTGAAAGAACCATATTGAAGCTTGTAAATGAAAAAAGAAGCTGGATACTTAAGCATTCAGCATGGTTCAGGGATAACCTCGCAAAACCTGTTCGTTCATTTAAAGATGGCGAAAAGCACCTGTTCAGGGGTAAGTATCTTACTTTGAGAATCAATGAATCATCTAAACAATATTGCCTCTTTGGAGATGACATCATTGATTTGGGTGTCAGGTCAGCAGAAAAGGAAAATATAAGGAAAGTTCTTTATACAGGATACAGGATTGAGGCAATGAAGTTATTCCCTGGAATGATGGAAGATCTTGTTCTTCTGCTCAGGGATAAAGGACTCGTTCCATCGGGGCTTAAAATCAAAACAATGAAGAGCAGGTGGGGCAGCTGCTCAAGGAGTGGAATCATAACCCTAAATTCAGACCTTGCGAGACTTGATGATACATATATTAAATATGTAATGATCCATGAGCTATGTCATCTTAAACATCATGATCATGGGAAAGGATTTTACCTCCTCCTTTCGGAAATTTGTCCTGAATGGAAGAGGATAAAAAGTGAAATGCGAAATTTCACAGCTTTATAAATCAGAAAGTATACTCCTGTCCTTTCAATGGGATCTCAACGTTTCCGAAACCTTCATTCAACAGCCTTTCAGCATATTTCTTCTGGGTTTCATATTCACCATGAACAATGAAAGTCTTCGACACCGCTTTAAAATCCTGGCAGCGCAGGAAACCGATCATTTCATTATAGTCGCCGTGACCACTTAGTGATTCTATCTTCCTGACCTCGGCTTTTACCTTATGGACATTACCATGAATAGATACTTCACCGACACCGCTCATTATTCTTGCGCCCAATGTTGCAGGAGCACAATAACCAACGAAGAGAACTGTATTGGCAGGATTCGAAATGTTGTTTGCAAGATGATGCTTTATCCTTCCTGCTTCAGCCATTCCTGATGCGGAAATTATAACGCAGGGTTTATCATGGTCATTAAGTTTCTTGCTGTCCTCAACTCTTTTAATATAAAACAGATTTCCGAAGCCAAACGGATCGGGATCCTTTCTCAGGGTATCAAGAAAATTTTCATTATAACATTCAGGATGAAGCCTGAATATCTCGGTTGCGTTTGTGGCAAGAGGACTATCAACAAATATATCTATCTTCGGCAGCCTGCCCTCGTTGTAGAAGTTGTTCAAAGCAAAAACAACTTCTTGTGTACGTCCTACGCTGAATGCAGGAATAATAAGCTTGCCCTTTTTCCTGACACATGTATCAGTGACCACATTCAGAAGTTCCTCGATTGCAGCCTGCTTTTGAGGATGAAGACGATCGCCGTATGTTGATTCTGTAATCAGTATATCTGCCTGGGGAAAAGATGCTGGTGGAGCAAGTATTTCATCGAAAGGTCTGCCAATATCTCCGGTATATGCGAGCTTCATTACCTTGCCATTTTCAGTGATCTCCAGGTTGGCAACTGCACTGCCGAGCATATGCCCGGTATTTGTAAACCTTACTTTAATATTATCATCTATTCTGAACTTCATTCCGTAAGGTATTCCTATAAAAAGATTCATACATGCAGAAGCATCTTCAGCAGTATACAGAGGTGTAACCAGTGGCAGACCTTTTTTTGCCCTGCGCTTATTGAATGTTTTTGTATCATGCTCCTGTATGAAGGCTGAATCTGCAAGCATGATCGAACACAGATCCCTTGTTGCACTTGTACATACCACAGATCCCCTGAAGCCAAGATGGTACATGTAAGGAATCAGACCTGAATGATCAATATGTGCATGGGTAAGTATTATATGATCGATAATTGACGGATCGAACATCAGATCCCGGTTCATACTGTCTGTTTCAAGTCCCTTCCCCTGGAACATGCCGCAATCTAGAAGTATTCTCTTTCCAGATCCTGCTGTTACCAGGAACTTACTCCCGGTTACCTCTCTTGTTGCACCTATAAATTTGATTTTCATGTTAGAAACTTATTTGAATAATCTCTCTTATTGAAACAATAAATATAGATATTATTCTACCTGTGATGATGACAAATAATTGGAACCGCTTACAAATTTTTATAATTGCATAAGCAGCAATACCAGAAGTTCTTTTAGATTTTACTGATTTTAAGAATATCAGATCCTTACTCCAATAAAAGTAACATCATCAACCTGTTCATTCTGGCCTTTCCATTTCAGGAATTCAAGTTCAATCAGCTTTTTTTGTTCAGACATCGGCCGCATGTAAATCTCCGAAAGGAGCTTTTTTAATTGTGCTTTCTTGAATTTACTGCCGTCAGGACCGCCAAACTGATCTGTCAGGCCATCTGAAAGAAGGTAAAGAATATCACCTTTCCTGATGTTTATTTCATTATTTGTAAAAGAAGCTTCTTCACCATAAAAGATACCTATCGGCATTCTGTCAGCCTTAATTTCAACAAGTTCTCCGCCGGTATATATATACAGGGGATTGTACGCTCCTGAAAACTGAAGCTTCTGCCTGTTTTTACTCAGAACACATAAAGAAATATCCATTCCATCGGCAGCTTCGCCTTCCTTGCCGGTCTGGTGAAGTAACATCTTTATCTTTTCCCGGAGAAGGTTTAAAAAAATGTTAGCCTTGAGGTTACCATTTTGTGTAACAATCTCGTTAAGAACAGATATTCCAAGAGTGCTCATAAAAGCACCCGGAACACCATGCCCGGTGCAATCCGCAACGGTGAGATATAGATTTTTATCATCTGCCCCAATCCAGTAGAAATCACCACTTACAATATCTCTTGGCTTGAATATTATAAAGTAATCAGAAAAAGTCTCGCTGAAAAGTCCGGAAAAAGGAAGCATTGCAAGCTGAATTCTGCTTGCATACTCAATACTTGATGTTATCTCCTCTTTCTGTGCTTCAATCTCAGCAGTTCTTTCTTTTACTTTTTCCTCCAGTATCCTGTTTTTCTCATGAAGCTGGCGCTCCCTGAACCTGATTATAAGCAGAAATAGCGCAAGACCTGACAAGATAACAAGTATATAGAAGAATGAAGTTTGGGTGAATGGTGCTTTAATTGTAAAATTAAGTGAGACTGGTTCTCCTACCTGTCCCCACAGGTCCTTGGCTCTTATTTTCAGTATATAATCACCAGGTTCAGGTATTCCGCGGCTATAACTTTTATTCGAAGACCACGGAGACCAATCATCCATTAAACCCTGAATAAAATACTGGTATTGTGTAAGGTTCTTATTAAGGTATGTAGGAACTATGATTTCGAAGTTTATAATATTATCTCCCCTTTCGAAGACAATATCCGAAAGATCAAATGTCTTACCTTTTTCATTGCTTACATGTTTTACAAGCAGGCTTGTTTCATTCAGTATACCTGATGTCTTGTTTGTATTTATTCCATAAAGTCTGTTATCTCCATCAACAACCCATATGTAATCATTATCAAAGTAGACGGATACAAGGTCATCAAAAAGCTTAAGGAGGCTTAAATCATTTTCTTTAATTCTTTTATCGTTTTCGTTATAATAGATATCATCCCCCGTTACCACAAGAGGCAAATTTGAGACAGGATATTTATAACTGCCCGTTGTTGAATTAAATCCTGCATTATAAGGAAGGAACTTATCTTGTTCCTCATCAAATCTGTTTATTGCAGTTTCGGTGAACATGAACAAAGTGTCATTGATTGACTTCAGAATGTATCTCTGGGTAAATGGATTTTCAATTGAATACCTCTTGTAAAGATTCCCGGCGTTTTGCAGGATCACCCTGACAGCTGAATTATCTGTACCCAGCCACAATGTATTTTCTGAATTTCTGGTTATTGAGTAAACGGGGTATAAAAATTCATCATCAGAATAGACAGATGTCCATTTGCCATTTTTCAGAGAGACAAAGAGATAGCCGTCGGATGCAGCTACGCTGTAAACGCCGAACTCTTCTCTCCAACTGATAAAGTTAATATACCTGTCAGGTACAATCGCTGACGCCTTATGATCTTTTATGATATACAATCCCCTGTTTGTAGCAGCAAGGATGCCATCTGAAACAGGTACCATCTGCCTGCATTTTTCATCCAGGCCGCTGATCTTTTTGTAAACATAATCTATAGACTTTAGCTTTCTCACCTTCTCTGTTGTATAAGCCGCTATGGGAACTTCCTTTACTGTTATTATTTCGCGGGATTGTTCAGGCATGGTGGTTGCAGCCTGTTTAGTTTCACTTTCCTTCTTACCGAAGATTCTTGTCAAAAGACCTTTTCTCGATGATTGCTGTGATGAAGGCGGAACAAGCGTCGGAGGTGAGTCATTTGAAGGTTGCTTCTGAACAATTGGAACAGTCTGAATTTCATTTCTCTTTATAACATCAACCTCTGTGTACCTTCTCTCATTAGCAAGGTAAAAGATACCCTCGCTTGTGGCGACATACAGTTCATTCTTATACTTCAATGAGGCAGAAAGATTACCGGTCAGACCAGGGTAAATGCCAAAATTCCATGCAGGAAGGTTCAGGTCTGCACGTGTAAGTCCCAGCGGATGAGATAACCATAAACCTCCGCTGATATCACTTCCGATCGCATAAATCTCATCATCCGGAAGACCTTTCATATTGTTTATAATATACCTGATCTTCCCGGTTTTTCTTTCGCAAACAATAGCACCTCCTCCAAGTGTGGAGAATGCGTAGACATCATCGCCGAGAGATATTCCATCAGACAGAACATTGTCTTTCAGGTATCCATCATCTTCAATTTTATAATCATAAAATTTGATGCCATCGAAAAGTGATAATTTACCATTCCCTAAACCCAGGAGAACTGTATTCTCATTATATGGAAGGGAGAATAGAATTTCAATTCTGGCTGTAATATACCCTGTTACAATTGGGAACAAAGTATCGCCCTCAACCCTGTGAAGACCGGAAGACGACACATTAACAAACATATTCTGAGATGTAACAAAAGCACCAGTAAAGGAACTTCCTTCAGGCGGAAAGATCCTCCATTTTCTTTTACCACTCAGAAGGTTATGACAGCTTATTGAATTTTCACCATAAAAACAGGCAATGGAATCTTTAAATATTATCCTTGTTATTGGACCTATGTCAGCAGAATCAGAAACAGGCTCATACCTGAAATCCATGTCCTTCTCCTTGATGATCCTTCCGTAACTGTTTTCACCACCAACATAAATAGTATTTTCAACAGGAAAAATCTTCATTGACAGTGGAGTAACCGGAAGTCGTATGGTCGTCCAGTCCTCGCCATCGAAACCAAGAATGCCTTTTCGGTTGGCAAAGTACATGATCTTGTTGGTATCCTGGCAGATTGCCCAGTTCTGATTCTCCACTTCCCTGTCTTCCCTGAAATGTGTCAGGATCGGTGAACCATCCTGTGCGTTTGCCATGAAAGAAAGAAATGAGAGGCATATAGCCGGAAATAAATTCTTCATCATCACTGTTGTATGTTCCTTTATCCTAAATATACAAGATATTTTTGATTAAAGAAACATTTACAGATGTGTAATCAGTTAAGCCTCATTTTCAATGATAAGTACCATTAAATCCATAACGTTTGTCATTGTTGGTCCTGTTATGATGTGACCACCGGCTTTTTTGAAAAAATGATACGAGTCAAAGTTCTCCAGGAACGCAGCAGGATCAATATTTTTACGCTCTGCAGTAACAAGAGTTAACCAGTCAGAAACAGCCCCTGCAACTTCCGTATTGCCGTCATTCCCGTCAGTACCTGAGGAAAGAAATGTTATGCCTTGTTTGTTTTGAAGCAGCATCGCAACCTGGAGGGCAAGATGCTGATTTCTTCCTCCCATTCCACTTCCGGTCATTTTAACAGTCGTCTCACCTCCAAACAACAGGCATACCGGTTTAACTTCATTCTGATCTGCAAGAAACCCTGATGCGATCTCTACCATGTATTCAGCTACCGAAGAAGTATCGCCCTGTAACTCATTATCCACAATAACTGCATTGAGGTTGTATTCAAAGGCTTTTTGCCTGCAAGCTTCAAGAGCCAGGCTGTTTGTACCGATCAGGATATTTGTAACCTTCTTAAAAATGGTATCTTCTTCATCAGGCGTTTCAGGAATTAAACCCTCACAACCTGATTGCAGGTAATCGAGAATGCTCTGTGGAACTTCTGTAAGCAGGTTGTATTTTGTAAGGACCGAGAGAGCCTGCTCGAATGTGGTTGAATCAGGTGCAGTAGGGCCTGAAGCAATAACATCAAGAGGATCACCTGGAACATCTGACAGGATAAGGCTAACTAAAGTCGCAGGATAAACAAGCCTGGCAAGCTGTCCCCCTTTGACATTTGAAAGATGTTTACGTACAGAATTTATTTCGCTTATACATGCACCACTGTTTACAAGAAGGTCGTTTACTTTCTTTATATCTTCAGGTGTACAACCTTCGGGATGATCTGCAAGCAATGCTGATCCACCGCCTGAAATAAGACAGATGACAAGATCACCGGAGCCCGCTCTTGAAACAAGTTCAGTAAGGGAGTTTGTTCCTTTAAAACTGTTCTCATCCGGAACTGGATGACCTGCTTCAGTTATTTCAGCATATTTAAGTTTACATGCATGCCCGTATTTTGTTATGATATGACCAGCCTTAATCCTGTTCCCAAGTATATTTTCAATACCTGCGGCCATCAGTGCTGATGCTTTTCCTGCGCCAACAATGAAAATATCGTTGACCATATCAAGCGGGAACCTGTGATTGCCTGCAATAAGAGTATTGTCCCTGACTGCCACACGCGAGGGTATAAGGTATGATGGCATAACAGACCTTACGCCTGCCAGGAAAATTTCTTCTGCTGTCTTCCTTGCATCCATCTCAAAGCACTAGCATTGAAACACAAAAAACACACAAGAATACAGTAATTCCCATTACTATGGTGGAGGTTGAATAAATCTTAAGATTGACCCCAGGATCTATGCCCGAGAAATTTGTAATGACCCAGAAATAAGAATCATTTGCATGTGATACTATCATCGATCCGGCTCCCATTGAAAGCATGGCAAGTAACCTGCCGTTTTCACTATCGAGACCCAGCATCGAAAGCATGGGAGCCACAAAAGAGGCTGTTGTAATGATTGCAACAGTGGATGAGCCCTGTGCGGTCTTCATTATTACTGCAATAATAAATGGGACTGCCAGGCCAAGAGATGTACCTGCGAGCACATTCCCAAGAGCCTCGCCTGAACCGGTTGATTTAATTACCATTCCAAACATCCCCCCGGCTGCAGTTATGATAAGAATAGGTCCTGCTTTTTCTACAGCATTAATAAATATTGAATTTATAGATTCAGCATTCCTGTTCTGAAGCAGCATAAGTGCAAGAATTACTCCAATGGCAAGTGCAAACACAGGTTCTCCGGGAAAGAACAATATTTTATAAATAACTGAGTCTCCGGAGGTATCAAAGAGACTGACAAAAGATCGCGCTGTAATAAGAATTAAGGGGACAACTATAGGTAAAAACGAAAGGAAGGCAGAGGGAAGTTTTTTTTCTTCACTTGCAACAGTCCCGTTAATACCTGCTGGTGCATAATCGCCTTTAGCTGTAATCCACCTGCTCCAGAAATAAGCAGCAATTACGCCGGGTATGGCAAACAATATTCCAGCGATTATCAGGTAGCCTATATTAACTTCAAGAAGACCAGCCGCTGCGAGGGCCCCCGGATGTGGCGGAATCAGACAGTGAACGGAATAGAGCGACGTGGCAAGGACACTTGCCATAAAAGGCATGGCAACACCTGAGCTGAAGCTGAATGACCTCGCTAGTCCGCTTAATATTATAAAGCCCGAATCACAAAAAATCGGGATACCTGAGATAAAACCTGTCATGCCTATTGCTTCCGCACTCCTGTTACTGCCTGTCTTGCCAAGGATGAATTTTGCAATGCTTATTGTGGCTCCCGATTTATCGAGTGTAATGCCTATTATTGCTCCAAGTATTATCAGCAAACCTATAGAAGCCATTGTTCCACCGAAACCTTCTTTGAGAACTGTCAATACCTTATCTTTTGGCAAGGTTGTTACAGCAAGGAAAACTGAAACCAGGAAAAGAGCAATGAATGCCTGAAGCCGGAACTTTGATGTTAGCAATATTATAGCCAGGATGCTTAAGCCTACAAGAAGAAAAGTTAATATCATTCTATATTAATTTGAATACTCTAACCAAAGAAGAGATAAGCAATAAAAATTGAGGCTATTACACCTGCGAGGTCAGCCAGAAGCCCGCAACCTATTGCATGCCTGGTATTCTTAATTCCCACAGAGCCAAAATAAACTGCCACGATATAAAAAGTAGTATCGGTAGCACCCTGCAAAGTGCACGACAATCGCCCCACAAAGGAATCAGCACCGTAGGTTGTCATGGCATCGATCATTAGTCCGCGCGCACCGCTTCCGCTCAGGGGTTTCATAAAAGCAACCGGCAGACCGCCGACAAACCTTGTATCGAACCCCATCCATGCAACTGCACTTTCAATTCCCCTGATTATGAAATCCATTGCACCAGAAGCGCGGAAAACACCTATTGCAACAAGTATTGCAACAAGAAAGGGTATAATATTTATGGCCACATTGAAACCTTCCTTCGCTCCTTCAATAAAAGCATCATATACATTGACTTTCCTGTATAGTGCTAGTAATATGAATCCGACGATGATGCTCATCAGAAAGAAATTGGCCGCAAAAGTTGAAATTTTAGTTATCTGCTCCTGGGGAAGACTGTTGAAATATATAATAACACCTGTAACAAGAGCCGTAAGTCCTGCAAGGTATGAAATAACCACTTTGTCAAGAAGATTTATCTTCTGAATTACTGCAACACTGATCAGTCCGACCAGGGTTGCAAAAAAAGTAGAGATCAATATTGGTATAAAAATATCTGCAGGATTTGCAGCCCCTAGCTGAGTGCGGTAAACTATGATGCTTATCGGTATTATTGTAAGTCCCGAGGCATTAAGCACCAGGAACATTATCTGTGCATTCGATGCTGTATCTTTCTTCGGATTAACTTCCTGCATCTCTTTCATAGCCTTTAACCCCATGGGTGTTGCAGCATTATCGAGACCAAGCATATTGGCCGAAAAATTGAGAATTATAGAACCATAGGCCGGATGATTTTTCGGAAGTTCAGGAAAAAGCCTGACGAACAATGGTCCGAAAAGCCTGCTCAGGATAGCAACCATTCCTCCCTTCTCGCCGACCTTCATCAATCCCATCCAAAGTGTAAGCACACCGGTAAGTCCAAGTGATATCTCAAAACCTGTTTTTGCATTGGTGAATATCGAATTTACAAGATCATTGAATATCTGGGTATTGCCTGAAATGAGAAGCTGAAACAGAGCGACAACAAACCCTATCAGAAAAAAAGCGATCCAGATATAATTCAGAACCATCGGGTATTCTTTGAAGGTGCTAATATAACCATTCAGCAAATATAATGAGGCGACCGGATGATATATGTTTCATTAATCGGACAGCTTTAAACCACCGGATCGCTTCAAAATAATTGAATTTTTAATTAATATTACATTCAATTTCAAATCCACAACAGATGGCCAGATTTAGAAGAGTTGATGTAGTCATAAAAATGAGGGAAGCAGGTATTGTGCCTGTTTTTTACCATAAAGATCCTGAAGTATGCAGGAATGTTATAAAGGCATGCTATGAAGGTGGTATAAGAGTATTTGAGTTCACCAACCGCGGCGATTTTGCACATGAACTTTTCAGCGATCTGAATAAATGGGCTGAGAAAGAAATGCCTGAGCTTGCAATGGGTGCAGGTTCTATTGTTGATGCAGGAACAGCTTCACTCTATATACAACTTGGTGCGAATTTTATTGTTTCTCCAGTTCTTAATCCTGATATGGCGAAAGTCTGCAACAGGAGGAAGGTGTTGTGGTCCCCGGGTTGCGGATCACTTACAGAGATAAGCTATGCCGAGGAACTTGGAGCTGAAATTGTGAAAATATTTCCTGGCTCATCAGTCGGTGGACCGGAGTTTGTAAAATCCGTAAAAGGTCCATGCCCATGGACCAGCATCATGCCAACCGGTGGCGTGGAACCTACTCTTGAAAATCTTACTGAATGGTTTGACGCCGGTGTCACCTGTGTAGGCATGGGGTCAAACCTTATTACCAGGGAGATCATCCAGAAGAAAGACTGGAATTCACTTACTGACACAGTTTCCGCTGCAGTCAAAATTGCAAGGATGTTCCAGGTAAGCTGAAAGAAAAATACAGTCACTGGTAAGTATTAAACACACAATTTATTTCATTAAATCTTTCAACCTCAGGTTGATAATTGTCATATATTATTATAATCTTTTAATCTAAATTGTTCAGTCCTAAATCAAAAATTATGGCAAAAATTACAAAGGAAGCAGCACTGCTTTATCATAGCAGGAACAGGCGTGGCAAGGTGGAAGTGATACCTACCAAACCCTACTGCACGCAATATGATCTTAGCCTGGCATATACACCCGGTGTAGCTTATCCATGTCTTGAAATTGAAAAGAATCCGGATGATGTATATAACTATACAGCAAAAGGCAATCTCGTTGCCGTCATTTCAAATGGCACAGCTGTACTTGGATTAGGCGATATCGGTGCAATGGCAGGAAAACCTGTTATGGAGGGTAAGGGATTACTTTTTAAGGTGTTTGCCGATATTGATGTTTTTGATATTGAAGTAAATGAAAAAGACCCTGAGAAGCTCATCAGCACAATTGCCGCAATAGCTCCGACATTCGGAGGAATTAACCTTGAAGATATCAAAGCGCCTGAATGTTTTGAGGTTGAAATCAGACTGAAGGAGATGCTCGACATTCCGGTTTTTCATGATGACCAGCATGGAACAGCTATAATCTCAGCTGCCGGTCTGCTGAACTCACTTGAGATCACAAATAAAAAGATCGACCAGATAAAGGTTGTTGTTTGCGGCGCTGGCGCAGCAGCAATCTCCTGCACAAGGCTTTACATATCATTAGGCGTTAAGAAGGAGAACGTTGTAATGGCTGACAGCAAAGGCGTTCTTAACCGTAAAAGAAAAGATCTTAATAAATACAAGCAGGAATTTATTACAGACCGGGACATTGATACCATTGATGAAGCAATGAAGGGAGCTGACATGTTCCTCGGATTGTCATCCTGTGATCTTCTCTCTCCCGGCATGCTCTCCTCAATGGCACCTGATCCCATTGTTTTTGCAATGGCCAACCCAAATCCCGAGATTGCATACGAAGTTGCTGTCTCAACTAGAAAGGATCTTATTTTTGCCACAGGCAGATCGGATTATCCAAACCAGATAAACAATGTACTCGGATTCCCTTATATTTTCAGAGGAGCCCTTGATGTAAGAGCCAAAACCATAAATGAAGAAATGAAGCTGGCAGCATCAAGAGCTCTTGCTGACCTGGCAAAACAACCTGTACTGCCGCAGGTACTAAAAGCATATAATGTTGACGAACTTTCTTTTGGAAGGAACTATATCATCCCTAAGCCTCTTGATCCAAGACTCATATCCACAGTCGCCCCGGCAGTAGCCCAGGCTGCAATGGATTCAGGAGTGGCAAAATTCCCAATAGCTGATATTGAAGATTACAAAAAAGGACTTGACAGAAGACTGGCTGAGCATATAACAAACATAACACATTGTTCTGATCTCTAAAAAATCAGTACTCAGGAGGTCAAAAAAAGGAAAGGAGATCAACAAATCCTTTCCTTTTTCTTCCTATCTGCCATCTGTCGACAGACTTTCTTTTCGTATAACTGCATTATAATTTCAGATATCTCCTGAACCGAGAATGAATTCCTGTTAAGAGTGGCATCAAAGAGATAATCAATGTTCAGAGGTTTCTTTTCAAGGAAATCCCTGATCATGTTATAACGCTTTTCATCGGTTTCAATGCAGTATTCTTCTGCTTCTTCAAGAGATTTCTGCATTTTCTTCATAATATTCTGGACTCTCCAGTAAAAAGGGGCAACAATACGTATATGGAGTGAATCAACAATTTCACTTGCTATTGCGACTCCCCCCCTTCCGACTAAAATAACGTAACCTTCCTTACACATTGACAGCACAACGTCCCTGATTGCTTTCTTTACCCTGAGATCAGTAACAAAATTACCGGAGAATGCCATTATCATCTCAGAGAGATTTGAAAGCTCAATACCTTTGTAGAAGTTTTCAACCCTTTCAGTTCCTGTATTCAGCTCTTTTGCAATTGCATATATCAGATCTTTGTCAAGCCATCTCCATCTTGTGGTTCCGTATTTCCTGTTCAGCTCATCAACAAGTTGTGTTGCAATCTGCCTGGCATCACATCCTGTAAGGCGCGAAATAGTTATTACCGGGCCATCCTCATGAGGAGGTTTCTTCATGATAGCTTCCCTGTACCTTCCATCGAAATAATCAAAGAATTTGTCCATGGGATTGCATCTTTTAGAGAGGTATAAATTACGAAAAATAAATGATAAAATCAAATAATTTAACCCTTCCGCATATATTGGATTTAATAGTTCTGGATTCGCTGCTACAGGCAAAACAAGTGGATTAGATTCAATTTGGTCCGGTTATTGTTGATGATTGACTACACAGATCAAAGCATGAAATATCTAAGACTAATTCTTCTTTTATCGATCCTGCTTTCAGGTTGCAGGAAAACCTACATGATAAGCCCGGAACAAAAGATCATGTTCCAGGTTGATATTACAGCCTGTGAAACAGAGTTTCAGCACTATGGTTATTATATAGATTCAAAAGGAAATATTCTTTCTTACAGCAACCCTGTAAACTGGAATTACTGTGACAGGAATTCAATAGTCACGACAGAGCAGGTTGAAGAAAACCTGAGGATGTGCACTTCGTCGGGAAAGGTACTTCAAAGTGAACTGATAAAATTTTCATCATATATCGACAACATTGCATCAAGCCGGGTTACTTCTCTTTCAGGCGGGGATGAAAAATTCTCTGTAAAATATACCTGTTTCAGGTATTCCGGAGTAGACCATTCCTACAAATCATATACTATTAAGACAGAAGGGGATTATTCGGCCGAAAATCTGAATTTTTATACAAAAAAGATGGTGACATGGCTGAAAGAAATTGATATGAATCTTGCCATCAGAAATTAACCTCACCTATTATTACCCAATCTTTTTATTTCGACTTTTCAATTTTATATTATCTTTACTCACATGCAATAAACAAAAAGTGCTACTTTAATAATTAAAAATATGTTCGCACGTCCTGAATTATTCTGGTTTTTTATTGGATTAATACTTTTACTTGCAGAGCTTGTAATACCAGGTTTCTTCATCCTGTTCTTCGGTCTTGGTGCCTGGATCACTGCACTTGTTTGTCTTATCTGGGAGCCTTCCGTCAACTTACAGATGGTAATTTTCGGAATTACATCTATTTTAGCATTGGCGGGTCTTAGAAGATTGATACAGAAAAAACTGTTTTACAATAAAGATGATTCAACCCACGACATCGAGGATGAATTTACCGGAAGAGAAGCTGTTGCCGAAAATAATTTTGGGAAAGAGAAGGTAGGTAGAGTTTTCTTTAAGGGAACTTCCTGGCATGCAGAGTCAGCTGGCGAGATCAGGGAAGGTGACAGGGTAATTATCCGCGAAAAACATAACTTCAAGCTTATTGTTGAACCAAAATTTAAATAAACCATGGAAGGATCAAGCACAACTGTAATTCTGATCGGGTTAATCTTTATCGGATTCATCCTGATCGCATCAATGATAAAGATTGTTCCCCAGCGAACAGCTATCATTGTTGAAAGGCTGGGAAAATATAAAGCAACCTTCACGGCCGGATTTCAGATACTGATTCCTTTCATCGATAAGGTAAGGTACAGGCATACATTAAAAGAGCAGGCAATAGATGTAGCCCCGCAGACATGTATTACAAAAGACAATATTGCTGTTGAAGTTGACGGTATCCTTTACCTCCAGGTGCTTGACCCTCAGAAGGCATCTTATGGAATTGACAATTACAGGTTTGCATCGATCCAGATTGCACAGACAACAATGAGGAGTGTTATTGGCAAGCTCGAGCTCGACAGGACATTTGAAGAAAGGGAAACAATTAACGGGTCGATTGTTGATGCTGTTGACAAGGCCAGCGACCCCTGGGGTGTGAAGGTAACACGCTACGAAGTAAAAAATATTTCTCCTCCACAGAGCATCAAGGATGCCATGGAGAAGCAGATGAGAGCAGAGAGGGAGAAAAGGGCAATAATTGCTGAGTCGGAAGGTACCAAACAGGCCAAAATAAACAACGCTGAAGGAGATAAGCAGGAACTTATCAAAAAATCAGAAGGAGAAATGCAGAAAAGAATTAACGAGGCTGCCGGACGGGCTTCTGAAATTGAGCAGCTGGCCAAGGCAACTGCGAACGGTCTAAGGGCTATTGCCCTGGCTATTTCTGAAGACAATGGACTTAATGCTGTTAACCTCAGGATTGCAGAGCAGTACCTGAATGAATTCGGTAAGCTTGCAAAAACGAACAATACAATGATACTTCCTTCAAACCTGGCAGACATTGCAGGTGTTGTGGCAACTGCAACATCAGTCTTCAGTGAAACAAAAGATAAGATCAAGAAGTAAATTTCTGATCCGGAAACATGGGTGTCTGAAAAGTCTTCTGAGACTTACCGGGCACCCTTTTTTATATCACTTTAAATTGTTTCGTGCTCTGTCCTCCTTATTATTTCATTCTGAAGGTCATCACCAAGATCGTTGAAATAATCACTGTAACCTGCAACCCTGACGATCAGATCCCTGTATCTCTCAGGATGTTTGCGGGCATCCCTTAATGTAGCTGCATTTACAACATTGAACTGTATATGGTGGCCCTTCAGGTGAAAATAGCTTCTAATAAGGGCTGTGAGGTTGGAATAACTGTCTTCATCATCAAAAAAAGAGGGAGAGAACTTTTGGTTAAGCAGTGTTCCACCTGTCCTGGTGTGATCTATTTTAGATACTGAACGAATCACAGCCGTAGGACCATTATGGTCTGCCCCCTGCGAAGGTGATATACCTTCTGAAAGTGGCACACCTGCATTCCGTCCATCGGGTGTTGCCCCGGTTACACTACCGAAATATACATGCGAGGTTGTCGGAAGCATGTTTATCCTGTGTACACCATTCCTTGTATCAGGTCTTCCGGTAACTGCATTATGGTAAATTTCGAAAACCTGAACAGCCTGATCATCGGCATAATCATCATCATTGCCGAATTTTGGAGTTTTGTATATAAGCTGATATTGCATTTCCTCATAGCCAGCGAAATTTTCCTTCATTGCTGTTATGAGGTCAGCTGCAGTTAAAATCTTCCTGTCGAATACATTGTATTTAATTGAACTGAGCATATCCGTAACACTTCCGAGGCCAACTCCTTGAATATAAGATGTATTGTACCTTGCGCCCCCGGCATTGTAATCCATTCCTTTAGCGATGCAATCTTCAACGAGTAGTGAAAGAAACGGAACAGGAAGCTCAGTGGCAAAGACATTTGCAATAAGATTATTCCCATTTATTTTAATGCCTGCAAAATATTCAACCTGCAGCCTGAAAGCATCAATAAACTGTTCGAATTTGGTAAAATCAGAGAAATCGCCTGTCTGCAGACCTATCTGCCTGCCTGTCCGAGCATCGAATCCATTATAAAGAGTCAATTCGAGTATTTTCGGAAGATTAAAATAACCTGTCAACCAGTAAGCTTCAGTGCCGAATGCTCCAACCTCAACACAACCCGAGGCACCGCCGCGCCTGGCATCTTCAACACTCTTGCCTTGTTTTACAAGCTCCTCTATCATAACTTCCGTATTGAAACAGGATGGTTGTCCAAAACCTGTCCTGATAATATCCAGTGTGCGATGGATAAATTCATCAGGATTCTTTTCGCTGATCTGCACCATCGAACCCGGCTGAAGAAGTCTCATCTCTTTAATTACGTCAAGCAGCTTATATGTCATTGCGTTGACCGCATCGGTCCCATCAGGCTTAACTCCGCCAAGATTAATGAGGCAGAAATCAGTATATGTATTGCTCTCATTTGCTGTCACTCCGATTTTTGGCGGTGAAGGATGGTTGTTGAACTTGATCCAGAAGCAACCCAGCAGATCGTTTAGCTTTTCTTCACTTAGTGTACCTTGTGATGATTCTTTCTCATATACATTTATCAGGTGCTGATCCAGCCTTCCAGGATTAAAAGAATCCCAGGGATTGAGCTCTGTTATGACACCCAGATGAATGAACCAGTAATGCTGAAGCATCTCATGAACTGTTTCAGGGGCATGTGCAGGAACTTTGCGGCTGATTTCAGCCATCTCAAGCAATTCTTTCCTTCTTGTTTCTGAAGGTTCATGTAAGGCAAGCTCAGTAAGTGCATCCGCATGTCTGCCTGCATACATAATCATGGCATCACAGGCTATTGACATTGCCCTGAGCTCCGTAATTTTTTCAGCCGATCTGTTTAACTTTGAAAGAGAATCTTCAATTTCCGACTTCAGTTCAAGCAGACCTTTGCTAAAAATT
The DNA here is from genome assembly GCA_035297425.1 of Bacteroidales bacterium. Taxonomy (GTDB): domain Bacteria; phylum Bacteroidota; class Bacteroidia; order Bacteroidales; family VadinHA17; genus LD21. The sequence continues at coordinate 34,995 of DATGYZ010000005.1, read as the reverse complement.
TTATGCCCCAATACTGTATGGCCCGGGGCACGCTGTTCCTGGAATTCTGTAAAAATGCCCGCTTCATAAGCTTCCTTCCATTCAGCAGGCAATAAGCCCATGATCCTATCCCTGCTGCTCTTTCCATGCCAGTAAGGTATTATCTCATCGCGGTATATTTCCCTGACCTTAACAGGCACCCTGAAGGAAACTTTTTCACGTGAATCAAGAATATCGAGGTCTTTTAATGAATGGAGACAAATCTCAGGGTAAGTAGGTGTGGCTTTCGGAGCATGGCCCCTTTCGCCCACTATCAGCTCCCCTTCATTAATACATATAACCTTGTTTTTCAGTATATACTCAAATGCCATTGCTCTCCTTAAAGGTACCGGCAGACTTTTATCATCCGTACTCCTGTAGAACTCCGTTATGAGCCTTGCCCTTTCGACTGACAGTGTTTCCACTGCATTTATGCTTTGCTCCCTGAGTCTTCTGACCCTGTCAGACATTTTCATCATTATCCTCCTATTTTAACTTTAAGACCCGTTGCAGAAAAAAAGCTCTGCAGCTCTTTCATCCTTTCGGCAGTTGGTGTTTCAATACCATTCATCCTGTATTTTAGTCCAAGTTTCCTGTACTTTGATTCACCAGTCCTGTGAAAAGGAAGAAGGCATATTTTGCTTATTCGACTGTAATGTGACTTTATTATAAAACTCCTGAGTTCTTCGAGATATTCAGGCTGATCATTAAAGCCCGGTACTATCGGTATCCTGATGAACATATTATTGCTGTTCTCTGCGAGGAACCTGTAATTGGAAATTATTAATTCATTCGAAACTCCCGTAATCTCCATATGCTTCGCATCATCGAGATGCTTGATGTCATACAGGAAAAGATCGGTATATGGCATTATTGACTCCAGTACTTCCTGCCTGGTATAACCTGAAGTGTCAACTGCTGTATGCACCCCTTCATGTCTGCATGCTTTGAGTGCATCAAGCAGAAAATCATGCTGCAATAATGGTTCTCCGCCGGAGAATGTGATACCTCCACATGATTTATCAATAAAAACCCTCTCCCTGCGGATTACATTCAGTATATCATCAATGGAACAACTTCTTCCGGAAGTCTCCTTCTCAATAAATTCATAATTGCCCACCTTTCTTACCATCATTATCTCTTCATCACACGGTGAAATTCCCTCAGGATTATGACACCAGAGACAGTTCAGAGGACATCCCTTCATAAAGATTGTCACTCTTATTCCCGGACCATCATGAACAGAATACCTCCTTATATTGAATACTGAACCTTTCATTACTTAAAATAAAAAATAGGAAATGCCTGACAGATACTGTAATAACAGTTTTTTACAGGTTGTAGAACATAAGACAGCAGTACAGTCGTCTGCCGAGCCGTTGCATCATAAAACTATGTTCCAGCTTTGATATCATATGATTAAAAACGATGCAAGTTAATGATTTTTAAAAGATAAACCCGGTTTAATATAAAAACAAAACAAAGAGTTTTAGGTAAATTATTTGACAATTAAATACATTTGTCACATCAATCTGATATGAAAAAGTTATTGTGTGCTGCTCTTCTTCTTACTTATCTGAATGTTATTGCACAACAGGCGCATAACACAATAAGTGGTTATGTCAGGGAATCAGTCAGTGCCGAACTTCTTACCGGGGTGAACATCTACCTGCCCAAATTGAAAACAGGCACTGTCACAAACACCTATGGTTTTTACTCAATCACCCTTACCTCAACCGATTCGGTTGAAATGATATTCTCTTATGTCGGGTATTCAACAGTGAGTAAAAAGCTAAAACCGGCAGGAAATACGGAACTGAACATTGAGCTTCAGCCAAGCATACTTCTGAATGAAGTGACTGTAAGCGCTGAAAGCGCCGAAAAACAAAGCCAGGCAGTACAGATGAGCAATGTAAGGGTACAGATATCGCAGGTAAAGAGCCTGCCTGCACTTCTCGGTGAAAAAGACATCTTAAAAGTCCTGCAGCTCATGCCCGGGGTACAGAAAGGTATGGAGGGAAGCAGCGGCATTTACGTGCGAGGTGGCGGACCTGACCAGAACCTGATAATACTCGATGATGCAATTGTTTACAATGCCAGCCACCTTTTTGGATTCTTTTCTCTTTTTAATGGTGATGCGCTCAAGAGTGTAGAGCTTACGAAAGGCGGTTTTCCCGCAAGGTACGGTGGCAGGCTGTCTTCTGTCCTTGACATTAATATGAAAGACGGCAACAAGGAAGAGTGGCATGGGGAAGGCGGCATAGGATTGATCTCATCAAGAATGACCGTTGAAGGTCCCCTGAAGAAGGATAAATCATCCCTGCTTGTATCAGGTCGCCGGACTTATGCCGATCTTGTAATGAAACCAATAATGAAGGCTGCTGGAGAAGAAAATACAGGTTATTATTTCTACGATTTAAATGCCAAGGTCAATTATGATTTTGGGCGCAAAAACAAGCTGTACCTGAGCGGTTATTTCGGGAATGATAAATTCTATGTTAAGCAGAAAGGAACTGATGTAATCGAAAATGCAGGATTCAGGTGGAGCAATGCCACTGCTACAATGAGATGGAATCACCTTTTCAACAGCAGGCTGTTTTCAAACACCTCAGTGGTTTACAGCAACTACACTTTTGCAATTTACGATAAATACAAGGTTCCGGGTGAAGGGAAGGATTATTATGCAGAGTACCACTCAGGTATTTCTGATTATACAATCAAGTATGATCTCGATTTCATACCGGATCCAAAACACACTATTAAAGCCGGGATTATTACTATCTCGCACAGGTTCACCCCATACGCTTACGTAGAATTCGACGCACTGAACCATCTCGATCTCTCAAACTCCAGTTCAACTGCAGGCCAGGAATCAGGTTTATACGTCGAAGACACCTGGCAACCTGCAGGCAACCTGAAGATCAATGGAGGCTTACGGCTGAGCCACTTTATTGCAAAGAAAAGCACCTATTTTTTTCCTGAACCCAGGTTATCCGTTGCCTGGCGGCTAAGCAGCAACCTGGCGGTGAAGGCATCATACAGCGAGATGAACCAATATATCCATCTGTTGTCAAATACTGGTGGGAGCCTGCCGACCGATCTTTGGGTTCCTACAACCGACAGGGTTAAACCACAACATTCAAAACAGATCGCTGCAGGTATAGCAAAAGATCTTGACAAGCCAGTACTGGCACTTTCAGCTGAAGTTTATTATAAGAGCATGGGAAATGTAATCGGCTATAAGGAGGGCGCTACTTTCATGCAGCTTAACGATGTTTCTTCATCATCAACAGTAAGCTGGGAAGATAATGTCACCTCCGGGAAAGCATGGGCATATGGTGCAGAGTTCCTGTTACAGAAAAAAACGGGCAGACTTACAGGATGGATCGGTTATACGATATCAAAAACCGAGATGCAGCTTGATTCGGTAAACTTCGGAAAGAAGTTCTTCGCCAGGTACGACAGGCGCCATGATATATCGCTTGTTGCCATTTATGAACTTTCCAGAAGGATAACAGTTTCAGGAACATGGGTTTATGGATCCGGCAACGCGGTAACACTACCATTATCCGAATATGACATTAAGCCGCATATGCCAAGACCCGCGTATAATCCAGAAACTGGAAATTATAGTACAACGGTGCTAAATTACGGCCAGCGGAACAATTTCAGGATGGGAGCATACCACAGGCTCGATGCAGGCATCCAGTTTCATAAACAAAAGAGGCACTACGAAAGGATATGGGAAATATCAGTGTATAATGTTTATAACCGGAAGAATCCATTCTACTATTATCCTGAAAATATCATAGTTAATGGAAAAACAACCGGCATACTGAAACAGGTAAGCCTTTTTCCTGTTATTCCGTCTTTCACTTATTCAATTAAATTCTGATATGGTTAATGGCAGGCATATACTACTCCTTCTGATAGCATTTCTTACGGGATGCGAATCAGAAGTCAATAATGTAAAGTTGCCTGACTTCAAGCCTCAAATCGTCATCTCTGCATTCATCACTCCCGGCAATAATATCACATATGCTGATGTTTCAACAACAAAAAGGGTTTTCGGTGTGTTAGGAAATGACATTTTGAGAGGCGCTGTATCTGTTACTATATCAGATGGTGAAAAAGAGACAATAATGACAAGATCGGGTGACAGATTCTTTTTCAGAAATGAATCAAATTCGATATCTCCCGGAAAGACATATTCATTAAAGGTCATAAGTCAGTACTACCCTGAAGCCTCATCCAGCTGCACTGTACCAGATCGTATCAGGCAGAATATCACTCTTGATACTTTCAGCATCGCGCGTTCAGAAATGGGTTTTAATTGGAACGAGCTGATGTTTCGCCTGTCTTTTGACGACCAGCCCGGGAAAGAGAATTTTTACCGGGTGATTTTGAGGTATATCGCATACAGTTCTCCTACCGGTTACAGGAAGTATACAGAAGATTATTACATCCCACTGGAAAAGGAACTGTTTACCGATAAAAAAGTAAATAGTGAAGGAAAGTTCACCATTGAAGACAGGCTGAATTTTTACCCTTCAACGTATAATGATTCAGCTTTCCTCAAGGTATATATTCTTAATACCGACAATTCTTATTATCTGTTCCATAAGTCCATTGGGGATTATGACAATAACCCATCACCCTTCTCTGAGCCTTCTCTTGTTTATTCAAATATCAATGGCGGAGTCGGGATATTCTCATCCTTTACCTCAGACTCACTGATTTTCAGACTGAAGTAAAATATTTTGTTTTTTTTGCATCATTTTTGATAATTGTACGTCTATAGTATGAATTAAGATCCAATCAGCCGCCGGGCAAATATTAGTTCAGTTAAAGGTTTAGGTTTTAGGTGAAAAGGCGCTCAGGGCGCCTTTTTTTCTGATTTTTTTTGTATTTTTCCCACAATCTTATAAAAATCTGCAATGAAAAACATCCTTGTTATTATTTGTCTTACTCTCATGGTAAACATAAGCTGTACAAAGAAGGAAAAAAGTGATAACCCTTTTTTCAATGAATATGACACTCCTTTCCAGGTACCACCATTTGAAAAGATAAAAGCTGAACATTTCATGCCTGCCTATCTGAAAGGCTTCGAAGAGCAGAAGCGTGAGATCAGGGAAATTATCACCAGCAAGGAAGAACCGACTTTTGAAAATACTATCAAGGCAATGGAATACAGCGGCGAGTTGCTTGATAAGGTCGGAAGTGTTTTCGGTGCACTTAATTCGGCCAATACAAATGATACTCTCCAGGCAATAAGCCGCGAGCTTTCGCCAATCTCTTCAAAGCACAGGGACGACATCAACCTTAACGACACCCTCTTCCAACGTGTTAAATCAGTATATGAGAACAGGGAAAAGTTCAATCTTACAGATGAAGAGAAAAAATTACTTGATGACACATACAAGGGATTTGTCAGGAGCGGTGCAGCATTATCACACGAAGACAAGGAAAAACTCAGGAAGATCAACGAAGAGATGTCTTTACTTTCTGTTAAGTTCGGGCAGAACCTGCTTGCTGAAACCAATGGCTTCAAGCTTGTACTGGACAGTGAAGAAGATCTTTCAGGATTACCCGAAGGAGTAAAGAAGCAGGCAGCTGCTATGGCCAACAGCCTGGCAATGGAAAGAAAGTGGGTATTTACCCTCCAGGTACCAAGCATGACGCCGTTTCTTCAGTATTCAGACAGGCGCGACCTTAGAGAAAAGCTTTTCACAGCATATTTTATGAAAGGCGACAATAACAACGACAAGGATAACAAAGAGATAATCGCAAGGATTGCAAACCTGAGAGTTGAGCGATCAAACCTCCTTGGCTATGATACATACGCTGATTTCGTACTTGAACGTACAATGGCAAAGACACCTGAAAAGGTAAATGATTTCCTTACACAGATCTGGAATGCAGCTCTTCCATATGCAAAGGCTGAAGCAGCAGAACAACAAGCACTGATTGCAAAGGAAGGAGGAAAGTTTAAACTGGAACCATGGGACTGGTGGTACTATTCGGAGAAAATAAGGAAAGAGAAATACGATCTTGATGATGAAGCAACAAGACCTTACTTCAAAATTGACAATGTGATGGAAGGAATGTTCTATGTTGCAAACCAGCTTTACGGGCTTGAATTTGAGAAAAGAAATGATATCCCAAAATATCATCCCGATGTCAACACTTTCGAGGTTAAAAGAAATGGAGAGCATGTTGGAGTACTAATGATAGATAATTACCCGCGTCCTTCCAAACGTGGCGGGGCATGGTGCGGATCTTTCAGAAGCCAGGAGCGCGACAGGGATGGCAAGATGGTTCATCCGATAATGACAATGGTTACCAACTCAACTCCTCCTACTGCTGATAAGCCTTCGCTTCTTACCCCGGAGGAGGCTGGCACTTTGTTCCATGAGTTCGGACATGCACTGGCAGGACTCCTTTCAAATAAAACATATCCAGGAGGATCCATGCCAAGGGATTTCGTGGAGCTTCCATCTCAGATAATGGAGCATTGGGTTCTCGAACCTGAAGTTCTGAAAGTATATTCAAAACACTACGATACAGGTGAGATTATCCCCGATGAACTTGTTCAGAAGTTGCAGGATTCAAAAAAATTCAATACCGGCTTTGCAACGGTTGAATACCTTGCGGCATCGTTACTCGACATGGAATATCATACGATCTCAGCGCCCCAGGATATTAATATCAGGGAATTTGAAGATAAGGCAATGCAGAAAATAGGACTGATCCCTGAAATAAAGCCCAGGTACAGGTCAACATACTTCAACCACATATGGGCAAGCGGCTATGCTTCCGGATACTACGGTTATATCTGGTGCGAGGTGCTCGATGCTGATGCTTTCAGCGCTTTCAGGGAAACAGGAAATATCTTCAACAAGGAAATAGCTGCAAAATTCGAGAAAGAAATCCTGTCAAAAGGAGGCTCCCGTGATCCACATGACATGTATTTGGCATTCAGGGGAAAGGAACCAGGTATTGATGCACTCCTTGAAAACAGGGGACTGAAATAGAGACGATACATTCCATCTACTGAGACCGATGAGAAAAGTTTTAGTTCTTGGCTTGTTGCTGTTATTACATTTTAGTAACTCTGAATGCCAGTTTTCTCATGCCAGTAAAGGAGTTCTGGATCTCAGGAACATTCCCGAGCCCGATAATTTTATTGTCAAGCTTAATGGTGAATGGGAATTTTACTGGATGAAAATGCTTCGTCCTTATGATTTTGAGTCAGGCTCTGTTGTTCCTGATTATTATGGTAAGGTCCCCTCCTACTGGACAGATTATCCTGATATTAAGACTCATAAGTTTGGCTATGCAACATACAGGTTGAAAGTTCTGGTACCTGAAGGGAAAATACCTCCTCTTGCCATAGACCTGCCAACTTTCGATACATCATATGACCTTTATATAAATGGGAAATATATTGGCGGCAATGGCATTACCGGGAGGAGTGCTGAAGAAAGCAAACCTGAGTATAGCAGGGTTTTTGCAAGGATAGTTCCTGAAAGCGATACTCTTGATATTGTTGTGAATGTTTCAAATTATTTTCACCGGCGCGGCGGATTCTGGCTGCCCGCCAGGTTTGGAACTTTTCCTATTGTACAGAGAAGGCTCGCAAACTCCTGGGCCTTTGACTGGGCAGTTATAAGCCTGCTCGCAGGATTTTCAATATTATTCCTTTTCTTCTATTTCTTCTCCGGCAGGCAGACCATAATGATATGCTTCAGCATTCTTACGATGGGCCTCATATCAAGACCCATGTTCACATCTAACTATCAGGTAAACAGTTTCTTTAATGTCTCATGGGACTGGATTGTTAAATTCGAATACCTGGGACTTGTGATGATCATAATCAGCCTTTCATGGTTTGCGCGATTCCTTTATCCCACAAGATTCAGCAGGATAACAGCATTGATAATGACTTATATCTTCAGTGCAGTCTTATTCCTGGTACTGATTTTCCCGGTAACTGTGTTCAGTTATTCAATTATGTTGTTTTATCCGGCCATATTACTTCAGATGATCTACCTGATCATAAGGTCATACCGTGGAGCATTTAAGGGAATAACAACTGAAATAATCTATGCCCTTGCCTTTACCGGGCTCCTTGCCGGAGGACTCTACGACATAATAATATCAATGGGCAGATCAATTGGTGGCGGTGAGTACATCATATCATCTTTTGTTGTTGTATTTGTATTCATACAGGCTATTCTTGTTTTGTATAAATGGGTTCTTGCTTCCGATGAACGCGAAAAGCTCAAAAATGAACTGGAATTCATGAACAGGAACCTTGAGAATCTAATTAAGGACAGGACCTCTGAACTTCGCAGGCAGAATGAAGAAATAGAATTACAGAACAGTCGTATCGCTCTTCAGAATAAACAGCTTACAGATACCATCCAGCTGCGTAACCGTATATTGTCGGTGATTGCCCACGATCTCAGAAGCCCCGTTGTGAACATACTCTACTTGCTCAATCTTCTTAAAGAAAAGGAATTCAAGGAAAAGTATGATGAGTTTGCCTCATCGAGCATTGATTATGCCCAGCGTGTAATTAACCTGCTCGAGAACATGCTTGTTTGGGGACTGGGACAGGAAGATAAAATAAAATATTCTCCTGCAATGCACGACCTTGCTGACATAATACTCACAAATCTTAGCATATTTAAGGAGACTGCTGATAAAAAAGAGATCACAGTCAACTTTACGCAGGTCGGAAATTCCATAGCATGGTGCGACAAGGATCTTCTCGACATCATTATCAGGAATCTTCTGTCAAATGCGGTTAAATATACACCAAGGAATGGCCGGATCAGCATCTTTCTTAAAGACAAGAAACACAATGGTGAAGGAATCATGCTTAAGATAAGTGACAATGGAGAAGGAATCTCTGAAGAGAAACAGAAATTAATATTTACATCCGAAACAATTCAGTCTACTCCAGGCACTGAAAATGAAAAAGGTACCGGTCTTGGCTTGAAGCTATGCCATGAGCTTGTTTTACTTAATGAAGGGAAAATGGCTGTAGAAAGCAAACCAGGTGAAGGCACGTCATTCATAATCAGCCTTCCCGCAATGGAACCTGGTCGGTCATAAAGCTTGTAAGAAGTGCCCTGTTAAGTATCCTTATCTCTTTTCCTTTAGTAACTATTATCCCATCCTCTTCAAGATCACCAAGAGCCCTAGCTACTGATGGCCTTGCAACTCCAAAATAGTCAGCAAGATCGTTTTGTGTCCTGTCGAGCCTGATTACATCTTTTGATGGTCCGGCAAGCTCAATAATATACTGGGCAAGCTTGCTTTTAATGGTTTTAAAGCTGAGAAATTTGATTTTCCCCGACAGGAATTGTGACCTGTTCGAGATCATGTCAAGAAAATTAACCAGGACATTGTTGTCTGACTGAAGCATGACGAGGAAGTCTTGTTTTTCAATCAGCATTAGTGTTGTTTCTGGAACTGCGATAACATTCACCGGGTACCTGTTCATGCGACCGAATAAAAATGCGGGTGCAATTGCCCCGGGAGCGATTATGTCTTCAATCTTGATCACCCTTCCGGTATAATCGACCATTTCACCTTTCACATACCCGGATATTACAAAGGCCATTGATTTAACAATCTCACCGCTCTGAAAAATAAGCTTCCCGGAATTAAATTTTCGAATTCGGAATGGAACATTTGTAAGTATCAATTTTATCTGATCTGGATTCAGCCCTGTAAACAAGAGTGATTGAGAAAATATAGAATAGTCCATGATTTTTTTATTTAAAGTTATAAAAAATCACTATTTGTAACATATGTTACATTTTAAACTTAATGGCATGGTTATGTTTGCATCAAAATTTAATGAGATGAAAAGAGATATTTTAAAGATTGATGACGAGCTGTGCAACGGTTGCGGTGAATGTGTTCCTAATTGCCACGAAGGCGCTTTACAGGTCATTGATGGTAAGGTCAGGCTTGTTAGCGAACTAATGTGCGACGGCCTTGGTGCTTGCATTGGTCACTGCCCGACAGGAGCAATCACAATAGAAACACGGGAGGCCGAACCATATACTGAAACAAGAGTCATGGAACAAATGAAAGATAAAGGGAAAAATACTGTGATAGCACACCTGAAACATCTCAAGGATCATGGTGAAACAGGTTTTCTGCAGGAAGGTGTGAGCTATCTCAAAGAACACAGGAATGAGCTTAAGTTTAACCTTGAGGAAGTCATTCACGAAGTTCATAACCATGGCAAACAACCTCAGATAGTTTCTCAGGTTGTGCATAATCATGGAGGGGGATGCCCCGGTTCAAGGGAGAGAGTTATAGCTAAAACTCCCGTTACATCGGAAACAGTTGCTGCGGGCGACCAGCCTTCAGAGCTCAGGCAATGGCCTGTCCAGATGCACCTGGTAAATCCTTCAGCATCATATTTCAGGGAGTCAGATCTTCTTCTTGCTGCCGATTGTGTTGCTTTTTCAATGGGTGGCTTTCATAGCAGGTTCCTTAAGGGAAGGTCTCTTGCAATTGCATGTCCTAAGCTCGATCATGGTGCAGAAATTTATATTGACAAGCTTGTTTCACTTATTGATAGTGCAAAAGTGAACACTATCACAGTAATGATTATGGAAGTCCCTTGTTGTGGCGGATTAGTCCAGATGGTAAAAGCAGCGCAGCAGAGAGCCTCAAGGAAAGTACCTGTAAAAAGAATAATAGCAGGCATAAATGGTGAAGTTTTACAGGAAGAGTGGATATGATAAATATTGTTTAAACTAAGCAGGACAGTTTTATGGTTTGGATTAAAATAGTGCTAAATTTGAGACTATTAGTACCTCTTTTGAAACCTAAAACTGCCCTGCAAAATGGTAAAGACCGGAGATACATCCCGAGATCCTGCCTGTTACTTGGGACTCGATATCGGATCTGTTTCACTTAACGCTGTTGTACTGGATGAAGAAGGACATGTAATTGAGAACCATTACGACTATGTCCATGGAAAACCACTTGAAGTATTAAAGTTCCGCCTTACGGATATTAAAACAAGATTTCCGGAAGATAGAATCCTTGGTATTGCACTTACAGGAACTGGAGGAAGGCTTGCAGCGGAACTGATCGGTGGAACCTTTGTAAATGAGATCATAGCCCAGGCTACATCAGCAGGCAAACTACACCCCGAGGCAAGGACAGTAATAGAGATAGGCGGTGAAGACTCCAAGCTGATACTTCTTGAAAAGGATCCTCTTAACGGAGGTTCAAGGCTTCTTGACTTCGAGATGAACAGTATCTGTGCGGCAGGCACAGGATCATTCCTCGATCAGCAGGCCAGCAGGATCGGTGTAAAGATTGAAAATGAATTCGGTGAGATGGCACTGAAATCTGTTGATCCACCCCGTATAGCAGGAAGATGCAGCGTGTTCGCCAAGAGTGACATGATACATCATCAGCAGATTGCCACACCCTTACATGATATTGTTGCCGGCCTTTGCTTTGCAATGGCCCGGAATTTCAGAAGTAACCTTGCCAGGAGCAAGGAGTTAAAAAAGCCCATTATATTTGCCGGAGGAGTAGCAGCTAATGCCGGGATGGTAAGAGCCTTCAGGGAGGTCCTGTCATTGCAGGATGATGAGCTGATAATTCCCAGGTATTATGCTTCAATGGGTGCAATTGGTTCAGTACTTTATTCCCTGTCAAAGGGGGAAAAGCCAAAAAAATTTAAAGGTTTAAAAGATCTGGGAAGCTATCTTGAAAATGAAACAGTTTCATATACAAGCCTTCCAAGGCTTTTCCTGACAGACACGTTATACAATAAAGATATAACTCCAAGAAATGGCAATCCAGGAGTTTATCTCGGCATTGATGTAGGCTCGCTGAGCACAAATGTTGTCCTTATCGATGAGAAACACAGGGTAATTGCACGCCGATACCTGCCCACTGCCGGTAAGCCGCTTGATGCAATACAAAGAGGTCTCACCGAGATATACGAAGAAGTCGGTGACACTGTTACAGTGCTGGGAGCAGGTACAACAGGATCGGGCAGATACCTTACCGGCGATTTCATAGGTGCTGACATTATCAGGAACGAAATAACCGCACAGGCTACCGCCGCAATCGATTATGACCCTACAGTAGATACGATTTTCGAGATTGGCGGCCAGGATTCAAAATACATCAGCATAAAAAATGGGGTTGTAGTTGATTTTGAAATGAACAAGGTATGTGCAGCAGGCACAGGTTCATTTCTGGAGGAACAGGCTGAGAAACTTAATATCAACATAATTGAAGAGTTTGGTAATAAAGCGCTTGCGGCTGAATCGCCAGGGAAACTCGGCGACAGATGCACTGTTTTCATGGAATCAGATCTGAATTCATTCATGCAGAGAGGCGTAAGGAACGAGAATCTTATCGGGGGACTTGCCTATTCAATTGTGTATAACTACCTGCAGAAGGTTGTGGGTGACAGGCCTGTGGGCAACAAGATCTTCTTCCAGGGAGGCGTTGCCAACAATAAAGCTGTAGTGGCAGCTTTTGAGCAGGTGACAGGCAAAAAAATCATCATTCCTCCTCATTTCGATGTAACTGGAGCTATAGGTGCCGCAATACTGGCAAAAAAGGCTGTTCAATCCGGGCAGAAGACCAGCTTCCGTGGTTTTGCTATGAGGAACGTAAATTATGAAGTAAGCAGGTTTACATGCCAGGCCTGCAGTAATCATTGCGAGATCAGGAAGATAAAAATTGAAGGATATTCAAAACCTCTTCTCTATGGAGGAAGGTGTGAGAAATATGAGACAGATGGAAGGAAAAAGATCAGGACTGATATACCTGACCTGTTTAAAAAAAGAACAGAGATGCTGCTCGACGGTTTCAGGGAACAGGAGACATGGAAAACAACAACCATAGGGATCCCCAGAGCGCTAATGGTATTTTACCAGCAATTCCCTTTCTGGCGTACCTTCTTCGAAGAACTTGGCTTCAACATAATAATATCGAAGGAGTCGGATAAGGATCTTGTTGTCAAATCAATTGAGTCGATGACAACTGAAACATGCCTGCCTGTAGAGCTGATGCACGGACATGTGATTGATCTACTCGAAAGAGGGGCCGAATTCATTTTTATGCCTTTCATTGTAAACGGAAAAGCAAAACAGAACAATCCCACATTCAATTGTAATTGTCCATGGGTACAGACCTATCCCTTCATGGTAAAGGCTGCTCTAAGAGACAAATTCGATGAGTCGAAATTCCTGATGCCAACTCTTCACTTCAGGTTCTTTGAAAGAGCTTTCATTCCTGAGGTTACTGAATATTTTGGATCGAAGTTTGGCATTGATGAAGAAATTATCAGAAATGCAGCAATAAAAGCTGATGCAAGGCAGACTGAATTTGAAAAATCGCTTGTTGAATATGGCAAAATTGCAATGACTGAAATTCCTTCTGACTGTATTCCTGCAGTATTGCTTGGTAGACCATACAATACATCAGATTCTCATTTAAACCTGGGTCTGATGGAAAAGCTGATGATCCAGAATGTAGTTCCTATACCGTTGGACATGCTGGATCTTTCAGGTGCCAACATATTTGATAATTACAGGAATATGTATTGGCCCAATGGACAGAAGATTATTGCTGCTGCACAACATGTTGCAAAAACCAAAGGATTGTATGCTGTCTACCTGAGCAATTTCAGGTGCGGGCCGGACTCTTTTATTATGCATTATATAAATGAGGAACTGCGAGGGAAGCCATTTCTTCACCTTGAAGTTGATGAGCATTCGGCCGATGCAGGTATGGTTACAAGGATCGAAGCATTTCTTGACAGCCTGAACGGAACTGAAACTGATAGCCAGCCTGAAATAATAAGGCCACGACGCAGTGCAGAATCCCCGCATAATGGACGGATTCTCTATTTCCCCTACATGAATGACACTGCCTACCTTGTGGCTGCTGCCGCGAGAAGCTGTGGTATTGCTTCTGAAGTGCTTCCAAAACAGACAGAAGAGGACATTGCCATTGCAAGGAAATATACTTCATCCCGGGAGTGTTACCCCATGATCTGCACAACAGGAAGCTTCATCAAAAAGCTGCAGGAACCCGGAAGCGACCCTTCAAAGATGACTTTTTTTATGCCCGATCATAACGGCCCCTGCAGGTTTGGCCAGTACAACCAACTCCACAGGGTACTGTTCGATAAACTTGGGTTCAAGGAAGCCGAGCTGCTCACCCCGTCAAATGATACATCTTATGCTGATCTTGCAGGAAACAAGAGCCAGAAATTCAGAATTGCTGCCTGGAAAGGATTTGTTGCATGTGATTTCCTGAGGAAGATATACAGGGAACACAGGCCATATGAGCTAAGGAAAGGTGAGTGTGATGTTCTTTATGCTAAATCACTTGAAAGGCTTGTTTCATGCATCGAAAACGGAGGAAAAAACCTGCATAAGGAATTAAAGCAGATCACAGACGAGTTCCTGTCCATTCAGCTTACAAATGAACAAAGAAAGCCTGTTGTGGCGATTGTTGGTGAAATTTTCATGCGTGACAATGCTCCATGCAACGGAGGCGTAGCAAATAAACTCGAGGCTATGGGAGTTGAAGTAATGATCGCTCCTTTTGCTGAATGGCTTGTTTATTCCACTTACAGGTTTAAACGTGACAGCAAGTGGAAGAATGATAAAATGGGAGTTATAAAATCAAAAATACAGGCAGCCGGCCAGGATCTTTTAGCATGGTCGCTTACAAGGGGAATAAAGGAATTTGTTGATGAGAAAAAGGATGTTTCGCTGCATGACATGTTCAGGTTATGCAGTGATTACGTAAGTCCTTTCTATGACGGAGATCCCGCTATTGCTATTGGAACTTCAGCATCGCTGTATGAGAGGGGAGTTTCAGGTATAGCCGCAATACTGCCGTTTACGTGCATGCCTGGAACGCTGATATCTTCTGTAAGCGACAACTTCAGGAAAGACCATGACAATATGCCTTTCATAAATATTGCTTACGACGGACAGGATAATATTTCACTTGAGACCAGGTTACAGGCTTTTGTGTACCAGGTGAAGGAATATTCAAGGGTGAAATCTGTTGCTGAAGCTGAAGTAGCAGAACAATAAAAAATTCAAAACCTGAAACCCAGCAGCCTGAGACTGGTAAGAACCTCCCGGCTGCAATTTGTTGTCCTTACTGAATAGCTTGTAAATTCTCTCCTCAGGGGATATGTTCCTCTCTGATGCTCGAACTGTTCAGGGTTAAGCCTTAGCCGTTCATCATCATTCAGAATGTTATATGAATGATTAACTGCTTCCCTGATAATCTCCTGGTCAGATTTGCCGGCACCGTTAAGCTCAATGCCAGGCTTTGAAGGAGGAGGCACATTTGAAGGATACCATTCTTTGAAAGGAAGATCAAAGTATTCGCTCAATGCCCTTACAATCATTGAGGTCCCGTTTGCCTTTCCATCAGTTGAATATCCAGCAATATGGGGAGTCGAAATGAATGACATTTTCATGACAGCCTGATCTATATCAGGTTCATTTTCCCATACATCTGTTACAGCCCTGATCTTTCCCGTGGAGAGTGCTTCCCTGAGAGAACCAGTCTCGGCAACTTCTCCACGTGAGCTGTTTATGAACCAGGTTCCTTTTTTCATCTTCTTGAAGCTTTTCTCATTAAAAAGATGCCAGGTCTGATCTTCACCGACGATATTCAGGGGGACATGAACTGTTATGATATCAGCATTGTAAAGGATGTCTCCAAGAAGAACAAAGTTTTTTCTTCCCTCAATCCGCTCTCTTGGAGGATCATTCAGCAAAACCTTCATTCCAAGCGCTGCAGCTGATTTCTGAACCTTTGAGCCTACATTACCAACACCCACTATGCCCAAAGTCCTGCCTTCCAAAGTGAAATTATTCTGCTGGGCAAGGGCAAGAAGTGCAGCTACAACATATTGATTAACTGAAGAAGAATTGCACCCCGGAGCATTTGTCCAATGAATGTTATTTTTTTCACAATAATGGGTATCGATATGATCATAGCCAATTGTTGCTGTGCCAATGAATTGCACTTTCGTACCTTTCAGCAGATCTTCATTACACCTGGTGCGTGTACGCGTAAGTATTGCATCAGCATCCATCAGTGTTTTTCGGTCAATAAGATGGCCGGGCATATAGATCACCTCAGCCACATCGTCAAGGGCTCCTTTCAGGAACGGGATCTTATCGTCTGCAACAATCTTCATTAAACCTTTTGTGTTATACCTATTCTATTATCTTCATCTCATCAAGCAGGTAACCGGCGCCTGCGAACTTATCTATTATGAACAGTGCATACCTTATGTCGAGACTTATATTCCTGCTCTGTTCAGGATTGAAATCCATATCACTGGCAACACCTTCCCAGGCCCTGTCGAAATTTACCCCGATAAGGTAACCATTTGAATCGATAACCGGGCTGCCTGAGTTTCCTCCGGTTGTATGATTTGTTGCAATGAAACATACCGGGATTTTTCCTTCTTCCGTTGCATAACGACCATAATCTTTATCAATGTACAGCTCTTTAAGCTTGTCAGGAACATCATAGTCGAAAACTTCAGGATTGTCCTTCTCAATAATCCCATCAAGAGTTGTAACAAATTCATAATTAACTGCATCTTTGGCTTTGTACCCGGCAATATTCCCGTATGCTACCCTAAGTGTTGAATTTGCATCAGGATAAAACATCCTGTCTGATTCAAACTCCATCTGTGCCGACATATATACCCTGTTAAGCTGCTGAATGCGGGAATTTAACTCTTGTAACCCAGGAGTTACGCTGGTAGTTATCATATCTGATGCTGAAGCTGCAATGCTGTAAATCCAGTCCCTTTCAATCTTTTTGACCGAAGATTTATTGAACTTTTTTACAAAATCATTAAACCTTGTTTCACTGGTAAAAACGCTTGAAGAATAGATTTTTTCGGCGGAGGCAACAAAATCACCTTTTGTCTCGGCCTTTAACCTTGTGTACGCAGGTGCCAGCCACTTATTGTCAAGGTTAGAGCCATACATCTCCATTACTGCAGCAAAAAGTTTCCTGTCAGTGTCTGCATTATAATTCTTAAATGTCGTTTCAGCAGAGGATAAGATAGCCGTTCTCAGATTTTCAATCGTTTCTTCAGAAGCATTATTAGTATAAAGTTCAGCCAGAGCTCGTACATTCTTTGCAAGCCTGAAAGATTCGACATCAGATAGAACCTCGCTGGTGTAATCATTCACAAGCCGAAGCTCCCCATAAGAATCATAGACTTCTTTATAGTCAGGAAGTATCTGACCGTACTTTGCACTTCTTTCTTTGTTATTGTTAACCCAGGCTGTAAATTTCTGTTCATACTGTTCCTTCTCTCCCACAGTGTTCATTTTTTTCAATCCAAGCAATTCACCCTGCCACTTCTTCCAGGCATTTGCAATACCTGACTTTTTAACGAAGTACTGGATACGGATAAGAGGATCACTTTCCATGGCAGCTTCCATTATATCAATTTTCCGTGTTCTGATATCAATCAACTTTGGATTGATATAATCACGGAGCATTTTTATATGATAAGAAGGAACATACTCGTAAGTTGTTCCCGGATATCCGAATACCATTGTGAAATCACCTTCCTTCACTCCCTTCAGAGAGATCGGAAAGAAATAGGCAGGTTTGTATGGCTCGTTGTCGGGAGAATAGTCAGCGGGCTTATTATCTTTTCCAGCATAGATCCTGAAGAGAGAGAAATCACCTGTATGGCGGGGCCAGATCCAGTTATCAGTTTCTGAGCCGAAATTACCGATAGTAACCGGCGGAGCGCCAACAAGGCGCACATCTGTGAATACCTCATCGACAAAAAGAAAGTACTGGTTACCCATATAGAATGGCCGGATGCTGGCTTTGTAGCTGTTGCCAGATGTTGCTTCGCTTACAAGCCTGGCTATATTCGTGGCTATTATCCTGTCGCGTTCTGAAGTTTCCATTCTATCAGATGTGCCACTAAGAACACGGTCAGTAACATCTTCCATTCTTTTGAGGATTGTAACTGATAACCCCGGGTTTGCCAGCTCCTCTTTCTTCGACATTGCCCAGAAACCTTTACTGAGATAGTCATTCTCCAGGCTTGAATGAGACTGAACCATGCTGCGTCCGCAATGATGATTGGTAATGAGCAGCCCGTCGCCGGAGATTATTTCACCTGTACATCCGCTGCCGAACTTCAGTACAGCATCCTTCATGCATGCTTTATTAACACTGTAAATATCTTCTGCTGAAAGCTTAAAGCCTTTTTCCTGCATCAACCTGATATTGTACTTCTCAATAAGCAGTGGTATCCACATGCCCTCATCAGCCCTAAGTGTTACCGGGAACACAACAAACATCAAAACCCAGGCATACAATAATCTCCTTATCATATTCATTTATCTAATTCAACGTTTTTATAATGATTCAACAAATTTTCCAAGCTCGGTGTAAAGCCTGTGGACAGGCAGGCCCACCACGTTAAAATATGAACCTTCAAGCCTGCTGCAGCCTATAATTCCTATCCATTCCTGTATACCATAAGCACCTGCTTTATCGAAAGGTTTAAAGTTCTCTACGTAGTAACTGATCTCCTCATCTGTCATGCTTTCGAATGTAACTTTTGTAGATTCATAAAAAGATGCTTCCCTGTCACCTGATAAGATGACAACGGCAGTTATTACTTCATGGCTGTTTCCCGAGATTTCATTAAGGATGTCAATTGCCGCCCGGGCATCTGAAGGCTTTCCCAGAACTTTATTATTGCACCAGACAATAGTATCGGCTGTTATTACGATTTCTCCTGCTTTAACTTTGTTCCTGAAGAACGATGCTTTTTGCTTCGCAACATACATTGCCGTTTCAGAACCTGTAAGTCCGGGAGGAAAACTTTCATCATAATCAAGTACTGCAACTTCGAAGTTAATACCGGCTTCCCTTAAAAGCTGCTGCCTTCTCGGTGAGTTTGAAGCAAGTATTATTTTGAATTTATTTATCCTGCCTGTTATCATATCAATACAGATCCCAGTTGATTATTATCCATACAAGCACAGAATAGAGCACTCCGAAAAACATTGCCACCTTCATAAATGTACTTGCACTGTGCAGCTTTTCTTTTGTATTTGTGCCTGTGAGACGGTAGATAACCACTAATAATGGGATTGCAACCGCAACTGAAAGATAAATTATTGTAATTAAATCATTTACATATAGCTTCCAGGCAAGGAAAAGCATGAGGATTGTAATTACAACAAGCGCTCCTGCAACTGCTTTTGAAGTTTTAATTCCGAGAACGACAGGAAGGGTATTCCTTCCATATGCAATATCTCCTTCAAAATCTTCGATATCCTTTATTATCTCCCTGGCAAGGGTCGTAATAAAGGCAAACACTGCGAAACCCCCAACCCAGTAAAGAACAAAGTCAAGATCTGGCATTGAGATGGCATTGACAATATAGAACCTGTACAAGGCCGGCCATTCATATATTGCCACCAGCATTGGAACGGCAGCAGTTAGAATGGCAACAATTATATTCCCTACAAGGAATTGTCTTTTATAGCTTGCCGAATAGAAATAGAGCAACCCGGAAACAATGAGGAACAATGCTCCCATCATTGCATAGCCTGCACGCCAGGAGATGTAAAAACCAATTATTACGCCTGCAATGTTCAGTACCGAATGCCACATCATTGCAGTGCGTCTTGGTATCCTGGTACCTACAATCACTTTTCCCCTGTTTATCAGGTCAGTTTTGATATCAAAATAATCATTGATAACATATCCGCCGGCAGTTATACAGAGGGTGGCCAGGACAAGCAGCAAGAAATTAAAAAACGGAAACTGCAGTTCCATTGATACCTGTTCTGCAGGATTGTTGCTGAGAACAACCGGGATTTTTCGAATAAGCGGCTCGAGAACTGCATACCGCATCAATATCATCGTTATAGCGACAAGAAGCAGGTTGCGCCATCTTACCAATTGCAGGAATTCAGTTATTGTTACCATGAAAATGCGTCAGTATCCATCCATTTATTATGAAGTCTCATTATTTGTTCTATAACATCTCTAACGCAACCTTCCCCGCCTTTCCTGTCTGAAACATAGGATGAAATCTGGCGGATTTCGCTATCAGCATCCGAAGGGCAAACAGGTACCCCGGCCAATTTCATGATCTCGTAATCTGGTATATCATCACCCATATATAACACTTCAGAGCTATTCAGGTTGTATTTTTTAAGGAATGATGAAAAATGTTCCTTCTTTGAACGGCAATTGAGGTATATATCTTTTATTCCAAGGAGCTTTAATCTCTTAAGATATTCTTTTGATTTGCATCCTGAAATAATTGCGATTATATATCCTTTTCTTACAGCGAGCTGAAGGGCATAGCCATCTCTCAGGTTCACTGTTCTTGCCGGCACTCCGAAAGAATTAAGGTTTATGGTCTGCTGCGAAAGTACCCCGTCAATATCAAACACCATCGCCTTAACCCTGGCAAGATCTTCCTTGAAATTAGCCACTTTACCTTGTTTGTTTATTTATTATTGATTCTGATATCACTTTATAAACCTTCTGCAATTCAGGTGCTGAAGATAATAAATCCAGATGTTTGTTCATTGTATTAACATCATTTCTTGATGCAGGCCCTGTCTGTGACTTCCCGGGCCCGTCAGCAAAAGCCTTGGATATTGTCTCGCGAATAAGTGTTTCAAGTACACTTAATTCAAAGCCTGCTTTTCCTGCCAGATCTTCCCCTGTTGTAAGCATGTGGTTGGTAAAGTTACAGGCAAAGACTGCTGCCAGATGCAGCATTTTTCTCCTTTCAGTATCAGCTTCATAAATTTTTCCCCCGACTGTTTCAATAAGAGTGATGAGAATCTTCCTCGTTAAGTCATCTGAAGCTTCAATAAAAAAAGGAAGATCAGAATAATTGATTTTTCTTCCTTTTGTAAACGTCTGCAAAGGATAAAGAACACCTCTATGAATTATCTCTGAAGGGAACACTTCCTGTCCATAGCTTCCGGCAGTATGAACAACCACTGTGTTTGAACTGCGCCTGATGCTTTTCAGAACATCATCAAGCTTGCTGTCGGGGACGGCAACAATTATAATATCTGTTTTATTGTCAAAAGTAAGATCATCAGACCATTCAGCCCTGCACGAATCGGCAAGCTCTTTCCCGCTGGAGGGAGTCGAGGAGACAATTTTGCCAATAGTGAATCCCTTCCCGAAAAATTCCATACATAAGGAAGAGGCCACCCTGCCAGCGCCTGCAAATGAGATCCTGTACATTGCCGGAGAAACAAAAATTTTCAGAAAGATACGAAAAATGGATCAGGAATTTTCTCCCGAAGCGGATATAGGGCAGATGTTATTTTTTACCGTAGAGATCAGACACAACTTCGGTCACCTGCATCTGGTAAACCTTATACATTGAAGTATAATAGTTATAATTACTTGACTGGTACAGGAAGTTACATTCCCAGTAAGCATGACCTGAAATAAGCACAACATCCCCGCTTTTTATGTCAGAGAATTTGCCAAACATCTCAGACGGATTGCAGAAATAATATGTGGAAGAAGGATCTTCAAGGAGATTAAACTGGATATTTGTTCCGGTTTCATTGAAATACACACTGGCCTGTTTCCTGGTGATTGTGAATAGTACATCGCCATCACATCCGCACCTTGGTTGTTTTTTACAATCAGTGCTTGCAAAAACAGGAAATATGATAATCAGCGTAATAAAAATTTTTCTCAGTAATCTCATCTTCTGCAGCTATATATTCACTTTAATCAACGCTGCAAAGTAACCGTTTATTTCGGTTAAATGCAAATTTGTCTGGGAGTCTTGGTGTCTTGGGGTCTTGGGGTCCTGATCACGCAACTTTGTTCTTTTTTAAGTATGACATAAGCTTGCCAATACTATTGATAAGATAAGTACACCTTTTACGCCTGTCAATTGAAATTTCCGGAGAAACATAATTTTGATCTTCTGCTATATAATACATGCTTTTAACCTCACCGCAGGATCCTTTTGAGATATTCAGGAATTGTCTGAATTCCGCATCACTGAATCTGCAATAGCCCTCTGAAATATTGTTCATTATGGAAATCCCTGCTGAAATAAGTTGATTTTTGAAGTTGAAATCATTACAGTTTCTGAAATCGGAATAAATAAGATTTACCAGATCCCTGGCATATTTCCAAATTTCAAGATCTTCAAAACTAGTGATTGTTCCCATTATTAGCACTTTTTAGTGAGACATTCTACCAATTTAGAATTATTTAGAGATTATACAAAAAGTCAATCAAAGTTTAATTACACCTCGACACCAAGACACCAAGACACCCAGACACCAAGACTCCAAGACACCCAGACACCCAGACACCAAGACACAAAGACACCAAGACACCAAGACACAAAAACCCTTCTCCGTTTGCACAAAGAAGGGTTTTAGATAGATATACTTCGTTAATTACGCCTGCGCTGTCGGTCCTCCGAAGTTCATGGGCATCATAGGGGCTGATCCTTTGATCTCCTTGATGGGGCCATTAACTGCTTCATACTTGTCAATATTGTCCTGCAGGGCTGCAACCAGCCTTTTGGCATGCTCAGGAGTGAGAATAATTCTCGACTTAACCTGGGCTTTTGGTATACCCGGCATGATCCTGACAAAGTCAATCACAAACTCTGAGGCAGAATGTGTAATGACTGCCAGGTTTGAATATATACCCTGGGCCACCTCCTCATTCAGCTCAATGCTGATCTGTGTATTCTTTGGATCTGACATCTCTTGTAATTTATATTAGCTCGCGCTTTCACTTTCAATTTTCTCAGCCTGTTCTGCACCAACTAGCTCTTCATATTCATCGAGAGACCCAACGATGATGCTGTTATACATGCGCTGACCTGTTCCTGCCGGGATAAGATGTCCGACAATAACGTTTTCCTTAAGTCCTTCGAGCCTGTCGATCTTGCCAAGGATTGCAGCTTCGTTAAGCACCTTCGTTGTTTCCTGGAATGATGCTGCAGAGAAGAAGCTCTTCGTCTGGAGAGAAGCTCTTGTAATACCCTGGAGTACCTGGCTTGAAGTTGCAGGAACCGCATCCCTTGCTTCAACAACCTTCAGGTCGCGGCGTTTCAGCATTGAATTTTCATCCCTGAGTTTACGTGCAGAGATGATCATACCTGGCTTGAAGGTTTGTGAATCACCTGAATCGACAATCACTTTCTTGCCGTAGATCCAGTCGTTCTCATCCATGAACTCAAGCTTGTCGACAACCTGCTTTTCAAGGAACTTGGTGTCACCCGGGTCAACGATCTCAACCTTGCGCATCATCTGTCGAACGATGATTTCAAAATGCTTGTCGTTGATCTTCACACCCTGCAGACGGTACACTTCCTGAATCTCATTGACGATATATTCCTGGACTTTCGTCGGGCCTTTTATCGACAGGATGTCTGAAGGAGTAATTGCTCCGTCTGAGAGAGGAGTACCGGCTTTAACATAGTCGTTCTCCTGTACAAGTATCTGTTTTGAAAGAGGTACAAGGTATTTTTTGGTTTCGTCTGTCTTTGACTTGATCGTAATCTCCCTGTTTCCCCTCTTGATCTTGCCGAATGTAACTTCACCATCAATCTCAGAAACAATAGCAGGGTTCGACGGGTTACGTGCTTCGAACAATTCAGTTACCCTTGGAAGACCACCGGTGATGTCACCTGACTTACCGACTGCCCTTGGTATCTTGGCAAGCACATCGCCTGCTTCAACTGTAGCATCTGTATCTGAAACAAGATGCGAACCTACAGGCAGGTTATAAACCCTGAGCTCCTCACCTTTCGGACCCATAATCTTGATAGCCGGGTTCTTTGTTTTGTCCCTGCTCTCAATGATCACTTTTTCCTTGAAGCCGGTCTGTTCATCAGACTCTTCGCGGAATGTTATACCCTCTATCAGGTAGTCATATGCAATGGTACCACCAAATTCTGCAATAATTACTGCGTTGAATGGATCCCATTCGCAAATCAGCTTGCCTTTCTCAATTTCCTGTCCGGATTTGATGTAAAGTTTTGATCCGTAAGGAATTGAGTGAGTTGTAAGAGCGATACTGGTTTTCTTATCAATTATCCTGAGTTCTGCAAGACGCCCGATGACTATCTCTATATCACCTTTATCTACATCTTTCTTTGGAACTGTCCTGAGTTCTTCAATCTCGGCAATACCTCCGTACCTTGCAATAATCCTTGATTCTGTTGTAATATTTGAAGCAGTACCTCCCACGTGGAACGTACGGAGTGTAAGCTGGGTTCCGGGTTCACCGATACTCTGTGCAGCTATAACACCTACTGCTTCGCCTTTCTGAACCATTCTTGCTGTTGCAAGGTTACGGCCGTAACATTTTGCGCAAACGCCTTTCTTGGATTCGCATGTCAGTACCGAACGTATCTCAACCTGCTCGATTGGTGAATCTTCAATTTTCTTTGAAATATCCTCGGTAAGCTCCTGTCCTGATTCAACAATAAGCTCACCTGTAAGAGGATGAAATACATTATGAACTGTTGTACGTCCGAGTATTCTTTCATAAAGTGATTCAACAACCTCTTCATTCTTCTTGATTGCTGTAGCAACAAGTCCGCGGAGTGTTCCGCAGTCTTCCTCATTGATGATAACATCCTGGGAAACGTCGACAAGACGGCGGGTAAGGTAACCGGCATCAGCTGTCTTGAGAGCTGTATCGGCAAGACCTTTACGTGCACCGTGGGTTGATATGAAGTACTCCAGAACCGAAAGACCTTCCTTAAAGTTTGAAAGAATCGGGTTCTCAATGATTTCTGAGCCTGTAGATCCGGATTTCTGCGGTTTTGCCATAAGACCCCTCATGCCAGAAAGCTGGCGGATCTGCTCTTTGGAACCCCTTGCACCGGAGTCAAGCATCATGTACACAGAATTGAATCCCTGCTTGTCTGTCGACAGCTGTTTCATCAATGTCTGAGTCAGCCTTGCATTAACATGTGTCCAGATGTCAATTATCTGGTTGTATCTTTCATTATTGGTGATGAAACCCATGCTATAGTTATTGAGCACTTCATCAACCTGCTCGTAACCTTCATTTACGAATTTGGTCTTTTCTTCAGGAATGATAACGTCATCGAGGTTGAATGACAACCCACCCTTGAATGCTGAAGTGAACCCGAGATTCTTGATAGCATCGAGGAAGTCAGCTGTCTTGGCTGTACCTGCCATTTTGAGTACGCGGCCGATAATGTCTCTCAATGATTTCTTTGTAAGAATTTCATTGATGTAACCAACCTCTTCAGGAACATACTGGTTGAAGATTACTCTTCCAACAGTTGTTTCAATGAGATGAACAAGGAATTCACCATCAATCCTGTCTCTTACTTTCACCTTAATGAAAGCATGAAGGTCAACTTTACCTTCGTTATATGCTATATTAACTTCTTCCGGAGAATAGAATATCAGACCTTCTCCTTTTACTTTCTCCTTTTCATTGCTCTTCCTGCCCTTTGTTATGTAGTACAAACCAAGAACCATGTCCTGTGAAGGAACAGTTATAGGTGCTCCATTTGCAGGGTTAAGAATATTGTGTGAAGCAAGCATAAGCATCTGTGCTTCAAGTATTGCTGTATTACCAAGCGGAAGGTGAACAGCCATCTGGTCACCGTCGAAGTCAGCGTTGAAAGCTGTACATACGAGCGGGTGCAACTGGATTGCCTTACCTTCAATAAGCTTTGGCTGGAAAGCCTGTATACCAAGCCTGTGCAGCGTAGGTGCACGGTTCAGGAGAACAGGATGGCCTTTCAGTACGTTCTCAAGGATGTCCCAAACAACAGGGTCTTTCCTGTCTACTATCTTCTTGGCTGATTTTACAGTCTTCACAATACCGCGCTCAATAAGCTTGCGGATAATGAATGGCTTGTAAAGCTCAGCAGCCATATCTTTGGGAAGTCCGCATTCATGAAGTCCAAGCTCCGGACCCACAACGATAACCGAACGGGCAGAGTAGTCAACCCTCTTACCAAGCAGGTTCTGGCGGAACCTACCCTGTTTACCTTTGAGACTGTCGCTCAAAGATTTCAAAGGACGGTTTGCATCTGTCTTTACAGCATTTGCTTTTCTCGAGTTGTCGAACAATGAATCGACAGCTTCCTGGAGCATACGTTTCTCGTTGCGGAGAATAACCTCGGGAGCTTTTATTTCGATAAGTCTCTTAAGACGGTTGTTCCTTATGATAACCCTCCTGTAAAGGTCGTTAAGGTCGCTTGTTGCGAAACGTCCGCCATCGAGTGGAACCAGTGGCCTGAGTTCAGGCGGGATAACCGGAACAACTTTGATGATCATCCATTCAGGCTTGTTAACCTGCTTGGAATCCCTGAAAGCTTCAACAACCTGAAGTCTCTTAAGAGCTTCATTTTTACGTTGTTGTGAAGTTTCAGTATTTGCCCTGTGACGAAGCGAATATGACATTTCGTCAAGATCGATGCGGCTTAAAAGCTTGTAGAGAGCTTCGGCTCCCATATCAGCAACAAATTTATCAGGATGTCCATCCTCCAGGTACTGGTTTTCTTTCGGAAGTGATTCGGTTATCTCAAGATATTCCTCTTCTGTAAGGAAATCGAGATACTTGACACCATCAACAGCTTTGATACCCGGATTGATTACAACATATCTTTCATAATATATTATTGAATCAAGCTTCTTGGTCGGAAGGCCAAGAAGGTATCCTATTTTATTAGGTAGTGAACGGAAATACCAGATATGTGCAACAGGAACCACAAGTGAGATATGCCCCATTCTTTCGCGGCGCACCTTCTTCTCGGTAACTTCCACACCGCAACGGTCGCAGACGATTCCCTTGTAACGTATCCTCTTATATTTTCCGCAATGGCACTCGTAATCTTTCACCGGACCAAAAATCCTTTCGCAGAACAATCCGTCGCGCTCAGGTTTATAGGTACGGTAGTTGATGGTTTCCGGTTTCAGCACCTCGCCGCTTGAACGATCGAGTATTTCTTCCGGAGAAGCCAGACCTATTGAGATCTTCGAGTAACTTGTTTTAGTTTTGTTGTCTCTTCTGAATGACATATGCTGAATTATTTTAATCTAAAATTTATACAAAACGGTTAGCTAGTCAAGTATTACGCTGAGTCCCAGACCACGTAATTCATGAAGAAGAACGTTGAGAGACTCGGGGATACCTGGCTGCGGCATCGGCTCGCCTTTTACAATTGCCTCGTAAGCTTTGGCCCTTCCTACAACATCGTCAGATTTGATAGTAAGTATCTCCTGCAGTATGTGGGCTGCACCGAAGGCTTCAAGCGCCCATACTTCCATTTCACCAAAACGCTGACCTCCGAACTGTGCTTTACCGCCGAGAGGCTGCTGTGTGATGAGAGAGTAAGGTCCTATCGATCTTGCGTGCATCTTGTCATCAACCATGTGCCCAAGCTTAAGCATATAGATCACACCTACTGTTGCAGGCTGGTCAAATCTTTCGCCGGTGCCTCCGTCGTACAGGTATGTTTTTCCATATCTTGGAATTCCTGCCTTTTCGGTTTGTTCAACTATCTGGTTTATCGTTGCACCATCAAAGATCGGCGTAGCAAACTTAACACCCATCTTCTGGCCTGCCCATCCAAGAACTGTCTCATAGATCTGACCGAGGTTCATACGTGAAGGCACACCAAGTGGGTTCAGAACGATATCGACAGGTGTTCCGTCTTCGAGGAAAGGCATATCTTCAGCGCGGACAATCCTTGCAACGATACCCTTGTTACCATGACGGCCTGCCATCTTGTCTCCAACTTTTACCTTACGCTTCTTGGCAATATAAACTTTGGCAAGACGGACAATACCTGCAGGAAGCTCATCACCGATAGTGATGTTGTACTTCTTGCGCTTATACACCCCGTCTATCTCCTTGAATTTGATAATATAGTTATGCAGCAGCTGCTTGATCTGGTCGTTTTTCTTCTTGTCTGTAGTCCATTTGTTAGGATTGACATTAAGAAAATCAACTTCCTGCAGTTGTTTCAGTGTGAATTTGCTTCCCTTTGGAATCACATCAACATTGAGATAATCCTTAACACCCTGCGATGTTTTACCGTTTACCAGTATAAAGAGCTTATCAACAAGGCGTGCTTTCAGATCTTCAACACTCCTGTTGAAGTCAGTCTCAATTTTGTCAAGCAGAGGCTTTTCAACAGCTTTTGCTTTCCTGTCCTTGATCGCCCTTGTGAAGAGTTTCTTGTCAATAACAACGCCCTCGAGTGATGGTCCGGCCTTTAATGATGCATCTTTTACATCACCGGCTTTATCACCAAAGATAGCCCTGAGCAGTTTTTCCTCAGGTGAAGGATCTGATTCTCCTTTAGGCGTGATTTTACCAATAAGGATGTCACCCGGCCTAATGTGTGCACCAATGCGGATAAGACCATTCTCATCAAGGTTCTTTGTAGCTTCTTCGCTGACATTTGGAATGTCTGATGTAAGCTCCTCAAGACCTCTTTTTGTATCACGTACCTCAAGCTGGTACTCGTCTATATGTACAGAAGTGAAATAATCTTCCTGCACAACTTTTTCAGAGATAACGATAGCATCCTCGAAGTTGTAACCTTTCCATGGCATGAACGCCACCTTTAGGTTTCTTCCGAGTGCAAGCTCGCCCTCCTTGGTACCGTAACCTTCAGTGAGAACCTGGCCTTTTACAACCTTCTCACCTTTCCTGACAACCGGTATAAGGTTGATACAGGTATTCTGGTTGGTCTTCTTGTATTTGGGAAGAGTATAACGCCTGATGTCATCATCGAAGCTTACAAATTTCTCTTCGTCGGTACGGGTATATCTTACAACAATTTCATTTGAATCGACATATTCAACAACACCGTCGCCTTCAGCAACATAAAGTATGCGGCTGTCGGTAATAACCTGTGCTTCAAGGCCTGTGCCCACGATAGGAGCTTCAGGATTGATGAGAGGCACTGCCTGGCGCATCATGTTTGAACCCATGAGAGCCCTGTTGGCATCATCATGCTCAAGGAAAGGTATAAGTGATGCAGCGATTGAAGCTATCTGGTTCGGGGCAACATCCATGAGGTCGACCTTACTGATCTCCTCGAAAGGATAGTCAGCTTCATAGCGGCACTTGGCCCTGTTATTTTCAAACTCACCGTCATCTTTCAGCGGTGCATTGGCCTGTGCAATCATTTTTTGCTCTTCTTCCTCAGCGCTCATCCATACAACACCCTCTTCTGAGAAATCTACTTTTGCTGATGGTTCAGAAGCGTTCCCATTATGTATAACCTTGCGGTAAGGAGTCTCAATAAACCCGAGATCATTGATCTTTGCATACACGCAGAGTGATGATATAAGACCGATGTTCGGACCTTCGGGAGTCTCTATAGGGCAAAGCCTGCCATAGTGAGTATAGTGAACGTCCCTTACCTCGAAACCTGCCCTGTCTCTTGAAAGACCGCCTGGGCCGAGGGCAGACATACGGCGCTTGTGAGTCATCTCAGCAAGCGGGTTCGTCTGATCCATGAACTGTGACAGCTGGTTTGTTCCGAAGAATGAATTAATAACTGAAGAAAGGGTCTTCGAGTTAATAAGGTCTACTGGTGTAAATACCTCGTTATCCCTTACGTTCATTCTTTCACGGATTGTTCTTGCCATACGGGCAAGACCTACACCGAATTGTGCATAAAGCTGTTCGCCGACTGTACGTACTCTCCTGTTACTCAGGTGGTCGATATCGTCAACCTCAGTTTTTGAATTAATCAGCTCAATAAGGTACCCGATGATCTTGATGATATCTTCACGGGTAAGTATTTTTACATCCATCTGGGTTTCAAGGCCCAGCTTCTTATTGATCCTGTAACGTCCGACTTCGCCAAGGTCATATCTCTTATCTGAGAAAAACAATTTGTCGATCACATCGCGGGCAGTAGCCTCATCGGGTGGTTCGGCGTTACGCAGCTGCCTGTATATATAGATAACTGCCTCTTTTTCAGAGTTACAGGGATCTTTCTGCAGCGTATTATATATGATTGCGTAATCCGATACGCTTGTATCTTCCTTGTGCAGAAGGATTGCCTTTGCACCTGAATCGACAATAAGGTCAACATGATCATTTTCAATAACTGTTTCCCTGTCGAGGATCACTTCATTACGTTCAATTGATACAACCTCGCCGGTATC
This sequence comes from Bacteroidales bacterium, assembly GCA_035297425.1. Lineage (GTDB taxonomy): Bacteria > Bacteroidota > Bacteroidia > Bacteroidales > VadinHA17 > LD21. Next base: position 4,720 of record DATGYZ010000005.1, on the reverse strand, counting down.
TTCATCAACAAAATCTTCGACCCATGTCTTGAGTACCCTGGCAGCCAGTTTACGCCCGACAAGTTTTTTGATATTTGTTTTTGATACCTTATGCTCTTCAGCAAGGTTAAAAATTTCGAGAATCTGCTTATCGCTTTCGAAACCGATAGCGCGCAGCAGGGTTGTCACCGGCAGTTTTTTCTTCCTGTCGATGTATGCATACATAACATTGTTTATATCTGTAGCAAACTCAATCCAGGAACCTTTGAAAGGGATGATCCTGGCGGAATAAAGTTTAGTCCCGTTTGCGTGAATGCTCTGTCCGAAGAAGACCCCTGGGGATCTGTGCAATTGAGAAACAACTACTCTCTCGGCGCCGTTAATAACGAATGTTGCACGTTCTGTCATGTAAGGGACTGTTCCGAGATAAACATCCTGGATAACAGTATCAAAATCCTCATGCTCAGGATCTGTGCAATACAGTTTTAGTTTTGCTTTAAGAGGTACGCTGAATGTTAAACCGCGTTCGATGCACTCTTCTATTGTATAACGCGGTGGATCTATATAATAGTCAAGAAATTCAAGTACGAAATTGTTTCTTGTATCAGTTATGGGGAAGTTTTCGGTAAAGACCTTAAACAATCCTTCTCTTTTCCTGTTCTCGGGAGTTGTTCCAAGCTGGAAGAACTCACCGAATGATTTCAACTGAATCTCCAGGAAATCAGGGTATGGCAACTGGTTTTTCCTGGATGCGAAACTTATTCTTTCGGTATATTTTGAGGACATTTATTAAAAGATTAAGTGAACTTATTATTTAAAGAACGAAAGGCTTAGTCCCGAATTTACGGGACTAAACCTGTATTAGATCCTGGTGTACCAGGTAAACTTATTTAAGTTCAACTTCAGCCCCGGCTTCAGTCAACTGATTCTTGATGTTCTCAGCTTCTTCCTTAGAAACACCTTCTTTCACAGGACCAGGAGCAGAATCAACAACAGCTTTAGCTTCTTTCAGGCCAAGGCCGGTGATATCCTTAACTAATTTTACAATCTGGAGTTTCTGACCACCTGCATTTTTAAGAATAACATCGAAAGATGATTTTTCTTCAGCTTTTGGTGCGTCGCCACCAGCTGCCGGTCCGGCAACTGCGACTGCAGCTGCAGCAGGCTCAATACCATATTCTTCTTTCAGTATTTTAGCCAGTTCGTTTACTTCTTTTACAGATAAGTTAACCAGTTCTTCTGCAAATTTTTTCAGATCTGCCATTTTTATTGATTTTAAGATAGTTAAATTTTTATTCAGATTTTTTGGAGAGTGTTTCTAGAACACCATGAATTTTGTTTCCACCCGACTGAAGTGCTGATACCACGTTCTTGGCCGGTGACTGCAGCAGAGCAATAACATCGCCGATAAGCTCTTCCCTGGTTTTAACAGAGACAAGTGCATCGAGCATATTGTCGCCAACATAAACCGACTCCTGAACATAAGCACCCTTAAGAACGGGTTTATCATGTCCTCTCCGGAACTCCTTAATAACCTTTGCAGGGGTATTACCGGTGTTTGTGAACATGATGGACGTAGTACCCTTCAGAACCGGAAACAGTTCATCGAAGTTAACTCCAGATTGTTCGAGAGCTCTTTTGAGCAATGTGTTTTTAACAACCATCAACTTGATGTCATTTTCAAAGCACTTTCTCCTCAGCATGCTTGTGTCAGCAGCATTGAGCTCTGCGATATCAGTCAGATAGAAGTGAGTATACTCTTTAAGTCTTTCACTCAGGCTTTCTATGATAGCATTTTTCTCTTGGCGTCTCATTTTCTTAAGATTTAAACTTGTTATTAATCTTCAAGACCTTTGGGATCGATCTTCACGCCCGGGCTCATTGTACTTGATATATACAGGCTCTTTATGTAGGTGCCTTTTGCGGCAGCCGGCTTGAGCTTGTTTACCATTGAAATGAACTCTTTTGCGTTCTCAGCGATCTTATTAGGTTCAAATGAGACTTTACCGATAGAGGCATGGATGATTCCGCTTTTATCAACTTTGAAATCAATCTTACCTTGCTTCACTTCCTTGACAGCCTTTCCTATTTCCATGGTAACAGTACCACTTTTAGGGTTTGGCATCAAGCCACGAGGACCGAGTATTCTTCCTAACTGACCGACTTTTCCCATTACGGATGGCATGGTTATGATAACATCCACGTCAGTCCATCCAGCCTTTATTTTCTCAACATAATCGTCGAGACCTACAAAGTCAGCTCCTGCTTCTGTTGCTTCCTTCTCCTTGTCAGGTGTGCACATAACAAGTACCCTTGTCTGCTTTCCTGTACCGTGAGGCAGTGAAACAACACCGCGAACCATCTGGTTGGATTTTCTTGGATCAATACCTAACCTTACATCCAAATCAATTGAAGCATCAAATTTCGTCTTGGTCATTTCCTTCACCAGTGTCGATGCTTCCTTTAATGTATAAAGCTTGTCCTTTTCCAGTTTTTCAAGGGCAAACTTCTGATTCTTGGTAAGTTTAGTCATCTTTCTCTAATTAATTATTTACCGGGAATTCTCCTTTAACGGAAATCCCCATACTTCTGGCCGTACCAGCTACCATTTTCATTGCGGCTTCTACTGTAAAACAGTTTAGATCCTCCATCTTATCTTGAGCAATGGACCTGATCTGGTCCCAGGATACTGAAGCCACCTTATCGCGGTTAGGTTCCTGAGAACCCTTCTTTGTTTTGGATACTTCAAGAAGCTGTACAGCTACCGGTGGTGTTTTAGTAACAAATTCAAATGTTTTATCAGCATACACTGTTATAACAACCGGTATTACTTTCCCAGCTTTGTCCTGGGTCCTCGCATTAAACTGTTTGCAGAAATCCATAATATTCACTCCTTTAGAGCCCAGTGCGGGTCCTACAGGAGGTGATGGATTGGCTCCTCCGCCACGAATCTGTAACTTGATAAGTCCAGCAACTTCTTTTGCCATAGTTTTAAATTTGCTTATTTATTGCGAGAGTTTGACGGTCATTCAGGAAGCATTATAAATATCACAACCATCAATATCTTCTGGTTAATTCTCTTTTTCCACTTGCATAAAACTGAGCTCAAGGGGTGTTTTGCGGCCAAATATTTTGACCATTACCTTCAGCTTTTTCTTTTCCTCATTCACTTCTTCAATAATTCCTGTAAAGCTGTTGAACGGACCATCAATAACTTTTACTGATTCTCCAACGAAGAAAGGAACATTAAGTTCCTCATCGCTTGCATTAAGCTCATCAACTTTACCGAGTATCCTGTTTATTTCCGATTTTCTGAGAGGAACAGGTTCTCCATCCTGTGATCCGAGGAAGCCTATTACGTTGGGCACATTCCTCAAAAGGTGTGGTATCTCTCCGGCCAGGACGGCTTCAACAAGCACGTAGCCTGGAAAGAATGTTCTTTCCTTGCTGATCTTTTTACCTGACCTGATCTGATATACTTTTTCGGTAGGTATCAATACCTGTGAGACATATTCCCCGAGGTTAAGACGTGCCACTTCGTTCTCGATGTACTCTTTCACTTTCTTTTCTTTTCCACCGATAGCGCGTAACACGTACCACTTCTTTATACTCTCACTCATTGGAACTTGTCTCGTTTAGTATAACAAACTATAAATTAATTCCATTACACGGCTGAATACAAAGTCGATACCTGCGACGATAAGTGCAAATATCAATGTAGCTACCATAACAAGCACTGCACTGTTCTGCAGGTCTGTCCATGTAGGCCAGGTTACCTTGTGAACGAGTTCTGTGTATGATTCCTTAAAATATCCTTTTAAACTCATGTTTCATTTTCGTTTGCACGGGAGGAGAGACTCGAACTCCCGACACCTGGTTTTGGAGACCAGTGCTCTACCAACTGAGCTACACCCGTGTGTCATATTAATTGTGGAGATGCATTTTGCATCCCCACATTATATTCCAAAACCAGAAATTACTCAAGAATCTGTGTAACCTGACCTGCACCTACTGTTCTTCCACCTTCACGGATTGCGAAGCGAAGACCAACATTTATAGCAACAGGGTAAATAAGGTCAACAGTTATTGTAATATTATCACCTGGCATTACCATTTCCGTTCCTTCAGGAAGAGTTATCTCACCTGTAATATCAAGAGTTCTGATATAGAACTGCGGGCGATATTTATTGTGGAATGGAGTGTGACGTCCACCTTCTTCTTTCTTAAGAACATAAACCTCAGCTTTGATCTTGGTGTGAGGAGTAATTGAACCCGGTTTGGCAAGAACCATTCCCCTTTTGATCTCTGTTTTTTCAACACCACGGAGGAGAAGACCTACGTTATCACCAGCTTCACCCCTGTCGAGGATCTTACGGAACATTTCAACTCCTGTACATACTGATTTGCGTTTTGCAGCGCCAAGACCGATAAGTTCCAGTTCATCACCCGTAAGAACAACACCTGTTTCGATACGGCCTGTTGCAACTGTACCACGACCAGTGATCGAGAATACGTCTTCAACCGGCATAAGGAAAGGTTTTTCATTTTCACGGGGAGGAATAGCAACATACTCATCAACAGCGTTCATGAGATCCATAACTTTCTGTTCCCATTTCGGTTCGCCGTTCATGGCACCAAGAGCTGAACCACGGATGACAGGAGCATTGTCACCATCAAATTTATAGAAGTTCAGAAGATCACGTACTTCCATCTCAACGAGGTCGAGAAGTTCCTGATCTTC
>DATGYZ010000004.1:0-174760 GCA_035297425.1 Bacteroidales bacterium | reverse complement strand
TGCAGTTTCCATCGGCATCGAACGATATTTCGGGATCCGAAGTATCCATTATACATCTACTACATATCCGGTACTCTTTACTATCCATTTTCGGAAAAAAGTTTTTTTATTTCACCGTAGGAAGGATAGGTAATCAGAACTGCTTTTCTTTTCCCATGAAAGACAAAAAAGCTTCCTGCAGCCACAGCTGATGCACCTGCATTAATAGCTGATCTGAAATCATCAAGCTTGCCTGCTCCGCCACATGCAATTACAGGAATAGATACTTTTTCACTTACCAGACTTACCAGTTCGGTATCATAACCCAGCATAGTCCCATCCCTCTCTATTGAATTAAGAAATATCTCACCAGCACCCTGATCTTCAGCATTCCTGGCATATTCAGCTGGAGATTTACCCGTGTTTTGAGTTCCTCCCTTAATATAAACTTTATAGCCACCAAAAAATTCCTTTTTTGCATCGACCGAAACTACAATGGTTGAACTGCCAAACAGCTTTGAAGCCTCTTTAATAAAGTCTTTTTGCAGGAATGCATAAGAATTGATTATAACTTTTTCAGCACCTGATTTAATTATCTTTTCAATCTGATTAAGGTTCTTGATTCCACCTCCATAGGCAAATGGCATAAAACATTCTGAAGCGATCTTATTCAACAAATCATAAGGAGGTTCTTTCCCCTGCTTTGTTGCATCAATGTCAACAAATACCAGTTCGTCAACTTCTTTTTCATTAAAGATTCTGATTGTATTAATCGGATCTCCCAGATAAGTGGATTCTCTGAATTTTACAGTCTTAACCAGACCATTATTCCTTAAGAGCAGGCATGGTATAAGCCTTTTGATCTTCATTTAGTAATTATTAACAAAATTCTTCAATACCATCATTCCAAACTTGTGACTTTTTTCAGGATGAAACTGCACCCCAAGTATATTCTCCTTCTCAATGGCTGAAGTGAAGGTTATTCCATAGTTTGTTGATGTCAGAATATCTTTTTCTTCACAAGCCGATACGTAATATGAATGTACAAAATAAAACCTTGTTTCAGGACTTGTGTCAGTTACCAGGAGTGAAGACTTATTTATTGTTACAAAGTTCCAGCCCATATGTGGGATTTTAAATTCCCTTGAATCATCAAATTTGAATTTCTTAACGGATGCATTTATCCAGCCAAGCCCCGGAAGTTCTCCTTCATCACTTTTATTTGCCATTAACTGCATGCCCAGGCATATTCCAAGAACAGGTACCTGATCCTTAAGCACTTTGTGGTTCAGTACTTCAATGAGATTAAGACAGGCAAGATTTTTCATGCCGGTATCGAATGACCCGACCCCCGGGAGTATTATTTTTTCTGCTTTTTCAACTACCAACGGATCTGAAGTTACAATAGAACTCTCACCAATCCTTTTTAGAATATTCTGGATAGATCCAAGGTTCCCTGTTCTGTAATCAATTATTGTGATCATATTAAAAAGGGAGCTGTGAGCTCCCTAGTTTAGTATTTCTTATAGACCTCCTGTATAATTATTTTATTCGCAAATGCAATCAATAAAAGTAGCATGGTTATAAAGAAGAGAGGCACAAAAATCTTTAGATAATAAGTTATTCCATTATCTCTCTCTGAAGGAATAGTGAACTCACTGAGGACAGTCACAACATCTTTGTAGATGGTCTGTTCTGCTTCCATGGCTTGCTTCCTGCTGTAGAGATTATATATATCCTGGTATAGCAACTGAGTCTTTTGTTCCTGGAGGAAAACAAACTGCCCACCTGACTTGGGAATCATTTTAGATTCTTCAAAAAATTTATATTTCTGAAGACTATCGAGCTCGTTAATATCTATTTCCAAACGGGTAAGCAATTCAGCATTCTGCTTTAAGCGTAAACTGTTCTTCTGTAGAAATAAAGGTTCTGAATTCAGGAAGTTGAGAATCCCGTCCCTTACCTTTGTAAGTTCCTGGGGCTGTTTGATACGTACCCTGACATCAAACCTGTCATCCATCCTCAAATTTGTTGTATCGTAGACGCTATGATCATCCTCGTAATCTACATAATCAGGTATTTTGTCGTTTCCATTATCTATGATCCAGAATGCCTGTATATCGAGAATGTTTTTTGCCTGATCACCAGGGATCCCGATTGATTGTGCCATCAGTTCGGTATTGGCTTCCCTGCTGAATACATGCAGCCTGTTAACGTGAGATATAAGTGCATCAGTTGGCTGGATATTAGCCCTCAACACCAGGTCTGCAGTATAAAATGAACTGGAAGTTTTCCACATCAAAATTGAGATTCCTATACCCAGGAACACACTGATTGTAAGTGGAAACCATCTTCTTATAAGAAAAACAACAGAAATTAAAAAAGCTTTTCCTAATGCTGCAGCTCCTCTGTTTATTGATCTCCCTATTCTTCTGAAAAGATCGAGAAGATCGATCTCGTCATCTCTCAGATTTTTGTTGCTGGTTTCTTCAGCCATTGGTAATTCATGTTGGTTGATGCAAATATATCATTATTTACATTATTCCAAATGAATAACGATCATATCGATTTCAACACTTTCACAGCAAGTTCTTTCATTAATGGATGATAATCATTAATGAATTCACCTGTTACGCGATTGCCAATCACAATGCACAGCGTCAGTGCTTTGTGTCCCAGTAGGGATGAAAGACCATAAATGGCTGAGCTTTCCATTTCATAATTGCAGATGCGCCTGTTCCTGTAACCAAACTGTGATAGCTTTGAATTTATCTCATTGTCGAAGGTGTCTAGACGAAGCCTTCTGCCCTGAGGAGCATAAAAACCTGGCGCCGATATTGTAATTCCTTTTATATAGGTATTATCATCTAAAAGCTCAATTAACTCTTTACTGGCGTTCACAGCATATGGATAGGATAGGGTGTCAGGCCATTCAAGATAATGCACCAGTACATCAGATAGCTCAGTGTCAAGAATCCAGTCATAACCCTCGTAGAAATGGAGCAGTCCATCAAACCCGACAGCAGTCTCAGTAAGTACAACTGAACCAGCCGGTACATCAGACCTGAGGCCGCCTGAAGTTCCAACTCGAACAATATTCAGTGATGTGGTTTCTTCCTTGCTTATTCCTGTTTTCAGATCAATATTGACAAGGGCATCCAGTTCATTCAGGAGTATATCTATATTGTCAGTTCCAATACCGGATGAGATCACTGTGACTTCATTGTTTTCAAATGTGCCCGTCACAGTTCTGAATTCCCTGTTCGATTTTCTAACCCTGATATCCTCCATCAATGATTCAAACATGTCAACCCTTCCAGGATCTCCAACGATTATAATCTTATTTGAAATATCCTCGGGAAGAAGATGCAGATGAAAGATGCTCCCGTCGTGGTTTGTTATTAATTCTGTTCTTTTTTCCATAGAAAAGATTATACAGCAAAATTATAATATTTATGTCAGTATATACTGAGCTTCTATTGATAGTATTTCATAATATTTCCTGAAATCAGGTTCAGCGATACTTCTGCCAGCTTGGTCTGGTACTGTGCTGAGACAAGTCTTTCATTCGCATTGAGAAGACTCAGCTGTACTTCCCTTAATTCAATGCCGGAAAGACTTCCAAGGCGATACCTTTCAATCGCAATGTAGTTATTTTCTGAGGCAGTTTCCAGGTTCTGTTCCTCCAATGAAATTAGTCTCAAATTATTACTATAAGCACTAAACAGGTTGAGAAGATCAGCACGGATACCCTGTTCAATCTCACGGAATCTTAAATCAGAATTTTCACGGGAAATTTCAGCATTCCTGATATTTCGTCTCTGGTTGAAACCGTCAAAAAGGCTTATTCCCAATGTCATGCCGTAATTAATGCCATTTGAATAAACGGACCGTGATGGACTATCGGAGAATGTATTGAAATTCTGATTGTATCCTCCCGAAAAATTCACGTAAGGATATGATCTTGACATTGTTATTTTATAATCATAATCAGAAATTATCCTGTTTGCTGAAGCAATAAGGAGGTTAGTGTTCTTTTCTGAAGTTTCGATTGAAAGGTTATCAAATAACAGCCCGGGATCAACTATTATAATAGTGTCTTGCGAAGTAAAATCAGCAGCAAGATCATCAAGTGCTATTAATTCGTTCAGTCTTATCATTGAATGCTTTACGGTTTCAGCCTGCCGTGATAAAGCTGAACTATCGGTATTTACATATACCTGAGACTGAAGTACTTCCAGTTTCGATCCAGATCCCAGAAGATATCTCTGCTGATCTATTCTCAGTCTTTCATGTGACAGAGAAAGTGCATATCTGAGATTCTTCAATAGTTGTACCTGGAGGATGTAGTTGTAATAACCAGTCACAATATCTGCAATGAGATTTTCAATATTCAGCTGAGTATTAAGTTGACCAAGCATTGTAAGTTCTGACAGTTTTTTGTAGGTTGTGACTGCATTAAATCCATTGAAAATATTCAGCGAAAGGGACACTGAAGCATTGTTTGTTGTATTGAATATCCCGGTATTGCTTTCTGTTGAGCCATTCGTAAGATTATTTTGTGAATTTGTCAACGAACCATTATGTCTCCCGGATAGATCAACAGATGGCAGCATTCCGGCATTTCCCCTGGTGTAATTGTTTTCAGAAATCTCAAGATTGTTCTTTGCTATAAGGATTGAAAAATTTCTTTCCAATCCTTCCTCTATCAAATATTTAAGATCATATACCGCCTGGCCGTTGATGCAATTACTGACAAACATCAACAAGCTAAGAATGAACAACTTCATTGTTTGTTTTTTTTTCGCTTGAAATATATACATAGATAGCCGGAACAACATAAAGAGTAAGAAAAGTCGAAAACAGCAATCCGCCAACAACAGCAACACCCATTGCGACACGGCTTTGAGCTCCCTCTCCAAATCCAAGAGCCAGGGGTGCAATACCAAGTATTGTTGCCAGGCTTGTCATCAATATAGGACGAAGCCTGGCAGCTGCTGCAAATTTAATTGCCTCTGATTTTAGCATACCTGCTTCCTTCCTCTGATTGGCAAACTCAACAATCAGAATTCCGTTTTTAGAAACAAGGCCAATGAGCATTATTATTCCAATCTGGCTGAAAATATTCATTGTAATATTGAAATACCACATAAAGATCAGTGCTCCAGTCAGAGCCAGTGGGACTGTCATCATTACAATAAGAGGATCTTTAAAGCTTTCAAATTGTGCAGAGAGTACTAGAAATATAAGTACAAGTGCAAGTCCGAAGGCAAACATGAGGCTTGATGAGCTTTCCTGGAAATCCTTTGAATCGCCTGAGAGTGCAGTTCTGAAAGAATCATCCAGAACTTCATCGGCAATCTTATCCATTTCGGTTATTCCCTGGCTTATAGTTTTGCCAGGTGCCAGGCCTGCACTTATTGTAGCTGCAACAAACCTGTTATACCTGTAAAGCTGCGGAGGAGCTGTTTCTTCTGAAAGGGTTACCAGATTGTCAAGCTGTATCATCTCACCTGCATTGTTCCTCACATATAATGAGCGCAGATCAAGTGGTTTGTTCCTGTCTTCTCTTGACAGTTCCCCGAGAATCTGATATTGTTTACCGTTCATGAAGAAGTACCCGAACCTCTGGCCGCTCAATGCCAATTGCAGTGTTTGGCCTATATTCTGTGTTGACACGCCAAGCATTGTGGCTTTCTCCCTGTTAATATGAATCCTGAGCTCTGGTTTTGTGAATTTAAGATTCACATCTGCTGTCATAAGTAAATCATTATCACTGACCCTTTTCATAAATTCAGGAAGAACTTCCCGTAATTTATCGATCGATGTGGCCTGTAGTACGTACTGAATTGGCATTCCTGAACGTCTCGAACCAAAAGTTGACTGTTGAATTACAAATGCCCGCGCCTTTGTTTTTTTCCTCAGGTCAACAGAAAGAGCATCTGCAATTTGCTGCTGTGATCGCTGCCTTTGATCGGGTTTTGTAAGCATAATCCTGATGTTTGATGAATTACCTCCCCTTACCATCGCTGTATATTTTAATCTTTCAGGAACAGTTTCTTCAACCAGGTTGGAAAGATCATCAGTATACGCGAGCATATATTCATATGTTGCACCTTCAGCGGCAATTGCATTTATCGTAACCTGCGATCTGTCTTCCATGGGAGCCATCTCTGCGGGAATTATCTTCCACAAAAATGCAATGAGGCCAAATGAGAATACGAGTATTATAAGGGCAATCCACTTTCTTTTCATGAAGTTCTCGAGTGAATTTAAATACCCCTGATTCAGCCTCAGAAATATTTGTTCCGTTTTCCGGAAGAACCTGCTATGTGTTTTCTCTTTTCTCAATATTTTAGTTGAAACCATGGGGGTAAGCGATAGTGCAAGGAAAGCCGATATTGTTACGGCCCCGGCCATAACTATACTGAATTCCCTGAAGAGCCTGCCGGTTATTCCTTCAAGAAAAACAATCGGAAAGAAAACTGAAACAAGTGTTATCGTTGTAGAGATTATCGCGAAATAAATCTCTTTGGATCCTTTAAGTCCTGCTTCCCTGGGATTCATGCCTGATTCGACCTTGACATAGATATTTTCCATTACGACTATGGCATCATCAACAACAATACCTATCGCCAGAACAATTGCAAGAAGTGTCAGAACATTTATGCTGAATCCTGCCAGATACATAATGAAGAAGGATCCTATAAGTGAAACTGGAATAACAAGTATTGGAATTAAAGTGGCTCTCCAGCTTCTGAGAAAAAAATATATTATGAAAACAACTAGTGCAAAGGCAAGGTAAATAGTGTCTTCCACCTCTTTGATAGATGATCTTATATATTCTGTGTTATCGTAATTAATATCAATCCTTACGTCATCTGGAAGATCGTTTTTAATATAACCGAGTCTCGAATAAACTTCATCAACAATGTCAATATGATTTGATCCCGGTTGAGGAACTATTACAACCTGAACCATCGGAACACCATTATTCTTCAGAATGCTCCTTATATCTTCAGGACCCAATTCGGCACGGCCGATATCCTGGAATCTTACAATCTGATCACCATCCTGCTTGATTATAAGATCATTAAACTCCTTAGGTGTTGTCATCAGTCCGAGAGTGCGGATTGTAAGCTGCGTTGTTGTTCCTTCGATAGCTCCCGATGGCAATTCAATGTTTTCTCTTAATATGGCATTCCTTACATCCATCGGGGTGAGCTGGTAACCTGCAAGTTTCACAGGGTCCATCATTAATCTCATGGCATAACGTTTCTGTCCCCAGACATTTACTGCACTGACTCCTGAGATTGTCTGGAGCTGCTCTTTAAGGGTAAGTTCTGCAATTTCCGATATCTCGAGTAGTGATCTTTTATCACTCTCAACTGTCAGGAACAATATTGGGTTTGCATCAGCATCAGCCTTTGTAACAGTAGGAGGGTCCACATCCCTGGGAAGGAACCTTGTAGCCTGCGAAACCTTGTCCCTGACATCATTTGCAGCTGTTTCAAGATCAACGGATAGTTCAAACTCAACAGTTATATTACTGCTGCCCTGCCTGCTTACACTTGTAAGAGTACGTACACCCGGTATGCCATTTATTGATTGTTCCAGGGGTTCAGTTATCTGGGTTTCTATTACGTCAGAATTAGCGCCAGGGTAAGAGGTATTTACTGAAATTATTGCGGGATCAACACTTGGAAATTCACGGACACCAAGATATGTAAGGCCCACAAATCCAAACAATAAAATTATTATCGCCAGGACTGTAGCAAGCACAGGCCTGTTTATACTTATTGATGATAAACTCATAACTGACCGTTCCCTTTCTCTTCCCTTATTAAACTGTCAAGAACTACAGGAAGGCTCTGCCGGAGCTGCAGAATACCCGTAATAAGCAATGTGTCTCCGAAGTTTAATCCATCTGTAATCTGAATCAGGGATTCTGTTCGCAAACCTGTAGAAACCCTTTTCATTTCAGCTTTACCATTTCTATATATAAAAACCATTTCCCCCTCCATCTCGGGTACAAGGGCTTCAGAGGGAATTGCTATGGCATTGTCAGTCTTTGACATTTGCAATGTTACACCTGCATACCTTCCTGGTTTCAGCTCTTCATTACTGTTTGGATATAATGCCCTGAGCTGTATTGTGCGTGTTGAAAGATCTATCTTTGGGTCTATCGCATATACCTTTGCTTCATGGATTTCTGTGCTTCCATCCACAATAAATGAAACGGTATGGCCAGGCTTTATATCATCCGCGTATCTCTCGGGAATGGAAAATTCAAGTTTTAAAGGACTTATTTTTATCAGCCTGGCAATCTTTGTATTTGAATTTGTAAAGCTACCCTCACTTACATATCTCAGGCCTATGATCCCGCTGAAAGGAGCCCTCAACTCAGTTTCTGCGATCCGGGCACTTACAAGATTAATGTCGGCCTGGATGGTTCTCAGTTCTGTAACGATCTGGTCATAGCTTTCCTGGCTGATCGCATCTTTTTCGAGAAGACTTCGCTGCCTGAACTCCTTCGATTCCGATAGTTTTTGCTGCGCCAGTAGCTTCTCAAGCTGTGCCTGCAAAGGTTTGTCATTGATCTTTGCAAGAAGATCACCTTTTTTAACTCTTGTGCCTTCATTGAAATTGATACTGATTATTTTGCCACTGGTTTCAAATGATAAATCAACCTCTTCATCTGGCTTTAACGTGCCAGTGCTGTTAACCGGATCAACAAGTGTCGATGGCTGAATGATAAGGCCGGTAGCATTTAATGCCTGTCTTTGACCCTGCCCTTGTCCCATACCCTGGCGACCAGCACTGTGTGGTTCAGCCCCCGCCATTAATGGTCTTAACCTGGGGTACAGTATTATCCCGATTAAAATAATTAACAGTGGTATTATAAAATATTTCCTTCGTTTTCTCATTAGACACCAGGCACATGCAGCAAATTAATTATCAATCCCACAGGCAACTGTACAGGTACATCACCTTACATCTAGATTTCAACAAAAAGATGCTATTTTTGTTTATTCTTGAATCTTATCAGAAATGATACAGCGTAAACAGACACTCTATCTATTACTGACAACTATTCTGTCAGTGTTATTCCTTAGCAATCAGATTATTACAGCGACTGACACCTCTTTTTTTACTTTTACAGGGTATCATCAGCAGGGGAGTAATGAAGTAACCGGATATATCTATTTCACTGCTCTGTTAATTGCAGTTCCTTTATTATCTGCTATAACGATATTTGTGTACCAGAATAGAAAACTTCAGTTAAGACTAACAATGATTCTAATAATTTTGATAATAGTTTTGTGTGGAGTCGCAGTTTACCTTGTATTTAGTTTTACTGGAGGTAATATTATTCTGAGACCAAAACTTATCCTGCCGGCTTTGATGTTGGTCTTCTCGTTTAAGGCGCTAGGAGGAATAAAAAAAGACGAAGCCATTGTCAGGTCCTATGACAGGCTCAGGTGATTATTTCAGATAATATGCAAGTTTTCCTGGTTAGTGATTTTTTCGCAATAATGACATTTTAGCGAAACGATCCTTTTTGAAACAACTCTGAAACGTGTGGTAACAGATTCATAGTTTGTGATGCATTTGGGATTCATGCAGCGTGCAATCCCAACAATGATATCAGGTACTTCAACGACCTTCTTTTCTACAACCTCATAATCCTTTATTATGTTTAATTTTGCATCAGGAGCCACAAGAGCAATCCTGTTTATATCCTCATCCTGGAAAAATACACCTTCAATTTTTATGATTGCTTTCTTTCCAAGTTTTTTACTCTCGAGGTTTGTGCCGAATGTTATCTGTGTTTCAATTTTGTCAAGCCCGAGTATCTGAATTACTTTAAACAGGTTCTTAGCAGGAACATGGTCAATTACAGTTCCGTTTTCTATTGCACTTACACTCAATTGTTTAGGATGTTCTTTCATCAGAAAATCTTTTATTTAATACCAAGTAATGAACATAATATTGCCTGTCGTGTAAACACTCCATTGAGTGCCTGTTCAAAATAATAAGCTTTAATATTTTTATCGACATCCTGGTGTATTTCATTTACCCTTGGCAAAGGATGAAGAATTCTCATATTAGGTTTGGTCTTTCCAAGCATTGAGTTACGTAGTACATATACATTCTTAACCTTTTCATATTCAATAGGATCAGAGAACCTTTCCTTTTGAACCCTTGTCATATAAATGATATCAGCTTTACTGATTATATCTGTAAAATCGTTATGCTCATAATATTTCAAACCAAGGTTATCAAGATAGAGTTTGAATTCATCCGGCATTTTCAGTTCTTCAGGCGCAATGAAATTGAAAGTTGTATTCCACCTCGACATAGCCATCATAAGCGAATGAACTGTCCGTCCATATTTCAAATCCCCAACCATAAAAATGTTCAGGTCATTAAGCTTGCCCTGAGTTTTTCTAATTGAATACAGATCAAGTAATGTCTGGGACGGATGCTGGTTTGCACCGTCTCCTGCATTTATTACCGGTACTGATGCAACTTCGCTGGCAAACCTTGCACTTCCCTCAATAGGATGCCGCATAACAATAAGATCACAGTAATTACTTACTGTTCTGATTGTATCATTTAATGTTTCACCCTTTGACACACTTGAATTTGCAGCATCAGAGAAACCGATTATTTTGCCACCGAGCCTGCTTATAGCACTTTCAAAGCTCAACCGGGTCCGGGTTGAAGGCTCAAAAAACAATGTTGCAACAACTTTCCCTTCGAGTAGATTACTTGAGGGATTTTTTTCAAATTCAGCTGCAAGATCAAGTATTTTCAGAATCTCCTCGGTCGAGAAATCGTCAATTGAGACAAGACTTCTGTTTTTCATTGGATGAGTCATATGCAAACAGGATATGTCTCAAAATTAAGGAAGAATTATGGTTTGGCGGAATAGTGTTGATAAAAAATTTTAAATCATTTAGTTTCAATAAAATTCAATCCAATATTATCTATCCTTGAAAATCTGCTTAGTACTTTTTCCCTTGCTGCCACTCTGAAATTTATCATCATACTGCAATTAATGTCAAATACCTGTCCGGACTGGCCGATATTTTCCTCCTTGAGTATTTTCATAACGTCATTCATCACAATATATGGGAAAGATATCTGGTAGAAGTCATGAAGATGCCTCTCGACTATCTCAGAATTTTCCAGGCACGAAAAAGCAGCGGATTTGTATGCATTGATAAGACCGCTCACGCCAAGAAGAGTGCCCCCGAAATACCTGCTGACAACAATGACAATATTTGTGAGATTACGAGAATTGATCTGCCCCAATATGGGTTTACCCCCCGTTCCCGATGGTTCACCATCATCATTCACTCTCCATTTAAGCCTGTCCTGGCCCAGCATCCATGCGTAGCAATGATGCCTGGCATCATGATGCTCTTTCCTGATCTTTTCAATGATAACCCTGATCTCTTCCTGGTCAGTTACAGGAAACGCAAAAGAAATAAATCGGCTTCCTTTCTCTTTATACAATCCTTCTGCCGGACTTGATAGTGTTCTATATGAATCGTCAATCATTGGTCAGCTATTTCAGAACAACATACTTTGCCAGTATGTTTAACTTCTGCACAGTTCACAATATTAAGAAAACTCCACGGAGAACTGAATTCAAATTTAAAAATTAAATACTTTTGCTGTACAAAGAAAACTTATTGTATGAGCGTCTATCTGGAAGAGAAAGATTTAAGCAAGCTTATTGTTATCGGAGACAGGATCCTGATTAAGCCAAAGGTTCCCCAGTCTAAGACAAAAACTGGTTTACTGCTTCCTCCCGGGGTTAATGAAAATGAGAAAGTCCAGATAGGATTTGTTGTCAAGGTTGGTCCCGGCTACCCGATACCATCTGTTTCTGAGCAGGATGAACCCTGGAAGAACAATGCTGATGAACCTAAATATGTACCACTTCAGTCGAAGGAAGGTGATCAGGCTGTTTACCTCCAAAACAGCGCAATTGAGATAGAGTTCAACAGGGAAAAGTATGTCATTGTGCCACAATCATCAATTCTTCTGCTGCTTCGCGATGAAGGTCTCTTTCAATAATTAACCTTTAATTTTCGTCATAAGCAGAAAACGATCTGAATTCTTTCCAGAATTCATTAATCTCATCTTCCCATCTTTCTTTCTCAGCCCTGAGGCTTTTTCTTTCCAGCAATGTCTGTCGCATTCCCGTATCACCGGAAAGAATATCAAATGGCATCAGGTTATACTCATACTCATAGGGAGGGTTGTTAAACATCAGATGTCCAGGTGAAGTTTCCATTATTGCATCAAAAATCTCAAGGGCAGTACCGACAGGTCTGAATCTGTCAATGTCAGTAATATGGATCTGCAAGCCGTTACAATATTGGCCGGTGAACTTATGGAATGCCGGAATGAAACTGTGAACCCTGAAAGAACATCCTTCAATTTTCCTCCTGTCAAGGTTTTCCTTTAGGTTGTAGGAATCTATGAATGGTGCACCGAACAATTCAAAAGGGATAGTGGTACCTCTTCCTTCGGATAAATTAAGAGCTTCGATAAGAACGGTTCCCGGATAAACAACTGCCGTCTTCTCAGATGGCATGTTTGGAGACGGTAATACCCAGGGTAACCCAGTATCGCTGAACATAAATGATCTTTTCCATCCTTTCATCCATATTACCTGAAGATCGCATTTTGGATAATATTTTTCCCGGATCCACACAGACATTTCACCAATTGTCATCCTGTGACACAATGGTATTGAAGCGCCTCCAACAAAAGTAAAAAAATCCTTCTTGAGTACCGGACCGTCAAGCTTTACTCTTCCAATTGGGTTTGGACGATCCAGTACAATTACCGGTATGTTCTTCTCTGTACATGCTTCTATGCAAAGCTTTATTGTCCAGATGTATGTATATAATCTGGCTCCAACATCCTGGAGATCAATAATAAGAACATCTATTTTTTCAAGCATCTCACCAGTAGGCTTGCGATGCCCGCCATACAAGCTGTATAAAGGTATTCCAAATACAGGGTGTTTTGTGCTGTCCCATTCAATCATATTATCCTGTGTCTGACCATATATACCATGCTGTGGCCCGAAAATTGCAGACAGTTTGCAATCGCTTCTTCTGAAAAATATATCAGTTATATGATTGAAATCAGTTGTAATGCTTGGAGCGTGGCATAGAATTCCAATCCTTTTCCCTTTAAGGTAAGAAGGAAAATTACCAAGAAGCGATTCAAGACCAGATTTTACCATTTGTTTTTATGCAAATATAATTCAATATGACCTGTAAATTTCCATTAAGCTGCCTGATAAAGATGCTTTGTCAGACAGCTGAACAGCATTGATATGTGAGTATTCTTTTCTAAGTTTGAACAAAATATAAACTTCCCCGTTCAAAATTGATAATTACATGAAAAACAGAAATTTATTAAGTCAGCTCATATTTCTTTTTTCCCTGGTCTTTCTTATATCATGTACAAACAATCAGGAGAAAAGAGTTACTTTGATTGAGACAACAGATATTCATGGAACAATATTCCCTTATGATTTCATAGAAGATCAACATTTAGATGGGTCCCTTTCTCATGCTTCCTCATTTGTAAACAACCTGAGAAATAATGGGGAAAATGTCGTTCTGTTGGATAATGGGGACAACCTCCAGGGACAGCCAGCTGTATATTATTATAATTTCATAGATACAGTTTCAGCCCATGTTCTTGTCTCGGCAATGAATTACATGAACTATGATGCAGGAACAACCGGAAATCATGATTTTGAGGCAGGACATCCGGTTTATGACAGATTGAAGAAAGACTATAACTTCAAGTTGCTGGCCGCGAACGCTATTGATAAAAACAGTGGCGAGCCTTATTTTAACGCATACACAATAATTGAAAGAGGTGGAATAAAGATTGCTGTCCTTGGCCTTGTTACAGCATCAATACCGGAGTGGCTTCCATCCGAGCTATATTCAGGCATCGAGTTCAGGGACATGGTTGAAACAGCAAAAAAATGGATGCCAATTATGAAAAAAGAGAATCCTGATCTTATAGTGGGACTTTTCCATTCAGGATGGAACAAGGAAGAATTCGAGGAACGGAAAGATGAATTTCTGACCGAAGATGGAAGTGCTGCTGTTGCATATAATGTGCCGGGGTTTGACATCATTTTCAATGGTCATGATCACCGGTTGGCAAATGAAAAATTTATTAACAGGGAGGGCGATACTGTGCTTATGCTGAATGCAGGAAGCAAAGTCAGAAATGTTGCCAGGGTAGATATAGTGGTTAGAAAAGACGGGACAAAGAAGATGACTGGCAATCTTGTAGATGTTACAAATATTGAACCCGACAGTGTCTTCTTAAGAAAATTTGACAACGAGTATAAAACTATCCTGGAATATGTGAATCGTCAGATTGGAACATCCGAAACTACAATGTCCTCTCGTGACTCATATTTCGGACCATCTGCATTTGTTGATATGATACATACCGTACAGCTTGATATAACAGGTGCTGATATTTCATTCACAGCACCTCTCTCGTTTGATGTCAGGATTGCTGCCGGACCTATCAGGGTTAGTGACATGTTCAAGCTATACCGTTATGAGAATATGTTATATACAATGGAACTGACTGGGGAGGAGATTCTAAAATACCTTGAATATTCCTATTCAGGATGGCTCAATACAATGAAAAACAGTAATGACCTTATGCTCAGGCTTCGTACAGGAAAAGATCGAAAGCCGGTACTAACAGATGGCAAAGCCTGGCTAATAAACCAGCCATATAACTTTGATTCTGCGGCGGGCATCGACTATACTGTTGATGTTACAAAACCTGAAGGAGAGAGAGTTAAAATAAAAAGTCTTTCCAATGGAAATCCTTTTGACCTGAAAAAAAGGTACAAGGTCGCAGTTAATTCATACCGTGGAAGTGGTGGAGGAGGACATTTAACCCAGGGATCAGGCTTGTCTGCAACCGAACTAAATAGCAGGTTACTTGGTTCAACTGATAAAGATTTAAGATATTTCATTCTGAAATATATTGAGGAAAAAAAAGTTATATCACCGGTAACCTTAGGCAATTGGAGCATTATCCCTGTTGAGTGGTCAAAAAAGGCAGAATTGAGAGAGTATAAATTATTGTTCGGAAATAACTAATGACAGAACACGAAAAGCAAAAAAATGAAACAACAATGCTTCCCCTGGTAGAGGAG
Source organism: Bacteroidales bacterium (assembly GCA_035297425.1). Taxonomy (GTDB): domain Bacteria; phylum Bacteroidota; class Bacteroidia; order Bacteroidales; family VadinHA17; genus LD21. Next base: position 159,540 of record DATGYZ010000004.1, on the reverse strand, counting down.
TTTTATACATTACAGGGAGAGGGTTATCATGCAGGTAAGGCAGCATACTTTATAAGGCTTGGAGGTTGTGACATAGGATGCAGCTGGTGTGATTCGCGATTTTCATGGAATCCTGATTTACATCCTCTGGTCAGCGCTGACGATATAACAGAACATGCTATGAATACCGGCACGGATTCTGTTGTTGTTACAGGCGGAGAACCTATGATCTGGAACCTGGATTACCTGTGTAATTCATTAAAAAAGAATAATTTGAGTACCTTTGTAGAAACTTCAGGCGGTTACCCTTTAAGCGGGAAATGGGACTGGATCTGTCTTTCACCAAAGAGAAATATGCCCCCCAATGAAGAAATATGTAAAAAGGCTAATGAATTAAAAGTAATAATAAGTGAGGCTAAAGACTTTGAATGGGCTGAAGAGTACCGTAAGAGAGTAAGTCCATTATGTAAATTATATTTGCAGCCTGAGTGGAGTCAGTTCAACAAAATCATACCTGACATTGTTGAATATATTAAGAAAAAACCTGAATGGAGGGTTTCACTCCAGATTCACAAGTATATGCATATACCATAGTTCCTGATGAAATATTTGACAATAATTATTCTGGCATTATTCCTTATTCCGGAAGCATTCTCTCAGAATGTTCATACCCAGTCAAACAAGGCAATAAAGCTTTATACCGAGGGGATGAGGGAATATGACTTCCTGAATTTCAATAATGCAGAAAAATTGTTTTCAGCTGCTATATCTGCTGATGATCAGTTCTATGAATCTTTTCTGATGCTGGCCGACCTTTTATCAAAGCAGAAACGTTTTTCTGAAGCAATAACAAATTACCGCAAAGCAGTCAAAATAGATTCTCTCTTTTACAAACCTGTTTTTTTCAATCTTGCTACTGCCGAATTCAAAACCGGAGACTATCAGAACGCAATGCGTCACTACAAAGTATACCTCGATCAGAAGGATATGTCAGATAAAAACAGGAAGACTGCACAATTAAACATTCTGAATTGCGAATTTGCCATTAATGCACTTAAAAATCCTGTACCATTTAATCCGGAAAGCACAGGTTCTGGAATAAACACGAAGGATGATGAGTATTGGCCCTCGATAACAGCCGACGGTTCCACGCTTATATTTACAAGGCAGGAGGTACCTTCAGACAGAAGTGTTCCTGGAATGGTTCAGGAAGACTTTTACGTAAGTTCATTTTCAGAAAATGCCTGGAAAATGGCTACTAATGCTGGTTATCCTCTTAATACCAGGCAAAATGAGGGGGCACAATCGTTATCTTCTGATGGGAGGTACATGTATTTTACAGCCTGCGACCGGCCAAACGGGGTTGGCAGCTGCGACATATATTTTTCCTCCAATGCTGATGGAAAATGGTCAGAGCCGGTTAATCTTAAAACACCTGTTAACTCAAGAGGCTGGGAATCGCAACCTTCAATAAGCGCAGATGGACGGACATTGTTCTTTTCGAGCAACAGGCCAGGTGGGTTTGGTGGAAAAGACCTTTGGATGTCGAGAATGAATGAGACAAATTCATGGTCTGAACCTGAGAACCTGGGTAATCTTATCAATACCGAAGGGGATGAAATGTCACCTTTCATACATTTTGACGGTAAAACATTATTTTTTTCGTCGGACGGCCATCGTGGTATGGGTGGCTTCGATATCTTCAGAACCACTATGAATGAAGACAGCACATGGGCAGAACCAATGAACCTGGGTTATCCTATCAATACTTACAATGACGAAACAGGGCTCATTATAAGTTCAGATGGAGCCAAAGCATATTTTTCATCAGTGAGGGATGCCAGGAACGGGAAAGATATTTTTTATTTCGAGCTTTATGAGTCTGCCAGACCTGATCCTGTTTCATATATCAAAGGCAAGGTATATGACAGGGAGACAGGAAAACAGATAACTGCAGATTACGAGCTGATCAATCTATCAAGTGGCAATATTGCCCTTAAAAACACTACAGACAGAACAGGCAATTTTCTTGTTTGTATACCTTCAGGATTTAACTACGGTCTGAATGTGAGCAAGAAGGGGTACCTTTTTTATTCTGAAAGCTTCCTGTTCGAGGGGCAGCATCCAATATCTGAGCCATTCCTGAAAAATATTAATTTAAGTCCTGTCAGGGTTGGTGAAAAGATGCAGCTTTCGAACATTTTTTATGAAGTGGATTCATGGGAACTTAAAAAAGAATCTATCTCAGAGCTTAATAACCTTGCTCAACTTCTCGATACAAATAAGGATGTTACAGTTGAGATTGGTGGATATACAGATTCAACGGGTTCTGATGAATATAACAAGACTCTTTCAGAAAAGAGAGCTCTCTCTGTTGTCAATTATCTTATAAATAAAGGAATTCCTGCCTCACGACTGAGATACAAGGGCTATGGAAATGCAGATCCCGTTGGCGATAACATAACAAGTGAAGGACGGCGCCTGAATCGCCGGACTGAAGCCAAGATTATAGATCAGAAAAAAATTAACTGACAGTCATTCTTATTCACTAAGTATTATCTTTACCTGTACTATATTGTACAGCAGATATGTCTTTCCCGTTTGTTAAACAGCCTGATGCCATGGATTGCGGACCTGCGTGTCTGAAGATGGTAGCTGCTTACTATAACAGGAATTTTTCAATAGATTCAATCCGTAAAAGGTGTTATATAACAAAGGATGGAGTATCATTCCTTGGCCTGTCTGAAGCAGCTGATGGTTTAGGTTTCAGGACCCTTGGAGTAAAAGTGCCATTCGATACCTTTTGTGATAATGTTCCTCTGCCATGCATTGTTCATTGGAAACAAAAACACTTTGTTGTGGTTCATAAACTTCATAATGGAAGTGTTCATATTGCAGATCCTGCACTTGGAAATATCAAAATTAAAAAAGAGGAGTTTGTCAGAAGCTGGTCATCATCCATTAGCGATGGTCAGCCTGCTGGGATGGCGTTAATAATTGAACCAACCCCTGCTTTTTATGACAATGAAGATGACATTGAAAGGAAAGGTGGTTTCAGTTTCCTTCTGAAATATTTCAGGCTTTACCAGAAGTATGTTTTTCAGCTTATATTGGGGCTCTTCCTGGGTAGCTGCATCCAGTTAATAATTCCTTTTCTTACACAAAGTATAATTGACATTGGAATAAATAATTCTGATCTTGGTTTCATTTACCTGATACTGGCAGCACAGTTATCTTTGATTTTTGGCAGGCTCTCTGTTGAATTTATACGTGGATGGCTTCTGCTTCATATAGGTTCACGTGTCAATGTTACTGTTATTTCAGGTTTTCTGCAGAAACTTATGTCACTTCCAGTTTCATTCTTCGACACCAGGCTTACAGGTGACATACTTCAAAGAATAGAGGATAACAACAGAATAGAAGATTTTCTTACATCCGCCAGTCTGTCCATACTTTTTTCCTTCTTTAATATTTTCGTTTTTGGGATTGTACTTGCAATATTCAGCCTGAAACTTTTGTTACTTTTCCTTGCTGGAACAATCCTTTACATTGCATGGATCTCAATCTTCATTAAAAAGAGAGCCATTCTTGATCATCAGCGTTTCCGGCAAATGTCACAGTCCGGAAGCAAACTGATCAATATCATCAATGGGATGCAGGAGATCAAGCTTACCCAAAGTGAACTTAAAATGCGGTGGGACTGGGAAAACCATCAGGCTGAACTGTTCGGCCTGAAAGTAAAGGCATTGAGCATCAATCAGTATCAATCTGCAGGGGCTACTTTCATAAACGAAGTCACGAACGTTTTGATAACAATAGTTGCTGCCATGGCTGTACTCAGGGGAGAAATGACTCTTGGTATGATGCTGGCCGTACAGTTCATAATCGGACAGATTAATGTTCCTGTCAATCAGATTATAGGATTTTTCAGAATGTCACAGGATGCCAAGATGAGTCTTGACAGGCTCTCTGAGGTTCATAACCAGCCTGATGAGGAGGAAGAAGCATGCAACAAGACCAGGAAGATGCCCGATTCAAAGTCCATCTATATAAACAATCTTTCTTTCCAGTATGAAGGACCAAGGTCACCATATGCATTAAGGAATATTGATTTATTTGTTGAAGAGAATAAGATCACTGCCCTCGTCGGAGCCAGTGGCAGCGGTAAAACAACATTTCTCAAGATGCTTCTTGGATTCTATTCCCCTGTTGAAGGAGAGATACTCATAGGCGACACGAGGCTTTCAAATCTGAGCATACGGACATGGAGAGACAGGGTAGGAGCAGTTATGCAGGACGGCTATCTTTTCCCGGGCACGATAGCCTTCAATATAGCCCCAGGAGCAGAAAGTATTGACGAGGGAAGGCTTGTGCACTCAGCTGAAATAGCAAACATAAGGAATTTTATCGAATCGCTTCCATCCGGCTACAATACTAAAATCGGGGCAAACGGGCATGGTCTGAGTGAAGGACAGAAGCAAAGAATCCTCATTGCCAGGATAATTTATAAAAATCCGGACATTATTTTATTCGATGAAGCCACAAACTCCCTCGACGCAGTAAATGAGAAAATGATAGTAGAAAATCTGGCTTCATTTTTCAATGGAAAAACAGTAATAATTGCTGCCCACAGGCTTAGTACCGTTAAAAATGCCGATAAGATAGTTGTGTTAGATAATGGTAGAATTGTCGAAGCCGGCAAACATGACCAATTGATTGCCCAAAAGGGTACATATTATAACCTTGTCAGGAATCAGCTGGAACTGGGTAATTAGATGAAGGAAAGAAAACCCATATTGCTGCACTCTGAGCCCATTCGGGAAATAATGGGAAATCCACCAGGGAAACTGGTAAGAGCAGGAACTGCATTAATTTTTATCCTGTTTCTCTTTTTCATATTATTTGCATGGCTTCTGAGGTATCCGGATATTATTCCTTCGCAAATTGAAATTACAACTGAAAATCCTCCAATAACACTGGTGTCAAAAGTAACCGGGCACATCAAGAAATTATATGTAAATGATAAGGAGATAGTTCACCCTGGGCAGTTGCTCGCTGTTATGGAGACAACTGCATCAGTGGATGAAATAAACAGTCTCAGGAATTTAATTGACACATTGCAGGATGTCAGTGTTACAATGCTTCCTGATTTCAGACAGCTGGGTGAGTTGCAGGAATATTATTCATCATGGAGAAAAAACTTAATTAATCTGTTCAATTACGATTCTAACGATTTTTATGGAAATAAAATCAATTCTGTAAACCAGGAAATAGCAGGGATTAAAGAATATCTGAAGAGGCTTGCTGTGAAAGAATCTTTGTTTGCCGAGAACCTCAGGATTGAGGCCGGGAAATTCAGGAGGGATTCACTTCTGTTTGCCGGGAAAATCATACCGGAGAGCCAACTTGAAATATCACGACAGCAATACCTCAGGCTCCGTCTTGATTACCAGCAGGTTAAACTTGACCAGTCTGCAAAAATGATCGAGCTTGCGGAAAAGCAACAACTCCTGCAGGATTATATAATTACTAAAAATGAAGAAAGAGACCGTTTGTCTTCAATACTTGAAGAATCATCTTTGAATCTCAGGGCCCAGACAAATATCTGGATTAATACGTATTATCTTGTTTCCGATGTTGAAGGTACTGCAACATTTACAAAGTTCTGGAGCGCCAACCAGTCTGTTACAAAAGATGAGCCTGTTTTAAGCATAGTTCCGCTGAATGCAGGTAATTATATAGGGAGGACAAGGCTTAGGATGCAACGGTCAGGGAAAGTGGAGGAAGGTCAGTTTGTCAATATTAAACTTACTGGTTACCCTTATCTTGAGTATGGAATGGTAAGGGGAGTTGTGAGGTCTAAATCGCTTGTTCCTTCCGGGGAAGAATACATTATAGAAATAGATTTGCCTGACGGGCTAAAAACTCTGTATGGTAAAAACCTGGAATTCAGTCAGAATATGCTTGGGATAGCAGAAATTATAACAGAAGATGTGCGATTACTACAGAAACTCATTAACCCTTTCCGTCATCTGATTTCAAAAAATAGAAGATCAGGTGTTGTCTCCTGAATATGGCTCATAATCAGTGCTTGAACTAATTATAGTATCCTTATCGCTGCTTTTTGTTTCAGTTTTTTTCTTACCATATCTCATGTAAAGTCTTACTGACACATAGACCGCAACTACAATGAGTATTATAATATCCCTTGTTTCCATTAATAATGTTTTTTCAAAGTTAATAACATTTTAGAATCATATAAACTGATTCTAACTATGAAATCAGAACTGTCTTAATGACTGATTCTCACATTTATTTAGGGTAATCATTGAGGATTATTAAATATTTTCGATATTTTCGTACTCTGAAATTTCTGGTTGAAAGCCGGGATTTCCATGATATATAAAGAGCTGATATTTAATAGGATTGGTTATGACAACTAAGAATCCGGATGAATCTGTTCGTGATGAACAATCCGGGGCAAAAGATCTTGCCGCCGGAACTGAGGAGACTGCAGGTACTGAAAATAAACCTGTAGATGCTTCTGATACTATGCCTGCCGATATTGATGACAAGGCTGCTGAAGATTCTGATCCTGAGGTCATTGATGCTAATGAACTCTTGCATGAGGCTATTTCAGAATCAGGTGAGGTACATGTTTTTGATGAGATTGAATTACCACCGGTTGATTATTCAGGTTATTCAAAACATGATCTTGTTGCTACCCTGTCGCTGATAATTGAGAATCGTGCTCCTGCAGAAATCCGCGGGGATGTTGAAAGGATTAAAGCACTGTTCTATAAGAAGCTGAAAACAGAGTCTGATGAGCGGAGAAGTAAATTCCTTTCTGAAGGCGGAAAACTTGAGGAATATAAGTCTGTACCTGATCCTGATGAAACAAAGGTCAGGAACCTCCTCGAAAAATATAAGGAAAAAAAGACAGATTATATTAAGGTTCAGGAAGCTGAAAAGTACGATAACCTTAAGATAAAATATGAGATCATAGACAAGATCAAAGATCTTGTTAACCGTGAAGAATCCATCAACAAAACGTTTCAGGAATTCAGGTTACTTCAGAATGAATGGCATGCAGCTGGTGTTGTTCCGCAATCATCATTAAAGGATCTGTGGGAAAATTATCATCATGCAATTGAGGTTTTCTATGATTATATAAAGATCAATAAGGAATTGCGTGATCTTGATCTGAAGAAAAATCTAGAAGCAAAAATAGTGCTTTGTGAAAAAGCTGAAGAGCTATTGCTGGAGCCCAATCCCGTAAATGCTTTCCGGGCTTTGCAGGATTACCACAACAGGTGGCGCGAGATAGGGCCGGTTCCACAGGAGTCAAAAAATGAGATATGGGAAAGGTTTAAGGAAGCAACTGCACAGATAAATAAAAGACATCACGAATATTTCGAAAAGCAGAAAGAAGATCAGAAGAAGAATTTGGAAGCCAAACTTGCATTATGCGAGGAGGTGGAAGCAATAAATCTTCAGGAAATTAAAAATTTCAAAGAGTTTGATGAAAGAGCTGCCAAGGTTGTGGAGCTTCAGAAAATGTGGCGGACAATAGGTTTTGCTCCAAAAAAACAAAATAATAAGGTATACCAGAGATTCAGGGAAGCATGCGATGCCTTCTTTGAGAAAAAGAGAGGTTTCTATGCTGACAATAAGGAAACTCAGATTGTTAATCTTCAGAAAAAAACTGATCTGTGCGTACAGGCTGAAGCACTGCAGGACAGTACAGACTGGAAATCCACTTCAGATGCACTTATAAAGCTTCAGAAAGAATGGAAGGAGGTTGGTCCTGTTCCCAGGAAACAATCTGAAAAATTATGGAAAAGGTTCAGAAAGGCATGTGACGCTTTCTTCAACAGGAAATCAGAGTTTTTTGCCAAGCTTGATACGTCCTATGAAGACAATCTTAAGGCTAAGCTCGATATAATCAAAGAACTTGAAGAGTTTGAACCGGGATCTGATGTGCAGGCTGCATTTGACAGGCTGAAGGATCTCCAGAGAAGATGGACTGATATCGGCTTCGTTCCTTTCAACATGAAAGATGAGATAACAAACAGGTACAGAAATGCACTGAACAAAGAGTTTGACAAATTGAAGATCGGTGATGACGATAAGAGCATTCTTAAATACAGGAACAAGCTCGATAATCTTAAAACCAATCCTAAAGCTTCAAGAAAAGTCAGGAACGAGCGTGATAAATTCTTTACGAAAATCAAACAGCTTGAGAGTGATATAGTTCTATGGGAAAATAATATCGGGTTCTTTGCGAAATCGAAAAATGCTGACACTATGATTAAAGAGGTGGAAGAAAAGATAGATAATGCAAAGAAACAAATCAAGACACTTGAGGAGAAAGTGAAGATGATCGATCAGTCCGGACTTGATGAATAGTTAATCATTGTAATATCAATATATTCACAAATTGGCTGAAGTTAAATACGTATTTGTAACCGGAGGGGTTACATCTTCACTTGGAAAAGGAATAATTTCCGCATCTCTTGCAAAACTGTTACAGTCAAGAGGATATTCTGTTACCATACAGAAGCTCGATCCTTATATAAATGTTGATCCCGGCACACTGAATCCTTATGAACATGGCGAATGCTATGTTACACTCGATGGTGCCGAGACTGATCTGGACCTAGGTCATTACGAGAGATTCCTTAATGTTCCCACAAGCCAGGCCAACAATGTTACGACAGGTCGCATCTACCAGTCTGTAATAAATAAGGAAAGACGTGGTGATTACCTCGGAAAAACAGTACAGGTCATCCCCCATATTACCGATGAAATCAAGCGGATGATAAAGTTGGTGGGTTCCGGTAATAAATTTGAAATTGTAATAACTGAGATAGGAGGGACAGTCGGTGATATTGAATCATTGCCGTACATTGAATCAGTGAGGCAGCTGAAATGGGAACTTGGAACTCAGAATGTTCTTGTGATACATCTCACACTTGTACCATATCTTTCTTCGACCGGGGAATCAAAAACGAAACCGACGCAGCATTCAGTCAAAGAGCTTCTTGAAACAGGTATCCAACCTGATATTCTTGTTTTAAGAACTGAGAAATTCCTCAACGATGATGTAAGAAGGAAAGTTGCATTATTTTGCAACGTTGATGAAGATGCTGTTATCCAATCTGTTGATGTTTCAACGATCTATGAGGTGCCTGTAAAGATGCTTGAACAGGGACTGGACAAAATTGTACTGAAGAAACTGAGCCTTAAAGCTGAATCAGAGCCCAAGCTTAAAGAATGGAAAGATTTTCTTACAAAGCTGAAGAATCCAAAACATAGAGTAAAAGTTGGTATTGTCGGCAAGTACGTTGAGTTGCCTGATGCCTACAAATCAATCTCTGAAGCTTTTATTCATAGTGGAGCAATGAATGAATGCTGTGTGGAGATCTCCTATATTCATTCAGAGGAGCTTAATAATAATAATATCAGCGAACGGCTTGAGAAACTTAATGGAATACTTGTAGCTCCAGGATTTGGTTCCCGGGGAATTGAAGGGAAAATTCTTACAGTGAAATATGCACGCGAAAATAATATTCCATTTCTCGGGATCTGTTTGGGAATGCAGTGTGCTGTTATAGAATTTGCCCGTAACGTACTGCATCTTGAAGGCGCTCATTCTACAGAGATCGATCATAAAACAAAATTTCCCGTTATCGATATAATGGAAGAGCAAAAAAGCATCACTGAAAAAGGTGGCACTATGAGACTTGGTGGATATAAATGCAAGATTCTGAAAGACTCAAAAACCTACCAGGCATACAAGAAAACAGAGGTGATAGAAAGACACAGGCATCGATATGAATTCAATAATAAATATATTGATCTGTTTATTCAGAAAGGTATGATTCCAGTCGGGGTAAATCCTGAATCAGATCTTGTTGAAATAATTGAGATTCCTGATCATAAATGGTTTGTTGGAGTTCAGTTTCATCCTGAATATAGCAGCACCGTTATTAATCCTCATCCACTTTTTATTAACTTTGTCCGCGCCTGCATAGGTTAATAATGTATATTACCTTGAGGATGAGGATTTTAATTAATTATATACTATTTTTTAATTACTAATGGACAGGAATACAATAACAGGTCTGATCCTGATTTTTGCAATTTTCATAGGTTTCAGCATGTATAATAATCACAGGTTGAATAAAGCCTATGACAAAGTCGTTGCTGAAGCAGAGGAGAGTTATTCAAGGGGAGAGATAGAAAAAGCAAGAACAGCCTACTATGAAGCTCTCAGGTTAAAACCAAATCAGGCAGATGTAATAAATAAGCTAAAAGATATCAATAATGAACTTGGTATTGTTTCTGATTCACTTGAAAATGTTCAGCAGACAAATACAGCTGCTGTTATGCCAGTGAATGATACAACAATTCAAAAAGATGAACTTGGCGTTTTTGCACAATCCGCTACTGGAAGTAATGAATTCATAACTCTCGAAAACGATAAAGTCGAACTTAAGATATCTACAAGAGGCGGTAGAATTTACTCTGCACGTCTGAAGGAGTATAAAACATGGGACGGTAAACCATTGATCCTTTTTTCGGGTGATTCCACGGTTTTCGGTTTCCACTTCTTTACAACTGATAATAAGGCAATACAGACGAACAGTCTCTATTTTACACCCTCCTCTGACCAGAGATCTTTCAATGCTGAATCAGATTCTCAATCTGTAAACCTCAGGTTAATTGTTGATGAGAACCGGTATATTGAATATACATATACTCTCGAGCCTGGTAGGTATATGGTTGAATTTGATGTTGATTTCAAATCAATGAACGGGATAATAGCCGCAAATCAGAATAATCTGACATTCGACTGGAGAATGTACATTCCACAACAGGAAAAAGGCCGGCAGAATGAAGATGCATATACTACTATTAAATACAAATACTTCCAGGATGATGTTGATGGCCTGAAGATGCGGTCAAAAAAGGTTGTTGAGGAAGTTGATCTTACAACTAAACTGAGTTGGGTTGCTTTCGAAGACCAGTTTTTCTCATCTGTGGTTCTGACTGAGAATTTCTTTTTAAATGGAACAGTTGTCTCCTCAAAAACTCCTGAATCAGAAAAATATATCAGGTATTATACATCTGAGCTTGGGGTTCCATATAATCCATCTTCTCCCGAAAAGATTAACATGAAGTTGTACTATGGTCCAAATCATATTAACACTCTGAAGAAGGAAGGTTATGAACTCGAACAACTTGTAAACCTTGGGAAGAATATAATAGGGTGGATCAACAGGTTTGTCATAATACCGATATTTAACTGGTTGGAGCGATTTATTGACAGTTATGGTCTTATAATTCTTATTCTCACCATTCTTATTAAAATTGTTCTCTTCCCTCTTACATTCAAATCATACCAGTCCACTGCAAAGATGGCGGTCCTTAAACCCAAGGTTGAAGAGCTGAATAAGAAATTTCCAAAGAAAGAGGATGCTCTTAAAAAGCAGCAGGCTACAATGGATTTATATAAGCGGGCAGGAGTTAACCCCATGGGTGGATGTCTTCCCATATTGTTACAGATGCCAATTCTCTTTGCAATGTTCAGGTTCTTCCCAGTATCAATTGAACTCAGGCAGGAGCATTTTCTCTGGGCTACCGATCTCTCAACTTATGATTCCATACTGAACCTCCCCTTTACAATTCCTTTTTACGGGAACCATGTGAGTCTTTTTACTTTGCTCATGACAGCATCGACTATACTCACAATGAAAATGACTGGCTCAAATCCCGGATCAGATCAGCCTGGCATGAAATTTATGATGTACCTCATGCCTGTTATGTTCATGTTTATTCTTAATAATTTCTCAGCGGGGCTCACTTATTATTATTTCCTGGCGAATATGCTCACCTACATTCAGAATGTTGTTTCCAAGAGATTCATCAATGCTGAAGCTGTGCTGGCAACGCTGGAAGAAAACAAAAAGAAGCCAATGAAAAAATCGAAATGGCAAATGAGACTTGAGGAAGCTGCAAAACAGAGAGGTATTAATCCACCGAAAAAATAATAAAACCAGAATAGAGGGTACTGTTTCAGCAAGTACCCTTTTTTATTTCTTAAATTAACTACATCAATTATTGTTCAACTTTTATTAACAAATGTTAATTATTCTGAAAATCCTTCTCCTGTATAAAAAATCTTTTATATTTATTTTTTAATGCATTGAGGGAAAATGGCCAAAAAATTTAAGAATAAAGATTTAGCTGCTAAATTGGGGGTATCAAGTACCCTTGTATCACTTGTATTAAATAACAAAGCAGATCAACAGGGAATCAAAAAAGACACTCAGGAGAAAGTCCTTTCCCTTGCCCGTCAGATGGGATACTTCGATGCTTTACAAGAGAGGAATGAAACTTCTCCAATTGAGGAAAAGCCCGGAGTTCTTGGAATGATCGTTCCAGCTATCAATGATCCATTTGTTGTTCAGATCACACCTTTCCTTCAAAAAGCATTTTCAAGCATCGGTGTAGGCTTCTCAGTTGTCACCAAGGATCCTGACGATCAGAGATATGACAGGCTCATAAATACATTCAAAAAATTTTACAGCGGTCTGATCCTACTTGGCAATGCTGCTGATGAAAATACAATCAGGACGCTCAGAACAGCAGATTATCCGTTTGTTCTTCTTGAAAAATCTGTTAAAACACAGCGTCTTAATACTATCAATACTGATACAAATGCCGGAGCAACCCTGGTTGTGAATCATCTTGATAAGCTTGGTTATAAAAGTATAATTATTGTAACCGACAGGAAGAAATTCAGGGAAGACACCACATCTGTTCAGGATCTTATCGATGCCCTGAAGCTTAAGTCGGAGATGAACAAACCTGTTGTTGTGGAGCTCGACAAGCCTACAGATGACAATATTGACACCTCTTATTTCGAAAAATTCCTCCGTCCTCCACATCGCTCAGATATCATGATAGTGATGAATGCTTCTCTGGTTTATCCAGTTATGGCGATGCTAAGGAAGAAAAACCTGAGGGTTCCGCAGGATATTGCAGTTATTTCTATGGAAGAAGGAACTGGTTTCGATCTGCTTTTTTCTCCTGTTACCTGTCTCAGAAAACCTTTGTCTGGCATGTCAATAAAAGTTGCTAACATGATCTGGTCAGAAGTAAAGAACCAGGGAAAAGGGAAGTTTAAAAGACAGGTCAACCTGTCTCCAGAACTTATTATCAGGAGCTCATGCGGTACATTTAAAAATTCCCAGAACTGATAATTCTTCTACGTGTTAATACATGTTCATATTTAAGTATGAATGCGGCAACCCTTAATTGAATAATATCTTATCTTTGTTTCATTCTGGTGTCATATCATGAGAAGATATGATGAAAAGGGAATGCGGTTTGAATCCGCAACAGTACCCGCTGCTGTGATGCCCGATCGTTCTAACGATGATGGTTTTATGAATACCTGCCACTGTCCTTGTGATGGGAAGGCTTCATGAAACCGGGATAAGTCAGAAGACCTGCCAGTAAAATTTAATTCAAAGCTTTCGGGAGATAAAGCGCAGGATCGTTTTCCTTTCCACGTTTAATTTCCCCGAAAGAACATGTAAAACAAATGCTGATTCATATATTTTGAAGTTGTCATTAATTTATATTGTTCTTATTGTTTCTGTAAATGCAACAGGGCAATCCCCATTTACACATAAACCTGATACTATAAATATCAGCGAAGTTGTTATCCGTCCTGATCAAAAAAATGCAGGTAATATAATTTATAAAAAGTCAGGTATTGATTCAACACTTATGAGCATCTCAGGACAGATGACTGTAGGAGAAATTTTAACATGGCACTCACCTGTTTTTATAAAAAATTATGGTCCGGAAGGCACTGCAACTCCCTCATTCAGGGGAACGGGAGCGGGAAATACAAATGTTACATGGAATGGAGTCAAGCTTGATCATCCTATGGTGGGTCAGGCCGACCTCTCACTTCTGCCTTCAGGAATGACAGATGAGCTGAATATATATTACGGAGGTGCCTCAATGGCAAGTGGCAGCGGGGCAACAGGTGGGGTTATTGCACTCGAAAATAAACCTTCATGGGATGATCGAACATCAGTAATAATCAGTTCATCTGCCGGCAGCTTTAACAGGTATTCCGGACAAATATCGGTTCGAACAGGGTCAAAAGCATTCCAGTCGGTTACCCGGGCAATTGTATCATCTTCACTGAATAATTTCAGTTATATCAACAGGATATATTCATCCGAATCTTTCAAAGCAGTCAGGAAAAATAATAATGCTGACCAGGAAGGCTTTATGCAGGAATTATACTACAGGAGATCAGAAAATGTTCTTTCGTTAAGATTCTGGTATCAGACGTACTCAAGGAATATTCCCGCATCGCTGCTTGTTTACCCGGAAAATAACGGTGGCCATCAGTCGGACGAGAATGCAAGGTTAATGGTCAACTATGATATTAAGAAAGGTGATAATAATTTTTTTATCACAGGTGCAATCATGCACTCCAGGCTTAATTATCTCAATACTGTTTCGGCAATAGATTCACGGAACAACTCTGACATGCTTGTATTCAAATCAGGTGCGACTATCAGCTCAACTCCTCATTCAGTCTTAGATCTTCTTCTTAATGAAGAATTCTGTACGGTTAATTCCAATAATTATGATGATATAGCTGGCAGGAACGTTGCTGATCTTTCAGTAAGCCTTACCAGCAGGAATACCGGAAGGGCAGGAGGCAATATCCTCCTCAGAGAGATAATGTACAATAATGAGTTGCTGATCCCTGATTTTTCAGGAGGTGCTTTCCTGAAAACAGGATCTGAAGAATATTATATCAGGGCAAATTTCTCCAGGAGTTCAAGGATACCATCAATGAACGATTTGTTCTGGTTCCCAGGTGGCAATCCTGTGCTGAAAAATGAATACTCATATATTTCTGAGCTGTCATATGAAATAAATGAAAAAAACGGAGATGTTTTCTGCCTGAAATCAGATATCACATTATATAACAATAACATTAATAATATGATAAGATGGAGACCCGGAGCTTCTTCTGTCTGGACTGCAGAAAACGTCGGAAGTGCAAGAAGCTATGGTATTGAAACATCTCTTAAAGCTGATTATAATTTTGACAGGATAAAAGCTACTCTGAGTGGAGGGTACAATTATACAAGAGCTTATGATAAGGAAGACCCTTTGAAGTCTCAGCTGATATATATACCTGCAAGCCAAATGAATGCTTCAATGTACTTTCAGTATGGAAAAATAGTTACAGCATGGAAAACTGTCTTGACTGGACGACGGTTTACAGATGCTGACAACTCACATTACCTTTCCCCATTTTTTATTAACAGCCTTACAGCAGGTTTTCGGCATAAGCCTTCCTGGGGAACGATTGAATTTGATATTGATGCTGAAAATATTTTCAATCATGAATACCAGACAATGGCATATTACCCTCTGCCAGGAAGATCTTACCGAATAAGGATTACAACACAGATATTAACTAAAAGAAGATGAAAAAGATTTTGTTTTTACTTGGTACTTTTTTACTTGTATCATGCTTTCCTGAACCTGAATTTCCGGACGATCCATATAATTTCGGCGGCGGAGTCATAATTGTCAATGAAGGTAATTTCAATTCAGGCAACGGCTCTCTTTCATTCTATTCATATGATTCGTTGCAGATTTATAATGATATTTTCTATACAGCCAACGGCAGGCCTCTTGGTGATGTCCCAAATTCTGTGAATTACAGCAATAACAGGCTCTATGTTGTCATTAATAATTCAGGAAAAATTGAAGAGCTTAACCCGCTCACTTTTAAATCCATCAGTACTGTGACAGGTCTTAAATCACCACGCAATATGCTGGTAAATAATGGAAAGGGATATGTTACGAGCCTCTGGTCTGATTCCCTTGCCGTAATTGATCTCAGCGAGATGAAAGTTTCTGATTACATTGATCTCAAAAAGTCTTCTGAAGCAATAACAGGATTGGGTAACAGGGTTTTTATATCAAGCTGGATGGGAGGAAATAAAGTCATGGAAATTAATTCTGTAACAGATGAGGTCACAGACTCTGTTGAAGTGGGCACGGAACCGGAAACCATGGTTATTGATAAGAATTTCAGGTTATGGGTTCTT
The DNA here is from genome assembly GCA_035297425.1 of Bacteroidales bacterium. Classification (GTDB taxonomy): domain Bacteria; phylum Bacteroidota; class Bacteroidia; order Bacteroidales; family VadinHA17; genus LD21. The sequence continues at coordinate 143,392 of DATGYZ010000004.1, read as the reverse complement.
TGCACCGGTGGCTGGCAGAAGCTGCATAATCCTGAACTTGATGTAATAAATATCAATACAATGACTATTGAAAGGAGGTATGTATTTCCTCTGGAGAGTTCCCCTACTTGTCTCAGGATTGATGCCTACGGCGAAATTTTATATTTCTTAGATGGCGGTGTAAGACGTATGGAAATTAATTCAGTAACACTGCCTGCTAATCCATTCATTCCACAACAGACAGGTATATTCTATAAAATGGGAGTAAATACGGCTGACGGTCACATTTTTGTAACTGATGTGGCAGACTACGTTCATAAAGGATATGTTTATATTTTTGATCACAATGGAGACTTTCTTGAAAAATACCAGACAGGAATCATTCCGGGTGAGATGACCTTCAGAATTCAAGTTAAAGATTAGGATGAGATTACTGGCAGCACTGTTTATTCTATTTTTCACTGCATCGTGTGGTAGTAAGAGGTCTGAAATTTCGGATATATCTTCAGTAAATAACATTATTAAAATTGCAGAAAGATTAAGCATCGAACGAAAGGACGGTTACAGTGTTGTCAGAATCATAAATCCTTGGCAAGGTGCCGAAACAGTTGAATTTAAATTCATCCTTCTTCAGCCTGGATACAACATTCCCGGGGGATATGAAAAATATCCAGTTATTCATGTGCCTGTTAACAAAATGATTTGCATGTCGGCTACTCACCTGGCAATGGTAGATGCACTTGGAGAAGACAGCACTATCTCCGGAATCTCAGGAAAAAACTATGTATTCAACACCAGAATCAAAAACCTGATTGATGATGATCTGATCAAAGACGTTGGATATGAAGCTGCACTTAATAATGAACTTATTCTGAAACTTAACCCGGAGGTAATAATGCCATATGGAATTGGCTCAGAATCATCAGGATACCTCGGCAAGATTATGGAAACAGGTATACAGATTCTTTATAATGCGGATTATCTTGAAGAAGACCCTCTTGGGAAAGCTGAATGGATTAAGCTTTTTGGAGCACTCTATTGTAAAGAAAAGCTTGCCGACAGTATTTTTGATTCGGAAGTAATTAAATATGATTCAATTAAAGCTTTTATTGATAAAAACCGGTTGAAAAAACCAATTGTTCTTCTTGGATTACCTTATAAGGATACATGGTATATCTCTCCGGGTAATTCTTATATAAGCCGACTCATTTCGGATGCCGGAGGGAAATATTTATGGGAGGACGTAATCTCTTCTGAATCAATGCCAACCGGCATTGAAAATGTTTATATCCGTGCCATGAATGCTGATTTTTGGCTTAATGCAGGCACATCTGAATCCATTGCTGATATTATTCTACTTGATGAAAGGCTCGGGACTCTCCCATGTATTAAAAACGCATACAATAACAATTTAAGGTTGAATATAACCGGTGGGAACGATTACTGGGAAATTGGAACGCTTCATCCACACCTGGTTCTCCTTGATATAGCTTCAATTCTTCACCCTGATTTATTCCCTGATCATAAACTGAGATTTTACCGGAAATTGTAAATGGTTTATAAAGATTTCATACAGACCAGGACTCGAAAAAAAAATGTAATTTTTTCTTTACTCGTCATTGCACTTATCTCTTTATTTTTTCTTGATATTTTCCTTGGATCTGTAAATATCAGTCCTTGGGATGTATTTAATGCGCTTGTAGGGAGGTTTTCAGAAAACAGGATTATAATAATTGATTTCAGGTTACCAAAAGCCATAACGGCCTTACTGGTTGGCTCTGCACTTTCTATAAGTGGATTGCAGATGCAGACAGTATTCCGGAATCCGATGGCCGGACCCTATGTGCTTGGAATAAGCTCCGGTGCAAGTCTTGGAGTGGCACTTGTAATGCTGGGGAGTACATATATTCTGCCTGATATTATCCCTTCCAACTGGATGCTGGTTCTGTCCGCTTGGATAGGAGCCGGGGCAGTACTTCTTGTGATTATGATGATCTCTGTCAGAATCAAGGATATAATGATCATTCTGATTCTCGGAATAATGATGTCAAGCGGGATTTCTGCTATTGTTACAATATTGCAATATTTCAGCAGTGAAACGATGCTGAAAGCATATGTTTTATGGACAATGGGAAGCCTGGGAAATCTTACTTCATCACAGCTTAACGTATTATTTCTTTCAGTGGCTTCAGGGCTTGTGATAAGCCTCTTCACGATTAAAATGATGAATGCTCTTCTGTTAGGTGAAAACTATGCTAACAGCCTTGGTCTGAAAGTGAATGTTGCTCGCATAATAATATTTCTTTGCACAAGCATTCTTGCGGGAAGTGTTACTGCCTTCTGCGGACCTATTGGATTCGTTGGAATTGCAGTGCCGCATCTTGTTCGCATAATGTTCAGGACATCCGAGCATCGTATACTTGTTCCCGGGACCATTATTACAGGGAGCTGTGTAATGATTGCCTGTGATATAATTTCACAACTTCCAGGTTCAGACAGAGTCTTGCCTGTGAATGCAGTTACTTCATTTATTGGAATCCCGGTTGTAATCTGGGTGATCCTTAAAAACCGGAAATACTCAGGTATATGAATTCAACTGCTATTCTGTCTTTCTGCAACCTGTTAATTGGTTTTTACAAGGATAAGAAAAGAACCAGCTTATTGCCACCACTTTCAGCTTCAGCCGGGAAAGGAGAATTAATATCAGTAATAGGAAGGAACGGTATTGGAAAAAGTACATTATTACGCACAATTTCAGGTATCCAGAATAAAACCGGCGGGGTTATTTATTTGAATAATAAGGAATTATTTTCCTATTCACGAAATGAACTTGCACGTATTTCTGGTTTTATATCAACCGAAAATATAAAAGTGAGTAACATGAATGTATTTGATCTGATCTCACTGGGGCGTCATCCATATACCAACTGGATTGGAAATCTCACCGAAATTGACCATCTGATTATTTCTAATGCAATTGACAGGACCTCAGTTTCTGATTTGAAATTCAGGTATATTTCTGAGCTATCTGATGGTGAACGTCAGAAAACGATGATTGCGAGACTAATTGCGCAAGACACTTCAGTGATGATAATGGATGAGCCTACTGCTTTCCTTGATGTCCGAAGTAAATTTGAAATTCTTCACTTAATGTACAGCCTGACAAGGCAGGAGGGAAAGACAATCATCTTTTCCACGCATGATCTTAATATTGCTTTAAAACATTCGGATAAAATATGGCTAATTCTTGAGGATGGCATTACTGAAGGTGCCCCGGAAGATCTTATGATAAAAGGAAAGTTTGATCATCTCTTTGAATCATCGTCAGTAAAATTTAACTCTGATGACGGCAGCTATTCCTTTGGAGATAAAATCGATCGGGGTCAAATTAAAGTATCAGGAGAAGGAACAAAAAGGCATTGGACAGAGCAGGCATTACAGCGTGCCGGATTTAATATTGTCCGCAGCATGGCGTCTATAACAATAAAAGTTGATGAAAGTAAGTGGATTATTTCAGATGGTACTGCTGAAAAAGAGTGCTACTCTATTTACGACATGGTAAATGAATTGAATGCAGGAATTTAATTTATCATTTTCCTGTAATTATCTATAAACGATCCTATTTCTTCAACTGCCAGCTTTTTTGCAATAATCTTTTTATTCCTGTCAAGTATGTAGACCATAGGAGTGGATTGCACATTATAAAACAGATCAAATCTTGAGTTCCTTTGAGGATCCCATCCATTTATCCATGTAAGGTTATTATCCTCAATGTATTTTGACCATTTGTCCTTATCGTCAGTAGTACAGACGGCAAATACCTCAAGTGAATAATCCCTTGGCTTATTATAAAAATCTTTCAGCTTTGGAGTAGCTTCCTGGCAATGACCGCATGTGGGTTCCCAGAAATAAAGTATTGTGAAATCTTTTTCTACATCTTCGAGCGATACAAAGATGCCTTTATAGGAGTTCATGATAAGGTTATGAGCTGTCTTGCCGATAAGGTTTGGTCTTATGAGGTCTATTTGCCTTTTAAGATCTTCCCTGAATTCTTTTGTAACCCAATCAGCCTTATTTGTTAAGTAGATATCATCTGCAAGTTTCACCATAACAGCATCATGTCCCATAACATCACTCTCCCTGAAATGGTTAAACAGGTAAACAGCTGTAAACTGGAATATCTTATAGTTTCCTTCAACTTGCTTAATGAGCTTATCAATCTCCTTGTTGATTGAATCAGGAGCCTGGATAACTACCTGGGTAAAAAAAGTATTGAGTCTTGCATAAAGTATCGGAGTTCTCAACAATTTTTCATCCGCAAGATCGATATTGTCAAAGAAATGATCCTTATTGTAATTGTAGTTAAGAAGCCATAGTAATGAATCTCTGCCAGGAGTATTCTCAGGAAGTGTGAACTCAGGTATTTCAACAGGAATTAACGATTTAACAAGTGTCGAAAGGAGTGTACCTTCATTTTGTTTTACGACAGATGCAAGATAGTTTTTCATACGCTTCTCCTGCTCAATCTGCAATGTAGAGAGAACGGCTGTTGAGTCCTTATCAGCCTTATTGTTTTGCAGCCTTTTTGATATTGCAGCTGCTTCCTGCTGCATATTCATCCAGGTTTTCTGGTAAGTAAGAAAGGATGTGTTTTCTTGCGAACCATCAAAGGCCAGAGAGGTGCTGAAATCGGGATAAGTGCAGTTTGCTGAGAAATACTGATCATCAGATACAAGTACCTCAAAATACCTTTTCCCTGGTAACACTATTAAATATATCCCTGTAGGCAGAGCAGCCTTTCCGGCAAAAAAGCAACTTCCGTTTTTATCCAGTTTTGCAGTGTCTGCAAGATATTGCTTATCACCAAAATGATATGCAAGGAAAATTGTTGAATCGCTTAGACCTTTTATATTAACATCGATCCTGTAACCTGAAGTGGATTGTGCAAATGTACATATAGGAAAAACCGCAACCAGCAGAATACGAATAAGAAATTTGCTGCTCATCTGAATAAATCTTTATTATACAAAATTAGGTAATGCAATTTCCCTGCCAAAATGATTAACAAATTAATATCAAAAAAAGTGTACATTTGATTTGAATAGCGTTATAGAAATGAATATATCTCTCCTGATACCTGTAAGGGATTACGATCTTGTTGCAATTGTGCATATGATGAAGAATGCAATCGACAAGGTTCCGGAACTGATTGAAATTATCATCGGAGACGATGGTTCTTCACCGGAATACAGGGAAAAATACAAATCACTTGAAGGTAAAGGTGTAAAACTGATAATTTCTGAAAAAAATATTGGCAGGGCAGCAATAAGGAACAGGCTTGCTCTGGAGGCCAAAGGCGATTATCTTCTCTTTATCGACGCTGATACGATGGTGCCAGCAACAGCGGAGACATATTTAAAAAAATGGGTACAGGTTGCCGGCAACGACCAGGTGCTCTCTGGTGGAATTCTGTATCCTGATAGTCCCCCGGGTGATCCCGATAAACTGCTGAGATGGAAATATGGGAAACATAAAGAACAGAAGAAGGCCGCAGAAAGGAACAAACATCCTCATGAGGGGTTCTCTACATTTAATGTACTTATAAATAAGTCTGTCTTTTCAAAAATCAGGTTTAATGAAGAGCTGAAGAATTATGGGCATGAAGATACTCTTATGGGATATCAGCTAAAGATGGCCGGGATAAATATTCTTCATGTAGATAATGGGCTCATCCATGACGGGGTTGAATCGAACCGGGAATTTCTTGTCAAAACGAAACTTGGCATTGAAAACCTTTCCAAGCTCTATGATAAAGTTACAAACAAAAATGCCTTTTCACAGACTGTACCACTGCTGAAAGTGTATAAACGGCTTCACCTTCTCAGGGTTACCAGGCTTCTTGCTAAAATATTCATAAAATATCGAGACAGGATGGAGATAAAACTTGATTCCAAGGATTTGTCTCTTAGATTGTTTGGCTTTTACAAGATATGCATGTTCTGTACTTTCAGGGAGATACACAGAAGAAAAAATATTCTTCCGGTTTTTTAGATACGAATAGTATGAATGGTTTACTAGATGGATGCCATTCGCAGAGTAAATATTATATTATATCTGTCCTGAAGAGTTCAATACCTCCATCGATAGACTTAACGGCCCTGAGTACAAAGTTAAACCTGTCTTTCATGGTACAGAGAAAGAAATCAGTAGGAGGTGAGAATTCAATATTTGAAGGATCAAAAAATCTTTTACCTGAACCTTCCCGCATTGCAGAAATTTCAGGAGAATAATCATGTTCTATCCCTCGTAGTCTGTCTGAGATCATTTTTGCACAAAGAAGATCTTCATCAGCGGATATGTTTGCCCTGTAGCCCATTGCTACAAGACTGACATGTCCGGGATTGATTTTTTTTATATATGATGCAACTGCACTGGCATTGACAATGCTTCCTGTAAGGATCAAATCGGCATTTCCAGCATTTGCAAGACCCTGGGTGCCGGCAGTTGTAGTATGTATGAAAGTTTTTCCGGTGAGATCTGTTTTAATAACTTCTGTCGGGCTGTTACCAAACTGGAAACCCTCGATCTTTTTTTCATTGCGCTCTCCGGCCAGAACATGATTCCTGAATTTTTTTGAAAGAATAAATGCATCATCCACGCTGGCCGTTGTAATAACCCTTGAAGCTCCGGCATCAAAAGCATAACAGGCCACAGAGAATGCCCTGAAAACATCAATTATCACAGTGACACCTTTGGCTTTTTGTGCGCCTTCGATAAACTCAAGTATATCAATTTGCATTTTCAGGGTGCTTTTTCTTAATTTTAACTGTTAAACTGTCAACGGTTCATGTATTTTGTATATTTGGACCTGTGCAGTGTTACGGGAATAAAGATAAAGAAAACATTTTATGACAAATCCCCTGAAATGGTCCCTGGATAGGATTAAACATTTAAATGAGCTGATCTGGCACTCGTCAGGTAAGGGCATATCTAAATGGGAATCTTTCCTGTATAAGCAATTAAGAATTTTAATTCTTGCTGCCAGAGGTTTTAATAATGACAAGGTGAAGCTAAGAGCATCAGCATTGACTTTGTTTTCACTCCTTTCTCTTGTCCCTGTAATTGCAATTGCTTTTGCTATTGCTAAAGGTTTTAATATCGACAAGAGTCTTGAGAGAGCGATAATTGAGAATTCAAGTTTTCAGCCCCAGGTTATAGACTGGTTGCTGATAAATGCCAGGAATGCTCTGCAGAATACAAGCGGAGGTATAATTGCCGGAGCTGGTGTTTTGATACTCTTCTGGTCTGTAATTTCACTCCTGGAGAATATTGAAAATTCTTTCAACCATATATGGCAAGTGAGAGTCGGAAGATCCTGGGCCCGGAAATTTACCGATTATCTGACCTTCTTGCTTATTGCTCCAATATTCTTGATTCTGTCAAGCAGTCTTACTGTTTTCGTGAATACCCAGCTTACCGAATTTATGTCTGGCGCCCGCATTCTGTCATATTTTAAACCAATCATAACATTTTTGTTCCAGTTTGCCCCATATTTCCTTTTCTGGGTTTCAATGACGATCGTCTTTATTGTGATGCCAAACACGAAAGTGAAGCTGGGGCCTGCTATAATCTCGGGGATAATTGCAGGAACAATTCTTCATCTTGTACAATGGCTCTATTTTGAGCTTCAGTTCGGGATTACGAACCTTAATAAAATTTACGGAGGTTTTGCTGCAATACCATTATTTATAATCTGGATGCAAACAAGCTGGATTATTGTATTAATTGGGGCTGAGCTTACATATGCCAACCAGAATATTTCTAGGTTTGAACAGGAATTCGAATCACTTAATGTGAGCTACTTTCAGAAACGGGCTCTTGTACTTATGATAATGCACAGGATTGTCCGGAACTTCTCCATTGGTGAAAAAGCACTGAGCGCCGAAAAAATTTCACTTGGTTTGAACATTCCTGTAAGGCTTGCCAGGGATATACTCCAGGATCTTCACAGTATAAACCTTGTATCAATGATAAATGAAAACGGTACCGAGGTATTGTACCAGCCTTCAATAGATATAAATAAACTTACAATAAGTTATGTTTTTACACGTCTTGACAAAAAAGGAAGCAGCCAGGTTTTAATATCCAAAAATGAAGATTATGACAAAGTTGTTGACCTGCTTGAAAAGTTCGATAAGATAGTAGCCAAATCCGGAAGCAACATACTTGTTAAAGATCTTTAATCCTTTTAAGCATTATTTTCTGCTCCTTTGCTCCTGCGGATGAAAAATGCTCAACGAAGGTTATGAAATCCATAAATGTATTCCATTTATGAAAGAAGTAATGGGGAAGTGGCAATGTAATAAGTTTTGTTTCATTCCTTGAATTCCAGTATAATTCAAGGTTTTTCGAGGGATATACCCTGTCATCAAGGCTCGTAACCGCATAATCCCATTTAAAGCCAGGCTCCTTCTGTTCCATCATCCTGTTGTAAAGCCATCTTAGTTCATCATGAAGTGACTTAAGAGTTCTCCGGGGCATACGTTCAGCATTCGCTTCAAATGATTTTTTACTGCCGAACATTCTCAGGTAAAACTTGCCGATATTTTCCTCAGTTATATTATTGAGAGTGCCTTCGATTATATTAAGCGGAATGCCGTATGTTTCATCAGCTGGCAGGGGAGTTCCGTTAACTGCTATTGTAAGGTCTGGTCTAATTTTTGTCTTTAATGACATGTACTCAGCAGCCCAAACTCCAAGCGACCATGCAATAAGTATGATCCGCTCATAGGTCTTCATCTCCGGAAGTATGAGGGGCTCATCAGCAGAGTAATTGTAGAACATGATGAAATCGAATTCATCATTGCATAATGAAACGAAAGTATTTTCATCAGATCCCCACCCTCCATAGAAAACTACAAGCTGAGTATTTTTCTCCCTTCTTCTGATGTATGTTTTCATTTTACAGGAATTTAAGGGCGTTTCCAATTAATAAGCGGCCTCAAATATAAGGTATTTTATCTTTCATTGAATTTATAAAATACAGGGTGGTGAAGGTTAAAAGAAAAAGTAAAGAGGAGTAAGGGCAGGGTGAAAATCAGGACGGGCTTTATTGAATGAGATAATTCCCGTGTCTACTGTCTGATAAAAGGATTGGAACCATGGTTAGCTGGCGCTAGTCCTCAGGTCCCTGATGTGAAAGTCAATGTCTGCAATACAATCCTGTTGATTTTCACTTTCTACCCTTTTGTCTCCTCTATACCAATAGCTTGAGCTTGGAACAAATTTAATAAAAAAATTCAATAAATCAAATTTTATTATCTTAAAAAAGTATTGTTATATAGATTATTATATAAATTTGATAAGGGATGAACCCGGTAATTTAATGGTTGCAGAATTTGAAAAAATAGCATATGATGATTCCGGAGGTTTCAGGGCTGCTTATATAAATGAAAGTGGCAGTTTCTGGCATTTTCATCCTGAATATGAAATATTGCTGAATATCCGAAGTAACGGAACAAGAATTATTGGAGACAGTGTTGAGCTATTCGATAAATATGACCTGGTACTTATAGCTGGCAATATCCCACATTGCTGGAACTATTACAGGGACAACAATAGCATGCCTGAAAAGCATGGCATTGTTTTGCATTTTAAGTTATCCTCAGTTGGTGATTCTCTTCTCTCACAGCATGAATTGAATGGTGTGAGGAAGCTTTTATCGGAGGCTGAAAGGGGATTAGCATTTCCTGTTGAAGATGCCAGGAAAGCAGAAAAGCATCTCATCCAGATGACAGTTGACAGAGGCATCGATAAAATGATCGATTTTTTCAGCCTTCTCAGGATTTTGGTCAATTCTGAAAAAAGAAGTTTCATCTGCTCTGAAAAGTATAAACTTGCTTATGATGAAAGGGGAAACAAGAGAATGTCGGATGTTTATACTTTTATCAGGGAGAACTATTTCAAGCCAATTTCTCTTGATAAAATTTCAAGAGTCGCTAAAATGAATCCAGTTGCCTTCAGCCGCTATTTTAAGGAAAACTGCGGAACCGGCTTTGTGGAATATCTTAACCGGACAAGGACCAATAAAGCATGTTACCTGCTCAGAGAGACAGATTATCAGGTACATGAGATCGCCCAGGAATGCGGTTTTGGCAGTATTTCAAATTTTAACAAGCAATTCAGAAAAACCGAAGGCGTTTCCCCGAAGATCTACCGGTCCCAGTTCAAATAACCAGGTTTGTCTTAATCACAATTATCAGGATTATCTGTTCAAATCCTGAATAATTACATTGTACATACTGAAAAAAGAATTATTTTTGCACCCTGAAAATGGTTCCGTAGCTCAGCTGGATAGAGCAACAGCCTTCTAAGCTGTGGGTCCCGCGTTCGAATCGCGGCGGAATCACCTCACGACACGCAATTGCGTGTCGTTTTTGTTTCTTCATGCGATTCGAACGAAGCTTAAACATTTCACACAGTTTCCTCTACTTTCGAAACCTCTTCAATAAGCTTCCTGTTAAAAGCTTTAAGATCTTGAGGACTTCTGGATGTAATGAGGTTATTATCTATAACTACTTCTTCATCTACCCATTCAGCACCAGCATTTATAAGGTCTTTTTTAATTGAACTGAAGGAGGTCAACTTTCTACCTTCAGCAACATCTGCCTCAATAAGAAGCTGCGGACCATGGCAGATGGCAGCAACAAGCTTGTTCCCTGAAATAAAATTATAAACAAATGCAACAGCCCTTGGATCGCGGCGCAGCTTATCGGGGTTTATAACTCCCCCGGGTAAAAATAATGCATCATAATCATCTTCCCGTGCAGTTCTAACGTTTACATCAACATCTATATCCTTACTCCAGTTACCGTGGTTCCAGGCTTTAATTTTTCCGTTCTCAGGGGAAACAATGTGAACAGTCGCTCCCTGCTCCTCAAGCGCCTTCTTCGGCTCAAAAAGCTCTGATTCCTCAAACCCGTTTGTAGCAAGAATAGCTACCTTTTTCCCTTTCAATAATTTCATGGCTTTCCTTGATAAGATTTCTTGTATAACTATAAAATTCAGTTAATGTTCGCTTTGAACAATTCACCTTTAACATCTATTATTATAAGGAGTGGAAGATCTAAATACAGAGTTATGAGAACATCAAAATCAGATATACAGTCTTCCGGTAGAATCCGGGAGCTCCAGGATAAGTTCAGGGAACTTGAACCTGAACTTGAAGATTCGAATATAAAAGAGGCATTATCAATAATAAATGGAATGATCCAGGAATTGATGCGTTCAACACCTGATCATACCGGGAATGATGTACCTGAAAAAAACATTGCAAAGTTGTATAAGAATGCTCCCAGGATGGAAGATGCTGCTGTATGCAAACCTCTTCCTGAAGGCGCTGTTGCGCCTGACTTTGCATTGAGGGATGCAACCGGTGAAACAATAACTCTTTCAGATTTCCGTGGATCAACTGTATTGCTTGTTTTTTACCCACTTGACTGGAGCCCGGGATGCAGTCAGCAACTTGATGTCTACCAGCACGAATATGATGAATTTTCCAAAAGAAGTATAGAGATTATTGGTATATCTGTCGATAGTATCTATAGCCATGGAGCATGGTCAGCAGTAAGAGGACTGAAAATGACTTTACTGTCAGATTTTAATCCCAAAGGAGAAACTGCAGCAAAGTATAAAGTGTACAGGGAGCAGGATGGTTTTTCGGAAAGAGCTTTGTTTATAATTGACAAGGATGGAATTATTAAATATAGTTATGTATCTCCATACCTTAACCATATTCCGGATATATACCAGCTATTTGAAAAGCTCGACAACGTAATGAATGTTGTATCAGTTTAATTGTAAAGTTATGTGGCGAAATAGTTTCTCACAAGGAAAAAAAAGAGACAGTCTGCAACCAGTGGATGAATCAATAATCGTATATGGTACAACTTGGTGCGGCATGACACAACTGGTTCGCAGGTATCTCGAGAGAATGGAAATTCCATACAGGTATCTCGATATTGAAGAAGATACGTCAGCAGTTAATCAGCTCAGATGGCTAACAGGAGGGTACACAAATCATCCAACTGTTGTAATCGATGGTCAGGCTTTGATTGAGCCGGATCTTGATGAACTTGCCGAAGCGCTTGGACGAACCGGCTATTTATAAGAATGCTTTCTTTTTTGAGCGAGCTCCATTTTCTGAGATATTGTAAACTCCTTGCCGCATCTTATGCAAACATAGCTTATCAGGAAAGCTCCAGAATAGTATAGTCTCTCAATTTCAGGGTGATCACAGTTTTTTGAACCCCATTCTTCTTTTATCTTTTGAGCAGTAAAGTATTCCATATCCTTCAATTTAGGATAAAATTTACTATAAATGTGCGTAATAAACAAATTGACATACTAAAGACGCAAATGGATAGTAAGCCTGGTACCTCTACCTTGCACCAAGTATTGAAAGGAAGCCGTCGGCGAAAAATCTGATTATACCTGCCACTGGCAGGAAATTTATTTTAGTCAGAGCAGTTGCAATGAGCAGGCCAAAGAGAACAAGTGAACCATATTTGTAAAGTGCATCGTATAACCCTGTGAAGCGCCTGAGCGGATAGAAGAAAATGTGAGAGCCGTCAAGTGGCGGAAGGGGAATAAGATTGAAAATGAAAAGACCCCAGTTGATAAAAATGGCATAGTACAATAATTCCAGAATCACCTGTGTTGTTCTGTTGTATGAAGGCGAGATATTTACCGAAAATGCAAAGATTACAGAAAGGAACATGGCAAATAAGGCATTGGAAAGCGGACCTGCAAATGCGATCTTTATTACATCCGATTTTCGCCTGAGATTATGCTCGTTGAACTGGACCGGTTTTGCCCAACCAAAACCTGCCAACAGCAGAAAAATGAACCCGACTGCATCAATGTGCCGGAAAGGATTAAGGGTAATTCTTCCCTGCTCCTTCGAAGTAGGATCACCACTCAGGTGTGCAGTCCATGCATGACTGAACTCATGTATCGTAAGCCCGAGTATTATTCCCGGGAGATACATTATTATTCTTTTAAGATCGAAGAATTCCAAGTTTTTCTTGCTTATGTTATCTCTAAGGTTTCTGTCCGAAAAGCGGTGTAAATTTAGCAAAAAGTACCGGCATTAACTCCTCCTGTTTTCAGTTACCCCTTTTTAATTACTTTTATAGCATATTAATTCACCAACATGAAGGGCAGAGCAATTTCAAGATTTCTTCTTTTAGTAATTTTTCTTACGATAGGTGCAGGCAAGGCTGCCTCACAATCTTCCGATACCACGTTCTACCTTATTACTTGCGGTCCCGGTACTGAAACGTATTCATTATACGGACATAGCGCACTAAGGATTGTAACCGGGACCGATGATATCGTATTTAACTGGGGAGTATTTGATTTTGACACACCAAACTTTGCATGGAAATTTGCAAAAGGAAGACTCAATTATATGGTTGCATATGAACCATATAATAATTTTCTGAGAAGCTATTTATACGAACAGCGTGTTGTTTTTATTCAGCAGATCAATCTTGAGTCGCAAGAGAAATCGAAAATGCTTGAACTGATAAGAGAAAACATCAAGCCAGAAAATAAGGAATACCGTTATGACTTCTTTTATGACGACTGTTCAACCCGCATAAGGGACCTAATCGAAAGAAGTGTTTTAACCAGCCTGATTTATCCTTCTGAAGTTGGAACCGTTCCTACATTCCGGCAGATGATAAATAAATACCAGCAGCCTTTTCCCTGGCTTTCCTTCGGAATTGACCTGCTGCTTGGCATGCCTTCTGATAAGAAAGCTGATGTACGGGAGAGGATGTTCCTCCCGCTTGAAATGATGGATGGTTTGTCTGCAACTACTATTTACAGGAATGGAGAAAATGTTCCTTTGCTGGGGAAAGCAGAGATTGTGCTCGACTTTCCACCGCCGGTAACCGAAGGCAAATTTCCCGGACCTTTTTTAATATTCTCAGTGTTATTCTTCATTATATTATTACTGTCATTGTTTATTAAGAAACAATCATATATCAATATTCTTGATTTCCTTTTGTTCTTTGTGTTTTCACTTGTTGCGATCTTGCTGGTTTTCTTTAATTTCTTTTCAGATCACAACCAGGTGAAATGGAACTTTAATATCATCTGGATAAGCCCTGTCATAATTCTTTGTTTGTTTTCTATACTTCTGAACCGGAAAGATATCCTGCTATTCAGGCTTTTGTTTTTTATAACGGCGGTTTTTATTGCATTGAGTCTGTTTATTCCACAACAATTTAATGTTTCAGCCTACCCGCTGATGCTGATACTTTTGATGCGAAGCTCTGCGAGGTCAGGTTTTGAATGGAATCCGCTCTCAACAGATAAAGAATAGAAGCTTCTTTTCTGTTTGAATTCTTTTAACAAAAGTTTAACATATCTTAACAACAAATTAAAAAAAGCAGGGTTTCTTTTGTAATGCATTTTGGAAGATATTAATTCCTTGATTACCATTTTATAAATAAACTAATAACAATGGAGCAAACTGCGGATATCAGATTGTTAAATGAAAAAATAGAAAAGGAGAGCGCTTTTGTCGATATTATACGCCTTGAAATGAATAAGGTTATAGTCGGCCAAAAACATCTTACAGACAGCCTTCTTATTGGATTGCTTGCTAACGGGCATATACTTCTTGAAGGTGTACCAGGGCTTGCAAAAACACTTGCCATAAGGTCTCTTGCATCAATAATAAAGGCCAGGTTCAGCAGAATTCAGTTTACTCCTGATCTCTTACCGGCAGACCTTATCGGGACCATGATATATAGTCAGAAAAAAGAAGAGTTCATAGTTAAGAAAGGTCCGGTTTTCGCAAACTTCATTCTTGCTGATGAGATCAACAGGTCGCCGGCGAAAGTACAATCGGCACTTCTCGAGGCTATGCAGGAACGCCAGATTACAATCGGGGAAAATACATTCAGCCTCGACGAACCATTCCTTGTTCTTGCTACACAGAACCCTATTGAGCAGGAGGGCACTTACCCTTTGCCTGAAGCCCAGGTTGACAGGTTCATGCTTAAGGTTCTCATAGATTATCCGACAATTGAAGAAGAAAAAATGATAATCAGGGAAAACCTTGCCAAAGAATTTCCCAGACCAAATTCAGTTCTTGGTATTGATGATATTTTAAGAGCAAGAAGTGTTGTTCGGGAAGTTTATATGGATGAAAAAATAGAAAACTATATACTTAATATCGTTTTCGCCACAAGAAATCCGGAAAAATACGGTCTGTCACGCTTTAAAAGCATGATCTCTTACGGGGCTTCACCAAGGGCATCAATCAACCTTTCGCTTGCTGCTAAAGCATTCGCATTTATCAGGAGAAGGGGTTATGTAATACCCGAGGATATCAGAACAGTATGCGCCGATGTAATGAGGCACAGGATAGGTTTAACTTACGAGGCTGAAGCTGAAAATGTCAACCAGGATAATATTATTGCTGAAATTCTGAATACTGTAGAAGTTCCTTAATAACTCCATGAAAGTTCCCTGTTCACTAGTACTACTACTTTGGTTTTTCTGTCATGCAACCAGCGGACAAAATCTTGTTGGTTATAAGGGAAGTGAAATAAAAAAGTACATGGAACAGAATCAAAAAGAAATGAACTTCAATAAAGTTAATAACAGCAGTTTTAATTACCTGAAATATTCCGATGCAACAGACAGTCAGACCTTGTTGTTCTTCCTTGACAAGGATTCTGTATGCAGCAGTATGAGAATTGTTTGTGATAAGAGTGCCGGGTTGTTAAAGAAAAAGGAGTTTGATTCAATGTTCAGTAAAACAGGTGAAAATAGCTGGCAGGAGAAACGAAACGGTAAAATATACAGGATAGAAATTCAGAATGAAGAATGGTCGAGCGTTATAAATATTCAACCTGAAAAATAGGCAACAGGATGGATACAACAGAGTTACTTAAAAAGGTCAGGAGGATCGAGATAAAGACCAAGGGTCTCAGCAGGCACATTTTTGCCGGAGAGTACCATAGTGCCTTTAAAGGAAGAGGAATAGCCTTCAGTGAAGTACGGGAATACCAGTATGGTGATGATATTCGCAGCATTGACTGGAATGTCACTGCAAGATTCAACCATCCTTATATAAAAATATTTGAAGAAGAGCGTGAGCTTACTGTAATGCTACTTGTTGATGTAAGCGGCTCCGGTAACTTCGGAACAGTTACAGGTTACAAAAGGGACATGATGACTGAAATTGCTGCGGTTCTCGCTTATTCTGCAATATTTAATAATGATAAAACAGGCGTTATATTCTTTTCAGATAAGGTCGAGAAGTTTATTCCCCCCAAAAAAGGCCGCATTCATACCCTGAGAATAATCAGGGAACTTCTTGATTTCAGGCCTTCGAACAATAAAACAAACCTTAATGAACCATTAAGGTTCCTTACTAACGCCCTCAGGAAAAGATGCACCGCTTTTATCCTTTCCGATTTTATGGTTCCTGACTTTGAAGAAGCTCTGAGAATAGCCTCGAGCAAACACGATATCGTTGCGCTGAAAGTGTATGATCCAGTTGAAAAAAACATTCCGGATATTGGAATGATAAAAATTGCAGATGCTGAAACAGGAGAAGAAAAATGGATAGATACATCATCACGGCGTGTAAGAGAAGATTACAGGACCTGGTGGGCAAACCATGTTGAAGCTACCAGGAATACTTTAAGGAGATGTGGCGTTGACTCAGCTGATTTCAGGACAGACCTCGACTATGTTAAACCACTTATCAACCTGTTTGAAAAAAGGTAAGATGAAGAAACTAAGTTTATATTTTCTTTTTCTGATATTATGTTCTTCATCATCGATAGCACAGGATCTTGCTGTCAGCATTGCATTTGATACAACAAAGATACTCATTGGGGATCAGATAAATTTTACTGTTGCCGTCACACAACCAAAGAATATATTGCTTGATCTTCCTGCGTTTTCAGATACTATAATAAGTAATATTGAAATTGTAAACGGTCCGGTGAGAGATACAGTGCCTGCCACTGATGGAATGATTGACATAATCGACAGGTACCTGGTAACTTCTTTTGATTCCGGATTCTATGAAGTTAAGCCTGTATATGTTGAAGTAAAGAACGATAATGGTCTGAAGAGATTTTATTCAGGATATGCCAGGCTGGAAGTTGCTAAGTACAGGGTAGCACCTGTTGACACAACTGCAAGAATTTATGACATTGTTGGTCCTTACAAAGCTCCGGTTACATTGGGAGATATCCTTCCCTGGATACTGCTTGCTGTAATTGTTGCTGCTGCCATCTGGATCTTCTTTATTTTTCTCAGGAAGTTTAAAAAGCAAAAACCTGCAGAAGAAATACCATTGATAATTGAATCTGCTCATGTAATTGCTTTCAGGGAACTTGAGAAGCTAAAAAGCGAAGCGTTGAATGAGAAAGGCGAATATAAGCTTTTCTATACAAGACTTACAGAAATTCTGCGCCAATATCTTGAAAACAGGTACGGAGTATATTCACTCGAGCTTACAACCACTGAGACTCTCCAAAGACTAGTTGAGAAAGGTTTTAAAAAGAATGAATCATATAACAGGCTTAAAGCAGTTCTTACTTTTGCTGATCTCGTGAAGTTTGCAAAATACATACCTCAGCCTGATGAATATGACATTCATTATGAGGAAGCATGGAAATTCGTGGATGATACCAGGGAAATTCCTATGATAGTTAATCCCCAGGAAGACAGAAAGGAGGATGAAAAATGAGGAACATCACTTTTGATCAGCCTGTATTGCTTTACCTGCTGTTTCTGATACCCCTGATGATAGCGTTTTACATCTTCAGGCAGCACAAGGCCAACGCATCAATGAGGATGCCCGGGCTGGAACCTTTCCGCAATGCTGGTAAGACTTTCAGGCATTATCTGAGGCATGTTCTTTTCGCATTCAGGATTATCGCTATATCACTGCTTATTATTATTCTGGCCCGTCCACAGTCTACTGACAGCTTTCATAATACAACAACTGAAGGTATTGATATAGTACTGGCTCTTGATATTTCAGGAAGTATGCTTGCCAGGGATTTTAAACCCGACAGGCTTGAAGCATCAAAAAATGTTGCAACTGAATTTATTGCCGGAAGACCATATGACAGGATAGGCCTCGTGGTATTCAGTGGTGAAAGCTTTACACAGTGCCCGTTAACTACCGATCATGCTGTTTTGGTTAACCTGCTCAGGGAAATACAGAGCGGCATGATAGAAGATGGTACCGCAATAGGAATGGGGCTTGCAACTTCTGTAAACAGGATAAAAGATTCCGAAGCCAAAAGCAAGGTTATTATACTTCTTACTGATGGTGTCAATAACAGGGGAGAAATAGCGCCTGCTACCGCTGCAGACATTGCAAAAACGTTCGGCATACGTGTTTACACTATTGGAGTCGGTTCAATGGGAACAGCTCCATATCCTGTCCAGACACCCTTCGGTATGCAATACCGTGATATGCCCGTTGAAATAGATGAAGGTATCCTTAATGAGATAGCAACAAAAACCGGGGGTAAATATTTCAGGGCTACTGATAATGATAAACTGCTTATGGTTTATAATGAGATCGATAAGCTTGAAAAGTCAATCATCGATGTAAGGCAGTTCAGCAGGAAGGAAGAAAAATTCCTCATACCTGCAATAATAGCAATGGGGCTGATAGCTCTTGAGCTGATTTTAAGAAATACTTTATACAGGAACATTACATAGAAAATGCAGTTGTTCAGATTTGGCAATCCGGAGTTTTTATATTTGCTGCTGCTCATACCGCTGCTGCTAATTCTCTTTATTCTAAACTATTTCAGAAAGAAGGGGGCTATAAGGAAACTTGGCAATGCTGCAATTGTTAATACATTGATGCCTGAATTGTCTGCAACAAGACCATTGATCAAATTTGTTTTAGCAGTGCTTGCGCTCGCTTCAATGATCATAATTCTTGCCAGGCCGCAATTCGGATCAAGGATTGAAGATGTTAAGAGGGAAGGTATAGAGGTTATAATTGCACTTGATGTGAGTAATTCAATGCTGGCTCAGGACATACAGCCCGACAGGCTCGAAAGGGCAAAACAGGCAATTTCAAGGCTTGTCGACAACCTGGATAACGATCGAATCGGTTTGATTGTCTTTGCAGGCGATGCCTATACCCAACTGCCCGTAACCACAGACTATGTGTCAGCAAAAATGTTCCTGACATCAATAGCTCCCGACATGGTGCCAAAGCAGGGAACAGCAATCGGGGCTGCGATAGACCTGGGAATAAGGTCATTCACACCCGGTGAAGGAAGAAGCAAGGCAATGGTTATTATTACAGATGGTGAAAACCATGAAGACGATCCTGTTTCAAAGGCTGAAGAAGCTGCCAAAGCAGGCGTTATCATCCATACTATTGGCATAGGTTCCACCGAAGGAGTGCCTATCAGGATGCCTAATGGAAATTACCTCAAAGATAATGAGGGTAATACTGTAATTTCCAAACTCGATGAAGATATCCTTAAGAAGATTGCAATTTCAACCAACGGCAAGTATGTGAAGGCAAGCAATACCACTATTGGACTGGATGAGATCTTCAATGAAATAAGGGGAATGAAAACCCAGGAACTTGAAAGCACTGTTTATACAGATTACAATGATCAGTTCCAGATATTTGCTGCACTTGCAATTCTGCTGCTGATAATTGATTTTCTTATTATGGAAAGAAGGAACAGAAGATTTATAAATATTAGATTATTCAAATTCAGGGTTTGATTAATGACAGGGAAAATAATATATAATAAGATATATATTAAAATATATAATATAATATATATTAAATCACTACTGGTTGGAATTCTGATCCTTATGCAGTTACCATTATACTCGCAGGCGGATAAGAAGTATATCAGGAAAGGAAACCGTGAATATTCCAAGAATAATTACAGTGATTCTGAAATATTGTACAGGAAGGCAGGAGATGAAAATAATCATTCCTATGACGCCTCTTTCAATATTGGTGATGCACTCTACAAGCAGGAGAAATATGAAGATGCAGTGAAGCAATTTGCTGATAACACAGGCAAGACAGATGATCTTCAAAAGAAATCTGATGCATGGTATAACCTTGGAAATTCGCTTCTCAATTCAAAAAAGCTCGAAGAAAGCATTAATGCATACAAGAATGCTTTGAAACTGAATCCTGAAAATCTTGAAGCAAAATATAACCTTGGGTATGCTCAGGATCTGCTTAAGAAGCAGCAACAGCAACAACAGCAGGACAAGCAAAACAAGGACCAGCAGAAGCAGCAGGATAAAAAGGATCAGCAACAGGGCCAACAGCCCGAAAATAAGGAAGATACGCAACAGCAGCAACAGCAACAACAGCCGCAAGATGGGACTCTTTCCAAAGAGGATGCAGAAAGACTTCTTAATGCTCTTGCAAATGATGAAAGGGAAGTACAGGAAAAGGTAAAGCGTGAAAAAGCGTCAAAAGCAAGAACACGCGTACTGAAGAACTGGTAAATATGTATTTTGGTGCAATGAAAAAATTTCTGATACTGATATTATTTTGTTGCCTGGTACCTGGGATCAAAGCTCAGGATGATATCAGGGTAAATGCAGAGTATCCTGCTGAAGTTGTTGCCGGGCAACAATTCATGATATCATTTTCAGTTAACGCAGGTGGCGGGGAGTTTACAGTGCCATCTTTCACCGGCTTTACAAAGATTTTGGGTCCGCAGACTTCATACAGTCAGAGCACCCAGATAATCAATGGAAGAATGGCACGCCAGGTAACATATTCATACATTTATTACCTGATTGCCAACAGGGAAGGTGAATTTGAGATTCCTCCGGCTGTATTCACTATAAAAAACAAGGAATATTTATCAGATCCGATAAAGATCAGGGTGGTTGCAGATGCTTCTCAGGCGCAGGCGGGAATTGCCGGTGAAAAAAATAGTGATGACAAGCCTGCTCCGTCTTCAGACCTGTTTGTCAACATGATCCTTAACAGGAAGGAAGTCTATGTGGGTGAGCCTGTACTGGCAACGGTCAAATTGTTTACAAGAGTTGACCTCCAGGGTATAAATGAGATAAAGTATCCATCATTCAATAGTTTCCTTCGTACCGACATTGAAACTCCTCCTCTTACTTCACTCAAGCAGGAAAACATTAATGGCACAATGTTCGGGACCGGGGTATTGCAGCAATTTTTATTGTTCCCGCAGGTGCCTGGTGAGATAACTATCGATCCTGTACAGCTATCTGTCATAATACAACAGCGGACTGGTTCGCCTGATCCATTCTTTGGAGACTTCTTTTCATCTTACCAGTCGGTTCCACGTTCAATTGCCAGCCGCCCGGTTGTTGTTACCGTAAAAGCCTTACCAGGAACAAAGCCGGATACTTTCTCGGGTGTGGTAGGAAAAATTTCACTCGATGCTTCACTGAGCAATGATTCTGTAAAGGTGAATGATGCTCTTACACTTAAGATTACACTTTCAGGAACAGGAAACATGAGAGTGGCAGCTACACCTGCATTGAAGTTATCTCCAGATATCGAGGTCTATGATCCAAAAATAACTGATGATTTCAAGAATTCTGTCAATGGTATTTCCGGAACCAGGCAATTCGAATATCTTCTTATTCCAAGACATCATGGAGATTTTACCATCCCTCCTGTTTCATACAACTACTTCAATACAGAATCAGGTAAATACGAAACTGTAAATACAAAGGAATTTAATTTCCATGCGATCAAAACCGATGACCAGGGAAGCGGGGTGACAGTATATGGAGGAATAAGCAAGGAAGATGTAAAATACCTTGGCCGCGATATTCGATTCATTAAATCTGAACCGGGAAGGTTCATGGCTGCTACAGCTGTGTTGTCATCTTCAACCAGCTTTTATCTCATTTATGCATTTGCACTATTTATATTCCTCCTGATCTTGTTCCTCAGGAGGGAGTTCGTCAGACGAAATTCCGACAGCTCACGTGTAAAGAACAGGAAGGCGGCCAAGATTGCCGGACGCAGGCTCCATAATGCAGCCCTTTGTATTAAGAACAAACAATTCGACAAATTCCATGAAGAGATACTAAAAGCCTTATGGGGATACCTGAGCGACAAGCTAAGCATACCTGTTTCGGAACTATCGAGGGAAAATGCAATTTCAGCGCTGATTTTAAGAGGAATAAGTGATGAGAAGGTACAGGTACTTAAAAATATTCTTGATACATGTGAATATGCAAGGTTTTCACCTTCTGCATCAGACACTGAAGCTGAAAAAATATATGACGGCGCATCGCAGTTCATTAAATCTGTTGAAAACACAATAAGGTAGAATGAAAAACATCCTGAGATCGGTAATAATTGCCATAAGCTTACTAGTATCATCGGCTTATACCTATTCACAGAGCACTGCAGAATTTGAGAAAGGTGCCAGCTTTTATACCGATGGAAATTATAAGGAAGCATTAAATACCTGGCTAAGTATTTATAATTCGGGGCATCATTCCGCAAACCTCGACTATAACATCGGAAATGCATATTTTAAACTGGGTGATATTCCAAATTCGATACTGTTCTTTGAGCGTGCATACCTGCTTGATCCTGCAGATGAAAACATAAATTACAACCTTCAGATAGCACGTTCAATGACTGTTGACAAGTTCCAGGAGATACCTGAGCTGTTCTTCATCAAATGGTTCAACCTCATTTCGCTTTCCATCGGGAGCAACACCTGGGCAATTATCAGTATTTCTTCATTTTTGCTTTGCCTGGCATTCCTTTCACTATTCATCTATTCATCAGTATACAGCAGGAAAGTTGCAGGGTTCTGGCTGGCAATAGCATTTTTTATTTTTTCTGTTTCGGCCATATTCTTTTCGTGGCAAAACCGTACACTTGTGCACGACAGCCATAAAGCTATAATAACTGTACCCCAGATAAACGGTAAAAGTTCTCCTGATGTAAGTGGCACGGACCTCTTCATAATACATGAAGGAACTAAGGTAACAACAGGTGAAAAAGTAGGAGAGTGGATCGAAATAACTTTATCAGACGGCAATAAAGGCTGGATCCCGGCAGGGAGTTTGAATATTATTTGACATTTGCAACCTATTGTGTATCTTTAGGGTCATAACCCTAACTAACTGCGCCCTAATGAAAAAGGCATTCATTTTACTGTCATTTCTTTGCCTGATTGTTTCATGCAAGGAGAAAGAGTTTTCCCCCGAAGGTCCTACAGATGTAAGGATCAGAAATATTACCGATACCGATTTCAGGAATGTCAATATCAAAACTTCGGAGAATGATGACGATGTAGCTACAATTCCCCTTGTGGCAGCACATTCAACATCGGATTATATCAGGTTTAAAAAAGCATATCCAAAGCTAAGTATTTCTGCTGACCTGCTTGTTGGCAATTCATTGCAACGGTATACAAATGCAAATACGGATTTTACTAACGGGATTATTGACTTTACGTATATGCAGTATCTTAGCACCCAGCGTGTTACTTTTGAAGTATATGCTCCTGAAAGTCTGAAGCTGAAGATTTCAAAATTAATACCCGACGAGGAGCTTGTTCTGAAATAGGCAGGTTACTTTTTTGGTGTGTTCCATTTCTTCCATACTGATGTTATTGATACATTTGTCAATCTTTTTGGTAAATGGAAGAATTCATTACAGCCTGCCCAAGGAATTGTTACAGCACCTGCACTTTCCGTGTGAGAGTGGAGAATAATATAATCAGGGAAATTCTTCCTTACCCTGGTAACCTGGCAACTCCTGAAGGCCCATGTGTTAAAGGCCTTGCATATACCGAACGGACACATTCACAGGATAGAATAAATCATCCTCTCTTAAAAACCAATGGTGGTTTCAGGCGAATAAGCACCAACGAAGCGCATGCCCTGATCTCTGAGAAACTGTCTGCATTAAAAGACAAGTTTGGTCCGCATAGCATACTGTGGTATAAAGGAAGCGGTATGTCGGGATTGACAAATGATCTCGGTGCGGAATTCTGGAAGGCTTTTGGTGGAGCGACAACAACCTACGGGAACCTTTGCTGGCCGGCAGGACTCGAAGCAGTAAGGCTGACCCTTGGCTCAGTTAAACATAACGTTCCGTGGGACCTTAAAAATGCCAAAACAATAATTATCTGGGGCAAGAACCCTGCAGAGACAAACATACAGGAGATCTCATTTATTGCAGATGCAAGAATCAATGGTTGCAAGGTGGTTGTGATTGATCCTGTTCAGACACCTACTGCTGATAAAGCTGATATGTTTTTCAGTCCGGTACCTGGAACTGATGCTGCATTTGCTCTTGCTATGGCAGGTATAATTATTCAAAATGGATATGAGAACAAGGAATTTATTAATAAGTATGTTTCAGGATTTGATAAGTTCAGGGAGAACCTGAAAATCACTCCGGAACAGGCAGCCGAAATTACTGGAATACCTCCAGACAAGATTCGTGAGCTTGCACATTTAATAGGTACTTCTCCGGCACTTACAATTATTCCTGGCTATGGTCTGCAGAGACATACTAACGGAGGACAGACCATCAGGGCTATACTTTCCCTGGCAGTAATAACAGGGAATATAGGTAAAACCGGTGCAGGATTTAATTTTGCAAATCTTCAGAGTTACATTTTTGATGAAGTGAAGGAGCCTCTTTCATATTATCCTGATGAAGATAAGGATGCTCCATTCCGGCGTTCAATTCCGATGGCAAGGCTTGGTAAGGGAATGCTCGAAGCAAAGGACCCTGAGATAAAAGCTATCTGGGTGGAAAGAGGAAATCCTGTTCTGCAGGCACCAGACTCATATTCCGTGAGGAATGCAATATCAAAACTCCTGTTCAGGGTTGTAATTGATCAGTTCATGACTGACACCGCTGAAATGGCAGATATTATTCTTCCGGCAAAGGATATATTTGAATATCCCGATATAATCGGATCATACTGGTCACCTTATGTCCAGTATAAGCCAGCTATATTAAAATCACCCGGGGAGGTTATGTGTGAAAGTGAAATATACTATCATATGGCTGCCAGCCTTGGATTGAAAACCAGCCTTCCGGAGCCAGGCATAAGTAACCTTGATCATTGGCTGGAACAAAGAATTAAAGGTGTTTCTGAGTTAACCATGGATGATCTCCGGAAAGGGCCTGTGCAAGCAGCCGGAATTCAGGAGATAGCATATGAGGATATGGTATTTGAAACTGCATCCGGAAAAATAGAGCTTTATTCGGATGAATCCGTGTTAAGATGGAATGTATCGGCATTGCCGGAATATGTTCCTGTGAAGAATGAAAAAAACAAAGAGCACCCTCTGAGATTGTTAACACCAAATGCAGGAAATCGCATTCATTCGCAATTCGGCAACCTGCAGCTTATAAAAAATGCTTTTGGCAGACCTGCTGCGCTTTTATCCATTGCAGATGCATCTGTTCGAAAAATTCAAACCGGCCAACGAATAAAAATCTTTAATTCAAGAGGAATTGTGCTGACAACTGCCCAGGTTTCCAGCAGGATACCTGAAGGGATCATCGTACTTCCGAACGGTATCTGGATGAACGAAGGAGGAGGTGGTAATTTCCTGATTGAAGGAATAGAGACAGATATGGGGTTCGGTGCTGCATTTCATGACACATTTGTTGAAACTGAACTATCCGATGAACAGTAAGTTTATTTTTGATATCCGAAAATGCGTTGCATGCAAAGCCTGCCGCGTTGCCTGTAATATCAAAAATAGCTGGAATATTGCTGCAAGGGATATTTATGTCTATAATGCGGAAGCAACTCCAGGATTACCTGTAATTTCAATTTCAATGGCATGTAATCACTGCCAGAATGCGGTTTGCCTTGATTCCTGTCCGTCAGGAGCCATCAGTAAGGATACTGTCACAGGAGCAATCATTCTTGAATCATCAAAATGTTTTGGATGCCAGTACTGTTCATGGAATTGCCCATTCAAAGCACCCAAATATGACATGAGAGGCCGGAATATGGAAAAATGCAATATGTGCAACCAGTCAATAAAAGAAAATCAACTGCCTGCCTGTGTTAATGCATGCCCAACAGGAGCTCTTTCGTTCGGAAGATATGATTCTCACGATTTGCCGGTATGGATGTACAAAGAAAAGCTTGGGCCGGCAGTGGTTTTAAATGGTCAGCAGGCCGGACTGACTGAAATAATACCTCAGCGACCGGATTATAAAAGTCAAAAAGTGCAGAATACCAAACATGTAGAATGGAGCCTGATATCTTTCACTCTTTTATCAGCGGCCTCAGTTACCTGTTTCATCTCTTCATTCCTGAATGGAAAACAAAACGAAATTATTTCACTGGTAATATTAATGCTTGCCGGACTTTTTTCATTTTTTCATTTAGGCAAACCATGGCTATCGTGGCGCTCTCTCATAAATATCAGGAAATCAGAACTCAGCAGGGAGATAGCTGCATATCTGGCCTACATGGTGTCATGTATTTTTGCATTTTTATTGCCTTCAGAAATGACAATTATAGCCGGATCTTTAACCGGTTTGATCCTTATGCTAACAATTGACAGGGTCTATACCAGGGTTGATGAAAAATCAGCATTGCACAGCGGGCAGGTTTTGCTGGCAGCGCTAACAGCAATAGCTTTTTTTTCACATAGCATGTTACCTTTATTGTTCATGGCAATAATCCGTTTCATATTTTCAATGAACACAATGAGAAAAAAAGAAACAGGAAGTTATGAATATTTGTTTCGCTTTGTAAGGCTTGCATTTATTGTAATTGCTGTAGCAGGTATATTGTCAGGCAAAGCCGATATAGCGGCTGCATCCGTGCTGTTTGTTGCAGGTGAAATGATTGACAGATTTTTATTTTATATGGATTTCAAAACTCCATTTTTTATGAATGGAATTAATTTCGAAAATCAAGCTGAACGACTATGAAAAAGAAAGATGTAAACAGTTCACGCGTACCTGTTTACAGGGATGCAGGATTTGAGCTTTTCAATGCTGACATTACTTCACAGGCATTTGAAAATGAGAAAAATCCGCGACACGATCCTGATTTTTATATCTATTCAAGGTACAGGAATCCCACAGTGGTTTCTGCTGAACAGGAAATAATGAAACTTGAAGAATGCAACTGGGCTTTTCTTACCCAGTCTGGGATGTCGGCCATTGAAACGTCATTATCCGTCTTCCATAAAGGGAAATCAACTCCACCTATGCTGTTTTTTACCGAGATATACGGTGGAACCATTTCCTTTATCGATACAGTACTTGCCTCAAGACGTGGAGTCGATGTCAGATATTTTACACCTGAAAATGGCAGGTATGATTATGAAGCACTTGAAAAAATGATTGCTGAGATAAAACCTGGAGTCGTTTACATTGAAACAATTTCAAACCCGATGCTCATTGTTTCAGATATTAGGAAAGTAATTAAGATTGCATCAAAATATGGATCGAAGGTAATTGTTGATAATACCTTTGCGACTCCCTTATTGTACCGGCCTCTCGAAGATGGTGCTGATATTGTTATACACAGTGCAACCAAATACCTGTCTGGTCATGGTAACATTACCGCCGGAGTGATATGCGGAAATGACGAGAACATCAGGAAAGAAATTATTGAATACCGCAAGCTCGTGGGTCATATGATTTCACCTGATGATGCATATCGTCTTCAAACACAGATGGAGTCATTTTCGCTCAGATTCATGAAACAATGCAGTAATGCCGCAAACCTTGCTGCTTTTCTCAGTAATTCAGTTATGATTAGTGAAGTCTGGTATCCTGGTCTCCCGGGACATACCACGCATGACCTTGCAGCTGATCTTTTCAGCAAGAAAGGATATGGTGCAATGATCACTTTTGATATAAAAGGAATTGACAGGAACGAAAAAAGATCTCGCAGGGACAGCTTCATTAAGATGGTTTCAGAAAAAATTAAGCTTATTCCATCTCTTGGGGATTCCAGGACCATTCTTATGCCTGTGGAAGCTGTCTGGGGTGTAAAGTACCCGGAGCCTGGTATGATAAGGCTTTCTGTAGGGTTTGAAGATTACGGGCAGATTGAATCGACAATAAGTTGCGCTCTTAAAGCTTTATAGGAATTATTTCCAGTTTATTGGTTCACTTCCATGTGCAACAAGGTAATCGTTACACCTGCTGAAATGCCTGTTCCCGAAGAATCCCCGGGATGCAGACAGGGGTGAAGGATGAACTGATTCCAGGACGAGATGTCTTGACCTGTTTATGTTTTCGCATTTTTTCTGGGCATAGGCCCCCCATAAAAAAAATACAAGATTATCTTTTTGCCGGTTTAAAACAGTTATCACACTGTCTGTAAATTCTTCCCATCCTTTTTTCTGATGTGACCCAGCTGAATGCGCCCTTACCGTAAGTGTGGCATTCAGAAGCAATACTCCCTGGGATGCCCATCTTTCAAGATTTCCTGAGATGTCTGGTTTGTATCCCAGGTCAGATTCAATTTCCCTGAAAATGTTCTGCAGGCTTGGAGGATTGTCAATTCCTGCCCTCACTGAAAAACACAACCCATGTGCCTGGCCGGGACCATGATATGGATCCTGTCCAACTATAACTGCCTTTACCTTATCAAGAGGGCAAAGATTGAATGCATTAAAAATCAATGAACCTGGAGGATATACAGTACCTTTTTGATATTCAGTCCTCACAAATTCAGTCAGTTTCAGGAAGTAATCTTTCTTGAATTCTTCCTGAAGAGTACTCTTCCAGGTATCGTGTATTCTGACTTCCATTATTTTGATTGCTAAAGTAATAATAAAGATAAAAACGGGCTTTAAAGAAACCCGTTTTTAGTTCACCCGCACGACCTAATCTAAAACTACTTCTGCTTAACATCTAACCAGTTGATTTCCTGGCAAATGCTTCATGAATTATTCAAATTTAAAACAAAAAGAGAATATAACCTAACTATTTTTAGTAATTTGCATGTATTGGTAAATATCTTATTATAATTTCATAATTCTTATAAACACTTGTAGATTCTAATGGGAAAGGAAACTGAGAGAAAATTTCTTGTGAAAGGTGAATTCATTAAACAGTCGATACAAAAGATCGATATTACCCAATCATATCTTTCAGTAGATCCGCAGAAGACAATCAGGCTAAGGCTTGCTGATGATGAAGCTTACCTTACAATAAAAAGTCCGAGAAGTGCAGGAACACTGACCAGGGATGAGTGGGAGTTCAGGATACCAGCTGAAGATGCAAGAGAAATGATGAAAATCTGTTTGCCGGGGAAAGTTGTAAAAACAAGATATATTGTACCAAACGGTGCTCACAAGATTGAGGTTGATGTATTTCATGACAAGAATGAGGGACTTGTTATTGCCGAGATTGAGCTTACTTCTGAAGATGAAAAGTTTTTGAAACCATCATGGCTGGGGGAGGAGGTTACCGGTGATCCGAGATACTACAGTTCCAACCTGATCAAATAATTATTTCTTGAAGATAAAATAGACGGCAAGGATAAGGAAAATGAACCCGATGATGTGATTAAATCTGAATTGTTCATTTCTGAACACGATAAGTGTAAAAACCGTAAATACGATTATTGATATTACTTCCTGGATAACTTTTAGCTCAACGAGTGAAAATGGGCCACCATTGTCCCTGAAACCAAACCTGTTGGCAGGAATCTGGAGAGTATATTCAAAAAAGGCAATTCCCCAGCTTATGAGGATTATCGTAAAAAGGCCAATGTTTTCGAACCTGCTCATTGTCTTTAGCCGGAGATGTCCATACCATGCAACTGTCATGAATGCATTCGACATCACAAGCAGGACGACTGTATATAATCCTTTCATCTAGTAATTCAGATCATCAATAATTCTTTGAAGAACTTCAGTGAATTCGTATCCTCCTTTTTTTGTAGCAGCAACATAGCCTCCATCGGGACTGATACAAGGATTGGCATTTGCTTCAATTACAAAAATATTATTGTTTGCATCTGCCCGTGCATCCACCCTGGCATATCCTTTTAGACCGAAAAGGTTCCAGCAGGCAAGGGCTGTTTCTTTGAGTCTGCTCTCAAATCCGGCATCAAGTACCGGGAACTCTCTGACAGTATTTTCATACTCAAAACTGTCCATTTCCCATTTAGCTTTGAAGTCAATTATCCTGGGTCTGCTTTCATCATAACCTACAAAAACTATTTCAGCAACCGGCATAACCTCCGGGCCATTCTTACCAGCCAGGACGCTCATATTGAATTCTCTTCCTTCAATAAATTCTTCGATAAACCAATGTGCATCATCCATGCCTTCAAGTTTTTTCTCAAAACCTGGCTCACAGATAAAAACAGAATCAGCAGTTATGCCAAGTGAACCGTCTTCCCATATAGGTTTAACTATGTATTTTTGTCCGGGTTTAAGCTGATTCCATTGAGATACCTTATAAGATACAGGATTGTTTATGCCGGCACGTTTCATAGCTTTGCTGGCCATTGTTTTGTTGCTTGTCAGGAACATTGCCTCAAGTGGATTTCCTGAGTACGGAATGGAATAGAGATTCAGAAGAGCCGGAATAAAGTAATTCAGTTCTCCTTTATTATTAATAGATTCGACCAGATTAAATACAAAATCATACTTCTCAACTGCTAACAGAGGTATCTCGTCCATAAATTTATCCGAAATACCCTTCCTGTCAACTTTTATCCCAAGCAGCTCCATATGTTTTTCAATATGATCAACCTGGTCAAGCACATCGAGTTCATCTGCCAGTGCACCTATTGAGGGCTGATTGTAAATGATGCAACATCTTTTCATCTTTAATTTTTATTTAAGATGATGCATGATTTTTTTGATCATCTTACGATATAGTTTACTATTAAACAAAGCTTACAAACCATTGTATGACAACAGTTGTTTAGTGCAAAAATATTATTTTAATTTGATTGACAAAGTAACAGAGGCACAGTATTATTTCAGGATATTAACGTCCGAAATTCCTCTTTATAGCAGCATCCATTATCAGCTCCATCAGTTGCTGGTATTGTATGCCATAGAACCTTGCTAAAATCGGTAAATCGGAGTGTACAGGGTTGAGCCCGGCAAGAGGGTTTGCCTCAATAAAGCAGATTCTGCCATTCCTGTCAGCTTTTAGATCTACCCTGCCTGCATCAACTGCATTTAAAGCTTTCCACGCGTTGAGTGCAACAGATTTGCATTCATCTTCAATATCCTTATCAAGAGGTTTGTATTTACAATACTTCTCGTAGTTTTCTTTTACTTCTACTGAATAGGGGAGGTTGTCGGCACAGATAACTTCCATCCCGCCAATAACCCTTGTTTCATTCCCGTTACCTGTTATACCGACAGTAAACTCCCTGCCTGGAAGGTATTCCTCTACAAGAGCAGGTTGTTTGAATTCGCTGAGAATCCAGGCGACAACTTCATTCAAAGCTTCAGGGGTTTTTACGAGACTTTTTGTAGTAATTCCTTTTCCCGTTCCTTCAGAAACAGGCTTAACAAAAAGCGGAAATTCCAGCTTGCAGTTACTAAGTTCAGATATCTCGGTTATAAGACAGCCGCCGCTAACAGGGACACCTGCAGCTGCAACAATAAGCTTAGCCATATGCTTATTGAGAGAAACTCCCATAACAACGGGCCCACTGAAAACATAAGGTATCTTATACTGGTCGAGAATTGCAGGAACAACTGATTCCCTGCCATCGCCATAAAGTCCTTCAGCAATATTGAAAACTATGTCCCAGTTTTTTCCGGCTGCAAGTGCTTCTATAAGCTGAAATGCATTACCTATTTGCTCTGTTTCATGCCCCATTATTCTTAATGCTTCGTCGAGAGCATCAACTGTTTCCTGCTTGTCAAATTCCGCAGTTTCTTCCATAGAAAACCCGCGGTCAAGATACCATGACCGCAGGTCGAATGTTAAGCCAATCTTCATTAATAGATTATTTTTCAGGGTATTCACAAATCACTCCCTTATAGTTTTTGAGAACGATCTTTTCATCGTTATGTTCAACAACATAGTCGGGGAGAAGAGGTATTTTTCCACCACCACCGGGAGCGTCAACCACAAATGTTGGTATCGCATACCCGCTTGTAAATCCTCTGAGTCCTTTTATTATTTCAATACCTTTCTTAACTGTTGTCCTGAAATGACCTGATCCCGGGATAAGGTCACACTGATACAGGTAATAAGGCCTGACCCTGATTTTCAGGAGCCTGTGCATAAGCTCCTTCATTACTGGCACACTGTCGTTTATACCTTTTAACAACACAGTCTGGCTTCCCAGCGGGAATCCACCATCTGCAAGCTTGTTACAAGCTTTTGCACATTCCTCTGTTATTTCATCAGGATGTGAGAAATGCAGGCTGAGGAACAACGGGTGATACTTTCTGAGAATGTTAACAAGATCATCGGTTATCCTCTGTGGAAGAACAACAGGGATCCTGGTTCCAATCCTTATCATTTCAACATGTTCAATCCGCCTGATATTCGAAAGTATGTAATCGAGAGTCTCATCATTCAATGTGAGAGGATCACCCCCGCTGATAAGAACATCGCGTACTTCCTTATGACTTTCTATATAGTTAAATGCTTTTTCAAAATCCTGTTTGCCAAGCTTGTCAAGCTTACCAACCGAATGTGAACGGGTACAATAGCGGCAGTAATTTGAACAGACCTGTGTAACAGTGAACAATACCCTGTCTGGGTACCGGTGGACGATTCCCTTCACTGGAGAGAATGATTTTTCATGCAGCGGATCTGATTGCTCGCTGTTGCTTACAATGAGCTCTTCAACAACCGGTATCACATTACGACGAAGCGGATGAGAAGGTTTTGTATCGTATATCAGCGATGCAAAATACGGAGTTATTCGAAGTGGCAGACGGCCTTTAAGGTTACTTATGGCCATTATCTCTTTATCTGATAACTTCACGATCTTCTGCAGATCTTCAATACTGGTGATGGCGTTTCTCAATTGCCATTTCCAATCATTCCAGGAAGCGATAGTTGCTAGAGGGAAGAAGCGACGGATGAATTCCGCACTTCGATTGCTAACTAACTGATTTGGGATTACGTTTTGCGAAAATAACATGGTCTTCGCGCCAGGCTCTTCATCTGAAGAGCAACCCACGAGGCGACCCTCTCCACGGAAAGTCGTAGCCTCATTACTGTTAGCGTTCATAAGATTGATGAAAAATATTCACCTTTTCTTTTAATTGTTTAATTGGTTTTTAATTAATACTGGGATAATATTTTTATATAATCAGGGCGAAAATAAATAATCTGTAAATACATTGTATCATCTGAGCATCAGAAATATTAACACATTTTTTATTTTATCAACAACTGAATTATTTTATCAATTACCACGGATTACATAACAAGCACCATATCATTTTGTTATTGCGTAAAATCAGATTTTTTTCATTTGAAATCAAAATTTTTACATGATATATATCACTCTGATTTACAAGGAAAAAGAAGAGGTCCGGTGATATACCGGACCTCAATATCTGAAGAAAAAGACACAGATGTCTTTAATTATTTGAGCTTATAAATTTTACCTTCTGATACTCTTTGACATATTCAGTTACTTCAACCATGGGAGCTACCCAGATCATGTTTTCATTCTCCTTCAAAAAATCAATCAGCTTATTATGCTCTGCAAGATCAACATTAATATTGTGTTCACCGCCAACACCATGGAAGAGGAATACAAGAAGAGATTTTGAATCAATTGCTTTTTTTACAAGATCGATCATGTATTCTGCATTGTTATTATTGATCATATAACAATCAATATTTTCAAGGTTAACTTTGTGGATTGTATTCATGGCAGCTCTTACTCCACGGGCACCAGGGAATTCATTTTCCACTTTCGGATAAAACAATGAATCGCCTATCTTAAGATTTCCGCATGGATATGCAAAAGTTCTTTTGTCTTTACCATCTATTGCCTTAAGAAGTGTATTTGTTACACGAATCTCTCTCACGGCACGTTCAACAGTAAACAGCCGGAGATCCGTTTCAGGGTTTACAAAAGGTCGTCCGTTTCCGTCACAGGGATGGGTTAGTGTATGATTTCCAAGCTCGTGTCCTTCTGAGGCAGCATTCCTCCAGTCGCTCATTCTTTTTGAGAGGATATCAGAAGACCCCATGACATAAAAGGTTCCTTTAAACCCTTTTGCGTCGAGTGCAGGAACTACATTGTCAAGATGAACATTCAATGCATCGTCATAGGTGAGAACGACAGCACATTTTTTACCGTTCCATTGTCTTTCCTGGGGAAATACATTAACTGATAACAGTATCCCTAATGCAATAAATAATGGTTTTACCATACTAAAATAATTATCATAAAAAACCTTCATGTGAATTACAAAATTAATTGATTTTCTATCATGAAGGTTTTATATAAAAGAGATTCAGTTGCTTATTGTCCGGCTATTGCGGGCATCTGATATCCAAGTTTATCACTGGCCCATTTGATGAAATATTTCATATTAGGCTGATCAGTATGGCCTCCGTCGTGTTGCCTCCATGCAAGCTCTCCTGTAAGCATGTCAGTATTGTAAGGCGGCATTACTTCTTTTTTATAATCGTTTGATACACCAAGATCTTTTGCACCAAGAAGCTTGAAAACTTCACCGGCTGCTATTGTTGCCATGTAACTTCCTTTCTGGTCAAGCCATTGTGCATCACCTTTTTCGGGAACACCATAGCTTACAAATGTAAGCCTGGGGGCGCACATTGCAAGCAGGAAGTGTGAGTCAACTGAAAGCTGTCCTGCATTACCTACTCCTGTGGATGCTTCTGATGCACCATATTTCAGGTAATTTCCTGCCATCCAGTGATATTCACCTGTTGCAGTTAGGCTTTCAACAGCCTCTCCGAATACACGGCGATGAAGTGTCACACCTCCTTTACCGGATGAACCAATTAGAGCCATTGCAAACCTGTCTTCGAATGCAAGTGTTACGAGTGCAGCCTTCCCGTAGCGTGAAACTCCTTCAATACCAACCTGTTTTGCATTAACTGTAGAATCTGTTTCAAGATAGTCAAGCCCTCTTGCAGCACCCCATGCCCATGCTCTCAACGAACCCCAATCATCTGGCTTGCGCGGCTGACCTTTATTTACAAGACCGATTATTCCTCTTGTGAGTCCGGCTCCATTATCTGCCTGAATGCTTGATGGATCAATAGTTGCATAACCCCATCCTGCAGCAAGGAGTTGGGTCGTTGATGGAGGATCGCCAGCAGTTGGTGCAGCGGGAGGCATGCCGAATGGTGAGGCACCCGCAGCCTGGGTAATCGGCATATATGCAGGATACTTGTCCATTAATTCTTTCATTGCAGGATCGCTGTCGGCAAGCACCTTTCTCAGGGCTTTGTTTATCTGGGCAAGATCATCAGGGTTAGGCTGATTTGGGGCGGGTAGCGACGGTCTTCCAAACATCATTAGCACTGGTACAGGCCCTTTGGCATTAGCGGGTGTGACAAGCACCATATTTATATTCACATCAATGAGAGGATATTCTGAGTTATCTACCTTGCCAACAAGTTTTTTTGCAATTACCTGTGTTCTGCCTACTCTTTCTCTTTCTGAAACCTCAACAGTCCATGTAACCTGTGGAATATTATCGGGAAGACGGCCATAAAGCTCTGTCTCAACATCCTTCACAATCTCAGGTCGGCGCTGATTCCACCATTGTTCAGGAGTGGTAACCTTTTCTCCGTTCTTCATGCGTAGGATTTCAGGAAGATCAGGATAGGGTGTTGCAATTGCTTCATCATAATTTGCATGCCCCGGTACATTGGGATCACTTGCCGGGCCTGGCCGTAAGCTTTTGATTCCAAGCTGGTCCATCATATTCTGATGATCCTGTTCTGCTGTGAAAGTTACCAAAGCTTCGTACTTGCCGGTATTACCTGCTTCTCTTTTGCATGCGCTAAAGACGAGAACAGAAAAAATCAACAGGAAAAAGGTTTGTTTCATGAGATTTAGGTTTAAGTTAGATATCTGTTGCTAGTTGGGATAGTGAATGAAACTGATTGTCAACCATGCAATATAATAAATTCATTTTTTAGCTTTGTTCCTTTTTCAAAACATTTTGATTTCCCAGTTGGTTAATTAATGTTAAGTTCAAATCACAATAAGACTTCTGAGACATTCTGAAACAAATACTGAAAGAGGTAAGCTCAGTCAATTCTTTGATGACGTAAGAGAAGCTATCTCGGGATCTGAACAGGACTTTACCGAGGGAAGGCTTGGAAGAGCAATATTGCTTCTCTCCATTCCCTCTATCCTCGAGATGGTAATGGAATCGGTTTTCGTTATCATCGATATCTATTTTGTTTCAAAACTCGGACCTGATGCAATTGCAACCGTTGGCCTGACCGAATCTCTTATAACTATTATTTATGCAATTGCCATGGGGCTGGGGACTGCCACAACCTCAATGGTATCAAGACGTATAGGAGAGAAGAATCCTGAAGCGGCTTCACGAACTGCAATCCAGGCAATAATCACAGGATTAATAATTTCAGTAATGATCGGCCTCCCGGGATACCTGTATGCGGAAAGGATTCTCAGTATGATGGGAGCTTCTGAAAATATCATTTTTAATATGGCCGGTTATACGAGGATAATGCTCGGCAGCAACATGGTAATAATGCTTCTCTTTATCATCAACGCAATATTCCGCAGTGCAGGAGATGCAGCAGTCGCAATGAAGGTACTCTGGGTTGGGAATATTCTAAATATTATTCTCGATCCCCTTCTCATATTCGGTTTAGGTCCATTCCCCGAGATGGGTGTTTCGGGTGCTGCCATGGCTACCTTCTTAGGGCGTGGAATAGCAGTACTGATTCAATTCTATCTGCTCTTCAGAGGTAAGAAGCGAGTTCAGATATTTATGAAACACATTGCTTTTGATCTGCGTATTATGCTTCGATTAATAAGGTTGTCAATTGGAAGTATAGGACAGAATCTTATTGGCACTCTAAGCTGGATAGGACTTGTCAGGATCATCTCGATCTTTGGTAGCGAAGTTGTTGCAGGTTACACGATTGCCATAAGGATTATTGGATTTGCTCTTCTTCCATCATGGGGTCTGAGCAATGCAGCATCAACACTCGTTGGTCAGAATCTTGGCGCAAAAAAACCTGAAAGGGCTGAATATTCTGTATGGATAACCGGCTGGACCAATATGATATTTCTTGGTGTTATCGGTCTTATTCTCTTTCTTTTTCCATCAAATTTCATTAGTTTTTTCATTGATGGATCTGAAGCGCTCAGTTCAGGAATTGAGGGCTTGAAAATAATCAGTTTGGGATTTGTTGCATATGGACTTGGGATGGTTCTTGTAAACTCATTCAACGGTGCCGGAGATACGATGACACCATTAAAAATAAATATTTTTGCCTATTGGATGGTTGAGATACCGCTTGCATGGTTCCTTGCATTGAAATTGGGAATGAAACAGGAAGGAGTATATATATCAATACTTGTTGCTGAGACACTTATGACTATAACAGCGTGGCTCGTTTTCAGAAGAGGCAGGTGGAAGCTGAAAATGGTCTGATCTTACTCGCGAGGAGTTCTCCTGAGGCCTTTTATCAAACCACGTTTTTTCTTTTCATCAACTCTTTTTTCTTTTGAGGCTCTCGATGGCTTTGTCGGCCTTCTTTCAGGAAGAGGTGTCAATACTTTTGAGACTATCCTGTAGAAAATGTCTTCAGCATTCTTCCTGTTTGAAAGTTGTGACCTTGTGCTCTGTGAAATAATTAACAGCTCTCCTTCAGAATTGATCCTGTTCTTCAATTCCTGCATTATTGTATCTTTCTCAATCTGACTGAGAGAGGTCGAGGTGAGTACATTGAAACGGAGTTCAATTTTGGTATTTACCTTATTCACATTCTGTCCACCCGGACCACTGCTGCGTGACGATGTGAACTTTAGTTCATCAGGATTGATTCTCAACTTTAATTCAACTGGATCCATCTGCTTTCATGGCTGTCAATTTCAGATAAAAAATAAAGCAACTCCTGTAACACTTATAAAAGCGCCAATAATCTCTGCAGTTGTTACCTTCTCCTTATATAACAATATTGAAGGAACAATGATGAACACCGGCACAAGTGCCATTATGGTGGCAGCAATACCGGCTTCGGTCAGCTTTACTGCAATAAGTGAGAATGAGACTCCCATGAATGGTCCGAAAAAAGCACCTAGAGAAAGTATCTTCATTCCCTTTATGTCTTCAAGCGATGCAAAAACAGACTTCCATCGGTGCATTAATGTTACAAGTATCGAGAAACCGAAAATTCCTGCAATGATCCTGATCTGGGTCGATGCAAACGGATCATAGTCTCTTACGCCTATTTTACTGAGTATCAATCCCAGGGCTTGTCCTACAGCACCACCAAGCGCATAAAGTATCCCACGTGGCGCCAGCTTAAGAGTAAATCTTTCATTGCTTTCTCCACGGTTAAACACAGCAAGTACAATTCCTGAAAATGTAAGCGACATGCCAAGAAAATGCATTGGCCTCAGGTGTTCGCCAAGTATAATCCAGCTAAAAAATGCAGTTATCGGTGGAACAAGGGTCTGGATCAGCATTGCAAATCTTGAACCGATTATTGTATATGATTTGAAAAGGAAAAGATCGCCAAAGACAAATCCTACAAGGCCTGATAAAATAAGCCAGAACCAGTTTTGGGCAGTGGCATCAAAAGGTAATGCCATACCCCTTCTGATAATGTTGAAAACTGTAAGAAAAATGAAACCTATTAAAAGCCTTAAAATATTAACTGATACAGAACCGATTCTTTTACTTGCATTTTCAAAGGCCAATGCTGTTATTGTCCAGAAGAAAGCGGTGAGCAGGGCTGCAAATTCACCAAGATGGCTGTTTATGAAATCCATTTTTATTTATTGAAGC
This sequence comes from Bacteroidales bacterium, assembly GCA_035297425.1. Lineage (GTDB taxonomy): Bacteria > Bacteroidota > Bacteroidia > Bacteroidales > VadinHA17 > LD21. Next base: position 104,401 of record DATGYZ010000004.1, on the reverse strand, counting down.
GGCAAAGGTAAAAAAACCATGCTTGGAAGAGATAAATTTTTGTTGCATTTTTATTGCTCAATTTTATCGCCATGAAGTCACACCTTAGATTAACTACCCTAGCATTACTCATTCTAGCTGAAATAAATTTGTTCGCACAGGTGAGTGCTGAACGTCAATGGCCATCATACAGAGGGTATATGTCATCGGGTGTTCTCGACAAAGCCGGATTGCCTGAAAAATTCGATTTTTCTACGGGTGAAAACATAAAGTGGAAAATAAATGTTCCGGGGCTTGGATTATCCAGCCCGGTTATCTGGGGCGACCGCCTCTTTATAACAACTGCCGTAAGCACCGCTGATTTAAAAGGAATTTCAATAGGAATGGGAAGCGGTGTAATGCCAGTCAAAGATTCTTCAATGCATGAATGGAAAGTAATATGCCTTGACAAAAATAACGGCAAAAAATTATGGGAAAAAACATCTTATAAAGGTATTCCCGCAATGAAGAGGCACCCAAAATCGACTCATGCAAATTCATCAGTTGCGACCGACGGAAAATATGTTGTTGCCTTTTTTGGATCTGAAGGATTGTATTGCTACGATATGAACGGCAATCTCAAGTGGCAGAAAAATTATGGCCTCTTGAAGTCGGTTTTCTTCTCAATGCATAATGCAGAATGGGAATTTGCCAGTTCGCCTGTGATATATAATAATGTTGTAATAGTTCAATGTGACGTACTCGAGAATTCATTTGTAGCTGCTTATGATGTCTCAACCGGAAAGGAGCTATGGAAAACTAACCGTGACGAATACCCTGGCTGGTGTACTCCGAATATTTACCTGTACCAGGAAAAACCTTATGTTGTTCTCAACGGATACAAGAACAGGGCAGGTTTTGATTTTGCGACAGGAAAAGAAATATGGAGGATGTCCGGTGGGGGAGATATACAGATTCCGACACCCATCTTAGGCAAGGATGTTATCTACTTTACAAGCGGACATGGAAGCGTCTCTCCTGTTATGGCGATAAGAAATTCTGCCAGGGGAGATATTACCCTGAAGAATGATGATAAGTCGAATGAATATGTAAAATGGTTTAATCCCCGTGCAGGATCATATATGCATACTTTGCTGCTGTACAATGGGCTCCTGTATAGTCTTGAATGGAATGGTATGCTCAGGTGCATTGATCCTGAAACAGGTAATGAGGTGTATAACGCCAAGCTTGGCAAAGCAGATAGTTTTGTTGCTTCGCCTGTGGCTTCTGATGGAAGGATATTCATTGTAGGGGAACATGGTATTGTCTATATCATTGGAGATGGAAGAACTTACAGGTTACTGTCAGAAATACCCATGAATGAGATTTCACTTGTAGCACCGGCAATAACAGAGGGGATGATCTTCTTCAGAACACAGGGAAATCTTTACTGTGTGTCAGAAAAGAAATAATTTATTCCTTCTTAAGGGAGGAAACCAGTGATGTTTTCTCAATCGCCCTGACAGAGAGCCAGAGTGCCAGGATACCTGATGTAACTATTAAGGCTATCATAGAAAATATATAGATCCAGGGCACTGCATTATTCGATAATAAAGATGGCAATGTTGCCACAACTGCTGAAATAATTCCGGTAATTACTCCTGCAAACAGTATTACGACCTGTTCAGATAAGATCATTAATCTTACCTTCCTGAACGTAAACCCGGTAGCAATCATGAGTGCGAACTCTTTTTTCCTGCTGTTATAATTCCTGAGAAGCACAAATCCGAGCCCGGCAACACCGATAACCAGGCCAAGTCCACCAAATACACCAAACACAGAAAGATACGTGTTTGTAATCTGGTAGAAGGAAGCAAGACGGTCAGATGTTTCAGTAACACTGGCTCCGTATGAAGATAACCTTTCCTGAAGTAATAACATTGCCGTGTCCGGAACGGAAGTTGCTGCATCTGCAAGTATTACTTCAGACCCCGGCACTGAAGGAAAATACTTTAAAAACTGGTCTTTTCCGATGAGAAGGTTGCCCTGGAAAACAGATGACTTCAGACCAGCTGCAATTATTATCTTAAGTGGTTGCCCATTCTCAGCCCTTAATATTAAAGTATCACCAACTGAAATCTTTAATCCCCAGTCTAGTACTGTCTGATCAGCTATACCATATATAATATGCTTTCCGGGTTCTGAATTGAGATATTCCCATGGGTTTTTGTCTTTGCCTTTATCAATACTAACTGCAAATGAAAATGCTCCTCTGGAAATCATTTGATCAGGTTCAACTCCCAGTATGGGAGGTGTTGTAATATGGTTAAGGTTAAGGCAACTGGCGTCATTACCTTCCATTTTCTTTAACTGGACGAATTTCAGACCAATCAGTTCCGCTTCATCCAGCCCAAGATCCTGAATTCCTTCCTTACTGCTGAGATCTTCACTGACGGGAATGGAACTTTCAATCCAGTACCGGAATCCTCCTGTACCCGAGGATCTGTCAGAAGTTAACGAACTGAAATCTTTCTTGTTAACAACAGTTATCATGAACGAAAAGATTCCAGTTGCGATAAGCAATACGGGCAATACGCCGTTAATCGGGGCCATTGAGTAATACTTTGCTGACAAATCTCTGAATCTCAGCTTTGTTCGGTTAATATGATTGCCAGTAAGAAATGCTCTGAATGATATGATTGATGAGAACATCAGCATTGCCCCGGTAATGAAGCTTAATGTAACCTGGTTATCTTTATCAAAAAATGAAAATATAAACAGAATAATTGTTGCAATCAATGAAACGCCAGCCAGCATCCTGACACTTCTGGAAGGCATGTAGAATGGTTTGTTTTTCCTGTGTCGGAATAGTCCATTAACATGTAATGACACTATTATCAAAAGAAACAGGCATACAATTATAAAGCAGGCAATAAAGCCTGTGAAAATTGTTGATAACTCAACAGATGAAGTTATCGTATTTGTTTGAACAGCACCTATCCATACTGAATTAAGTGCCTTTATTATAAAAACATTTATCAACATGCCTGCCAATGATCCTGCAATGCATCCTGCAAATGCCACTGAATAAAACTCAGTTAGAAAAACAAGTCTTATACTGCTCTTCCTGAAGCCGGTTGAAAATAATGTCACAGAAACAGGTTTCCTCATTTCAACATCATGAGAAACTGTAAGCCAGAGAAGTATGAAAGACGCCACGATAAGGAAGAATCCGAGACTGATGAATAAAGTACCAAAATCAACACTTTTCTGTGCGGCATTAATAGAGTCATTAAGAATATCACTAACCATAAAACCTGTTAATGCCGGATCTAATGAGCCATCAAGGTTTTTTAAAATGTCTTTCTCATTAATGCCTTTTTTAAAGCGGATGGAAGTCACAGGTCCGAAATTATTGCCCCAAATTTTTTTCCCTGTTTCATAATTTATAAAACCTTTCGGCGTACCTCTGTATTTGTTCCAGTAATCTTCATCCTTACTTCTTATATTCCTCATATCGATTGTGATACCTGCTTCCCACTGCGAACATGATTCCTTTCCCGAAATACCTGGAAATTCTGGCATCAGTAATTGATCACTCCATATCCCGGTATCGGCAGATACCACATTTTTTACTACAAAATATTTTTGATTTTCTTTCAGCTTGTTCAGCGAATCCGGAGCATACCATGTTAATAAGAGTGAGTCACCGGTTTTTGCACCAAGATCATCTGCCAGCCATGAATTTATTAGGATACAATCATCAGCAGGTATTTCTTTATACATCGAAGGTGAAAGTGCAGAAACAAAGGAGTATGGTGTGGATTTTTCCCTGAAGGAAATGTTGTTTGCAAGATATGTAACTACAGGAGATGCTCCTGAAAACTTACTGATTATCCGACCTGACAAGGCAGAATCGATGAATACGCGGTTGGAGATTAATTCAGCTTCTCCTGTATTTGCTGATACCCTTGTACTCAACCCGATATGAGAAGGTTTAAGTACATTCCTGAGGATTTCATTTATTTTTCCTGAATCCAGCCCATTATCATCCTTAATGATTATCCTGTTGTACTTTAGTTTTTTTGCCGTGATTCTTTCAACATCAATGGAATTCACAAACAGATTAAGAGGAGTTATCTGGCTGATCTGGACTGAAAAATTACCACCTTCGTTTTCTGATATTATCTTCCCAACCTTCAGGACTATTGATTCAAGATCTTCATTAGAAGGTGCAAAAGGTGCATCAGAAGGAATATCAGTCACAGGCCTGAATTTCATAATTATTTCATCATTCTCCAGTATATTGAGCTGTTCAGCAAGAGTGGAATTTATTAAAATGGTACCTGGTGCAATATGGAATGAATCATTTGTGAGGAATGGAAAGAAGCTGCTGTCTGTACAGAAAATGTTGACATTATTAATTAAGGCCTGCGATATCAGGTTTGTTGCAGTTCCTTTTAATTCAAGAAATCCGCTACAGTTAAAATGCTCTGACAGCTCTGCGGCCAGAGCAGGATTAAAATACCTGATACCAGAGCTTATCAGAAACCTTGTTGAACCAAGCTTTCCGGCTGAGATTTTTTCGAGGCTTGATCTCACACTGCTACCGGTAAGCAACGATCCTGTAATTACAGCGCATAGAAGGGTGATGATCAGGAATTGATACAGGATTTGTTTCCTGTAGAATTTGACAGACCTGAGAGCTATGCCTGCAATTCCGCTGATCATAACTGGACTAGCTTACCTGATTCCAACCTGAACCTTCTGTGCATCTTGCCTGCAAGCTCTTCTGAATGAGTTGCAAGTATGATTGTAGTTCCGAGGGTATTGTTAATTTCAATCAGTAGATTTCCAAGAATTCCTGCATTCATTGTATCAAGCGATCCTGTTGGCTCATCAGCCAGAATTATTGAGGGTTTATTGACCAATGCTCTGAGTAGGGCAGTTCGTTGCGCTTCACCACCTGATATCTGGTGAGGATATTTCAATGAAATATCTGATATTCCCGTTTTTTCCATAAGGATTTCCAGATGTTCCTTTGAACTCTCCTTTTTCATTCTTCCTGAGGCAAGCAATGGAAGCAAAATATTTTCATACACTGTCAGTTGTGGTAAAAGCATATGTTCCTGGAAAACAAAACCTATATTCTTATTGCGGTAATCTGCTGATTCATTATCATTCAGTGCGGAAATGTCTTTACCCTGAAACAAAACTGACCCTTTATCAGGTTTGTCAAGGAGACCGGCAATATTCAATAGCGTAGTTTTGCCAGACCCGGAAGGGCCCATTACGGATATAAGGTCACCCGGTGATACCACAAGCGATAGTTCGTCAAGTACCATCCCGCGTAGGGGGAATGTTTTGGTTATCCTGTCAATAGTTAACATCAGCTTGTCCCTTACTTATTTGTTAGTTATCTTCCGGTAAACCCCTGAGAGTCCGATTGACATCTTTTCAAGCGACAATTTTTTTCTTACCGCGTCTTTACCTGAACAGCCAAGTTCATCAAGCTGCTTACGGTCGGAAAGTGTCTGAAAGATTGAATTTGCCAGTGTTTCAATATCGTCAGATTCATAAACAACTCCTCCTCCTGTTGTTTCAATTATTTCAGGAAACGCCCCTGTTGCCGGTTGTATGACAGGTATCCCTGCAGCATTAGCTTCAAGGAGGTACAATCCATAGCCATCATATTTTCTTACAGGAACTGAGAGTGCATCAATGCTTGAAAAAAAATCTTTTTTTGAATCTCCCAGGAATTCAGGATAAAACCTGACAGATTCCGACAGACCTGCCTTATTGATCTTTTTTATCTGCCTCTTTATAAAAGGCTTGTCATCAGAAGTATACCCGCCAGAAACATGCAACGACAACCCTGGCATAATCTGTTCTGATCGTAATTTTATAAAAGCATCCACAAGCTTGTCAAAACCGTTATGAGAGCTTACCCTGCAAAAATATCCTATTGAAGGCCAGTTGTCTTTTTTATCAATTTCAACAATAATCTGGTCATCTACAGCAAGCGGAATTACCTCGATCTTTTCTCCGGGCACTCCCGTTTTCATCATGAAAAAATCACGATAATAATTGCTTGGGGTAATGAAAGCATCAACATTTGGTGATTCTGCAGCAATCATCTTCCATGCTTGTGATTGCCAGGGTTCAGCCATATCATTAATCCAGTCATCCTCATTCAGCAGTGAGCAAACAATCTTTACATCCATCTTGGTCCTTATCTGCCTGGCAAGACCAATGATGAGGGCATTTGACAGGTGAATAATATCAGGTTTGCCTTCCTTGCTTATATAGCCCAGCAATCTGTCGAGCTCTTTCTCAGGGAATGCATTTTTCCCTGTGATCATATTTAGTGTCATACCTTCCATACCCTCAGTCCTGGTTGTCCCGGCACGTTTTGAGGCCATCTTCAGCATAGGTGGTGAATCAAGGATTTTATCAAAGAAAGAAGGCATGTTCCTCATAAAAGGAACTTTTTCACGGACATACAATGAGATAGCGCCAAAGAAAACATTGTGATCCAGCCCATCGTTCTTCACTGAATTATCCGGCGGAAGGTAAAGGGGGATTGCTGAAGCTGAGGTTCCGGGAACCTTCCGGATGGCTCTGAGATAGATCATATCGCGGTAGCAATTTCCGCAGTAAAATGATCCTCCGGATCCTGTTATCAGGTAAACTATTTTCATGATTTATTTTGTACCGAAAGCCATTAATCTCCCGTCATCAGTCAGAACGTAGAACCTGTCACTTACAACTGCAGGCGAGCTGCTTATCGGTGTTCCTGCATTAAAGTTCCATGATCTTTTTCCGTTCTCCAGGTTCAGTATTGTGATATATCCGTCGATGCCGGTAAAAAGCACCTTTCCTGATGCAATAACAGCCGATCCTGTTATCCTCGCATTTGACCTGTATTTCCAGATAAGCTTTCCATCATTTGCATTATGGCAGTATAGATATTTGTCTTCACTGCCAATAACCATCCTGTCAGCTGCAACCGCCGGAATTGCAATGATAGATCCTGATTGTGAATTGCCCGGAATGTACCACACTCTTTTACCTGAATTGATATTTATACAATATTTTGTTCCATCATAATCACCAAAATACGCATTTCCTGAAGATAATGCCGGTGAAGAGGCGATATATATTCCTATGTCAATAGTGTCTTTTTGCCTGCCCGATACAGGATCAACAATACGGATAACACCATCACATCCACCGAAAATGATTTTTCCTTCATAAATAGCAGGCGTGCCATTTATGTAATTATCTGTTTCTACCTTCCACATTAGTTTGCCAGTCCTGGGATCAACACAATGAAGATAATAATCATAGCTTCCTACGACTATCCCGGACTGGCTTCCTGAAATCCAGACGTTGGCAGATCCTGAAATCTGGTTTTCAGTAACATAGGTCCAGATAAGCTTGCCTGTAAATTTATCTACAGCAATAAGCTTTCCGTCGTTTGAGCCTATTATTACTTTATTTCCAAAAATTAAAGGGGCTGCCTCAAACAGGCTTCCTTCAGAATATTTCCACTTTATCTTTCCCTCATTTGACACTGCAAACAAGGTTCCTTGATCATTTCCAAAATAAATAGTGCCATCGCTTACGACAGGTGATGATCTCGCATTTGCGCCTGTTGAAAGATTCCAGATAAGGGAAGGTTTCTCAGGAAGCGCAGCATCAGCTCTGCCTGAGAGATCAGGTGTCCCCCTGAAGAAAAGCCAGTCAGGATATTTTTTCTGGGATATGCTTTTCACCGGGAAAAGGAAGGCCAATAGTAATATGACCGCTGTTTTTTTCATTGCTGAATCATTTAAACAATCTTATCCTTGTCTATTGTTAAAGCTCCCGTGGGGCAAACATCCACAGCTTTTTGACTTTGTGAAAGAAGAACTTCATCGAATTCAATTGCAAGTGGTTCTGATATTATGCTTATGAAACCTCTGGAAATGAAACAAAGTGAAGGTTCTGATATTGAATCCTCACAGACTCTGACACACAATCCGCATTTAATGCACTTTGCATTTTCAAAGATCAGGCCTGTTTTATGATTAATCTTCTTTACAGCGGGTGAATTTACAATCTTTGATCCCGGGTCTTTACCCAGATATTCTTCCGAGAGATCCCTTAAACGACAGTCGTTCAGAGCCCTGCAATCACAATGCATACAAGCTGATGCTTCTGTTGCTGCAGATTCAATGTCAGAAACCAGCCTTATCCTCCTGGTTATGTTTTTACACTCCTTTGTCCATTCAACAAGTTCTGAGGGCTCCAGCTTTCCTGTCCTGGATGAAAATTTTTTTCTTTCATCTGTTTTGCTTATTCCGGCATCAAGTGAAATATGCTCTTCACTCATTAACCCGGAAATAAATATCTTCAGATTCCTTATAGATATCTGCTGATCAATTTTTCTCCTTCTGCAGGCATTCTCACAGTATGCCTTACAATCAATGCAATGTATCTCATCCTTTCCCTTTTCTAATGCTGTTAGGAGTTTCGCATTATTGAAATCTCCTGTTGAAAGATACCTGTTAAACAGTGGAATATTATAAAAGGCAGGACAGACTATCTTACATGGAGCTTCGCATTCTGCACGATGTTCTGACAGTAACAGCTCAAGAGATTTCCTGCGGATATCAATAACATCGTGGCCTTCGGTGTCTATTTCCAGTCCATCTCTTACCAGAGATGAGCATGCAGGGAGGAAATTACCGGATACTGTATCTTTTACCATGCACACCATGCATGATGTGTAATGAGGCACACCTTCTTTATGACAGAGCACGGGAATTGAATACCCTGCAGAATTTGCAGCATGCAGGATTGTCGTTCCTTCGACTGCCCGGCATTCAGTGTTATTTATCTTAAGAGAGACCATCAGATATAAGTTCAATAGCTTGTTCAGGACAGATAATCCTGCAATTATCGCATTTTGTACAAAGCTCCTGGCTTATTTCATGCTTTGAGTAAGGAGTAAAAGGTATTGCTTTTACCGGGCAGAATTGGGAACATTTGGTACAACCAGTGCAATTATCGGTGATATTATATTTTATTAACTCCCTACAGCGGCCTGCACGGCATATGCCTTTCGTATGCTCCTCATATTCCTGTCTGAAATACCTTAGCCCTGTCAGTACTGGGTTTGGTGCTGTTTTTCCTAATCCGCAAAGACTTCCGTTTTTAACCGAAATACATAATCTTTCAAGTTCATCCAGTTCAGGTAATCCTGCTTTGCCTTCGGTTAATCTTGTCAGTATGTTGAGCATGTGCTTTGTTCCAATTCTGCAGAATGTGCATTTTCCGCAGGATTGCTTATGAGTAAATTCAAGGAAGTACTTTGCCATATCAACCATGCAATCAGTATCATCAAGCACTACCATTCCCCCTGATCCCATCATTGCTCCAAGACGCGAAAGCTCCTCATAATCAACGGGTGTGTCTGCTGCAGATGCAGGTATACATCCACCTGATGGACCACCTATCTGAACTGCCTTGAATGTTCTTCCCGCCGAAACTCCATCACCAATATTCTCTACTATCTGCCTTATTGTAGTTCCCATCTGAACTTCAATAAGGCCGCCTTTGGAAATCTTTCCCGCAAGTGCAAACACTTTTGTTCCCTTGCTTTTTTCGGTTCCTATTTTGCTGAAGCTTTCCGCTCCGTTTGATATAATCCAGGGCACCAATGAAAGTGTTTCTACATTATTGACCAGAGTAGGAAAACCCTTGAATCCGTTTTCAGCAGGGTAGGGTGGACGGATATGAGGTGTTCCTCGCTTACCTTCCAAAGATGCGATTAGGGCAGTTTCTTCGCCGCATACAAAAGCACCAGCACCCTCAAATATTGAAATATTGAAGTTGTAAGCGCTTTCAAAAATACCATTACCAAGAATTCCTTTATCGTAACATTGCTTTATTGCACCCCTGACTCTTGAAACTGCAAGAGGGTATTCTGCACGTATATAGAATATGCCCTCATCTGATCCTGATGCAATACCTGCAATTATCATCCCTTCAATTACCCTGAATGGAAAAGATTCCAGTAGCATCCTGTCCATGAAAGCGCCAGGATCTCCTTCGTCGCCGTTGCAGATCACATATTTTTTCAGGCTGTTCTTTCCTGAAACTATTTCCCATTTTTTGCCAGTCGGGAAGCCGGCGCCCCCTCTTCCTCTTAGTCCGCTATCTTTTATAGTATTAATAATTGAGGAAGCATCGGCAATACATTTCATTAATGCATCGAAACCGCCAGAACTTATATAATCTTCAAGTGAATCAGGTGTAAGCCGGCCATTATCCTTTGTGGCAAGATGCAATTGGTATTGAAGGAAATTATTAAGGTGCTTTTCCCGTAATTCATCAGGTATATTGAACCTGCCTTGAGCTTTTGCATCTGAAAGGAAGGTATCTGCAAGATCGTTGATCCTGTAGATTATCTTTTTGCTAAGCTTACCTGGTTTAATATGTCTCAGAAGTATATCTTCTACTTCTGATTTTCTGACGTTCGTATATCTTGCATGTGAACCTGTTTCCTGGACAATTTCAAGCAACGGGGTCTGGTTGCAGACACCAACGCAGCCGACAGGTTTAAGGTTCAGGTTTAGACTGTACCGTTCACTTACAATCAGAATTTCCGATAATATTTCTTTACTCCCTCCTGCAACACAGCAAGAGCCAATGCCAATCCGCACTTCGGTTCCGGAAGTATTTTCCTGTTTATTCCTGCTGTCTTTTACATCTTTATTCCGGCTTCCCAGGAAATCTTTGATTATAGATTCTGTGTCGGTAGGTTTTACATGTCCGTATGTTTTATCATCAATCTGAACAACCGGAGCCAGGGTACAACAGCCGAGACATGCAACTTCCTCAACCGAGAAAAGATTATCTGCAGAAGTATTAATATCCTTTATCCCGAGAGTTCTTTTAAATGCTTCGGAAACGAGCAGTGATCCTTTTACATGGCATGCAGTACCCATGCAAACCTTTACAGTGTGCTTACCCGATGGAAGATGCCTGAATTGAGAATAAAATGTTGAAACACCCGAAATTTGCCCGGGGGTAATTTCTGTTTTTTCACATATATACTTTAACGCTTCAGATGGAAGATAATTAATCCTTTTCTGTAACTCCTGGAGTATAACAATCACCCTGTCTTCTGCAGTTCCGGTTTGTAAAAGGATCTCATCAACCGCTTTTCTGAAATCAACAGGCTTTTCAGTTTCGCAGTGACAGTTTGAATTCTTTATGTGGCTGTCCTTTTTCAATCTTCAGAGATACAATATAGATTTTCCTTTCCCCTTATGAATATTTTTTTATCTGAGAAGGCAGGAGTGCAATCTGTTCTTTCACCAAGGGGTGATTCAGCTATCAGACTATATTCAGGACCTGCACTTACAATATGCATTACTCCATTACGATCAAGCAAATAAACCTTTTCATCAGCAATAACAGGTGATGCATAGAACTGATCCATGAAATAGTGAGTCCACAAAGTATCACCCTTTTGGGCATTGTAACATGCAACATCTCCGATTCCTGTTGAAATGAAAAGATATTGCTCGTTTGCAACAGGACTTGAAACATCGGGGGTGAACATATTATCCTCCCATACTATTGATGCTCCCGGGCCACCTTTAATAGCTGCAAGTTTTGCATAGTCTGTAACTGAGTACACCATTGAAGAATTTACCGCCAGGGAAGGCGCAACATCGCCACTAAGACATTCAATTGACCATAATTCCTTGCCCGTAACAGCATCAAAAGAAGTTACATTCGGGTTGCCATTAATAATAACCTGGGGTACTCCGCCGAAATAAGCAAGCACAGGTGAAGACCATACAGGTCTGCCGGTTCTCATCGTCTCCCATTTTGTTTCACCTGTTTCCATCTCAATCCCGAGTAATGATATTTTTGAATCACTGTCAAACTGCACCAGAAGCAGATCCTCATAAATTATAAGAGATGAAGCATATCCATAGGCATTTTCAGGAACTCCAAGACTCATGGACCATATGGTTTTACCATTATGATCGAGGCAGGCAAGATTGCCATTCCCGAAAACTGCACATACATAATTCTTGTTTGCAGCAACAGTTGATGAAGCCAGTCCGTTATCATTGTCCGTTGCCTGTATTTCTTCAGATGTGCCGACAGTTCCTGTAACCGGGGTTGTCCACACTATTGAGCCGTCTTTTTTGTCTATGCAATATACCTCACAGTTTTTCCCGTCTGTACCTGTTAGAAAGATCTTATTTTCCCATATTACAGGTGAACTCTGTCCTTGCATTGGTATGGCTGTTTTCCATGCTATGTTCTTCATCTGAGCGCCATCCCATTGAGTTGGATAAGATGATCCTCCTACAATACCGCGTCCATCCTGTCCCCTGAAAAATGGATAGTTTGTTTTATCTGGTTCAGATAGCTTTATGTTTTTATCATTTGAAACTGTAACAGCCTTTTTTTGTGATGTTTCAGGAAGTGATCCCCGCATAAGTAAAGAAACAGTTAAAGCTGCAACAAAAACCAAAGCGGCTGAAGCAAAGAGATATTTCCTGCCTTTCATGTTTTCACTTGTCTGATCTTTTACAGGGTCAAGGACAGGATTCAGCTTTTCGTTGCCTGCGATTATCCTTCGGCAAATAAAAAATATTACCGCTCCTGCTAAAAGAAGATATGATCCTGTTTCAACCTGCCACCTTGAAGAGAAGTAAGCTTTCCGTGCCATAAGGTCCATCGCACGGATCTGTTCAGCCAGTTGAGTATTCAGAGGATCACGGTCATATTGTTCCTTAAGGCTCAACAAGACAGGGCTATCCAGGGGATTAATAACTTTAAGCTGGAGAAAGCTGAATATCATTGTAAGGGCTACAAGCAATGTAAAGCCGGCAGCAACCTTGCTTATATTATCGATAACCGATCTTTCTTTCTCAGTAATATTTCTTTTCATTTTAAGATTTTAACTTAACAGGACAGTATTTGAAACATCTGCCACATGAAAAACACTTTCCCTGGTCTGGTTTATATTCTGTTCTTCGCCTGCGAACTGTCATGGAAACCAGTCCAAATCCCAGTGAGGCACCAAGAAATATTCCTGCCCATGGAGAACTCCTGTGAAATTTACCAAGGACAGCCTGTTCTTCGTTGAATAACATCTCGTCTGTCAAGCCTGATTCTTTGAATGCAACTGCATCTTTTGAAACAGCCGGTATGCTTTCTGAAGTCTCCAGCCGTATTTCTCTTGCCAGCCTCACCTCCTGGTTAATACCTGCAAGGACAGGTGAGATGCTCCTGAAAAATAAACCTCCGGCAACAGCAAGCACAGGAACAAGAATAAAGTATGTAAGAAATCTTCTTCTTTCAATTTCAGGCTTCTGGATTATAGATTCATTTGATGGGATTATTGCGTTGTACGGACATGCATTTTCACAAAGCCTGCAGTTTGTACATTCTGCCGGAGTAATAGTAAGATGCTTGCCGGCAAACCTTGAAAATATATTCAGCAGAACTCCATAAGGGCAGAGGAACCTGCAGTATGGCCGGTTAACAAAGACACCTGCGAGCAGTAACAGGCTTCCGAATATTATCATCGTATGAGGAGCATCAAGCCTGAATATGCCAACGAAAGGATCGTACCTGCAAATGATGAACTGACTGTTTGTAGCTGAGAAAACTACAGCAAGTGCAAGATATGCGAATGGCACTGCTGCAAAGAGCATTTCTGCGCTCTTCGGAAGATTTAATGGTCTTATCCCGGTAAGCTCCTGTATTGCTCCAAGCGGACATACACCTGCACAAAACACCCTGCCATATGCAAGAGCAAAAAGCAGGGGAATTACAAAGAAAAGCAGTGCTGTGACAGGTATTGCATAATTGTCATTGAACAGTGATAGAGAAACATTTTGGACAGATCCCACAGAACAGATGCAACCCTGCCTGTAGAAACCAAAATATGCAAGTGAGAAAACTGACATCAATATAAGTCCGGTCCTTGATCTCTTTTTTAATGCCAGCCAGGCTGTAACGAACAAGGCTCCTGTAAGAACTGCTACATCAGCGTATTCCCAGCCAGGGGCCCGTTGTTTCGGAAACTGGTTGGCATGATATTCATATCCGCTTTCAAATTCAGGCCTGGGGAACCTGTCCTGGGCATTTAAAAATGCACTTAATGAGAGTATTAAAAAGAAAGCTATATAGAGAAATTTATTCATCACGTTTCATCAATTTTTCATATCATTCCTGCGATTTTTCTTTTTCCAGATAAGAAATCTCTGCAGGGATTCTGCTGATAGCATTTGAAGGACATGCTCTTGCGATGGAACATTCATTGCAGTTTACACAACGGTCATGCCTGATCTGAAGATATAAAGAGCCATTACCGAAATCTGCACATCCTTTTACACATTTTCCGCAGGCATCACAAAGTTCCTCATCAATCGTATACTCAAAATAAGGTTCTTCAACAAATTTCCTGTTGATGGCACCTGTCGGGCACATCTGGTTTTCAGCGGCAGTACTTATGGTTCTGACACCCTGTCTCAGGTATCCTCCACAAAGGTCACAATATCCGCACATTCTGAATAAATGCATGCATTTGACTGCCGATGGTGTCATAACACAATTAGTCTTGCACTGTCCGCATTGCGTGCATTTCAAGGGATCAATCTGCCATACATAAGATGAAGCATCAACCTTTTTAAACAGGAAGGCAGGGATCAGAACCAGTGGAGTTACAACTATTATCCGCCCGGCATTCTTCACAAAACTCCTCCTTGACTGATACTTATTCCCTGTTAATAGCCTATTTTGTGATGTTGACATTTTTCAAGTGTTTTTCTTACCATAAAAATCTTCACAGCCGGAACGTCCATTGCAGGCATTTTTGCCAGGACATCCATTGCAATCAGCGCCATAAACAAGTTTTCTTCCTAATAGCAAAACTATAAGTATAAGCGCTGATAAAAGCAGATATCTTACAAGCTTCCTGTAAAAATCATTGCGGGTCATCATGCTGAATCTTTTTATAAACATACAACTTTGAGTCAGAAGGATTAACTGCATAAACAGTTTCCCCTTTGTCTGTAGCAATATCGAGTGGAATCGAGGGTTTAAAATTATTTTTTGCCGAGATGAATTCCACGAATTTTCCGGTACTGTCGATAACCTTGATCCTGTTTATTCCTTTTTCTGCTGTTATGAACCCCCCGGGGAATGGTGCAAAATGAGCGGGATTGCAGCATCCGCAGAAAGCATCGGCTGCAAGGCCTGATTCACCGAAATAACTGACCATTTCGCCGTCCAGGTTCCATTTTTCGAGCCTCCTCAGACCTGTATTGGCTATTACATATCCGGAATCTGAATTTACGATATCAAAATAGGGACTTGGTATTATAAATTCATTTTCACCATTACCAAGAATTTTCAAAACCTCACCACCTTTATCGATGATGTATACAGCCTTGTTGTTTGCATCAGCAATTGCGATAGTGGATTGTCCCGCAGCAATCGATGTAATAATAGAATTGTCATTCCAGGGACCAAGCTCCTCTGTGATTGCTCCCATTGTGTTGAGAACAAGCAGACTATTGCGCGTGGATGCATAAATAAAATCATCGAAAGTTGTCACAGCTGTTACAGGCAAGTCCGTATAAACAGACCATAAGTTTTTAAGCCCCCTGTCGAAGCAGGAGATAAATGATTTTCCTCCAACGATTACTTTCCCATCTGATGACACGGCAACTGCACATGGAGTCCCTGATGGAAAGTATAATTCATCTGTTATTTCCCAGTTTTCATCATAGTTTTCCTTTGAACTTTCTTCTGAGATGGTCTTTTGTGCAGGTTTTACCGTATCGAAAACAATATATCCAATGAATACTGCAACTATAAGCAGGGAGAAGAATGTAAGTAGCTTATTATTCATGATTTCCCGGATATATTTACACAGATCATATTTCTGGAATCCCTTAACACCAGGTATTTTCCTGCAATTGCCATAGGTGCCCATGCTTCAATTCCTTCCAGCATCTTATGTTTGTCGAGAAGTGAAACTTTATTGTTTTCCAGTCTGAACATATACAGATTACAATCATCATCTAGCAGATATAGCTTATTACCGCTGACAATATACGGTCCAAGACCCCGGCCAAACCTGTTTTCCTTGCCGCTTGTCCAAATGGCTTTCCGTAGATCGGATTTATGATAGCATACCAGCTGTTTTTTGAGCTCACCTGCATTTTCTGGCATAACTGTCCATATATAATCACCAATTAAAACAGGTGTCTGCTGGTCGCTTGCGAGCCCTTCTGCTGATTTATGTTTTTCAACCAGGCTGGCAACATAATTTTCACCATCAAATTCAATCCGGATCAAAGCTCCGCCAGCTCCATAACTGCCAAATACAGCAATCTTATTATAGTCAACAAGAACCGGAGATGCGGCTGTTGTTGCGGGATTCCAATCCTTGATTGTCCAAAGAAGTTTTCCAATATCAGCCTTTTCGGCAGATACGCCACATACTCCACCTACAGCATTGTAAACATACATGCGTTTACCATTTATAACCATGGGCATTACTGATCCATGTGACATCTTAAGAGAATCAGGATTTGGAGTTTCCCATAAAACCTTACCTGTGGCACAATCTATCCCGATCATTAGTGCTTTTACACCCGGAACAATAATTGCTACATCATCATCGATCAACGGGCACTGACCGGTGTAGAAATCAGGAGTCACCCTGCCGTTTGACCATCCTGGAATGCCATATTTCTTTTCAAGGTCCATAGACCACAACAATCTCCCATAAACCGGATCGACACACATAACATGTGATCTGGGGCCCATTGTTACAACATACTTATCAGTAACAGCCGGAATTGTCCTTGAATAACCATGGTTTCTCTTAAGGTCGACATAATACCAGCGTCGCCACAATTCTTCTCCTGTTGCAAGTGAAAAGCACCTGAGAACATCTGTTTTCCGCCTCTCATTGTAATCCATTATGTAAACCCGGCCATTAGATACTGATGGTCCTGCATAACCTTCACCCAATGATGTCTTCCACATTATTTCAGGACCTGAACTATCCCAATTTTCTGAAAACTCAATAGTGTCTTTGTTAATATTATCGAAATCTGAACCCCGAAATCTGGGCCATTCTCCATATTCAACATAAGACAGTGATGACAAAGAATCATAGAATTCTCCAATAACCACACTGTCTGAGCGTACCTGTACAGGAGGCCTGTTATCCATTCCGGGAACCCTTGCCACCAGATTGAAAGGACCTGATTGCATCAACCACCATGTGAGTGTGATAGCAAATACAACAATCGCCATGATTGTTGTCAGTAGTTTATCTGTTCTGATTTCGGGCATCAGACGACTTAAATGGCTTGATACTTACCAAAGGTAACTATTGAATTTTAATGTTTTATTGGCAGAATGATGAATACAATTATCTCCTTCTTAAAAATACATAATACTAAAATGATATTTATTAAGCTATAATGTATTATATATATCATACATTAACATATGTATTCTATATAATTAAATATATTAATTTGAATGCAAGTTTTATTAAATATATTTTTTAGATTTGCGGACAGTTTAAACAAATTAATATTATGTGCGGAATTATTGGTGTTTTTGATCTGAAATCGAATTCAGAAGAGTTAAGGCCCCTGGTTCTCAGGATGTCTAAGAAACTAAGACATAGGGGCCCCGACTGGTCAGGCATTTATTATAGTAACAAAGCAATACTGGCTCATGAAAGGTTATCAATAGTTGATCCTCAGTCAGGTAGACAGCCTTTGTTGAGCAAAGATGAAAATCTTATACTCAGCATCAACGGAGAAATATACAACCACCAGGAAATAAGAAAGAGATACAAGCATTCCTATGAGTTTCTTACTAATTCCGACTGCGAGGTAATTCTTCCTTTATACAGGGATAAAGGGCCTGCATTCCTTGAAGAGCTTAACGGAATATTCGCTTTTGCACTGTATGATAAGGAGAAAGATTGCTACATGATAGCGCGCGATCATATAGGTATAATACCACTTTATACAGGTTGGGATGAGTCAGGTAATTTTTTTGTTTCCTCAGAACTGAAAGCTCTGGAGGGCGTGTGCAGGACAATTACAGAATTCAAGCCTGGTCATTACCTTTACAGTAATGATGGCATTATGAAAAAATGGTACAACCGTGACTGGACTGATTACAATAATGTGAAGAAAAATGAGTCAAGCATAAAGGACCTTAGGGAAGCGCTTGAAAAGGCTGTTCACAGGCAGATGATGTCTGATGTTCCATATGGTGTCCTTTTGTCAGGAGGATTGGACTCTTCAATTATTTCTGCTATTGCAAAAAAATATGCACCAAGAAGGATTGAATCCCATGATACACAGGAAGCCTGGTGGCCTCAGCTTCATTCCTTTGCAATCGGACTCGAGAATTCACCTGATCTGGCAGCCGCCAGGAAAGTGGCCAGGCATATTGGAACAATCCATCATGAAATTAACTTTACGATACAGGAAGGTTTGGATGCCCTTCGTGATGTGATTTACCATGTCGAGACTTATGATGTTACAACTATACGTGCTTCAACCCCCATGTACCTTCTTTCTAGGGTAATTAAATCAATGGGAGTGAAGATGGTTCTCACCGGTGAAGGTTCGGACGAAATATTCGGAGGATACCTATATTTTCATAAGGCCCCAAACCCTGAATCATTTCATGATGAAACTGTACGAAAACTAAGCAAGCTGCATATGTACGATTGCCTGAGGGCCAACAAATCACTTGCAGCATGGGGTGTTGAAGGAAGGGTGCCCTTTCTTGATAAGGAATTCATGGATGTGGCAATGAGACTTAATCCTGCCGACAAAATGACATCCAAAGATAAAATCGAGAAATGGATCTTACGTAAGGCATTTGAAGATTATCTTCCGGCAGATGTCACCTGGCGTCAGAAAGAGCAGTTTTCTGATGGGGTTGGTTATGGATGGATTGATACTCTCAAAAAATTAACCTCTGGTTTTGTTAGTGACGATCAGCTGAAAAACGCTAAATACAGGTTCCCGGTAAATCCACCTGCTACAAAGGAGGAATATTACTATCGTACAATATTTACCGATCATTTCCCCTCAGATACAGCAGCAGCATGTGTTCCATCAGTTCCTTCTGTAGCCTGCAGTACCGCCGAGGCGCTTGCATGGGACGCATCATTCCGGAATTTATCCGATCCTTCAGGACGGGCAGTGAAGAGCGTACATAACAACTCTTATTGAAATAAAATAAATATATAAATTTTAGATAAAATTATGTAATCCGGTTAGCATCATCAGGACTATCTTTATAGCTGGTATCCAGTAGGTTATTTAAATATGAAGCTCTTCATATTATCAGCTATTCTTGCTGTATTTCCGGTTTTGGCTAACGCCCAGATGGGCGCTCCTTCACGTATTATAAGTACAGGTGATACTCTTAGCTCATTATCTCCCATACCTGTCTTTCCTGTTAACAGCATTTTGTTCCCTACAGCATTCAGATGGAACAGGAACGGACCGACCGGGGGTTATTGGGAAGAGGACCATGTTGATGATCATATCTTTCGTCCGGTCTGCAGAAATGTTGCTAAATACAACCTTAAGATTTATAACAGGAATGGAGTGCTGGTTTACGAAAGTTCTGACATCCACAAAGGTTGGGATGGCTACCTTGACAATGGTAATCTCGCATACCAGGGTGTTTACATATGGCAGGTGACTGGTATCTATTCCGATGGAACAACTTACAGTAAAAAAGGTGATGTGACCTTCATTTACTGAGAATATGAAAAGCAAGAGGAAACATATCCATATGACACATGTCGATATGTTCGGAAATGATGCAGACCTGTTTATTGCTGTATTTTCAATCCAGAAGGAAAAGAAAATAAATCCTGTTCATAATGTAATTCGACAAAAAGTTGGGAAATAATCTATTGCTCCCGACTTTCAACAATGCTCTTCTTCTGCATCATCTTTGCTGCTTTAATCATATTCGTAATTGCAGGCTTCACTTCCTCCCACCTGCGTGTTTTCAATCCGCAGTCGGGATTAACCCATAACTTGTCAATTGAGATCACCCCTGCAGCTTTTAAGAGCAAATCCGATATTTCATTAACTGATGGAATTCTAGGTGAGTGAATATCGTATATACCAGGCCCGATGTCATTCGGATAGTTGAAATTTGCAAAAACATCAAGAAACTCCATTCTGGATCTTGAACATTCTATTGTGATTACATCAGCATCAAGAGCTGCAATATGCTGTATTATATCATTGAATTCAGAATAGCACATATGAGTATGGATCTGAGTCCTGTCATCTACACCTGAACTTGTTACCCTGAATGCTTTTACTGCCCATTCGAGATAATCATCCCATTCATCCTTTCTCAATGGTAAACCTTCTCTTAGTGCTGGTTCATCAATTTGAATGATCCTGGTACCTTCCCGCTCGAGATCAAGCACTTCATCCCGGATTGCAAGAGCAATCTGAAAACAGGTTTCCGACAGAGGTTTGTCATCCCTTACAAACGACCAAAGAAGAATTGTAACAGGACCAGTAAGCATTCCTTTCACAGGTTTGCTTGTAAGCGACCTTGCATAATTAATCCACTCTGTTGTCATTGGCCTGCTTCTGGAAACATCACCATAGATTACCGGTGGCTTTACATATCTTGAACCATAACTTTGTATCCACCCGTTGGTAGTAAATGCAAAACCATCCATCATTTCTCCAAAATATTCAACCATGTCGTTTCTTTCGAATTCGCCATGTACAAGAACATCAAGTCCTGCTTCTTCCTGCCAGGCAATAGCATTTTTTATTTCATTTCTGATTAAATCCCTGTATTCACCGGTTGTTATTTCACCTTTGTTTAGTTTTTGTCTCCAGCCTCTTACTTCAGTTGTTTGAGGGAATGAACCTATTGTGGTTGCAGGACATATTGGAAGGTTTAATTCTTTTTGTTGCTTTAATTTACGAACTTGGAAATTGCTTCTTTTTGTTTGAAGTACAGATCCGATGTTTTCAATCCTGTTCCTTACATTATCGTTATTCAGATGATGAGATTTACGCCTTGAATTAATATCTTCCTGGTTTTTAATAAAAATGCTTTGGCTGGTATAATCCTTATTAAGTGAGAGATTACGCAGTTCATACAATTCATTTATTTTTTGCTTAGCAAATGACATCCATGGAATTACTTCTTCAGGAATACCCTTGTCTCTTTTTTCAGCAGCCAAATCAATTGGTGAGTGTATGAGTGAACATGAAGGTGACAGGATGATTCTTTCCTCACCAATTTGTTTGATTGCAGATTGAATAAGACCAAGTGATTTTTTATAATCGTTTTTCCAGATATTCCTGCCATCAACCACACCAAGAGATAGTGTCATCTCTTCAGGAGTTACTCTTAGAATTTCTTCAAGCTGCTCAGGATATCTTGTAAGGTCAATATGCAGGGCATCAACAGGTAATTGCAACGCAAGTGAAGTATTGTTACCAAGCCTGCCGAAATACGTGGCGATCATAAATTTGATATCCGGGAATTCAGCTTTCAGCTCTTTATATGCAACTTTGTATAAATTTTTTGACACATCGCTGAGATCCATTGTAAGGAAAGGTTCATCAAATTGCACCCAGACTGCTCCGCTTTTCTGAAGGTCGGATAATAAATCGATGTAAACCGGCAAAAGACTGGGAAGCATTTCCATTCTGTCAAAACCCTTTAGCCTCACTTTTGAAAGCAATAGGAAGCTGAGCGGTCCTATAAGTACTGGCTTTGTAATTATTCCGGCCTCTTTTGCTTCATTGAATTCATTAACAGGTTTTTTGAGAAAATAGTTAAATCTTTGCCCTGGCACAAGTTCAGGTACAATGTAATGGTAATTTGTATCGAACCATTTTGTCATTTCCATTGCAGGCAGGTCATAGCCTTCTTTCTGATAACCACGTGCTAGTGAAAAATAGAATTCAAGTAGCTCGTTCCTCAGGAAATTTTTGAGGCAGATATACTCAGTTGGAACAGCTCCGACAGTCATTATCATATCCAGAACCTGGTCGTAAAATGAAAAATCATTTGATGGAATCAGATCAATCCCGGCATCTTTCTGGAACTTCCAGTTTGTAAGCCTTATTTCCATTCCGGTTTTTTCAAGTTCATCTGCAGATATCTTTTCTGCCCAGAAAGCTTCTGATGCTTTTTTCAGCTCACGGTTTATGCCTATGCGTGGAAATCCCAGATTATTTGTAAGCATAAGATTGAATTTTGTGATATATGTTTAAAAAAAACAAAACTGACCGGCATTTGTTAAACCAGCATACCGATTATGACAGATATGAATAAAGTCTGGATAGAAGAAGGATGTATTGCATGTGGATTATGCAGTGATCTTTGCCCTGAAGTCTTCAGGCTGGAGGATGTTGCAATAGTAATACCTGGTTCTGATCTAAATGAAAATGCCGAAAAGATCAGGGAATCTGCCGAAAGCTGTCCGGTTGAAGTTATCAAATATGACTGAACTCCGATCAAACTGATTATTGCAAAACCTAACTCAAATGTCGGATTTAATTAATCAATCCCGAAATAACCGCATAGAAAGGGATTCACTTGGGGATGTACAAGTACCAGTAACAAAATACTGGGGTGCACAAACAGAAAGATCCCGTAACAATTTTAAGATTGGTCCTGAAGGCAGCATGCCTGTCAGGATCATCAGGGCTTTTGGATTGATCAAGAAAGCAGCAGCCGAAGCCAATTTTGAACTGGGAGTACTTGATGAATTGAAAAAAAATCTTATCTGTGAAGTTTGTGATGAGATTTCCGGAGGGATGCTTGATGATGAATTCCCGCTGGTTATATGGCAGACAGGGTCAGGGACACAGACTAATATGAATGTTAATGAAGTTATTGTTAACAGGGCACATGTAAAGAAAGGAGGGAGGCTCACTGACAAAGAGAGAGTTTTGCATCCTAATGATGATGTTAATAAATCACAGTCCTCAAATGATACATTCCCTACTGCAATGCATGTTGCCGCATATATTGCTGTATCTGATGAAACCCTGTCAGGAGCGCGTGTATTAATGAAAGCCCTGAAAAATAAATCTGCTGAATATAAAGATATCATTAAGATAGGGAGAACACACCTTATGGATGCAGTGCCACTTACGCTTGGACAGGAATTCTCGGGATATACCCAGCAGGTTGAAAACGGAATCAGAGCTCTTGAAAATTCCTTAAGGATGGTAAGTGAGCTTGCACTAGGAGGTTCCGCGGTAGGAACAGGGATGAATACACCTGAAGGTTTTTCTGAAAAAGTTGCAAAAAAATTATCTGATTATACAGGGAAACCTTTTATTACTGCTCCCAATAAATTTGAGGCGCTCGCTGCTCATGATGCAATGGTTGAGCTTAGCGGAGCCCTTAGAAGACTTGCCGTGTCATTAATGAAGATAGCAAACGACATACGATTAATGGGATCTGGCCCCAGATGCGCGATAGGAGAGCTGATGTTACCAGCCAATGAACCTGGCTCTTCAATTATGCCCGGGAAAGTCAATCCGACTCAATCTGAAGCACTTACAATGGTATGTGCACAGGTAATGGGCAATGATGTTGCTGTTGGTATTGGAGGTTCCAACGGACATTTTGAGTTAAATACATTTAAACCTCTTATTGCATACAATGTACTTGAGAGTGCAATATTGCTGGGTGATGCATGCAGATCGTTCGCTGTAAATTGCATAGATGGTCTCGATCCTGTACAATCCCAGATTAACAAACATCTTGAAAATTCATTAATGCTTGTCACTTCGCTTACTCCTCATATTGGTTATGATAAAAGCTCAAAAATTGCATTAAAGGCATTCCGTGAAGATAAAACACTCCGGCAGGCAGCTCTTGAGCTTGGATGGGTGACTGAAGAACAGTTTGACGACTGGGTAAGGCCAGAAAAAATGATTTAATCTTTTATTAATTATTATAAAGCAAAAAAGGATTGAAGCTATTTTCTCCAATCCTTTATTTATTGTTTAGTCTATAATCAAACAGATCTTCTCATCTTTATGTACTGTTGATATATTCCTTTTGTGCTATCAAGTTTTTCATTTATGAATTCACCGAACTGATGGAATCTAAGTTTGATATCATCAGATATTTCTCCTCCTTTTTGCATAATATCCCTGCGGGTTTCTGAACCTTTTTTAGGTGCGTATAATACACCAAGGATGAAACCGCCTATCATCCCTGTCAATATTGCTGTAAATAATTTCATGCCAATAATTTTTAATTTATGTTACCTGATACCGGAACCCGTATTGGTTCTTCTTCTGTTCCTTCCTGAAAATAGCTTTACAAGCAGTATAATAAAGGCAAGCAGTAAAACAATATGAATTATAGCTCCAAGGCTGTACAGGAAAAATCCTATAATCCAGATCACAATAAGAATAAGTACAATGATATATAAGACTCTTTCCATCTGTTTATTTTTATTACCTGGATTTTGATTTAGCCTTTGATGAAGATTTTGATTTTGATCCTGACCTGGATATTGCTGAAGTCTCTTCTTCGGTCTCATCCTCTCCGGATTCACCTTCTTCATCCTCAAGTTCACCCGATTCCATTGAAGCATTGATATTAACAACACTTTCAGCAACCTCAGTAAGCTTCATGTCAGCTTCTTTTTCTTCTTCAAGAGTTTCTCCCAGGAGTGATGAAACTTCATATTCACCTATTATTGCTGCAATGGCCTTCAGGGTGCCATATCCAGCCATTTCATAATGTTCCATTTTCTGCACTGCACCAATAATGAATGCATCGCGGACCACACCTTCATCAGCCATTTCGACAATGCTTCTTGCTTCTTTAATAAGGCCTTCCATACCATCGCACTTTTCAGCTTTCTTTTCAGCGCCTATCAGTTCAAAAATGTTGTCAAGTCTACTAATTTGCTTCTCCGTCACTTTCATATGTTCCTGTAATGTATTTACAAGCTCTTTTGAAGAGATCTGTTCAACGATCTCAGGCATGAAGTTCGTTAGTTCCTGTTCTGCCCATAGAATGTCCTGAAGCTGATGTTCGAAAAGTTCGTGAATTGTATTTTTTTCGCTATTTTTTGATTTGGCTGATTTACTTTTGGGGCTCATAATAGTATATTTTATAGGTTCTTACTCTGGATTCTTAATAATGCAAAGTTCAATATACTGTAATGAATCCTGTTACACTATCTTTCAAATAGATTACAGATTAAGACTTATGAGGCTTTCGATTTAGCCAGGCTGGCTTTAAGCTGATCCATCAGGTTGTCATTTGTGGTCTGCGTGATTTTAAGTCTCCTGACCTTACCTTTTTTACCAGATGCTCTTTCTTCAATAACTTTCATTAATGCTGCAGAATATTCATCTTTAAACTTTTCTATATCAAATGGTTCAGTATATTGGTTTACGAGTGCAACTGCCATTTTCAGTTCATCTGGTTTTATGACATTCTTTGACGGAACTTTCACTTCCTCCGTACTTCTAATTTCCTCGGCAAACCTGATTTTGCTCAGTACCAGAATATCCTTCATCGGCTTCAGAACTGAGAGAGTGGCAGATGTCCGCAGAACAAACTGGGCAACACCTACCTTTCCCGTTTTTATCATTGCCTCTCTTAAGAGTGCGTATGCTTTTTCACCAGCCTTTTCGGGCTCCACATAATATGAATTCTCAAAATATATGGTATCTATTTCCTCTTCCCTTACAAAATTGTTCACTTCAATTATTTTACTTTTCTCCGGGGCGGCGGCTTCAAAATCTTCATCGTCTAGCAATATATAATCATTGTTATAGCGGTATGCCTTGCCTATATTTTCCATTGTGATCTCCTTCCCGGTTAATTCATTTATTCTTTTGAACCGGACTTTTCCCATATCACGCCTGTCGACCATATCAAGGTTCAGGCTGCTTTGCTGAGTAGCACTGTAAAGTTTAACAGGAATATTTACCAGTCCGAAACTGACTGAACCTTTCCATATTGATCTCATCTTACATCTGATTTGTTTTTAACTGAACAAGAGAGTTATCGAGAATTGTCATTAACAGCCTTTCTTCCGCAACATACCCATCATCATCTCTCCCTGTTTCAACTTTATCCAGGTTTTCTATATACTTTTTCAGTTTGCCTTTTTGATAGAGATCAATGATTATCGGATGCACATAGTATTTTTTGCAAACTGCCCTTGTATTGCCCAGTTTTTTAGCAACAATGTCAAGAGCAGCAGGTATTTTTTTGTTCATCTCAGTAATACTCGAAAACATTCCTACCTCCCTGAATGCAAGCAGGGCTTGAATTGTTCCTGCCCAGGTTCTGAAATCTTTTGCGGTAAAATCGCTTCCTGAAATCTCCTTAATATAGTTGTTGACCATACCTGAGTCAACCACCCGTCGAACACCTTCATCATCATAATACTGAAAAAGCTCTTTGCCGGGAATATCTTTGCTGGCCTGTATTATTTTTGCAAGCCTCCTGTTGGAAAAGCTTATATCATGCATTACTCCTTTCTTCCCCTTGAACATCAGTTTAAGCGTCGCGCCATTAATCTTTACATGATGATCTTTAAGTGTTGTAAGGCCGAATGAACCATATAACTTTTCGTAGAAAGCATTTCCAACCCTTATGTTTATCCTTTCAAGAAGGCTGACCATAGCTGCAAGAACTTTATTCTGCGGAAAGCCCGGCAGGGCAAGATCTTTTTCAATTTTCTTTCTGATTTCAGGAATTTTCAGACCGAATTCCCGAAGCCTGTAAAATTTGGTCTGATTCCTGATAGCCATCCATGATTCATGATACCTGTATTGTTTCCTGTTTCGTTTATCAATACCTGTTGCCTGAAGATGACCATTGTGCAATTTGCATATCCAAACATCTTCCCAGGCAGGAGGAAGTACAAGTCTTCTTATCCGTTCCAGATGATCCCTGTCACGTAACCTTTTGTCCCCGTCTTTGTAATAGAATCCGGATTCGGTCCTCACTCTTGTAAATCCAGGTTCTGAAGTTGTAACATATACAAGTCCAGCTGCCCTTGCTGTCTTCCCAGCGTCATTCGTTATGACGTTGAGCTTTTTTTTTCTTATCCTGAGCTTTTCAGTGGTTATGATCATCCTGCAGCGGTACTTTTATCCGTTTATTATCTCCCCTCCATTTACATGGATTACCTGTCCAGTTATATAATCAGAGTCCCGGCCTGCAAGAAAAACATAAGCTGGTGCTACTTCAACCGGCTGTCCGGGTCTCTTCATTG
This sequence comes from Bacteroidales bacterium, assembly GCA_035297425.1. Classification (GTDB taxonomy): domain Bacteria; phylum Bacteroidota; class Bacteroidia; order Bacteroidales; family VadinHA17; genus LD21. The sequence continues at coordinate 77,088 of DATGYZ010000004.1, read as the reverse complement.
GAACATCGGTACCAAACTTTTGCACATGCTCTTCATCAAATGTAGCCGGTATCAATGGTGTCCAGACAGGTCCTGGTGCGACAGCATTTACTCTGATTCCTTTATCAACAAGGTTTGCCGAAAGGCTTCTTGTAAAAGATACTATGGCTCCCTTGGTTGAGCTGTAATCAACAAGGCTTGAGGAACCCCTGTAGGCAGTTACCGACGTTGTATTTATTATTACAGAACCTTTTGTCATATAAGGTATAACACCCTGGGTAAGCCAGAACATTGCAAAAATGTTAACAGAAAATGTTTCAACGAGGTTCTGAGTTGTTATTTTGAGAAAATCATCCATCGGGTATTGCACAGCTGCATTATTTACAAGCACATCCACTCTGCCGAATACAGCCACAATATCTTCCACAGCTTTCCTGCAATTGGCTTCTGATGAAATATCTGTTGCTACAGAAATACATTTCCTGTTATACTTCTCACTTATGTATTTTACAGTGAATTCAGAATCTTCTTTTTCTGCCGGGAGATGTATGATTGCAACATCTGCTCCTTCTTTGGCAAATGCTATCGCAACAGCCCTGCCAATTCCACTGTCACCACCTGTTATGATACATTTCTTGCCGTTAAGCCTGTTCTTTCCTTCAAGTTCGTTATCAAATTCTGGTCTGGGATCCATTTTCTTCTCAAGACCAGGAAGATCCTGTGTCTGTTTTTTGAATATTTCTTTCTTGGGATTTGATTTTTGCATGTCGCATGATTTTAAACAAAGATGGTTTTAGTAGGGAAGACAACTGTTACAAAATCTTTTTCAAATGTTACATTATAGAACAGGCAGCTTCGTTTCCGGAGCTGCCGTCTTATTATACCTGCCTGGCAGGGAGATTATATGGGTTTGATATATGTTACAGTCCTTCTTTATTTAAACATTTACTTTACTTGACGTTCACCGAAGAGAGTATCGCTGTTCTTCTCCCTTAAATTTGAGGTTTTTTTGTTGCCTTCACGGATTCTTTTCAGTCTCGTGGCTTTTGCATCGCTCTTATGCTCCTTCGTATTTTTGTTTTTCGATTTATCCATTTCTAAAAGGTATTAAGGTTTTTACCGGTTTATAATTACAAAGTTCGTGAACAACCAATTTTTCTAGTTATAAAATTTCATTTAAATATTGCAAAATATAACAGCTATCTCCTTGATATACAATAAGATGAATATTTAATGTAAAACGTTGAATATCAGGTTAATACATCGGCTCACTTTTGGTTTTTACTTCTGGTTAATATGTGAATCATATAAGAAAATTGAATAATAATGTAACTGCCTGCAGGCTGCCAAATTCTACTTTTACATAATGCATCTGTCGGGTATTTGTCGCATGATTCCTTGAGGAGCACAGACCAACCAGAGTTCACCACAATGATATTTCTTGTCTGTTACGATATAGTTTATTCAAGTCTTTATTCCGAATTATCTCTGCCGGATAATTTATGCCATTCCGGTAAGCTGTTATCATGGAACACATCCAATCCCGGGAGAACAACCTGTCAAATATTAACATAAAAAGAACAGAGATGGAAAGTAATGCTTTGCATATAATGCTGGCTGATGATGATGAGGATGATCGCATGTTCTTTAAGGAAGCTTTGCAGGAGATGAAAGTCAGGACTAAAGTCACCATGGTCAATGATGGTGTTCAGCTTATGGATTACCTAAATCAACCTGGAAATTTACTTCCCAACGTTGTGTTCCTGGATCTGAATATGCCGCTGAAGAACGGTTTGGAATGCCTCATTGAGATCAGAAAAAACAAAAAGCTCAAGGATCTTGCTGTAGCCATCTACTCAACATCTTCGTCTGAAGAATACATTGAAGAGGCTTTTGTTAAAGGAGCAAATATATATATACAAAAGCCTGATGATTTTGGTTTACTTAAAGTTATACTTGAGCAGGTTATCAATTTGAACTGGCAATACCATACATCAGGATTAAAAAAGGAGAATTTCCTGTTAAATATAAACAGCAGAAAAGGAGATGAAGTTCCTAAGACATAACCTGGCATCTATTGTGCTTGTCACCGTTTTAGCCGTTTCAATATTTTTCCTGTTATATGCTGCTGGTGTCTCGTACAGGCAAATTAGGATGCTCAGGGAAACACAGGAGTCAGTCGTTCGTTCGTACAAGATTTATGTAGAACTTGAGCAATTGAAATCATTTGCATCTGATGCTGAAACAGGTCAACGCGGGTTCCTGCTGACTGGTGACTCAATTTTCCTGCATCCCTATTATGAAGCACTAGAAAAAATCAAATGGTCCTTTGCACGTCTGAGCGTACTCACTGAGAATGATTATTCTCAGAACAAGAGCCTTGATACGCTGGTCTATCTTCTTAACCAAAGGCTCAAGTTCCTCGATGATGTAATAAGCAACAGGCAACTGAATGTAGAGGCATCTGATACTCTACGTACTTTGTTATACAGAGGCAGGGAGATGATGTCTCTCTCCTTGTCAAAAATCGATAAAATGGTTTTTGAAGAGCTCCAGATCCTGCGTCAGAAGGAGCTTGAACACCGGGGTGATACAAGGTTTTCTCCCTATTCGATCCTTTTTGTCGTGCTGTTTTCGGTCATTGTGTTTGTTATCTCTTTCTACAAGATCAACCGGGATTTGCGGGAGAAGGACAATACAAATAACCAGCTGATAATAAGCAATAAAATTTTTGAACACTCTGAACAGATTGCAGATATAAGCCATTGGTATTGGGATATTAAGGAGAATAAGATGACATATTCTGTTAACCTGTACCGACTTCTCGGATGTAAAATAAACGAGTTTGAACCCACGTTCGACAATTTTCTTCAGTATGTGCATCCGTCAGACAGGCACCTGCTGACAGAAAGTAAAAAAAAAGCCCTGACGGAAATGTCGCCCTACATAACACAGTTCAGAGTAATAAGAAAAGACGGGGAAATAAGACAGTTCAAGTCAACAGGAAAGCTGATAACAGATAATTATGGCAAAAGCTTCAGCATTTTTATCCTGGCTGATATTACTGACCAATTCAAGAAGGACAAGATGCTGGTGGAAAGGCTTGCTGACCTGGAAAAATCAAATAAGCAATTATCAGCCTTCAGCCATATTGCAAGTCATGACTTACAGGAACCACTACGTAAAGTACAGACTTTCATTTCGCGAATTAAGCAGAGTGAGATGGTCAATATCCCTGACAATATCCGGGAATACCTGCAGGGAATTAAGAAAGAAACTATCAGGATGCAGAAATTTATTACTGACCTGCTTCTTTATTCAAGAGCAAGTAAGGCGGATAAAACATTTGAAATGGCTGATCTTAACGAAATACTCGAGAATTCAAAACGCGAACTGTCCCACAGAATTGAGGAAAAAAATGTTATAATCAACTCATCATCCGATCTTCCCTCACTGAATGTTATTCCATTCCAGATTCAACAGCTATTCAGCAATCTGTTATCGAACTCAATCAAGTACAGCCGGGACGAGGTAAGGCCAATGATAGATATTACATCGGATATAGTCCACGGCAGTAATATTATTAATTACAATGGCGATCCTGAGAGCAGGTTTCATAAGATTTCATTCACGGATAACGGAATTGGATTTGACCAGCAGTACGCTGAGAAAATATTTACATTGTTCTACAGGCTTCATAATAACAGGGAATATACAGGAACTGGTATAGGATTAGCAATATGCAAGATAATTGCAGAGAATCACAAAGGTTATATTAATGCTTTTGGTGTACCAGGTTCAGGTTCGGTATTTAACGTTTACCTGCCTGATCAAAAACAAGCCTGATCTACATTTCTTCTTTCTTATCCTTGCAGCGCTCATCTTTTACCGCATGGTCGGAAGGAGCAGCTCCTCCTGAATGTATATTGGCATATTGCCGGGTAAATTCAGCGCCAAAGAATACTATCATAGATGAGTAAGACACCCACAGAAGGATAAGAATAATAGATCCTGCAGCTCCAAAAGCTGATGCAGGATTTGCCTTTCCGAAATAAAGACTTAATCCATACTTCCCAATTATAAAAAGTATTGTTGTTAACGCAGACCCGATCCAGACATCTTTCCATTTGATCTTTGCATCAGGGAATATCTTGAGCATCATTGCAAAAAGCAATGTAAGTATGCTGAAAGAAATAATGAAATTCAAAATCTTAAGCAGGATCAGCAAAGATTCCGAAAATTTGCTCGAAAGCCATTCGCCAAAAGCTGTGAGCAATGTTGATATGAGCAAAGAGATAATTAGCAGGAAGGCAATTGATACGATAAGGCCAAAAGAAAAAAGTCGAACCTTAATAAGCTCCACAATGCCTGACTTCGCTTTATCAGGTTTAACTTCCCATATATTGTTGAGAGATTTCTGAAACTGCGCGAATACCCCTGTTGCACCCAGGAGCAAGGTGGCAATACCTACTATAGCACCCCACACCGAGGTTTTTTGAGTTTCACTCTCCTGCTGTTGAATTATTTCATAAATCTGATCTGCCGAATCATTTCCAAGTGCTGAAGATACCTGGTTGAGGACATGTTCATTAACTGCATCACGTCCAAAAAAGTACCCTGCAAGAGTTATTATAAGCACGAATAAACCCGGGAGAGAAAAAATTGCATAGTAAGCAATTACCGCGCTTTCACGAAACGGATCCTTGGCCATCCATTCCTTAAAAGTTTGTTTTAAAATTGTAAACAACTTCAATTTCTTCATTGCCCCCCGGTTTCATCTTCATTTATTGTTGCTTTTCTTCTTTGTACGTGATGGAGATTTGCCCTTTGTTATACCAGCCATCTCTTCACCATAGGTCGACCACATTAATATACCGTCAACAGGGACGTTTGAATCATCGATAATGACTTTCCTCTCTTCTCCGATCATCCTGTTGTTTTTTTGTACCGATTTTTCAGTTCTGCTTGTTCCATGGGGCATTTCATCGATAAGTCCCATTGTTTCACGAACATGTTCAATCGGATCTTCAATATATCTCCATTCCTCCATGAATTCAGGACTCTGTCCTTCATTCCAGGGACCTCTGATGTCTTCATCATTTGACATATTGAAATAGGAGTTGCTGAAACGCGGGTCGCTCTGAAGTACTCCCGGAGGGAAGTTGGCAGGCATACTGTTCAAAGCAGCCTCAAACATCTGGAAGTGAGCAACCTCACGGGTCATCAGGAAACGAAGAGTTTCCTTGACAAGTGGGTCCGGGGTGAATTTCATGAGATATTCATACACTATTTTTGCCCGTGATTCTGCAGCAATATTCGAACGGAGATCAACTGTAAGGTCACCATTGGCATTTATATAACCTGCATTCCAGGGAATTCCCTGGCTATCAGTTAAGCTCGGACTTCCGCCGGTCAGAACAAAAAAATGAGGATTTATAAGAGCCTGCTGCATATATTCTTCTTTCGCAGCAGAGCCATCAAGAAGTTTTGTAAGATCAGATTCGTCTGCAGCATTTTTCAATTCACCGCTAATACCGGTAAGAAGCATTTGTATGGTAGCACCTACAATCTCGAGGTGACTGAATTCTTCAGTGGCTATGTCCATCAGGAGGTCATATTTGTCTGGATATGGTTTGCGGCAGCTGAATGCCTGCATGAAATACTGTATTGCTGCTTTTAATTCCCCGTTTCCTCCGCCGAACTGTTCAAGAAGTAGTCTTGCAAATTTCACATCTGGCTGTGAAACACGTGCATTGAATTGTAAATCCTTTACGTGATAAAACATGGCTTTTGAGTTATGTAAATAATATGTTGGAGAGAATGAATCCTGTCCTTCACAGAACAGGATTCAATAAATATAATATTCGGACAATGAAATCAGATTGATGATGTATTCACATCATTCTTAGCCTCATATATTTTTGATTTTCCCTTATCAATTAGATCTCGTGTATCTTCCTTTACACTCTCAAATTTCTGTTTCAGATTATCTCTGAGTTCTTCTCCCTTATGGGAGATTTTTCTGCGTGTCTCAACTCCCCTGTCGGGTGCATACAGTACGCCAAGAATGGCACCTGCAGCAGCTCCTGCAATTACGCCTGCAATGAGGCTGATCACTATACCACTTGTTCTCATAATTTTCTTATTTTTTATTTATTTTACTGTTTATAACAATCTACATTTCTTCATTTGCTGCTTCAATGTTAACAACCGATTCTGCAATGTCGCTGAGCAACTGATCTGCCTCCTTCTCTTCTTCAAGTGTCTCTTCAAGCAGTGAAGCAGCTTCATATTCACCCAGCAGATTAGCGAATGATTTCAACGTTCCGTATGTAGCTATTTCATAATGCTCAACTTTTTGAACAGCCGCAATAATACCAGCATCACGGACCGGGCCTTCATCAAGTTCACCAATTATGTCATCAGCTTCGGTCAGAATGCCTTCCATTGCCTCGCATTTTTCGGCTTCAGCTTTTAGCTCCAGTATCTCAAAGACATTCTCAAGCCTGGAAATTTGTTGATTTGTTATGTCCATGTGCTCATTAAGTGCATCTATAAGCTCCTGGGAACTTGCCTTTTCAACCACATCAGGCATTGCTCTTGCAATTGCTTTTTCAGCCCAGTACGCATCTTTCAACTGGTCCTCCAATAATTCACGAAGGCCAGATTCATTTTGAGACCTGTTTTTCATAATGTCCTGTATTAATTTAACAATGAGAAATTGAAAATTTTTGTTTTGCAAAGTTCAAAATGTCGGTCCTTTAATTCATTACATAATAATCTCAAACTATTACATTTTTTCGCCTTCGATTTGAGCAATTGTTTCGCTATCAGTACAATAAAGCTTAAATCTGTAATAGTTAGCAGTAATTATGTAATCATCTTTGTTAAATGTGTATCTATTTTTGAATCAAAAAAATGCGGACATTAAGCAAAGGCTTGTGGAAGTTCATAAAATGGCTTCTTCTGATCATTATCGGGCTTTATATAATTCTGATAATAATAGCTTCTCCCCTTACAAAATACCTTGTACAAAAGTATGACCTGCAATATACCGGGAGAGAAATAACTCTCGATCGTGCTTTTGTCAATCCACTTGGAGGTTCTACTTCACTTCACAATCTGCAAATGCGTGAAGCTCAAAGTGACAGCATTTTTTTTTCTGCTGAAAAACTATCAGCAGATTTATCATTGCTGAAAGCACTAAGGGGTATTTATCAGGTTAACTATATAAGGCTGGTAAAACCTGAAATTAACATCTTCAGGACCGATACAATTTTCAACTTCAATGATTTAATCGAAAAATTCGCCGTTAAGAAAGATTCTGTTGAAAAGGAAGCAGTTAAATTCAGTGTGCTTGATATTAAGCTCGAGGATGGATTAGTCAGGTATGGAGAGAAAGCTATTGATAACATTACTGAAATTTCACAGGTTAATTTTTCATCACCGGGTATGAAATGGAATGTTGATTCTCTCCAGGGTGAATTTTCATTTGTTCCGGGAGCAGGTTCGGCCTCAGGAAATTTTGTTTTAAATACTGATTCACTTGATTATAGAGGCAATATTGAGATTAATGGATTTGACCTCGCGATGTTTAATCAGTATTTTGTGAAATATGCGGGAAAAGCTAACCTTACTGGCATAATAAATACAAATCTTTCAATGCAGGGAAAATTCAAAAATTTCCTCGAGGGAAAGGGCAGTGGAAAATTTGAATTGAAAGACTTCCATTTCGGAAAGGATAAGGATAATGATTATGCTTCTCTTGAACGTTTTCTTGTGGAAATACGTGAGTTGGATCTGAAGAAAAGCATCTATTATTTTGATTCAATCCTTGTCAGCAAGCCTTCAATCTTATATCAGATGTATGATACCCTTGATAATTTTAGAAGGCTTATTCCGCCTAAGGTTAAAGAAAAAGCAGAAGAAGCTACAGATACAGTTGATTATCTTGTAAATATAATGGGGGCGGATTATTATGTAAAAAGCTTTGCCCTGATTGATGGCAGAATTGAATTCAACGATTATTCAATAGCAGAGAAATTTACCTTCATCATGGATAAGTTTAATATTAAAGCTGATACCATCGACAAGCAAAAAAGGAAAGTTAAAATAGAAACGACCGGCAAGATCTATCCTGCTGGAAATATTTCTTCAACATTAAGCATGGACACAAAAAATGAGAACAATTTCGATATCTCATACGAGATGCGAAACGTACCGGCTACAATGTTCAATCCATATTTAATAACATATACATCATATCCGCTCGACCGGGGCACAATAGAGATGCATGGAACATGGAATGTGCGCAACCGGAACATAAGCAGCCTGAATCATTTTCTTGTCATCGATCCAAGGGATACTAAAAAGGTCCGGGGTAAGAATACAAAGTGGGTACCTTTACCATTGATAATGGCATTTGTAAGAGAAAGGGGAGGGGTCATCGATTACCAGATACCTGTTAAAGGAAGCCTTGATGACCCTGCTTTTAAATTAAAGGATGTTATTTCAGATATTCTGAGGAACATTCTTGAAAAGCCTCCCACTACACCTTACAGGATGGAAGTTAGGAATGTGGAAAAGAAAGTAGAAAAAACGTTAACCGTGAAGTGGAAAATGAGGCAGGTCAGGATCGAAAAGGAACAGGGAAAATTCCTGGAAAATATTTCAAAATTCCTTAAAAAAAACCCTGAGGCTCATATTGTAATTGAACCGATCGTTCATGTTGAAAAAGAAATGGAAAATCTACTTCTTTTTGAAGCAAAGAAAAAATACTTTTTTGAAACAGACGGGAAAAAGGAGAGTGCTTTGTCAGAAAAGGATTCGATGAAGGTTGAGAAATTATCATCAAAAGACCCGGCTTTCATAAAGCATATGAACTCAAAAATGAAGAATTCTGATTTGCTTACACTACAGGAGAAATGCTACAACTATATAGGTAAACAAATTGTAAAAAAAAGATTTGATGAAACAGTAATTACGCGGAAGAATGAATTTATGAAGTTTTTTGTTAAGGATAAAACCGACAACCGGGTAGAATTCACTGAAATGAAGAATACAGTGCCTTATAACTGGTTTTCATACTATAACATAAACTATAAAGGCGATATACCTGAATCGCTTAAAGAAGCATTCAACAAACTTTATGAACTCGATGTTGATCCTGCCCGCGAGGAGTTTTTCTCAAGGAGAAATAAATAGGAAGTGATCTACTAAATAAAAACCTCCGCTTTGAATAAGGCGGAGGTAAGTCTAACAGGTATGATTTATCTTCTTCTTCCTATCCTCCCAATAAAAAATATCAGAATAAGGATTACAACAGCAATAAATATACCGACTCCGACTCCTGTCTGGAATACTCCCCCGATAAATTCACACCCTGTAAGAAAAACTATGCCCAGCAGGAAAATTAATGTTAAAGGCAAATACTTTTTCATAATGATCATTATCTGTTATTTGATTTTGTTGCTGCTCCTGTATTTGAATTTTGCCTGTCAAGGGCTTCTTTGATATTCTTTGCAGAATCCTGATGAATGACAAGAACTTCAAGCGTTTTGGCAGCAAAAGCTTTTATTTCAGGATCTTTCCCGTTTTCTGCCTGCCTGCGGAATTTTTTAACATCTTTGTCGTGATCATCAACCATTTCATCCATATACTTCCTGTCAAAATCAGCACCTGTTTCTTTCTGGATTTCCTCAACTTTATTCATGTGATTGTTTTCCATCGCTGACGGAATCGTCATGTTCTTACCTGTAACTATTGACTTAAGCTCATCATTTGCCTTCTGGTGATCGCGAACCATCATAGCACCAAAATTCTTAACCCTAGGGTTTAAGGCATTCTGCTGTGCATATCTTCCAAGCTCAACTTCCATTAATCCACCGCTGGCAGCTTCCTTAATGAAATCTTCAACACTCTGTGGTTCATCATTTTCATCTGATACTTTAGCATTTTCAACGAGCATTGCCTTATCGTCCACATCCTTGCTCGCCTGGTTTCCACTCTTATTCTGATTACACGACATCATCACTGGAACAATCAGGATCATTAACAATTTTACTTTTTTCATATTCATTTATATTGATTGATATATTATTTATAAATAAGGTGAGCAGTTTCAGGTTTTACCAGGGTCATGCTCACCTTATTAAGAAACTATATTGATGTTTACCCCTCGTTAATTTGCGATACTCATTCCTTTATTCATGGCTGTCCCCGCTGTACGCAATTTGAACCAGGTGTATTCATCTACCTGTAAACATTTCCCTGATACTGACGCCAGTCTTCTTCAAGATAAGCAGCATCTTCATCGTTTCGGGGCCTTACGCCCATAACGATATCACCTTCCTTGATATCTTTTTCATGCTTCTCAGCCCTGTCCTTTGGAATTCCGGCACCTACAAGTGCCCCAACTATACCACCGGTAAGGCCACCTGCACCCGCTCCGGCAAGTCCTGCAGCAATCGGACCTGCAATTACTACTCCTAAACCCGGTATTATGAGGCTGGTGCCAAGGGCAGCAATTATTCCGGCTGTTGCCCCAAGAGCCCCGCCAATTGCAGAACCAGTGCCTGCACCTTCCATGGCCTTGTTGCCAAACGAAGTTTCATCTGATCTGTCGTCTTCCTTGTTGAAATATCTCGAACGGGTCTCGTCAGACATTATAATGTTTATCTCTTCATCTGTATATCCTCTTTCACGTAACCTGTTATAGGCGCGTTCAGCTGAAGAACGATCCCTGAATGATCCGGTTAAATAATTTGTATTTGTTTCCATATGTCTGATTTTACTGAATGTTGATATTTGATTGTCACAAAGTTGCATAGGTTCGGCTTTAATGACGTTATATAATTTCCATATTATGTTGCATCATAACATTGGAGGAAATTCTGCAACAATTAGAAATCATTATGTAACACTGCAGGCATTCCTTAATATTAACTTTGCCCATTATAAATTAAAAATTAAAGTCATGAATAAGGCAATAATCAGAGGTAACTGGGAAGAAATAAAGGGTAAACTCAAGAAGAAATATGCAGATCTTACCGATGATGATCTGCTTTATATTGAAGGTAAAGAGGATGAAACTCTTGGCAGGATCCAGAAAAGACTAGGAAAGTCAAGGGAAGAAGTCGAAAGAATGATAAAAGGATATTGAATCCTTATTTAGAATTATATTAAAAGCCGCAATTGTGCGGCTTTTTTTATAAGTGAATGATGTAATTCTTTAACTGAAATATATAAAGAGTAAGATCATGGGTTCATTTATTTTTGAGTCGCAATCTGAAAGATAAGAGAAAATTGAAACTGAATATCAAATACGACATCAATCGTGCAGCCAAGGTTGTTCTGCAGGAGAAAATGGATGAGCTTGGGATTAAGTATGATTTGAATGGTTTGGGTGAAATTGAAGTTGACGGATCATTTACACCTGATCAGTATAAAGCTCTGGCATCTGCTATAAACAAGTATGGGATAGAGATTATCGACAATCCTAAAAATGCTCTTGTTCAGAAAATCAAAGAAGTAATAATCGATCTTGTGTACTCTGATTCAAAACTTCCTGATTCAAAAATTTCAGCATATATTGCTGATAAAATGAACCTGAGTTACAGCTATATAGCAAAGATATTTGCTGAAGTTACTTATACATCAATTGAAAATTTCATGATCCTGCAGAGAATTGAGAGAGTAAAAAAACTTATCGTCGATGAAAAGCTCACCTGCACGGAGGTAGCCTGGAAAATGAATTATAGCAGTGTTGCACATCTTTCCAACCAGTTCAAAAAAACTACGGGATTGTCCCCAACGGTATTCCAAAGGATAATTGAAAGAAGAAGCAAACCTGAATTGTCTGAATAAATAATTTATAAGTGAGAATCTACATTGGATGTTCAGGATATTATTACAATCACTGGAAGACTCTTTTTTATCCCGAAAAGCTGCCAAAGAACAAATGGCTCATCTTTTACTCAGAGCATTTTAATACTGTTGAACTTAACAACACTTTTTACAGGATGCCTGATGAAAAGTCTGTCAGGAACTGGTATACGATTACGCCACCCGATTTTAAATTTGCTGTAAAGGGGTACAGGTTTCTTACTCATCAGAAAAAACTTAATGTTGATTCTATTTTCCTTGAGACTCTTACCCGGTTTGAACAGATTGCTTCTTTGTTAAAGGAGAAGACAGGTCCAATATTATGGCAATTTCCGGCAAACTTCAATGCTGATCTTAAAAAGCTTGATACATTCTGCAGTCATCTCAGCACGTCCTTCAGGCATGTTTTCGAATTCAGGAATTTTACCTGGTATGTACCGGAAGTATATGAAATACTGCAGAAACGCAATCATGATCTGTGTATAGTTTCAGGTCCGTCATCTGTTCCTAGGGTTATATCAACTCTTACGCATGTTGCTTATATCAGGTTTCATGGTGAAGGTTCATGGTACAACCATAATTACAGTAATGAATCTCTTATTAATTGGAAAAACCAGATCAACTTGACAGGTGCTGATACTCTATATGCTTATTTTAACAATGACATGAATGCCTTTGCAATAAGTAATGCAAAGTATTTCTCAACCCTCTTCTGAAATACTTCTTAAAATTTATCTTTTCAGAACTTAATTATAACTTTGTAGCTGATGTCCAATCTTAATTATTGTTATGATGTCAGTAAAAAGGTTTTCTGTCCTTCTAACGGCTCTGCTGTTTCTAACTTTTACTTCATGTTCTGATTATTCAGAAATCTCAACATCTCAGCCTCCTGAAAAGGAAATTAAAAATGTCATTCTTATGATAGGTGATGGCATGGGGCTACCAGATGTGTATGCTGCAATGACCGTAGCCACATCACCTTTGAATATTCAGAGAACAAAGGTTACCGGACTGCAGATTAACTATTCGGCTAATAACTACATCACCGATTCAGGCGCTTCGGGAACAGCACTGGCTACCGGAACAAAGACCAACAATTATTCTATAGGTGTTGATGCACAGGGCAATAAGGTGAAGTCAATTCTCGAAATTGCTGAAGAAAACAAACTCTCTACGGGACTTGTTTCAACCTCTGCAATAACCCATGCAACACCGGCATCATTTATTGCTCATCAGTCGAGCAGAAGCAGTTACGAAGACATAGCTCTTGATTTTCTAAAGACAGATGTTGATGTTATAATAGGTGGCGGTTATAACCATTTTGCGGTAAGAAAAGACAATCTTAATTTACTCGACAGCCTCAGGAAAAGAGGCTATGACGTTGTTAATTCTGTAGATGCCATGACAAGATCAACAGCATCAAAACTGGCTGCCTTTACTGCTCCCGACCATAATCCCTACAGGTTAAAGGGCCGCGGAGATATGCTGCCTCTTGCAACAGCCAAGGCTATTGAAATACTTTCAAGGAACAATAAAGGATTCTTCCTTATGGTTGAAGGCTCACAGATCGATTTCGCCGGCCATGCCAATGCTGCCGATACTCTGATCGATGAGGTTATAGATTTTGATAAAGCAGTAGGAGTTGCAATCGATTATGCTGAAAGGGTTGGGAACACTCTTGTTGTTGTTACTGCTGACCACGAAACTGGTGGTGTTACGATCGTAGGGGGAAACAGGAATGATCATACAGTCGATCTTGACTTCTCAAGGAAAGATCATACAGCAGTTATGATCCCTGTCTATGTATTTGGTCCTGGGGCATATTCCTTTACCGGTATCTATGATAATACTGATATTTTCAGGAAAATAAAAGCTGCCCTAGGCATCTAATCATCTCTAAAACCTGATTTTCCAATCTCCTTAGTTCTTTTTCCTGCAATTCGGGAAATATCAGTCAATTTTCAACATTAATAGTATTTATAGGGAATTAACTTATTTTTGAGAAAGATTTAACCCTGATTTCATGAGCGGATTTTTTGGTTGTGTTTCAAAACAAGATTGTGTAATGGATGTGTTTTATGGTACTGATTACCATTCTCATCTTGGCACAAAAAGAGCGGGTATGGCATTTTATAATGAAAAACTTGGTTTTCAGCGAGCAATACATAGTCTTGAAGACGGGTATTTTCGTAACAAATTCGATAATGATGTTCAGGGTTTCAAAGGGATCTTAGGTATAGGCGTTATAAGCGACCATGAGGCTCAGCCTATAGTAGTTACTTCCCATATCGGAAGGTTTGCAGTTGCAACAGTAAGCAAAATTGCAAATATAGATGAGATCGAAAGAGAATTCATGAAGGAAAGAAGGCATTTCTCCGAAACAAGCCAGGGATCTGTTAATCCAACTGAGCTTGTGGCGATGCTTATTTCACAATCCGATGATTTTGTTTCAGGTATAAAGAATGTTTTTGCTAAGGTTAAAGGCTCATGCTCAATGATGATTCTTACTGAGAATGGTATCATTGCCGCTCGTGATAAATTGGGCAGGACTCCTTTGATTATTGGCAAAAAGGAAGGATCGTTTGCTGCAACCTTCGAAACATGTGCATTTCCAAACCTGGGTTATGAAATTGAATACTATTTAGGCCCATCAGAGATAATTGAAATAACCGCCGAAGGATACAGGCAATTGTCGAAACCTTCTGAAAAGCTGCAGATATGTTCGTTCCTGTGGGTTTATTTCGGCTATCCGCCTTCATTCTACGAAAATGTAAACGTCGATGAGACAAGGTTCAACTGCGGGGCAGCCCTTGCAAAAAACGATGATGTAAAGGCAGATTTTGTCGCCGGCATACCTGACTCAGGGGTTGGTCATGCAATTGGCTATTCAAATGCAAGGCATATTCCGCATAAACGACCATATGCAAAATATACTCCCACTTGGCCACGCAGTTTCATGCCTCAGAACCAGGAAACGCGCGACCTTGTTGCAAAGATGAAACTCATTCCAAACCAGTCTGTTATAAAGAACAAGAGCGGAATCTTTCTGGATGACTCTATTGTTCGTGGCACCCAGCTTAAGGACAATGTCCAGCATCTTACAGCAGGCGGTATCAGGGAGGTTCACATGAGGATAGCTTGTCCTCCGCTTGTACATGCATGTGAATTCCTAAATTTCAGCAGGTCAAAATCAATTTACGACCTGGCTACAAGGCGCGTGATAAAAGATATTGAAGGCAACGATACTGATGTGAAAGATTATTCTGATGAAAAAACCGGCAGGTACTCTGCCATGGTCGAACAGATCAGGAAAAATCTGGGTCTCACATCACTTAAATATCAGAAGCTGGGAGATCTTGTTACTGCAATCGGGCTTCCAAAATCAAAATTGTGCACTCATTGCTGGGACGGTTCCAGTCATTTTTAAAAAGTAATACTCCCAGGGACTTCTCTCATTTCTTACAGGTTGATTATTTGTAAGTTGCAAACTTTTAATGGTTTAATATAACATTATGCCCTTGCATGAGCTATACCTTTGACCTCATGTGAAATTATAAATTTGTATAAAATGAAAAATACAATTTTGTCAATGCTGTTTGCATTCGCCATTATTGCTGGTTCTTGCAGCAGTACAAGAGATGTTGATGTAAGAGAGCGCGAAGTAAGGGACGATGGTACAGTTGTCAAAAAAGAAAGGCGCGTCGATGATAACGGAGTAGTCATTAAAAAGAAAAAACGCGACAGGGATATTTTCAACAAAGACAAGGATGATCGTGACACTGAAGTAAAAGTAAAAAGAGACAGGAATCGTGATCGTGATAATGATGATGATGATGATGCAGGGATAGTTATCAAAAGAGACAACTAACAGTCAATGGTGATCATCTCTGTTGGAGTGCTCCTGTTAAGTACAGTTATGGTCTGATGACCGGCAAGGCTGATATTTCTTTTGGAGAAGGTATTTTTTAACGATTCCATGGCAAGGTCAGGTGTATTGTTATTCCTGCTCAGGTGAGCAAGGCAGATATGTGAAAGCTTATCGCTGAATATCTCTGCCAGGTAATCTGAAGTCTGATTATTTCCCAGGTGCCCATGGTCCGAATGTATCCTCTGCTTTAGAAAATATGGATACTTACCGGTCATCAGCATATTCTCGTCATAATTAGATTCAATAACAAGAATGTTTGATCTTATAATGTAGCTTGCTGTTGTTTCGCATATATGACCAAGGTCTGTGACAACAGTCATAATCTTGCTGCCGTAGCTGATGTGAAACCCTACTGTTTCAGGAGCATCATGACAGACAGGAAAGGCTTCAATATCAAAACCGGCTAAATGAAACCTTTCTTTCAATTTGATATCTCGTCTGCAATCGGAAGTTATTACCGCATTCGAAAGAATACTGTTCCAGACATTAAATGTTGTAAAAACCGGGATATGGTTTTTCCTGGTCAATACTTCAAGTCCTTTTATATGATCAGAATGATTATGTGTAATGAGTATTCCCATTATTGATTGCATTGAAATGTTCATCCTTTTTAGGAACTTCTTCACTGAACCTGCTGAAATACCAGCATCAATGAGAAATCCATGGAATTCATTACCAATATAATAGCAGTTACCACTGCTGCCACTGCTCAGACTGCAGAAATTGAATTTCATTAAGCTGTTTTATGGTCCAAATGTAATTGAAACTATTCATTTCTTAATATTTCAAAAATTTAATACAAGCAAAATGCCTGAAGGTCCGTCAGTAGTAATTCTCAAAGAAAAGGTACAGCAATTTACAGGTCGCCGCATTGTTTCAGTATCCGGTAACAGCAGTATTGAACAGCATCGCTTATTGAATACTGAAGTATTGGCCTTTCGAAGCTGGGGAAAGCACTTCCTGATCTGCCTCAATGATTTTACTGTTCGCATTCACTTCCTGATGTGGGGTTCTTACCTTGTAAATGAGCAGAAAGACCGGCCTGTCAGGCTTAACATTACCTTTGATAACGGATGGATCAATTTTTATTCATGTTCAGTTAAAATAATTGAAGGGGATGTCGATTCTGTATATGATTTCACATCAGATGTAATGAGCGATACATGGGATCCTGCCCAAGCTGAAAATAAACTGAAGGAATCATCATCTCGTCTTGTTTGTGATGTCCTCCTTGACCAGGATATATTTTCCGGGGTAGGGAACATAATTAAAAATGAAGTTCTCTACAGGATAAAAGTTCATCCTGAATCCAGAACGGGAATGATCCCTCAGCGTAAAATAAAGGAACTGATAAAGGAAGCGAGAATATACAGTTTTGAGTTTTATGAATGGAAGAAAAAATATGAGTTAAAGAAACACTGGCTTGCACATACCCGCAAGATCTGTCACAGGTGTGATCTTCCAATAATCAGAAAACAAACAGGTTCCGGTAACAGGAGAAGCTTTTTTTGCATTAATTGTCAGAAATTATATGTCTGAGATACAAATATTAACATAAAATATCGTGTTTTATAAAATCTGTTATATTTATGCCCTTTGAACTTAACTAATATAAGAATGACAAAAAACCAGATTATCGGGGAGAAAATATCATCATTACGATCAATTAAAAACATCCCTGTTCCAGATCTCGCTAAAAAATCAGGACTTTCTGAAAAGCAATATGAACTTATAGAAAAAGGCGAATCAATACCTTCATTAGGCGTACTTATTCGCATTACAAGGGCTCTTGGTGTAAGGATGGGGACTTTGCTCGATGATAATGATAAAGAAGGACCTGCAGTTGTCCGTGAAAAGGAAAAAAATTCTTCAGTCAGCTTTTCAACAAATGAAAATGAAAGCAGGGAACATCTGACATTCATGTCGCTTGCACCAAACAAGGCGGGCAGGCATATGGAACCCTTCATGATAGATATCATCCCAAGCAACAACAACAATGTAAAATCTTCACATGAGGGGGAAGAATTCATTTATGTGCTTGAAGGAAGTGTTATTATCTATTATGGAAACGATATAATTGAACTTGGCAAAGGAGATTCGATCTACCTGGATTCAATTGTCAGCCATCTTGTAACAACGAGAGAAGGAAAAGCCAGGATACTTGGCATAGTTTACGTACCAGTTTAATTAATTCCGGATGAGACTTATTGAAGATACCCTGGGACAGTTGCTGGAGAAATGGGCAACGGTTAGTCCCGACCATGAGTTTATAATTTACCCCGACCGAAACCTGAGGTTTACATATTCCCAGTTTAATGACCGTGTTGATAAACTTGCAAAAGGTCTTATAAGCATTGGCATTAAGCCTGGTGATAAAGTTGGAATATGGGCTACGAATGTTCCCGACTGGAATACATTCATGTTTGCAACTGCCAAAATAGGAGCAATATTGGTTACTGTCAATACGAGCTATAAGCTTTCTGAACTTGAGTATATAATAAAGAATGCCGATCTGCATACACTATGCATTATTGATGGCTATCGTGACAGTGATTATGTGAATATGGTATTTGAGCTTATTCCTGAGCTTAAAACTACTGCTCGCGGTGATTTATCGAGTTCAAGATTCCCGGAGCTTAAAAATGTAATTTTTATTGGTCCCCAGAAACACAGGGGAATGTACAATACTCATGAGTTGATCCTATTAGGCTCGTATATGCCCGATGATGAGCTGAATACTAGAAAAAGTAGTATCTCGTGCCATGATGTTGTTAATATGCAGTATACATCGGGCACCACAGGGTTTCCAAAAGGAGTAATGCTCAGTCACCACAACATTGTAAATTGCGGACAAAGCACTGGTGACTGCATGAACTATTCACAGGCCGACAGGCTTCTTGTCTGCGTTCCCCTTTTCCATTGCTTTGGGTGTGTACTTGCTGTTTGTTCTGTTATAACTCATGGTTCAACAATGGTGTTTGTTGAGGAGTTCGATCCTCTGATGGTACTCGCTTCAGTTCAAAAAGAAAAATGCACTGCCCTTTACGGTGTCCCGACAATGTTTATAGCTGAACTTAACCATCCTATGTTCAGCATGTTTAACCTGTCATCGCTCAGGACAGGGATCATGGCAGGTTCATTATGTCCTATTGACACAATGAAACAGGTTATGACAAAGATGAACTGCTCAGAACTTATCATCGTCTATGGCCTTACTGAGTCATCACCAGGCATGACAGCAACGAGAATTTCAGATCCTGCTGAGATACGGGCAACTACGGTTGGAACTAACTATCCCGGTGTAGAGGTTAAAATATTTGATCCTGAAACCGGAGTTGAATGCGCTGAGGAAGTCCAGGGTGAGATATGCTGCCGTGGCTACAATGTTATGAAAGGTTATTATAACAACCCTGAAGCAACTGCTGCTGCTATTGACAAAGATGGGTGGCTGCATTCCGGTGACCTGGCAGTAAAAACAAAAGACGGCTTTTTCAGGATCACGGGCAGGATCAAAGACATGATAATCAGGGGCGGGGAGAACATTTATCCACGCGAGATCGAAAACTTCCTTTACCAGATGCCTGAAATTGAAATGGTAGAAGTTGCTGGTATTGCAGACAAGAAATATGGTGAGATTGTTGGGGCTTTTATCAAGCTTAAGAAAGGTGCTTCTCTAACACAGGAAGATGTTCAGGAATTCTGCCGGGGTAAAATTGCCAGGATGAAAATACCAAAACATGTCATCTTTGTTGAAGATTTTCCAAAAACAGCAAGCGGAAAGATACAGAAGTATAAGCTCAGGGAAATGGGCTTTGAGTATGTACAAAAAATCAATTAACAATGGAAGAAAGCTTTCCTGTTAGAATCCATTTACGCATAGACTGGAGTGAACTTGATATACTTGGTATAATAAACAATCTCAACATCCAGAAATATGCCCAGGCAGCAAGAGTCAGTCTTCTGGAAATTGCAGAGCTCATGAATCTCCACAAGGAAGAAAAAATCGGTCCTGTAATCGCATCAACAACATGCCAGTTTAAGAAATCCTTGTTCTACCCGGGCTGTGTGACAGTATATTCAAGGATAGAATTGATAAAAAATACAAGTTTCGGTATTGTGAACTATGTCTATAACGATGATAATGAGCTTGTTGCCCAGATAAATGACATAATAGTTCTTTCTGATCTTGTTAAAAAAACAAAGATCCCTCTTCCTGAAAACCTGAGAAAAAGACTGGATGCACTCAGAAGCGGGAGTTTTAAAGTTTATCGAGGCTGAACTGACTCTTCTTCTTGTCTCGTCCTTTTGCCTTTAATAACTGAAGCTGCAATACTCACTGTAAGAATTATAGCTATTACAAGGAGCGAGATAAAGGGATTTAGCTTATAGAACTCAGAACCTACCATTTTTATTCCTACAAAGATCAATATCAATGCAAGACCGTAATGCAGGTAAATGAAATATTTCAATGATCCTGCTAGGGCAAAGTATAGAGACCTCAGGCCCATTATGGCAAAGACATTCGAGGTATATACAATGAAAGGATCACTTGTTATTGCAAGTATTGCAGGGATCGAATCAACGGCAAATATAAGGTCTGTGATCTCTACAAGTACAAGTACCAGCAAAAGTGGAGTGGCTGAAAGCCTGACATCCCTGACAAAAAACTTATCGGCATGATAATCTTTTGTAAAAGGAATTACCTTCCTTAAAAACTTCAGAAAAGGATTTTTAGTCATATCAACTTTTGTCCCCTTTTCACGTGCAATTTTTATCCCAGTATAAACCAGGAAAATACCGAAAACATAAATAATCCAGTGAAATCTTTCAATAAGTGCAACACCTGCAAAGATGAATACAGCACGCATAACGAGGGCTCCAAGAACACCCCAGAACAATACCTTATGCTGGTATGCAGACGGCACATTGAACGAACTGAAGATAAGTACAAACACGAAGATATTATCAACACTAAGTGACTTCTCAATAATATATCCGGTAAGGTATTCCACAGCTTTTGTCTTTCCGAATTCATGCCAGATGAAGACATTGAATAATAAAGCTAAAGCTATCCATACAATACTGAAAATCACTGCTTCCCTGAAACTTACTTCATGAGCTTTCCTGTGGAAGATGCCAAGGTCAAGTGCAAGCATCACTAAAATAAAAAGGTTAAAGCCAACCCATAAATAAGCATTGTCCATATATCGGTTAGTTTAAGGTTTTATTCTTCTTAAAAGGATTCATCATTTTTATAACCGGAAGAGAGACTAAAATTATGAATCCGATTAAAAATAAAAAACTGTAATTTAAAAGGTTAGGAAATCTCTCTCCCAGGAAATATCCAAGTGACGTAAGGAGACCTATCCAGCAAACTGCTCCCGAAATATTGAAATAACTGAATTTAATTACTCTTATTCCTGATGCACCGGCAAGGATTGGAACAAGTGTTCGGATTACAGGAAGAAACCTGCCAAGAATAAAGCTCCAAACTCCATAGTGTTCATAATATTTTCGGGTTTTATCAAGATATTCCCTTTTAAAAAATCTTGAATCAGGTTTGCTGAACAGTTTAGGTCCCAGCCACCTGCCTTTTAAATAACCAGTAAAATCTCCCAGGATAGCTGCCCCCATCATGAGTAATAACATAGGCACAAAGGAAATATCGATGTAATGTGTTCCGCATAATAAACCGGCTGTAAATACGAGGTAATCTCCTCCTGGAAGCACAAGACCGAGAAAAAAACCTGTTTCAAGGTAGATGACTATTAATATCAGTACCACTCCACCAAACTCAATCAGCAGGGAAGGATCTTTATAGATCTGGAGGATGCTATCCATTAATTATC
This sequence comes from Bacteroidales bacterium, assembly GCA_035297425.1. Classification (GTDB taxonomy): domain Bacteria; phylum Bacteroidota; class Bacteroidia; order Bacteroidales; family VadinHA17; genus LD21. The sequence continues at coordinate 55,449 of DATGYZ010000004.1, read as the reverse complement.
ATTTATGAACTCATAAACAAATAAAATGTTATTTCTGTTCCGGCTGGTATTTATTAAAGATAGTCGTTATTATGAAGACAAACAATTGTTGTATAAATACAAATTTGGATAAAACATTGAAAATATGATGGTTCACCTTATAGACGGCACCTTTGAATTGTTCAGGCACTTTTATGGATTGAGGCGTTTTAACAAAGGAAAAGACCGGCAATTTGGCGCTGTCAACGGCGTCCTTAACAGTATCTTGCAAATGATCGACGAAGGTGCAACTCATGTAGGTGTTGCAACTGATCATGTCATTGAATCCTTCAGGAATGATCTTTGGCCTGGATATAAAACCGGAGCCGGAATTGATCCTGCACTGCTCTCTCAATTCCATCCACTTGAGGAAGCTCTTGATTCAATGGGCATTGTCGTTTGGCCAATGGTTGCACTTGAGGCGGATGATGCCCTTGCGTCTGCTGCATTCATAGCATCTCATGATGAAAGGGTGGAAAAGATTTGTATCTGGACTCCTGATAAGGATCTTGCCCAATGTGTAAAAGATGATTTTATAGTTCAGGTTGACAGAAGGGCGAAAATCATCAGGAATGCAACTGAGATCAGGAAAAAATTCGGGGTTGATCCGATTCTGATCCCTGACCTGCTTGCGCTTACCGGAGACAACGCTGACGGATATCCTGGTATACCAGGTATTGGAAGCAAGGGGGCCGCAAGGTTGCTTAATATGTACGGTCCGATAGAATCATTCCCCACTGATATTCTTCAGGAAAACATCAGCAATGCTTTGCTTTTCAAAAATCTCGCAACCCTTCGCAAAGATGCAGCGTTGTTCAGAAATGTAGATGAACTAAGATGGAAAGGTCCCAAACCATCATTCCGTGAATATGCATTAAGAATGGGAGAGGAGAAGTTGATCAAAAAAGCTGGAATGGTTCACGAAAAATCACTTCAGCTGGATTATAATATCAAATAATTATTCATGACACCCACAGTCAATTTTTTCGCTGTAAGCTTTTTCAAATGCCTCTTTCCCTTCAGAAAATGCAAACCAGGCTATTCCCAATGATCCTGCTATGTCAAACCACGATACTCCTAAAAGCTCATACATACCGCTTGATGCAAGCAGGACAAATGAAAGATAAAGACAAGCCCTGGTGCAGTGTGCATCGGCAATAATGGCATCTGAGTTCAGCCGCCCGCCGATTTTAAGCTTCATTTTCATTAGAATATACATTGTAAGGATGGAAACTGCAGATACAATTATACCCACAATTGCAGTTTGAGGTTTTGTGCCCCTGATAATATTAATTACCGCACCAGCCACCAGGCCTGCAGCAAGGATGTAGAAAGATGTCCCTGTTATTTTTAAGGCCAGTTTCTCGAATTGATCCCTGTTTGTAAGGTTCTGTCCTGATTTCTTCATCCTGAAGATCATATGTATTATTCCTGCTCCTGATAAAACTTCTACAAAACTGTCAATCCCAAATCCCAGAAGAGCCAGGGTGTCATCGTTTATTCCAAAGAATACAGATACAATACCTTCGGCCAGGTTGTACCCTACTGTTATAATCGCCAGTATTAATGCTGACTGTAATAATCTATTTTCTGACATCTGATTATCCTTGAGTACAATTATTGTATGCTTGATCAATTACAGGCCAAAGTTATGCAACTATTGATTATATGCTGTGTTAATAATTAATAACTGTAACATAATTATTATGTCATTTACTAATGAAACAGCTCTGATTACAGGTGCAACAAGTGGCATAAGCTATGAACTTGCAAAACTTTTTGCAGCTGATAAGGTTAACCTTGTGATTGTTTCTAGAAATGAGTACAGGCTTCACCAGGTTGCAGCAGAGTTCCGGCAGCTGGGATCGCCAAGGGTTAATGTAATATTAAAAGATTTATCAGTTCCCGGTGCAGCCAGGCAATTGCATGACCGCACAAAAGAAGACAGCATTAATGTTACTACCCTTGTTAATGATGGAGGATTCGGAGAATTTGCTTACTTCAGAGAGGATGAAACTGACATTGACGATTCGATCATGCAGCTGAACATGGTATCAACAGTTCAGCTTACGAAGCTATACCTGATTGATATGCTGAGGGCAGGTAAAGGAAGAATCCTTAATCTTGCATCAATAGCTTCCAGCCATCCACCTCCTGTATCTTCGTTGTTTGCGGCATGCAAGGCTTTCATACTGTCATTCAGTGAAGCCGTGGTATCAGAGATTCGTAATACTGAAATCCTGCTTACTGTTTTAACCGGATCCGACGATAATGACCTTATAAATAATGTACGTGCATTTAAAAACAATCAAAAAGATCTTGCAGAAGTTGCAAAGGAAGGTTATGATGGACTTCAAAAAGGGATGCCTTATGTAACCTCAAGGTTTCCTGTACAGGCACAGCTTTCCATAACCCAGGATATACCTTATGAAGCTTTAGCCCCGACAATAAACTACATGAAGGAGTAATTTATTAATGTTCCAGGTATTTGTTAAATATCTGTCTTTGTGGTAGATATGTTTTCCTTTATTAACATGTTAAATTCCAGCTGTACCTTACTTTATTGAATGAAAGAACTGATATATTTACAGAAAATAAACTTTGATGATCAACCTGAAACCTGTCAATTCTCTGGCTGATATTGATCCGGAACTCAGGGATAATCCAACTGGATTGCTCCTGGAATATCATAACCTAGGCAGAAAATTCGATAGTTTCAGTTCGGCACAGCTGCTTATTGGCATGTGCATGGATAATCGTAAATATCTCACAATACCTGACAACTTTGCGTTCATAATAAGGGCCGGTGGCGCAAACCTGAGATATAGTGAATTCAAGGTATCATATGCCATCGGTGTAGGCAAAGTTTCACATATAGCACTCATCGGACATAATAACTGCGGAATGGTAAACCTCTTCGCCCGCAGGAATGAGTTTATTGATGGGCTTGTCAAACTTGCAGGATGGGAGAGGGATAAAGCTGAAGAGCATTTCATGCATTATGCTCCAATGTTCGAGATAGGTAATGAAATGGATTTTACAGTAAGTGAAACCAAAAGATTAAGAAACAGGTATCCTTCAGTTTCAGTCACCCCCCTAATGTACAGGGTGGAAGATAACAGGCTTTATCTCATAAATGAAAGTTGAAGTCTAAGCATATATTACAATCCTCTTATATTTTACAAAAGAATTAATTTTGTACACCAGAAATAAACAAACCTATGAAAACGACCCCTATTATTTTTTTTATTGTTGCTTCTTTATTTTTAACAGGAACCACCTCCTACAGCCAGAAATCAAGAGAAGAGATATCTGACAGGTATAAATGGGATCTTTCAATATTATTCAGCTCTGATGATGAATGGAATTCTGCTCTCAAGGCGCTGCAAGCAAGAATACCTGAATTGGAGAAATACAAAGGAACACTTACCCGTTCATCCTCCGATTTACTGAATTTCCTGAAACTTAACACAGAAATTAACAAACAGGCCATTAGACTTTCTGCTTATTCAGGATTTAATGCCAATCTTGATACGAGGAATATGAAATTTGCCGGCATGGAACAACAGCTCGAAACAGTTTTCACTGAGTTTGGAGAAAAAACATCATTCGCTGATCCTGAGATCCTGAAAGCCGACTGGAGCCTTATTGACGGTTTTATTAAATCTGAACCAGGGCTTGCTCCTTACAGGATGGGCCTTGAAGATCTTTTCAGGATGAAAAAACACTCGCTGAGCGAGCCTGAAGAAAGAATTTTGTCTCTCAGCAGCCTTGTCTCAGGTACATCATCTTCAGTGTACAATACATTTTCAAACGCAGAAATGCCCGTTCCTGAAGTTACCTTGTCAAACGGTCAGAAAATCAAGATCACCCAGGCACAATATAATTTATACAGGGCACTGCCTGACCGAGAGGACAGGAAAAAAGTCTTTGAAGCGTTCTGGAATAACTGGGAAAACTACAAGGGAACTTACGGTGAAATGTTCTACGGCAATGTAAAACGCCAGATTTTTAATGCAAGGTCAAGATATTATAACTCAACTCTCGAAGCTGCCACAGACAGGTTCAATATCCCTGTAGCAGTTTACCAATCACTCATCACGAATGTTAATAAAAACCTGCCTGCTTTTCACAGGTACCTGGCAATAAAGAAAAGAATGCTTGGTGTAGATACACTTAAGTATTACGACCTGTATGCTCCTGCCGTAAAGGATGTTGATCTTAAATATGATTATGAATCCGGGGCAAAAATCGTTTTGGAAGCACTAAAACCGATGGGTGAGGAATATGTATCAACAGTGCGTAAAGCAATGGATTCAAGGTGGATTGATGTCTATCCTACAAAAGGGAAGCAATCTGGTGCTTATTCATCAGGACTTTCTAAAGAGCTGCATCCCTATATTCTGCTGAATTACAATGATCTCTATTCTGATGTAAGCACTCTTGCTCATGAGCTTGGTCACACAATGCATAGCTATTTTTCAACAAAAACACAGCCTGACCCTCTTACTGGTTATTCAACATTTGTTGCAGAAGTTGCATCCACATTCAACGAAGTGCTCTTATTTGATTATATGACGAAAAAAGTGACTGATGATGATGCCAGGCTTTCATTACTGATGACATGGCTCGATCAGTTTAAAGGCACATTATTCAGGCAGACTCAATTCGCTGAATTTGAGCTCAGGGTTCATGAGGCAGCATGGAAAGGAATGCCTCTTACAGGAGAGACATTATCAAATATGTATCTCGAAATTGTAAGAAAATATTATGGCGATGACAAGGGGATATGTAAAATCGACAGGAATATTGAAATGGAATGGGCATTCATTCCTCATTTCTACAGGGGTTACTATGTCTACCAGTATAGCACGTCTTTCACAGCATCTATTTCCCTGGCTGAAAAAGTTCTTTCGGGAGACAAGGATGCCCTGAAAAAATACCTGACATTTCTTTCTTCAGGAAGCTCGGATTACCCGATAGGACTGCTGAAGACAGCCGGTGCCGACATGACTACCAATGTTCCATTCGATAAAACTATAGAATCCATGAATAAGGTGATGGATGAAATTGAGAAAATTCTCGACCGTAAGGGGATAAAGTAAGCAATTTCTAATAAAATATGATTAACAATTCTAACTTTTTGGCAGGCTGAAATCATCTGACAAAGGTGCTGATATTGCACATATTATATTTTGTTTATATTTGAAGAAGATAACCGGGCAATATGAAAAAAACACTTCTTTTCATCGCGGCTTTTTTAATACTTTCCGGATCAATAAACGCTCAGCAGCCACTCATTAAACTTGTAAAGCTTGATTTTGACAGCAGGAAACTTTCTGTCAGTTACGACATCGATTCTGACGCTAGAGACCCCTACTATGTCTGGATTGAAATAGGGAAGAAGAATTCCGGCGAAAAAATAAATGCAAAGAGTCTTACAGGCGATATTGGAGAAGGAATCCAGGCAGGCAGTGGAAAGTTGGTTGAATGGGTGCCTGCTGCAGACTCAATAATTATAGATGAGGATGTTGAAATTGAGATAAAAGCTGAAAAATATGTGAAATCGTTCAACAGAGGAGGGGCAATTGTAATGTCAGCATTGCTTCCAGGCCTCGGGCAAACACGCATAAGTGGCGGCAAACCGTGGTGGGTCACAGGGATTACTGCTTATGGACTATTTGCCGGGGGATTTATGATAAACAAAAGCGCTAATGATGATTATGATCAATACCTTCAGCTGAAGGAAGACGAGGTCGCCAGGGAAAAGATGTATACCCAGGCGCAGCAAAAAATGAATCTTGCAGGCGCTTTTATTATTTCAGGGGCTTTAATATGGACGACCAACATGATCTGGGTCGCCTCTGTACCAAACAGGTACAGGCCTCTGAAGAATCTGAGCATGACATCTTCAACATTTGACAATAAACCCTTAACAATGGTCTCATACAGGATTAATTTCTAAACCACACATCATGAAAAAACCTGTAATGATTTCGCTCCTTCTGTCAGTCACTGTATTAATAAACGCTCAACTGATCACAAGCGGAAAATATACCGTCCATATAAATAATACTGGAAAGAGGGAAACGGTAAGCCTTCCTGTCGAAGAAAAAACTGCAACGAAGCCGGCTGAGACAAGTAATGTCATAACTCCCGGAAAGTATTATGCGCTGATTGTCGGGATCAATAACTATTCTGACCCGCGCATTAATGAACTTGAATTCTGTATCAGGGATGCCCAGAAAATAAATGACATACTTATCTCGCGCTATACCTTTGACAATGAGAACGTCAGGTTTCTTAAAAACGCAACGATGGCCCAGATTGTGGAAGCTCTTGACTACTTCGCAAAAGTGGTAACAAAAGCTGATAATTTCCTTATCTTTTATGCTGGGCACGGAGTCTGGGATCCGGCATCTGAAATCGGGTTCTGGCTACCTTCTAATGCAAGGAAAGACAGTAAGCTGGAATGGTTCCGGAACAGCACTCTTAGAGACTATCTCAGGGAAATACATTCCAGGCACACCCTGCTCATTACAGACGCATGTTTCGGGGGATCAATATTTAAAACCAGGTCCGCATTTACAGATGCAGAACTTGCCGTAAACAAGCTTTATGAGCTTCCCAGTAGAAAAGCGATGACAAGCGGAACGCTCACCGAAGTGCCTGATCAGAGTGCATTTCTGAAATATCTGAATGACAGGCTTGAAAATAACAGTGAGAAGTATCTTTCATCCGAGCAGCTCTTCAGCAGCTTCAGGATAGCAGTTATTAATAATAGTAATGTTGTTCCACAATTTGGCGAAATCAAGGAAGTAGGTGATGAGGGAGGAGATTTCATTTTCATCCTGAGAAATTAAATTCAAGTATTATGGCAAGCTCATGGATCAAAGGCTTTGCAGCAGCAATAATAATAGTATTGCTTTCGATCTCCTGCAGGAAGCTTGAAAAACAGATAATGGTCACCACTGAAGATCCCGAGAGTATCGGGAAAAAGACAGCTATTCTTGCAGGGAAGATAACTGATCTTGGAGAAGGAGCTATTCAACATGGTCATATATATTCATTAACCCAGGGATTGCAGTCCGGGACCCTCAGAACTGAATTGGGGAAACCTTCCGCAACAGGAAAATTCCAGAGTCCGGTTAATGATCTGCTACCAGGCACCAAATATTATTATAAAGCTTATATAAGTGATGGCACTACTACTGTTGAGGGTACTGTAAAGAGCTTTACAACGAGCCAGATAACTGTTCCTGCTGTTATGACTGCTACCGTGGGATCGATCGCAAGGAAAACAGCTCAGTCAGGAGGAGATATAACGGATGATGGCGGAGGAACTATTACTTCCAGGGGTGTTTGCTGGAATACAGCCGGAAACCCTACAGTTAGTGATTCCAAAACTACAGATGGCACAGGGTCAGGTACTTATACGAGCAATCTCACCAGCCTCCAGGGTGGAGTAACATACCACGTAAGAGCGTATGCGACAAACGGTGCAGGAACAGGATATGGCAATGACTTGTCATTTACAACAGCGGCAGCTTCCTTACCTACAATTGCAATTACTAATACAACCGCAATAACCACTGATGGACTGATAGCCGAAGCTAATATTTCGGATGATGGTGGGGTTACAATTACTGAAAGGGGCTTTTGCTGGAATACATCGCAGAATCCCGTTGTAAGCGGAGATCATCTCAGCCACGCTCAAGCTGGTTCAGGTGTGTTCAATGTTGTTATAAGCTCAATGTTACCAGGAAAAACATATTACCTCAGGGCATATGCAACAAACAGCCAGGGAACAGCATACAGTAATAATACCACTATTACAACAGCAAAAGGTCAGCCTGTTGTTTCGACCAATTCCAATGCTGGAAGTATAACATCCAGCTCTGTTACTCTTGGTGGAGTTATTGTTTCGGATGGTGGTGCATCGATTACTACCAGCGGAATATGCTGGAGTACTTCAGCATCACCCACTGTCACCAACAGCAAAACTGTTGACGGACAATTATCGGGTTCCTTCACAGGGTTAGCAACAAGCCTTCTGCCATGTACTATTTATCATTTCAGGGCATATGCGGTTAATTCTGAAGGAGTTGGATACGGTGAAGACAGAACATTTACAACAGGTCAGATTACAGCCATTGTTAACACTATCTCCATAAGCAATATATCACCATATTCAGCAGTAACTGGTGGAAATGTCAGCGGGGACTGTTCGGCTGCAGTCACAGCCAGGGGAGTATGTTATAGTCTGAATAATAATCCAACAATAAGTGATCAGAAGACAACTGACGGATCAGGCGCCGGTGTTTATTCCAGCAGTATTACCGGATTGAATGGAAATACGACTTATTATGTCAGAGCATACGCAGTGAACAACGCCGGTGTTTCATATGGAGCTGTATTAAGCTTCACCACACTTGACCCTGCAGCCTATGTAACCGATGCTGACGGTAATAGTTATAATACTGTAACAATTGGTACACAGGTGTGGATGAAGGAGAATCTCAGAACTCGAAAATACAGGGATAATACAAATATCCCTGAAATAACAGTTTCAGCTGATTGGAATGCTCTAACTTCCCCGGGCTATTGCTGGTACGCAAATAACAAGTCTGTATATGGTGATACTTACGGGGCTCTTTACAACTGGTATACAGTAAACACAGGTAAGCTTTGTCCTACCGGCTGGCATGTTCCAAATGATTCAGAATGGGGTACCCTGATTAGTTTTGTAGGAGGATCGGCTGTGGCCGGAACAGCACTCAAGGAATCTGGAACAGTCCACTGGTCAAGCTCGAATGCCTCTACCAATTCCGTTGGTTTTACAGCTCTTCCCGGGGGAATCCGGTATCCAAATGGCACTTTTGATTTTTTAAGAGAATATGGCTACTGGTGGAGTGCTTCCTCGTCGAATTCAAATTACATGGGTGCTGCAGAAACGAAGGTAAATTCTTTATGGAATTCAAGTTCTCACGGATTTTCTGTACGATGTATTAAAGACTAAATCCAGCCCCGCATTCATATAGTTTCCCTGTCAGGATAATTAGAAAGGTTCACATTTTCTTCATATTTTCATCGCACCCGCTGGTATTTTGTGGAACAAAAAGAACTGATAGCTGTGCAAGTTATTATGAACAATTTGAAAGACTTTCATTCTTACTTTTTCAACTGATTTAAATAAAGTTTGTTTAAATTAAAATAGCTATCTTAACTATGTAATTGTTTGACATATACAATAACCTGTTAATTTGAAAAATTGATTAATTTTTAAGTTATGAAAAGACGACAATTTATAAACAGGCTGATGGTCACTAGTGGGGGATTTGCATTTTCTTCTGGTTTACCTTCTTTATTAAAGCAATCCTCACTGCAAAAAGAAAAAGGTAAACTGGGTATTGCACTTGTCGGACTTGGCAGCTATTCAGAGGGACAATTGGCGCCGGCGCTTCAGCAGACTGAACATTGCTACCTGGCCGGAATCGTAACAGGCACACCTGAGAAAGAAAAAAAATGGTCGGATAAGTACAATATACCTTCATCTAACATCTACAACTACGGAAATTTTGATCGTATAGCTGACAATAAAGATATCGACATTGTATATGTTGTGCTTCCCAACAGCATGCATGCTGAATTTACAATAAGGGCAACCCAGGCGGGTAAGCATGTTATCTGCGAAAAACCTATGGCAAATAATGTGGAAGATTGTATGAAGATGATTAATGCCTGTAAAAAAGCTGGTAAGAAATTATCAATCGGTTACAGGGCATATTTTGATCCTTTTCATAATAAAATGATGGAGCTTGGACAGCATCAGGTTTATGGCAAGCTTACAAACCTGACAAGTGCATTTGCTTTTTACCTGAGAGATCCCAATGCCTGGCGTATAAACAAGGAACTGGCAGGTGGAGGCCCGTTGGTCGATCTTGGCATTTATTGCATTGAAGGTTCCATCTATACTGCTGGAGAGCTTCCTGTGAGCATAACAGCAAAAAATACCACAAAAAATAAGGACTTTTTTAAACAGGTTGAAGGTTCAATCGAATGGGAGATGCAGTTCTCCTCCGGTTACTCTTCAAAATGTTACGCAAGTTATGAAGACCAGGCTAACTTCCTGAAAGCAGAAGCTGTAAAAGGCACATTCGAACTTTCCAATGCCTTTGCTTATAATGGGATACAGGGAAAAACACCTGAAGGTCCAATGAACCTGAAGCCAGTTAATCAACAGGCTCTTCAGATGGATGATTTTGCATTATGCGTAAAACAGGATAAAGCTACAAAGGTGCCTGGTGAACTGGGATTGAGGGATGTTTATCTTATAAGCAAGATATACGAAGCAGCTGGAACAGGTAAGCCTGTCATGTTGAAGAACATGCCTGATTATTTATATAAAGTTTAAGGTTTTGGCTAAGAATAAGGAAAATGCAAAGCAGTTTTCATTTTCCTATGCAAAAATTCTTAAATATATTCCCTAGTATCTCATCGGATGTTATCTCACCGGTGATCTCACCAAGGTAATGGATTGCCTGCCTGATATCTATTGCAATGATATCCTCGGGAATACTGTTTTCAAGTCCTTCCAGTACTCTTCCCAGGCTTTCTGATACATTCCTCAGAGCTTCATAATGCCTGATATTGCTAATGATAACTTCATTTGAGTTCAACTTTTCCGTTATTGCAGAGTCGCCAAGGCTCTTCCTGAGCTCATCCAGGCCTGTTTTATTTTTTGCCGATATAAATACAACCACATCTTTATTTCCTGCAAGGATCTTCTCATGAATTCCTGAAATCTCTCCGGGAGATACTTTATCAGTCTTATTTATAACAATGATCAGCTTCTGGTCAGGGTTAAGAAATTCCTTTAATGCATCAATCCGTCTGTTGATGATCTCTGGGCCATCCATTACATCATCTATGAACAACACAATTGATGCCTGCTTAATTTTCTCGTACGTTTTTTGAATCCCAAGATTTTCAATGAAATCAGTTGTCTCCCTGAGTCCTGCCGTGTCAATAAACCTGTACTCAATGCCATCATGATGAACTGTTTCTTCAATTGAATCTCTTGTAGTCCCGGGTATGTCCGATACTATAGCCCTTTCCTCCATTAACAGGGCGTTCAGCAGTGTCGATTTGCCGGAGTTTGGCTTTCCAGCAATAGCCACGGGTATGCCTTTTTTAATTGCATTGCCTGCAATAAAAGATGAAGCAAGTTTATCGGCAATCAGCTTTATGCGGATCACAATGTCTTTCAGGTTATTCCTGTCAGCAAATTCCACATCCTCTTCACCAAAGTCAAGCTCAAGCTCAATCAGGGACGCAAAATTCAACAGTTCCGCACGAAGATTCCTTATCTCCTCTGAAAAACCTCCTCTCATCTGGTTAATGGCAATCCTGTGCGATGCCTTTGATGTTGAAGCAATAATGTCCGCAACAGCTTCTGCCTGTGATAAATCCATTCTCCCGTTAATGAATGCCCTCCGGGTAAATTCACCTGCAGCAGCTGTAGATGCTCCGTTTATGACAAGCAGCTCCAGTATTTTTTTAATGATATAAGGTGAAGCATGGCATGAGATCTCAACGGAATCTTCACCGGTGTAGGAGCGGGGCGCCCTGAAAATACTTACAAGTACATCATCAATAATGTCTTCACCTCCTTTTATATCACCATATATCAATGAATAACCCGCCTTATTCAAAAGATCTACAGATCTATCTGCAGGATAAAAGATCCTGGTTAATATCTCAAGACTGCGCGATCCGCTCATCCTTATTACAGAAACTGCCCCTCCGCTGCCTGTTGCCGGTGCACATATAGTATCTTCCTGTCTGATCATCAGATTAATTCAAAATGCAAAGGTAAAGATATTTGATTAGCAGACATGACCCTGGCACGGAACAATTACAGTTATATCATAATATATATTATATTATATATATTAATATATATTATATTTAAGAAGAATATGGATCTCAGGGCTATTTCAGTATGTCACAGGAAATGACCATCCTGATCATTTTTCAAGATTCTGGATAGTAAATACTGCATCATCGACATCCTGGCCCGATTTGATATTTGTCATTTGAATTGCCGATTTTCTGCCGGTTTGGGTATTTTCAGCAACCATATTATCAACAGTATATTTCCCATCACCAAGCTGGAATATGCTTTTCATATCAATCACCTTGAGAAGCTTATTGTCAGAATCATAAAATTCCATCTTCGAAACATGATAATCTTTCCTGCTTACATAGCTTATTTTCTTGCTAAAACCGTATTGACGGGCAATATCATCGTTAACAGGAAAAGATTCAATCACCCAGCTCTCTCCATTTTCTGTTCCGGGCGAATAAGCATTCCTGAAGTCGGTAAGGGCAGGTGAGCTCATATCGGCATTCGTGAATTCCGAGCTCATAAAATTTTTACCTTTGTCAGAAGTTGAAATTCTCCTGGTGCGCTTTAACGCAGGCAAATATATCCACATCTCATCTTCTGATGATTTATTATCCACAATCAGCATTGCAGTTCCCCGTATATCTGCCGGTGACTGGAATTTAATAAATCTTTTTTCTACCTCTCCATAAGTTTTAGAGAACATGGAAATAGTGCGCTGTCGTACTGTTCCGTTTTTTTCTGTGATAGTGAGGTTTACGTCAGCGCTGATTGACCCGGTAAGGCTCATATCCCTGCTTCTGCTCATTATTTCATCTGCGCCAGGCTGTTGAGGAAATATGTTTAGCATCAATATTCCAAAAAGAAAGATCAAAACTGTTTTCATGATATATTATTTTAAAAACTCTTTTTCAATAAATTCTGGTCTAAGCCACATGAGGAGTGCCGGAATCACAATCAGCGCACCTGCAAGGCATGAACCCATCGATACAACTACGAGGTAACCGAAAAATCTGATGGACGTAAATCCTGAAAGTACCAGTACTGCAAATCCTCCCATCACACTCAATGCATTTATTATAATGCTTCTGCCTATTGTACCATGCGCCCGCACTATTGATTCACTATAACTCATCTTTTTTCTTAAAAATGAATTTACTGAATAGATATATTGGATTGTGAAATCCACGCCGACACCAATCATTATTGATGAAAGAAGTGCCGTAGCGGGATCGATTGCAATACCTGTGAAACCCATGAATCCAAACATTATTAAGATTGAAGCCGTGAATGGTATTGATCCGAATATGCCTCCTTTTACAGACCGGAATACCACGGCAAGAAGGAGCCCGACTGTCAGAAGTGCAAATATCAGAGAGCTGACCTGCCCGTTTATCAGCAACCTGCCAAAATCCGACATAACCATTGCATAACCACCGATTGTGATCTTTGCAGGTATAGCAGTTCTGTATCCTTCAAGCTTATGTTTTATGCTTCTGATTGTCTTATCTTCTGCATCCGGCAGTCTTATCATCACCTGTGCCTTTGAATTGCTGAAATCAAGTATCTGGCTGAAATCATCAGGATCGCCGCTCAGGTTATATAACTCAAAGAATTGGGCTATTGCTTCCCTTGAATCAGGTATCTTATCATAACCCTCCTCATTTTTATCATAAAGTGCTTTACTCATCTCTCTTACAACCTGCGATATTGAAAATACACCTCCTACAGAAGCATCTCCATCCATTTCACTGGTCAGCTTATCTATTCCCCTCATAACCTCAGGATCTTTTATATCACCTTCTACCATGACTGATATGGTCTGGGCACCGCCAAAGTAATCGTCAATAACCCTTGTTGAAACTCTCACCTGATGGTTTTTGGGAAAATATACATCCTGCCTTGTATCGATCCTGAGGAGGAAAATTCCTGAGGCAAATACCAGGGTGCTGATTGCAGATATTGTCAAAATTTTACCCGGGTTATTTTTTACTGTTTCTCCTATCCTGAGGGAAATTAAATTCATTAAATCCCTCTTTTTGTTTTTGAATTCCTGATGATAAGGCTTCCTGAGACTAATCAGAGCCGGTATATAAAGAAAGCTCATGACCATGGCAAGCATCACACCTGATGCAGCAAGTATTCCGACCTGCCTTGCTGCTATAACAGAGTGGGTCAGCAATCCCAGTATGCCGGCAACAGTTGTAAGTCCGCTGAAAAGTATTGGCATATTCAGTGATGAGATCAATTGGGTAATGACTTCACTTTTACTAATCCTGGGATCGGCAATGCTTATCTCCTGGTATCTGGCTGTAAGGTATATTCCATAATTATTTGCCACTGCAACAAGTATGATAGGGGCAAGCAATGTCATCAGTGACAATTTCCATCCGGCAACCGGGATAAGCGCCATACTGAACAGTGTTGTAATAACGACGACAGAAAAAGGCATCAGTACACTCTTCCAGTCCTTAAGGCTTATTTTCAAAATCAGCAACATAATTAACAATGCGCCGGGTACAAGGATGAATCCGTCAGTTTTTACATCATTCATGATTTCCTGCCTTATATAGGGAAGCCCGCCTTTTATAACTTTTGCTTTTCCCGGCCAAGCATCAATAATGGAATCAATTCGTACAAGTGTTTCATTCTCAGGGTATTCTTCATTAATAAATATTGTCAATGAAGCCGCCTTTAGATCCGATGAAAAAACTATATCACGTACAAAATTGTTACAGAGTATTTTATCTGCCAGTTGTGCGGTTTCAGCGCTGTCTGAGGGTATCTTTTCAATGAGTTTTTCAGAAACCATCATCCCGTCTTCACCTTTAATGGTCGTCATTGTAAATGGTGAAATCTGCCTCGTAATGCCTTCAAGTCCTGATATTCCAGATTCAATATTCCTTATTCTTTCGAGATTATCATATGTGAGGATCATGCTGTCGGTAAACAGTATCATTGCTATTTCCTGCACGCCGAAAACTGCCTCGATACTGTCAGTTGCTATCCTCGACTCCATTTTGCCTGGAACATAGTTTCTCAGATCTGCCTCTGAGTGGATGAATGGGATCATAGTTGCTGATATGATCCCAATAACTGAAAACAGGGTTATTATTAGCCACCGGTTCTTAAGGATGAATCCTGTCATTTTAAAAATCTGCCCTGAATGAGACATAAACTGAATTCATGAAATCATCTGTTATCCTGTAAAGCGATCCTGCAGGTCCATGATAATATTCTGCACCTGCTGCAATTGTAAACCCATCAGCAGGTTTGTACCTTACCTCGGGAATAACAAGGAGATCGCCCGATATGATGTTATACATTGATAAGATTGAAGGTGTTATAGTACCATACGAAAATTCACGTTCAATCCTTACACTGAAGGTATGATAGTTACTCTTCTGCTGGTAATTATATAGCCTGTTGAAAGAGCCAATCTGCTCCCGAACATATTCACCCGGATCAAACCCGGGGGTTGCCATCAATTGACCTAGGAGCTGGATATCAGGTTCTGATCCTATTAAAGATTGTGCTTCATTTGGAACAAAGTCATAATTATACCGTCCATAATATTCAGCTGAAAGTTTCCAGGCACCTTCCGACCAGTCAGATCCCGCAACAAGATCAATTGATGGAAGAGGGATGTATTCAGAATTCCCCGCGACATTGGCAGGTTTAGACCATGCGGCTTCACCCCTGAATCCGAAAGAGCCTGAACTTGCTTCAAAGTCAAGGCCCACGACACGTGTGGAATATGGTTTTGACAGGATTCCTATATGTGGTACAGGAAAACCCTGGATAATGTTGATCTCAAATTCATTCATTGCTAGGCCTGGCATGGGATCCAGTCCATTAAAAAATGATATTCCAACATCGAAACCACTGAGGTAAAAATCAGACCGGATTCCGAGACTGAAAGAGTTTTCCGCAATTAGTCCATTGATAAGATCAACATTAACATATGAGGGGAGTGGCACTGGATCAATAATAAGGATTGAAGACCGGTATAGGGGTATTGCCACAATCTGGAGCTTAATTCTTTCATCTGGGAAATAATTAAGCTCTGCAAGCAGGTTACCAATATTCATCTCCTCCCTGTCAGGGGCCCGCAACAACAGGTTCCGTGGTGTAATCTTTGAAGTAGGATTGTTAAAATCTGCCCGACCCCATTTCACAATTCTCTGCCCGGTAGAAATGTCAAATTTTTTTCCTGAAAAAGTAATATAGCCTTCTCTGAGCCGGAGATCATTTACTGTAGCTAAAAACTCAGTTCCATACCTGAATTGAAGTTGCGAATAAGCTTTGAAAGAATTTCCTGAAACTTCTGTTTTGAGGAACATATCTGCAAATGCACTTGACACATATATTTTATCTGTTTCCTTATTAAAACCGGTATATGCCCCGGTTCTCACAAAACCATTTATCTTAAGCACCTGTCCGGTCGCAGGCTTATAAAATATGATTAACAACCCAAGGCAAATGGAAAATAAACGCAGTTTCATGATCTGTTTAAAACTGCAAAGTAACTGTGTAGTGGAGAAAAGAAAGTCTTATCCGCTGAAGACGGACTCAGTATGTTCCTTTTTAGGTCTGTCCCTGATGGATCAGACTTTCCCTGGGATTGCTTCTGTATTCACGCGGGGTCAAGCCTGTCTGTCTTTTGAAGAAAGCATTGAACGTGGATTTGGAGTTGAAGCCTGAGTCAAATGCTATGGCTAGTATTGTGTAATGATTATATTTTGAATCTGAAAACCTTTCAAGCACTTCCCTGATACGGTATTCATTAATGAACGTAAAAAAATTCCTGCCATGGGTTTCATTAAGTACCTGGGTTATATAATGCCTGGGAATTCCTGTCATTGAAGCCAGGTCATTGATATTTAGATTTTGATCGAGATAGGGTTTATTCTTCTCAACATAAGCCAGCAGATTCTGCAGGTATTCCTCTGCCTGGTTTTCTTTCAGACCACTCCTGGAATATTTTTCATCCTTTTTACTTTCAGCTTCGTTACTTACCTCGGCTATCATCGACTGACGGATGCCATAAAATGCAAACATGAATGAAAAGAGGGTAAGAAAACCAAATGTAATATAGTAAGGATCAAAAGGAATGTAATTACCAAGAATATCAAGTCCACCTAAGATAAACAACATTACATAAATTGCATAAAACGAAATTGAAACTACTTTCAACCAGTTCAGGGTTATTACACCTGATGTGTATGAAACAACATCTCTTAATTTTTGCTGGTGTAATCTTATCCTATTGAATGTCAGTGAGCTGTATATTGTCAATGAAAGAAAAAATGAAAGTCCGTAAATTATTCTTAATGATTTAAACCTGTCGGGTTCGAAAAAAGCATTGAGATTTTCAACAAGGGGCTGAGCCCTGAAGAGTACGGAAACTGTAAAGAAAATTGTAAAAGGGATGAAATGAAAAAGGCTGTATGTATTAAATTTCCTCGATGGCTCAGTCATGAAGAGAACATACAGGTAAAGTAAAGGGCCATAGGTGAAGGCTACGAAAGGGAATGAATAGATTGAAACAAGATTTTTGTTAAGCAATGCAAAAAGGAATTCGATACAGATAAGAAAGATCCATGCAGACATTATCTTATCGGCTGTTGTGGCAGGCCTTTTAAGAGATATCAGAAGACCTGAAAAAAAAGATTGTGAGATACCGATGTACAGAATTGGATCAATATCAAACATGGATGTTTGGCATTTCAATATCAAAGATACCCAAAAGATGCAAGAATTTTGCTAAATTTGAATTAAACATCAATTGATTATAGATGAGCATTCTTCTTGATAAAAACTCAAAAGTATTAGTACAGGGCTTCACCGGTACTGAAGGAACATTCCATGCAACCCAGATGATAGAATATGGAACCAGGGTGGTGGGCGGTGTCACTCCCGGCAAAGGTGGTCAGACTCACCTCGGACTTCCTGTTTTTAATACCGTCAGGGAAGCCGTTGAAGCAACAGGGGCAGATGTTTCAGTGATATTTGTTCCGCCGGCTGTTGCCGGTGATGCTATTATGGAAGCCGCAAGTGCTGGAATCAGGCTAATTGTAACGATCACTGAAGGGATTCCTGTTTCTGATATGGTTAAAGCCAGGGATTATATCAAATCTTACGATTGCAGGCTCATCGGGCCGAATTGTCCGGGTATAATCACACCTGAAGAATCGAAGGTCGGAATAATGCCGGGGTTCATTCATCGCAAAGGTACTGTTGGCGTCATTTCACGGTCAGGGACTCTTGCCTATGAAGCCGTTGACCAGATAACAAGACAAGGCCTCGGCCAATCCACCTGCATTGGCATAGGCGGCGATCCGGTTGTAGGTACAACAGCCCTCGATGCTGTGAAGCTGCTTATGGACGACAGGGCAACAGAAGCAATAGTCATAATAGGAGAGATCGGGGGGAATATGGAAAATGAAGCTGCCGAATGGATAAAAGATAATGGCACAAAGCCTGTTATCGGCTTTATTGCAGGTCAGACTGCACCAAAAGGAAGGAGAATGGGACATGCAGGTGCAATAATAGGAGGGAAGAACGATACTGCTTCTGCAAAAATGGATCTGATGAGACAATGCGGGATTCATGTTGTGGAATCACCGGCCGAGATAGGCAGCACCGTAAGCAGGGTAATTAAGAAAAAATAAATTTTCAAACAATCAGTTTCTGTTAGTACTTCCCGGCAGCCCGGGCCATGATTCCAAAATCTTCATATATTTGTCCCATTCATAACTAATCTTGACTAAGAAATGGGACTATTAAGCGGAAAGACGGCACTTATTACCGGAGCTTCAAGAGGCATAGGTAAGGCCATTGCTCTGAGGTTTGCCCGTGAAGGGGCTGATATTGCAATAACCAATATTGCTGACGACCAGGAGTTTAAAGATACTATTAGTGAAATCAGCGGGCTTGGAGTAAAAGCAAAGGGGTATGTCTCAAATGCTGCAAGCTTCACCGATGCACAGAAACTGGCAGATGAGGTTGTAAAAGATTTTTCAAGAGTTGATATTCTTGTCAATAATGCCGGAATTACAAAAGATACTCTTCTGATGCGTATGACTGAAGAACAGTGGGATGCCGTTCTCGCGGTGAACCTCAAATCTGTATTCAACCTCACAAAGGCTCTTCTTAACCAGATGCTCAAGCAGAGGTCAGGGTCAATAATCAATATGAGCTCTGTTGTGGGTGTTTCAGGCAATGCAGGCCAAAGCAACTACTCAGCATCAAAAGCAGGTATTCTTGGCTTCACAAAAAGTGTTGCGAAAGAGGTTGGCTCACGCGGTATCAGGTGCAATGCCATTGCCCCTGGTTTTATTATCACAGAAATGACTGAGAAACTTCCGGAGGAAGTTAAAAAAGAATGGGCTGAAAAAATTCCCCTTAAAAGAGGAGGAACACCCGAAGATGTGGCTAATACAGCACTTTATCTTGCATCTGATCTTTCGTCATATGTATCCGGCCAGACAATTCATGTCTGCGGAGGTATGCTAACGTAAATAAATTTTACTATATTTGGAATTCGCAGGGTCCCTATCCTTTTAGCACGAGGAAATGCAGCGAGACATATTTATTCCACACTTATTTTAAACAGGGACCCTGCTTCTTTTTTTTTAGTTCTATGGGCAATCCTTTCTTTTATCTTATACTTCTTATTCCTGTTGCCGGTTATTTAGCTGAAAGGTACCTTAACCACCTGAATAACAGTATGTGGTCTGACAAGCTTCCACTACGGCTAAGCGGCATCTGCGATGAAGAAAAATACCGTAAGAGCCAGCTTTATTATAAAGATAACAGCCGCCTTGAGTTCTGGTCTTCAACATTTAATCTTATCATTATCTTAATGATGATAATGCTTGGCGGTTTTTCTTATGCAGATAATGTGGCAAGGTCAGTCAGCAGCAATATTATTATTGTTTCACTTATCTTCTTTGGAATTATCGGTCTTGCTTCAGACCTGATAAACATACCATTCAGCTGGTATGACACTTTCGTTATAGAAAGGAAATACGGTTTTAACACCATGAATACCAGGACATTTATAACTGACCATATTAAGTCATGGTTTCTGGCATTGCTCGTGGGAGCACCTGTGCTGGGTCTGATAACATGGTTTTACTATAAAACAGGCCCTCACTTCTGGCTGTATGCGTGGGGAGTTGTAACAATTTTCTCTGTCTTCATGAATTTCTTCTACTCTGAGCTTATAGTGCCTCTATTCAATAAACAGATTCCACTGAGTTCCGGTACTCTCAGAGATTCAATTCAGGATTTTGCAGCAAAAACAGGCTTTAACCTGAAAGATATTTATGTAATAGACGGATCAAAGAGAAGCACAAAGGCAAATGCATATTTTTCAGGGTTTGGACCGAAAAAAAGAATTGTCCTATACGATACCCTTATGAAGGAATTCTCTGAAGAGGAGATAACCGCTGTTCTGGCTCATGAGATTGGTCATTACAGGAAGAAGCATGTATTTGTATCGATGGTACTCTCAGTGCTGCTTACAGGATTAATGCTGTTCCTTTTCTCGCTTGTTGTCGATAATCCTTTATTTGCATCAGCACTTGGGTCTGAAATTCCCAGCTTCCACCTGGGGCTGATTGTTTTTGGCATCCTGTATAGTCCTGTCTCCCTCGTTATAGGACTTCTTACAAATTACATTTCCAGAAAGAATGAGTTTGCTGCTGATCATTTTGTTTTTGAAAATTATAAACCTGCCAGGCTTGCTGCAGCATTAAAAAAGCTGTCGGTCAAAAATCTATCTAACCTGATGCCTCATCCGGTATACGTATTTTTTCACTATTCACATCCTCCATTACTAGACAGGCTGGAGAAGTTGGAATGATTTTATATCTTTGCCGTCAATGCCTCCTTAGCTCAGTTGGTAGAGCAGCTCATTCGTAATGAGCAGGTCGTGGGTTCGAGTCCCACAGAAGGCTCAAATAAAAGGCTGCGCAAGCAGCTTGTTTATTTTTATGAATGCCTGAGTTTGCGTCAGCATAACGAAGGGATGAAATAAAAATGAACAAAGCCAGCGAATGCTGGCCATGTATTTGATAGCCACCCCCAAGCAGGGTCAGTCACGAGGTTAGGAGCGACAGTCCAAGAGCATGCAGCATTCGGCTTAAAACCAGAGAATCAATAATGGCTGATTAAACTTTGAAGGGTATATGCATTATGTATCTCCATTTTCAGGTTCAGCAATATTTTTCGTGAACATCATCTTCAAAATAATTAGTCCGATTAAGCCTGCAACAGTTGAGGCAATAAGCACTGCCAATTTTGAAACATTTATTATCTCAGGAGAGTCGAAGGCGAGAAGAGTAATAAAGATTGACATTGTAAAACCAATTCCTCCCAAAAAACCTGCACCGAGAATCATTTTCCATTTAAGTCCGCTGTAAAGCTCTGATAACCCTATATAAACTGCAAGCATGGAAAATAACAATATGCCTGCAGGTTTACCAATAAGAAGTCCGGCCATTATTCCGGTTGCAGGCTGATCAAACAAACCTCCTGTTCCTGTCAGAGGGATGGCTGTATTTGCAAGAGCAAATAAAGGTAATATGATAAAGGCCACAGGAACATGCAGCCAGTGTTGCAGCCTGAATGAAGGTGAATTCTCTCCATCGTTCCGGAACGGAATCGCAAATGCAAGTAAAACCCCTGAAATAGTTGCATGAATGCCTGATTTTTCCATGAAAAACCACATTGCAAGACCGCCTGCAATATAGGGTACCAGATTGTTTATCCCTGATTTATTGAGTAGGATAAGAACTCCAAAAATGCCAAGGGAAAGAAGGAGATTAATAATTACCAGGGAATCTGAGTAAAAAAGTGATATGATTATTATTGCACCAAGGTCATCTATTACAGCAAGTGCCGTTAAAAATATCTTGATTGATACGGGTACATTTTTGCCTGCAAGTGAAAGTATACCAATGGCAAATGCAATATCTGTTGCGGTTGGTATTCCGGCGCCACCCTGAAAAGAAGTTCCATAATTGAATAAAAGAAATATTCCTGCAGGAAAAACCATTCCTCCAAGAGCAGCAAAAAAAGGTAATGAAGCTTTCCTGATGCTGGATAATTCACCTGCATAGATCTCCCTTTCAAGCTCAAGTCCAATAAGAAGGAAGAAAACAGTCATCAGACCATCATTTATCCAATGAATGAGGGAATGATCCACAATTTCAATCTGCCATAATCCGATATAATGAGATTGAAAAGATGTATTTGACAAAATCAGGGAAACTATAGTAACAGAAATCAATATGAAACCACCTGCCTTTTCACTATCAAGGAATTCTTTAAATAAGCGGCTCAATATCATAATTTATAATAGTAACTCAAATTTACTCACAATAACAGATTTCCAGTTCTTTTTCCGGAACTAAGCGACTCCTCAAGATATTCTGAAAGCCAGCTAATTTGTTTTTGTGAGTTCCGGCGCAGGATTTCACCTTTTGCTTTGTCCTCTTCCGAAGATGAATTCAGCAATGACCTTGAACCTTCTTCTGTTTCAAGCTTGAGCTTCATAATATATGTAAGATCGTCTGCTAAATTGCTTCCCGGATAAAACTGATCAGTTAATAGTGAAAGATCAGCGCTACCCGGGTCATATTCTACACTATGAATGGATAATAGATTTTTAATTATTGCTATGTTTTCTTCAGAAACAGATGACATAAACTGACAATCATAATAGATCCCAACTTCGGTTTTATGATATTCTGCTGTTTTAATGAATGCTTCCCGCACCATTGTTTCTGCCTGCATTAATGATGTTAGTACATGTTGATAATTCATGGCAAATGTTTACTGGCTAACATCACTTATTAAATGTTTGTTCGTGGAAAAAAACCCTTCAGAAAACTAATCGATTACTGCTTTTAGAAAACTGACTTACTGTATGTTGGGAATCTTAATCTGTATTTAATTTAGATTTAATGCTGTTGTTTCAGTTCTGCTATTTCTTTGTTCTATAAAATTAATTTGTTTATGCTGAATACAGAGCCGGTAAAAAATTCAAAGGAAGCCACCAACCTGGCTCTAAGGATTATAATTATAATCACACTTATTGGTGCCCTGGGCATCGGTTATATTGCAATATCACTGAGCGGCAATATTACAGATGGACTTACAGCGGCAGCATTTGTTCTCATTCTTGGCCTTTTTGTTCTGATCTTTGGAAGATATTATGATAAATGATCTTGTTAGGTAGGGTTTTCAGTTTTTTTTTGCCCCGGATTATTTCCGGGGTTTTTCTTTTCAGGAAAAAGGCTGCTTATTACAATCACACTATAAAATCAAAAACCCTTTCCCATAAAAATCGATGAGAAAGGGTTTTATCATTGAGCGGGAAATGGGAATCGAACCCACGACCCTTTGCTTGGGAAGCAAATGCTCTACCCCTGAGCTACTCCCGCATTGTTGTGCAAATTTATTTTATTTTTTTTAATCTCGTTAATAAAACTAATGTTTAAAATCTACCAATACATATTACCCTAAATTCCATTCATCAAGAAATTGATTGAGGAACAATTGAATGAAATTATGTCGTTCCTCCGCAAGTTGCCGGCCAGTTTTGGTATTCATCAGATCCCTGATTTTCAACAGCTTGTCATAAAAATGTTTAATAGTCGTTTCCCTTCCGGGACTTAAGGGATCATGAATGCTGTTATTCCTGAATCCTCCGTAGGAAAATGCCCTTGCAACTCCAATTGCGCCAATTGCGTCAAGCCTGTCTGCATCCTGTAAGATTTTAAGTTCCGGATAATTGCATCTTTCATTACCTGAAGAACTAAATGAAACATTCCTGATAATAAAAATTATTTTTTCTGATTCAGAATGCAATCCCAGGCGGATTAAGAAATCAGCCAGATAAACATAAGCATCATCTGCTTTATGAAATTTTTTGTCAGCTGTATCATGCAATATTGCAACCAGATCAAGCAGAAAAGGATTAGCAGTTTGTTCAATTGCGTTAATATACCTGGCATATCTTCTTACTCTCAATACATGCTGCCAGTCGTGCGAACTGTCATAGTTCCGCATAGTATCCATTGCATATGTTTCAGCCTGCCGCAAAATATCTTCTTCAATCATAATTCCATGATTTATGGATGCAATCTTTTCTGACTTCAAAGGAAATAAAAAGTATCCATCCGCATCATTCCTTAAGCTATCTGACTTTTAATTAATTTTGTGAATCATTATTTTCATGAAGGCATCAATAATAACAATAGGTGATGAACTACTGATTGGCCAGACAGTAGACACAAACTCAGCATGGATGGGCTCTGAATTAAGCCAGGCCGGCTTTGATGTACAAAGAAGTATTTCAATTCATGACAGGAGGGAGGATATACTTGCAGAGCTTGGTGCAGCTGCACGGATCAATGATGTCGTGCTGATTACAGGCGGACTGGGACCAACCAGTGACGATATAACGAAACAAACTTTATGTGAATTCTTCGGAACAAGACTTGTTATGAACTCCAAAGTTCTTGAAATGATAACAACAATGATGTCACGGAGAAATTTTCCCTTAAATGATAATAACAGGCGACAGGCTGAAGTGCCTGAATCATGCAGGGTTCTC
Source organism: Bacteroidales bacterium (assembly GCA_035297425.1). Lineage (GTDB taxonomy): Bacteria > Bacteroidota > Bacteroidia > Bacteroidales > VadinHA17 > LD21. The sequence goes on along the minus strand of DATGYZ010000004.1, from coordinate 30,892 downwards.
GAAAATGCAACAGGCACAGCGCCAGGGATGTGGTTTGAAAAGGATAATACAATATTTGTTTCAATGCCTGGCGTCCCTTTTGAGATGAAGCATATCATGTCTGTGCATGTCCTGCCTGAGCTTAAGAGAAGATTTACAACCCAGGTTATCCTTCATCGCAACATTATGACATTTGGTACCTACGAAGCGAAGCTATCGGAAATTCTGACAGATTTTGAAAAAGAGCTTCCGGGCGAAGTAAAACTTGCATACCTGCCATCATGGGGAGTAATAAAGCTCAGGCTTACATGTACCGGAAATGACATCGGGGAAGTTGAAGAAATAATCAGCAGCCAGGTTGAAAAGTTATATTCAATAATCCCGGAATATATCTATGCTGAGAATGAAGAAACGCTTGAAGCCACTGTGGGTAAATTGCTCAAAATGAACCACAAAACACTTTCAACGGCTGAAAGTTGCACTGGTGGGGAAATTGCATCAATGATAACAGGTGTGAGCGGGAGCTCAGCCTGGTATAAAGGATCGGTTGTAGCTTATTCAAATGAGATAAAAACTAAATTTCTTGGAGTTCCTCAGGAAGACATTGAATCATATGGTGCTGTCAGCGAGAATGTAGTTAGGGCAATGGCTGAAGGTGCATTAAGCCGTTTCGGATCAGATTACGCTATTGCTACATCAGGTATTGCAGGCCCTGATGGTGGCTCAGAACTAAAGCCTGTCGGCACTGTATGGATTGCTGTGGCTTCCATGCACGGAACAGTTACAGATCATAAGGTATTAGGCACTGAAAGGATTTCAAATATCAGGAGGTTTTCACTTAATGCACTCAATCTAATGCGCAGGGAGCTACTTGCCCATGAAAAAAAATCCTGATCCAACTAAAAAAGAAGCCTTAATATTTGTTTGCTAAGATAAAAATCACGTATTTTGCGCTTCATTTTAAAAAGGTAAAATTCAATAAAACGCACCAATGTCAAAGATTTGTCAGGTCACAGGTAAGAAAGCAATGACCGGGAACAATGTTTCTCATTCAAAGAGAAGGACTAAGAGGAAGTTCTTACCCAATCTTTTCGAAAAGAAATATTACCTGCCGGAAGAAAAGAGATGGATAACATTGAAAATATCGGCAGCAGGTATCCGTCTTATTAATAAAAACGGCCTCAATTCCGTGCTTAAAGAAGCTAAGGAAAAAGGCTATATAATGAACTATTAAAACATTTGAACGATGGCAAAGAAGGCTAAAGGTAACAGGCAGCAGGTTATCCTGGAATGCACCGAACAGAAAGAAAGCGGTCTTCCCGGAATGTCAAGATATATTACTACAAAGAACAGAAAGAACTCTCCTGACCGTCTTGAAAGGAAGAAATACAATCCTATCCTTAAAAAACACACACTTCACAGAGAAATTAAGTAAATAGCATAAACCATGGCAAAGAAAGTTGTTGCAACATTAAAGACAGGAACCGGGAAAGCATTTACAAAATGCATTAAAATGACCAAATCCGATAAGTCGGGGCACTATTCCTTCAAGGAAGAGATTGTTCATAACGATCATGTTAAAGATTTCTTCTCAAAGAAGTAATCAGACCGGTACAAAATATAACAATAGCTTTCTTCTTGCCGGAAGGAAGCTATTTTTATTAAAATATTATCAGTATGGCCTTGTTTGGAATATTTGGAAAAGAAAAGAAGGAGAGCCTCGACAAAGGTCTTGAGAAAACGAAGGAAAGCGTTTTCTCAAAGTTATCGAGAGCTATTGCAGGGAAATCCAAGGTTGATGAAGACGTGCTCGATAATCTTGAGGAAGTGCTCGTATCTTCCGATGTTGGCGTTGAAACAACTCTCAATATAATACGCAGGATCGAGGACAGGGTTGCTAAAGATAAATATCTGAGCACCAATGAGCTTAATGCGATCCTCAGGGAAGAGATTACCTCCTTGCTTGCAAAAAACGATTCTGAAAAGCAAACTGATTTCTCATCGCCTCTTAAATCAAAACCATATGTCATTATGGTGGTTGGTGTAAACGGCGCAGGAAAAACTACAACAATTGCCAAGCTCGCAAATCAGTTTAAAAATGCCGGGAAAAATGTGCTTATCGGGGCTGCGGATACCTTCAGGGCTGCTGCAATTGACCAGCTCCAGATATGGGCTGACAGGGCAGGAGTTCCGGTTATTAAGCAACAAATGGGTTCAGATCCAGCCTCGGTGGCATACGACACTCTTCGTTCAGCAGTTTCTGGCAATGTTGATGTAGTGCTTATTGACACAGCCGGCAGGTTGCACAACAAGATCAATCTTATGAATGAGCTGTCGAAAATAAAGAGGGTAATGGAAAAAGTTATTCCCGATGCACCTCATGAGGTATTGCTTGTGCTGGACGGTTCAACTGGCCAGAATGCATTCGAACAGGCTAAACAGTTCACATCTGCAACAGATGTGACGGCAATCGCAATAACAAAACTCGATGGAACAGCAAAGGGTGGTGTTGTAATTGGAATTTCAGACCAGTTCAAAATACCTGTAAAATATATCGGTGTGGGAGAGAAACTTGATGATCTTCTTGTCTTTGACAGGTTTGAGTTTGTTGATTCCCTTTTTAAATCATAATCAAAACTGCTTAACGCAGAAAAATTCTACCTGTTTCCCAACCGGGTTAACATTAAGGAAACCAATGAATAATAAAGTCAATATAGTTACATTAGGCTGTTCAAAGAATGTTGTTGATTCGGAAAAGCTTTTAAGACAGTTAAGTGCCGGAGGCTTTGAGCTTGTTCACAATTCTGATGATTTGTCGGCTGGAACTGTTATTATAAATACCTGTGGCTTTATTAACGATGCCAAAGAAGAAAGCATCGATACAATACTGAGGTTTGTAAAAGCAAAACAACAGGGTTCAATAGAAAACCTTTATGTAATGGGTTGCCTTGCAGAAAGGTACATGCATGAACTGAAAGATGAAATACCTGAAGTGAAGCAATATTTCGGAGTAAATAATTTTACCGGTATTCTCAGTGAAATGGGGTTGAGTCTGCGCGATGACCTGCTGACCGACAGACTGCTTACCGGGCCTGATCATTATGCCTACCTGAAAATATCTGAAGGTTGTGACAGGACATGTTCATTCTGTGCAATTCCAATGATCAGAGGTAAATATATTTCAAGACCCGTCGAAGAGCTTCTGAATGAAGCTCTCAAATTATCAAACAGCGGAGTTAAAGAACTTATTTTGATAGCCCAGGACCTTAGTTATTATGGCCTTGACCTGTACAGGAAGCAGAAATTACCTGAGCTGGTTCGTAATCTATTAAATATTAAGGATTTGGAATGGATCAGGCTGCATTACCTGTATCCTGCAAATTTTCCTGATGAACTTATTGATTTAATTGCTGAGAATCCCCGGATATGCAACTATATTGATATTCCTGTACAGCATATCACAGACAACATGCTCTCCATAATGAGGAGATCTCATAATCGTAAGGAAACTATTAAGCTTCTTGATAAAATAAGAAAAAAGATACCGAATGCTGCCATCCGGACAACTTTGATATCAGGCCATCCGGGTGAGACAGCAGATGATCACAGGCAGCTTGTTGATTTTGTCAGGGAGTTCAGGTTCGACAGACTCGGTGTTTTTCCTTACTCACATGAAGAAGACACTCATTCATTCAGGAATTATAAAGATGAGATCCCTGAGGAAATTAAAAAAGACAGGGTAGATGAGTTAATGTCAGTTCAGCAGGAAATATCCCTCGAGAATAACCTGTCAAAAAAAGGGAAAATTTTAAAAGTATTGATCGATAATCGCGAAGGTGATTATTACACAGGCAGGACAGAACATGACAGTCCTGAAGTTGACCAGGAAGTCCTTATTCCTGCATCATATGAAATTATTCCTGGTAGTTTTTATAATATCAGGATCACCGATGCCACAGAGTTTGATCTGTATGGCGAACCCGGGAGGCAGATTTAAACAAGAAGAGGCTGTCATAAACAGCCTCTTCTTGTTAATGTATGAAATATCAATCCTCGAATTTTTCAAGGGATGCATCATCAAGAGCTCCCGATCCAACTACCTTGGGCTTGTGTATCTTAATCTTGATCTCATCCTTTGATGAGCTGAAACCAACAACGATGATATCACCTTCGTGAAGATCTGACTTGATGAGCACTTCAGCCATCGGATCTTCCAGGTATTTCTGGATAGCCCTTTTAAGCGGACGTGCACCAAAATTGGCATCAAACCCTCTTTCAGCAATAAAATCGCGGGCAGCAGGAGAGATTTTTAGCTGGTATCCCAAAGATTCAACCCTGTCATATAAGCCTTTCAGCTCAAGATCAATAATCTGGTTGATCTCTTCCTTGCCAAGAGAGTTGAACATTATTACGTCATCAATCCTGTTAAGGAACTCAGGAGCAAACGTTTTCTGAAGAGCTTTCTGGAGGATACTCTTGTTGGCTTCATTCCTGTTTGCTTTGCGTGCAGCAGTATCGAAACCAACGCCCTGTCCATACTCTGAAATCTGCCTTGTACCAATATTTGAAGTAAGTATTACTATTGTGTTCCTGAAATCAACCCTGCGGCCAAGGCTGTCAGTGAGCTGTCCTTCATCCAGCACCTGCAGCAGAATATGGAACACATCAGGATGCGCTTTCTCAATCTCATCCAGAAGAACAACAGAATATGGCTTCCTCCTTACTTTTTCGGTAAGCTGGCCACCTTCTTCATAACCAACATACCCCGGAGGAGCTCCAACAAGACGTGAAACCGAGAATTTCTCCATATACTCACTCATGTCGATCCTGATAAGATTGTCTGTTGTATCAAACAGGAACTTAGCAAGAACTTTTGCAAGCTGTGTCTTACCAACACCGGTTGGTCCAAGGAAGATGAATGTTCCGATTGGCTTGTTCGGATCTTTCAGTCCTGCACGGTTCCTTTGAATAGATTTTACAACTTTCTGAATTGCTTCATCCTGACCAATTACGCTTCCTTTCAGCTCATCAGCCATTTTCAGCAGCCTGGTGCCTTCTGTTTGTGCAATTCGCTGAACAGGAACACCTGTCATCATGGCAACCACTTCTGCCACTTTTTCTTCGTCTACAGTCTCACGGTTGATTGAAAGTTCTTTTTCCCATTTTTTCTTTTCCACTTCGATCATATCGAGCAGATCTTTCTCCCTGTCCCTGAAACTTGCAGCTTTTTCAAAATTCTGGTTCTTCACTGCTGCCATCTTTTCCTTCTTGGTATCCTCAAGCTGCTTTTCAAGCTGAAGGATCCTTTCAGGAACAACTATGTTTGAAATGTGAACTCTTGAACCTGATTCATCCAAAGCATCGATTGCCTTGTCAGGCAGATGTCGATCGGATATATACCTGTGTGTGAGCTTTACACAAGCTTCAATTGCATCATCAGTGTAGTTAACATTATGATGCTCTTCATATCTTTCTTTTATATTATGAAGTATGTGTATTGTCTCTTCTATTGAGGTAGGTTCTACGATAACCTTCTGAAATCTTCTTTCAAGGGCGCCATCTTTTTCGATATGCTGCCTGTATTCATCTAGGGTCGTTGCACCGATGCATTGAATCTCACCACGGGCGAGCGCGGGTTTGAGCATGTTTGCTGCATCAAGAGACCCTGTTGCGCCGCCTGCGCCAACAATAGTGTGTATCTCATCAATGAACAGTATAATGTTGTCATTTTTCTGAAGCTCATTGAGTATAGCCTTCATCCTTTCTTCGAACTGACCGCGGTATTTTGTCCCGGCAACAATCGATGCCAGGTCGAGAGCCACAACACGCTTGTTGAAGAGAACTCGTGAAACATTTTTCTTGATTATACGCAACGCCAAACCTTCAGCTATGGCTGATTTACCAACTCCCGGTTCGCCTATAAGTACCGGGTTGTTTTTCTTTCTCCTTGAAAGTATCTGTGCAAGCCTTTCAATCTCTCTTTCACGACCAACAACAGGATCAAGCCTGCCTTCTTCAGCAGCCTTTGTGAGATCTATTCCGAAATTATCGAGTACAGGAGTATCGGAAGATGACTTGGATGAAGGGGAGGATGGTTGTTGTCCCTTTCCACCTGAATAACCAGGGCCCTCATCATCTTCATCCCTCGGGAAATCTGCTTTTGCAGATGGTAATTCCGCTTCAACCATTCTTCTTACAGAATGATAATCCACATCAAGTTCTGAGAGAAACCTTGTAACAAGAGCATTCTCATCCTTGAGGATGGCTAGTAGGAGATGTTCGGTATCTATTGTTGTGCTTTTAAGTGACTTAGCTTCGAGATATACCAGCTTTAAAATCCGCTCAGTACTTCTCAGAAGAGGAATAACTTCATGATCGGCCACGGGAATAGGGCTCTCAACCTTGATGCTTTTCTCCAGCGAGCCTTTAAGCACAAGCAGGTCGATACCCTGGTTAATGAGTATTTCAATCGCAGTGCTCTCGCCATCTCTGAGTATACCAAGGAAAAGATGTTCAGGACTAATATGGCTGTTACCCAACCTGATAGCCTCTTCTTTGGAGTAGCCAAGAATATCTTTTACTCTTTGCGAAAATTGTGAATCCATATTAAACCTTTCGTTTTATGCGTTCCTATATGTTGTGCGACATACTGTCAGACTATATAACACAAAGGTACGCAATACTGTTTTTTTTTAATGTTAATTTATCCAGAATAATGCATGTCAATTTTCATGCCCAATTATGAACAATCCATGTTAAAAAAACAGATGAACAAAATCCCTTTAAATATCAAATAATAGCTAATTTCGTACTTTCCCGGCCAGAATTGACAGGTCGGTTGTAATTGGGTAATATTTAGAGACTTATGGCTGAAAGAGAGAGAATTGTTCAAGTTAATATCGAGGAGGAAATGAAGTCCGCTTACATCGATTATTCGATGTCAGTGATAGTTTCCCGTGCTTTGCCTGATGTCAGGGACGGGCTTAAGCCTGTACACAGAAGGGTTTTATTCGGAATGTCTGAGCTTGGTGTTCTTTCGAACAGGCCATATAAAAAATCCGCCAGGATAGTGGGAGAGGTGCTTGGTAAATACCATCCTCATGGCGATTCCTCTGTTTATGAAGCAATGGTTAGGATGGCCCAGGAATGGTCTTTAAGGTACCCGCTGGTTGATGGCCAGGGTAACTTCGGCTCTGTTGATGGTGACAGTCCGGCAGCAATGAGGTACACAGAAGCCAGGTTAAAGAGAATAGCAGAGGAGACTTTATCAGATATTGAAAAGAACACTGTCGATTTCCAGGCAAACTTTGATGATTCACTTACAGAGCCGACTGTTCTTCCGACAAGGATCCCTAATCTTCTTGTCAATGGCGCATCAGGTATTGCTGTCGGTATGGCCACAAACATGCCACCTCATAACCTCACTGAAATAATTGATGCCACTTTGGCATATATCGACAATAATAATATCACCACTGAGGAGATATTGCAGTATGTAAAAGGTCCTGACTTTCCGACGGGTGGTATTATATATGGTATACAGGGAATCAGGGATGCATGCGAAACAGGACGCGGAAGGATTGTTGTCAGGGCAAAGACTGAGATAGAGCTTACACATTCTGGAAGAGAATGCATTATCGTCACTGAGATCCCCTATATGGTCAACAAGGCGGAGATGATCAGGAAGATTGCAGATCTAATAAATGAAAAAAGGCTTGAGGGAATATCATATATAAATGATGAGTCCGACAGGAACGGGATGAGGATTGTCATAATCCTGAAAAAAGAAGCATCTGCAAATGTTGTGCTGAACAATCTGTTCAAGCTCTCACAGATGCAGACGGCATTCAGTGTAAATAACATTGCTCTTGTTAAAGGCCGTCCCCGCACGCTCAATACCAAGGATCTCATACATTACTTTGTTGAACACCGGCATGAGATCATTGTACGCAGGGCAAGATACGATCTCGACCAGGCAGAGAAAAGGGCCCATATCCTGGAGGGTCTTATTATCGCCAGCGATAATATTGATGAGGTGATTGCAATTATCAAGGCATCTGCAAATGCAGATATGGCAAGGGAGAGGCTTATGGAACGATTTTCACTTTCCGAGATCCAGGCAAGAGCCATTGTTGAGATGAGATTGCGGCAGCTTACCGGACTGGAACAGGAAAAATTGAGAGCCGAATACGAGGAAGTGATGGCTTTGATTAAATACCTCAAGGAAGTTCTTGCAGATGTTAACCTGCAGATGAAGATCATTAAAGACGAACTTACAGAGATCAAAGAAAAATACGGTGATGAGAGGAGAACTGAGATAGTTCCTAACGCTGAAGAATTCAATCCGGAAGATTTCTATGCCGATGATGAGATGGTTATCACAATATCTCACATGGGATATATAAAAAGAACTCCTCTTACAGAATTCCGCCGGCAGAACAGAGGAGGTACCGGGTCCAAAGGTGGAGCCACCAGGGATGAAGATTTCATCGAGCACCTGTACATTGCTACAATGCACAATACTATGCTCTTCTTTACTAGCCAGGGTAAATGCTATTGGCTTAAGGTTTATGCCATACCTGAAGGAAGCAGAACCTCAAAGGGAAGAGCGATGCAGAATATGATAAATATTGAACAAAACGATACGGTAAGAGCTTTTATTAATGTGAAGAACCTGAGCGATGAAGAATACATTAATAATAACTTCATAGTTCTTTGCACCAGAAAGGGAATAATCAAGAAAACATCTCTTGAAGCATATTCCAGGCCGCGTTCCAATGGTGTAAATGCAATAACTGTGAGGGAAGGTGATGAGCTCCTGGAAGCCAGGATGACAAACGGGAATCACCATATCATGCTTGCTGTAAAATCAGGCAGGGCAATAAGATTTCCGGAGTCATCAGTCAGGCCAATGGGAAGAACAGCTTCAGGAGTAAGGGGAATAAGGCTTGCAAACGATAAGACTGATTTTGTCGTTGGCATGATAACAATTGAGAATAAAGAAAAGGATATTCTTGTTGTGGCGGAAAAAGGTTACGGAAAACGTTCCGACATTGATGAGTACAGGATCACAAACAGGGGCGGCAAAGGTGTAAAGACGATCAATATCACTGAAAAAACCGGTTCACTCATTGCACTCAAAGATGTTACTGATAATCACGATCTGATGATAATTACCCAGTTTGGAAATATATTAAGAAGTTCTGTTTCCGCTTTGCGTGTAATGGGACGTGCAACACAGGGTGTAAGGCTGATAACAATGAAGGAAAATGATGTGATTGCTTCTGTGGCTTCAGTGCTTGTGAATGAAGATAATAAGGAAGAATTTGAAGGCTACGAACAAGGCCAGATCAATCCTGATGACACCACAGGCGAGATCACTGAGGATGAAAATGGCAAAGAATTTGATGAGTAGTAAATAAAATTAATATTAAATTTGTGAAACTTTTTAAGATTAAATTTAAAACGATAAACATGAAAAAGTTTTTCCTGCTTATAGCAGCAATAAGTATCTCACTTGGAGCAATGTCGCAGAAAGGCAAGGTCACCAGTGCCTTGAGCTTAATCGATCAGGGCCAGCTCGACAAAGCAAAAGAAGCCATTGACCAGGCTATAGCAAATGAGAAAACAGTTAATTATGCAAATACCTATTTTGCACAAGGAAGATTGTGCCAGGAGGTTTTCAAATCAGATAACCCTAAATTCAAGGAGTTATGTCCAAACCCACTGCAGCAGGCATATGCATCATACGAAAAAGCTCTTTCCCTTGACGAGAAAGGTGCCCTTAAAAAAAGATTAATCACAGGAATGATTTATAATAATCTCGCTGTTGATCTTTATAACCAGGGAAGTCAACAGTTTGAAGCACAGGATTTTACCGGTGCATTGCAGACTTTTGAAACACAGATCAAAGTAACCGAAAGTGATAACTACGCTGGTGCTATTGATACCGGTATGTATTATAATGCCGGACTTGCTGCTGTTAATTCTTCCAAATATCCTGAAGCAATAAAATATTTCGAGAAATGTACAGAAATGGGATACATGGGGGTAACACCATATTTCCAGATCTACGAAAGCTACCTTGGACTGAAAGACACCGCCAAAGCTGAAGCTACTCTTCTGGAACTTCCCAAAAAATTCCCGAATGACAAGAGCATTACCCTTAACCTTATTGACCTTTATATAAAGAGCGGCAAAAACAATGAGGCTCTGAAATATATAGACCAGGCTAAAGCTGATGATCCTAATAATGCTACTCTTTATTTTGCAGCAGGTATAATCTATCTTAATGTAAATAACTACGATGCTGCTATCAAGGAACTTACAAAGTCAATCGAATTGAACCCGAATCTTTATGATACTCAGTATGGCCTTGGAGCTGCTTATATAAATAAAGCTTCAGACATGTTCACAAAGGCTAATGAAATAATGGATGTAAATAAATATTCACAGGCAATTGATGAGGCTAATGCAGTATATGCCAAAGCTCTTCCATACATGGAAAAAGCTCTCGAGCTGAAGCCTGATGATGTATATACACTTAGAAGCCTCCAGGAATTATATTACAGGCTGAGACAGAAGGATCCTTCACTCAATGCAAAATACGAAGAGGTTAGGGCTAAGCTCAGTAAGCTTGAAACCAAATAAGGATATAATTATCAAAATAAAAAAGAGGGTTAAAAGACCCTCTTTTTTTTTGCTCTCGAAGAGGAGGGAGTTAGAATGATCTCTATGTGGAATGAAGCTTTTTTATGATTTTGAATCTTTGGATTTACTTTTTCCCAATAATGGGAGAAATTCAGAAGTTGTTATAAATCTATTTTACATAATATTAATTATAGGCTTTAAAAATAATTGGAAATATCTGGATTCCAGGTAATTCCATAATCAACGATGAAGCTTTGCACATCAATGAGGTTCCCTTGCAGTTTGCTTCTTTCCAATCAGTCTTACGGGGAAATAAATAATTGTAATCAGAACTAGAAATATTATCATTCCTGTAAGTTCATTTACAGGAAGTTTTGATAAAACCCAGAAAATAACAAGGCAGGAAATTACTGGAACAACATATCCCATGAAAAAATTTCCGGATCGCTGACCGGTAAGCCTGAACTTGATCACTGAAGCAGCAACTCCGAAATAAATAATCATATACGATGCACTGGAAAGCATTGCAAGCTGCCTGAATTCGCCAAAAGATGAAAAAAGAAATCCCACTACGCTGTAAACAATAATTGCAATATAAGGTGTTCTGAATACCGGGTGAATCCTTGCCAGCTTTTCGGATGGTATTACCCTGTCCCGCGCCGCGGCATAAAGAACCCTGGGCATGTTTAATACCATCCCGCTTATATTGCCGAACATTGAGAATACTGCCCCGAAGACAACAATTGCAGCTCCTGCATTCCCAAACATAATTGCAGCTGTTTGTGCAAGCGGTGCCTCCTTATACAGGCTGATTGTATCTCCAAGTACTGCCTGGACAATAACCTGAATTGACATATAAAGAACCAGGACAAAGATCATACTTATAAGAACTCCTGCAGGAATTGTTTTTTCAGGCTTCTTAATCTCACCTCCCACATTAAGTGCTGTGTTTCGGCTCCTGCAAATGCAAATAACAGAATCACAGCTACTTTTCCTACATCATCTAAAGAATCTGGTGCTATAATATTTACCTTTGATACATCAATGAAAAAACATCCCGCTATAATAATCATTGCAAGTGGCAGCAGTTTGGCAATTGTATTAAATGTTACAATTCCAACCGCATTCCTTACTCCAATAATATTGAAATAAGTTAGTCCACCAAAGATGACAGCAAAAAAGATGATTTTCATCAACCGGTTGCCAAATACAGGCAGGAAATAAGAGAGTGTGTCAACCAGGCCATTGGCTACAGCCGCATTGGCTGTAACCGACGCTCCAAAAATAAAAACATTTGTTGTGAGGAACCCGGCATAATTGCCGAATGCTTTCTCTATATATGTATAGGCTCCACCTGTGATCGTGATCTTTGAACCAATCTCAGAAAAGCAGAGCATTATGAGAATCATCAAACCTCCGCATATTGCATAAGCAGAAATGCTTGCAGCACCCAATTGCATGGCAACAACTACAGGCAGTATAAATATCCCTGCCCCTACCATTATATTTACTGCATTGGCAACAAGACCCCATAGCCCTATTTCCCTTTTTAATCCCTCATTCTCAGGCATAATCGTTTTACAAACAAGAGTTTTGTTTCAAATTTTCATTTACGGCTGGAGAGTTTCAAACAGTTGCAAGGATATCCCCGAGAAGCTTTTCAAGATCGATGCCACCAGGAGAAAAGCCAAGAATGACGATTACAAGATCTTTTGAGGGGATCATAAATATATATTGACCGTCATGGCCATTGCAGCTATACATGTCTTCAGGCGCTGATTGAATTCTCCTGCTCTTGTTAAGCCAGAAAAATGCACCATATTTTCCATCGCTGTTCCCGGCCTCAGATGTGCTGTACTCAACCCATCGTTCAGGAAGAATCCTTTCGCCATTAAATACTCCATCGTTCATATAAAGTAACCCAAACCTTGCATAATCGCGGGCTGTGGCATAAAGGTATGATGAACCAACAAAGGTGCCTGACGGATCAGCTTCCAGAATTGCATCATTAAGTCCAATTCTTGAAAACAGCTCATTCCTTGTAAAAGCATAATATGATGAATCATCAATGAACTCTTTTCGTATGAGTTTTGAGACAATATTTGTTGTTCCTGAGGAATAATACCAGTGACTGCCTGCAGGATATGCATATTTTTTATCGTAAGCAAACTTACCCATGTCGCTCTCACAGTGTAACATCACAGTTACATCTGAGCGGTTACCATAATCTTCGTTCCACTGGAGCCCGCTTTGCATATGAAGAAGATCATTGAGGGTAATATTCTTTCGTTCATCATCTGCCCACTCTTCAAATCCTGCCGGTTCTGAAACATTCATCTTTCCCTGCTTCACAAGGATTCCTACAAAGGCATTTGTGAAGCTTTTAGCCATTGACCAGCTCAGAAATCTTGTATCTTTATTAAACTGAGGCTTATATGTTTCAGCCACAGGGATACCTTTATGCAGAACCATGAAAGCATAAATATTACCATTATAGGCATTTACCTCAACCTTTTTTTCTATTGAATCAAGTTTCGACAGATTAATTCCTGTCAGGGTATCTGGAATAATATTCCCAAGCGGCCATTTAATAGTATCGGGGTTATATAAAGGACCAGTAGTTGCAGGGAATCTGTTGGCCCTCAGATCCTCTTCATCAATATCGCGGAGAAGTGTTGCACCGAAGCCTTCGCGGTAAATAGCCTTGGACCTTCCCCACAGGAACCGGCTTACAACACTCTTGTTCTCAAAATCCACTACGTTCCTGTTGAACTTGATAAATGAGAAATTAAGATCTGCTGCTTCCATCTCCTTCTGATCTCTTCCCGAAATGAAAACACCGGAACAGAGGTTTTTGGCTGCATACCCTGTAATGATCGGCATCAAAGAGTTGATATAAATTGATGCAGCAAGTAAAATGCTGCAAAACAGAATGAGAATACCATATAGTATCTTCTTTTTCCTGGTAGCCATATTGTTAGTTTTAGCAGGTCAAAGGCATTCCCTGACCGGGTTTATAAAATCTAAGGTAATTATTATTTGCTGCATGGAATAAAAACCATCAAAAATGTCGTACCTGAAAATTTAACTTTCTTTCTTAATTTTGTTTATATACAAATTAATTACACATGGAAAGAATATCGAAAGACACGCTTGATTTTTTGAAGGCATTGAAAAAAAACAACAACCGTGAATGGTTCCTGAGCAACAAACCAGTTTATCTTAAAGCTAAAAGCAACTTTGAAGCTTTTGTTGAGAAGATACTTGGTAATATCATTAATATAGAACCTGTTATGAAAGGTCTTGAAGTAAGCAGTTGTGTTTACAGGATTAACCGGGACATCAGGTTTACCAATGACAAATCACCATACAAAACTCACCTGGGAGCTTTCATGGTACGTGGCGGAAGACAGAACGGTGACAGGTATGCCGGTTATTATTTCCATGTTGAACCCGGCAATAACAGCATGATAGCAGGTGGCGCATACATGCCGCCTTCAGACTGGCTGAGCGCCATAAGAGAGAATATTGACGAAAACGGGGATAAGCTCCTGAAAATAATAAACAGTAAGGAATTTTCTGCAACTTTCGGTTCGCTTGATGGTGAAAAACTGAAGACAGCCCCAAAGGGATATCCTAAGGATCATCGTTATATAGAGTTGCTTAAAATGAAAAGTTATCTTGTCGTCAGAATGATCTCCGATAAGGAGCTTTTATCGGATGAATGTCTGCATATAGTAAATGATTCTGTAAGGCTCATCAAGCCTTTTAATGACTTTCTGAATAATTCCCGTTGAATATAACTACAGGGCGCCTGCCAGATTCCTAACGATCCAGTTCACAGATGACCTGTCGTAAAAATCGTACTTGAAATATGAGGCCGTAATAATTCCGTTCCTGTTGATTATATATGTTGCAGTTACAGGTAGATGCGCCACATCCCTGCCATTATGCTTTGCAATATCAACTTTTGCATTCTTAAGAACCCTGTCACTGAAATCTTTTGTTACGGTGTACATAACATCATAATCCTTCATTATCTGTTCCATGCAGTCATATATAACAGTAAAGGTTAGATTGTGCAGCTTTACTGTCTGTTCAACCTTGTCGATCGATTCAGGTGTGATTGCAACGAGCCTCGCCCCTGTTCCGGTGATAATATTCAATGAATCCTGGTATGCTTTAAGCTGCTTGTTACATGCAGGACACCAGTTGCCCCTGTAAAAGAACAGCACAACCGGCCCGTCATTCAGAAAACCTTTAAGAGTAACCTGCTTGCCGGTCTGATCATATCCTGTAAAATCAGGCGCCCTATCTCCTTCTTTAAGTCCTGTTGGAATACGTCCGTTGTATGCCTCTATTCCAAGTTTCGTGAGATTTGAATCCTGTGACTGCAGATTAGATTGTCCAAGAAGGATCACAAGACCAATCGTGGCAAGTAGTTTTTTCATACTGGAAATATAATAAAACTAGGAGAATTTATAACCAGGGATTTTTCTCATTCTCAGATTAAGCGGAGTAACTTCAAGATATTCATCATCCTTGATCTGTTCCATAGCTTCTTCGAGGGAGAACCTGATTTTAGGAGCTATTTTTAGTCCTTCATCAGATCCTGAAGCTCTCATGTTTGTAAGCTTCTTGCCTTTTATTACATTCACTTCCAGATCTCCTGTACGGGTATGCTCCCCGACAACCTGACCTTTATAAACCTGTTCTCCGGGATCAATATAAAACCTTCCCCTGTCCTGGAGCCTGTCGATTGCATAACCTGTTGCCATGCCCTGGTCGAGTGATATTACAGAGCCATTGGGCTTAGGCATCAACTCATCACCTTTATATTTATCATAACCTCTCAACCTGTGATGCATAACTGCTTCACCCGAGGTTGCGGTTAGCATATTATTTCTCAAACCGATAAGTCCCCTTGAAGGAATATCAAATTCAAGATGAATAAGGTCTCCCTTGGGTTCAATTTTCACCATCTCGCCTTTTCTCTGAGTGACAAGTTCAATGGCCTTACCTGAATAATCAGCAGGAACATCTATTGTAAGTGTCTCATATGGTTCAGATTTGACACCATCGATATCTTTAAGGATTACCTTAGGTTTACCTACCTGGAATTCATAGCCTTCACGGCGCATCGTTTCAATGAGTATTGAGAGATGGAGTATTCCCCTTCCATAGACATTGAAAGTATCTTCTGAAGTTGTTTCTTCAACCTTAAGGGCCAGGTTCTTTTCAATCTCCCTCATGAGCCTGTTCCTGAGATGCCTTGATGTAACGAACTTTCCTTCTTTTCCGAAGAGGGGTGAGTTGTTGATAGTAAAGATCATGCTCATTGTTGGCTCATCAACTTCAATCCTCTGGAGCGCTTCAGGGTTCAGAAGATCTGCAAGAGTATCGCCAATTTCAAAATCTTCAAGACCAACAACAGCACAAAGATCTCCGGAACGTACTGTATTAGTCTTCACACGACCCAGGCCTTCAAACAAATAAAGCTCTTTTACCCGTACCTTTCTTACTTCTCCGCCTTTTTTACAAAGAGTGTAATCCTCCCCAACATTTATATCGCCCCTGAATACTCTTCCTATTGCTATCCTGCCGACATAACTTGAATAATCGAGAGAGGCAACCTGCATCTGGGCAGTACCAGCATAATATGGTGCTTCCGGTATCTCTTTTAAAATTGTATCAAGCAGGAATGTAATATTCTCAGCAGGTTTCTTCCAGTCTGGTCCCATCCATCCATGCTTGGATGACCCGAAAACAGTTTCAAAATTAAGCTGATCTTCAGAAGCATCAAGGTTGAACATGAGCTCAAAGATATCCTGTTGAACTTCATCCGGACGGCAGTTTTCCTTATCTACCTTGTTTACAACAACAATGGGCTTGAGGCCAAGATTTATTGCTTTGCTGAGAACAAACCGGGTCTGTGGCATCGGTCCTTCAAACGCATCGACCAGAAGAAGCACACCATCAGCCATTTTTAAAACACGCTCAACCTCACCACCAAAATCAGCATGTCCGGGCGTGTCAATAATATTAATTTTTACACCCTTGTACCTTGCTGAAACGTTTTTTGACAGAATTGTGATCCCTCTCTCCCTTTCCAGGTCATTGCTGTCAAGGATCAGGTCACCTGATTCTTTTCTCTGATCCAGAACCTTGCATTCCTGTATTATTCTGTCTACCAGTGTGGTTTTGCCATGGTCGACATGAGCTATTATGGCTATATTTCTTATTGACTGCATATAAAAAAATCAGTCTGCAAAAGTAATATACTTGGCGGGATTATGATTAAAAGAGAATGAATTAATTTATTGTACAAATTTTTATATATTTCGTTTTTAAACTAAAATCCTGTTTATGAAAAAAATTATTACGACTCTGTTCACACTTTTTACAGCTTTAACACTCCTTCAGGGTCAGCAGAAGCTTGCCGTAGGCATGAAGGCACCCGAATGGAAGTTCACAGATGCCGATAAAGTAGAATTCACAATGGATTCATGGGCTGGCAAAGTGCTCCAGGTTAATTATGTTGACCCCGACGAATCGGAATTGAATGAACCGTTCAATGAAGCTGTAAATAAGGCTGTTGATGTCGACAAGAGGATAAGCAGGGATAATTTTAAAGGTTTTGGCATTGTTGATACAAAATCCACATGGAAGCCTAATAGCCTTATCCGTTCCATAGCAGGTAAAAAAGCCAAAAAGTTTAATACAACAATACTTTTTGATTACGATGGGACACTCCAGACAATGTGGGGACTTCCAAAAGACAACTATTCTGTTGTAATACTTGACAAAAACCGCATCTGCAGGTATATACACAGTGGCAGGATAGCTGAATCTGATAATGAAAAAATCATTCAGCTTATACTTCAGCTTTCAAAGGAATAACATTAAACAGCGCCGGACTTCCCTCCTGTTGCCGTAATAAAGCTTAATTTACGAGATAGCCCGTGAACAGGATTTCTATACCTAACCTTTTGATAATTGCCGGTACAGGAAGCAAATCAATAAGGACTGATATGGCTTGCAGAATTATAAGCCGTCTCAATTCCAGAGCTGTTGCTGTAAAGATCACCCCGCACTATCATGAGCTTACAGAAGGAGTTACCGAAATAATGAATGGTAAAGGATATTCCATCAGGGAGGAGACAGATGCCGGCTCATCAAAAGACACATCGCTAATGCTGAAAGCCGGTGCTGCACGGTCATTCCTGATATCAGCATGGAAAGCTGACATGGAAGATGTTTTCATAAAGTTCATGGCCTTGTTTCCATCATCAGTACCCGTAGTTTGTGATTCTATCACATTGAGAAATCATATCGAACCGGGATTATTTATACTAATGGTCTCAGATAAGGCTGAAAAAAGAGATGACGAAAAACACCTGGCAGATTATAAGCATCTACCTTTTAATCCTGAAGCTTTCGATGAAAATGAAATTTTAAAGATCAGGTTTGAAGGAGGAAGGTGGACCTGTGATTGATCTGAGAGTAAGAATCATTATGTTCCCTCAACATCCTCAATGTCCTTCCCAAGCTTCCGCTTAATCTTTTCAAGATCGTGCTTCATTCCCGCCATGGCCTGGTATATCTGTTTTTCAGGCATCACGGGTTCCGGAAGCTCACTCGATATGTAATTAACAAACTTCCAGATTTCTTTAACTTCATTGATATGAATCTCATATGGTTCATAAATGGGATTAAGCGAATAAAGCACCAATTTACCGTCTGTCTTGATATTGCTTTCAACAATCTTGAAAACGATACCATCATCCAGGGTAAAGACTATATATGCATTTCCGCTTATTATCTGCATCCAGTCCTGCAGGAACTCTCCTGTAACCCAGGAGCCGTCAGGAATGGGAAGCATTGAGTCACCCTTAAGCTGAAAAGTTCGGTATTTCTTCTTGTCTGACAGGAAAGGCAGTGTGAAAACGGGCAGCTCGCCGATAAATTCCGGATCGGCATAGCCTGTTGTATAGCCTGCCTTTGCTTTTTCAGGTACAAGCTCTATGTTCTCCCGGTTCGATGAGTTTATAGTTGTTGCAAGCACACGGAGGTTGCTACCTTTGATATACGCATCATATCCTCTTTCGAGCTCACCAAGCTGGCTCTCAGAAAGCCTTGACATGTCTATCTTCAAAAGGTTATCTATTGACAGGTTGAAATAACCCGAAAAAGATATGAGGACATCAATGCCAGGCTGGGCTATGCCATTCTCATATCCGCTCAGGGTGGAACGTTTAAGGTTCATTGCTCCCGCAACTTCATCCTGTGTCCTACCCTTTCTTTTTCTTAAAAATTTTATGTTCTGTGTGAAATACATATTGATAACTTGATTATATTGTAATCAAATATTTGATTAATTTTTAATCAAATGTAAAATTAAATTGTTAAATAAACAAGGGAAGGAAGAAAAAAGTGCTGGAGTTTAGTAAAAAAGTGACCAGAGTTACGAGTGACTAGAGTTACATAAAAGAAAAAGTTATAAAAATGATAATAATGGATAATAAAGAGTTTAGCAAAAAACTGCTGGAAAGGACCAGAACTTTTGCAATCAGGATAATCAGATTATCCTCGAAGTTGCTTGAGGGCAGGATCGTACGAAATCAAATTACCAAAGCCGGCTGCATCCTCTAGTCACTCGTAACTCTGGTTACTCCGGTCACTTGTCGTTCAAAGAAGAAAATACGCGGGGAAATGGAAATGAATACAGAACGAAACGTTTTACATCTCGACCTCGACACCTTCTTTGTGTCGGTTGAGAGGCTGAAGAACAGCAGTCTAATCGGAAAGCCGATACTGATTGGCGGTTTTTCAGACCGGGCCGTGGTTGCTAGCTGCAGCTATGAAGCAAGGAAATATGGAGTAAGCTCTGCTATGCCCATGAAAATGGCGCGTACGATGTGTCCTGATGCTATAATAATCCGTGGCGACATGGAGCTGTACAGCAACTACTCACACATGGTAACAGAAATAATTGCCGATAAGGCTCCTCTGTATGAAAAAGCCTCTGTTGATGAGCATTATATCGATCTCACTGGCATGGACCGGTTTTACGGCTGCTATAAATGGTCTCATGAACTGCGCCATAAAATAATAAAGGAAACAGGACTTCCTATATCCATAGGATTGTCGGTCAACAAAACCGTGTCGAAGATTGCAACCGGTGAAGCCAAGCCAAATGGGGAAAAGGAAGTGCAGAAAAGCATAGTATTGCCTTTCCTGGATCCGCTATCAATAAGGAAGATTCCCATGATAGGTGACAAAACCTACCAGCTGCTGAGGTCGATGGGAATAGCTACAATATTTACTCTCAGGAATATTCCTCCTGAGATGATCGGCAACCTGATGGGCAAAAACGGTACTGATATATGGAAAAAGGCCAATGGTATAGATTCGACTCCTGTTGTCAGCTACTCAGAGCAAAAATCTATCAGTACCGAGCATACCTTTGAAAAGGACACAACTGATATACACAGGCTCAACCAGTTGATAGTAAGCATGGTTGAAAAGATTGCCTTCGATCTGAGGAGCCAGGAGAAACTGGCCTCGTGTATAACAGTGAAAATAAGATATTCCAATTTTGATACACATACGCTTCAGAAAAGGATTCCTTACACATCATTCGACCATGTGCTTGCAGATGTTGCAAAAGAGCTTTTCGCAAGGCTATACCAGCGCCGCATGCTCATAAGGCTTATAGGTGTGAGAGTCAGTCACCTTGTCCGCGGCGTGCAGCAGCTCGATATGTTCGATGATACTCCGGAAAAGGTAAGTCTTTATCTGGCCATGGACAACCTCAGGAAGCGTTTTGGAAAGGATGCTGTGAGGCGTGCCTCCGGTATTATGACAACTACCGAACGGGAGCAAAAAGCTCTTAAACAGCTCGAAACTGCCCTCCAGCAGCAAAAACTGATGGAGGAGAAACTACGGGGATATCATTGGGATGGAATCACAAGAAGTGTCTAGAGATTGACTTCTTCTATGTACCTGAACTGCCACTCATATTACAGTCTCCGTTACGGAATGATGCCGGTCGAGAAGCTTGTTCAAAAAGCAAGGGAAGCCGGTGAAGATGCTGTTGCCCTGACTGATATTAACAATTCAACAGGAATACCTGAGTTTGCGGCAGAATGCGCAAAACAAGGAATCAGACCTGTTGCCGGTATTGAATTCCGCAATGGCAACGACCTGCAATACATAGGCCTGGCAAGGAATAACAATGGTTTGCGTGAGCTGAATGAATTCCTGTCTGATCTTAATTTTAAAGGCATGCCTGTCCCCTTCCCGGCTCCTCCGTTCAATGATGCTTACATAATTTACAGTCTGGAACACCAGCCTTCCCGTAAATTGCTTGACAACGAACGGACAGGTATCAGGCCTTCGGAATTAAGCAGGCTTATTAATATACGTACTGACAGGAACAAAATGATTATTCTTCAGCCTGTTACTTTTTCAGAAAAGGAAGATGTTGCAGTACATAAAAGCCTCAGGGCTGTCGACAACAACATTCTGCTCAGTCACCTGAAACCTTCGCAGTGTGCAGCCGATGATGAGTTTTTCAGAAACACGGGGGATACGCCATACAGGGATCATCCACAATTGGTGAACAATACAAAGAAGCTTCTGGAAGACTGTTCTCTCGATTTCGATCTTAAAGGATTGAAGAATAAAAAAATCTACTCTGCAGGGAGGTACGATGATAAGCTCCTGCTGGAGAAGCTTGCCTGGGATGGCATGAAATATCGGTATGGAAACAGTAACAGGGAAGCAAAGCAACGCATAAAACATGAACTTGAAATTATTGACAGACTTGGTTTCTCAGCATACTTCCTCATTACATGGGATATAATAAGATATTCACTCGCCAGGGGCTTTTACCATGTGGGACGCGGCAGCGGTGCTAATTCAGTTGTTGCTTATTGCCTGAAAATCACGAATGTTGACCCAATTGATCTGAACCTTTACTTTGAGAGATTCATTAACCCCAAACGAAGCAGTCCGCCTGATTTTGATATCGATTATTCATGGAAAGAGCGCGATGAAGTTATAGATTACATTTTCAAGAGATATGGATATAGTCACACAGCGCTTCTCGGAACCATTAATACTTTCAGGGGTAAATCAATAGTGCGTGAACTGGGCAAAGTATATGGCCTTCCAAAGGAAGAAATTGACTCACTTATCGAAAATCCCTCAGCGGAGTTCAACAGGAATGATATTACAGATACAATCTTCCGGACAGGACTTAAGATAGCGGATTTTCCGAATATGAGGAGCATACATGCCGGAGGAATTCTTATTTCAGAAGAGCCCGTAACATGCTATACAGCACTTGATATGCCCCCTAAAGGATTTCCGACAACACAATGGGATATGTACACTGCTGAAGATATTGGCTTTGAGAAACTTGATATTCTCAGTCAGCGTGGAATCGGCCATATTAAGGAAACCGCTGAAATAATACTTCAGAACCGTGGTATCGACGTTGATGTTCATGCAATCCAGAAATTCAAGAAAGATGAAAGGATAAAGGAGTATCTCCGGGACGGCGAGACCAAAGGATGTTTTTATGTTGAAAGTCCAGGCATGCGCGGGCTTCTGAAAAAGCTAAAGTGCGATAATTACACAACTCTTGTTGCTGCAAGCTCGGTAATAAGACCCGGTGTAGCACGATCGGGCATGATGAAGCAATACATCTTCAGATTTCATAATCCCGATAAATTCGAGTACCTCCATCCTATCATGAAAGAACAGCTTTCTGAAACATTCGGAGTGATGGTCTACCAGGAAGATGTTCTTAAAATTTGCCATCATTTTGCAGGCCTCGATCTTGCTGATGCCGATACACTCAGGAGGGCTATGAGCGGCAAGTACCGGTCGAAGGCAGAAATGCAACGCATTGTTGACAGGTTTTTCTCAAACTGCAGGGAAAGAGGATATTCTGAAAATCTTATTAGCGAGGTCTGGCGTCAGATCGAGTCTTTTGCAGGATATTCATTCTCAAAGGCACATTCTGCATCATATGCTGTTGAGAGTTTTCAAAGTCTTTACCTGAAAGCTAATTTCCCTTTGGAATTCATGGTAGGAGTAATAAACAACTTTGGAGGATTTTACAGGACATGGGTATACGTACATGAGGCAATGCGCTATGGTGCAAAAATTGAGCCTCCGTGCGTTAATAAAAGCTTATATAAAACAACAATCTATGGCTGTGATATTTACCTTGGTTTTATTCACATAATCAGCATTGAATCGAATCTTGCAATGTCGATTGAGGAGATCAGGAAAAACGGAGGTTTATATTCATCTATCGAAGATTTTATACTCAGAGTTAATCCCGGGCTTGAACAGCTGATACTCCTTATTAAATCAGGAGCCTTCAGGTTCACGGGCAAAAAGAAATCCACACTCCTCTGGGAAGCGCATATGATGATAAACAGGAAGAAACATGAAGAAACAAAGTCTCTCTTCGCTCCTCCTCCCCGTGAATTCAGCCTTCCGCAACTTGAGCATTCCATTACTGATGATTTTTACGATGAAGTTGAGATGTTCGGTTTCCCTGTAACAATGAGCTGGTTCGACATGCTTGAAACAACATTCCGCGGAGAGATCCCTGCCCGCAAGATGATCGGGTATGTTGGTAAAAAGGTTCGTATGGTAGGTCACCTTGTAACTGTCAAGTACATCAAGACAATTAAAAATGACTGGATGAACTTCGGGTGTTTTATCGATTCACAGGGAAGCTTCTTTGATACGGTTCATTTTTCACAATCACTTAAGGATTATCCGTTTAAAGGCAGCGGCACTTACCTTATGCTGGGGAAAATTGTTGAGGAGTTTGGATTTCCTTCTCTCGAAGTGGAGAAGATGGCAAAACTCCCGATTAAGCCTGATTCCAGGTATTGATTGCCAAAAATTGCTTTCATAATTTCCTAAAACACAGGCACAATGGTCATTTCAGCAGCCCATCCTATACTGTATTAACAATTTTTAATTAATCCTGCTGCTATGGTTAAGTTGAAGAATATTACATTCAGTTTTCAAAAATTGATGAAGGATGAATGTCAGCGATCGTTGGATAATTGGCCATATAAGAGTAAGAATAATGCTTTCATTTTATCTTTATCTCTTCATCAATATCTTTTATAAAACCCAGGACTTTTCCGATACTTCATTTTGACAATGAATCACTCAACTAAACCTAAATAATAAACAATAAGCCACATTGAAAATGAAAAAATGTTTTTTTGTTCTTGCTTTTTCCTGCATCCTGGTCCTTTCCAAAGGGCAGGCGCCTGAGTTTGATAATTTTGCCAAAATAAATCTGTACCCCTTTGGAATACTTACAGGCGATTATTCAGGAACAGCATTCGGAGGTATTCACTTTAGCGCTGTAAATGTATGGAAGCACACAATAGTTGAATCATCCACCTTAAAATTTGCCAGCTGGAAACAGGTTTACGAGGATCCCTACAATCCATATAACAATCAGACTACAAAGGACTTTGAAATAATTGATGGTCTTACTCTCGATATTGGATTCAACTTCGTTATCAGGGAACGGCTTAGTATAGGCCTTGTGCCATATTCATTTGTAATGAGTTCAGGTTCAAGTGATGGGTTCGCCATCCTTGGCAAATATGTTTTCAGGAACATACTCATTGAAGGTAAGATTGTTCCGATCGCTTATTTTAAAGGTTATGATGAAGGCATCCTGAATAATAATTTTTACCTGGGACTAAGCTACTATACCAGGGAAACATTTGCATGGGGACTGATGCACAACAGGATGGGCGATTTTCATTCAACAAATCTTGGAGTTACATTCCAGTTCTGAATTTTACTTCAGAGGCTGTCTCTAAAGCTATAACACAAGCTTTTAAGACAGCCTTTTTTATAAAGCATTCAATTATCATTCCGGGTGGCTTTGAGAACACCCTTTATTGATTGTATTCTCCTGATAACAAGCTGTAAAGCATTATAATTAGGAACCATTATATTCAGTATTCCTTCAAACAATCCCTCATTATTATTATAATTAAAGCTTCGTACTGAAATCCGGTTATCAGAAATTACATCTCCTATCTTATTTACCATACCAGGATCTTCAATACCTGTTATGCGAATGGATGCTATAAAAGATGGGATGTTAGAAGATTTTGACCACCTGGCAGCAATTATCCTGTATGGATACCTTGACATCATGTTGTTTGCATTCGGACATCCTGTCCTGTGAATTTTTATACCTTCGGATATAGTTACAAAGCCAAAGATCGAGTCACCGAAAACAGGATTGCAGCAACGTGCGAGCCTGTAGTCAAGTCCTTCAACCTTATCTTCAATAATCAGGTAATCAGGCTGATGAATATTCTTTTCCTTTTGTTCCTTTGCGGGCTGTGTTATTGCGGAAACAGGTTGTACCGGGTCAGCAATCTCTTCCTTTTTTGTAAGAATATCCTTAATCCTAAGCAGGTCGATTTTTTCGGTGTTGATAAGGTAGTAAAGATCAACTGATAATTTAAGGTTAAATGAACCAAGCAGCTTTTGAATTACCGCATCATTATATTCAATCTTCCAGTTCTTAAGCCTTCTCATCAGTATTTCCTTACCCTCCGCTGCAGCTTTTGTTTTTTCTTCATTCAAAAGCTGTTTGATCTTTGTTTTTGCCTTTGATGTAATCACAAACGAAAGCCAGTCATGTTTGGGCTTTTGAGTTTTTGAACGTATCACAGCAACATGATCACCGTTTTGAAGTATGTGCCTGATAGTGACATTTTTACCATTTACCTTTGCTCCTACACATGAGGCTCCAATATCGGAATGAATGTCAAAAGCAAAGTCAAGAACAGTCGCACCTGCAGGAAGCTGACGCAGATCACCTCTTGGAGTGAAAACAAAGACTTCATCAGTATATAGACCAGGCCTTACCTGGTCTATAAATGAAGCATCATTCTTATCCGATGATTCAAGTATTTCGCGCATGCGGGAAAGCCAGGTATCAAGACCACTTTCGCCTTTTAGACCTTTATACTTGAAATGTGCAGCCAGGCCTTTTTCAGCGATTTCATCCATCCGCAAAGAACGGATCTGTACTTCCACCCACCGTCCTTTTTGGCCTATCACAGTTGTATGAAGTGATTCATATCCATTTGACTTTGGAACTGATATCCAGTCACGCAACCTGCTTGGATTAGGCTGGTACAGATCCGTAACAATTGAATATACCCTCCAGCAATCAGATTTTTCAGTTTCAACCGGGCTGTCAACAATTATTCTTATTGCAAATAGATCATATACTTCATCAAATTCAACTCCCTGCCTTTTCATCTTTGTCATTATGGAGTGGACAGATTTGGTGCGGCTTTTAATTGTAAATCTAAATCCCTGTTTTTCAAGTGTCTCCTGCAATGGTGCAGTAAAATCTTTTATGAACCTGTTCCGTGAAGCAGTTGTCTGTTTGAGTCTTGTATTAATGTAATTATACTGTTCAGGATCAAGATACTTAACGGAAAGATCTTCAAGCTCAGTTTTTATGTTATAATATCCTAGCCTGTGCGCGAGAGGAGCATAAAGAAAATATGTTTCCGAAGCCATCGGAAGCCTTATATTTTCAGGAGCATTATCAAGGTTCCGCATATCTTCCAGTCTTTCTACTAGCTTGATCAGAATTACACGGACATCATCAGCAAGACTTAGCAACAGCTTCCTGAAGTTTTCAGCCTGGTACGACTGTTGCATAGTATTTATCCCTGAAATTCTCTGGAATCCCTCTAATATCTCAATTGTGTTTTGTCCGAAGATTCTTTCAATTTCTGATTTTTGCAGCTTCAATGAATTAAATGAATCGTGCAATAACGCTGTAATAATTGAAGTCAGGCCAAGTCCAAGGTCCCCGGCAATAATCTTTGCAACAGACAATGTGTGAAGGATCTGAGGTTCCCCGGTCTGTGTAAACCGACCTTCACAGGCTTGTATGGCAAGATCCAGCGCCTTTCGTATCCTGGTTCTCTCGTCAGCAGAAAGATTGCCTGATACTTTCAGCAACGCCCTGTACCCGCTCTGAATCTCCTTCTTAATGGCCATGTTGCAAATTTTCAGCAAAGATATTGCATTCTCATCCATGAAAAAAAAATCCCCGGAAGTA
The DNA here is from genome assembly GCA_035297425.1 of Bacteroidales bacterium. Taxonomy (GTDB): domain Bacteria; phylum Bacteroidota; class Bacteroidia; order Bacteroidales; family VadinHA17; genus LD21. The sequence goes on along the minus strand of DATGYZ010000004.1, from coordinate 4,101 downwards.
ATATCCGGGGATTTCAGAATATCTAAGGCAACAACTATCTGAAAGAGAACCCAAGACCTGTTGAGAGAACATTGTATTGTGCTCTCGTGTAATCTGCATGGATTGTAAGTATCGCGAGTTTTAAGCGGAGACCTATATTGGCACGTAAACCCGAGAAATCATTAGCTGATATCTCACCAAATGAGGCACCACTTTTTACACCGGAGTTATTATATACCGGACCTGGTGTCGGCGTTGTCACAAAAACAGGAGTCGGGAAATTTCCATCAAGTTTAAGCGCAGTGTTTGTTTTGGAATATCCAAGACCACCATAGAATGTTACAACAGGCAAATTCAGAGATGCTATTGCACTGACAGTTATAGCAGTCACTGTAACATTCATCTTCTGGTTATCCCATGATACAGCAGGTGAAAAACTCTGGGGTATTCCGGTCTGAGGCTGAATGTTAACCGGAACATTTCCTTCAAGCTTTGTATAACCTCCGAAAAGAGAAACATCGAAAGGCAGAAGCTTATCGCCTGGCAGATATTGTGTCAGGTTATGCATTAATCCAACACCCCATAATCCTATATCTCCATCCTTGATTGTTATGGTAGGTATATACCTGACCTTCACCTCAGAACCAAGGGGAAGACCAAGGCCCAGCTGCAAGGTTGGAACAGGTATGTACCTGAATCCGGTACCCTCTGGAGCATTAAATGTGGCAAGAGAATAGGTCTTTGTTGGATCCATGAATTGAAGCTGCGGTCCTGGTTGAGTAGCTCCTGAAACTGTAGGTGCAGTACCGGAACCATTTACAGAAGCAAGATTAAGGGCTGATATATTATAAGTGCCCTCTGATTCGGGAACTATCCCTGCATTAACACTTAACGTAAGGTCAAAGCCTAGAAGTTTGTGTGGTTTTGCGGTATTATACCATCCACCGTTCAATCCGGCACCAAAAGCTTTGGTCCAGGGTGTCATGTAAGCTGTAAGGAGCTTTGTAGCATCACCTGTTGATGTACGCAGAAAATCAAAGTTATTGATCTGTGCGATAGTCATTGATGAAAACAATAACAGGCCTGTGAGTATAAGCCCTGTTGTCTTAAAAAATCTTCTTGTCATAGGTTTAGAATTAGTTTTCTTTTGTTCGTGTTTAACCAAGCATTCAGCTAATATAACCAAATCATTTTAATTATGGTTGCATCAGGATTGTTTGGTATTTTCATCAAATTACCCGTTTAAAAAGGTATCTGCAAGATTCTCAAGTTCCTTTATCCTTATACTTTTATTAATTATGGATATTAACTTCAGTTGTTCATTAATAATAATGTGCAAGATGAATTTATTACACACTTAACATATTGTTTTTCAATATATTATCAATGCCTGAAATATAATCAGGACAGGTTTGGAATGTTTAAAAATTATATTTTTTGATGTTAATATTGTAAATCAATCATTTATAACTCTACTTCAATAAATAGAAAATATTTTTTGGTTAGAAATAAAAATATTTCTACATTTGCACTCGCTTAAACAAAGGAGGATTCAGTAGCTCAGCTGGTAGAGCACATCCCTTTTAAGGATGGGGTCCTGGGTTCGAGCCCCAGCTGGATCACACAACAAAACGGCAGGCGCTTTTTTTATAAGCGCCTGCCGTTTTTCATTGAATTCCGAGTATATTTTGAGTATACTTAAAATATTCACAGAGGTGAGTGATACAGGACTCATACTCTGGTATTAACTATTTTTTACTTAACAAGTTTATTAAGTCTGATTCTGAAGCTTTTACAGCCAAAAAATTAGGACCAATAAAATCTTCATTTAAAAAACTGTATTTTCTAAATTCAACTATTTTCGGGAAAATTTTACCAACGATATATCCGTTTGACTCAAAGAACTGATAATGATCAATTAACAAATTCTTTGTTGTAATATTAATATAACCATACTCAAATTGAATAGCTTTAAATTTACCTGCTTTGATACTCTCTGAGAAACCATGTAAAGCATCAAATTCTGCTCCTTCTATATCTAACTTTAAGAAATCAACTGAACTTATACTATTTTCTTGAAGGAAATAGTCACCGCGAATAAGTTGAATAAGTTCCTTTCCATTTTGCCCCCCCCCGTTTGTAAGTCCTTGAATATCAAATATGGAAGAATGCTCATTTGATTGAAATAGTTTTATTTCTCTGAAACAGTTATCCTTGAAAAGACCTTTTTTTATTGGAACTATATTCACAATGTCTTTCGTATTCAGTAAGAGTTTTTTGAAAGTTGCTTCAACAGGTTCAAATGCATAAATCTTACAGTCCGGAATAATACTATTAACTAAGCGTGAATAGTCACCTACATTCGCCCCACCATCAATAATCACGGAAGGACATGTCCTTGAGATTTTCTTAATAACGGTCATTTCACCATTACTATAAATATCATGGTTTCTATTCTCATATAATCTGTTCAGAGCTCTTCCAAAACCAGCTAAAGCTTTGAAGAAGCCATTATGAGAGTTCTTTTTAAAATATCTTTTTGCAGTCAGCATTGGTTGTTAATCATAAGTTTTGCCAAAGGTAGAAATTAATCCAACATAGTTATCAAATCTCCCAGCGATCTGCCACATCTCTCAGGTGTTTGCGTGTAACCTGTATATACGGCTTCATACTCCTGAAATCGCTATGCCCACTCATCTTCATGACATCGATCAGCGGCATACCTTTCTGCAGGCATAATGAAATAAATGTCCGCCGCGCAGCATGACTGGAAATAATATCGCAAAGGGGCTTGGCTTCTGTATAGACCTGCTTTCTTCTTACAATATGAGTCCTGATTTGTCGGTTCAACTTTAACTCCTTAAACAAGTCCTTGAGGTGATCATTTAGCTTCTGGTTTGTTATCTGCGGCGGTCTGCCATCGTATTTGACGAGTATCTTCATCGCTGTTCCATAGAGCGGCGGCATAGCTTTTCCGCCTGTCTTAAGCTGTTTGAATTCCAGTATATGCTCTGGTGTAATCCAGGAAGAGTCAAATAGCTGGCTGTCACTATACCTCATGCCGGTAGTAGTGAGAAAAATAAACAGATCCCTGGCTTTTTCTACATACCCGGTCAAACGTGCTTCCATAAGAGTTTTAAGCTCTTGTTCATTAAGTGCGATGATCTCTTCATCAGTTTGGAGTATGGAGTATGGAGTATTTCATAAAACTGATATTTTTCTCCGGATAGGCAAACCTGAAAAAAGCCTTCAGAGCCTTCACATGGCGATGAATGGTAGAATCTGCCATTTTCTGGTTTTCCATCAAATACATTATAAACCGTCCAAAGATCACTTTATCGAATGAATCAGCACTGGGCTTGTATCCGGCATACTTACAGAAATACTCAAGAACATTATAGGTAATAGTAACCTTTCTCTTAGTACTTTCTCTGCAGGTCAGAAGATTTAAAAATGTTCTGTAGCTTTCCCAAAATGGTACTTCCTTTTTAAATGGCTTTATCTGGCTATAGTATTCCATGCGCACCATATCAGCTGTAGGTTCGAATCCTTTTGATTGTACTGCAGTTATCGCTGCCAGTACTTTATTTTCCGCAAACGCTATATTAGAATGCTTATTCTTGTACTCCGGACAACTTTTCACAAGACAATTACTGATCCAGTACTGCTGCTCTATACGCACTCCTGTGTAGATTTTAAAAATCCGGGACTTATGAGTGTAGACTATATAGATTGAATCTTTGTATTTTCTTTTTTTAATAGTGGACATAGGCAATGATTTAGTTAGAAAGCGAGTATGCGCCGGATATTTTATCCAGCCCGATTATTCTGTATATGAATGATTTTAAGTATTAAAGAGCACTTATACAGCCTCTTTTAAGGATGGGGTCCTGGGTTCGACGCCCCAGCTGGATCACAAAGTTGGAAAAGGAGTCATAAATGATTCCTTTTTTTATTTAAAAATTGTGCATTCAAACTTTTATCATGAAATGCTTGAACGTTTAATGCTCTGAATATTTATCTGGCAAATACTTATTGGTCTGGTGGAGTAATGGCGAGTGAGCAATAAGGAATATTCAATTCTCCAGCATATTGATTGCGTAAAATTTTATCATCTGCAAT
>DATGYZ010000003.1:0-4530 GCA_035297425.1 Bacteroidales bacterium | reverse complement strand
TTTTTATCAGTACTATCCCGACAGTTCTGTTTGGGGACCAATGCACTGGGGACATGCTGTGAGCAGGGATCTTCTTCATTGGAAGCATCTTCCGGTTGCATTGTATCCCGATTCACTTGGTTATATTTTCTCAGGAAGTGCGGTCGTCGATACAGGCAACACCACGGGTTTCGGATCAAAAGAAAACCCTGCGATGGTTGCAATATTCACCTCCCACGATCCTGTTCTGGAGAAAAAGGGAAGCAAATTATTTCAGAATCAAAGTATTGCATACAGTACAGACAAAGGCAGGACCTGGACAAAATTTGAAGGGAACCCGGTTCTCGGAAATCCGGGAATACGCGATTTCCGCGATCCGAAATTATTCTGGAACAAACAATACGGTAAATGGGAACTCATAATGGCTGTTTTTGACAGGGTTTATCTTTATTCCTCACCTGATATAAAAAACTGGAAATTTGAAAGTGAATTTGGCGCAACAGCCGGCCCTCACGGTGGGGTATGGGAATGCCCTGATCTTTTCCCTCTGAAGGTTGAAGGAAGTGCCGAAACCAGATGGGTCATGCTTGTAAGTATAAATCCCGGAGGTCCTAACCGGGGGTCGGCAACACAGTACTTTACGGGTAAATTCGACGGGCATAAATTCATTCCCGATGAGACAGCTGCAAAATGGGTTGACTGGGGCAGGGATAATTATGCCGGGGTGACCTGGTCGAATATTCCGGATGATGATGGCAGAAAGATTTTCATTGGATGGATGAGCGACTGGCAATATGCAACTGTTGTCCCGACTGAGGTATGGAGGAGTGCCAGTACAATACCCCGGGAGCTGGAATTGAAAAAAGAATCAGGACATTACATTCTCAGATCAAAGCCGGTCAGGGAGCTGATTGATCTTCGGCAGAAAGCCGATACAGCTTCAGTAAAGAATCTGATAATCACAGGAGAAAAAGAGATTTCTGCAGGGGAAGTGGATATTATGCAAAGCGAGATCCTTGCTGAATTTGACCTCTCAGGTTCCAGGGCAGATACAATCGGATTGATCCTTGAGAATGCACTCAATGAGAAACTTATCATTGGCTATTCTCCACTGAAAAAGCAACTTTATGTTGACAGGAGAAAATCTGGCAGGTCAGATTTTTCAAAAGATTTTGCATCAGTAATCACTGCACCATATAAAGCAGGCAAGATCCTGAAGCTTCATATTTATGTCGATGCATCTTCAGTAGAATTATTCGTGGATGATTGCAGCCTTGTGATGACCAACCTGGTATTTCCTTCAGAAAAATTCTCAGGGGTCAGGATGTTTTCAAGAGGCGGAGAAACAGTGCTTACAAAGGCGCTGTTCTATGGAATTGACAGGATATGGAGGCAATAACTCCAGCTCTCACACTCACACTTTTTTTTACGACAGGTTTCACTTCTTTTTTCTATCCATTTTGTTTTGAACGTGGTGAGATCATTCTCCCGGTAGCTTAATCGGAGTAAAGGTTCCCGGAGGACCGTAAGAATATGTATTTCCATTACTGAAACGACCATCCCTCTGTGTTTCTCTATCGGCTTGCAATACGAGGTTTTTTTCTTCAATTGCGAATTTGTAAGTAAATTTTTCCAATGGCCTTTGCTGGCTTGTCTTCAGCATGTTCCAGTTATCTCCTCCATTCTTTTTACTCCATGCTTCAATCACACTGTTTTCCGGATTAATTGTCAGATTATTCCCGTTTACCGAATATTTGCCGCTTTCTTTTATTAATAAAGTTTCATTGTACTGTTCACTATAGTTTTTGCCGAGAAAAGTGTAGGTGCCGTTAGAGTTAAAATAATACTGCTGTTTGTTATAACTATAATTGCCGAACCTGTTATTTATCTGACCGACACTGTTTGATTTACCCCATGAGCCGGTAATAGCTGAAGTCTCAGAATCAGAAATCGGTAACAGTTCCGATTTTGTTTCCGGAATTGTTAATTTGACTGATTCCAAAAGACTTTTAATCTGGCTCATGTAATCCTGGCTGTTGTTAATGGCTACAATGCTGACAACCCTGTCGTTGCCACTCATAACCGCCAGTATTGCCTGGGCGTTGCTGTTATTAAAAGAAAAAGTGCCGGAACCTACTTTGATTTTCCATCCTTCTGCTTCCTGTATCCCCCTTGACTTTGGTTCCGCCTGGATATTATAAGGAGTTGCAATCAAAAGCTGCCATTCACTGTCAAAATCGGCTTCAATACTGCCTTTGCTTGCGGTACTCCTGTAAATTCCTATCTGGCACCAGGTTCTTTTAACATTATCAGTTTTAGTATAGCTGACTACATTTTCTTTCACTTCTTTTTTCCATTCACCTTTTGAAGGAAGAGTGTAACTGGTGAGATCAAAAGTTTCGCTTTGCGCTATTACTGCGGTAACAAGGAGGTTAAGAATCAGTGTAAGTAACGTTTTCATAAGCTGGTTAATCTTTGGTCATTTTAATATACAGGTGATGATATTATCTATTTATGATCCTGATTATTTAGATAAAGAAAATCCGGTAAAAATTCCTGAACCCGGATAATTTGCATCGTTCATCCACAAAACCCTTCCGCCTTTGATGGCTGAAAAATAAACATCAAATGTTTTGGGTTTGCCTTCCATGTCCGAAAAATAAAGCTGCCAATCGTTAAGAGATTTAAAAGTGCCATCGCTTTTGCTTTGTACTGCATTCGCTATTCCTCCAAAAGAATTTATTGCCGCTAATTCCCAATGGTAATTATAGCTGGCTTTGAATATAAACCATGCTGATGATGAATAAGTACTCATACCTGCATATGCTCCGGTGTAGTAGTTGGCGTAAAATGTATTGCTGGAAAAATGATCCTTCCATTCTCCGGAATTATTGAGGTCGGATGCAGCTACAGCAAATTTATTGTAACCAACCATATTTTCTAACTTGTCAAAAATTTCAGCGTCTGCTTTAACAATTGAACCCTTACTATTGTCCAATACCCATCCACCCATATATTCGGAGATAGAACCCCATCTGATCGATTCCGGATTAAATCCAAACTCCTGTGTAAAGGAATTGTTGTCAGGTGTCACCACTTCCATCCATCCGCCGCCTCTTCTGAAAAGCACGACAAAAACAGAATTGCCGGTTTTATTTTCTGTAGCATTACCCGTTCCAAAATAAGGACGTTTAGAATCCTCAACGTAACTTGTTTTAAAATTTTTCAGATTGCTGTACCGGGGAGCTACAAGAATATCCCATGCACCTTTGGTCAGCACATCAGGGTCGGCGGGGAAAATAGATCCGTCTTTCGGGAAATGTATGAGCACTTTAATGTTACTTTTTATTACCTCTACCCAATCTTCCTGTACAGTACTTGTCCATCCATCATCGAAATTAGTGGAGGAAAATGCAAAGACGGACTGGTTTACCGTTGTATTTGGTTTTTCAGAAACTACCGTGCTGGTATTTTTTTCGGCCTCTGAATTTCCATCAGGTTTTGCCAGGCTAACTGATTCCAAAAGACTTTTAATCTGGCTCATGTAATCCTGGCTGTTGTTAATGGCTACAATGCTGACAACCCTGTCGTTGCCACTCATAACCGCCAGAATTGCCTGGGCGTTGCTGTTATTAAAAGAAAAAGTGCCGGACCCTACTTTGATTTTCCATCCTTCAGCTTCCTGTATCCCACCTGACTTTGGTTCCGCCTGAATATTATAAGGAGTTGCAATCAAAAGCTGCCATTCACTGTCAAAATCGGCTTCAATACTGCCTTTGCTTGCGGTGCTCCTGTAAATTCCTATCTGGCACCAGGTTCTTTTAACATTATCAGTTTTAGTATAGCTGACTAAATTTTCTTTCACTTCTTTTTTCCATTCACCTTGTTTTGAAGGAAGAGTATAGCTGGTGAGATCAAAAGTTTCGCTTTGCGCTATTGCTGCAGTAACCAGGATGTTAAGAATCAGTGTAAGTAACGTTTTCATAAGCTGGTTAATCTTTAGTTATTTTAATATTGCTATAAAGTATTCTCTGTTTCACTATCGCTTCAGCCATGTGTTAATGAAATGGGGAACGAAGTGGTTTGTAGGGCTGGCCTTTTACTTTTTCAGCGTCAAAGAAAAAATTATACACATAGGCAAAATTGAAATTGTTGATAATGGATTCATGCATGTGCCTTTCAACCGGGTCGTTGGAAGCCCACCACCAGCTGCTGAGTATCCATTGCGGATGATCGGTTTTGCATAGCTCTGCCACCGCCGGGTCGATTTTGTAAACGGGTACTCTCCCCGAGGTTGATTCAGGGTCGGTTAAATATCCATTACTGAAAACGTCCCTGCCATTGTCTAAATCCTGAACAGAAGGTTGTGCGCTGGTCAGTGCCGTTTCCTCCAGGCGGTCTTTATACTTTTCTTTGATGCTTTTTAAACCGGCTATGCGTTTTTCATTTTTCTCATCCAGATATTTCATAAAGTAATCGATGCTTTTTTGATTGCCCGGATTAGCTTCGTATATTTTCTTCTTTTCCCTCTGATAAACATTCGGAATGGAA
>DATGYZ010000002.1:0-20072 GCA_035297425.1 Bacteroidales bacterium | reverse complement strand
AAATGTAGAATGCATATTTGAAATATCAAAATATTTCTCGATTTATTTTCTATGGTTGCCAAGTTTAATCTTGACCTGTATGCAAGCTAACTCGTTTATATCGGTATAAACATTAATGCTATCATTCCAAATTTCGTGGATAAATGCATGTTTGTTCCTTTATCACTAATCTCAGAATCGAAATTTTTACAAACCTCCGGTACGGTCAGTCACATACCTCAAACCACTTCCAAACATTTCTGACCGATTGACAATAGACTTTGCTGTTCAAGTTAAACATTTTTTTATTATACAAATCCATTATCAGCAAAACTACTTTGAATTCTTCAACATATTCTATTGAATCCGCGTCCCAACTTACCATGAAGATTTCATAGGCACCCTTGGAACAATTAATTTGTAATCTCTCTGAAGCTTTGACCTTGGTTCTGCAAACAAGCTTCACTTCTGACATTGTAGTTTGTGTGGTTTTATTTTAATTATTGTTAAGGTTAATCGAAATAAAGAAGCCTGGTCAATTGCAGGTTAGACTAATAGGAAATGATAGTTTATATGTAACCTGCGAATCTGATTTTCGTATAAGTAAGTATTCACTGCCGGAATTATCCTAACCACGGGAGGCATAAGAAATAGCAGGAGTTTTTACCTGATTACCAGAAAGAATAAATATTATTTTTGTTGACAGCAAGGTATGGAATTAAGAGAGTACGGGTAATTTCAGGATTATTAACGCCAATCTCATGATGAATTATGAATCAGTAATTCATGCTCTTGAGACAAAGTTGCAGGAACATGAAAAAACCATCGAAAATCTAATAAAATTTAATTTCCCAACTATTTTCGAGAAGCTACCTTATGGTCTTCAGGTTTTCGACTAGGATGGGTTCTTTTAATATCAATGCTGCTCAGGGGGAAATGCCCGAATAAAGCCTTGCAATACTAGAATTTTAAATTTAAAAATGTAAATATGGAATCCAATGTACAAAAGGATAATTAAATATTTCGGCATCTCAACCCTGTTCATAGCATTTGTTTTTTTCCTGCATCAAATGACTGCTACCGTGGTATTTCCTCATATGACACAATGGGAATACTGGTCAGTGGTAATTGTTACGTTTGCTCTGATTGTAACAACCATAATGTGGCAAGTCAGGAAAAGGTATGATATCCTCAAAAAAGAAAAAAATACATCTTTTGAGTCACTTCTGGAAACTGAGAAGGAATTCAGGGCATTATTTGAAGACAATTTAACCGGGAACTTTATAACTGATGCGAGGGGTTCTATAATAGATGTCAACCAGTCGTTTCTGGATATTTTTGGATATGATTCTAAAGATGAAATCATCGGTAAAGAAAATTCATTCCTCTATCCTGACTTATCTGAGTATGATTTTGTTATTAATGAATTAAGGATCAATGGTAAAATAAAAGATTACAAGACAATACGAAAAAAGAAAAATGGTGAACTGATCCATGTTTGCGAAAATGTCATTGCAAAAATTGATGAAGTTGGGAATATCGTAAAAATTAAATGTTACGTCTATGATAAAACAAATGAGGTCACTGCTGAAAAGTTACTTCAGGAGAGTGAAAGAAAGTACCGTCAGGTATTAGATTCCATCCCATCAGCTTTTCACTTTTTTCGTTTGTCTGATGATAAACTAATTTTTACGGGTACAAACCCGGCTGCCAGTGGCTTAATAAACATTCCTGCTGAGGAGTTTATTGGAAAAACAATTGAGGAGTGCTTTCCTAATTTGACAAAAGAAATACCTGATTTATACAAAAAGGTGGCCAAGGGAGAACTGAATCATCAGTCATTTGAAATTGACTATAAGGATGATCGTCTTTCCGGAGTTTATGCCGTAACTCTGTTCAAAACCGATCAAAATGAGATAGCTGCGAATATAACTGATATTACAGAAAGCAAAGCTGAAGAGAAAAAACAGGTATTCTTAAAAAATATTCTTGAGACTTTAAATAAAAGAACCGATTGGAAAAATTCAGTAAAAATCATTTTATCCGAACTGAAACAATTCTCGAACCTAGATGCAGTCGGTATCAGACTCGAAAGAGAAAATGATTTTCCATATTATGTCCAGGAGGGATTCAGCGAAGCCTTCCTTAAAGCTGAGAACTCGCTTTGCTCGAGAAATAGAGATGGATCAATCAAATTTAGTTCCGATGGAACACCAGTACTCGAATGCACATGCGGCATGATATTAAGCGATAACCTGGACTTAAGCCAGGACTACGCTACACCAAATGGTTCTCTTTGGACAAACCATTCAACAGACTTTCTCAGTACTCCTCCTGAAGAGGAACAAAGATTAAATCCCCGTAATACTTGTATTCACCATGGTTACATGTCTGTCCTGCTGGTCCCATTAAAAATCGGCGAAAAGACAGTTGGCTTGCTTCAGATGAATAATAAAGAACCTGGTAAATTTTCAAAATCGGATATAACCTTTTATGAAGAGATCGGCAGCATAATAGGAATTGCCTATGAAAAAATACTGAGCGAACAGTCATTAAAAGACAATGAAGAGATGTTCTCTCAATTCATGGATCACCTGCCCGCTGTTGCTTTTATTAAAGATAAGGAAGGTAAATTTATCTATGGCAATAAGGCACTTAATAAATATTTTGGCTCAAAACACTGGATGAGAAGGAGCGCTTCAGAATTACTTACAAAAGATAAAGCTGAAAGTCATATCAGGGATGATGGTGAGGCAATGAAGAATGGATTTGTACAGGTTGAAGAAAAGTTCGAGAGTTCTGATGGCAGGATGCATGAATACGAAACCCGAAAATTCGCCATACATAGGACAAATAACAAACCTCTTCTTGGTGGTATAGCCATTGATGTAACTGAACGCAACCTGCTTGAGACAACTCATAAGATGCAACTTGAAAAACAGCTTAAAATACTCAATACCACAAAGGATAAGCTGCTGTCGATTATTGCTCATGACCTGCGTAATCCAATTGGCAACATTGTCAACTTCTCAGAATTACTGAAGAAGGATTCCATGAGTCTTACACCAAAATCATCAAAGTACATTGAAGTCATCAACACCTCTGCAGAACAAACTCTGAATCTTCTTGAGGATCTGGTAGTATGGTCAAAATCTCATGAAGGTAATATAGAGTTTAAGCCTGAAAAAGTTAATGTTGCCGACTGTCTGACTGAAGTTCATGAAATCTTAAGGGCCAGTGCCGTGCTCAAAAATATTAATATTAGTATTTCCATACAGAAGGATTTAATTTGCTATGCGGATAAGCAGATGCTTAAAACCATCTTTCGGAATCTTATTCAGAACGCAATAAAATTTACCAATTCAGGTGGCATTATTGAAGTAAATGCAATATCGGAACAGAATAACATAAGATTTACCGTATCTGATAACGGAATTGGAATGGATTCAGAAGCTCAGAGCAATCTATTTAATCTTGGAGAGAATATTACTCATCAGGGTACATCAGGAGAAAAGGGATCAGGATTGGGGTTAATTCTCTGCAAGGAGTTTGTTGAAAAACATGGAGGTTCGATATGGGTGGAAAGTGCGGTTGGCATAGGGAGTAAGTTTTCATTCTGCATTGCCAGAAGATGAAAGAATTTTTCTAGTTCAGTAATGCCTTAATTAATGGATCAGGAGGATATTTTCAATATTCCATCCATATAATCCATCCCGGGTAGTGTGAGTTTCGGCTTCTTTTGCCCATAATTAAAGCACACGGTATATTTTTAGATCAGAATCTGGTGATATATCAGTCTAAATTAATAACTTTAGCATAATGGGAATTTTGATAAGACGCAATGACTCAGGTTACTCCAACCATTTCTATTTCTGATTATGAAGAATTTCTAAGAATTCAACCTGAGAAAAGAGCAATTGTTATCCTGAGATATTATCAATTATGAAAAAATCAAGGAAACAGAAAGAGTCCAAAAAAGGGACAATTTCTGACCAGGCTGAGTTCGCAAAATCCCAGTCAAAGTCCTTTTGTATTGTTGGCATCGGCGCTTCCGCCGGGGGTGTGGAAGCATTGGAGGAGTTTTTTAAAAATATAACTCCTGATAGCGGAATGGCTTTTGTTGTCATTCAACATCTGGCACCGGATCATAAAGGTATGATGCCGGAAATTCTTCAGCGTGCAACTCAAATGAAAGTAATTCAGGCTTCTGATAACCTTGAAGTAGTTCCAGACCACGTTTATGTTATTCCACCAAACAAAAGTATGGATATATCCAATGGTTGTTTACAACTATCCGCACCAGTTGAGCATAAGGGATTACGCCTCCCTATCGACAGATTTTTACGTTCATTGGCATTGGATAAGGAAGAAAATAGCATAGGTATTATACTTTCAGGTATGGGTTCTGATGGTTGTGAAGGGATAAAAGTTATAAAAGAAAAGAATGGAATAGTACTGGTTCAGGACCCGCAATCAGCAAAATTTGATGGTATGCCAGGTAGTGCGATCAGCACCGGCTTAGTTGATATAATTGCACCTGCAAGCGAATTGCCATCCCGGCTTATTGGATTGCTGAAAAAGATTCCGGTTATCTCCATGGATGACCAGAATGAAGAAAATAAAAGCAGCCTCCAAAAAATTATAATCCTGCTGCAAACACATACCGGACATGATTTTTCATCGTATAAGAAAGCAACCCTGTACAGGCGTATTGAAAGAAGGATGAATGTGCATCAGATATTAAAGATTACTGATTATGTCAGCTATTTACAGGAGAATCCAAAAGAACTGGATATTCTTTTTAAAGAATTACTAATCGGAGTCACCAATTTTTTTCGTGATCCGGTCATGTGGGATAAGCTAAGAGATGAGATTCTTCCTGATCTTCTTCACACATTGCCAGACGGGTATATACTCAGAGTCTGGGTAACTGCCTGTTCAACAGGAGAAGAGGCATACTCATTTGCAATTGTTTTTAAAGAAGCAATGAGCAAAGCGAGGATGACCAAAAATATTTCACTGCAGATTTTTGCGACCGATGTTGATGAGGATGCCATTATAGAAGCAAGGAAAGGTGTATTCCGCACAAATATTATTTCTGATGTATCACCCGGGAGGATAAATCAGTTTTTTACAAAAAATGAATCTACCTACTCAATAAGTAGTTCGATTCGCGAATTGGTGGTTTTTGCAACCCATGATTTAATAAAAGAGCCACCATTCACCAAGCTGGATATTCTCCTGTGCCGGAATATTTTGATTTATATGGAATCTGATTTGCAGAAGAAATTAATAAGTTTATTCTATTACAGTCTCAAGGCAGGTGGAATCATGATACTTGGTGGTTCAGAATCAGTGCAACAAAATGAAAAATTGTTTTCCCCGGTTGACAATAAATTAAAAATCTTCAAACGATCGGTTTCTCCTGTGGAAGTTGGAAAAATGGACTTCCCAAGTTCCTATTTCCGAACCGATTCTATTGCCAGAGAAGAGAGCACGGGTGTTAAAGTATCAATGAATATTCAAACTTTTGTCGAGCAGCAGGTCCTGCATCGTTTTTCACCTGCCAGCATCCTCATAAATAAGGACGGGGATATTTTATATATCACCGGCAGGACAGGAAAATATTTAGAACCTGCCACAGGAAAAGCCAACCTGAACATTTATGCGATGGCTCGTGAAGGATTGCGTCACGAGCTATTAATTGCAATTGGCAATGCAAAGAAGTCATATGAACCAGTTTATTTGAGAAATATAAAAGTTGGTACTAACGGGGGTAAACAATATGTCAATATTACTATTCAATCTACTGAAAAGCCCGAGGAATTTAAGGATACAATCCTGATTGTCTTTACCGATGTTGATTCTCCGGAGTTAACTGGCAGTAATAAATCGAAATCAGGTAAAGGTAAAATCACCAGTTACGATCGTGAACGTGAAATTGAATACCAACGCTGCCTTCAGGAATTGCAGAGCACTCGTGAGGCAATGCAGGCCTCCCAGGAAGAATTAAAGTCTACAAACGAGGAACTGCAATCTACCAACGAAGAACTTCAATCCACTAACGAAGAACTTACCACTTCAAAGGAAGAAATGCAGAGTCTGAATGAAGAATTACAAACAGTAAACCTGGAACTCCAGATTAAGGTAAATGATTTTATGCAATCGAACAGCGACATGAAAAATCTTCTTAACAGCACTGAAATTGCCACCTTGTTTCTTGATCGGGAGTTAAATATCAGAAGGTATACAGATAGCATAACCAAAATTATAAAATTAAGGCTATCTGATATTGGCAGACCCTTTACAGATTTGGTCTCTGACTTATTGTATCCTGAAATGGTTAACGATGCCAAAGAAGTATTACGAAGCCTGATATTCAAGGAAAGTGATCTGCAGACAAACGATAAGAGATGGTATAAAGTTCGCATAATGCCTTATCGGACACTTGATGAAAGGATCGAAGGATTGGTCGTTACCTTTATTGATATCACGTTAGCGAAGACATTAGAGGCAGATCTTAAAGAGTCAATCAGAATTCTTCAGGAACATAATCTGTACAGACCATGAATAAACAAGACCCGGAATCAGCCAGGGCTCAATTGCTTCGCCGGAAAGCGGAAGAGTTGTATAGAACAAAAAATCATGGTACTGTGAGTTCAAATGAATCTGATGTGATGAAACTTAATCACGAACTCTCTGTATATCAGATAGAACTCGAAATTCAGAATGCCGAGCTTCTTAAAGCCAGAGAGAACCTGGAAGTTGCAGTTAAAGTTGCGGTTAATAAATATATTGAACTCTACGATTTTGCTCCGACCGGCTATCTCAATCTATCTAAACAGGGGCAAATAAATGGATTGAATCTAAGCGCTTCAAAAATGCTTGGCAAAGAACGTGAGAGTTTGATTAAGAACCTGTTTGGCTCTTTTGTCACGGATGAAACTAAACAGATCTATTATCATTTCCTGAAGGAAGTTTTCAGCAGCAGGTCAGAGCAAACATGTGAGCTTACCCTGTTCAGGAAAGAGAATTCGCCAATCCATGCGTATTTAATCGGACAGGTTGCCAAAAACGGCAGATCCTGCAATATAAGCATGATTGATATCACCGAGCGCAAAGATGCTGAGAGGGAGAGGAATAAATTACTGCACGAGTTGACACTCTCAAACAAAGAACTTGAAGAATTTGCATATGTCGCTTCTCATGACCTGCAGGAACCTCTCAGGTCAATCACAAGTTTTATGCAACTGCTCTCCATGCATTATAAAGATAAACTTGATGATAACGCACATGAGTATATCAAGTTTGCCGTTGATGGTGCAAAACGAATGTATGACCTTCTTAACGGGTTACTGGCTTATTCACGGATCCATACAAGAAGCACACCATTTGTTAAAGTTGATACTAATCGTGTATTATCAAACGTTTTAAGTAATCTTGCCTTCCTGATTAAAGAAAGAAAAGCTGAAATAAAATTCGATGATTTGCCGGAGGTACTTGCTGATGAAACCCAGCTTACCCAGCTATTTCAAAATCTTATCCAGAACAGCCTTAAATTCAGCACCGAACCCCCAAGGATTTATATTTCCTCAATATCAGATGCTGATCACTATACGTTTTCCATTAAGGATGAAGGCATCGGAATTGAGCCCCTGTATTTCGAAAAGATTTTTCAAATTTTTCAGCGGTTAATGCCTAAAGAACAATATGATGGCATTGGAATTGGACTTGCTATATGTAAACGAATAGTTGAGCACCATAACGGTGAGATATGGCTGGAATCTGAATTGGGGAAAGGCAGTACATTTTATTTTACTTTATCAAAGCAGGAAGAATCAAAACATAAATAGGCTAAATGCCTGACATTTAGTCTGATAATCATGAGACGGTCCTCCCAAAGATTTAGTCCCATGAACACATGCATTCTCCAGATAAGTAAAATCTAAGGGAAATGGAAATTTGAATCTTCTTTCAGCCGACGTTTTCTATTTGACCTTCCAGGAGTACCAGGGCACAGAAGAAGTTGCGAATCGATGAAGATCTGACATGAAAGCAGATTGATTTTACAGGTATTTCTTAAGAAATTTGAGGGTTTCCTCAAGCTGCAGCGGAAGCTTCAATATAGATTTCTTGCGGGACTACTTTAAGAGCCCTTTATATTATTGAATAAAGGGGTTTGCTTTTTCTTGTACCCCGGGCTTGTTATCGATTTATTATTAAAATACAAACAACTCTCCTCCAATCATACAACTTATAACATTGATTTTGACTTCTGCGAATTCGAACTGTATATGAATTCGTTGAAACTGTTATAGAATACTTTGAGTTAGTTGATTTCTTTTTTTTTTAAAACTCCTCCATGATACTTTTATCAAATAAGTGATTAAGAACATTAATAATGAAGAGTTCTATTAAATATTTATCAGGTTACATAACTATCCTTGTAGTTTCTATTTTCCTGCACTGCAGGAAATCAGAAGATCCGGTACAAGAGGATTTTATTCTTTCAAGCCCGGATATAAAGGCAGACAGTCTCCTTCCTGTTGATTATACATGTGACGGAGTAAGCGCCACACTTCCCCTCCAGTGGTCTGGCGAGCCGGATGGAACAGCTGCATTTGCCCTTATTATGCATCACACCGCCTCCCCAACTGATATCCATTGGTATTGGGTAATATATAATATTTTACCAACGGTTCATTCATTGCCAAGGAATGTCACAGGTATCGGCACTCTTGGCACAAACAGTGTCAATGACAGAAATAATTATGCACCTCCATGTTCACAAGGTCCGGGCATCAAAGCTTATACTTATACGATCTATGCTCTTTCTTCCAATCCTGACATCAGTGTCCCTCAAACATCAGTCACCAGGGATGTACTTCTTGATGCAATAAACGGGATAACTCTCTCAAGTGCAAAAATGACAGTGTACTATTCAAGAAATGTGAAGTGAACCGAACTTTTAATCCGGAGTTATGAAACCAAAAGAAAAATCTTTGATTAAATCGCTAAGTACCGGCATTCTGCTAGGGATCATGCTGATATCTTGCGAAAAACCAAAAAATGATGCTTATGAATACGAAGATATGGGGGAACCATTTTCAAACCCTCAGTACACCACGGTCCAAACTATTTCTGATGAAGCTCAGGGAAACACAATTGCTTTTGATGCTCTCGGCTTTATGACCGGTAATTTTGGATCCCAGACATTCCTTCCTCCAGGTAAGGTGGCAGATTACAGCGGATTCCAATATTTCAGGGATAACGACCCGACAAAACTGGGGCATAACACAAGCTTCGTAACTATAATTGCAGGTAATATTCTGGATATTCTCACAGCTGACCAGCTAAATCTTTTTGTCAGTGCAGCCAAAGATCAGATCGATCTCATAAATCAGTATGCCTATAAAAGATATCCTTTATGTAAAGCCTTCAGAAGACTTATCGATGGTGATCTTCCGGTAGGAACTACCGGTCTGAATAAGGATGCAGTCTTATCATGCTCGGCTGATTTGTACAAAATAGACGGAGAGATAAGCTATAACCGCGCTGAGCTTTTTAGCAGGGTGGTCAGATCATTGACAGTTGAGCAGGCAGCCAAACTTAAGAATCTCAGGAATCTTAATGGAATTGGAAACTGGCCGACGGATTTTCCTGATAAGCTTAAAGATATGAGCCTCTCCCAGGATATAAGCGTTGCAGTAATGACGTTTGCCAGTGAAATATATTCCTGGTGGGCCGGCTCAGTTGCTGCTGATGTATATTTCTGTCCTGAAAGGCAGGGCACCTACTTCGGATCATTTTACCTGAAGGATTGGCCTGCAATGGGAAATCCAAATTATACAATAGACGAACAGCTTACTGCAAATGCAGGTCAGAACTTTCTTAATATACTGACAACTGATCAAAAGAATCTCATAACAGGGCTTGTCACTGTTCAGAAAACTTCACTTCTGGACATTGTCGACACCCGTGAAAATGTTTCAATTGAATTGCGGAAATTTCTGATATCAGGTGCTGCCAGCTCTTCTTCAGTACAAACGTTTTCGCAACAGTACGGAAGATATGACGGAGAGATCATTTATGCTTATGCAACAGCATTTTCACAGGTCTTTAAGTCAATGAGCACTACACAAAAGGCTCAGCTTACCAGGCTGGCCGCGGATCTTGGTTACATTAATCCCACAGGTGCATTTCTGTATTCTGCACCGGTTAATTTACCTAACGTCGAAAGCATTGATTTCCTCTTCAAATAAAAGCAACTTACCGGTATGTTTAAGTTCTCCGGATATAGCCTGGTTGTTTACGTGACAATACTCTACCTGATTTCCTGTGCAGGTACTGATAAATTCAGCGATGATCCCGGTGTGATCCTAAAAGCATTATCCGGCAATTCATTGATTCTCGGAAGGCCAACAGATCATTCTGTTACTGTCAGCGCCATGTTCGGAATGCAAACGGAGTTCTTTATCGAATATGGTATTGATTCAACAAAATATGATTTTCAGACTGTTACGTATAATGCAGAAAAAGACGTTCCGGTTCATGTTGAGCTTACAAGCCTTTCAGCCAATACACAATATTTCTATCGTACAGGATTCAGACAGGGAACAGAGCCGCAGTTCTTCAGGGAAACACGGTCACATACGTTTCATACACAAAGGACTGTTGGATCATCATTCACTTTTACAGTAGAATCAGATGAACACCTTTATGATAAGAAAGGGGTGAGAAGCATTTACCAGGTTTGCCTTGAAAACCAGGCTTCAGATAATCCAGATTTCATGCTTTCGCTTGGTGATATCTTCGGGAACGACCATTTCCCCAATGAAATTACAGCAGAGGAGATTGATCTTCTGCACAGGCAATACCGGCCATATCTCGGAAGCATTTGCCATTCAATTCCGTTATTCATCTGTCTCGGAAACCATGAGGGTGAAAACGGTTTCTTCATGAACCAGAACCCACCTGGCAACCTTGCAATAAACGGTACTCTTTCCCGGAAGAAATACTATCCCAATCCTTCACCCAATGGCTTTTATTCAGGCAATGCAACAAAGGAGCCATGGGGCATCGGTTCACCTGAAAACTATTATGCCTGGACCTGGGGCGATGCCTTGTTTGTGGTTCTTGATGTCTACCGTTACCAGAATCAGAATACCAGTAAACCCAAAGGATGGGACTGGACTATCGGACCTGAACAGTATAACTGGCTCAAGAATACACTGGAAAGCAGCACTTCAAAATACAAGCTCGTATTTGCCCACCATGTATCGGGACAGGACAGGGGAGGAGCTAATATTGCCCGGCTTTACGAGTGGGGCGGATATGAGCAGGACGGCTTCACATTCGGGTTCCGTACCAGGAGACCTGATTTTGAGAAACCGATACATAGTCTGTTTGCTGATAATCATGTCAATATTTTCTTCCAGGGACATGACCATGTCTTTGCCCATGAAGTGCTCGATAATGTCACATATCAGACAGTGCCAATGCCCTCTGATTCCACATATCAGATAGGCATCCTCGCCAACGGAGGTGCTTTTGTTTCAGATGTTGTTGGTGGTACTAGTCATTTGAAAGTGACGATTTCACAATCGGGTATCAGGGTGGATTTCATACAGGCATATCTGCCGGCTGATGAAACTGGTGACAGGAAAAACGGGCAAATTGCCTTCACTTATACAATACATTAATATTCAAATGTTTATACGAATTAAAATAAGTAAATAACCAATGACAATGAATCTTTTCAATACTATTAAAAATATGATATCAAATCTGATGCTGGTCATTGTAATGGTTTTTTCGTATTCTTGCCACCAGGAGACAGATGACCCGGATCCAAACTTTCATCCGGTTGTTTCCGCAATTCTCTCCAGGCCTGCAGCATCATCGGTAACCATAAACCTGCTTATGGATGCGTCCTGTGAAGCTTACTGGGAATATGGCAGGGTGACAGGAACCTATCCTGCAGTATCTGAGACATATACAACAATAAAAGATACTCCTGTTGAAACAGAGCTTAATAATCTTGCTGCTGATGCAAAGTATTATTACAGGCTGAGATATCGTGAATCGGGGAGCACAGGCAGCTTTCTTGCAGGTGCTGAATACACTTTCCAGACATGCAGACCTGCAGGAAGCACTTTTAAATTTGCCATCGAGGCTGACCCCCATCTTGACAATAACTCGGATACTGGCGCGTTTGCTCTTACTCTCAGAAACATCGCTGCAGCTGATCCTGACTTTATGTTCGACCTTGGAGATACATTTATGTCGGAAAAGCAGACCCCCCCGGTCACACAATCAATAGTCACCGCTCGCCATCTTCTCCTGCGGTCATATTTTACAAGGATATGCCATTCGATTCCCCTCTACCTCGTTCTCGGGAACCATGAGGGTGAGCTGGGATGGCGGAATGATGGCTCTTTACAGGGTGTCCCCGCTATGTCAACACTGACAAGGAAGCTTTATTACTCGAATCCTGTTCCGGATTCCTTCTATTCAGGAAACACCACCAGCGAGCCTGATTTCGGGCTTCGCCAGAACTACTATGCATGGCAATGGGGTGATGCACTTTTTGTAGTGATAGATCCTTTCTGGTATTCAATGATTAAGACAGGTTGGGGTTTTTCACTGGGTAAAGCACAGTATGACTGGTTCAAAGCGGTTATCTCAGGCAGTTCTGCAAAATACAAGTTCGTTTTCGCTCATAACCTTGTAGGCGGGAATGGAGATGATATGAGGGGCGGATCAGAATATGCCCATCTTTTTGAGATGGGTGGCTATAACCTCGACGGTACATATGGATTTGATACCAACAGGCCAGGTTGGGGGAAACCAATTCATACTATCATGAAGGAAAACAATGTGACAGTTTTTTTTCATGGGCATGATCATTTCTACGGAAAGCAGATAAAAGATGGAATAATCTACCAGGAAGTGCCGCAACCATCAAACAGGAACCTTACGAATATTTCGGCATCCGCTTATGGATATACAGACGGATTGTTGTTGCCCGGAAGAGGATATGTCCTTGTAACCGTTTCAGGAACTGAGGTCAAGGTTGAATATGTTGGAACATTACTTCCATCGGAAGAAAATTCATCAAAGAAAAACGGATATATAATAGATTCATACACTTTAAGATAGATTATGTTTATGGACTGTTTTAGTAAGTTGATTATCCTGCTCTTATTGCTTTCACCAGTATCATGCAGTGAGAAGGATGAGGATATTATTGATCCTGTTCCAATCAAAAACGAAGTATTATTACCCGGGGGTGATTTTCAGATGGGGGATCATTTCGGATTTGTTGATCCTGCCCACCCGACTGATGAGCTGCCGGTTCACCCGGTAAAGGTAAATGCTTTCTATGTTGAAATAACAGAAACAACAAACAGCCAGTTTCTGGAATACCTGAACGATGCCATTCAGAGCGGTCTTATTGAGGTAAAGAGCAATGTTGTTTACTTAAAAGGCGGATCAAATCCTCTTTACTATACAAACCAGTTTGCATCATATTATAGTATAATTTATTCTGGAGGCAACTTTTCAATAGTTGATTTCCGGGCTGCTCATCCTGTGGTTGGAGTTATGTGGAATGGTGCCGCGGCATACTGCAACTGGCTGAGCAAAAAGAAAGGTCTTGAAGAATGCTATGACCTTGCTACAGGAGCCTGTAATTTTTCAAAAAACGGCTATCGCCTTCCTACAGAAGCAGAATGGGAATATGCTGCCAGGGGCGGACATACAGATACATATTTCAACTATCCCAACGGGAATACTATTGATAAAACAAGTGTGAACCTTCCGGCATCCGGGGATCCGTATGAATCTCCCGATTATCCAAACACAACTCCTGTAGGATTTTACGACGGGAAGCTCAAGTACAAATCAGATTATAACTGGCCAGGAACAGTAAGCTCTTATCAGACTTCTGATGGAAAGAATGGCTTTGGGATTTATGACATGCAGGGCAATGTATGGGAGTTTGTTAACGATTGGTATGGTCAGAATTATTACAGTATCAGTCCTTATGATAATCCGCAGGGACCATCCTCAGGATTCATTATGCCTGATGGCAAAGCATACCGGGGAATGAGAGGAGGGAACTGGTATAATGGCCTGGTTTCAAATAATGTCAACGATGGGCATTCCAGGGTTTCAAACAGGAATCCATCATATTACCGTGGGCCCCAGGATCCAAACCACCCCTGGTACCATTTAGGTTTTAGAATTGTAAGAAACAAATAACTAAGCATATGAATATTAATATCGATACCACAATGAAAACTATACTGGTTTATTTACTTCTGGGTATGATGCCCGTTGCCTGCACAAAAGAGAATGAACCAGGTGATGACTATACTGGCGAAAGAACAGTTGGTCTCTTCATCAATAATAAGGAGAAAGTCTATAATGGATATACCCTGTTTGCTCCCAAACAGAATACAATGACCTACCTGATAAATAATGAGGGCCGGTTGATCCATAAGTGGACTGCAAGTCAGTATGCCCCGGGCCAGTCGGTTTACCTTCTTGAGAATGGCAACCTTCTGCGGGCATGCATGACTAAGGGTAAACTTAGCAGCGGTGGCGGTGAGGGAGGAAGGATTGAAGAGTACGACTGGAATGATAACCTTGTATGGGAACTTGATTTCTCATCTGATTCGTATATGCAGCATCACGACATTAAAAAGATTCCAAACGGGCATGTACTGATGCTGGTTGTTGAAAAAAAGACATATGCTGAATGCCTGACGGCAGGGTTTAATCCTGCAAAGCTGCAGCCTGACATAGCATCAAAAAATACGATGCTTCCCGATTGCATAATTGAAATAGAACCTACATATCCAAAGGGTGGCAACATTGTTTGGGAATGGCATACATGGGATCATCTTATACAGGATTTCGATATTACTAAAGAGAATTACGGAAACCCGAAACTGCATCCGGAACTGATCGATTGTGACGGTGATCAGAAGAATATTCCTGCATTCTGGAATCATATGAACTCTATAGACTACAATCCCACACTCGATCAGATCGCCGTAAGTGTCAGAGGAAACAGCGAAGTATGGGTTATTGATCACAGTACGACAACTGCAGAATCGAAGAGTCACGCTGGAGGGAATAGGGGTAAGGGTGGTGACCTTTTGTACAGATGGGGAAATCCTGTATGCTACGGAGCTGGCACTATTGCCGATCAGAGATATTTTCAGCAACATGATGTGGAATGGGTTAAGCCCGGATATCCTGGTGAAGGTAACATGACGTGTTTCAACAATGGTCTTGGCCGGGGAGATTATTCCACTGTTGATGAGTTCACACCAGCAATGAATGTAGACGGAAGCTATAATATGGTTGCTGGTTCAATTCTTAGTCCGGCTAACTTTACCTGGAGCTATAAAGGCTCAGCAGAAAATCCTATGTATTCAGAGAATATATCGGGAGCAAACAGACTGCCAAATGGAAATACAATAATCTGTTCCGGAACTGTCGGTAGATTTTTGGAGGTAAATCCTACGGGAGAAATTGTGTGGGAATATGTTTGTCCTGTAGAGAAAACTGGTGTTATAACACAGGGTAATTCCCCTGCTGCTGATCCTGCCCGCACTAATGAAACAATGAATTCGGTCTTCAGGGTTTACAAATACTCAGTTGATTATGCAGCTTTTACAGGGAAAAACATTGTTCCCGGAGATTATATAGAATTATATCCCTGAAAAGAACTATTTTTAAAACTTCACACATGGGCGGGACTTCAAGCTTTATGAAGAAGTTCAGTATTGTTGAGTTTTCGATTGTAAGCTTATTCTGGATTTTACTGTTTGCCTCTCCCCTTCTTCCCGGTCTGTTAAAAGAAGGCATCGACTGGTTACAGGTAATAAAAGTATGGAAGGAGAGGTCTGTACTTTTGTCACTGTTTTTTGTAAACAGGTTTATACTCTTACCATTCCTGTTGTTCAGGCATAGACGTGTAATGTATATTCTTACAGTGTCCCTCCTGATAGGTACAGCAGTTACAGGTATGTACATTTCTACAAAAAAACCAGCACCGGGGACCGAAAGAAAACCTCCTCAAACTGAAGGAAATTACATCAGGAAGGAGAGAAATCCCAAGAGGGCAGCACCTCCTCGTTTTGAAGCGGGAAGCAGGCCGCCTGATAGCTCAAGAACTGAACCAATTCCCGCATACATTAATATGCTTATCTTTTCAGTTCTCATATTCGGATTCGATACAGGTCTGAAGACAGCATCAAAATGGGTTTATTCCGAACAGCAGAGACTATTGCTGGAGAAGGAGAATGTTGAAACACAGCTTGCCTTTCTGAAGCACCAGATAAATCCGCATTTTTTCATGAATACACTGAATAACATTCATTCACTCATTGATATTAATGCAATAGAAGCAAAAAAGTCAGTTATCAAGCTTTCCAACCTGATGCGCCACCTCCTTTATGAGTCAAACGAGGAACAAAGTCCTTTAAAAAATGAGGTAGAATTTATAAGAAGCTATGTTGAGTTGATGAAACTCCGGTATTCAAAAGATGTAAGAATAACCCTCTCAATACCTGATGAAATCCCTGACAGGTCAATTCCTCCTCTCCTGTTCATCTCACTTCTTGAAAATGCATTCAAGCACGGTATCAGCTATATGAAGGAATCTTTTGTTCAAATCGAACTTTCTTTTGAATCCAATAGAATGCATCTCACAATAATAAATAGCAAAAACACGGAAAAAGCTAAAGATCCTTTAGCAGGTATTGGAATTGAGAACACAAGAAAGAGACTCGATCTGCTGTATAAGGAAAACTACTCTCTATATATCACTGACAGGGAAAAAATTTTCATTACAAACCTAATCATTCCTTTATGATACAATGCATTGCAGTAGATGATGAGCCGCTTGCACTTAAACAGATATCAGAGTATATCAGGAAAACACCTTTCCTTGATCTGAAAGGTGAATTTGAGAGTGCTGTAAAGGCGCTTTCCTTCCTGCAGGGAAACGAAGTAGACCTCATGTTTGTTGATATCAATATGCCGGATCTCAATGGCCTCGATTTCGTAAGATCTCAGTTTAATCCGCCTAAAGTGATCTTCACAACTGCGTACAGTAAATATGCTGTCGAAGGATTCAGGGTAAATGCACTCGATTATCTACTTAAGCCTATTGACTACGAAGTATTCCTGAAATCAGCAGGAAAAGCTCTTGAATGGTTCAATTCACATGATACAAAGACAGCAGGTGTCGGAAGCAATGAAAAATTCTTGTTCATCAAATCAGATTACAAGGTTCTGCGCCTGAACCTTTCCGACATAAAATATATAGAAGGCATGCGCGAATATGTCAGGATACACATGACTGGACAGAGACCTGTCATGACTATAGTGAGTATGAAGAAAATTGAAGAATTCCTGCCTGAGGACAAATTTATGCGCGTTCACCGGTCTTATATTGTAAATTTGGAAAAGATCACCACTATAGACAGAAATCGTATTGTATTCGATAATGACACATATATTCCTATAAGTAGTTTGTACAATCAGAAATTTCAGGACTATCTTAATAAGAATTTCTTGATCTGAATCAATTGAAGGATAATGTTAAATACTTAAATTCAAACTTTTAATCAGGAAATTGATGTTTTGGGATAGTGAATATGAATGTGGTCCCTTTCCCGACTTCCGATTCAAGCCATATTTTACCTTCATGACGCTCTACTATTCTTTTACAAATGGCAAGTCCTAACCCTGTTCCCTCGTATTGTTCCCTGGGCATTAACCTCTGGAAGATCAGAAAGATCTTTTCGAAGTATTGAGATTCTATGCCAATTCCCTCGTCTCTCACACAAAAGGTATAATTATCCTCCTGAACTTTGCATGAAATAAATATTCTGGGAGGATCAGGACTGAATTTGATGCTGTTTGCTATAAGGTTTTGAAATAAAAGATCCATCTGGGTTTCATCAGCATCAACCGTTGGCAATTCCTTCGAATCAATAACTGCATTACGCTCAGTTATTATTAAATTGAGACTTTTTCGGACAGATTCTATGACTCTGTTTAGATCCACCTTTACAAATGTCTTTCCTTTTGTATTTATTCTCGAATAAGCGAGAAGTCCATTAAGAAGTTCGAACATTCTTTTGGAACCATCTATTGCATAATTAATGTACTCATTTGCATTATCATCAAGCTTGTCTTTATACTGTTGCTGAAGTAATTGAGTGAAACTTGTAACCATTCGGAGAGGTTCCTGTAAATCGTGTGATGCAACATATGCAAAGTTTTCAAGATCCTTATTCGACCGCAGCAGTTCCTGGTTAAGCTTCATAAAGGATTTGTTTGTGCTTTCCTTCAAACCTGAAACATCATAACAAACACCTGAAATAAGACCACATTCTCCATTATCCTTTATTGTGGATCCTTTAACACTTATTATGGTATTTCCGAATTTAAGCCTGAACACTGTGCCAAGAGAAGAATTCTCCTTAACTGCTCTGTGAAATTCTTTAATAACGTGTTGCTGATCTTCCTCATGAAGCAGTGTCAGGAAATCTTTGAAGCTATCAATATTTGCTCCCTTTTCAAATCCAAGGATAGTCAAAGACCGCTCATCAAAAGTAATTTTGTCTGTTTTCCAATCCCATTCCCACAAACCGATATTAGAGTTCCGGAGCGTCATTTCCAGTTTTAATTTAGATTGACTGAGTACTTCCTCAGCAATTTTTCGCTCCGTAATGTCCCTCACAACTGAGACAGATCCAATGATGGCGCCATCAGAATTGCGGACGGGTGCTGCATTGACCAGCCGATGGCGCAATTGACTGGTAGCCGGAGTGCGGATGATTTCCTCCTGGTCTTTTACAATTTCTCCCAGCAAAGCCCGGAGCGGGGGAGCCTCTTTCACGGGACGAGGTGTGCCGTCAGGGCGATAAACTTCCAGGCTCCCCACAATCTTTTCGATATCCATATTTTCAACTTCCCGGTTGAACTCCTTCCACGCTGCCGGATTGACCAATGTCATCTTTTTGTTAGTGTCGGCAAACCAAACTTCGTCGATGATGCTGTTTATAAGAGAGGACAATAGTTCCTTGCTCTCGCTGAGAGCTTTCTCTGCAAGCTTGCGTTCACAAATGTCCTTTTCAAGCTCAGCTGTTCGTTCTTTAACCAATTCTTCCAGCTGTTGTTGACTTTTTTTCATGCTGCTAACGTCGGAGGCTATGACACATATGTCACTTGTAGTCTCCGGAGATAGTGCGCGAAATGAAAGTTTGAGATATAAAGGCAAAGTATTCCCATTCCCGATGAAGGAGATTACTTCACTTGATCCTCCTGACCGACCTGTTTCAAATGCGTCGGAGAATTTTTGTTTATCTTTTTGTGAAATAAATCTTTTAATATTTGAGCCTACAATTTGTCCTGCAGATATTGATAATAAGGTGGAAAACCGGTGATTGCAGTAAAGAATGATTCCTCTTGAATTTAAAGTTACAGCCCCCTCTTCCATTTCCTCCAAAAAAATACGGTATGGAGTTTCGGAAGAAGTCAATGAAAATATTTTTTCACCTTCTGCACCAGAAACGACTATTGAATCAACTCGTCCGTTACGGATTGCGTCTAATATATCCTCAGACTCCTTCAGACGCGATTGTAGTTCTTCAATCTTATATTGAAGGGAGTCATTTGTTTTGGCCTTTACTCCATTTTTCGCCATTGTTAATAATATAAGGATGTGCGACCTAATAGAAACTCATAAGCAGCATCTACTCTATTTTCACTTATCCTTCGATCATGATAGGTTATTCTTTTTTATATCAAGCCCAACCAGTACATGTTCTTTATTTGACATGTCACCTATTATCCGTCGTAATGGCAGAGGTAGTTTCTTTATAAGAGTAGGGGAAGCAATAATCTGTTCACCTTTTGCTAATTCCGGGTTTTCATAAAGATCTACGATTTCGAGACTGTACCTGCCTTTAAGATGTTTCCCGCAAATCTCATTCAGATTGTTTACTGCTTTTGTGGACTTAGGGGTCATACCGGTAACATATAGAGTCAGGATATATTTTTCG
>DATGYZ010000001.1:0-1546 GCA_035297425.1 Bacteroidales bacterium | reverse complement strand
CACATCTTTCCACCTTTGAGGCATCTCAGGGAAGACATCATAATGATGCTTGCCGATAATATCCTCTTCTCTCACTGAGTAATCCCTGAGATAGCGATCACTTACGGCTATGTAATGGAGATTCCTGTCGAATATGGCTATGGCATTGGGATCATGTTTAACAATATATCTCATGTTTTCTTCGCTCTCTTTAAGAGCCTTTTCCGCTTTTTTACGTTCCCTTATATCTATTATATAAGTAACGCCTCCCTGGTAGATGCCTTCAATTGTAGCGCCGCCTAACATTATATGAATCCTGGTCCCGTCTTTCCTGATGTACTCCTTTTCAAATGGTTTGCAGATTCCGGTCTCCCGGAGTTCCTTTAGAGCATTGATGTCGAGGTGGGTATATTCAGGCGGCGTCATTTTTGCCCAATTCACCTTTCCCCAAAGTAAGTCGTCACGGGTATAGCCAATAAGGTTCAGGAAGGAGTCATTGGCATCCATAATTTCCCCCCGGTTATTCCAGAATGCAACACTTATAAAGTTTGATTCAAAGATGCTTTTAAACCTGTTTTCGCTTTTTCTTAAAAGATCTTCAGCCATTTTCCGCCGGGAAATGTCAGAAAGTATAAGTAAAAGATGTTGCTCGCCTTTGGAATCGAAAGATGAGAAACTAGCATTTAGCCAGGCTTCTCTTCCAAATGATGAGGAATCATGAATTTCCAGCACGTGATCCTCCCCTGTTCTAAGAGTCTCTACAGCTGCCTGGTACATGCCTGATTTCTTCCAGGATGGTATTCTATTAAAATTCTGATTGAGAATGTTTTCCACCGTAGTCCCCACGATTTTTGCAGCCGCTATGTTTGCCGTTACACATTGGCCTGACTGATTATAGGCCAGAATACCAAGGGAAGAACTATTAAGAATTTTCCTGTTGAACTCAAGTGCATCAGAAATTCTTTGCCTGCTTTCCTGTAATTCTTCCCTTGTCTCGACCAGTTCCGTACTGTCCCAGATATAATGTATATATAAATCATCAGAATATGGCAGCCATTTTCCCTCCCAGTGCCTGCCCTGGAATTCATTTTTTACCGATTGCTCCTTTCCTGATTCCCACAGTAAGGAGGCTTTGCAGAAAGAACACTCGTGATTGCAATCTGAAATAGTTTCATAGCATGTTTTACCAATAACCGCCCCGGCTTCAATTGCGGTTTTATTGCAGGCAACAATTTCCCGCGTATGTTTTCTGATGACCAATGCGATATAAGGGACACTATCGATTAATGTCGATTTCAAACCATCATGTGTACTTATTGATATTTCATTTTTAATTTTTTCATTCTCAGATCTTCTCTTTACGATAGTATCCTTTACAGAATCTGCTATACTTTCAATTCTATCTCTTGTAATATAGTCTGCAGCTCCTGCTTTCATACATTCAACCGCCGCCAGTTCGTTGCCGCTGTCATTAATTACTATAAGAGGAACCTTCTGTTTCTGTAAGGTTGTTGTAAAATCAGATCCGCCCAAAGCAACAGAATAGTGGTAAATAATAACATCCGGA